>NZ_JBNDLF010000001.1:0-1660119 GCF_050435945.1 Variovorax sp. PvP013
GTTATTGGCCCCGTAGCTTACGGTGGTCGCCGAGGTCAGCGTGAAGGACTTGCCCTGCACCGTCAGCTGCAACAGATCGGCCGCCCAGGTGGGAGCTGCCGAAAAGCCTGCGATGGCCAAAAATGTACCCAAACGTACACTCTTTAATACTTTCGTCACTTAAAACCCCTTGTGTTAGACAGTGTGCGAATTTTGACAAGGCGCAGTCCTACACAAGAAGAGACATCGTCCTACATCCCGATGAAAGCGCGTTTTCGGCCGACGTGTGGCAAATTGCGCAAATTCGGGAAAATAACTGTGACTTTTGTTTGAAATATATAAGTATCTATTCGAATAAGAATTTCTTAAGTTGAATTTTGACTACATCGAAATATTGACATTTCTCACATGAGTAATTAATCATTCATGAGTGAATATGTATTAACTACCGCGTTTTGTCGGCAATAAATTTTTCAAGGATTTCCATGGCAGACGACTTCAAGACCCCTTCGCAACTCGCCGACGACACGAGGCACGTGGGACGCGACGCCGCCCAGGCGGCCAACGGTCTGGCCAACGAAGCGAAGAGCATCGGTGCCGATGCCGCGCGTTCCCTGCGTCCGGCGGTCGAGGACGCCAAGGCCACGGGTCGCGAAGCCGTCGACACGGCCAAGGGTCTGGCGGCGGACGCCAAGGACATCGCCAGCGATGCGGCCGAGACCACGCGCACCTATGCCTCCGGCGCGGTGAACGCGGCGGGCAAGAAGATCACCGATCTCAAGCACAAGGCCGCCGACCTGCAGAGCGCCAGCGTGCGCTACGTCGGCGACGAACCCGTGAAGTCGGTGCTGATCGCGGCGGCCGGCGGTGCCTTGCTCACGGCCCTGTTCATCAAGTTCATCGGCGGCGATCGCCGCTACTGAGCCCGATCGTCGACATCCGCATTTCTCCCACCCCCACTTCCCAGGAATCCACATGGAACCGATGAAGCCCATGGCACCCATGAAGCCCATGAAACCGATGGACCCGCCCGATTCGAGCTGGTGGCCGCAAGGCCTGTCCAATCCGTCGAGCAGCGGCTCGCAGAACGGCATGCGCTATGCGTTCTTCCCCGACCAGCATCGTCTGGCCATCGACCAGAACGGCAAGGTCACCCAGTACGACACGGGTGATCACCAGATCTCCGGCGTGAGCCAGTCCCAGGGCGGCTCCGGCGACGGCTCGCCCAGTTTCACGAGCCAGAACGGCAGCGTCGACCTGTCGTCGCTCAAGCAGGTCGACTGACGCCTCGTCGACCGGCAGGTCGGATCAAAGGGTCCACGACGCAAGGTCGTGGACCCTTTTTCCATGGGGCCTGGGAATGGGCGGGCGGCCGCTCGACGCACGTCGTTTCCGGGAAGCTGTCCATACTCCGAAGTGCGACGAGGGAGATCGTCCGATTCCTCACTCCGGAGACTTTTCCATGACCCTGCGAATCCCTCGCTCCCTCGCAATCCTGACCGCTGCCCTGGTCGCCTTCGCCGCCGCCGCGCAGACCGCGGCACCCCGTGCCGTGCCGGCGTCCACCGACAAGTGGGCGACGGCATGGACCGGCGCCGTCCAGGGCCCGTACCCCATCGGCAATCCGTCGGCGCAGCCCGACCTGCGCTTCGCCTTTCCGTCGCCCGAGGCCGGCGCGCGCGACCAGAGCTTCCGCCTGATCGTGCGGCCCGATGTCTGGGGCCGCCAGGTGCGATTGCGCTTCTCCAACGCGCTGGGCACCCGGCCCGTGACCTTCGACGGCGCCTTCGTCGGCCTGCAGCGCGGCAGCGCGGCGATCGTCGCCGGCACCAACCGTCCCGTGACCTTCGGCGGCCAGCCGGGCGTGACCGTGCCGCCGGGCGAATCGGTCTGGAGCGACGCCGTGGCGCTGCCGTTCGTGCGCGATCCGGGATCGAGCGCCGAGGCCGTGGCGCTCGCGGGCCGGCGCCTGGCCGTGAGCTTCCACGTGGCCGGCGAGAGCGGGCCGATGACGTGGCACGCGAAGGCGCTCAACACCTCCTACGTCGGTCGCCCCGGCGCCGGCGCGGTCGGTGCGTCCGAGGACGAGGCCGCCTTTCCCTTCAGCACCGCGTCGTGGTATTTCCTCGACGCGGTGGACATGCGCGCGCCGGCCGACACGCGCGTGGTGGTGGCCTTCGGCGACTCGATCACCGACGGCACGGCCAGCACCATGAACGGCGACGACCGCTGGCCCGACGTGCTCGCGCGGCGCCTGCACGCGATCCATGGCAACCGCGTCGCGGTCGTCAACGCCGGCATCGGCGGCAACCAGGTGGTCGGCCCGGCGGCCTACTCGCCGCAGAAGCCGTTCCCCGGCGGTCCGTCGTCGCGCGACCGGTTGCAGCGCGACGTCCTGTCGCTCTCCGGCGTGTCGACGGTGATCTGGCTCGAAGGCATCAACGACTTCAGCCGCAACGGCGGCGCCTCCTTCGAGGCCGTGCGCGACGGCATGGCCAAGGGCGTGGCGCGCCTGCGCGCCGGCCTGCCCGGCGTGCGCGTCATCGGCGCGACCCTGACCTCGGCATTGGGAAGCAGCAGCGCCGCCCACGGCCACGCCGAGCAGGACGAGAAGCGCAAGGCGCTCAACGCCTTCATCCGCACCTCCGGCCTGTTCGACGGCGTGGCCGATTTCGACGGTGCCACCCTCGACCCCGCCACCGGCGGCCTGCGCGACGAGTTCGTCCCCGAGAGCACCACCGGCGGCCCCGGCGACAAGCTCCACCCCAACCGCACCGGCTACCTGGCCATGGGCCAGGCGATCGACCTCGGCGTGCTGTTCAACCGGCGATAGCGCCCGCGCGAGAACCGCCGGCGCCGATGCCGGCGATCACGGCACGATGCGATATCCGCAACCCTGACCGATGAAGCCGGCGCGATCCAGTGCCAGGACACCGAGGAACCGGCTTCGCCGGACCACCGGTGTCGCCCCCGGCAGGGGGTAGGCGAAGCGACCCGCAGTACACGAGCCTGGGGGCAAGCCCAGGACACCGAGGAACTGGCTCCGCCGGGCCTCGGGTGTCGCCCCCGGCAGGGGGTAGGCGAAGCGACCCGCAGTACACAAGCCCGGGGGCGAGCCCAGGACACCGAGGAACCGGCTTCGCCGGGCCTCCGGTGTCGCCCCCGGTAGGGGGTGGGCGAAGCGACACGAAGTGCGCGAAGCCTGGGGGCGAGCCTGTTTCACGCTCGCTGGCCCATCTCCACCACGCGGTTGCCCGGCAACCGGAAGTGGTCCGACGCGCGCCCGGCGTTGCGCTGCAGCCAGCCGAAGAGGGCCTGGCGCAACCGGCTCATGCCGGGCAACTCCCCCACCGTGAGCGAGGCGCGCGAGATGAAGTACGAGGTCGTCATCGAGTCGCAGGCCACGCCCTGCTGGTAGGCGAAGACGCGGATGAACTCGGGCACGTCGGGCGTCTCCATGAAGCCGTGCCGCGCGGTCACGACCCAGATGCCGTGGCCCAGCGTGCGCGCCGAGATGCGATCGCGCGCGTCCACGCGCGGCACCGGGCGCGACCGCACCACCAGGACCACGACCCGCTCGTGCAGCACCTGGTTGTGCTTGAGGTTGTGCAGCAGGGCGTAGGGCACCGAGTCCTCCCCTGGATGCAGGAACACCGAGGTGCCGCGCACGCGGTGCGGCATGTGCGCGGCGAGCGATTCGACGAAGGGCGCGAGCGCGATGGCGTCGGCCTCCACGATCCCCAGGCCGATGCGCCGGCCCTTCGCCCAGGTGGTGAAGATCGCCATCACGGCGATCGCCACGGCCAGGGTCAGCCAGCCGCCGTCGGCGATCTTCAGGCTGTTGGCGGTGACGAAGGCGAGGTCGATGGCGACGAACACCGCCACGCCGACGGCCACCGCCACGCGGTTCCAGCGCCACAGCCCGAAGGCGACGATGCCCGCGAGCAGGGTGGTCGTCACCATCGTGATCGACACCGCGATGCCGTAGGCGGCCGACAGCGCGCTGGAGCTGCCGAAGCCCAGCACCAGCAGGATCACGCCGGTCATCAGGATCCAGTTGATCGACGGCACGTAGATCTGGCCGATCGCCGTGCCCGAGGTCTGCACCACGCGCAGGCGCGGCAGGTAGCCCATGCGGATGGCCTGCGCGGTCAGCGAGAAGGCGCCCGAGACCACCGCCTGCGAGGCGATGACGGTCGCCATGGCCGCCAGCACCACCATCGGCAGCACCGCCCACGACGGGAAGAGCCGGAAGAACGGGTTGTCGACCGCGCCCGGGTCGGCCAGCACCAGCGCGCCCTGGCCGAAGTAGTTCAGCACCAGCGCCGGCAGGGCGATGAACAGCCACGCGAGGCGGATCGGCCGGGCGCCGAAGTGGCCCATATCGGCATAGAGCGCCTCGCCGCCGGTGAAGGCCAGGAACACCGCGCCCAGCACCGCCAGCGCCTGCGGCCCGTGCGTCCACAGGAAGCCGACGGCGTGGCGCGGGTCGAGCGCGGCGAGCACGCGCGGCTCCTGCACGATCTGCAGCACGCCGCTCAATGCCAGCAGGCCGAACCACAGCAGCATCACCGGGCCGAACACCCGGCCCACGCGCTCGGTGCCCTTGCGCTGCACGGCGAACAGCGCCACCAGGATGGCGATCGTCACGGGGATGATGAAGCGCTCGAACTGCGGCGCCTGCACCTCCAGCCCCTCGACCGCCGACAGCACCGAGATCGCCGGCGTGATGAGGCTGTCGCCGTAGAACATCGCCGCGCCCACCAGGCCCAGCAGGCCGACCAGGCCCCACAGGCGCGGGGCGTCCTCGCGCGTGCCCAGGGCCCGCCGCGCCAGCGCCTGCAGGGCCAGGATGCCGCCCTCGCCGTCGTAGTCGGCGCGCAGCACGAACACCACGTACTTGAGCGTCACCACCACCATCAGGCCCCAGAAGATCAGCGACAGCAGGCCCAGCACCGCGTCGGGCGAGAAGCCGACGCCGTGCGCGGGGTTGAGCGTCTCCTTGAAGGCGTAGAGCACCGAGGTGCCGATGTCGCCGAACACGACGCCGAGCGCGGCGACGGTCACGCCGACGCCCGCGCGCGCGTGCGGAGGCGCTCCGGCGGCGTGGGGATCGTTCGACGACGGGGACTCGGACGCCGGGAGGGAGGAGGTCATGGCGGGCGCGGGAAAGGGAATGGGAAGGGCGATGAAGGGGACGGGGCCGAGTATGGTCGTGGCGCGCGTCGGGTGTCGCGACGACGCGGTGAAGCGTCAGAGGCCGACGAATTCGGCCACCTCGTCCAGCGGCGCGCGCTCGGAGCGGAAGCCCTCGAGCGCGTGGTCCGGGTCGGCGCGGCCGATCGCCATGCCGGTGAAGAGCATCCGCTCGGGCGGCAGCGCCAGGAAGTCGCCGACCGTCTTCGGGAACGCCGCCCAGCATTCCTGCGCGCAGCTGTCGAGCCCCTCGGCGCGCAGCAGCAGCATCACGGTCTGCAGCAGCATGCCCAGGTCCGACCACTGCGGCGGTCCCATGCGCCGGTCGACGCTGCAGAACAGCGCCAGCGGCGCGCCGAAGAACTGGTAGTTGCGGGCGAACCAGCGCAGGCGCGCGAAGCGGTCCTCGCGCGGCACGCCCAGGCGCTCGTACATCTGCTCGCCCACGGCGTGGCGACGCTCGCGGTAGGGCGACGTCAGCTCGCGCGGATAGACGTCGTACTCGGCGCCCTCGCCGCGCGGCGTCTGTTCGAGGCGCTCGCGCATCAGCGCCTTGAGTTCGTCGAGCTTCGCGCCGCCCACCACGTGCAGGTGCCAGGGCTGCAGGTTGCCGCCCGAGGGCGCGCGCAGGGCCTGTTCGAGCACGCGGCGGATGACCGGCGCGGGCACCGGCGTGGGAAGGAAGTGGCGCACCGAGCGGCGGCTGGCGACGGCGTCGTGGATGTTCATGGCGGACCTGACCCGGGCGAGGGAGAAGGGACCGCCATCGTAGGCGTCGGCGCGGCGTCGTCGATGTCGCGCGCGGCACCCGGCGCGGACAGCGGCCGCAGCCCGGCGAAGACGGCGTCGCGCCGCACGCGGAAGCGCGCGGCCTGCGCGCCGAGCCAGGCCTGCACCTGCAGCACCGCGGCCGACGGCGCCATGCCGGTGACGAAGAAGTACGACGCGCGCGAACGCATCGGCCGGCCGAAGGGCGCCACCAGCCGGCCGGCGACCAGGTCGTCGAGCACCAGCGCGGCGCGGCCGATGGCGACGCCCTGGCCGGCCAGCGCGGCGCCGACGGCGAGCTGGGAGAGATTGAAGTGGTGGCCCGCCGCCAGGTCGGGCGGGTCGACGCCGGCATGGCGCAGCCAGTCGCCCCATTCCTGCGTCGGGCCGGCGCCGGCCCAGGGGCTGTCGTCGTGCAGCAGCATCGCGGGACGCAGGTCGCCCGGCTCGCGCAGGTCGGGGTGGGCGAGCAGGAAGGCGGGGCTCGCCACCGGCACCAGCCACTCGTCGAGGAAGGCCGTGGCCTGCAGGTCGCGGTAGTCGCCGAGGTCGAAGCGCACGGCGGCCTCGACGTCGTCGCGCGCCATGCGCTCGCGGTCGAGCGCGTGGAACTCGCCCACCACGCGCAGGCCCACGTCCGGGTGGGCGCGGTAGAAGTCGCCCAGCCGGGGCGTGAGCCAGCCCATGGCGAAGGAGGGCGCGCAGCTCAGGCCCGTGGGCTGGTCGGGCCGGGCCTCGCGCAGCTGGCCGAGTGTGCCCTCGATGGCCTGGAACGACTCGCGCAGCACCACCGCCAGCCACTGGCCCTCGGGCGTGGGCACGAGCGCGCGGGGCGTGCGCAGCAGCAGCGGGCGGCCGAGCCAGTCCTCCAGGTGCTTGACCTGCTGGCTGACCGCGCCCTGGGTCACGCACAACGCCGAGGCGGCGCGGGTGAAGCTGCGGCACCGTGCGGTGGCTTCGAAGCACCGTAACCATGCGAGGAGCGAAGGCGTGAGGCGGATGTCCATGCGGCGATGAGTCCGGCTAATGGCCGGCGCAATACCAATGCGTTGTGCCCGCCGACGACGGACCGGAGAATTTCCCCACCTTATGCCTCATTCCTTCGCCACTCCCGCCATCGCGGATTTTTCACTCGACGCCCTGCGCGCCGCCGAGCCCGTGCTGTGGGCCTCCCACGTCGATCGCGCCGTCGCCCTGGCCGCCACGCCGTCCCTCGTCGGTCCGGCCGACGTGGCGGGCGCCGTGGCGCGTTTCCGCCGCTGCGCGCCGGCCTTGCAGGAACTGTTCCCGGAGTTGCGCGCCGGGGCCGGCGTCATCGAATCCGCCCTGCGGCCGGTGCCGCGCCTGCAGGCGGCACTGGGCCTGCCGCCCGAGGCCGGCACGCTGCTGGTCAAGGGCGATCACGCATTGCCGGTGGCCGGCTCGATCAAGGCGCGCGGCGGCATCCACGAGGTGCTGGAGCATGCCGAGGCGCTCGCGATGCGTCACGGCATCGACGTCGGGGGCGACCCGCTCGCGCTGGTGTCGCCGGCCGCGCGGGCGCTGTTCGCCACGCACGAGATCGCCGTCGGCTCGACCGGCAACCTGGGCCTGTCGATCGGCGTGATGGCCGCGGCGCTGGGCTTCCGGGCCGTGGTCCACATGTCGGCCGACGCCAAGGAATGGAAGAAGGAGCGCCTGCGCCGCCGGGGCGTCACGGTGGTCGAGCACGCGGGCGACTACGCGCAGGCCGTGGCGGCCGGGCGCGAGGCCGCCGCCGCCGATCCGCGCTGCCACTTCGTCGACGACGAGCGCTCGCTGTCGCTGCTGCTGGGCTATGCCGCCGCGGCGCCGCACCTCGCCGCGCAGCTGGCGATGCTGGGCCGGCCGGTGGACGCCGGGCACCCGTTGTTCGTCTACCTGCCGTGCGGCGTGGGCGGCGCGCCGGGCGGCATCGCGCTGGGGCTGGCGCAGCACTACGGTCCGCACGCGCACTGCGTCTTCGTCGAGCCGACCCGCTCGCCGTGCTTCCTGGTGCAGATGCTCGCGGGCACGGCGGAGGGCGCGCACCTGGGGCCGCATCCGTCGGTCTACGACATCGGCCTGGACAACCGCACCGAGGCCGACGGCCTGGCGGTGCCGCGCGCCTCGCTGCTGGCGGCCGCGGCGGTGGCGCCGCTGCTCGCCGGTGTCTGCACGGTCGACGACGAAGCCCTGTTCCCGTGGCTCGAACTCGCCGCCGCGACCGAGGACCTGCGCATCGAGCCCTCGGCCGCCGCCGGCCTGGGCGGGCCGGCGATGCTGCTGGGCTCGGCCGACGGGCGCGACTACCTGGCGCGCCACGGCATCGATGCCGCCCGTCTGGCGCGCTCCACCCACATCGCCTGGACCACCGGCGGGCTGTTCGTGCCCGACGACGAATACGCCCGCTTCCGCGACCGCGGCGCGGCGGGTCTCGCCCGCTCGGCCGCCATGGCCTGACGCGGCCGGCCCGCATCCCCCCTTTCACCCGCCCTCCGCGCACCTCCGCGCACTTTTGCGCATCCCCCGCCAAACCCGACCCCGGAAAGCCTCTCCCATGAACTCCACCCTGATCCTGGCCGGCGTCGCGCTGGCTGCCAGCCTCGTCCTCCCGGCCGGCGTCGCCCACGCCGACGACGCCTATCCGTCCAAGCCGATCCAGCTGGTGATTCCGTTCCCGCCCGGCGGCGCGACCGACGTCGTCGGCCGGCTGGTGGGCAAGACCCTGGGCGAGAAGCTCGGCCAGAACGTGGTGGCCGACAACCGCGCCGGCGCCGGCACCATCATCGGCGCGAGCTACGTCGCCAAGGCGGCGCCGGACGGCTACACGCTGCTGATCAGCTCGGGCACCACCTTCACCGTCAATCCGGCGATCCAACCCAAGCTGCCCTACGACCCGGTCAAGGGCTTCGAGCCGATCGGCATGGTCGGGCGCACCGGGCTCGTGCTGCTGGCCCACAAGGACGTGCCGGCGTCCACGCCGAAGGAGTTCGCCGCGCTCGCCAAGGCGGCGCCGGGCAAGTACTCGTATGCCTCCTACGGCACCGGCACCACCTCGCAGTTCACGGGCGAACAGATCCTGCGCGCCACCGGGACGCAGCTGGTCCACATTCCCTACAAGGGCAGCGCGCCGGCCATGACCGACCTGATGGGCGGCCAGGTGCCGTTCTCGGTCGACACCGTCTCGGCCGCCATCCCCCAGCTCAAGACCGGCAAGATCAAGGCCATCGCCGTGACCACCGCGAAGCGCTCGGCATTGCTGCCGAACGTGCCGACCTTCGCCGAATCGGGCTTCGACGTCGACGCCGACACCTGGATCGCCGTCGTCGCGCCGCGCGGCCTGCCGCCGGCCGTGCGCGCGCGGCTGGAAAAGGCCCTGGCCGACACGCTGGCCGTGCCCGAGGTGCGCGAGAAGCTGCTCGCCGCCGGGCTGGAGCCGAAGTTCGAGGGCGGCGCGGCCGTCGCCACGCTGATCGAGCGCGAGCTGCCAATGATGCGCGCCGTCGCCGCGCGTGCCAACATCAAGGCGGAATGAACCCGCCACGGAGACGAACGCCATGAGCCCATCGAGCGACCTGATCGCGCTGCCCGCCACCGAACTGCGCCGCCTGATCGGCGCCAGGCAGCTCTCGCCCGTCGAGCTGCTCGACGCCTGCATCGCGCGCATCGAGGCGGTCAATCCGTACGTCAACGCCGTGACGGCCACCTGCTTCGAGCGCGCCCGCGACGAGGCCCGCGCCGCCGAGGCGGCCGTCATGGCCGGCGCGCCGCTGGGCCTGCTGCACGGCCTGCCACTGGGCGTGAAGGACCTGGAGGACACGGCCGGCCTGCTGACCACCTTCGGCTCGCCGATCCATCGCGCCAACGTGCCGGCGGCCGACAACGTGCTGGTGGGGCGCCTGCGCGCGGCCGGCGCCATCGTCGCGGGCAAGACCAACGTGCCCGAGATGGGCGCCGGCGCCAACACGCGCAACCCGGTCTGGGGCGCCACCGGCAACCCGTTCGACAACCGGCTGAACGCGGGCGGATCGTCCGGCGGCTCGGCGGCGGCGCTGGCGCTGGACATGCTGCCGGTGTGCACCGGCTCGGACACCGGCGGCTCGCTGCGCATCCCGGCGGCCAAGTGCGGCGTGGTGGGCTTCCGGCCCTCGCCGGGCGTGGTGCCCAGCTCGCGCAAGCCATTGGGCTGGACGCCGATCTCGGTGGTCGGGCCGATGGGCCGCACGGTCGCCGACGCCTGCCTGCAGCTCGCCGCCACGGCCGGCGTCTCGGCCACCGACCCGCTGACGTACGAACTCGATCCTCTGTCCTTCCTGCTGCCGCCGGAGGTCGACCTGGGCGGCCTGCGCGTGGGCTACACGGAGGACTTCGGCGCCTGCGACGTCGACCCCGGCATCCGCGCCACCTTCCGCGAGAAGATCGCCGCCATGCGCCACCTGTTCCGCCGCTGCGAGCCGGTGGACTTCGACCTCGGCGAGGTGCACCGCTGCTTCGACGTGCTGCGCGCCGAGGCCTTCGTCGCCGGTACGCGCGCGGCCTACGAGCGCGACCCGGCCAGCCTGGGCGCCAATCCGCGCGCCAACTACGAGATGGGCGCGGCCATGAGCCTGCTCGACTGCGCCTGGGCGCAGGCCGAGCAGACGCGCATCCTGGCGCGCTTCCAGGCCGCCTACCGCGAGTTCGACATCGTCCTGGCGCCGACGACGCCGGTCTCGCCGTTCCCCTGGACCGAGCCGCACGCCACGCACGTCGAAGGCCGCGCGCAGGCCAACTACTACCGCTGGCTGTCGCTGACCTACGTCACCACGCTGACCACGCACCCGTCGCTGAGCCTGCCGTGCGGCACCGACGCGGCGGGCCTGCCGTTCGGGCTGCAGATCGTCGGCCGCTTCCGCGCCGACCGCCACACGCTGGGCGTGGCGCACGCGATGGAGCGCGCCTTCGCCGCCACGCCGGCATTGCGCCGCCCGCGTCCCGACGCCGACCGCCTGCGCCCTCCGGTGCCGGCGCTCGATTCGATCGTCACCGCGCCGCCGATCCTGGGCGGCGCCGTCTCGGGCGGCAGCGCCTCGGCCGTCTGAACCCCATCCGGAGAAATCCCCGCTTCATGGACACCTTCGAATTCGCCATCGTCGGCGCCGGCATCGCCGGGGCCTCGACCGGCTGGGAACTCGCGGCCCACGCGCCGACCGTGCTGCTCGAGCGCGAGAGCCAGCCGGGCTACCACACCACCGGGCGCTCGGCGGCGCTCTACATGGAGACCTACGGCACGCCGGCGATCCGGGCGCTGACGCGCGCGAGCCGCGCCTTCTTCGACCGGCCGCCGGCCGCCTTCGGCACCGACCCGATCCTGACGCCGCGCGGCGTGATGCACGTCGCCTCGGCCGAGCAGGGCGACCTGCTGGAAGCGGCCTGGCGCGAGCTGTCGGAACGCTCGCGCGACGTGCGCCGGCTCGGCCAGGACGAGATGCTGGCCGCCGTGCCCTGCCTGCGTCCCGAGGCCGCCGCCTTCGGCCTGGCGGAGGACGGCGCGAGCGACATCGACGTGCACGCCCTGCACCAGGGCTACCTGCGCGGCTTCCGCCGGAACGGCGGCCGCGTCTGGACCGACGCCCACGTCATCGGCCTCGTGCGCGACGGCGGCGCCTGGACCGTGACCCTGGCCGACGGCCGCGCCCTGCGCGCGCGCCACCTCGTCAACGCGGCCGGCGCCTGGGCCGACGAACTGGCCGAACTCGCCGGCGCCCGCCGCATCGGCCTGGAGCCGCGCCGGCGCACGGCCTTCACCTTCGCGCCGCCCGAGGGCGTCGACGCCGCGCGCTGGCCGGCGGTGGTCGGCATCGACGAGCGCTACTACTTCAAGCCCGACGCCGGCCAGCTGCTGGGCTCGCCGGCCAATGCCGACCCGGTGCACCCGCACGACGTCGTGCCCGAGGAGTTCGACGTCGCGCTGGGCATCCACCACATCGAGCTGGCCACCACGATGACGATCCGCCGCCCGCACCGCGTCTGGGCCGGATTGCGCTCCTTCGTGGCCGACGGCGACATGGCGATCGGCTGGGACGACGCGCGCGAGGGTTTCTTCTGGCTCGCCGGGCAGGGCGGCTACGGCATCCAGAGCGCCGCCGGCGCGGCGGCGCTGGCGCGCAGCCTGCTGCTGGGCGAGGCGCTGCCCGAGTCGCTGCGGGCCGAGGGGTTGGACGCGGAGACCCTGTCGCCATCGCGTCTGAACCGGATGTGAGGCGTGGAACGGCGGTGCCCGCCGTCGCGGCCGAGTGCGATGGCATGGGCGCTCGGACGGCTCGCGGTCACGGCCCTGAGCCAGCACGGCACCAATGGATCGATCCATCGGATCGGTTTGCAGGTCCTCGTCTCGCCCACGCTCGACGGCTTCAACCTGCTGATGCCGGAACGCGACCGAGCCCAGCTCGTCCGGGCCACGGGCCGGCACTGGATAGACGAAAAAAAGCCGGCGATGGAGCCGGCTTTTTCTGGTGACGGTCGCGACGCCGTGGCGTCGCGGTGCGTGATCAGCGGCGTCGGAACGGCTGGTTCACGTTGCTCGCCGAGGTGGTGCCACGGGCACCGCCGTTGCGCGAGCGATACCACTTGAGCGCCATCCAGCCGACGGTCGCGATCTTGAAGAGTTTTCCGAACATGGCGTGGTTCCTTGAGGTGGAGTGGATCAGTTGTAGGCGCGGGCGGTGGTGCGAACCATCGGATCGCGGCGGGCGGCCAGACCGCCGAGGGCGGCGGCGATGGCACCCAGCACCAGGGCGAGGGCGGCGGCGAGCGCGGCTTGCGACGAAGCCTTGGCGGTGGCGTCGGCCACTTCGCGGGCCTTGGCTTCGGCGGCGGCCTTCTGCTCGTCGAACTTGGCGCGGGCCTGCTGGTAATTCTTGATCCAGCCGTCCACGCGGGCTTCGGCTTCGGCGCGGTCGACGTTGGCGCGGGCCATCACGACGTTGACGACGGCGTCACGGTCGACCTGGTCGACGGTGCTCTTGCCCGAGGTGATGATCTTCTGGATCACGCTCTGCAGGTCGTCGGTCGACGCCCGGCCGTTGGCGGCCGCCGAGGCGGTGCCCGTGGCCTGGTCGGCGGCGTTCTCGGCCTTGTTGGCGATGGCTTCGGGCTGCAGGGCCGGCTTGCCGGTCTGCTTCAGGAGCTTCTCGGCCTCGTCCTTCATGGAATCCCAGGAGATGCCGCTCGACTGCAGCTGTTCCTTGGCCATGTTGGCCAGGGGAGCGGCCGCGGCCGCGGCGCCGGTGGCCGTGACGGAGGCGGCCGTGCCGACCACGTTGGCACCGCCGCGCACCACGGCGCCCACGGCCGAGGCCAGCAGGTAGGCCGTCACGATGGCGGCCAGGCCCCAGGTCACCAGACCGTGCAGCAGGGCGTCGGTCTTCTCGGGCACGCCGGCCAGGTGGCTCGCGACCCAGCCGCCGGCGAACAGCGAGATCATGCTGCTCACGGCCCACCAGACACCGGCGCCGATGCCGAAGGTGGAGGCATCGGGGCTGCTGTAGCGCATCGGATCGATCGTGCTCAGGCCGATGCCGGCGCCCAGCAGGCTCAGCACCATCTGGACGACGATGGCGATGACGACGCCCGCCACGATGGCGCCCCAGGAAACGCGTTTCCAGGCGGGGGGGTCGATGGCGCGGTTGGCGGCGGTGTTGGCGTAAGGAGTGTTCATGGCTGGATCGACGTTGTGGTTGAGGCTCTGTGGCCCTGGATGGGAACGAGCCGGATCATGGCGTCGAATCCCGATCCCTCCCGGGTCGCGCAAGCGTCTGCTCACGTAGTCCCGCATCGCCCATCACCCGGGGATTCCGGCGCCGCCGATGTGTCGGCATCGCGCCCGACGATGCCCCGCGACCTCCGCGCGCGTCAGCCCTTGGCGAGCGCCGCCTCGCGGATCGACTGCAGCGTGCTGCCCGGCGTGATGGCCTCGGCGTCGAGCAGGCAGTGCAGCAGGGCCGGCTTGCCGCTCGCGCGCGCCCGCGCCAGGGCGGGGGCGAACTCGGCCGTGTCCGTGACGCGCTCGCCGTGGCCGCCGAAGACCTCGGCATAGCCGCGGAAGTCGGGGTTGCGCAGCCGCGTGGCGCTGACGCGGCCGGGATAGTGGCGCTCCTGGTGCATGCGGATGGTCCCGTACATGGCGTTGTCCAGCAGCACCACGATGATCGGCAGGCCGTACTGCACGGCGGTGGCGAACTCCTGGCCGTGCATCAGGAAGTCGCCGTCGCCCGCGAACACCACCACCTCGCGCTGCGGCCAGAGCCGCTTGGCGCCGACGCCCGCGGGCAGACCGTAGCCCATCGAGCCGCTGGTCGGCGCGAGCTGGCTGGCGAAGGCGCGGAACGGCCAGAAGCGGTGCACCCAGGTCGCGAAGTTGCCCGCGCCGTTGCAGAAGATGGTGTCGGCCGGCAGCACCTCGTGCAGGTGCCGCATGACCTCGCCCATCTGCAGCGGCCCGGGGATGCGGATCGGCGCCGTGTCGCTCCAGGCCAGGAACTCGGCGCGCGCGGCCTGCGTGTGGGCGGACCAGCGCGGCGGCGCGCCCGGGCGCAGGGCGGCCAGCGCGGGCGCGATGCCCTGCGGCGTCGCGTGGATGGACTGCGCCGCGCGGTAGAGCTTGCCGAGTTCGTCGGCGTCGGCGTTGACATGGATCAGGGCCTGGCGCGGCACCGGAATGTCGAGCAGATCGTAGCCCTGCGAGGGCACCTCCGACAGCCGTCCGCCCAGCAGCACGATCAGGTCGGCGTCGCGGATGCGCGCGAGCAGCTTCGGGTTGGCGCCTAGGCCGAGGTCGCCCGCGTACGACGGGTGCTCGGCGCTCATGAGCATCTGGCGGCGGAAGGAGCAGTAGACCGGCAGCGCGAAGGCGGCGGCGAAGGCGGCGACCTCGCGCGTGGCGTCTTCCGACCAACGGCTGCCGCCGAGGATCACCACCGGCCGCTCGGCCGCCTCCAGGCGTTCCTGGAAGCGCGCCATGTCGGCGGCGCCGGGGTGCGTCTCGGCGACGGCGAAGGGCAGGGCGTCGGCGACGGCGGCGGCCTCGGTCAGCATGTCCTCCGGCAGGGCGATCACCACCGGGCCGGGGCGCCCGGAGCAGGCGACGTGGAAGGCGCGCGAGACCAGCTCGGGCACGCGTGCCGGATCGTCGATCTCCACCACCCACTTGGCCAGGGTGCCGAAGACCGCGCCGTAGTCGAGTTCCTGGAAGGCCTCGCGCCCGAGCGCGCCGCGCGCCACCTGGCCGACGAACAGCAGCATCGGCGTCGAGTCCTGGTGCGCGATGTGGACGCCGGCGGCGGCGTTGGTGGCGCCGGGGCCGCGCGTCACGAAGCACACGCCGGGCCGGCCGGTGAGCTTGCCCTGGGCCTCGGCCATCATGGCCGCGCCGCCCTCCTGGCGGCATACCGTGACGTCGATGGCGGCGTCGTGCAGGGCGTCGAGCACGGCCAGGAAGCTCTCGCCGGGCACGCAGAAGAGCTGCCGGACGCCGTGGAGGATGAGTTGGTCGACCAGGATCTGGCCGCCGGTACGCGATGGGGTCATGGTGTGTGTGCGTCGGAGGAAACGGGAGGATCGGTGGCGCGCGCGCCACATCGCAGTGTGGCGCGGCGACCCCGGCGAGGCCTGGAAAGGAGCGTGCCTTTTACATCCGGGCACGAACCTGTCCATGGCTTGTTACAGCTGAATGCAAGCGTGTTAACCCTTGGAAGTAACGTCGTGAAACGCTCGACTGCACATCGGAAGCAACCGCTCACAATGACCGCATGATTGCATTCCTGAGACGCAGAAGCGCCACTCGAGTCGACCAGTCCGCGACCGATCTCCCCGAAGTGAGCCAGCCGATGCCGCTGGACGACGACGAGCCGCACATCGATGCGGTCGAGCAACTGAGTGTGACCGAATTGAGCGAGCTGGAGGCTCGCGCCCTGTGCGCGCGCGAAGACATCCCCGTGTTCTGGCCCCGTCCCGACCAGGAGCAGCAGCGCCACGGGTAAGGGCACCCGTTCAGTCCCCGGCGGTGCCGAAGCCGAAGAGCCGTCGTGGCGTCTCCCACAGCACCGCGTGCCGTGCGGCGGCATCGGGCAGCAGGTCGTCGAGAGCGTCGAGCAGCGGGCCGTAGTCGATGCGCGCCGGCGCGCGCAGGAAGGGCCAGTCCGAGGCCCAGACGAGTTGCCTCGGCGTGAAGGCCTCGATCAATGCCTCCAGACAGGGTCGGACGTCGTCGTGCGGCGGTGCCAGCGTCGACACCTTGGCCAAGCCGGAGAGCTTGACCGCCGCGCGACCGGTCCGCGCGAGTCCGAGCAGGGCGGCGAACCCGGCCTGACCGACCCCACGGGCCGGCACCGGGCGACCGCAATGGTCGAACACCAGCCGCGCGCCGCTGCCTTCGAGCATCGGTGCCAGCGTCACCAGCTGGTCGCCTTCCACCTGCACGTCGGCCCACAGGTCCAGGTCGCGCAGCCGTTCCAGGAGGGGGCCGACGTCGCGATAGAAATCGACGCCCAGCAGCGCCGCGTTGAAGGCGACGCCGACCACGCCCCGCGCCTTCAGTTCCTGCAGCTCGTCGCGACCGGCGTCGTTGCGCAGCACCGCGATGCCTTTGTGCCGCCCGCGACCGCGCGCGAGCGTGTCGAGCAGCAGGCGGTTGTCGGTGCCGTAACCCGAATTGGGACCGACCAGCAGCGCGTGGCGCACGCCGTGCGCGTCGAGCACGCGGTCGAGCTGCGCCGGGGTGCCGGTCTCGGCCGGGGTCGGCACGTACCAGGCATCGGGCGCGTAGGGAAAGCGTTCCGGGTCGAAGACGTGGACGTGGCAGTCGATGCGGGCCGTGGCATCGGTGGACAGGGAAAAGGCGGGTGCGGTGGCGGGCATGGTTCGCAGGTTAGCCGCCCAGGTCGAGCAACGGAACGACGACCGCCAGGAACGCCGCCAGCCGCAGTCCCATCGCGATCGCGCTGAGCGTCGGATTGGCGTAGCCGCCGGTGGGAAACACCGACGCGCCGGTGACGAACAGGTTGTCCATGCCGTGGACCCGGCAGTTCGCGTCGACCACGCCTTCGGTCGGATCGACGTGCATGCGGGTGGTGCCCATCGGATGGTGCGACGTCGGCTCGCTGGGGCGCGCCTGCGGGTCGAAGTGGTAGGTGCCCAGTCCCGAGTCCGACACCAGCCGGGCGAAGTGGCGGCGGCTGTGGACGAAACGCTCCTGGTCCTCGGCGCGCCAGCTGAAGTCGTAGCGCAGCCGGCGCTGGCCGAAGGCGTCGACGGAGTCGCCCAACGTCACGCGGTTGTCGGCGTGCGGGTACTGCTCGAGCTGGTTCACCACCTCGATGTGGTCGACGAAGGTGTGCGCCTTGTCGGCCACGCGCGACCAGCCACCGTAGCCGATCGAGGAGATCACGCCCGGCGTGGCGTAGAAGCGGTAGAGGTGCTGCGCGATCGAGAACGGATCGCGCGCCATCGCCCCCACCTTGGCGAACAGGCCCTCGGGCGCCTTGAAGCGCGAGTGGCCGGTGAGCAGCGCGCGGAAGCTGTTGACCGCCGGCGTCAGGGTCGTGGCTTCGAGCGGGATCATCAGGAAGGTCATGTTGAGCAGGCCGTGCTTCCGGATCGCCGCTTCGGTGAAGCCGAGCTTGGCCATGTAGCCCACGCCCTTGTCGGCCTGCAGGTCGTACATCGCGAGCCGGTCGAAGAGATCGCGGCTCCGGGGCACGATGTGGCTGGCATAGTCCTGCGGGTGATCCATCAGGTAGCGGCCGACCAGGCCGTGGCGGTTGCCGACGCCGGCGGGATCGTGGCGGTTCGACAGCAGCATCAGCCGGGCGTTCTCCAGCGCGCCGGTCGAGAGCACGTAGCCGCGTGCCGCGACCGACAGCCGCCGGCCGTCGAGGCACCCGGCGCGCAGGCCGGTCACATGGGCACCGTCGTCGGAGACGTCGATCTCCAGGGCGCTGGTGTGCAGCAGCACCGTCGCCTGGCCGGAGCGCGCCAGGATCGCCGGCGAGCGGCCGAAGAAGCGGTCGGCCGGACCGAACTGGAACAGGCTGGTCCTGAGTTCGCCGTCGGGCGAGACGATGCAGCCGGCCGCGGGCGTCGCCCGCGACGCGCCTTCGTAGTCGAAGGCGCCCAGCTCGCACACCGCGTGCGCCTGCTCGTACCAGGGCGCCAGTTCGGAGAACCCGAAGGGCCAACCGCTGTGCGGGATCTCGTCGCGCGCCTCCAGGTCGATAGGATCGAGCGGCACGTAGCGCACGCCGATGCGGGGGCGGTCGAAGATGATCGACCAGACGTTGGACAGGCCGCCGAACTGCCGCGTGCGGATGGCGTACGGGTCCACCGTGGCGTCGCCGGCCTTCTCGCCGCGACACAGCGCGTGCTCCGCCGGGTCGTACTCGAAGCCGCCGCTCTCGACGATGCACACCGTGAGACCGCGCGCCACCAGCGCCTCGGCCATCGACAGCCCGACCGGTCCGGCGCCCACGATGCAGACGTCGGCCTCGAACCGCGTGCCCTCGGCCACCGTGCGGCCGTCGATGAATCCGGCGGGAAGTCGTTTCTTCACACTGTGGCCCCTCCATGCGCATCGTCTCGCGGAGCGCGAAAAGAAGACAGTCTAGTCCCGATGTTTCAAAATGTGAACAGAAGAATGACTACTTGCGTAGTACATCACTGCCGCCGTCGATCAGGGACTTCGGGGTTCGGAATGCGAGCGGGCACGAAAAAGCCTCCCGAAGGAGGCTTGATGTCCCAGAACTGCCCCGCGAGGGGCGCTCCCTGGGAAGGAGACTGGTGCCGGAGAGATGAATCGAACACCCGACCTTCTCATTACGAATGACCGGATAGATACATTTCCCTATGTTGATTGCCGTTGATAGAATCTATGTAAATCAACAGGTTGTGTTCACTTTACTGGTTGGAAGTACAGCATCTGTGTTGATCGGTATTCCTCAAAACTGAGGGATTTTGGCTACATGGTGGCTACACGGAGTTTGGGTGTAGCCACTACCAAGGGGATAGAACATGGTCCGCCCGCGCAAGACTGATACCCCTGACCTTTCGCAAGCATGTGACCTGTCAAACGGTGCAATCGAGCGCCTGACGTGTCCAGACGGCAAGCAGCAAGCCTTTCTTCGCGACTGCAAAGCACCCGGCCTTCGCGTGCGCGTAACTGCTGCGGGAGCCAAGTCCTATGTGTTTGAGGCAAAGCTACACAGACAGACCATCCGTCGCACGATTGGCGACGTTCGCACTTGGAGCATTGAGCGAGCTAGACAGGAAGCGAACCGTCTACGGGTGAGCGTCGATTCCGGTAACGACCCCCGCGAAGTAGAACGTCAGCAACAAGCCGACAAGGCGTCTAAAGCAGCCGCTGCAATCGCCCAAGCTCTGACCGTTGGTGAGGTGTGGCCGCTGTACCTAGAGCAAGGCCGACCCAAGCGCCGCGATTCTTGGAAGCCGCGCTACCTTGCAGACTTGAAAGCAATGGCTGGTGCCGGCGGGACGAAGAAAAAGAGAGGGGAAGGCTTAACTCGACCGGGCCCCCTCTATCCCCTGTTGGCGGTACCGCTGGCTGCGGTGAACGAAGACAGTTTAAAGGCTTGGTACGACCGCGAAGCCCTTGCAGGCAAACACCAAGCTACTCGCGCCCTGATGATGTTCCGGGGCTTTCTTCGCTGGTGCACGGCCCGTCCTGAATATCGGGGGCTGACAAACCGCGATGCTGGCAGAGCCGCTGCCATCGTGGAAAGCCTTCCGAGCAATACGCGCCGTACCGATGCATTGGAGACTGCACAGGTGCTCGGCTGGTGGAATAGTGTGGAGCAACTCAACAATCGAACAGCATCGGTCTACTTGCGGGCTTTGCTGCTGACAGGCGCTCGCCGTGAAGAACTGGCTGCATTGACATGGGCAAACGTGGACTTCCAGTGGCGCAAGTTGACGATTGCCGACAAGGTAGACGCGACCCGAACCATCCCATTGACTCCGTACTTGGCGCAACTACTGGCGACCCTACCTCGCGCGAACGCATTTGTTTTCGCCAGCACAGGAAGGGCTGGGCGTATCACAGACACTCGCGCAAGCCATACCAAAGCCCTGCAGAGTGCTGCCATCGACAGGCTAACCATCCACGGTCTACGCCGCTCGTTCTCGTTGCTTGGTGAGGCCGCTGGAGCCCCTGCCGGAGCCATCGCACAAGTCATGGGGCATAAGCCTAGTGCCACTGCCGAGGGCTATCGGCCCCGAAGCGTGGATGCACTGCGCCCGTACCTAGAGCGAATCGAAGCACATATCTTGAATCTAGCTGGCATCGCGTTTGTGGTCGATGTAGTACCCGGGAAGCTTCGCGCGGTGAGTTGATGTTCCGCCCGGAATGAACTGATGAGCGCAAAGGCGGGTTTTGTTGCCTGCCTGCTGGAACACCTATTCTGAAACTCTCTGAGGGTATGAAATGATGTACGAAGGCAAGCTCAAGGAACCAATCGTTCAACAACATCATGGTCTTTTGTCTGACCTGAATGCAGAGCAGCAACGAATCAACATCGAAATGCTTTCAAAGCTACCAGCACTTTTCGAGGCACATCAAGTTGAGGCTGGAAATTGGATGCGGTTAGCTTTCGAACTTGCCAAGGCACACGTACCAGGATTTCAGGTAAACGCCCCTGCTGGTCGTCCACTAAAATGGGAGCTAGCCGAAAAAGCTGCGTTTCGGATCGACGTGGACGAAATCATCTCTGACGCCAAGCTATCTCTTTCCGAAGCTATCAAGCTGGCAATTCGTCAGCCCCGATGGGCGGAGCAGGCTAGGGAAATGACGATGGCTGCCTTGGTGAAGCAGTACAAAACAACCGAAATGTGGTCGGTTGAGGTGCTTCAAGACGCAAGGCGTTTGGAAAAAATGGGTACGGACAAATGATTCCAGCATTCCCTGTCCTCAACGAGAGGCCAGTTCCTCTATAGTGCTCGTAACGAGTCAACGCAGTTATGCGCCGCCCGTACCCCAGCTACGTTGGCTGGGACAACCCTAACGCCGAGATGGCGCAGGAGATTATTAATGCAATCTACGACCACGCTACAGCCGCAAGTGCTGACCGCATCCGACAACAACCGCGCAACCCGCTGTGCTCCATCTGAGGATCAACGGTTTCCACCGTTGGAGCTAGTCAACCGTCCCACGGTGCCGACTGAGCAAGCCGCCTACTATCTGCTGCGCCGCCCTCAGACCTTGAGGGGCTGGGCATCCGCGTCAAAATCTCCCGAAGGCCTTCAGCCTGTACGCATTAATGGCCGCCTTGGTTGGCCTACGGCGGGCATCCGTGCTGCGCTAAAGGTGCTGTAAATGAGCGCCGCAATCAACCGCCTGCTATTGACATTGTGGTGTGCTGCCCCGTCCCATTGGTTCCGCAAAGGGGGTTCCAGATGACTAAGGCTACCGCACCGTCAAAAACTCAAGTGGGCTTCTTTCCTGAGGTCGCTGCCCACAATTCTAGTGACTATCCGGCGAAATTTCATGGCACGGACAACCCTCGCGAGCTTCGCGCGCTGGATTTCCTGCTGCGTCGTCCATCTGTGACGCGCGAAGCTTTTGACTGGGAAGTGGGCTGTGCGAACGGCCCTGATTTGATACGGCGGCTGCGTGAGTATGGGCTTGGAAAAGCGCATTTGCCCTGCACCCGCATAGTTGTCGTTGACCGCGACGGCTGCATTGCCCGCCCTGGCATTTATTGGTTGACGCCGCAAGGCCGCCGCGTTGTTTTGCAATGGCTTGCCAAGCGCAAGCAAGGGGGGGCTCATGGCTGAGAGCATTGCCCACTTTGCTGTAAAGAGCATTGGCCTATCTCGCGTGAATGGACGCAAGCCCTGCACTCTGCTGGATGCAGCCCGGCATAACCTCCGGGAAATACAGGCAGAGCAAGGCGCTACAGGCCGCATCGACCCGACGCGCATCCACAGCAACATGGTCTTGCATGGGCCTTCCACGGCGGCTGAGGTATGCGTCCAAGCAGCAGCTCTGCAGGCCGATGCGGGCATTGTTCCTGGCAAACTGCGCCGTGACCATTGCCAAGCGATAGAAGCGGTCTTTAGCTTGCCTGAAAATACTGCAGTCGCTGACCCTACCGATTACTTCGCAAAGTGCCTTAGCTGGTTGGCTGGTGCCTTGGACCTGCCGGTACTAAGTGCAGTGGTCCACCTAGACGAATCGGCAATGCACCTTCATGTGTTGCTGCTGCCTGTGAAGGGTGGCGCACATGTAGGAAGCGCACCTATCGACCGCGCAGCCCTCAAACGCTTGCGTGAGAACTTTTTTGCGAAAGTGGCTGGGCTGGCTGGCCTGAAACATGCGGGGGCCAAGATGCGCGGCATTGCCAAGCAATGGGCCATTGCAGCCGTCTTTCGACGCTGTAAGCTGTTGGAAGTGTCTACTGCCATCGGCCCCCTATGGCCTTACATGGCAGCATGTATCGAGCGCGACCCAACTGGCGCAATGTTGGCGCTGGGAATCGATGTGAACACCATCCGCCCATCGGACAAGTCGCCGCTCGATGAAAGTCCGCTGAACCCTATAGCGATTGGTTCGAACCCCATAGGGTTTCAAAACAAGCGGCAGAAACCTCGAACCCTATCCTGTGTAGGGTTTGCCCAATCTCCGGACTCTAAAGAGCGCGTGCGTGTCCTTGCTTCGTTGGATCAACTGTGGCGCGCGGTGGGCTGGCGTACTCAGTCCGCTGGACCGTATCAAGACCGGCTGCGTGTAGCTCGCACTGCACAGCAGCAAGTCGTAAGACCATCTCTGCACGTTGGCGACGATGGCTGGACCCGTGAACGTGACGAATACAGCCACGACTCGAACCTGTGGGACTAGCCTGCAAAAACACCAACAAGCAATCGATAGGCGACCATGCACACGTCAAAGAACACCTTGCAAATAAGGACCCGTCCGGGAGTCACTGAGGACCGCCAGCTTGCAGACCTAGCAACTGATGGAGTTGTGGCTAACGCGGTTACGGCCAGAACGTTTTTGGAGGCATCGCAGCCGAACGTATCGCTGTCTGAACTGGTGGCAAGCTTGCAAGACCACGGCAAGCGCGTCAGCGCCAACGACCTTTCAGCTGCCGAGCAAATGCTTGCTGCCCAAGCCATTGCCTTGAATGCCATTTTTGCCGAGATGGCAAGGCGTGCCGCTTTGAACATGGGTCAGCACCTTGCTGCAACAGAGAGCTATATGCGCCTTGCGCTCAAGGCTCAGGGACAGAGTAGGGCGACCGTTGAAACGATTGCCGCAATCAAGAACCCGCCTGTGATTTATGCCAAGCAAGCCAACATCACCAGCGGCTCTCAGCAAGTAAACAATGGTGTTCCACAAAGCAACGCGGAACATTCCGCGCACACGCACGCAGGCAAAAGAAAAATTACGCCGACCGAACTTTTAGAGGAAACAAGCCATGGCCGCACGCAAATGGACACCCGCCCAACGACAGCAGCAGTCAGAAGCGATAAGGCGCTGGAGCCCATGGCAGCAGTCCACAGGCCCGCGTACTGAAGAAGGCAAAGCCGTTTCATCGCATAACGGCTGGAAGGGAGGAAACCGCGAAGTGCTACGCAGTTTGTCGCGTATGTTGTCCGAGCAACGTCGATATGTAGATGAATGCCGGTCAAGCCTTGCTTAAACTTACATCGCCAGTCGTTCACGAGCGTGCCAAGGAAGAGAAACAATGGCTACCTCGAACGGACAACAGGTTGTTCTGTTTCTTGGAAGCAGAATGAGGTTCTCTGTAGATACGAAACCAAAAAACTAGCCCGGTCCGTGTGGCCGCGAGAGAGAGGAATGATGAAAAAGCTACTGATGCTTGTCTTGCTGCCGCTGGTCGGCTGCGCTGCGCCTGCGGTCTATCAAGACCCAAAAACGGGCAATGTAGCTCAGTGCAACGCAAGCACGCCGGGAGTGTTTCCCATCATCGCGCAAAACGAAATCAACACCTGTGGGGCTGCTTATGAACGCATGGGCTGGAAGAAACAATGAACAGGTTTCTGTCTGTCACTCTGCTACCGCTTGCTGCCTTGGCCGGCTGTGCCGTTCCTACGACTGGGGTGGTTCCACTCGGTGACGGGCTCCGCAAAGTCACCCACTCGACGAACGCGGGGGCGTTTTACAACCCTGAGCAACTGAAACTGGAGGCTGTAAGGGAAGCTTCAGCGTCTTGCGAAAAGGATGGCAGGAAGTACCGTCTGGTTGACATTACCCAGCGCCCCCCAAAACCGTTCGGTGGTTGGCCCGAAGCTGAGGTGCTTTTTAAGTGCGAGTGAAGCTTCTCTGCTTCCCTGTCAGTCCCTAGCTGGTGATCCCTCTATGCACCCCCAAGCCCGCTGATGCGGGCTTTTTGTCGTCTACGTGGTCAGAATAACGCAGAGTTGACCACCACTAAGCTAGCACGACGGCTACATGGTGGCTACACAAGTCGGAAAGCGAAAAACCCTGCTATCGAGTTGATAGCAGGGTTTCCTTACTGCACTTGGTGCCGGAGAGATGAATCGAACACCCGACCTTCTCATTACGAATGAGCTGCTCTACCGACTGAGCTACACCGGCTAAGCCTTCGATTATAGCGGATCGTGGAGGCGTGTCGCGCGTTCGACCTCGTTTTTCGATCCGAGGATGACGCTCACGCGCTGATGCAGCTTGGTCGGCTGGATGTCGAGGATGCGTTCGCGGCCGTTGGTGGCGGCGCCGCCGGCCTGCTCGACGAGCCAGCCCATGGGATTGGCCTCGTACATCAGGCGCAGCTTGCCCGGCTTGTCGGGCTCGCGCTTGTCCCACGGGTACATGAAGACGCCGCCGCGCATCATGATGCGATGCACGTCGGCGACCATGCTGGCGATCCAGCGCATGTTGAAGTCCTTGCCGCGCGGGCCGTCCTTGCCGGCCAGGCATTCGTCGATGTAGCGCTTCACCGGCTCGTCCCAGTGCCGCTGGTTGCTCATGTTGATCGCGAACTCCTTGGTGTCGGCCGGGATCTGGATGTCCTCCTGCGTCAGGATGAACGATCCCTGCTCGTGGTCAAGCGTGAACATCGCGACGCCGTTGCCCACCGTGAGGACGAGGGTGGTCTGCGGTCCGTAGATGCAGTAGCCCGCCGCGACCTGCCTGGCGCCGGCCTGCAGGAAGTCGGACTCCTGCACGCCGGGGTGGTCGTCGGGCTTCTTCAGCACGCTGAAGATGGTGCCGATGCTGACGTTGACGTCGATGTTGCTCGAGCCGTCCAGGGGATCGAACAGCAGCAGGTACTCGCCCTGCGGATAGCGGTTGGGCACCACGTAGATGCTGTCCATCTCCTCGCTGGCCATGGCGGCGAGGTGGCCGCCCCATTCGTTGGCTTCGATGAGCACCTCGTTGGCGATGATGTCCAGCTTCTTCTGGATCTCGCCCTGCACGTTCTCGCTCTCGGCCGTGCCCAGGGCGCTGCCGAGCGCGCCCTTGGTGACGGCCTGGCTGATGCTCTTGCAGGCGCGCGCGACCACTTCGAGCAGCAGCCGCAGCTGGCCGGGGATGAGCCCGTCGGCGCGCTGCTTCTCGACGAGGTAGCGGGTGAGTGAAATCTTCTGTGTCGGGGCCATGGTGGGTTCCTCGGGTCCTTTGCGTTCGATGGAAAAGTTCAGGGTGCGCCGGCCGGATCGGCCAGCGCGCGGGTGACGACTTCCTGCGTGTCCTTGCTCAGCCCCGGCCGGCTGGCGACGCGCACGATCGCCTCGCGCGCGGCGCCGCGATAGGGCTCGGCGAGCTTGTTCCAGCGGTCGAGCGCGCGCGCCAGGCGGGCGGCCACCTGCGGATTGATGGCGTCGAGCTCGATCACGCGGTCGCTCCAGAACACGTAGCCCGACGCGTCGGCGCGGTGGAACGCGCCGGGGTTGGCGCTGCAGTAGCTGAAGATCACGCTACGGGCGCGGTTGGGGTTCTTCAGCGAGAAATCGGGGTGCTTCATTAGCTGCCGCACCTGCGGCAGGATGTCGCCGCCACGGTCGGGCGCGCCGGCCTGCAGCGAGAACCACTTGTCGATGACCAGCGCCTCGTCCTTGAACAGGGCGTGGAAGCGCGCCAGCGCCTGCTCGGCCAGCGGATGGGCCGACGAGACCAGGGCCGACAGCGCGTTGAAGCGGTCGGTCATGTTGGCCGCGTCCTTGAAGCGCTGCAATGTCCTGCCGGGCCAGACGGTGTCGCCGGAGCGGCGCGCGGCCAGGCACAGGTTCGCCAGCGCCACGCCCGCGAGCGCGCGCCGGCCGGCGGACAGCGGGTCGGGCGTGTAGGCGCCGGTGTCGCGGTTGTCTTCGTAGACCGTCTCCCACTCGGGCGCGAGTGCGGTGGCCAGCTGCGCGCGCATGGCTTCGCGCACGACGTGCACGCGCTGCGGATCGACCACGTCGAGCTGCTCGGCGACGTAGGTCTCCGAGGGCAGCGTCAGCACCAATTCCTTGAACGCCGCGTCGAGCGTCGCGTCGCGCAGCACGCCGCGCATGGCCTCGACGTAGCTGGCGTCGAGCACGGCCGCGTCGTCGTCGCCGGGGCCGGTGATGGCGGCGATGGCGCTGCGCAGCGCCAGGCGCTGGCCGGCCTCCCAGCGGTTGAACGGGTCGGTGTCGTGGGCGAGCAGGGCGAGCAGCTGGGCGTCGGTGTAGTCAAAGTCCAGGATCACCGGCGCGCTGAAGCCGCGCAGGATCGAGGGCACCGGCTCGGCGTCGATGCCGGTGAAGGTGAAGGTCTCGGACGGCTGCGTCAGCACCAGCGTGCGGGTGCCCGGGCGCGTGTCGCCGCTGTCGGCTTCACCCTCGAGCCGCAGCGCGATCTCGCGGCCGTCGGCGTCGAGCAGCCCCAGGTTGACCGGGATGACCACCGGCAGCTTGGTCGGCTGGCCGGGCGTCGGCGGGCAGCGCTGCTCGAAGCGCAGCGTGTAGGTGCCGGCGGCCGCGTCGTGGCTGGCGCTGGCGCTCAGGCGCGGCGTGCCGGCCTGGGCGTACCAGCGCTTGAACTGCGGCAGCAGACGCGCGAGTTCGGTGTCGGGGTTGGCGTCGGCGATCGCCTGGGCGAAGTCGTCGCAGGTGACGGCCTGGCCGTCGTGGCGGTCGAAGTACAGCGTGATGCCGCGCTCGAAGCCGGCGCGGCCGACCAGCGTCTGCATCATGCGCACGACCTCGGCGCCTTTCTCGTAGATCGTGACGGTGTAGAAGTTGCTGATCTCGATGTAGCTGTCGGGCCGCACCGGGTGCGCCATCGGGCCGGCGTCCTCGGGGAACTGCGCGGTGCGCAGCACCCGCACGTCCTCGATGCGCTTGACCGCGCGCGCCGAGGCGTCGGCGCACAGGTCCATGCTGAACTCCTGGTCGCGGAAGACCGTGAGGCCTTCCTTGAGCGAGAGCTGGAACCAGTCGCGGCAGGTCACGCGGTCGCCCGACCAGTTGTGGAAGTACTCGTGGCCGACCACGCTCTCGATGTTGGCGAAGTCGGCGTCGGTGGCGGTGGACTGGCTGGCCAGGACGTACTTCGTGTTGAAGATGTTCAGGCCCTTGTTCTCCATCGCGCCCATGTTGAAGTCGCTGGTGGCGACGATCATGAAGCGGTCGAGGTCCAGCGGCAGGCCGAAGCGCGCCTCGTCCCACAGCACCGAGTGGATGAGCGAGTTCATCGCGTGCTCGGTCTTGTCGAGGTCGCCCGCGCGCACGTAGACCTGCAGCAGGTGGTCGCGGCCCGCGCGCGTGGTGATGCGCTGCTCGCGCGCCACCAGCTTGCCCGCGACCAGCGCGAACAGGTAGCTGGGCTTGCGGAACGGATCGACCCAGCGCGCGAAGTGGCGCCCGTCGGGCAGCTCGCCGCTGTCGACCAGATTGCCGTTGGACAGCAGCACCGGGTAGGCGGCCTTGTCGGCGCGCAGCGTGACGGTGTAGTTGGCCATCACGTCCGGCCGGTCGAGGAAGTAGGTGATGCGACGGAAGCCCTCGGCCTCGCACTGCGTGAAGAAGGTGTCCTCGCTCACGAACAGGCCCATGAGCTTGGTGTTCTTGACCGGGCAGCAGGTGGTGAAGATCTCCAGCTCGAAGCTCTCGGGCAGGTTGTCGATCACCAGCTGGTCGGCCTCGATGCGGAACGACGCGCCCTGGCCGTCGACCAGCACGCGCGCCAGGTTGAGTTCGTCGCCGTCCAGGCGCAGCGCGCCCGCCGGGGCGTCGGGGTTGCGGCGCAGGCGCATGCGGTTGAGCACGCGCGTCTTGGCCGGGTCGAGGTCGAAGGTCAGTTCGACGGTGTCGATCCACCAGGCCGGCGCGACGTAGTCCTCGCGCAGGATCGCCAGCGGGTCGACGGGGGCCTGTCCATCACGCAGTTGCAGCATCGAATGTCTCCAGAAAGTCGGAAAGGACGAGGTCGTCGTAGGTGCGCACGGCCGCCACGACGTGCGGCCCCGCGAGCTCGTCCGGGGTGTGGGTGGTGCAGACGGCCACGGCGCGCATGCCCGCGCGCCGCGCCGCCTCGATGCCGAAGGGCGCGTCCTCGAACACGACGCAATGTTCGGGCGCGACGCCGATGCGGCGCGCGGCCTCGAGGAAGATGGCCGGCTCGGGCTTGCCCGACAGGCCCTCGTCGCCGCCGACGATGGCCAGCGGCAACGGGTCCATGCCCAGGCGCGACATGACGAAGGCGATGTTGTGGCGGTCGCCCGCCGTGCCCACGGCGACCTTCAGCCCGCGCGCGGCCGCATCGGCGGCGAAGGCGCGGAAGCCCGCGACCTCGGCGAAGACGGCGCCGAAGAGCTCGCGGTAGATCGACTCCTTCTCGTGCGTGATCGCCGCGCTCTCCTCGGCGCTCACGGTGCGCGCCATCAGCTCGCAGGCGCACTCGAAGGCGTTGCGCCCGGTGGTGCGGCGCATGAGGTCGTCGACGTCGAGCGCCAGGCCGCGCCGGCGCGCGAACTCGCCCCAGGCCTTGGTGTGCCAGGGCATGGAGTCGATCATGGTGCCGTCCATGTCGAAGATGAAGGCTTCGACACGGGGTCGCACGGCGGCGGGGGCGTCCATCAGACGCCCTGCTTCAGCGAGGCTTCGATGAAGGCGTCGAGGTCGCCGTCGAGCACCTTCTGCGTGGCCGAGATCTCGACGTTGGTGCGCAGGTCCTTGATGCGGCTGTTGTCCAGCACGTAGCTGCGGATCTGGTGACCCCAGCCGACGTCGGTCTTGCTGTCCTCGAGCTTCTGCTGCTCCTCCTGGCGCTTGCGCATCTCGTGGTCGTAGAGCCGCGAGCGCAGGCGCTTCCAGGCGACGTCGCGGTTGCTGTGCTGGCTGCGGCCGTCCTGGCACTGCACCACGATGCCCGTCGGGATGTGCGTGAGCCGCACGGCCGAGTCGGTCTTGTTGATGTGCTGGCCGCCGGCGCCGGAGGCGCGGAAGGTGTCGGTGCGCACGTCCGACGGGTTGATCTCGATCTCGATCGAGTCGTCGATCTCCGGGTAGACGAAGATGCTCGCGAAGCTGGTGTGGCGCCCGCCCGAGGAATCGAAGGGCGACTTGCGCACCAGGCGATGCACGCCGGTCTCGGTGCGCAGCAGGCCGAAGGCGTAGTCGCCCTCGACCTTGATGGTGGCGCCCTTGATGCCGGCGGTGTCGCCCGGCGTCTCGTCCTCGATCTGCGTCTTGAAGCCCTTGCGCTCGGCGTACTTCAGGTATTGGCGCAGCAGCATGCTGGCCCAGTCGCAGGCCTCGGTGCCGCCGGCGCCGGCCTGGATGTCGACGAAGGCGTTGAGCGGGTCGGCCGGGTTGTTGAACATCCGGCGGAATTCGAGCTGCTTGATGTCGGCCTCGAGGAGGGCGGCGTCATCGGCGATGGAGGCCAGGCCGTCCATGTCGGCATCGGCCTTGGACATCTCGAAGAGCTCGGTGTTGTCCGACAGGCCGCTGGTGAGCCGGTCGAGCGTGACGACGACGTCGTCGAGCGACTTCTTCTCGCGCCCGAGCTCCTGGGCCTTCTTGGGATCGTTCCAGACCGTCGGGTCCTCGAGCGAGGCGTTGACGGTCCTCAGGCGTTCGGATTTGGCATCGTAGTCAAAGATACCTCCGGAGATCGACCGTCCTGACACTCAGGTCCGCGAGGGTTGCGCCGATGTGGTTGATTTGTTCTGCGTCCATGGAGTGTCCTGAAAGTGGTCGGGGGAAACCGCGAATTTTCTCACGTCCGCGCGGCCGGCACGATCGGCTGCGGCATCGGGGCCGTCACCGGCTCGGCCGGCGGCCGCGTCGGCAGCGCGACCTCGAAGCGCGAACCCTCGCCCGGCGTGCTCTCCACGGTGATCGCGCCGCCGTGGGCGCGCACGATCTCGCGCGTGATGAACAGTCCCAGGCCGAGACCGGCGGCATGCCTGCGGCTGTCGTCGGTGCGCTCGAACTGCTCGAAGATGCGCGCCTGGTCCTGCGGCGCGATGCCGATGCCGCGGTCCTGCACGCTCATGCGCGCGCGGCCGTCGGCCGTCGGCGCGACCTCGATGGCCACCGGCTTGCCGCCGCCGTAGCGCAGGGCGTTGGTCAGCAGGTTGGTCAGCACCTGCTCGATGCGGAACTCGTCCCAGGTGCCGGGCACGTCGGTCGGGGCGTGCAGCTCCAGCGCCGAGCCGGCGGCCTCGGCCTGGTTGGCCAGGCTCTCGACCACGCGGCGCGCCATCGCGGCCAGATCGAAGGGCTTGGGCCGGATCGACAGCGCGCCCTGGCGCAGCCGGGTGACGTCGAGCATGTCGTCGATCAGGCGCACCATGTTCTGGATCTGGCGCTGGTCGCGCTCGATCATGGCCGGCAGGTGCTCCGGCGCGAAGGGCGAGAGATTGCCGCGCGCGAGGTGCATCTTTCGCACCTGCGTCTCCAGGTAGAGCGTGTTGAGCGGCGTGCGCAACTCGTGCGAGACCATCGACATGAAGTCGTCGCGCATGCGCACGGCGCGCTGCAGCTCGCCCTGCGCGGCCTGCAGCTGGTGCACCAGCGCGTCCTGCTCGCGGTGCGAGGCGGCCAGGGCCTCCATCTCGTGGCGCAGGGCCTTGCGGTGGCGGTGCAGGTCGACGAAGACGCTGACCTTGCTGCGCACCACCTGGGGGTCGAGCGGCTTCTGCAGGAAGTCGACCGCGCCGCTCTCGTAGCCGCGGAAGGCGTAGTTCAGCTCGCGCCCGGCGGCGCTGACGAAGATGATGGGGATGTGGCGCGTGCGCTCGGTGCTGCGCATCATCTCGGCGAGCTCGAAGCCGTTCATGACGGGCATCTGCACGTCCAGGATGGCGATGGCGAACTCGTGGTCGAGCATCAGCGCCAGCGCGTCGTCGGCGGAGGTGGCCTGGAAGACGCGGCGCTCCGGTCCGCGCACGAGGGCTTCGAGCGCGAGGAGGTTGTCGGGAAGGTCGTCGACGATGAGCAGTTTGCTCTCGACATCAATCGGCATGAAATGGATCCAGTTGCACGAGCAGGTCGCGCAGGCCGCGAAGCGGCAGCACGGCGTCCGGCGCGTGGCGGCCGAGGGCCGCACGGGGCATGGTATCGACCTCCGCGTCGGCGGGGTCTTGCACGGCGGTGAGGCCGCCGGCCTGGTGGATGCGCAGCAGGCCCTCGGCGCCGTCCTGGTTGGCGCCGGTGAGCAGGAAACCCGCGAGCGCGGGGCCGTAGACGTCGGCGGCCGAAGCCATCAGCACGTCGATGGAAGGTCGCGACCACAGCACCGGCGGCTCGCAGCTCAGCGAGAAGACGCGCTCGCGCTCGATCGACAGGTGATAGCCCGACGGCGCGAAATACACCGTGGCGGGCTCGACCGGCGCCTTGTCCGCGGCCTCCAGCACGCGCACGGCCAGGCGCTGGGCGAAGACCTTGGCGAGCAGGCTCTCGCGGTGCTCGGGCAGGTGCACCACCACCACGACGGGCAGGCGCCAGGCCGCCGTCAGGCCGCCGAGCAGCGTCAGCAGCGCCTCGACGCCGCCGGCGGAGGCGCCGATGACGACCGCCTCGACGCGCCGGGCCGCCGCGCCCGGTCGCGGCTTCGGAATCGCCGGCCCCGTCATGACGCCTTGCGGTAGATGCGCTCGTCGCGCGCGAGCGGGCCGAAGCGGCCGGCGTAGGCGGAGAAGTCGATGCTCTCCTTGGAGCCCAGGCCGAGGAAGCCGCGGTGGCACAGCGACTCGTGGAACAGCCCCAGGGCCCGGTCCTGCAGCGTGCGGTTGAAGTAGATCAGCACGTTGCGGCACGACACCAGCTGCGTCTCGGCGAAGACGCTGTCGGTGGCCAGGCTGTGGTCGGCGAAGATCACGTCGGCGCACAGCGAGGGGTCGAAGCGGGCGGCGTCGTAGGCGGCGGTGTAGTAGTCGGAGAACGAGCGCCGGCCGCCCGAGCGTTGGTAGTTGGTGGTGTAGCCGCGCACCGCCTCCAGCGGGAAGATGCCCTGGCGCGCCTTCTCCAGCGAGACCGGGTTGATGTCGGTGGCGTAGATCTGCGCGCGCTGCAGCAGGCCTTCCTCGCGCAGCATGATGGCCATCGACCAGGCCTCCTCGCCGGTGCTGCAGCCGGCGATCCAGATCTTGATCGACGGATAGGTCTCCAGCACCGGCAGCACCTGCCGGCGCAGGGCCAGGAAGTAGGCCGGGTCGCGGAACATCTCGCTGACCGGGATCGTCAGGAACTGCAGCAGCTGCGCGAACACGGCCGGATCGCGCAGCACGCGGTCCTGCAGCTCGGCGACGCTCACCAGGCCGAGCTGGCCCAGCGCATAGGTCACGCGCCGCTTCTGCGAGGCGCCGGTGTAGTCGCGGAAGTCGTAGCTGTAGCGCAGGTAGATGGCCTCCATCAGCAGCCGCAGCTCGATCTCGCCGGCCGACGGCGGCGGCATCGACCGTGGCCCCGGCCCCGTCGCCGGCCGCGTCACAGGCGCTCCAGGCGCGGCATCCACACGCGCATCAGCGAGAACAGGCGGTCGAGGTCGACCGGCTTGGCCAGGTAGTCGCTGGCGCCGGCGGCCAGGCACTGCTCCTGGTCGTCCTTCATGGCCTTGGCGGTGATGGTGATCACCGGCAGCTTGGCGAAGCGCGGGTCCTGGCGCAGCCGGCGCGTGGCTTCCAGGCCGTCCATCTCCGGCATCATGACGTCCATCAGCACCAGGTCGATGTCGGCCACGCGGTCGAGCTTCTCCAGCGCCTCGCGTCCGTTGCGGCCGATCTCCACGATGGCGCCGCGCTGCTCCAGCGCGCTGGTGAGGGCGAAGATGTTGCGCACGTCGTCGTCCACCAGCAGCACGCGCCGGCCCTCGAAGACGCGGTCGCGTCCGCGCGCGGTGCGCAGCATGCTGCGCCGCTCGGTGGTCATGTCGGCCTCGACCTTGTGCAGGAACAGCGTCACCTCGTCGAGCAGGCGCTCCGGCGAACGCGCGCCCTTGATGATGATCGAGCGCGAGTAGCGCATCAGTTCGGCCTCCTCGTCGCGCGTGAGGTTGCGCCCGGTGTAGACGATCACCGGCGGGAACGAGCAGATGTCCTCGCTCGACATGCGCTTGAGCAGGTCGCTGCCCTGCATGTCGGGCAGGCGCAGGTCGGTGATCATGACGTCGAAGACGCGCTCGTGCAGCAGCGCCATCGCCTCCTCGCCCGAGGCGACCGCCGTGATGGCGACGTCGTCGTCGCCGATCAGCCGCGTCACGGCCTCGCGCTGGAGCGCGTCGTCCTCCACCAGCAGCACCGACTTGAGCTTCTGCGTCAGCTTCTGCTCGAACTTGTCGAACACCTGGCGCAGCTGCTCGCGCGAGGTCGGTTTCATCGCGTACCCGATCGCGCCCATGTGCAGCGCGGTCTCGACGTGGTCGGTGCCGGAGATGACGTGGACCGGGATGTGGCGCGTGCGGGGTTCGTCCTTCAGGCGCTGCAGCACGCTCAGGCCCGGCGCGTCGGGCAGGCGCATGTCCAGCAGGACGGCGTCGGGCAGGAACTGCACCGCGAGGTCGAAGCCGTCGTGCGCGCCGTGCGCCACCAGGCAGCGGTAGCCCAGCTCGTGCGCGAGGTCGTAGAGGATGTGGGCGAACTGCGGCTCGTCCTCGATCACCAGCACGCGCCGGCCTTCGGTCTGCGTCGAGAGGCGATCGTCCGCGAAGGGGAGGGCAGTCGTGGCGCCGGGGCGCGCGCCCGCGGTGGACGGTGCCGATGGCGTCGGCGACGCGGCGCGGGATGCCGGGGCCGTGGGTGGAAAGGTCGATGCCGATGCCGATGCCGATGCCGATGCCGATGCCGATGCCGATGCCGGCGAGGCGCCGTGCGGGGTCTGCGCCGCCGTCCCGGCGCGCGCGTGGGACATGGAGGACGCGGCGGACATCGGGGCCGCCGGGGCCGCCCCGCTCGCGCCCGCCTGCGCCGCGCCGCCCGCCGCCTGCGGCGCGGCGGCCGGCAGGCTCAGCGTGAAGGTGCTGCCCGCGCCGGGCGTGCTGCGCACCCCGAGCGTGCCGCCGAGCAGCCGCGTGAGGTCGCGCGAGATCGACAGGCCCAGGCCGGTGCCGCCGTAGCGCCGGCTCGTCGTGCCGTCGGCCTGGCGGAAGGCCTCGAAGATGATCTCCTGCTGGTCGGCCGCGATGCCGATGCCCGAGTCGGTGATGGCGAAGGCCGCGCCGCCGCCGTCCGCGCCCGAGATCTGCAGCGACACCGCGCCGTGCTCGGTGAACTTGATCGCGTTGGCCAGCAGGTTCTTCAGGATCTGCTCGACGCGGTGGCGGTCGGTCAGGAGGGTCGGTGGCGCGTCCGGCGCCAGCTCGACGCGGAAGTCCAGCCGCTTCTGGCTGGCCAGCGGCGCGAAGGTCATCGACAGGCCGTCGGCCAGCGCGTTGAGCGACACCGTCTCCGTGACGATGTCGAGCTTGCCGGACTCGACCTTGGCGATGTCGAGGATGTCGTTGATGAGTTCGAGCAGGTCGTTGCCCGACGAGTGGATCGACTGCGCGAAGCGCACCTGCTCGGGCGTCAGGTTGCCCTGCGGGTTGTCGACCAGCAGCTTCGACAGGATGAGCGCGCTGTTGAGCGGCGTGCGCAGCTCGTGCGACATGTTGGCCAGGAACTCCGACTTGTAGCGGCTCGCGCGCTGCAGTTCCCGGGCGCGGTCCTCCAGGTCGGCCTGCACGCGGCGCAGGGCGGCGTTGCGCAGGTCGAGCGCCTCGGTGCGCTCGGCGAGCTGGTCGTTGGTCTGCTCCAGCTCGGCCTGCTGGTTCTCCAGCGTCGCCTGCGACTCGCGCAGGGCCCGCGACTGCTCCTCCAGCTCCTCGTTGGAGGTGCGCAGCTCCTCCTGCTGCACCTGCAGCTCCTCGTTGAGCTGCTGGGTCTCGGCCAGAACCTCCTGGAGCTGCTCGCGGTAGCGCGCGGCGGAGATGGCGTTGGCGACGTCGTCGGCCACCAGTTCGAGCAGCTGCGTGGCGCGCTCGTCCGGCGGGCTCAGGAAGCCCAGCTCGACGACGCCGTTGACGTGGCCGTCGGCGACCACCGGCAGCAGCAGCACGGCCGTCGGCGCCATGCTGCCGAGGCCGGAGTTGACCTTCAGGTAATCGGCCGACAGCGGCTCCGCGCGCATCAGCCGGCGTCCCACGGCCGCCTGACCGACCAGCCCCTGGTGCGGACCGAAGACCTGGGGCTCGGCCTCGGCCTCGGGCGAGAAGCCGTAGCTGGCGATGCGGCCGAAGCCGCCCGCGTTGTCGCGTACGTACATCGCGCCGACCGTGCTGTCGATGTGGCGGGCGAAGAAGTCGAGCACCTGGGCGCCGGCCTCCTGCAGCCCCAGCTCGCCCACCAGCCGGCCGGCGAGTTCGGTCTGGCGGCTGCGCACCCACGCCTGCTCGGCCAGCTTGGTGGCCGCGGCTTCCTGGCGGGCCAGCGTGCGCCCGTAGTCCTCCGACAGCCGCACCAGCTGCCGCCGTCCGAAGTAGGCCAGCAGGCCGGTCGCCGTGACCGTGAAGAGCAGGAACAGGCCGATGACGCCCAGGCTGGTGTTGTTGGCCTGCCTGTTGCGCTGGAAGCGCAATTGCTGCTCGACGTTCATGACCTCGGCGTAGTCGGCGCGCATGGCGTCGGTCAGGCGCTTGCCCTGGCCGCGGCGCATGGCGCTCAGGTAGTCGCCGCCGCCGCGGCGCAGGGCGATGACCTCGCTCGCGTACTGGTTCCAGGCCGTCTGCAGGGTCGTGATGCGGTCGATGCGCTCGGCCTGCGCCGGGTTGTCCTTGACCATCTCGCGCACCATGGCGAGGCTCTTGGCGATCTGCGGCTGCGCGCTGTCGTAGGGCGACAGGAAGCTCTCCTCGCCCGTGATGACGAAGCCGCGCATGCCGGTCTCCAGGTCCACGCTCAGGCGCTGCGCCTCGCTCACGTTGTGCGTGACGCGGTCGGTGTGCTCGACCCAGCCGATGACCGAGAGCAGGTAGGCGATCAGCGCGACGAACAGCACCGCGCCGAACAGGCCGCCGAGCAGTGGCAGCTTGACGTTGCGCGAGAGCATCCGTTCGAAGGCGTGCGGATCGACGACGGGATCGGTCTTGTTCATGGGGGCATGGCGCTCGAAGGCAAAAGCCGTCGAGTCTGCCAGGGACGCGGGCCGTGATCCTGTGGGAAAAGAACGCGAGGTGGCCCGGGGCGCGCCGGGGCGATCCGGTCAGGCGGTCGGCGACGGCCGCAGGAAATCCTCGATCAGCCGCGCGACGCGCAGCGGCTGGTCGTGGTGGAGCATGTGGCCGGCGTCCTCCACCACCGCGATGCGCGCGTCGGGCACGGCGGCCAGCCGCGCGCGGTACTCGGCGCGCGTGTAGCGGCCCTTCCAGCGCGCGAAGCCGTCGTCGGCCGCCTCGACGGCCAGCACCGGCGCGGCGATGCAGGCGTAGAGGGCGACGGCCTCGTCGGCGCGGTAGATGTTCGCGTTGACCACCTTGTGCGCGGCGTCGCCCAGGATCGCCCAGCGCGTGCCGCCGTCGCCGACCGGGTCGCGCGCGTCGTCCACGGGCGCGGCCCAGTGGCGCGCCAGCCACCGCGCCTTGTCCTGCGCGATGCGCGGGTTGGTCTTCGTCAGGCGCCGCGCCACGCCCTCCGGGCCGTCGTAGGTCTGCAGGGCCAGCTCGCCGCGGTGCAGGCGCTTGAGCTGGTCGATCCAGTCGGCGTAGCGCCGGGGCGCGTCCTCGGGCGCCAGGGCCGGCATGCCGAAGCCTTCGAGGTTCACCAGTCGCCGCACCCGCTGCGGCCGCACGCCGGCGTACTGCATCGCGATGTTGCCGCCCATGCTGTGGCCGACCAGGTCGACCGGCGCGTCGCCGGCGAAGCGGTCGAGCAGCCATTCGAGGTCGGCGAGGTAGTCGGGCATCCAGTGGTTGTCGACCGCGCCGCCGGGACCTCCCGGCGTGCGGCCGAAGCCGCGCCAGTCCGGCGCGACGACGAAACGCGATTCCGCCAGCGCGTCGACCACGAACTGCCACGAGGCCGAGACGTCCATCCAGCCGTGCAGCAACACCAGCGGCGGACGTTCCGCGGAGGGTTCGCCCCACAGCCGGACGTGATAGGGCAGTCCGCGCACGTCGACGGTCTCGCTGCGGGAGGGGAAGCGGGGTTCGTAGAGGGACATGGGACCGATCATAGGAAGCCTGCGAGGGGCGCGCGGCGCGGGTCGCGCTTCGCGGGCGATCGGCGCCCGACGGGGGTGGAGGAGGGCGTTAGAGTGCCTCTCCTGTTCCTCTCCATCCCGGACCGTCTCGCAACGGCCGCCTCCACCATGCAACGCATCCGACTCGGGCAGAGCGATCTGCACGTCACCCCCATCTGCCTCGGCACCATGACCTTCGGCGAGCAGGTCGACGAGGCCGCCGCCCACGCCATCCTCGACCGCGCGCTCGAACGCGGCATCGACTTCCTCGACACCGCCGAGATGTATGCGGTGCCCGCGCGCGAGGCGACCTACGGCGCCACCGAGACCATCATCGGCCGCTGGTTCGCCAGCCGCCCCGGCGCGCGCGGCAAGGTCACGCTGGCCACCAAGGTCGCCGGCCCGTCGCGCGGTATGCCGTGGGTGCGCAAGGGCACGGGCATGACCGCAGCCGACATCGTCGCCTCCTGCGACGCCAGCCTGCGCCGCCTGCAGACCGACGTCATCGACCTCTACCAGATCCACTGGCCCGAGCGCCACGTGCCGGCTTTCGGCACCCTGTACTACGACCCGGCCAAGGAGACCTCCGCCACGCCGATCCACGAGCAGCTCGAAGCGCTCGGTGGTCTGGTCAAGGCCGGCAAGGTGCGCCACATCGGCCTGTCCAACGAGACGCCCTACGGCGTGCACGAGTTCGTCCGCCTGGCCGAGCAGCACGGCCTGCCGCGTGTGGCGACGGTGCAGAACGTCTACTGCCTGGTCAGCCGCGCACTGGAGAACGGCCTGGACGAGACGATGCACCGGCTGGGCGTCTCGTTGCTGGCCTATTCGCCGCTCGCCTTCGGCCTGCTGACGGGCAAGTACGACCAGAGCGGCATCGACGGACCGGAGGCACCCAAGGGCGCCCGCATCGCGAGCTACGAGTCCGTACGCAAGCAGCGCTGGGGCCGGCCGGACGCATTGACCGCCGCCCGCCGCTACAACCAGCTCGCGCGCGACCACGGCCTGACGCCGACGCAGCTGGCCCTGGCGTTTTGCTACACGAAATGGCAGGTGGCCAGCACGATCATCGGCGTGACCTCGGTGGCGCAGTTGGACGAGGACGTGGATGCGTGGGGCACGACGCTGTCGGCGGAGGTGCTGGCGGAGATCGATCGGATCCGGTGGGAGTTGCGCGATCCGGCGAATTGAATCCAAGGATCGACTCGTATCCGTTTTATCGTCACGAGGAGGATGAATGGCGACTCGCAAGGCCCACGTCTCGGAAACCCCGGCGACGCAACTGCTGCGCGCCAACGGCATCGCCTTCACCGAGCATCCCTACGCGTACCTCGACAAGGGCGGCGCCCGCCACAGCGCCGCCGTGCTCGGCCTCGACCCGGCCACCGTCGTCAAGACGCTCGTCATGCAGGACCAGGACGCCAAGCCGCTCCTGGTGCTGATGCACGGCGACCGCACCGTCTCGACCAAGAACCTCGCGCGCCAGATCGGCGCCAAGTCGGTCGAGCCCTGCAAGCCCGAGGTCGCCGACCGTCACAGTGGCTACCGGGTGGGCGGCACCTCGCCCTTCGCCACCCGGCGCGCCATGCCGGTGTTCGTCGAGTCGACCATCCTCGCGCTGCCGTGGATCGCCATCAACGGCGGGCGGCGCGGCTACCTGATCGGCATCGATCCGCGGGTGTGCACGACGCTGCTGGGCGCGCGGCCGGTGCAGTGCGCGCTGGCAGAATAGCCGGCCCGCCGACGGCCGAAACGCCGCGATCGCGGCGCGGCGCCGTCAGTCCCGGAGACCCCCCTTGAGCTTCCACCTTCCCTCGTTCATCGCGATCGTCCTGGCATACCTGCTGGGCTCGCTGTCCTTCGCCGTGATCGTGAGCCGCTCGCTCGGCATGGAGGACCCGCGCAGCTACGGCAGCGGCAATCCCGGCGCGACCAACGTGCTGCGCTCGGGCCGCAAGGGCGCCGCGCTGGCGACCCTGCTGCTCGACGCGCTCAAGGGCTGGGTGCCGGTCTTCATCATCCGGCTGGTCGGACCCGACCTGGGGATGGGGCCGGGCACCGCCGCGCTGGCCGGGCTGGCGGCCTTCCTCGGCCACCTCTATCCGGTGTTCTTCGGCTTCCAGGGTGGCAAGGGCGTGGCGACGGCGGCGGGCGCGCTGTTCGGCATCGACTGGCTGCTGGGGCTGGCCACCGGCACCACGTGGGCCATCGTCGCCTTCTTCTTCCGCTACTCGTCCCTCGCCTCGATCGTCGCGGCCTTCTTCGCGCCGGCCTTCTACCTGGTCGTCGGCGGCACCATCGCCTGGGTGCCGGACCGCACGGTGCTCGTCAGCCTGATCGTCATGAGCCTGCTGCTGATCTGGCGGCACCGCGAGAACATCCGACGCCTGGCGGCGGGCACCGAGTCGAAGCTCGGGAGCAGGAAGAAGCCTTAGCCGCCCCGGCCACCGATCGTCCTTCCCTTTTCCAACACCTCATCGAGATCACCACCCCATGGGCGACATCCAACGCTTCCACGTCGGCGCACGGCTGAGCGAGACCGCCGTGCACAACGGCACCGTCTACCTCGCCGGCCAGGTCGCCGACGACACCGCCGCCGACCTGCGCGGCCAGACCGCCCAGGTGCTGGCGATGGTCGACCGCCTGCTGGCCGAGGCCGGCAGCGACAAGACCTGCATCCTCGCGACGCAGATCTTCCTGACCGACATCGGCCGGATCGGCGAGATGAACGAGGTCTGGGACGCCTGGGTGCCGGCCGGCCACACGCCGCCGCGCGCCACCGTGCAGGCGGCGCTGGCCAACCCGGCCTACCTCATCGAGATCGTGGTGACGGCCGCGCAGCGCTGAGCCGCATCCGACGATTTCAGTAGCGCTTCTCCAGCACCATCTGGTCGCTGTCGCGCCGCATCGAGAAGCGGCCGATGAAGCTGTTGCCCAGCAGCACGTAGGGCATCGGCTGCGGGGCGACGATGGCCTCGACGCCGGCGACCTCCACGTCGCCCACGCGCACCGCGTCGAGCCGCACCTGCCAGCCCTGCACCACGCCGTTGGCCGTGCCGATGCGCACCGGCGGGCCGCCCTGGTAGTCGAGGCCGATGCGCTCGGCGTCGGCGACCGACAGGGCCACGGACGTGGCGCCGGTGTCGAGCAGGAAACGCACCGCGCGCCCGTTGATGGCGCCGTCGGCCATGAAATGCCCGCCGCTGCCCGCCGGCAGCACGATGCGCGTGCCGTTGCCGCCCGCGCCGCGCGCCGTGCCGCCGATGCTGACGGGCGTGTCCATGCGCAGGGTGGCGCGCCGGCCGTCACCGGTCTCGACAACGGCCTGGCCGTCGGCCAGCGACACCAGCCGCACGTCGCGGTGCCGCTCGCCGACCGCCACGGTCTTGGGCGCCGCGCCGTCGACGACCAGGATCGCGCGGTTGCCGATGGTGCCGGTCAGCGTGACCGACGACGCGGCCCGCGCCGCGCCCGCCAGCGCGAGCAGGCCGGCCAGAAGCAGGGTCGGCAGCGGGAGGGCCCGGGCGATGCGCATGAGGGGTTCTCGCGACGAGCGGCGTCGGGCCGGCCGGCTGGCGGGGAGGAAGGAGAGGAGGGCGGTAGCACGCGACCGGGGCGGGGCGTGCCGCCGGCGGCGCTTCAGTCGCGGAAGTTGTCGAAGCTCAAGGGCATGTCCGGCACGTCCTTCTTGATGAGCGCCATGGCGGCCTGCAGGTCGTCGCGCTTGGCGCCGGTCACGCGCACGGCGTCGCCCTGGATGGCGGCCTGCACCTTGAGCTTGCTGTCCTTGATCAGGCGCTGGATCTTCTTGGAGGTCTCGGTCTCGATGCCGCTCTTGACCTTGATGACCTGCTTGACCTTGTCGCCGCCGATCTTCTGCACGTCGCCCTTGTCGAGGAAGCGCACGTCGACGCTGCGCTTGGTCAGCTTGGCGCGCAGGATGTCCTCGACCTGCACGAGCTGGAACTCGGCGTCGCCGATCATCGTGATCTCCTTGTCCTTGAGCTCGACCGACGCGGACGTGCCCTTGAAGTCGAAGCGGGTGGCGATCTCCTTGGCCGTGTTCTCGACGGCGTTCTTGACTTCGGGGAGATTGGGTTCGCAGACGGTGTCGAATGAAGGCATGGCGGGTCCTGGGATGGCGCGGGGTGAATGCGACAATTCTCACATGATCGTGGAGTCCAACGTCCCCCTGCAGCCCTACAACAGCTTCGGCATCGTCGCCCGCGCGCAGCACCTGGCGCGCGTCGCGTCGGAGGCCGACGTGCTGTCCCTGCAGGCCGACGCGCGCTGGCGCGAGGCGCCGAAGTTCGTGCTCGGGGGCGGCAGCAACATCGTGCTGACGGGCGACGTCAAGCCACTGGTGCTCAAGGTGGAGATCATGGGCCGGCGGCTGGTGGAGGAAACCCCGCGCGCCTGGATCATCGAGGCCGGCGCCGGCGAGAACTGGCACGAGACGGTGCGCTGGACGGTGGAGAACGGTTTTCCCGGCCTGGAGAACCTGGCGATGATCCCCGGCACGGTCGGCGGCTCGCCGGTGCAGAACATCGGCGCCTACGGGGTCGAACTGCAGGACCGCTTCGACTCGCTCGACGCCATCGATTTCGAGACCGGCCGCACCTTCACGCTCGACGCGGCGCAGTGCGCCTTCGGCTACCGCGATTCGGTCTTCAAGCACGTGGCCAGCGGCGCCAACGACTTCGGCCTGGCCGGGCGGGCGCTGATCACGCGGGTGCGCTTCCGGCTGCCCAAGCCGTGGAAGCCGGTGGTGGGGTACTTCGATCTCGAACGCAAGATGGAGGAGGCCGGCAACTTCACGCCCGACGCCGCCGACGTCTTCGAGTGGGTCTGCCAGATCCGCCGCGCCAAGCTGCCCGACTGGCGCGTGCTGGGCAATGCCGGCAGCTTCTTCAAGAACCCGACCGTCACCTCCGAGCAGTGCGCCGACATCATCGCGCGCGAGCCCCGGATCGTGCACTACCCGATGGACGACGGCAGCGTGAAGCTGGCCGCCGGCTGGCTCATCGACGCCTGCGGCTGGAAGGGCAAGTCGGTCGGCAACGCCGGCGTCTACGAGCGCCAGGCGCTGGTGCTGGTCAACCGGGGCGGCACGGAGAACCCGGTGACAGGGGGCGAGGTGATGACATTGGCCAAGGCGATCCAGACCAGCGTGTACGAGCGCTTCGGGATTCGCCTGGAACCCGAGCCCGTCGTGGTCTGAATGAAAAAAGCCACCGCGTCGCGGTGGCTTTTTTCATCGGAAGCCGACGGGCTTATTCGGCGGCTTCGTCGTCGTTCGCCAGGCGGGGCAGCGAAGCGCCGGCGCTCTGCGAGAGCAGGCCGGTGCGGGTGTAGATGCCCAGCTTGTCGCGGGTGTCGACGATGTCGAGGTTGCGCATGGTCAGCTGGCCGATGCGGTCGGCCGGCGAGAAGGGCGCGTCCTCGACCTTCTCCATGCTCAGGCGCTCGGGCTTGTAGGTCAGGTTGGACGACACCGTGTTCAGGATCGAGTAGTCGTTGCCGCGGCGCAGCTCGACCGTGACCTCGCCCGTCACCGCGCGCGCCACCCAGCGCTGGGCGGCCTCGCGCAGCATGATGGCCTGCGGGTCGAACCAACGGCCCTGGTAGAGCAGCCGGCCGAGCTTGCGGCCGCTGTCGCGGTACTGCTCGATGGTGTCCTCGTTGTGGATGCCCGTGACCAGGCGCTCGTAGGCGATGAACAGCAGCGCCAGGCCGGGGGCCTCGTAGATGCCGCGGCTCTTGGCCTCGATGATGCGGTTCTCGATCTGGTCGCTCATGCCCAGGCCGTGACGCCCGCCGATGCGGTTGGCCTCCAGGATCAGCGAGACCAGGTCGGGATATTCGGTGCCGTTCAAGGCGACCGGACGGCCCTCCTCGAAGCGCACGGTGACGGTCTCGCGCTGGATCTGAACCTCGTCCTTCCAGAAGGCGACGCCCATGATCGGATTGACGATCTGCATGCCGGTGGCGAGGTCTTCCAGGTCCTTGGCCTCGTGCGTGGCGCCCAGCATGTTGGAGTCGGTCGAGTAGGCCTTCTCGGCCGACATCTTGTAGCCGAAGCCGGCGGCCGTCATGAACGCCGACATCTCGGCGCGGCCGCCCAGCTCGTCGATGAACAGCTGGTCGAGCCAGGGCTTGTAGATCTTCAGCGCCGGGTTGGTCAGCAGGCCGTAGCGGTAGAAGCGCTCGATGTCGTTGCCCTTGAAGGTGCTGCCGTCGCCCCAGATGTGGACGTCGTCCTCCTTCATGGCCGACACCAGCATGGTGCCGGTCACGGCGCGGCCGAGCGGCGTCGTGTTGAAGTAGGTCACGCCCGCGGTGGTGACGTGGAAGGCGCCGGCCTGCAGCGCGGCGAGGCCCTCGGCGGCGAGCTGGCTGCGGCAGTCGATCAGCCGGGCGCGCTCGGCGCCGTACTGCATCGCCTTGCGCGGGATCTCCTCGTAGTCGGGCTCGTCGGGCTGGCCGAGGTTGGCGGTGTAGGCATAGGGGATCGCGCCCTTCTGCTTCATCCAGTGCAGCGCGGCGCTGGTGTCCAAGCCCCCGGAGAAGGCGATGCCGACCTTCTGGCCGGCGGGTACGTTTTGCAGGATCGTCGACATGCGAATGGAACTCCGGGTTCAGCCGAAATGGCAGATGTAGCTGTAGGGCTCGCCCGCGACGCGGATCTGGAACGAGGAATCGCCGGGCACGTCGAACTTGTCGCCGGGGCCGGCGCCGATCCATTCGCTGCTCCCCGCGAGCAGGTACTCGCAGCGGCCGGACGTGCCTTCCATGACCTCGGGCGCGCCGGTGTTGAAGGTGAGGGTGGACGGCAGGATCACGCCGACCGATTTCTTGCTGCCGTCGGCGAGCGTCAGGCTGTGGCTGACGCACTTGCCGTCGAAGTACACGTTGGCCTTGGTGGCGACGGCCGTGCAGGCCAGGGATTCGTTGATCGTCATAGCGGAGTGCCCGGCCGTGGTGCGAGGGGTGCGTTTCCGCCGGAGGGAAAGCATGTTTCGCACCAGCGCGTCCGTTCGGTGGCGCAGAAGGTGTTGGAAGGAGCGGAATTCTAGGCCGGCGCGCCCCCGGCCGTGCTCAACGCCGCCAGCCGCCGTGGCGGTGGCCGCCGCCCCAGCCGCGCGAGTAGCCCAGGTTCAACGACAGGCCGATGGGCGAGTAGAAGGGCGAGCCGTAGCCATAGCCGTACCCGCCGTAGCCGTACCCGTAGCCCGGGTGCACGTAGACCGGTGGCGCCACGTAGACCGGCGGCGCCGCGACGTAGCCGGGGGCCGCGTAATACGCGGTCTGCGCGGGCGCGGCGCCGGCCGACACCACCATGCCTTGCTCCGGCACGACGCGGTCCCACGGCGAGCGGTCGTCGACGGCGTCCGTGGACGTCACGGTGTTCGACCCCGCCGGTTCGCCCACGGGCAGCGTGGCGACGCCGTAGGCATTGACTTCCACCGGCACGGTCGGGCCGGGGTAGGTGGCGGTGCGCATCGAATAGGAGCGCCCCTCGTACTGATAGGTGACGTTGTAGGCGGTGCCGCCATTGGAGTCGGTGACTTGGTTGACCGAGGTCACACGGGCCTGGACCTGGCGGGTGGGCTGGGAGGACGGGGAGGGCGACGTGGAATAGGTGGAGGAGGGGGCCTGGGTCTGGGCCGCCGCCGGGCCGGCGAGCAGCGCCGTGCCGATCAGGAGGCCGAGGGCGGCCAGGGGCATCTTCTTGTTGCTGTCTTGCATGTCGATCTCCTTGGAGGGGAAAAGTGACGGGACGATGGCGCCCGTGGACCGGTTGGAGGCGTTTGCCGCGCCCGGGTTCAATGCGTCGCGCGTCCGACCCGTCAGCCGGTGGCCGCCTCCCAGCGTGCGGCGTCGAAACCGATCGTCGCCTCGCGGCCCGGGCCCCAGTCGACCACGGGGCGCCTGACGAGGCTCGGGTGCGCGAGCAGCACGGCCCGCGCCGAGGCCGCGTCGACGACGCCCGCGCGCGTGGCCTCGTCGAGCCGGCGCCAGGTGGTGCCACGGCGGTTGACCAGCGCCTCCCAGCCCTGGGCGGCGAGCCAGCGGTCCAGTTCGGCCTCGGGCACGCCGTGGGTCTTGAAATCGTGGAAGCGGTAGGGCACGCCGCGCGCGTCGAGCCAGGCCCGGGCGCGCCGGACGGTGTCGCAATTCGGGATGCCATAGAGGGTCGTCGTCATCGCGCCATCATGCCGGCGTGTCGAGTGGGCGACAATGCCGGGCTCCATGAAAACCCTCGCCGACTGGCTCGCTTACGTCGAGCAACTGCACGCCAAGACGATCGACATGGGCCTCGACCGCGTGCGCGCGGTGGCGCAAGCGCTCGGCCTGACCTTCGACTGCCCGGTGATCACGGTCGCCGGCACCAACGGCAAGGGCTCGACCTGCGCGATGCTCGAGTCGATCCTCGCCAACGCGGGCTACAAGACGGCGGTCTTCACCTCGCCGCACCTGGTGCGCTTCGAAGAGCGGCTTCGGCTGCGGGGCGAGGCGGTCGAGGGCGATCACCTGCTGGCGCACTTCGAGGCCGTGGAACGCGCGCGCGGCGACACCACGCTCACCTACTTCGAATTCACGACGCTGGCCATCCTGCACTGCATGGCCGAGGCCAAGCCCGACGTCGCGATCCTGGAGGTCGGCCTCGGCGGCCGGCTCGACGCCGTCAACATCGTCGACGCCGACTGCGCGGTCATCACCAGCATCGACCTCGACCACATGGACCTGCTGGGCCCCGACCGCGAAAGCATCGGTTTCGAGAAGGCCGGCATCCTGCGCGCCGGCCGCCCGGCCATCGTCAGCGACCCGATGCCGCCGCAGAGCGTGATCGACCACGCGCGCGCCATCGGCGCCGACCTGTGGCGCTTCGGACACGACTTCAACGTCTCAGGCGACAAGCAGCAGTGGGGCTGGAGCGGCCGCGGCCGGCGCTACAGCGGCCTGGCCTATCCGGCCCTGCGCGGCGCCAACCAGCTGATCAACGCGGCCGGCGTGCTGGCCGCGCTGGAGGCCCTGCGGCCGATCCTGCCGATCACGGCCCAGGCCGTGCGCACCGGGCTGGCGCTGGTCGAACTGCCGGGGCGCTTCCAGATCGTGCCGGGCGAGCCGGTGCTGGTGCTGGACGTGGCGCACAACGCGCACGCCGTCGCGGCGCTGGCCGAGAACCTCGACGCCATGGGCTTCTATCCGACCACGCACGCCGTCTTCGGCGTCATGGCGGACAAGGATCTCGCGCCGATCCTGGCGCGCATCGGTCCGCAGATCGACCGCTGGTACTTCACCGACCTGCCCACCCCGCGCGCGGCCCGCGCGGCCGACGTGATGGCGGCGTGGCAGGCGCAGAACACCCGCACCGATGCCGCCGCCAGCGTGCACGCGGCGCCCCTGCCGGCCCTCGCCGCCGCCCTGGAGGCGGCCGACCCGGCTGATAGAATCGTGGTCTTCGGATCGTTCTTCACCGTGGGTGGCGTGCTCGAACACGGCACACCCCGCCTGCAGGCCAAGCACCTGCTGCCCGGCTCCCGATCGGCCTGATGGCACGACGCCCTGTTTCCTCCCACGCTGCTCATCAGGAATCGAATTTCATGGCGTTCTTCAAGTTTCGCTCCCGTGGCCCCCAGGCCAACGAGGGGCGCAACACCAGCGCTGCCGCCGTGCCGGCGGAGAGCGTCGAATCCATGCGCCGCCGCGCGCGCCATCGGCTGCTCGGCGCCGCCATCCTGCTGCTGGTCGGCGTGATCGGCTTCCCGCTGCTGTTCGACACCCAGCCGCGCCCGATCGCGGTCGACATCCCGATCGAGATCCCGGATCGCAACAAGGTCGCGCCCCTGCCGCAGCCCGCCGCGACCGCGAAGTCCGAGACGCCGGCGGCATCCGGCGGCGACAGCCGCATCGCCCAGGCGCCGTCGTCCGGCGCCATCATCACCGAGTCCGCCGACGGCACCGAACTGCCCACCGAACGCCCCCCGACGCGCGCGCCGGCCGCGACGTCCGTGCCGGCTCCAGCTCCCGCTCCCGCCGCGAAGGCCGAGACCCCGCACAAGGCGGAGGTCAAGCCCGAGGCCAAACCCAAGCCGAAGACCGAGACCCGCCCGGAGACCGTCGCCAAGCCCGCCCCCGCGCCGAAGCCGGCCACGGCCGACGACGGCGCCCGCGCCCGGGCCCTGCTCGAAGGCCAGAACGCCGCCGCCGCACGCCAGGCCGCCGCGCCGGCCCCGGCGCCGGCTCCGGCCGCCGAGGCCAACGGCCGCTTCGTGATCCAGGTGGGCGCCTTCGCCGATGCGGCCAAGGCGCGCGAGGTGCGCCAGAAGCTCGAACGCGCCGGTCTGAAGACCTACACCAACGTCGCGAAGACGGCCGACGGCGAGCGTACGCGGGTGCGTGTCGGCCCCTTCGCCTCGCGCACGGAGGCCGACCAGGCCGCGGGCAAGGTCAAGGGACTCGCGCTGCCGGCTTCGGTGCTCGGCCTGTAGCCGGGCGCGCGGTGTCGTGGCTGCGTTCGACTGGCTGGCTCTCGCGCTGATCGGGCTGTCGGCGCTCTATGGCTTCACGCGGGGACTGGTGTTCGAGGTGATTTCGCTGCTGGGCTGGGGTGCCGCCTTCCTGTGCGCCCAGACCTTCGCGGCCGCCGTGGCGGCCTGGCTGCCGATCGGCGAGGCGGACGCGGCCTGGCGCTATCCGCTGGCCTTCGTGGTGGTGTTCGTCGGCGTCGCGTTCGGCGTCGGCATGGCGGCGTCGCTGATGCGGCGGCTGGTGTCGGCCGTCGGGCTGTCGCCGGTCGATCGGGCGCTGGGCGGGGCCTTCGGCATGGCGCGCGGCGCGGTCGTGCTGCTGGTGCTGGCGGTGATGGTTCATTTGCTGGCGTTGAGCGAGGGTGCCTGGTGGCACGAATCGCGCAGCGCCGGGGTTCTGGATGCGGCATTGCAGGGGCTCAAGCCCTCGCTGCCGGACAAATTGGCAAGCTATCTGCCTTGAGAGGATCGTTTCATGTGTGGAATCGTCGGCGTCGTCAGTCAAGCGCCCGTCAACCAACTGCTCTATGACGCCCTGCTGCTGCTGCAGCATCGCGGCCAGGACGCGGCGGGCATCGTCACCCTGCTGGAACGCAAGTTCTTCATGCAGAAGGCCAAGGGCATGGTGCGCGACGTCTTCCGCACACGCAACATGCGGGCGCTGCCGGGCGACGTCGGCCTGGGCCAGGTGCGCTATCCCACGGCCGGCAACGCCTACAGCGAGGAGGAGGCGCAGCCCTTCTACGTCAACGCGCCGTTCGGCATCGTGCTGGTGCACAACGGCAACCTGACCAACGCCCACGCGCTGCGCGCCGAGCTGTTCTCCACCGATCACCGCCACACCAACACCGAGAGCGACTCGGAGGTCCTGCTCAACGTGCTGGCCCACGAGATCGAGCGCTCCACGCGCGGCGGCTTCTTCAACTCCGACACGCTCTTCGAGGCCGTGCGCAGCGTGCACCGGCGCCTGCGCGGCTCCTACGCGGTGGTGGCGCTGATCGCCGGCCACGGCCTGCTGGCGTTCCGCGACCCCTACGGCATCCGGCCGCTGGCCATGGGCCGCGGCGCCGACGGCACCGTGATGGTGGCGAGCGAGTCGGTCGCGCTCGAGGGCTCGGGCCACGTGTTCGAGCGCAACATCGCGCCGGGCGAGGCGGTGTTCGTCGACCTGCAGGGCCAGGTGCAGTCCGCGCAGTGCGCCGACTCGCCGACGCTCAATCCGTGCATCTTCGAGTTCGTCTACCTCGCGCGGCCGGACTCGGTGCTCGACGGCATCTCGGTCTACCAGGCGCGGCTGAACCTGGGCGAGGCGCTGGCCAAGCGCGTGGTCTCGACCGTGCCGCCCAACGAGATCGACGTCATCATCCCGATCCCCGAGTCGAGCCGCCCGAGCGCCACGCAGCTCGCGCACCTGCTGGGCATCCCGTACCGCGAAGGCTTCGTGAAGAACCGCTACGTCGGCCGCACCTTCATCATGCCGGGGCAGGGCGTGCGCAAGAAGTCGGTGCGCCAGAAGCTCAACGTCATCGGCAGCGAGTTCAAGGGCCGCAACGTGCTGCTGGTGGACGACTCGATCGTGCGCGGCACCACCAGCCGCGAGATCGTGCAGATGGCGCGCGACGCCGGCGCCAACAAGGTCTACCTCGCCAGCGCCGCGCCGCCGGTGCGCTTCCCGAACGTCTACGGCATCGACATGCCGACCAAGGACGAACTCGTCGCGCACGACCGCACGGTCGAGGAGATCCGCGCCCTGATCGGCTGCGACGCGCTGATCTACCAGGACGTCGCGGCCATGAAGCGCGCCGTGGGCTCGCTCAATCCGGCGCTCGACGGCTTCGACGCCTCGTGCTTCGACGGCACCTACGTCACCGGCGACATCGACCTCGCCGCCATCACCCGCATGAACGGCAGCCGCCCGCGCGTGGAGGAGACCGAGGAGGACTCCTCGCGCCTTGCCTTGCCCAATCCCGCCTGAACCCGATCCGACCCCGCCCCGCCATGACCGACCGCACCCTGCCCGAAGGCCTGCACCGCGACACGCTCGCACTGCGCACCGCGCTCGCGCCCAGCCAGCACGGCGAGCACTCCGAGGCGCTGTTCCTCACCAGCGGCTTCGTCCAGCCCGACGCCGCCACCGGCGCGCGCCGCTTCGCCGGCACCGAGGAGGGCTTCACCTACTCGCGCACCTCCAATCCGACGGTCGTGAGCTTCGAGCAGCGCCTCGCCGCGCTCGAAGGGACCGAGGCCGCCATCGGCGCGTCCACCGGCATGGCCGCGATCCTGATGATGTGCATGGGGTTGCTCAAGGCGGGCGACCACGTCGTGTGCTCGCGCTCGGTCTTCGGCTCGACGCTCAACCTGTTCGGCAAGGAGTTCGGCAAGTTCGGCGTGCAGACGACCTTCGTCTCGCAGACCGACGTCGCCGAATGGCGCGCCGCGATGCGTCCGGAGACGCGCCTGCTGTTCGCCGAGACGCCCACCAACCCGCTGACCGACGTCTGCGACATCGCCGCCCTGGCCGAGATCGCCCACGCGGGCGGCGCGCTGCTGGCGGTTGACAACTGCTTCTGCTCGCCGGCGCTGCAGCGCCCCGTCGAGCTGGGCGCCGACCTGGTCATCCATTCGGGCACCAAGTACCTCGACGGCCAGGGGCGCGTCATGGCCGGCGCGATCTGCGGGCCGTCGAAGCTGATCGTCGACGTCTTCGGGCCCGTGGTGCGCACCGCCGGCATGGCGCTGTCGCCGTTCAACGCCTGGGTCGTGCTCAAGGGCCTGGAGACGCTGGGCATCCGCATGCAGGCGCAGTGCGCCAACGCGCTGGCCGTGGCGCGATGGCTGGAGGCGCAGCCGTCGGTGGCGCGCGTCTACTACCCCGGACTGGCCTCGCATCCGCAGCACGAGCTGGCCATGCGCCAGCAGTCGGGACTCGGCGGCGCGGTCGTCTCCTTCGACGTCCACGGCGACTCGCCCGAGACCCTGCGCGCCAACGCCTTCCACGTCATCGACAGCACGCGCGTGATCAGCATCGCCACCAACCTGGGCGACACCAAGTCGATCATCACGCACCCGGGCACGACCTCGCACGGCCGCCTGACCGAGGTGCAGCGCCAGGCCGCCGGCATCGGCCAGGGCCTGATCCGCCTGGCCGTCGGCCTCGAGCACATCGAGGACATCAAGAACGACCTCGCGCGCGGGCTCGCCACGCTGCCGGCTTCACCCTCCGTTTCCCAATGACCCGTCCCGTCCGAACCCGCATCGCCCCGTCGCCCACCGGCTTCCTCCACCTGGGCACGGCCCGCACCGCGCTCTACTCGTGGGCCTACGCGCGCCATCACGGCGGCCAGTTCGTGCTGCGCATCGAGGACACCGACGTCGCGCGTTCCACGCAGGACGCCGTCGACCAGATCCTGGCGTCGATGCGCTGGCTGGGCCTCGACCACGACGAAGGTCCGATCTACCAGATGCAGCGGCTCGACCGCTATGCCGCCGTCATCGCGCGCATGCTGGAGGAGGGCAGCGCCTACCACTGCTACTGCACGCCGCAGGAGCTCGACGAAGCCCGCGAGGCGCAGCGCGCGCGCGGCGAGAAGACCCTGTACGACCGCCGCTGGCGCCCCGAGCGCGGCAAGATCCTGCCGCCCGTGCCCGAGGGCGTGAAGCCCGTGGTGCGCTTTTGCAACCCGGTCGACGGCGACGTGACCTGGGACGACCTCGTCAAGGGCCCGATCACCATCAACAACCGCGAGATCGACGACCTGATCATCGTGCGCCCCGACGGCGTGCCGACGTACAACTTCTGCGTCGTCGTCGACGACTGGGACATGCAGATCAGCCACGTCTTCCGCGGCGACGAGCACGTCAACAACACGCCCTGGCAGATCAACATCTTCAACGCCCTGGGCGCGCCGCTGCCGCTGTTCGGCCACGTGCCGGTGATCCTGGGCGACGACGGCCACAAGCTCTCCAAGCGCAAGGGCGCCGTCAGCGTCACGGCCTACGAGGAGGACGGCTACCTGCCCGAGGCGATGCTCAACTACCTCGCGCGCCTGGGCTGGAGCCACGGCGACGAGGAGCTCTTCACGCGCGAGCAGATGGTCGCCTGGTTCGACGGCAGCCACCTCTCGCGCAGCCCGGCCCAGTGGGACCCGGCCAAGCTCAAGTGGGTCAACGCGCACCACATCAAGCAGATGGACATCGGCGCGCTGACGACGCTGGTCGCCGCCCAACTGAAGAAGCGGCACGGCATCGACGCCGACGCGCGCCTGGCCGACATCTGCGCGTTGTTCCGCGACCGCTGCGACACCACCGTGGCGCTGGCGGCGTGGGCGTCGAAGTTCTACGCCGGCATCACGCCGGCGCCGGCCGACATCGCGCAGCACGTGACCGATGCCGTGCGCCCGGCGCTGGCGACGTTGGCCGACAAGCTCGAGCAGGTGGCCGCATGGGAGAAGGCGCCGATCGCCGCGGCCATCAAGGAAACGCTCGCCGTGCACGGCCTGAAGATGCCCGCATTGGCCATGCCCGTGCGCGTGCTGGTGCTGGGCACGCCCCAGACGCCGTCGCTCGACGCGGTGCTCGCGCTCTTTTCTTCCAAAGAAATTTCGATGCGCTTGCGCGGTCTCGAAATATAGGTATATAATTCGAGTCTCGATACCAACGGGGGTATAGCTCAGCTGGGAGAGCGCTTGCATGGCATGCAAGAGGTCATCGGTTCGATCCCGTTTACCTCCACCATTGATTGCGGTATCGAGAAGACTAAGCGTTGATCGCAACGCGGTTCCTAAGGTTTTGACCCTATCGTCTAGAGGCCTAGGACACCACCCTTTCACGGTGGCTACCGGGGTTCGAATCCCCGTAGGGTCGCCAGTTTCACTTCGGTGAAGCAGGCACAAGTCGTCAGCACTTGGCTCCGCGAGGAGTGAACGTTGTCTACCAGGAGTGGTAGTTCAGTTGGTTAGAATACCGGCCTGTCACGCCGGGGGTCGCGGGTTCGAGTCCCGTCCACTCCGCCAGCTATGGAAGCCCTTGTAAGTCAATGACTTGCAGGGGCTTTTCCTTTTGGGGTGGTAGCAGTTTTGGTAGCAAATCATGCTCAAACTGCCTGTGTACCTGCGGGGGCACACCTACTACTTTCACACCCGCATCAGCGGCATCCACTTCAAACGCAGCCTGGGAACGAGTGATCCGCTCATCGCTAAACTGCGAGCCATCGAGTTCCTGCGGGTGATTGATATGCACAAACCCAAGCTGGGCGACTTCAAATTCAACGAGGCTGATCGGTCAAGGTACGAGATTGATCTGTCCCGGGGGATCGCCAACGCCACGGACCCAGAGGATCACAAACGCCTCATGCAGGCATTGAAGCTGATGGCCAAAGCTTCGCAGAGCCCTCGGCCTGCGGCCGTTGTTGAGCCTGTGGCACAGGTTGCAGACGCCCAAGAGGCGCTCACACTGCTCGGGTTGGTTGGCAAATTCTTTTCGCTCAAAAGTACTTTGACCGATGCCACGAAAACTGATTACATTGCTACTGGCCGTGCCTCTGCCCAAAGAATTTTTTGTGCTATTTTTCGAATTTATTAAATCAAGTGGCGGGTTCGGATTTGTAGTGCGTCCCGATGGGAAGGGAGCCAGTGACCCTGTTCGCAAACTCTTGGATGCACATAAGAACGCCATCGGTTATGAAGGCGAAAAACAGACGTTCCATAGTCTTCGAAAAACTTTCAACACTTACCTTCAACACAACAAGGTGCCACTTGAAGCACGTTGCCAAATCATTGGGCACGAGCTGAATCACGTTAATGTTCAGGTTTATGGGAAAGATTATTCATTGGACGAATTGGCAGAAATGGTGGTTCCGTGCCAACGAGGGCTCTTGAAAATCATTGGCTTTTGATTCAAGACACGCTAATAAAAGAACCCGCGTACAGCGGGTTTTTTATGTGCGGCGTTTGGTATTAGCGATCCACCGGCACGGTGGCTTGAAAAGTAAAGCCGTAGGCTTTGCGGTGGAAACCCAGAGAAAAAGCGCCAGCTTTTTTGAGGGTTTCCATTTTAAGTAATGGAAAGGCAACAAATCCCCGCAAGGGGATTTGTTGCCTTTCCAATGCATTCTGTTTTAATAGAAAGACCAATAACAAAAAAACAGGGAGGCATTTATGTATTGTATAGCGCAATTTGAAAAAGTCAAAGACACACGAAAAATAACAGCGATGGCAAATCACAATCTTCGATTGCATTTGAGCGTGGCAGATAAAAAGAGAATTGACCCAGCACGCACCGAGCTAAATAGGATTTTAGAAAACCCGCTCGGCATCGATCCTAAACTATCCAAAAGCATGGCCCGGTGTTTTGAACAACACTGGGAAGCAAACGTGATACAAATGAAAAGCGATAGCGTTTTTTTGATTGATCTGGTGTTAACAACCAGCCCCGAGTTCTGGGGCGATGCTTTGCACCAAAATGGTGCATTAACACCAGCCGCCAAAGCCAAGTTAGATGCGTGGTTGCCGGTCCAAATGGATTTCATTAGAAGGCACTTTGGGCCGGATGCTTTGAAATTCGCAGTTTTGCATTTGGACGAGAAGACCCCTTACATCCATTTGATGCTCTCCCCCGAGCAAACCAAGACCCTTAAATACAGGAACCAGTACGGCACCCAAGAAAAAACTGTGACCAGTTTAAACGCAAATCGCTGGAACCCAGTTTTTTGGAAGAAATTCTTAACGGCCTATGCCAAAGCCAATGAAAAATTTAACCTAAAAAGACCCGTGGAGGATTCTATGACTGAGAAAATCGCACCCAAAGAATATGAAAAGCTCGTTAAATTCGCAATGAGTGAGGATTACAGCAGCACTATTGAAAAAATGGTAGACGCTGTGCTAAGTGAGCTAAATATACGTGAATACCAAAGCCGTAGTTGAAAAAGCCATTTCCGCCAAACTCATTCCAAAGCTAAAAATATTGGCAAAAAGCAACAAAGCTCTTAAATCATTGGTTAAGCTGGATCGAGAACAAGAGTACAAGCTGATTGAAAAACTAAAATTAGAGGCCAAAAAACAGATTGAAGAGGCATCCAAAAAGATAGAGTATCACGGCAATAAGCTAAAAACGATTCAAGAGCTTGAAGCCAAAATTAAGGCCAAAGATAAAATCATTGAAGCTCAGCGATTAGAAATTAAACGTATATCTCCGACGCCTGTGTCGACAAATTTTGATAAAGCCAACAAGCACGTTAGAATTTAAAAAACAATATTTGAAATTTTAAATCCCATGCCCAAGCTTGCTACAAGATAATTATTATATAGAATAAATCTTTGTTATTTTTTGCTTTTTAAGGCTATATTCGATTTCTATATCAAACTTAATTTTTTCCAACAAGATTTCAAGCTCTTCTTCTTCAATAGAATTTTCCTGCGTAGCCAAGCGAGCAATTTTCAACTCCGAGTAGTTAGTATGCTTACTCACAAATGCTTGCGAAACACCTGCTTGCTTTGCGATTTCAGCCTGCGCCATGTCAGGGAATTTCACAAACAAAGTTATTGCATGCTTTATTTTATTCCAGTATTTTTTGGATCTTGCTAATCCGCCTTTTCGCCCATTTTCAACGTAGTGTTCTCAATTTACCATATGTTCTTTGCTAGTTATTAATTAACATATAGCAAAAAAATAAAAAGTCAAATTCTCTATGTCACAGTCTAGACAAAATTAGCGCCTCAAAAGCTTCGGCCATAGCCATTTTTTATTTTAAGTAATCGTTTTCGTTGTCGTCCAGTGGCCGCCCTCTTGCATGATTTCTTTTTTGATGGCGTCAGCAAGTTCTCTGGGCACGTACTTCGTGATTTTTACTTCTCTGCCGTTGGTGTTGGCGTACACGTAAGATTTAGCTTGTGCGTCACTCGCAGTTCCAATGTCGTCAATTTCAGAGTAAGGCAGTTGTTTTCCTTCAAAAAATAAACCAACGTTTGGTTGAATTTCGAGTGCGCTCGCAGTTTTGACAAATTTTTTGCTAATGAAAACAAGAATTAACGATGCAGCGAGCATCCAAAGTGGATATGTGATCATCTCATTGCGCTTGCTAGTTAACAAAACAATGGGCGATGTGAGCGCACACGATGCAGGAATACCTGCCCACAGCATCAGCCAGCCAGCCCAGAAAGTGCCACGAGCCCCAAAGCGTTGAGCTTGATAATTGATCGTGATAAACCCTTTGGCATCGACTTGCCGATCGTATGCCCTGCTGAAACTGCTCTGCATGTGTCTCTCCTAAGACATGAACCTGATGGGTCTAGTTGAACCCTTTGAGGCCTTGGCGTCAAGAGGTACTACCTGAACCATCTAGGTTTAGTAGGAGGTTGATGTGGACTCAGAAGCTGAGCAGCAGCTTGCGAAGGCTGTTGGCGCTGCCATTGGACGTCAAAGAGCAGCAGTAGGGCTGACACAGGAGGCTGTGGCCGAAGCGTTGCAGATCGGTCCGGCTGCCATCTCGCGCATGGAGCGGGGTGCCGTTGTCCCGTCTCTGTCGAGGCTCGTAGAGTTCGCTGAACTCTTTGGATGCTCTGTCGATGCGTTTCTCGGTAGAGTAACGAACGCGCCGATGGATGGTGCTCGATCTATCGCGGCAATGCTTGGCGAGCTAGATCGAACGGATAGGGAATATGTGCTAGAACTCTTAGAGCGCTCGCATGCGCATCTGATGAAGAAAAACGAGAAAAACTGATCGCGCCACTTTTTATTCTCTTATTTGAAATGGAGAACTTTGATTTTTATCAAACGAAATCCAAATAAAAAAATAACCGGAACTTGTTCTTTGGGAGCTTTGTCTTACCCGTGCTATCACACGGTACGACAAAGTTTCACCCTAACCCGCGATTTTTAAAAAATCCGGATTGGGACTTTGTCGGCGTGTGATAGCTACCACATAGCACGAGTGAAGAGCAAATAGACTGTCTTCAACTTTCCAGTTCGTGAGGCCTATCTCACAGTAGCGGGGTCTGGTGATTGTCTTCCCTGTGGCTTTGCTACTAAATCCATTCTGACCACTTGCCAAAATCGCTTTTGGCTTCAAACTTTCTTGTACTGCCCCAACCCCATGCAGTTAGATTTAATTTAGGGGTTCCTCTGCTAGCAATATTTGATCAAGACGCTCATAAATTTATCGAATCGAGAACGATTTTTGCAGAGAAAAAGTTCCTGAAGAAGAATTGCAAATACATTGACGCATAAATAAAGTAATCAAAGATAAATCATTTTTATTTGTTTGTCAACCCTAAAAAAACTACGGTTTATTTATGTCCTTAAATTTTTTGTTAAAACGCGTCAGTGCACTTGACAGGATGTAATTTGCCTTTAATTTATACATTGTCAAGGAGGATTTATGAGAATTAAGACGACTGATATAGGCATGAGTATTGCAATCACCTTTTGGGTTCTATTTTGCGGGTTTTTTCTTTCAGACTTCTTTGATAATAAAAAAAGTGACCATCATTATCCAAAAATAGCCTGCAAGCAAAGGGATCCAATAATAAACACCGCTATCCGCTAGTCTTCCTGCAATTCCTGGTGGAATAACGTATGCTAGGGCGCCCGCGAAAAATATAACTATTGCAGTCGCGAAAAATTTCAGCATTATTGTTACTCCCCCAGTGCTTCCCGGATTTTTGCGAGCTTGGTTCTGCTTTCTAAGTGATTATAATAAAGCTGATTTACCAATTCATTGATTTCGTAAAGAATTTCTTTAAATCTTTTCTTATCTTCCTTGAGGTTGTTAAGTTCGTTAATTCTATTGGTTATTGTTCTTTTAACACCTAGTGCACTTTGACCTCCAGAGCCATAAACGATCCAATAAACATCCACGTATTCGGCCTTTGGATATGTTGCCTTCATTTGAGTCCAAATGTCTGTAATAGTGACACCTTCGGATGCTAGCGCTTTGATGCGTTTCTTGTCTTCTTTGCTGATGTCCGCCATGAGATCTCCACAAAATTCAGAATATAATAGCATTTGGCTACTTGGATGACGAGTAGTTTTAACCTAGGAAAACCATGAGTGATATCAAAGCCGGTGATGAGGTGGTACTTAAGTCTGGTGGGGTTGCCATGACAGTAGCGTGGGTCGAGGATGAGAACGCCTTATGTGTTTGGCAGGACAAAGCCAATCATAAGGAGCAGGTTTATCCTGTGGTGGTTCTCAAAAAGTATGAGCCGCCCATGATGAGTTTTGAAACCATCTAACTGGTATCATTAGTGCACTCGGGTTTTCCGAGTGTTTTTGCTACCACACCTAGCAAAATCAACGACTTACAACGGTTTGGGCAGTCCCGTCCACTCCGCCAGATCCATGGGTCACATCAGCAATGATGTGACCCATTTTTCTTTGGCGCATCGCATCGCCCGAAGTCTCGATCGGGCCGCTTCCTTTCCTTCGCCAGCGCTTTCGCGGACACCGTCCTCCGCGGTACTGAAAGTGATTCCGGCGACCGCATCCCAAGAAAACCGCATCTGCAAACTCGCATCCGTTCGTTGGCGGATGCAGCCCGCGTCCAGAGAATTCGCGGCGACCTGTCGAATCGATGCGGCCCGCCATATGCATCTGACTTAACAGTCGTTCCCCTGACGGTCCTGCGTTCCGACAATCGCACGTCTTCCGTTTCTCGTTCGACATTCCAGGAATCTCCATGGTGCCCGTACCCACCGAAGACTTCGAGCTCGACCCGCCGGGTGGCTCCTTCTGGCAGTCCCTGCTCAATCTCGCGATCAGCGTGCTGGTGGTCTGCGCCGCGGCGCTGATCGGCAGCTTCCTCAGCGCGACCTCGGCGCACGCCCGGACGGTGCAGAAGACGTCCACACGGTCCCAGCCGGTCCCGGCCGTCGATCGCGCCGCCTTCGAGAGCAGGAACGTCGATGCCGTGGTCCTCGCCAAGCCGTGATCCGGCCGCATCGAATCCAGTCCCCCGAACGACGCCCATTCCCGACCCAGTCAAGAAAGATGACCCAGCGATGCCGACGCCCGAGAAACACTGGAGATTCGAGACCCTGTCGGTGCATGCCGGCTACTCGCCCGAACCGACCACGCGCGCCGTGGCGCCGCCGATCTACCAGACCGTGGCCTATGCCTTCGACAGCGCGCAGCACGGCGCCGACCTGTTCGACCTCAAGGTGCCGGGCCACATCTACAGCCGCATCAACAACCCGACGCAGGACGTGCTGGAGCAGCGCGTGGCCGCGCTCGAGGGCGGCATCGCCGCGCTGGCGGTGGCCTCTGGGCAGGCCGCCGTCACCTACGCGATCCAGACCATCGCCGAGGCCGGCGACAACATCGTCAGCAGCACCGCGCTCTACGGCGGCACCTACAACCTGTTCGCGCACACGCTGCCGCAGTACGGCATCACGACGCGTTTCGCCGATCACCGCGATCCGGCCAGCTTCGAGCCGCTGATCGACGACCGCACCAAGGCGGTGTTCGTCGAGTCGCTGGGCAATCCTGCGGGCAACGTCACCGACATCGCGGCCGTCGCCGAGATCGCGCACCGCCACGGCGTGCCGCTGATCGTCGACAACACCGTGCCCTCGCCGTACCTGAGCCGGCCGATCGAGCACGGCGCGGACATCGTGGTGCATTCGCTGACCAAGTACCTGGGCGGCCACGGCACCAGCATCGGTGGCGCCATCGTCGATTCGGGCAAGTTCCCGTGGGCCGAGCACAAGGCGCGCTTCCGGCGCCTGAACGAGCCCGACGTCAGCTATCACGGCGTGGTCTACACCGAGGCCCTGGGCCCGGCGGCCTACATCGGCCGCGCCCGCGTCGTGCCGCTGCGCAACACGGGCGCGGCGATCTCCCCGTTCAACGCCTTCCTGATCCTGCAGGGCATCGAGACGCTGGCCCTGCGCATGGAGCGCATCACGGACAACGCGCTGGCGGTGGCCCGGCACCTGCGGGAGAGCCCCGCCGTGACCTGGGTCAACTACGCCGGACTGCCCGACCATCCCGACCATGCCCTGGCGCGGAAGTACCTCGGCGGCCGTTCCAGCGGCGTGCTCACCTTCGGCATCGGCAGCGGCCGCGAGGGCGGGGCACGCTTCCTGGACGCGCTGCGGCTCTTCACGCGCCTGGTCAACATCGGCGACGTGCGCTCGCTCGCCACGCACCCGGCGTCGACCACGCACCGGCAGCTCTCGCCCGAGGAGCTGGCCCGCGCCGGCGTGACCGAGGAGACGGTGCGCCTGTCGGTGGGCATCGAGCACATCGACGACCTGATCGCCGACCTCGACCAGGCGCTGCGGGCCGCCGCGTGAGCAGTGCCCTGCAGGCACTCGGTGGCGGCCTGCTGATCGGCGCGGCGGCGGCCGTGCTGCTGCTGGCGAACGGCCGCATCGCCGGCATCAGCGGCATTCTGGGTCGCCTGCTCGCATTCGACGCCGGACCGCGCGGCTGGCGCCTGGCCTTCCTGGCGGGACTGCTGCTGCCGGCGCTGGCCCGGGGTGTGGCGGGCGGGCACGCGGCGCCGGCCGTGCCGGGCGGTCCGGCGACGGTGATCGTCGCCGGCCTCCTGGTCGGACTGGGCACCGGCTGGGCGTCGGGCTGCACCAGCGGCCACGGGGTGTGCGGCCTGGCCAACCTGTCGAAGCGCTCGCTGGTGGCGACGCTGGTCTTCACGGCCACCGCCGGCCTCACCGTGTACGTGGCGCGCCATGTCGTCGGTTGAAGGCCGTGACAACGGGGCGGCGTCGGTCCTGTGGGCGCTGCTGGCCGGCATCCTGTTCGGCAGCGGGCTGATCGTCTCGGGCATGAGCGATCCGGCCAACGTCCTGGGTTTTCTCGACGTCGCCGGCGAGACCTGGAATCCCTCGCTCGCCTTCGTGATGGGCGGTGCGATCCTCGTGGCCGCGCCGGCCTTCGCCCGGGCGCGGCGGCACGGCCGCACGCTGGCGGGCGCGCCGCTGCAGCTGCCCGGGCGCAGCCGCGTCACGCTGCCGCTGGTGGGCGGCAGCGTCCTGTTCGGCCTGGGCTGGGGGCTGGTCGGCCTGTGTCCGGGACCGGCGCTCGTGGTGGCGGCGCAGGGCGTGCCGACCGCGCTCGCCTTCGTCGCGGCGCTGGCCGCGGGCCTCGGCATCGTCACCTTCTCGCGTCGCCCGACGGGACGTGCTCCCGGGCTTTGAGCAGCGGTTCGCAGAAGCACGTACTTCTCGGCATCTTTCTTCGTCGGCGTCGGCCGTCACTTCGCGGCCTGACGGGGTCGCCGAACGACGGCGTCGCGCGGAACGCACCGCGGCTCCTCGGACCCCCGAAGCCGCGGCTGGCCTGGGCCGACCGGCGCCACGCCGACATCGTCGCAGCGCGGGTCCGGTTCGACGCCGGCCAGACGCTATAAAGACACCCACACCATGAGATTCATCCACGCCGCCGACATCCACCTCGACAGTCCCCTGCGCGGTCTCGCCGCCTACCAGAACGCCCCGGTCGAGGCCCTGCGCAACGCCACGCGGGACGCCTTCACGAACCTCGTCAACGAGGCGATCGAGCTGGTGGTCGATTTCCTCGTCATCGCCGGCGATCTCTACGACGGCGCCTGGCGCGACTTCAACACCGGGCACTTCTTCGTGCGCGAGATGGGCCGGCTGCACCAGGCCGGCATCCCGGTCTACCTGCTCTACGGCAACCACGACGCCGAGAGCGAGATGACGCGCCGCCTGGGCTTTCCGCCCAACGTCCACGTCTTCGACACCCGCCGCGCCCAGACCTTCCGCATCGACGCCCTGCGCGTGGCCCTGCACGGGCGCAGCTTCAAGGACGCGGCGACGCTGGAGAACCTGGCCGTGGGCTACCCCGATCCGGTGGCCGGCTGGCTCAACGTCGGCGTGCTGCACACCGCGCTGGAGGGCGACGCCGCGCACGCGCGCTACGCGCCGTGCTCGCTCGCCGAGCTGAACGCGCGCGGCTACGACTACTGGGCGCTCGGCCACGTCCACGAGCACGCAGTGCTGCAGCGCGAGCCGGCGTGGGTGGTGTTCCCGGGCAACCTGCAGGGCCGCCACATCCGCGAGACCGGGCCGCGCGGCGCCGTGCTGGTGACCGCCGACGCCTCGGGCATCGTGGCGGTCGAACGGCTGATCGTCGACGTGCTGCGCTGGGAGCGCCTGGAGGTCGACGTCGCCGGGGCCGCCGACCTCGACGGCGTGGTCGCGCTGGCCGGCCGGGCGCTCCAAGACCTGCTGGCGCGCCAGGGCGACCGCAAGCCGCTGTCGGTGCGCGTGACCGTCACCGGGCGCAGCGCCGCGCACGGCGAGCTCTTCGGCCGCTACCACCAGCTGCGCGAGGAACTGCTGGCGCAGGCCGCCATCCTGGGCGGCGACCGGCTCTGGATCGAGAAGGTGCGCGTCGAGACCGCGCCGCCGGCCGACGCGACGCAGGTGCGCGAGCGCTCCGACGCCATCGCCGACCTGCAGGCGCTGCTGGCGGACGTGGCGCTCGACGAGGCTTTCCTGCGCAGCCTGGCGGACGACCTGCAGCAGCTCACCGGCAAGGCGCCGGCCGAGCTGACCGAGGCGGTACCGGAGTTCGAGGCGATCCGCGCCGGCGACGTGGCCGGTCTGGTCCGCGCCGTCACGCCGGGCCTGCTGGCGCGCCTGGCCCAGGCCAACTGACCGACCGCGCCGCCCACGACGCCGACCGACCCACCGACCGATCCCCATGCGCATCCAGCGACTCGACCTGCTCCGCTACGGCAAGTTCACCGACCGCGGCCTGGCCTTCCCGGCCGGCGCCACGCGCGACTTCCACCTCGTCGTCGGCGCCAACGAGGCCGGCAAGTCGACCACCCGCAGCGCCATCCTCGACCTGCTCTACGGCATCGAGACCCGCTCGACCTACGACTTCCTCCACGCCAAGGCCGAGATGCGCCTGGGCGCCACGCTGGTCCACGCCGGCGAGGCGATCGACGTCGTGCGGACCAAGGCGCGCGCCAAGTCGCTGCTCGGCCCCGGCGGCCAGCCGCTGTCCGACGCCGCGCTGGCCACCTTCCTCGGCGGCACCGAGCGCGGCTTCTTCGACCAGATGTTCGGCCTCGACCACCCGCGCCTGGTCAAGGGCGGCCGCAGCATCCTCGACAGCGCCGACGACATCGGCCAGATGCTGTTCCAGTCGGCCGCGGGCATCGGTGGGCTGGGGGCGGTGCGCGAGCAGCTGGAGAGCGAGGCCGACGGCCTGTGGGGCGTGCGCAAGGCCGGCGGCCGCGCCTACTACGCTGCCGCCGACCGGCTGGCGCAGGCCGACGCCGCGCTCAAGCAGTCGACCGTCCGCACCAAGGACTGGGTCGACGGCCGCCGCGCGCTCGACGAACTGACCGGACAGCGCGCCCAATTGCGCCAGCGCCAGCGCGAACTGGAGACCGAGCGCCTGCGGCTGGAGCGCGTGCGCCGCGTGGCCGGCGCGCTGCGCCAGTGGCGCGAGACCGGTGCCGAGCTGCGCGCGCTCGGCGCGGTCGTCGAACTGCCGGCCGATGCCGCCGCGCGGCTGGCGCAGGCCCAGCTCGCGCTGGCCGCCGCCCGGCGCGACCACGCACTGTTCGAGGCCCAGGCCGCCGAGCTGCGCGCGCGGCGCGGAGCGATCCGCCCCGACGAGCGCCTGCTGCGCCACGCGGCCGACATCGAGGTCCTGGCCGCGCGGGCGCAGCAGGTGCGCCACCACGACCGCGACATCGAACGTCGCCTGGCGGAGATCGACGTCCACTGGCAGCAGGCCGCCGCGCGGGCGCGCCAACTGGGCTGGCCGGTCGTCGACGCCGACGCGCTCGCCGCGCGCCTGCCGTCCCTGCCGCGCCGCGCGGCGGTCGTCGCGCTGGCCCGGCGTTTCGCGGTGCTCGACCAGGCCTGCCGCGCCGCCGAGGCCGCCCTGGCCGACAAGGAGGCCGAGCACGCCGCGCTCGAGGCGCAGCGGCGCGTGCTGTCGGTCTCCAGCGTGCCGCCGGTGCTGCGCGTCGCGCTGGCCGAGGCGCGCGCGCTCGGCGACACCGATGCCGCCCTGGCACGCGACGAGGCCCTGCTGCGCTCGGCCGAGCGCGAGCTGGCGACGGCGCGCGCCGCGCTGGGCACGCAGCCGTCCGAGCCGGCTGCGCTGCGCGCGCTGGCCCTGCCGTCCGAGGCCGACGTCCGCGAGCGCCTGCGACGCCAGGCCGACGACGCGCTGGCCGTCAAGACCCTCGACGAGCGCCGTGCCGACCTGCATGCGCAGGCCGAACTGGCGCGCCTGGGCATCGCCCAGTACCGCCGGACGCACCAACCGGTCGGCCAGGCCGAACTCGCCGAGGCGCGGGCGCGACGCGACGCGGCCTGGAGCGACATCCGCTCGGGCGCTGCCGTCCTGCCCGGGGCCGGTGCCGGCTTCGAGACCCAACTGCGGCACGCCGACGCCCTGGCCGACCAGCGCCACGACAAGGCGCGGGAGGCGAGCGAGCTGCAGTCGCGCATCGACGCGCTGGAACGCCTGCAGCTGCAGCTCGACGAGACCGCCGCGCGCTTGGCCGCGCAGCGCGCGCGGTGCGACACCGACGCCGCCGACTGGTGCGCCGCCGCGTCGGTCCTGGGCCTGGACGGCCTGGCGCTGCGCGACGTCGAGGCCTGGCGCACGGCGCGCGAGCGCGTGCTGCGCGCCGACGCCGCGCGCGCCGACGTGGCGCGCGTCCTGGCCGCCGGCCGCGCCGCGCGCGACGCCGCGTCGGCCGCCCTGCAGGCCGCGCTCGGCGGCGCCGGCATCGCGTTCGACCCGGCCGCGCCGCTGGGCGTCACCCTCGTGCTGGCCGGCGACGCCGTCGAGCGCGCCACCGAGACCCGCGCCCGCGCCGAGGAGCTGGCGCGCCAGCAGGCGTCGCTCGCCGCCGCGCTCGGACGCCAGCGCGACGCGGCGGCGCAGGCCCGCGCGGCGCTCGACGCCTGGCACGCCGACTGGCGCGTCGCCGTGCGCGGCATTGGGCTCGCCGAGGACGGCGAGGACGGGGACGTGGCGGCCGGCCGCATCGACGTGGCGGGCGCCGAGGGCGCGCTGGAGGCGATCGCGGCCATCGAGGGCCGGCTCGACAGCATCCGCGACCTGCGCCATCAGCGCGTCGACGCCATGCGCCGCGACCTGGCCGACTTCGACGCCGAGACCGCCGCCGTGGTGGCCGCCGTCGCGCCGGAACTGGGCGGGCGCGAGCGCGGCGCCGCGGCGGTCGAACTGGCCGCGCGCCTGGGCGAGGCGCGCGACGCCCACCGGGAGGCCGAGCGGCTGCGCGAGGAGGGCGCGGCGCGCGAGGCGCAGGCGCGCGACGCCGCCGCCGGCGTGGCGCGTGCGCGCGCCATGGTCGCGCCCCTGCTGGGGCTGGCGCGCCTCGCGCCGTCGCCGGACGGCCCCCTGGCGGGAGACCGGCCTGCGGGCGGGAGCGCACGCACCGCGGACGGTGAATGGTCCACGGATGAAGGGGAGGGCGACGACGCGGCGGCAGGTGCGGGGCGAGACGAGGACGACGACGCCGACGTCGACGCCGAGCGCCACGAACGCCTGCGCGCGCTCATCGCGCGCTCGGACCGCCGGCGCGAGCTCGCGCTGGCCGTCGAGGCCGCGTTGCGCAGCGTCGAGGAGGGCGGCGACGGCCTGTCGATCGACGCGCTGGAGGCCGAGGTCGCCGCCGTCGACGCCGCGCAGATCCCCGCGCGCCGGGCCGAACTCTCGGCGCAGCTCGACGACGCGCGCCAGGCGCAGGACGCGCTCACGGTGCGCATCACGCAGGCCGAGGCCGCGCTGTCGCGGATCGCCGGCCAGGACGACGCGGCGCGCGCCGAGTCGCAGCGCCAGAACGCCCTGGCCGAGATGGCCGACGCGGCCGAGCGCTACGTGCGCGTGCACACCGCCTCGCGGCTGCTGAAGTGGGCCATCGACCGCTACCGCGAGACGCGCCAGGGACCGCTGCTCGGCCGCGCCGGCGCCATCTTCGCGGGGCTCACGCGCGGCTCGTTCCAGAAGCTGTCGGTCGACTTCGACAGCGACCCGCTCACGCTGCACGGCCTGCGCGCCGACGGCCAAGTGGTGCCGATCCCCGGCATGAGCGACGGCACGCGCGACCAGCTCTACCTCGCCCTGCGGCTGGCGGCGCTGGAGATGCACCTGGCCCAGAGCCACGCCATGCCCTTCATCGCCGACGACCTGTTCATCAACTACGACGACGGCCGCTCCGAGGCCGGCCTGGAGGCGCTGGCCGATCTCTCGACCCGCACTCAGGTCATCTTCCTGAGCCACCACGACCACCTGGTGCCGACGGTGCGGCGCGTCTTCGGCGACGACGTGAACGTGGTGGCGCTGTAGCGGCGGCATTCGCGTCGTCGGCGCCCGGAGCGCCGGCGCGGGATCGGCGAGCCGACCTGGAAACCAAGGACCATCGACGATGAGACACGCCTGCGCTCCCGACCTGCCGTACCTCCCGCTGGCCCTCGCCCTGTCGCTCGGCGCGGCCGTGTCGCTGGGCGTGACGCGCTTCGCCTACGGCCTGCTGCTGCCGCCCATGCGTGCCGACCTGCAGTGGTCCTACACCCTGGCGGGGGCGATGAACACGGCCAACGCGCTGGGCTACCTGCTCGGCGCCCTGGTCACGCCCCGCCTGATGGCGCGCTTCGGTCCCTCGGGCCTGACGATCGCCGGCGCCTCGCTCTCGAGCCTGTTCATGGGCCTGAGCGGGTTCTTCACCGCCGCGGCGCCGTTGCTGGCGCAACGCCTGCTGGCCGGTGTCTCCAGCGCGTTCCTGTTCATCGCGGGCGGATTGCTGGCGGCGCGCCTGAGCGCCTTGCAGCCGCGGCGCGGCGGCTTCCTGCTCGGGCTGTACTACGGGGGCACCGGCCTGGGCATCCTGCTGTCGGCGCTCCTGGTGCCGGCATTGCTGGACGCTGCCACGCAGCGCGCGCAGGCGCACGCCTGGACCTGGGCCTGGTGGGGACTGGCAGCGGCCTGCCTGGCGGCCACGGCGGTGCTGGCGTGGCCGGCGCGGGCGCTGAAGGACGTCGGTGCGGCGCCGGGAGCGACCGGCGCCGCCGGGCCCGCGGTGCCGTTCCGCTGGCGCGACTTCGGTTTCGGCCTGGCGGGCTACGCGATGTTCGGCATGGGCTACATCGGCTACATGACCTTCGTCGTCGCGCTGCTGCGCGAGCAGGGCGTGTCGCCGGCCCGCATCACGCTGTTCTATGCCCTGCTCGGCGTGGCGGTGGTGGCGTCCTCGCGCATCTGGGCGGGCCTGCTGGACCGATCGCGCGGCGGCCGGGCGCTGGCGTTCCTGAACGCCCTGGCGGGCCTGGCGACGGTGGTGCCCGCCGTGACGTCGGCCTGGCCGATGGTGCTGGCTTCCGGTCTGCTGTTCGGCGCGGTGTTCCTGTCGGTCGTGGCGTCCACCACGGCGCTCGTGCGGCACAACGCGGCACCCGCGCAGTGGGCGACCGGCATCAGCGCCTTCACCGTCGTCTTCGCCGCCAGCCAGATCGTCGGGCCGATGATCGTGGGGTGGATCGCCGACGGCCCCGGCGGACTGCAGCGCGGGCTGATGTTCTCGGCCGTGGCGCTGTGGACGGGCGCCGCGCTGGCGTCGCGGCAGCGGGCGTTACGCCGTGGCTAGGCGTGGGGCCTGGCTTCGATTACTCATGCCATGCCTATGAAGACAACTCTCTTCGAAGTGACACCGATCACGGCTGGCAGACGCGAGCCAACGATCTGTCGCGCGCCGACGTCGAAGCGGGGCGCCTGTAGCGCCGATGGTGTCCCGCCCTAGCTGTCGATGACCTGCCGCGCGAAGCGTTCGAGGTAGTCCATCAGGCGGTCGGCGCCGGCGACCGCGGCGGCCTCGTCGCCGGTGGAGATGCCCTGGGCGAGCGCGAGGTGCGCTTCGGCGCCCTCGACGATCTCGCCGGCGTGCTGGTAGGCGTACCAGAAGCGGCGGCACTTGATGGCCAGCGGCACCACGGCGTTGACGGCCGACATGTTGCGGCAGGCCTGGTGGTTGACGTGGTCGAGTTCGTGGTCGGCGGCCATGTAGTCGGCCAGGCTGTCGCGCGCGGCGGCGCGCACCATCTTCTCGGCGCAGCGCAGGATGGCCTTGCGCTGCAGCGCGGTGGCGCGCCGGGCCGAACAGGCGGCGATCAGGCCCTCGAGCGCGCGCCGGGTCTGGATCACGTCGAGGTGGTCGGCCAGGTCGATGGTCGAGACCAGGAGGCCACGGCGCAGCTGCTGGTCGATCAGGCCGATCGACACCATGCGCATGAGCGCCTCGCGCACCGGCGTGCGGCCCAGGCCGGTGCGCTCGGCAAGTTCGGCCTCGACCACCGGGCTGCCGGGCTCGAGCTGCAGGGTCGAGATCAGCGTCTCGATCGCGTCGTAGGCGAGGTCGGCGGCCCGGCGCTTGGGCGGCGGGCGGGGCGGAGTGATCGTGGTGGATGTCGGAGCGGGCATGGCGTGGTCTCTCGGCCGATTCGATGCGGCGGATGCGGGAGCGTCCGCCGTCGGCCCGGCCGCATCGGGCGAGGCCGCAGAGTATCGGTGCAGGGCGCGGTTCGCATCAACGGCGTGCCTCGGCATCCGGTCGCGGGCGAGGGGTTCAATCCGCCGGCCAGTCGGCCGTGGGCGCGGCCGGCGGCACGGGGATGGCCAAGGTGCTCACGCGCACCGGGAACAGCGGCGGGCGCGGCGCGGGCGGCGTCCAGCCGAACATGAACCGCGTCGCCGCGCCGCAGACGCGGCCCTGGCAGGCACCCATGCCGCAGCGCGTGTGCAGCTTGGCGTCGACCCAGCCCCGGCGACCGGCGAGCGCGCCGTGCGGCACGTCCTCGCAGCGGCACACGAGGGTGTCGGGTGCCGGCAGGGCGCGCAGGGCCTCGTCGAGCGCGAAGCAGCGGTGCAGGCGCGCGGCGAAGGCATCCCAGCGGGCCAGCTCCGGGCGCAGGGCGTCGGCCCGGGCCGCGAGGCCCACGGCATGCAGACCGGCCATCGACCCCTGCACCAGCGCGCGCTCGCTGCCGCCGACGCCGGTGCATTCGCCCGCCGCGTAGACGCCCGCCAGGCGGGTGCGCTGGTTCGCGTCGATCGCCAGCGCGGGCGCGCCCTGGCGCGCGACGATGTCGCAGCCGAGCAGCTGCCCCAGTTCGGTATTGGGCACCAGGCCGAAGCCGTTGGCCACGCGGTCGCAGGCGATCTCCTCGATCGTGCCGTCGCCGCGCCGCAGGCGCACCGATTCGACCCGGCCGTCGCCCGTCGCCGCCAGCACGTGGCTGTGCGTCCGGTAGCTCAACTTGAAGAGCGTGGCGGCCTGGCGGGCCTTGCCCGGCCAGCGGGCCATCTGCAGGGCGAAGCGGGCGAGTTCCGCGAGCGGGGCCTGCTCGGCGATGCGCGGCACCCGCGCGCCGGCCTGGACGGCCGTGGCGGCGGCGGCGAGCAGCAACGGGCCGCTGCCGGCGATCACGACGCGTTCGCCGGCCACCGGCAGGCCGCCCTTGACGAGCGCCTGCAGGCCGCCTGCGCCGGTCACGCCGGGCAGGGTCCAGCCGGGAAAGGGCAGCAGCAGCTCGCGCGCGCCGGTGCACAGGATCAGCTTCGCGTAGCGCAGCAGCCAGCCGCGCTCGGCGTCCTCGAGCAGCAGATGGCCCGGTGCCGGGGCCGCCGCCACGCGCGTGCCGCTGCACACGCGCACGTTGACGCAGCGCGCCAGCGCAGCGCGCAGCCGGCGGGCCTCGGGCGGCGGGCTCGCGCGCGGGCCGTCGCGCCAGATCTGGCCGCCGGGGGCCGGGTTGTCGTCGATCAGCACGATGGACGCGCCGCTGGGCGCGGCGGCCACGGCGGCGGCCATGCCGGCCGGTCCGGCGCCGACGATCAGGAGGTCGCAGTGCGCCACGGGGGTGTTCTCTGTCATGGCGTGGTGCCGGGGAGGTGATGCGCCTGGCGCGCGGGGTGCGGCAGGCGGGTCGTGACGGCCATGCCGTCGCGGCACGTGGTCTGGCAGGCCAGCATCCGCCGCCCGTCGATGTCGACGCGGCATTCCTGGCAGACGCCCATGCCGCACAGGGGCGCGCGCGCCATGCCCGAGACGCTGGTGCGGGTGATGCCGTCGCCCGCCCGGGCGAGCGCCGCCGCCACGGACAGGCCGGCCTCGACCGCCACCGGGCGGCCGTCGACGACCAGGGTCACGGTCGCGATCGCGGGGGTCATGCGGTCTCCATCAGGCGGCAGGGCTGGTAGGGCGCGGGGTCGATGGGCGGCGTGCGGCCGGTCATCAGCGCGGCGACGAGCCGCCCGCTGGCCGGCGCCGTCGTCACGCCCAGGCCTTCGTGGCCGAGCGCCAGCCAGACGCCCTCGCGCCCGGCGTGCGCGCCCAGCAGCGGCAGGCCGTCGGGCGTGGCGGCGCGCAGGCCGGTCCAGGTGCGCACCGCGCTCAGGTCGCCCAGGCCGGGCAGGTAGTCGAGCGCGCGCCGCAGCATGCGCGCGAGCATCGCCGGCTCCACGCTCAAGTCGGTGGTGTCGAACTGGCGCGACGAGCCCACCAGCAGCTGGCCGGTCGGCCGGGGCTGGACGTTGAAGGCGACCGAGTCGCCCTCGCTGTGGTGCGCGCTGGTGACGTAGCCCAGCTCGACGAGCTGGTGCGTCACCGTGCCGGGGTGGCGGTCCGTGATGAGCAGGTGGCCCTTCTTGGGCCGCAGGGCGAGCTCCGGGCACAGCGCGGTGGCGTGGATGCCGTTGGCCAGCAGGATGCGCGGCGCGCCGCGCCACGAGCCGTCGCGCAACTGCAGCCGCGTGCCTTCCAGGCGCGTCACCTCCGCGTGCTCGACGCGGATGCGCGCGCCGTCCTGCAGCAGCATCCACTCGGCGGCGGCCGGGGCGTAGACCACGCCGTCGCCCGGCACGCGCAGGGCACCCGCGAGGCCGGGGCGCAGGGCCGGCTCGGCGGCGCGCAGGGCGTCCCGGTCGAGCAGCTCGCTCGCCACGCCGTGGTCGGCGAGCCGGCGCTGCTTGCGCTCGGCCTCGGCCATCTCGGCGTCGTCGGCGGCGACCCACAGCGTGCCGCTGTCGCGGTAGTCGCAGCCGCGCGGCAGGCCCGGCGCGAGGCCGCGCCACAGGTCCAGCGAGTGCAGGCTGAGGGCGAGTTCGGCCGGGTTGTCGTCCATCACGACGAGGTGGCCCATGCCCGCCGCCGTGGCGCCGCCGCGCCGGTCGTCGAGCACCAGCACGCGCAACCCGACGCGCGCCAGGGCCTGCGCGCAGGCCGCGCCGACGATGCCGGCGCCGACGACGATGACGTCCGCGTCCATGGGCCTCAGAGCCGGATGCCCCAGCCGAACGGATCGTCGGCCTGGATCAGCAGCGTGGCCTCGGCGCTGACGTGCGCGCGGCCCTTGATGGTCGGGGTCACGCGGCCGGGTTCGTCGCCCGGCGCGTAGCTGGCCTCGAAGCGGCTGCCGATCACGCTGGCCTGGTGCCAGACCTCGCCCGGCGCCAGCTTGCCGTCGGCGGCCAGGCAGGCGATCTTGGCGCTGGTGCCGGTGCCGCAGGGCGAGCGGTCGTAGGCGTTGCCCGGGCACAGCACGAAGTTGCGGCTGTCGGCCGCATCGTCCGGCGCGAACAGCTCGACGTGGTCGATCTCGGCGCCGTCGGCGCCGGTGACGCCCTGCGCGGCCAGCGCCCGGCGCAGCGCGCCGGCATAGGCCGTGAGGTCGGCCAGGTGGGCGCTGTCGACGGCCCGGCCGTGCGCGTCCTCGCCGACCAGGAAGAACCAGTTGCCGCCCCAGGCGACGTCGCCGTGCACCGTGCCGTGTCCGGCGAGCTCGACCGCGACCTGCCGCCGGTATCGCCAGGCCGGCACGTTGCGCACGCTCACGGCGCCGTCGTCGTGCAGGGTGGCGGTGACGGTGCCCACCGGGGTCTCGATGCGGTGCTCGCCGGGGCCGATGCGCCCCATGTGGGCCAGCGTGACGACCAGGCCGATGGTGCCGTGGCCGCACATGCCGAGGTAGCCGCTGTTGTTGAAGAAGATCACGCCGGCGGCGGCATCGGGCGCGACCGGCTCGCACAGCAGGGCGCCGACGACGACGTCGCTGCCGCGCGGCTCCAGCACGGTGGCGCGACGCCAGGCGTCGTGGTCGCGCGCCAGCACGGCGCAGCGCTCGGCCATGCCGCCGCCGCCCAGATCGGGAAAGCCGCCGACGACCAGCCGGGTGGGCTCGCCGCCGGTGTGCGAGTCGATGACCTCGATGCGTCGCATGCGTCGTCCTCCGTTCAGTAGCTCGCCAGCGGCACCGGCGCCGCGTTCCTGAACGTGAACACCGTGATCGGCGCCTGTTTCATGTTGCCCTTGTCGTCGTAGCTGTAGGTCGCGGCCACGCCCTTGTAGGTGGCCTTGTGGAGTTCCGCGCCGACCTTGTCGGGATCGATGGCGCCGGCCTTCTGCATCGACTGGGCGATGAACATCACCTGGTCGTAGTAGGACGCGGCATAGGCGTCGGCATCGGCGTTGAAGCGCTGCTTGAACCTGGCCTTGAAGGCGGGGCCGGTCTCGGCCTTCTCCAGCATGGAGCCGCCCTGGGCGCAGAACACCAGGTCGTTGACGGCGTCGCCGCCGAGCTTGCCGGTCGCCGGGCTGCACACGGTGTCGCCGCCCAGCAGCTTGGCCTGCACGCCCAGCTGCTTCATCTGGCGCGCCATGGGGGCGGCCTGCGGGGCGTAGCCGCCGAAGAAGATCGCCTCGGGCGCCTTGGCCTTCATGTTGGTCAGGATCGCCGAGAAGTCGACCGCCTTGTCGGTGGTGAACTCCTGCGCGACCACCGCGAGGCCCTGGTTCTTCGCCTCCTTGGTGAACTCCTCGGCCAGGCCCTGGCCGAAGGCGGTGCGGTCGTCGATCACGCCGACCTTCTTCACGTTGAGCACCTTGGCCGCGTACACCGCCATGGCGCCGCCGATCTGGTTGTCGCTGGCGATGATGCGGAACAGGTTCTTGTGGCCGCCCTGCGTGACCTTGGGGTTGGTGCCCACGGTCGACACCAGGGCACCGCCGTCGGCGTAGATGCGCGAGGCCGGGATGGCCACGCCAGAGCAGTACGGGCCCATGACGAACTTGACGCCGTCGTCGACGAACTTCTGCGCCACGCTCACGCCGGTCTTGGCGTCGCACTGGTCGTCTTCCGACACGAGTTCGAACTTCAGCGTCCTGCCGGCGACGGTCATCTTCTTCGCGTTGAGTTCCTCGACGGCCAGACGGATGCCGTTCTCGTTGTCCTTGCCCGCGAAGGCGTTCGGACCCGACAGCGGGCCGCTGTGGCCGATCTTCACGACCTGCTCCTGCGCGCTCGCGGGGCCGGCGAGGGCCCATGCGATCAGACCGAAGAGCGGAACCAGTTTCGTGTGAGTCTTCATGCTTTCTCCTGGGATGGATGCGGTGGGGAAGGGACGGAACGACGGTGCGACGGTCAGTCGACCGAGCGATATTGCGCCGGCCGGCTCGCGAGCGCCTTTTCCACGATCTTCTCGATGAATGCGCGCTCCTCGCCGACCAGGGGCAGGCGGGGCTTGCGCATGTGCTCGGTGCCCACGCCCACGAGCAGGTCGATGAGCTTGAGGTTCTGCACCAGCTTGGTGGAGACGTCCAGGTGCAGCATCGGCGTCATCCACTGGTAGAGCGCCAGGGCCTCGGCGAAGCGGCCTTCCTTCATCAGGTCGTAGAGCGCGACGGTCTCGCGCGGGAAGGCGCAGCCCACCCCGGCGAGCAGGCCGTCCGCGCCGAGCGCGAGCGCCTCGTAGGCGAGGTCGTCCACGCCGCAGAAGATCTGGTAGCGGTTGCCCAGCAGGTTCCTGAGGTCGGTGATGCGCCGGACGTCGTCGGTGCTCTCCTTGACGGCGACGATCCACTCGCAGTCGGCCAACGCGAGCATGTGCTCGGGCTTGAGGTCGACGCGGTAGGCCACGGGGTTGTTGTAGACCATGACGGGCCGCTGGGCGGCCTCGGCCATGGTGCGCACGTTCTGCATGGCTTCTCGCGCGTCGGCCACGTAGATGACCGAGGGCATGACCATGAAGCCGGCCACGCCCAGAGCGTTGGCGCCCTCGATGTAGCGCAGGGCCTCGGCGGTGCGGGTCTCCGAGACGTTGGCGAGCACGGGGATGCGGCCGTCGGCGGCCTCCAGGGCGATTCTGGCGACGGTGAGCTTCTCCTCCAGGGAGAGGGTGCTCGCCTCGCCCAGGGAGCCGCAGGTGACCAGGCCGTGGATGCCGTTGCGGATCTGGAAGTCGATGTGGCGCGCGGTGCCCTCGGCGTCGATGCGCTCGTCGGGGTGGAACTTGGTGGTGATGGCGGGGAAGATGCCTTGCCAGCGGGGAGCGGTGGCGGCGGTGGTCGTCGGGCGTGCGGTCACGGGTCGGTTCCTTGCTTGCTGGATGCGGGACTGGGAGAACTGTCCAAATATATTAGCGAGATATCGTGGATATGTTTTCAGGGTATCAAGCAGGTTGTGTGCCAGCCGTTTCGGTGTCAGGGGAACGGCGGTCCGTGGCCGATGCGCCGACGGTGCACGCCTTCGAGCCCCACCCCCGGTCCGCGATGCGCGCGCGTGGTGCGCCGGCTCCGCGGCGGTGCCCTCGGGCTCAGGCGTCGGTGGCCGGGAGGTCCCGCGGGAAGCGCACCGTGAAGACCACCTGCTCGTCGCGGTAGCCGTACTGTAGGGTGCCCTGGTGGCCCTTGACGATCTCGCTGGCGATGTAGAGGCCCAGGCCGAGCCCGCTCGGGTTGCGCTCGTTACCCACCGAGCGTTCCTTCAGCGGCTGGAACAGGATGCGCGCCGCCTCCTCGGGAATCGGCGCGGCCCGGTTGGCGACGGCGAAGCGCACCATGCCGTCCTCCTCGGCCAGCTCGATGGTGATCGGCTCGCCCAGCGCGCCGTGGTGGCGCGCGTTGCCCAGCAGGTTGCTCACGACTTGCGTGAAGCGGTCCGGGTCGACCGTGGCCGCCAGCGCGGGCGGCAGCGAGGCCCGGATCGCGAGCTGCGGGTGGGCGATGGCCGCGTCCTCGACGATGTTGCGCACCAGCGCCGCCAGGTCGCATTCGACGCGCCGCAGCCCCAGGCCCAGGCCGCCGTGGAGCCGGCTCATGTCGAGCACCTGCGTGATCATGCGGTCCATGCGGCCGGTGGAGGAGCTGATGCGCTGGCCGACGCGCGAGCCGGGGTCGCCGTGCTCGATGATCCGCGCGGCCATGCTGATGGTCTGGAGCGGATCGCGCAGGTCGTGGCCCAGCACGGCCAGCAGCCGGGCGCGGGCGCGTTCCATCTCGGCGCCGCGCGCCGAGGTGGCGCGGCCGAGCTCGTCGAGCAGCTGGCGCGCGATGGCGAGGTCGTGCTCGTCCCACGGCACGGCCGTGCCCTCGACGACCTGGCGCCATTCGGCGAAGGAGCCGCCCGGGGTCAGCCGCGCCCCCAGCGGGCCGACGCGCCCGACCTTGTCGGGCGGGCCGCTCCAGGTGATGGTCTCGACCTGCTCGCGGCGCAGGAACACGAACAGGCCGTGGTGCACCGGGTCGAAGCGCAGCGCCAGCACGCCGCAGAAGGGCCGGATGGCGTCGCCGACGGCCGCCGGCAGCGCGGTGCGCTCGCTCACGGCGACCAGGTCGTCGCGCTGCTCGTCGAGCCAGCGCATGAGCTGCGCGGCGGCCTCGCGCGGCAGCGAGCCGTCGTCCACCAGCTTGCCCGAGTGCGCGAACAGCACGCCGTCGTTGGCGATGGCGTGCTGCATGTTGCGGCCCAGCTCGCCCATGCCCGCGGCGATGTCGTCGCCGTGCAGGATCACGTCGACCAGCTTGGAGCGCACGTCGGCGGCCTGCGAGCGGCGCGTGGCGCCGGCGCGCTCGAGCGCCGTCTGCACCGAGGCCGACACCATCTGCGAGAGCACGTCGCAGGCCATGCGGATCGCGTAGGGCACGCGGTGCGCCGTGTGGTGGTGGCAGGCGATCAGGCCCCAGAGCCGGCCGCCGACGACGATCGACACGCTCATCGAGGCGGCGACGTTGATGTTCTTCAGGTACTCGATGTGGATCGGCGAGACGCTGCGCAGCACCGAGTGGCTCAGGTCGAGCGGGGCGAGGTCGCCGGCCACGGCGTCGACGGGCACCTGCTCGTCGCGCACGTCGGCGATCAGGCGCAGCGTGTTGATGATGTAGAGCCGCCGTGCCTGCGCCGGGATGTCGGCGGTGGGGAAGCGCCGCGCGAGGTAGGGATCGAGCGTGTCGGCGCGCGCCTCGGCCACCACCTCGCCGCTGTCGTCGTGGTGGAAGCGGTAGGCCATCACGCGGTCGAAGCCGGTGAGCTCGCGCACCACCGTGACGGCGTCGTCGAGCAAGGTGGCGATGTCGCGCCGGTTGCGCAGCCGGCCCATGCTGCGGTGCGCCATCAGGGCGAAGCTCGCGAGCGCGTCGTGGTCGGGGTCGCGGCGCTCGAACTCGACGATCACGCGCCGCCCGAAGGCGTGGATCACGACGTCGAAGACGGCCTCGGCGACGTTCATCTCCAACGCCAGCGGCGCGACCTCGTCGCCGCCGGCGGCGGCCTCCTCGCGCAGGCGCTCGAGCGGTTCGCGCAGCGCTTCGTCGTCGCCCAGGTGGCCCGGCAGCAGCGGCCGGCCCAGCGCCGGCAGGGCCGGGAAGACCGTGCGTGCGTTGCGGCTCGCGTGCGTCAGCCGGCCTTCGAGGTCCAGCGCCAGCAGCACGCCGTGCGGCTGCACGAAGCCGGGGATGTGGATCGGTTCCTGGTCGCAGTTCTCCAGGTTGACCGTCGCCAGCGTGAGCGGAGCGGCGTCCGGGACGCTCGCCACGCTCACGACGCGGCCTCCGGTGCGGCCGGCGGCAGGCCGAGTCCGCAGCGCGCGAGCAGGCGCTCGAAGGCGGCCACGGCGCCGCGCTGGGCGGCGGCCACGGCGGCGGGGTCGTCGCCCAGCGCCGCGCCGAGCTGGGCGACGAATTCGCGCCAGCGCGCGCCCAGGCCGTCGACCACGAAGTAGCGCAGCGGATGGGGCGCCAGGCGCGGGGCCAGGCGCCGGTGCATCACGGCGCCGCCGAGCTGGGAGCCCTCGACCACGTAGGCCAGGCCCCAGGCGAAGGCGGGTTCGCGCGTGGCTTCCTCGACGAAGGCGGACGATGCGGCGGTGCCCTGCGGTCGCGCGGCGGCCGTCCCGTCGTCGGACGCCAGGTCCAGGTCCAGCGCCGCGAGCCGGTCGTCGATGCGCCGGGCGGCTTGGTCGAGCGCCGCGTCGCCCGGCGCGGCCAGCGCACGGCGGATGTCGCTCAGCCAGGGGCGCAGGCTGCGCAGGTGACCCAGGTAGTCGTCGAGCGAGGCGTCGTCGCGCGCGATGGCCAGCTGCGAGTCGAGCGCGTGGTGCAGCGCACCGCTGGCGTCCCGAAGGGGGCGAAGGATGTCGACCTGCGTCAACGGAGCATTCATGGAGGGGTGGCCGGAGGCGCCGGGCGCCGATGGAGGAAGTGTCAAATTATGCCCATCCGGACCCTCCCGCAGGGCACGCGCGCCGATCGACCCGACGCCGTGCCGGCGTTTAAGGCAACAGTTCGAACGTCAGGCTCGCCAGCGGCGCGACCTTCTCGTCGCGGGTGAGCTTGTACTCGGTGTTCGGGCCGAGCCACTTGGCCCAGAGGCGGTCGATCTCGCCGTCCTTGTCGAGCGCGTAGAGGGCGGCGTTGACCTTGGCCAGCAGCGCCGGCTCGTCCTTCTTCATGCCCACGCCGATGGGCTGCAGCACCATCGGGTCCTTGATCATCTTGAGCTCGACGCCGCCGGTCTTGGACTGGTTGACCAGCTTGGTGATGGTCATGGTGTTGGCCACCATGCCGACCGACTTGTTCTGCTGCACCGCCATGAAGGCCGAGCCGGTGTCCTGGAAGGTGACCGGGTCGGAACCGTTCATCTTGATCGACAGCTCCGAGGTCGAACCCTTGGTCGAGCTCAGGCGCTTGCCCTTGAAGTCGGCCTTGGTGGTGCCCGGATCGCTCGCCTTCACCGCCAGCATCTCCTTGGCGATGTAGTAGGGGTCGCTGAACTGGATCTGCTCGCCGCGGCTCTTGGTGTAGGCCAGGTTGGCGACGGTGATGTCGACGCGGCCGAGCTTGACCTCGGGCACGCGGGCCTCCACCGACAGCGGCGTGACCTTGGCCGCCACGCCCAGCTGCCTGGCGATGGCGTTGCACAGGTCGACGTCGAAGCCGACCATCTCGCGCGTCTTTGGGTCCGGGGCGGCGAAGGGCGGCACGTCGGCGAAGGTGCCGCACTTGAGCTCCTTGCGCTGGGCGATGTCGTCCCACTGGTCGGCCTGGGCGGCGAGCGATGCGAGGCCGAGGGCGCAGGCGAGGGTGGCGAGTCGGAACACGGTCGGACGGGACATGGAAGGCTCCTGGAAGGATGGTCGGAAGAAAGGGTCGAGGAACGGAAGGGGTTCAGTGCGCGCGCAGGTCGGACAGGAAGCGCTGCGCGCGCGGATGCTTCGGATGGCCGAAGAACGCCTCGGGCGTGTCGTCCTCCAGGATCTGGCCGGCGTCCATGAACCAGACGCGGTCGGCGACGTCGCGCGCGAAGTTCATCTCGTGGGTGACGCACATCATGGTCATGCCGTCGTCGGCCAGGCCGCGCATCACGGAGAGCACCTCGCCGACCATCTCGGGGTCGAGCGCGCTGGTGGGTTCGTCGAACAGCATCGCCGGCGGCTCCATCGCCAGGGCGCGGGCGATGGCCACGCGCTGCTGCTGGCCGCCCGAGAGCTGGGCCGGGTAGGCACCGGCCTTGTTGGTCAGGCCGACGCGGTCGAGCAGCTGCATGGCGCGCGCCTTGGCCTCGCCGCGGCGCAGGCCCAGCACGCGCACCGGCGACAGTGTCACGTTCTCCAGCACCGACAGGTGCGGGAACAGGTTGAAGCTCTGGAACACGAAGCCGATGCGGCTGCGCAGCTTGTTGAGGGCCGGCGCGCTCATCGGCGCGTGGATGTCGTGGCCGTCGAACAGCAGCTGGCCGGAGCGGATCTCCTCGAGCCGGTTGACGGTGCGGATGAGCGTCGACTTGCCCGAGCCCGACGGGCCGCAGATCACCACCACCTCGCCCTTCCTGACCTCGGCGCTGATGTCGGTGAGCGCGTGGTAGTCGCCATACCACTTGTCGACACGGTTGAACAGAATCATGGGATCGTCCTGGCCGGGCGTCGCCGCGCCGGCGGTGGGGGAGGGGATGGGCATGGTTTCGTCTCGTGTCGTTCTGTGGGGGCCGGGAGTCTTCGCTCCGTGGGGCGGTCGGGGTCGGGTGCGTCAGCCGTTGGCGGCGACGGGCAGCGGCGCCTCGGAGGCCGTCGTCGGCGCCACGTGCGCGGCGCCGCGGCGCTTGCGGGCGATGCGCCGCTCCAGCCAGCCCGCGAGCTGGGTGAGGCTGAAGCACACCACGAAGTAGGTCATCGCCAGCAGGAAGAAGACCTGGAACGGCTTGGTCAGCAGCTGGTTGTTGATCTGGTTGGCCGCGAAGGTGAGTTCCTGCACGTTGATGACATAGCCCAGCGTGGTCTCCTTGATGGTGGAGATGAACTGGCTGAGCATGCTGGGCAGCATGTTGTAGAGCGCCTGCGGCAGCACCACCGCCCACATCGTGCCGAGGTGGCTGTGGCCGAGCGCGCGGGCCGCCTCGGTCTGCCCCCTGGGCAGGGCCAGGATGCCGGCGCGCACCACCTCGGAGAGGTAGGCGCCCTCGTAGATGACCAGCGTGCACAGCATGGTCGTGAAGCCGGAGATCTCGCGCCCGACCAGGATCGGCACCAGGAAGTAGACCCACAGGATCACCATCAGCAGCGGAACGCCGCGCACCACGTAGACCAGCACGGCGGCCGGCCAGCTCAGCACGCGCCAGGGCGACAGCCGCGCCAGCGCCAGCAGCACCGACAGCGGGAAGGCCAGCACGATGCCCAGCACCGAGAGGATCAGCGTCGCCGCGATGCCGCCGAGCGGCCCGCTCGGGTACTGCCCGATGAGCAGCAGCAGCCAGTTGTCGCGCAGGATCTGGAGGATGTCGAGCATGGACGTGATCCCTTCAGCGCGCGCCGACGATGCGGTAGCGTTTCGCCAGCATCCCGCCGACGGCCATGATGCCCAGCGACACCACCAGGTAGAGCACCGTGGCCACGCTGTAGGCCTCGAAGGTGCGGAAGCTCTGGCTCTCGATCTCCTTGACCGCGTGCGTCAGCTCGGCCACGCCGATGGCCATCGCCAGGCTGGAGTTCTTGAACAGCGACACGCTGTGGTTGACCAGCGCCGGCACCGCGTTGCGCAGCGCCTGGGGCAGCATCACGTGGCGCATCGAGCCGACGTAGCCGTGGCCGAGCGCGCGCGCCGCCTCGGTCTGGCCGGCGGGGATCGAGCGCAGGCCGGAGCGCAGGTCCTCGCTGAAGTAGGCCGCCTGGCACAGGCCCAGCGCCACCACCGACACCAGCGCCTCGGCGTTGTGCTCGGACATCCAGGTCTGCAGGCCCTCGGGCAGCAGGCTGACGATGCCGAAGTACCACAGCATCAGCTGCACCAGCGTGGGCACGTTGCGGTGGTAGGAGACATAGGCCGCCACCGCGCGCTCGGCGACCACGTTGGGCAGCAGCCGCACCGTCAGCAGCACCATCGCCAGCGACATCGCCAGCAGCCAGGAACCGGCGGCGATGCGCAGCGTCATGTCCAGGCCGTGCAGCAGCATGGCGCCGAACTCCGGCTTGAGCAGGATCGCCAGGAGGTCGAAGTCTTTCATGCGCGCGGCCGGTGGGGGTGGGTCGTCGGTCGGGGCGGCTCAGGCCTGCGCCGTCTCGGGCCGGGCGGTGGAGAGGCCGCCGGGCACCTGCAGCGTCGGCGTGATCTCCATGTGGCCGACGTTCATCGACACCGGCGCCGCGATGGCGAAGGCGATGGCTCCGGCGATGTCGCTCGCCTGCGGCAGCTCGAAGCCCTCGATGAAGCGCTTGTGCATCTCCTCCGGATTGCCGTGGACGTGGGCGAAGATGTCCGTGGCGACGCGGCCCGGACAGATCTCGGTGACGCGCACGCGCTTGCCGAAGCAGTCGATGCGCAGCTGGCGCGACAGCATGCTCACCGCCGCCTTGGTCGCGTGGTAGGTGCTGTTGCCGCCGAAGTTGTAGGCCCCGGCGATGGAGCTGATGTTGACCACGTGGCCGCGGTCGCGCGCCACCATGCCCGGCACCACCAGCCGGCACAGGTGCAGCACGGCGCGCAGGTTGACGTCCACCAGCAGGTCGATGCCCTCGGCGTCGGCCTTGAGGATCGAGCCGGGACGGTCGACGCCGGCGTTGTTGACGAGGATGTCGAAGGGCACCTCGGCGGCCAGGCGTGCGAGGCCGGCGGTGTCGCTCACGTCCAGCGCGTGCGGGATGCAGCCGGTGCGGCGCGCGAGCTCGTCGAGGTTGGCGGCGTTGCGCGCCAGCGCGTGGACCTCGAGGCCCTCGCCGCGCAGGCGCTCGACCGTGGCCGCGCCGATGCCCGAGGAGGCGCCCGTGACGAGTGCGGTCTTGTAGTCGGCGAATGGCATTTCAGGGGTTCCTTGGGAAGCGGTGGATTCAATGTAGCCAGGGGCGAACGGCAAGGCCAAGACGGTTTGTCTGTGGAGCGATAAGACGCCCTTATGTCGCCCCGAAGCCGTGCACGTGGCTCAGGGTCGGCACCAATGGCGTGCCGGCGCGCCTCGTGCTGGCGCGTCTTTCCGGCCGTCAGGCCCGCTGGCGCGAGATCGGCACGACGCGGCCGGCGGCCTCGACCACCTCGCGCACGGCGCGCGCGAGCTCGACGGCGCCGGGCGTGTCGCCGTGCAGCAGGATCGAGTGGACCTGCATCGGCAGGCGGCCGCCGGTGTAGCTGGTGACGGTGCCGTCGTCGAGCAGCTGGCGCACGCGCGCGAGCACGGTGTCGCGGTCGTGGATGACGGCGCCCTCGAGCCGGCGCGGCACCAGCAGGCCGTCGTCGGTGCAGGCGCGGTCGGCCAGGAAGGTGGTGGCCACGCGCAGGCCGCAGCGCGCGGCGGCATCCTCGATGGCGTGGCTGGCCGAGGAGCTGACGATCAATGTCGGGTCGAAGTCCGCCACCGCGCGCACCAGCGGCCCGGCCAGCGCGGCGTCGGCCGCGGCCATGTTGCCCAGCGCGCCGTGGAAGCTCATGTGCGTCATGCGGCAGCCCGCCACGCGCGCCACGCCGGCCAGGGCGCCGAGCTGGTAGACGACGTGGGCGACGAGCTCGCCGATGTCCATCTGCAGCGGCCGGCGGCCGAAGCCCGCCAGGTCCGGGAAGCCCACGTGCGCGCCGATGTCGACGCCGCGCTCGCGTGCCCGGCGTACCGTGCGGTCCATGATGACCGGGTCGCCGGCGTGGAAGCCGCAGGCCACGTTGGCCGAGGAGACGATGTCGAGCAGGGCCTCGTCCTCGCCCATGCGCCACGGGCCGTAGCCCTCGCCGAGGTCGGCGTTCAGATCGATGTCCATGCGGAGGCTCCGGGGGTGGGGTTCATGTCAGGGCGAACAGGGGCGTGCCGTGGCCGACGGCCTCGCCGGGCGTGGCGAGCACGCGCGCGACGACGCCGTCGACCGGCGCGGCGACCGGCAGCAGCAGCGCGCCGATGCGCAGCAGGCCGATCGGCTGGCCGGCGGCGACCCGCGCGCCGACGGCCGCGAGCGGCGCGGTGGCGAGCGGGTGGGTGTCGAGGAAGACGCCGACGGAGTGCGCCGCGACGACCGAGGCGCCCGGCCGATCCGCCCGATGGCCGTCGCTCTTCCCGGTCGCTCCGTCGGCCCCTGGCGTGGGCGCCGCGCCATTGCGCCCGGCCGCCCTCGCCGTCGCGGGACCGGCGGCCGGTGGAACGTCCCGGTCGAGCCGGATGCGCAGGTCGGGCGTGGTGAATTCCAGCACCGCGATGTCGGTGGGCGCGAGCCAGTCGCCCAGTTGCGCGATGCGTCGTGCGGCGTCCATGTCAGGTCCTCGGGGAAGCGGTGGAGGCGATGGCGGCGGCGCGGTGCAGCGCCACCAGCCGGGCGACGCCGTCGAGCCAGGCGGCCTTCTCGTCGAGCGCGGCCAGGGCCTGCGCCCAGTCGACCTCGACGAAGCGCACGCGGCTGCCGATGGGCGCCTGCCCGAGTCGCCACAGGTCGGCCTCGATCACGGTGCCGAACTTGGGATAGCCGCCCGAGGGCTGGGCGTCGCGCATCTGCACGATCGGCTGGCCGCCGTGCGGCACCTGGATCACGCCGGGCACGATGCCGTGGGAGCGCAGTTCCATCGGCGCGATCGGGCGCAGCGCCTCGCCGTCGAGGCGGAAGCCGTAGCGATCGCTCTGCGCGGTGATCTTCCAGGGCGTGCGCCAGAAGGCCTCGCGCGAGGCCTCCTCGAACGCCGGGTACTCGGCGCCCGGCAGCACGCGCACGGCGGGCAGGCCGTCCACCGCCAGCGGCAGGGCCAGCGCGGGCGGCACCAGGCCGAAGCCGTGCGGCGCCGTGGCCGGTCCGGCGGCGTCGCCGCCATCGGCCGTCGCGCCGGCCCTCAGCACGTCGCCGCGCCGCAGCGCCCGGCCCTCGTGGCCGCCGAAGGCGCCGCGCAGCTGGGTGCTGCGCGAGCCCAGCGCCAATGGCACGTCGATGCCGCCGGCCACGCACAGCATGGCGCGGCTGGCGCGCCGGGCGCCGCCCTGCGGCAGGCCCAGCGTCAGCACCTGCCCGGCGCGGGCCCGGTGCGTCCACCACGGCAGCAGCGCGGCGGCGTCGAGCCGCGCGGCGCAGTCGGCGCCGGTCAGCGCGAAGACGCAGTCGGCGGTGAAGCGCACCTCGAACGGGAACACCGGGATCTCGACGGCGGCGGCGCCGGGCGCGTTGCCCAGCAGCAGGTTGCCCGCGGCCAGCGCCAGGTCGTCCATGGCGCCGGCGGTGCCCACGCCCCAGCGCAGGCCGCCGGTGCGGCCCAGGTCCTGCACGGAGGCCAGGGCGGCGGAAGAGAGCACCTCGATCATCGGACGACGCCTTGCACGTGGAAGCGGATGAAATCGCCCGGCCGCAGCGCGGCGGGCGGCTCGGCGGCGGCGTCGAAGAAACGCATCGACGTGCTGCCGATGGTGTTCCAGCCGCTCGGCCCGGCCGAGGCCGAGACGCCGGTCTGCGCCCCGCCGATGGAGACCGCGCCGCCCGGGATGCTCACCACCGGCACCCGGCGCCGTGGCGTGGCGATGCGCTCGTCCATGCCGCCGAGGTAGCAGTAGCCCGGGTGGCTGCCCAGCGCGTAGACCGGGTAGAGCGGGGCACTGTGGCGCGCGACGATCTCGTCGATCGACAGGCCCGTGTGCGCCACCACGTCGGCCAGGTGCGGGCCGCCGGCGCCGCCGTAGACCACCGGCAGCTCGACCACGCGGCCCGCCAGCGGCAGCGGCCGCGTCGCGTGCCAGGCGTCGACCAGGCGCGCCGCCAGCGCGGCGAGGTCGCGCGGCGGCCGCTCGAAGGCCAGCATCAGGTTGTTCATGCCGGGCACGGCCTCGCGCACCTCCGGCCAGGATCCGGTCGTCTCGGCCAGCGCCCAGATGCGCTGCTGCACGGGCAGGGTCATGCCCTCGCCGGGGGGCTCGAACAGGAGCGCGGTGGTGCCCAGCAGGCTGATCGCGGGCTGGCGCGCGAGGGCGATGTTCATCGGGCGGCGCTCCGGGCTGCGAGCCAGCGTTCGAGGTGGTGGATGTCGACGCCGCCGGCGGCGAAGCCCGCGTCGTCGACCAGCTCGCGGTGCAGGGCGAGGTTGGTGGCGATGCCGTCGACGAGCATCTCCGACAGCGCGAGCCGCATGCGGGCGAGGGCGTCGGCGCGGTCGGTGCCGTGCACGATCAGCTTGGCGATCATCGAGTCGTAGTGGGGCGGCACGCGGTAGCCGGCGTGGGCGTGGCTGTCCACCCGCACGCCGAAGCCGCCGGGCACCCGCCAGCCGGTGATGAGGCCCGGCGAGGGCGCGAAGGTGGCCGGGTCCTCGGCGTTGACGCGGCACTCGATCGAATGGCCGCGGCACGGGACGTCCGCCTGCGCGAAGGCCAGCGCCTCGCCGCGCGCCACGCGCAACTGCTGCTGCACGATGTCGATGCCGGTGGTCGCCTCCGTCACCGGATGCTCGACCTGCAGGCGCGTGTTCATCTCGATGAAATAGAAGGCGCCGCGCTCGTAGAGGAATTCGAAGGTGCCCACGCCGCAGTAGCCGATGCGCCGGCAGGCCGCCGCGCAGCGCTCGCCCACCTCGGCGATCAGCGCCGGGTCGATGCCGGGCGCGGGCGCCTCCTCGATCACCTTCTGGTGGCGCCGCTGCAGCGAGCAGTCGCGGCTGCCGAGCCACACGGCGGCGCCGTGGCTGTCGGCCAGCACCTGGATCTCGACGTGGCGCGGGTGCAGCAGGAACTTCTCGATGTAGACCTCGGGGTTGCCGAAGGCCCGGCGCGCTTCCTCGCGCGTGAGCGCCAGGGCGTCGAGCAGGCCGGCCTCGGCCTCCACCACGCGCATGCCGCGCCCGCCGCCGCCGCCGGCCGCCTTCACGATCACCGGGTAGCCGATGTCGCGCGCCAGGGCGCGCACGGCGTCCGGGTCCTCGGGCAGGGCGGTGTCGGGGCCGGGCACGCAGGGCACGCCGGCCTCGCGCATGGCGCGCTTGGCCGCGACCTTGTCGCCCATCGTGCGGATGGCCGCCGCGCTGGGGCCGACGAAGGTCAGGCCGGCGCGCTCGACGCGCTCGGCGAAGCCCGCGTTCTCCGACAGGAAGCCGTAGCCCGGATGGATGGCCTGGGCGCCGCTCACCTCGGCGGCGAACAGCAGCGCCGTCTGGTTCAGGTAGCTGCGTCCCGGCGCGGCCGGGCCGATGCACAGGGCCTGGTCGGCCTGGGCGACGTAGACGGCGTCGCGGTCGGCCTCGGAATGCGCGACCACGGTGCGCAGGCCCAGGCCGCGGCAGGCGCGCTGGATGCGCAGGGCGATCTCGCCGCGGTTGGCGATGAGGACGGTGTCGAAGGGCGCGGGCATCGCGTCAGCCCAGCCGGAACAGGACCTGGCCGGCGTCGACCTCCTGGCCGCTCTCCACCAGGACCGAGGCGATCGTCGCGCCGCGCGGGGCGTGGACCTCGTTGAAGACCTTCATCGCCTCGACGACGCACAGCGTCCGGCCGGCCTCGACCGCTTCGCCGGCCTGAACGAAATCGGGCTCGCCCGGCGCCGGGCGCAGGTGCACCACGCCGTAGAGCGGGGCCGTGACGTCGGCGGTCGGCGCGGGTCCGGGCGGCGGCGCTGCGGTGGTGTCGTCCGCGGCGGTGACGGCGGCCGCGTCGGCGGCGGGAGCGGGGACGGGAGCGGCGACCACCGGTGCCGACGCCGCGCCGCCGGCCGCCGGCAGCGCCGCGCCCCGGCGCGCCAGCCGCAGCGTGCAGCCGTTCTCGCTGAACTCCAGCATCGACAGGTCCGACGCCGCGAAGGCGTCGATGAGCATCTTGATCTGTTCCTGGTTCATGGCTTTCCCCGGCGGCTGCGCGACCTTCGTGCGGGCCGCCCGCGTTCAGCGAACGCGCGGACAGCGGCCGAGGTGAAAGGTAACTGCCGCGCCCCGGAAACCCAAAGACGGAATGGCTGTGCCGGGATAAGGGCGGCTTATGACGACGTGATGGACACCGGTCGGTGGTGGCGGCGCGCAAGCCCGGCGGGCGATGCGATCCTGGATGCCGTGCCGCTTCAGTTTTCCTCGAAGCTGCCGATAGTGACGTGATGCACTGAACGCTTTCGGCTGGATGCGGGACGGGCCGTCAGCCTCGGGAAGGTGGCCGGCCGCGTGGATCGCAGCTGTTTTTCCCCAACCTACCAACCTTACCGAAACCAGTCGTGAAACTGTCCACCCGCCTCGTGAGTCTCGCCGTCGCCGCCCTGGCCGGATTGACCTTGCTGAGTATCTTTTCCCTCTACAACCTGAAGAACGCCATGCTCGAGGACCGTCGGGCGCAGATCGTCAACATGCTGCTGATGGCCGAGAACATGGTCAATCACTACCAGGCGCTGGAGCGCGGCGGCACCCTGAGCCGTGAGCAGGCCCAGGCGGCGGCCAAGTCGGCGCTCGGCCACCTGAACAACGACGGCAAGAGCTACTACTGGGTCCGCAACCCGGACGGCATGCAGCAGGTCCATCCGAACAAGAGTCTCGTGGGCACCATCCCGCAGAGCCAGGCGAAGACCACCGACGGCCGGTCCGACGGCGAAGCCTATGCCGAGGCGATCGCGCGCGACCACGTCGGCCTGGTCACGCTGCTGGTCAAGCGGCCCAACGGCACGGACCTCGTGCCGAAGATCAACGGCGTGGTGCCTTCGCCGGCCTGGAACTGGTGGATCGGCACGGGCTTCTTCACCGACGACATCGACGCCGCGTTCTGGAATTCCGCCTGGAAGGTGCTGACCATCCTCCTGGCCGCGGTGGCCACGATGGGCCTGCTCGCCTGGCGCCTGACCCGCAGCATCCTGTCGTCGCTCGGCGGCGAGCCGGCCTACGCCGCCGGTGTCGCCACGCGCGTCGCCAAGGGCGACCTGACCGGCGAGGTGGTCCTGCGCGCGGGCGACGCCCACAGCTTGCTGTGGACCATCTCCAGGATGAAGCTCGATCTGGCCCAGACCGTCGCGAAGATCAGGAACGGCACCCGTCTCATCGACATCGGCGTCCGCGAAATCGCCGTGGGCAACAACGATCTGTCGCGACGCACCGAGCAGCAGGCCGGGGCGCTGGAGGAGACCGCCGCCAGCGTCGAGCAGCTCACGGCGACGGTCAAGCACAACGCCGCGAGCGCGATGGAGGCGCGGCAGCTGGCCGTCGACGCCGCGCAGGTGGCCGATCTGGGCAGCACCAACTTCGCCCGCATGGTGGAGAACATGCAGGGCATCAGTGCGAGCTCCCGCAAGGTCGGCGACATCATCAGCGTGATCGAGGGCATCGCCTTCCAGACCAACATCCTGGCCTTGAACGCGGCCGTGGAGGCCGCGCGCGCCGGCGAGCAGGGCCGGGGCTTCGCGGTCGTGGCCTCCGAGGTGCGCAGCCTGGCCCAGCGCAGCGCGGTGGCGGCCAAGGACATCAAGGTCCTGATCGAGGACTCGACCCGGCGCGTCGAGGGCGGCACGGCGCTGGCCGACGACGCCGGCCGCACCATGGAGGAACTCCTGACGGCAGTCAAACGCGTCGCCCGCATCATCGACGAGATCTCGGTGGCATCCAGCGAACAGAGCGACGGCATCGCCCAGATCAGCGTCGCCGTGCACGAGATGGACCGGGTGACGCAGCAGAACGCCGCGCTCGTCGAACAGTCCGCCGCGGCCGCGGATTCGTTGAAGGCCCAGGCGGCCAGCCTGACGCAGGTGGTCTCGACGTTCCAGCTCGACGACGCCGTGTCGTTCGCGCCGGTTTCCGGTTCCACGCCGGCGACGCCGGCCCCCGGGACCAGCGACGCGGGCCGGTCCGCCGCTGCCCGGCGGGTCGCCGGGACGAGGCCGGCAGCCAGACCCGCATCCGTGCGAGCGGCGGTCGAGCCGGTCCGGCCGCCCCTTGTCGCCAGCATCGCGGCCGCGAAGGACGGGGAATTGGGCTGGGAGGCGTTCTGATCGCGACCGGTCGGCCGGGCCTGGAGGCGTGTCCTATGACAAGGCGGCCAGTGCGGGTTCCGGCGTGGAGGCGAAGCGGTCGGCGAGGTCGACCACCAGCTCGAGCAGGATGCTCTTGACCGCCGCGGCCGGCTCCGAGAGCGGCAGGTGGTCCGACTGGCACAGCGCCAGCGGCGCCTCCATCACCGGGTCGACGATGGCGAACTGCCAGGCGCCGCAGGACGCCACCAGCTCGCGCGCCATCGACGCCGGCAGGATGGTCGCGCCCAGGCCGTCGGCGATGGCGGCGGTGAGCGTGAAGGCCGACTCGATCTCCGCTACCACGCGCGGCGCCTTGCCGTGGCGCGCGAAGGCCTCGTCGACCAGCTTGCGCACCACGTTGTAGGGGCGCGGCAGCAGCAGCTCGACCTCGCCCAGGTCGGCCAGCCGCACCGGCTGCGCGGGCGCGGGCATGGCGGCCGGGCCGACCAGCATCAGCGGCTCCTTGAGCAGCGGCAGGAAGGAGAGGCCGTGGATCGCCTTGCTGCCGTAGAGCACGGCCAGGTCCATGCGGCCGTTCATGATGAGTTCGCTCAGCGTGGTGCCGTAGTTCTCGTTGAGGTAGAGCACGATGCCCGGATGCCGCGCCCGCACGGTGCGCAGCAATGGCAGCGACAGGGCCGAGGCCGCCGTGCCCGGCGCCAGCCCGACCGACACCGCGCCCGACAGGCCCATGCCGGTGGCCTCCATGTCCACGCGCGCCTGCTCGCACTGGCGCAGGATGATCTGCGCGTGGCGGTAGAGCACCTTGCCCGCCTCAGTCGGCGTGACGCCGCGCTTGGTGCGCACCAGCAGCTGCTGGCGCACCTCGCCCTCCAGGGTGGCGAGCTGCTGGCTCAGGGCCGGCTGGGCGATGAAGAGCACCTCGGCGGCCTGCGTCAGGCTGCCGATGTCCACGATCTTGACGAAATACTTGAGGCGTCTGAGGTTCACGCCGGTCTCCACGCAAAAGTCGAGCCTAGCAGCCGGCGCGCGGCGTCACCACCGGCATTGCCCGCAGGGCGGCGAGGGTCGACGGCCGCGCGCCATAAGCGCTTCCTATACGACCAGAACGAACTCGTCTTGGCCCCGCGAGGGCGATCTGCGTACCGTTGCGCCCATCCCCCGCTCCCCAAGGAACCGCCCGTGACCCCGTCCCGCATCGCCGCCCGCGTCCGGCGCATCAAGCCCTCGCCCAGCACCTCCGCGGCCGACCGCGCCAACGAGCTGCGCCGCCAGGGCCGATCGATCGTCAACCTGGTGGTGGGCGAGCCCGACTTCGACACGCCGCTGCACATCCGCCAGGCCGCCGCCGCCGCCATGAACCGCGGCGCGACGCGCTACACGCTGATGGCCGGCACGGTCGAGCTGCGCCAAGCCATCGTCGACAAGCTCCGGCGCGAGAACGACCTCGCCTACGAGATGAACGAGATCATCGTCACCAGCGGCGCCAAGAGCGCGATCTACAGCGCCTTCTCCATCACCCTGGAGCCGGGCGACGAGGTCATCGTGCCGGCACCCTACTGGGTGTCGTACCCCGACATGGTGCTGGCCTCCGACGGCGTGCCCGTGACCGTGGCCTGCCCGGAGTCGCAGGGCTTCAAGCTCTCGCCGGCGCAGCTGGAGGCGGCCATCACGCCGCGCACGCGCTGGCTGCTGATCAACTCGCCGAGCAACCCGACCGGCGCGGCCTACACGCACGCCGAGTACCGGGCGCTGGCCGACGTGCTCGCGCGCCATCCGCACGTGCTGGTGATGACCGACGACATCTACGAGCACATCCGCTTCGACGGCCAGCCCACCGCGCACCTGCTGCAGGCGGCGCCGGAACTGCGCGACCGCACGCTGGTGGTCAACGGCGTGTCCAAGACCTACGCCATGACCGGCTGGCGCATCGGCTACGTCGCCGGCCCGCGCGACCTGGTGGCCGCGCTGGACAAGCTGCTGTCGCAGTCGACCGGCAACTGCTGCTCGATCAGCCAGGCGGCGGCCGCCGCGGCGCTCTCGGGCGACCAGGGCTTCGTCGCCGAGAGCGTGGCGGTCTACAAGCAGCGCCGCGACCGCACGCTGGCCCTGATCAACGCCATCCCCGGCCTGAGCTGCCGCTCGCCCGACGGCGCCTTCTATCTCTACGTCAACTGCGCCGGCACCATCGGCAGGACCACGCCCGAGGGCAGGACCATCGCCGAGGACGGCGACCTGGTGATGTACCTGCTCGAGAGCGAGGGCGTGGCCGTCGTCGCCGGCACGGCCTACGGCCTGTCGCCGTACTTCCGGCTGTCGATCGCGACGTCGATCGACATCCTGGAGGAAGGCTGCGCCCGCATGGCCCGCGCGATCTCCGCCCTGCGCTGAACGGGCCGCCGCCTTCCAACCCGACGAATTCCGGACTCCCATGACCACCTACAGAGCCATCCGCAAGAACCCCTCGGCCACGGCCGCCGACGAGGGCGTGCTCGCCGCCCTGCGCGAACTGCCCGTGGCGGCGGTGAGCGACAACATGCACCGCAACATCGGTACCTCGTGCCTGCGGCCCCACCACCGCGTCGGCGCGAAGACGATGGCCGGCACGGCCGTCACGGCGCGCTCGCGCGGCGGCGACAACCTGACCTACCTGCGCGCGCTGGAGTTCTGCCGGCCCGGCGACGTGCTCGTCGTCGATGCCGGCGGCGACCTCAACAACGCGGTGGTCGGCGGCATCCTGTCGTTCTACGCCGCCACCATCGGCGTGGTGGGGCTGGTCATCGACGGCGCGATCCGCGACGTCGCCGAGATCGCCGAGCGCGATTTCCCGATCTACGCGCGCGGCGTCACGCATCGCGGCCCGTACAAGGATGGCCCGGGCGAGATCAACGTGCCGGTCTCCGTCGGCGGCATGGTGGTCAACCCCGGCGACATCGTGGTGGGCGACATGGACGGCCTGCTGGCCATCCCGCAGACGGGCGTCGAGGACCTCATCGTGCGCGCCCGCGCCCACCTCGACGCCGAGGCCGAGACCATCCGCGCCATGAAGGAGGGCCGCTGGAGCCGCGCCTTCATCGATGCGCTGGAGGCGCGCTGCAACAACTAATTGAGCACCCGCACGGCGGCGTCGCGCTCGGCCTGGGTGGCCTCCACGCCGTCGATGGGCGGGGCGTCGCCCACGCGCTCGGCGTCGAAGGCCAGGGCCGCGCCGGTCTCGCGCGCCAGCGTGCCGGTCATGCGGTCGCCCGCGATGCGCGCTCGCACCTGCAGCAGGGCGCCGTCGCCGTCGCGCACGGCGAAGCTCAACGCGTCGCCGGCGAGCACCGGGCGGACCGCGCCCGCCGTCAGCGGGCCGAACGACGCGTCGCCCTCGATCTGCTGGAACCGCTGGGAGAACCGGAACTCGCCGGGCGTGGCGGGAACGCCCGGAGCGCTCGCGCTCGATGGCGCGTCGCCAAGGACGGCGGCGGCGGGCGAGGGCGCCCGCACGCGCCAGACGCCCGCCGCGTTCGCCGGCACCCGCCAGAGGTGGAGCGCGGCGTTGCCAACGGTGGACGTCTCGTCGGGCCGCCAGTCGCCCATGGTGAACGAGTGCGACACCACGCGCGTGCCCGGCGCCATGCGGAACAGCACCGGCCGCAGCCGCAGGTTGAGTTCCGGCAGCAGGTACATCGTGACCACGGTGGCGTCGGCGAAGTCGGTGGCGAAGATGTCCGCGCGCCGGAAGTCGACCCGCCCGGCCACGCCGGCCTCTCGCGCGCGCCGGGCGGACAGCGCGACCAGGTCGGCATCGAACTCCAGCCCGGTCGCGCGCGCGCCGAAGTCGCGGCCGGCGGCGATGGCGATCCGGCCGTCGCCCGCGCCCAGGTCCACCACCCGGTCGGCGGCGCGCACCTCGGCCATGCGCAGCATGCGGTCGACCGCCGCGTCCGGCGTGGCGATCCAGACGACGTCCTTGCCGGCCTGGCCGCGGCGCGGCGCGGGGACGGCGGCGGTCTCCGGTTGCGCCGCGGCGCCGGTGCAGGCCAGCGCCAGCAGGCCGGCCAGGGTGAGCGTGCGACGCCGATGGCGTGCCTGGGAGGTGATCGTCATGAAGGTCGTTCCGATGGGTGGCGATGCGGGATGCAGGGATTCTGGCGACACGGGCGTCGATCCGGCGTGTCGATGCCCCCACGACGCCGGACCCGGGGGCGATCGGACGCGCGGGGTCGCATCGGTAATTCGCATGGCATCAGATGGATTTCCTCTTTGCAGACGCGCGGCGCGTGCTTAAGGTCGTCGCTTTCGACATCCTGGAGACAAACCCCGATGCGCCCCTCCGTCCTGGTCACCCGCGCCACCTTTCCCGACGTCGTCGAGCGCCTGCGCGCCCACGCCGACGTCACCGACAACCCCGACGACGCGCTCTGGAGCCGGGCCGAGCTGATCGAGCGCCTGCGGGGCAAGACCGGCATGGTGGCCCACGGCAGCGACCGCATCGACGCCGAACTGCTCGACGCCTGCCCGCAACTGAAGTTCGTCTGCAGCGTCGGCGTGGGCTACAACCACATCGACGTGCCCGCCTGCACCGCGCGCGGCGTGCTGGCGACCAACACGCCCGGCGTGCTGACCGAGACCACGGCCGACCTCGGCTTCGCGTTGCTGATGGCGACGGCGCGCCGCGTCACCGAGTCCGAGCGCTTCGTGCGCCGCGGCGAGTGGACCAAGACCGGCATCCACGACCAGTTCGCCGGCGCCGAGGTGCACGGCGCGACGCTGGGCATCCTGGGCATGGGCGCCATCGGCCGCGCCGTCGCGCGGCGCGGCGCGCGCGGCTTCGACATGCCGGTGATCTATCACAACCGCTCGCGGCTCGACCCGGCGCTGGAGGCCGAGTCCGGCGCGCGCTACGTCGGCAAGGACGAACTGCTGGCCCGGGCCGACCACCTGGTGCTGGTGCTGCCGTACTCGGCGTCCTCGCACCACGCCATCGGCGCGGCGGAGCTGGCGCGCATGAAGCCGACCGCGACGCTGGTCAACATCGCGCGCGGCGGCATCGTCGACGACGCGGCATTGGCCGAGGCGCTGCGCGCGGGCACCCTCGCCGCGGCCGGGCTGGACGTCTTCGAGGGCGAGCCGCGCGTCAATCCCGCGCTGCTGGACCTGCCCAACGTGGTGCTGACCGCGCACATCGGCAGCGCCTCGATCCGCACCCGCCGCGCCATGGGCACGCTGGCCGTGGACAACCTGGTCGCCGCGCTCGGCCTCGGCGCGACGCCGGGGCGGCCGCCGACGCCGATCAACCCCGAGGTGCTGGCCGCCTCCGCATCCGCATCCCCGTCCGCATCGACTTCCGAAGGCACCGCATCGTGACTCCCGCATCCATCCTCAGAAGCTTCGATCTCACCGGGCGCACGGCGCTGGTCACCGGCTCCGGCTCGGGCATCGGCTTCGGTCTGGCGCGCGCGCTGGCCAGCGCCGGCGCGCGCGTGATCCTCAACGGCCGCAACGCCGCCAAGCTCGACGCGGCCGCCGTCACGCTGCGCGAGGGCGGGGCGGCCGACATCCGCACCGCCGTCTTCGACGTCACCGACGGTGCCGCCGTGAACGCCGCCGTCGCCGGCATCGAGGCCGACATCGGCGCCATCGACATCCTGGTGAACAACGCCGGCATGCAGCGCCGCGGCCCGCTCGAAGGCTTCGCCGAGGCCGACTGGCACGAGCTGATGCGCACCAACCTCGACAGCGTGTTCCTGGTCGGCAAGGCGGTGGCCAACCACATGATCCCGCGCGGGCGCGGCAAGATCATCAACATCTGCTCGGTGCAGAGCGAGCTGGGCCGCCCCGGCATCGCGCCCTACACCGCCAGCAAGGGCGCGGTGAAGATGCTCACCAAGGGCATGGCCATCGACTGGGGCCCGCACGGGCTGCAGGTCAACGGCATCGGCCCGGGCTACTTCAAGACCGAGCTGACCGAGAAGCTGGTCCACGACGTCGACTTCACGAAATGGCTGGTCGGACGCACGCCGTCGCGCCGCTGGGGCGACGTCGAGGAGCTGGCCGGCGCGGCCGTGTTCCTGGCGAGCGACGCCGCCAGCTTCGTCAACGGCCACGTGCTGTACGTGGACGGCGGCGTCACCGCCACGCTCTGAATCCCAACGAACCGGACACGACACCCCCCATGGAAGCTCTCGTCATCCACGCCCCCGGCGACCTGCGCGTCGAGCCGATCGACACCCCCGAGGTCGGCCCCGGCCAGCTGCGCGTGCGCGTGCGCTGCGGCGGCATCTGCGGCTCCGACCTGCACTACTACCAGCATGGCGGCTTCGGCACCGTGCGCATCCAGGAGCCGATGGTGCTGGGCCACGAGGTCGCCGGCGTCGTCGCCGAGGCCGGACCGCAGACGTCGTTCGCCGCCGGCGAGCGCGTCGCCATCAGCCCGAGCCGGCCCTGCGGCCTGTGCACGTACTGCCAGCAGGGCCTGCAGAACCACTGCCTGGACATGCGCTACTACGGCAGCGCCATGCGCAACCCGCACGTGCAGGGCGCCTTCCGCCAGGAGATCGTGGTCGAGCACTGGCAGGCGCACCGGCTGGCCGATTCGGTCAGCGACGGCGAGGGCGCCATGGCCGAGCCGCTGTCGGTGGCGCTGCACGCGGTGCGCCGCGCCGGGCCGCTGCTGGGCAAGCGCGTGCTGGTCACGGGTTGCGGCCCGATCGGCGCACTGGCGATCGTCGCCGCGCGCCGTGCCGGAGCGAGCCACATCGTGGCCACCGACGTCGGCGCGCACACCCTGGGCAAGGCGCTCAAGGTGGGCGCCGACGAGGTCGTCAACGTCGCCGAGGAGCCCGAGGGCCTGAAGCGCTTCACGGCCGACAAGGGCAGCTTCGACGTCCTGTTCGAGGCCAGCGGCAACGCGCGCGCGCTCGTCGGCGCCTTCGAGGCGCTGCGCCCGCGCGGCGTGATCGTGCAGATCGGCCTGGGCGGCGAGATGACGTTGCCGATCAACGTCATCGTCGCCAAGGAGTTCGACCTGCGCGGCGCCTTCCGCTTCCACGAGGAGTTCGCGGTGGCGGTGGAACTGCTCAACAAGGGGCTGGTGGACGTCAAGCCGCTCATCTCGGCGACGCTGTCGTACCGCGACTCGGCGCGCGCCTTCGCGCTGGCGGCGGACCGGTCGCGGGCGATGAAGGTGTTGTTGAATTTCGATTGAGGGCGGATGGCTGGGGTCAGTCCCAGTCCCGGGGGCCACTGTTAGACTGGCCCGACCAAGCTTCATTGGACATCCATGGCGACCCCTACCAGTCGGAACACCCTCACCGAACGAGGGATGCAGATCGCGGAACGACGTATCCCACGGCTCGCGGCGAAGGCCGGCCATGAAGCCTACCGGACGACGCTGGAGCGGACCGGCGCCGTCACCGTGAAGACCAGCAACGGCCAACTGGTCGAGCGAAAGCGCGATGGCAGCATCACGGTCCTCAAGGATTTGCCGCTGGGGAAGCGCGTCAAGCCAGGCACCGTCCTCAGGCGTGTCAAGTAGGCCTGTCGAAAGCGAACCAATGGCCGCCAAGGCCAAGGCCGCCAAGCCGATCCGGTCGACGACGGCGCAGCCTCGGCTCCGGGTGCTTGCCGGCCCCAACGGGTCCGGCAAGAGCACCATCAAGTCCGAACTGAAGCCCCAGTGGATTGGCGTCTTCGTCAACGCCGACGAGATCGAGCGCGATCTCAAGGTCGCACGGGGATTCCTGGACTTGCGTCAGCTGGGCATCGGTGGAGAGGCTGCCGCTGCCTTGAAACGGATCAAGCGAAGCCTCCAGACGTTCGGACTTGAAGAAAAGCTCGACCTGCCGGCGTTGCTCTCGGGCCTCACGCTCGACGATGCGATGAGGCTGTGGGTACCCGCTCCGCACGACTCATACCTGGCTGCGGCGCTGGCGGAAGCCATTCGGCAGGAACTGCTTGCAGCGGGCCGGACCTTCACTTTCGAGACCGTGATGTCCCACCCCTCGAAGATCGAATTCATGAAGGAAGCACGGGCGCGCGGGTATCGCGTCTATCTCTATTTCGTGGCGACGGACGACCCCGACATCAACATCGACCGCGTGCGACGGCGTGTGCTGCAGGGCGGCCACCGGGTCGACGACGACAAGGTGATCGAGCGGTACCACAAATCGATCGCTCTGATGACCCCGGCCTGCGAGGTCGCCGATCGTGCCTACATCTTCGACAACTCAGGCTCCAGGCACAAACTCCTCGCCGAGATCACCGATTACCAGACGATCGAACTCGCTTCCAGCCTCATCAATCCCTGGCTCCTGCGCACCGATCTCTGGAAGGCTTTCACTTGAGCCGAGCTTTGACATGCATGTTTTCAGACACCATTCATTGACAGACCGCAAGGCCAACTTCGATGCGGAGATGCGTTCCGAGCGCTGAAGGCGCAGGCTTGCAGCCACTTGCCCAAGCAGAGACAGAGGCCTGTGGACGCGACGCATCCGCTTCGAAGACATCGGCTCGGCAGTCGAAAGAGGCCCTCCCGATCACAGGCCTCCCCCGACCGCCTACCCTCCACCTTTGCATCCAAAAGGAAGGGTTTTCCCCATGTCCCACAAAGCCCTCGTCATCGGCATCAGCGGCGTCATCGGCCGCGCGCTCTCCGAACATCTCCTGAACCAGGGCTGGACCGTCCACGGCCTCTCGCGCGGTCGCACCGCGGTGCCCGACGGCTGCCTGCCGCTGGTCGCCGACCTGACCCGGCCCGACGAGCTGCGCGCCGCGCTCGTCGGTCTCGATGTCGACCGCGTGTTCTTCACCGCCTGGGCCCGGCAGGCCACCGAGAAGGAGAACATCCGCGTCAACGGCGCCATGGTGGGCAACGTGCTCGACGCCATCGGGTCGTCGTTGAAGGGCGGTCACGCGGCGCTGGTCACCGGCCTGAAGCACTACCTCGGTCCGTTCGAGGCCTACGCCACCGGCGCGGTGCCGGTCACGCCGTTCCGCGAGGAGCAGGGCCGCCAGCCGGTCGACAACTTCTACTACGAACAGGAGGACCGGTTGTTCGAGGCCGCCGCGCGCCACGGCTTCGGCTGGAGCGTGCATCGCCCGCACACCATCATCGGCTACGCCGTCGGCAACGCGATGAACATGGGCGTGACGCTGGCGGTCTACGCCACGCTGTGCCGCGAGACCGGCCGACCCTTCGTCTTCCCAGGCTCGGCCGCGCAATGGAACGGCCTGACCGACATGACCGACGCCCGCCTGCTGGCGCGCCACCTGACCTGGGCGGCGACCAGCGAGTCGGCGCGCGACCAGGACTTCAACGTCGTCGACGGCGACGTGTTCCGCTGGCAGTGGATGTGGCCGCGCATCGCCGAGCGCTTCGGCATCGAGGCCGCGCCCTTCGACGGCGTGGTGCGCCCGCTGGCCGACCGCATGGGCGACGAGGCCGTCGCCGCCTGGGCCGACATCGCGCGGCGCCACGGCCTGCGCGAGGCCGACCTCGGCAAGCTGGCGTCGTGGTGGCACACCGACGCCGACCTCGGCCGGCCGATGGAGGTGCTCGCCGACATGGGCAAGAGCCGCAAGGCCGGCTTCACCGGCTACCAGAGCACGCCCGACGCCTTCGACGACCTGTTCGCGCGGCTGGAGGCCGAGCGGATCATCCCGCCGTTGCCGCGCGCCGGCTGACCACCTCGTCGCCCGCATCCGGCGGCAGCCGCGCCATGTCGATCAGGGCCAGCAGCGCCAGCACGGCCACGGCGCCCAGCGCGATGCGGAAGTCCGTCACGCCCGGGTGGCCGGCGTGGCCGGTGAAGCGCTCGGTGACGTTCAGCGCGATGGCGCCGAAGGCCACGCCGATGCCCGCGCCGAGCTGCTGGAACATGCTGTAGAGCGTCGTCGCGCCGCCGGTCTGCGCCGGGCTGGTGTCGCAGAAGGCGAGCGTGTTGAGCGCGGTGAACTGCATCGAGCGGCACATGCCGCAGAACACCAGCACCGCCACCATCGCCGGCAGCGGCGTGGTCGGCGAGAGCAGGGCGCAGGCGACGAAGCCGAGCGCCACCAGCACGCCGTTGACGAGCAGCGCGCCGCGGAATCCCAGGCGCCGCAGCACGAAGCCGGTGGCCGGCTTCATGCCCAGGTTGCCCGCGAACAGCGCCAGCATCAGGAAGCCCGAGGTCACCATGCCCAGGCCGAAGGCGAGCTGGAACATCAGCGGCAGCAGGAACGGCGCCGTGCTGATCGCGATGCGGAACAGCGAGCCGCCGACCACCGACACGCGGAAGGTCCGCACGCCGAAGGCCGACAGGTCGACCAGCGGATGCGCCGCGCGCCGCAGGTGCCACAGCGCGAAGGCCAGCGCGCCCAGTCCGCCGGCGGTGAAGGCGAGGGCGAGCGGCCGGTCGACCGGGGCGTGGCTCCACAGGTCGAGCCCGTACATCAACGCCGCCAGTCCGATGCCGCTGGCCGCGAAGCCGAGGCCGTCGAACGGCCGGCGCGCTCCGGGCGTGTCGTCGATCCAGCGCAGCGCCAGCACCAGCGCCACGGCGCCCAGCGGCACGTTGAGCAGGAAGATCCAGTGCCAGCTCCAGGTGCTGGCGATCCAGCCGCCCAGCGGCGGCCCCAGCACCGGCGCCGCCAGGCCGGGCCAGGTCAGCGTGGCGATGGCCTTGACCAGGTCGCGCTTGGGCGTGCTGCGCAGCACCACCAGCCGGCCCACCGGCACCATCAGCGCGCCGCCGATGCCCTGCGCGACGCGCGCGGCGACGAACACCGGCAGGCTCTGCGAGAGGCCGCAGGCGATCGAGGCCAGCGTGAACAGCAGCACCGCGCCGGCGAACACCCGGCGCGCGCCGAAGCGGTCGGCCACCCAGCCGCTGACCGGGATGAACACCGCCAGCGCCAGCAGGTAGGCGCTGATGCCCACCGACAGCGCCACCGGCGCCACGCCGAAGCTCCGCGCCATCGCCGGCACCGCCGTGGTGATGACGGTGGCGTCGAGGTTCTCCATGAAGAACGCGGCGGCCACCAGCAGGGCGATCAGGCGGCCGCGCCGGGGATCGACGGCGGGCGGCGGCGTCGGCGACGGCGCCGTGTCGGGCGGGGCGCTCATGGGTCTTCAGCGCGCCGGCTGCATGCCCTTGGCGCGCAGCGTCGCGGCGGCCTCCGGCGCGGTCAGCGTGGCGAGGAAGGCGCGCGCCGCGTCGGCGTGGGCGCTGTCGGCCGCGACGGCGCCGGCGTAGGTGGTGTAGTTCTGGATCGACTCGGGCAGCGCGCCGACCAGCGTCGCGCCGGCCACCGGCAGGATCTCGCTGACCTGGTGCACCGCCAGGTCGGCCTCGCCCGTGACCAGCCGCTCGGCGACCAGGCCGCCGGGCACCAGCACCGCCTTGGCCTTGACGGCGTCGGCGATGCCCAGGCGCTGGAACAGGCCGTCGAGGTAGATGCCGCTGGAGCCACCCGAGGCCGGGTCGATGTAGGCCACGCGGCGTGCGTCGAGCAAGGCCTGCTTGAACTCCTCCACCGTGGCGATCCTCGGCATCGGCGCGCCGGCCTTCACCGCCACGCCGATGCCGACCTTGGCCAAGGGCGCGATGCTGTCGGCCGCCACGCGACCGCTCTCGCCCAGCGGCTTGAGCAGCGCCGGCGTGAGCATCAGCACGTCGAAGCGCTCGCCGGCGGCGATGCGCCTGGACAAGGCCCCGGCGGTGTCGTTCTGCACTTCCACCCGGTGCCCGGTGCGGGCCTCGAACGCCGGCACCGCCGCCACCACGACCTGCTTGAAGGCGCCGGCGGTCAGCACCTTGATGTCGTCGGCATGGGCCTGGGCGGCGAGGGCGCCCAGGGCGATCAGGAGGGGGGCGAGGAGGCGGCGCATGGAAGGCTCCGTGGGAAATGGTTTCTATGGGGGCGAGACGCCGCGAACGGTCATCGACTGTAGCGGCGCCGGCCGGCGCGGTCTGCGGGAGGCGCGGCTTCGCCGGGCACCTCAGGCGCCGGGCGCCACCGGCTCGACCACCAGCTCGAAGGTCACCAGCACCGGGTTGCACCCGCGCGCGAGCCGGCCGCGCGCGAGGCCGCCGGTGTGGTCGACGACGCTCACGTCCAGCGCGGCGCAGGGCGCGCCGTCGGCGCCGGGGGCGAGCCGGCCGTCGTGCACCAGCACCTCGGTGACGAAGGGCTCGACGACGCGGCCGTCGTCGAACATCGCGCCGACCAGGCTGCCGACGCCGCCGCGCACGCGCGCACGGGCGACGCCGCGCGCGGCGCACTGCGCCTCCAGCGCGTGGCAGATGTCCTCGTTGGGCCGCACCTGTAGCGCGAAAGCGGCGGTGCCGTGGCCCGTGGGCGTGTCGCGCGCCACGGGCTGGAACAGGTCGAAGCGGGTCTCGGCGTCGCGGCCGACGACGTAGTCGGCGCCGTGCAGCAGCCATATCGACGCCGCGACGGGCTCGGCGATGCGGGCCTGGTCGGGCAGCACGTGGCCGGCCAGGCGCCGGCCGCCGGCGTCGCGCCAGACGCCGTGGCAGTGGAACCAGGGCCGGCCCTCGCGCAGGCCGACGGTGACCGTGCCCGACTCCAGCGTCACCGGCACGGCGGGCAGGTGGCGCTCGCTGTAGTAGACGGCGTGTTCCGCATCGCGCGAGAGCGCCGGCATCACGAAGCCCAGGTGCGAGAAGGTGCCGCCCCGCAGGGTGCAGACGGCGCTGCGCGCGCCGTGCCGCGCCACCGCGTCGGCCAGCGCGCCGAGCAGGTCGGCGTCGCCCGGCAGCGCCAGCGCGGCGTGGCTCAGCCGGCATTCGACGGCCTGCAGCCGCCGCGCGTCGCGCGGCCCGAAGTGCCGGATGCTGCGCATGGTCATGGAGGGGCGCCGCTCCGGGCTCAGCCGCGCGCGGTCTTGCGCAGCGTCGGCAGGCCCACGCCGGCGGCCTCGAAGCCGCCGTCGACGGCCAGCACCTGGCCGTTGATGTAGCTGGCGGCGGGGCTGCACAGGAAGCCCACGGCCGCGGCGATCTCCTGCACGGTGCCGTAGCGCTCCAGCGGGATCACGTCGTGGTAGTCCGAGCGGATCGCCACGCTGTGGACCAGCTTGGCCATCTCGGTCTCCACCGGGCCGGGCGCGACGACGTTGGCGCGGATGCCCACGGTGCCCAGCTCCACCGCCTGCTGCTTGGTGAGCTGGATCAGCGCCGCCTTGCTGGTGCCGTAGGCCACGCGCAGCGTGCTGGCGCGCAGGCCGGAGATGGAGGCGATGTTGACGATCGCGCCGCCGCGGCCGCCGCGCAGCATGTGCGGCACGCAGGCCTGGGCGCAGAGGAAGGCGCCGTCGAGGTTGACCGACAGCACCTGGCGCCACTCGGCGAAGGAGGTCTCGCCGATCGGCTTGAACACCGCCACGCCGGCGTTGTTGACCAGCGCGTCGATGCGGCCGAAGGCCTGCGCGACGCGGTCGACGGCGGCCTGCACCTGCGCCGGGTCCGAGACGTCGCAGGACACGGCCAGCACGCGGTCCGCATCGGCCAGGCGGGTGGCCGTGGCGTCCAGCGTGGCGGCGTCGACGTCGAGCAGGGCGACGCGATGGTCCCGTTCCAGGAACCATTCGGCGATGGCCAGGCCGATGCCGCGCGCGCCGCCCGTGACCACCGCGACGGGGGAGGATGAAGTGTCTTTCGATGCCATGTCAGTCTGTCTCCGTTGAAAAAATGAGGGGGCCGCGGCGATGCCGCGCGATGCCGGGGACGCGTCCGCGCCGCGTTCAGGCGTCCTCGGGCATGCCGCCGGTGGCGAGCATCCGCGTGAGCGCCTGGCTGGCCTGCATGAGCCGGTTGCCCAGCTGCGCCGCGCGCGCCGGTCCCAGGCGCTGCTCGATGGCGGCGATGCTGATGGAGCCGACCGTGCGGCCGTTGGCGTCGTAGACGGGCACGCCCACCGCCCAGGCGCTCTCCAGCACCAGCCCCGGGTTCACGCAGTAGCCGCGCGCGCGGGTCTCGCGCACCAGCGCGAGCAGGGCGTCGTCGGTGCAGCGCGGGTAGTGCGCCGAGCGCAGCGCGGCGTTGCGCGCCAGGATGTCGCGCACCGCCTCGTCCGAGAGCGCCGCCAGCGTGGCCAGCGCGCCCGCGCCCACGCCCAGCGGGAAGCGGTCGCCCGGCTTCACGAGCTGGTTGCGGATCGGGAAGTCGCCCTCGTCGCGCGACAGGCAGATGCTCTCGATGCCGTGCAGCACGCCGAAGAAGACCGTGTCGCCCGACTCCAGCGCCAACGCGCGCAGTGTGGGCGCGGCCAGGCGCTGCAGGGCGTAGCTGGGCTCGGCCGCCAGACCGACGGCGAAGGCCTCGGGGCCCAGCCGGTAGGCGCCCGAGCCGCGCTCGTGCATGACGAAGCCCTCGTCGAGCAGGGTGCGGGTCAGGCGCACCACCGTGGCCTTGGGCAGGTCGAGCCGGCGCACGATCTCGGTCATGCGCAGGCCGCCGGGACCCACGCGGGTCAGCAGGCGCAGCACCGCCAGGCCGCGGCGCAGCGTCTGCGCGCCCGCCGTGAGGTCGGGCGCGGCCAGGGGGTCCGGGCTTACCCGGATCATCTGGTCCATATGTTGAACCTCTTTGTCGGCGGTTGAAGGAAAGCCTGGGGGTGGCCGGCGGTCGATCTTCATTATCGTTCCTGGCATCGCCAACCCAGGGCTGGGGCGATCCCGTATCCGCCAGTCCACATAGTGAACCCTCATGACCCAGGCACACATCATCGGATGGGGGCACACCCCCTTCGGCAAGCACGACGCGGTGGAGGCGCAGGACCTCTTCCGCGAGGCGGCGCAGGGCGCGCTCGACACCGCCGGACTGGCCCCGGCGGACATCGACGGCGTCTTCGTCGGCCATTTCAACGGCGGCTTCCTGCGCCAGGACTTCAGCGGCGCGCTGGCGGCGCTGGCGTTCCCGGAGTTCCGCCACACGCCGTCGGTGCGGCTGGAGAACGCCTGCGCGACCGGCTCGGCCGCCATCTGGGCCGCGCTCGACGCGGTGGCCAGCGGCCGCATGCGCCATGCGCTGGTGGTGGGCCTGGAGAAGATGAACACCCTGCCCAACGCGCAGATCGGCGAGGTGCTGCTGCGCTGCTCCTACGTGCGGGAGGAGGGCGACACGCCGGGGGGCTTCGCGGGCGTCTTCGGCACCATCGCCTCGACCTACTTCGAGCGCTTCGGCGACCAGTCCGACGCCCTGGCGGCGATCTCGGCCAAGAACCACGCCAACGGCGTGCGCAACCCGTGGGCGCACATGAAGCGCGACCTGGGTTTCGACTTCTGCCGCCAGCCTTCCGACAAGAACCCCTTCGTGGCCGGGCCGCTCAAGCGCTCGGACTGCTCGCTGGTGTCCGACGGCGCCGCCGCGCTGGTGGTGTCGATGGCCCCGGTCACGGGCGCCCGGGTGCCGGCCGTGCGCTGGCGCTCGCGCACCCAGGTCAACGAATTCCTGCCGCTGTCGATGCGCGACCCGACGCGTTTCGAGGGCGCAGCGTTGGCATGGCAACGCGGGCTCGACGCCGCCGGCGCGCGCCTGGAGGACCTGCACTTCGTCGAGACGCACGACTGCTTCACCGTCGCCGAGCTGCTGGAGTACGAGGCCATGGGCCTGGCGCCGCACGGCGAGGGCGCCCGCGTGATCCTCGACGGCGTCAGCCGCGCCGACGGCCGGCTGCCGGTCAATCCATCGGGCGGGCTCAAGTCGCGCGGCCATCCGATCGGCGCGACCGGGGTGTCGCAGCACGTCATGGCCGCGATGCAGCTCTCCGGCACCGCCGGCGACATGCAGGTGACGCGCGCCGGGCTGGGCGCGGTCTTCAACATGGGCGGCGCGGCGGTGGCCAACTACCTCAGCGTGCTGGAGGCGACGGCATGAGCGCGGTGCTGGCCGCCGACCCGGCGGCCTCGAACGACGCGCTGTCGTCGTCGCCGTCCGCCTCGGCGACCGGCAGCCCGCATGCCTGCAACCTGGCCCAGCTGCTCGCGCAGACCGCCCGGCTGCATCCGGACCGGCCGGGGCTGATCCAGGGCGACCGGCAATGGACCTGGGCCGAGATCGACCGCCGCGTCGACGCCCTGGCCCACGCGCTGCACGGGCTCGGCCTGCGCCGGGGCGACGCGATCCTCGTGCACTCGCGCAACAACCGCCAGCTCTTCGAGTGCGGCTGGGCCGCCTTCAGGCTGGGCTGCGTCTGGGTGCCGACCAACTTCCGGCTCACGCCCGGCGAGGTCGCCTACCTCGGCGCTTCCAGCGGAGCGGTGGCCATGATCGTGGAGTCCGACTTCGCGGCCCACGCCGACGCCGTGCGCGCCGCCTCGCCCGTGCTGCGCGAAGTGATCGCGATCGGCGCCCCGCGCGCCGGCGAGCACGACTACGAGGCCCTGGTCGCGGGCGGCCTGGGCCGGTCGGTGCCCGAGGCCGCGGTGCGCGCCGACGATCCGCTGTGGTTCTTCTACACCTCGGGCACCACCGGCAAGCCCAAGGCCGGCATCCTGACGCACGGCCAGATGGCCTTCGTGGTCACCAACCACCTGGCCGACCTGATCCCGGGCACGACCGAGCGCGACTGCTCGATCGCCGTGGCACCGCTCTCGCACGGCGCGGGCATCCACGCGCTGCTCAACGTCGCGCGCGGCGCGGCCACGGTGCTGCTGCCCTCGGAGAAGCTCGACCCGGCGGTCGTCTGGGCGCTGGTGGAGCGCCACCGCGTGACCAACCTGTTCACGGTGCCGACCATCGTCAAGATCCTGGTCGAGCACCCGTCGGTCCACGCGCACGACCACGGCTCGCTGCGCTACGTGGTCTACGCCGGCGCGCCCATGTACCGCGCCGACCAGAAGCGCGCCCTGCGGACGCTGGGGCCGGTGCTGGTGCAGTACTTCGGCCTGGGCGAGGTGACCGGCTGCATCACCGTGCTGCCGCGCGAGATGCACGACGCCGACGACGCCTCGCCCGACGCCAACGTCGGCGCCTGCGGCCGGCCGCGCACCGGCATGGAGGTCGCCATCCTGGACGCCGGGCTGCGACCGCTGCCCGTCGGCGAGGTCGGCGAGATCTGCTGCCGGGGTCCGGCCGTCTTCGGCGGCTACCACGGCGATCCGCAGGCCACGGCCAAGGCGCTGCGCGGCGGCTGGTTCCACACCGGCGACCTGGGGCGGATGGACGCGCGCGGCCTGCTCCACATCACCGGGCGCGAGTCGGACATGTACATTTCCGGCGGCTCCAACGTCTACCCGCGCGAGGTCGAGGAGGTCCTGCTCGCCCACCCCGGCATCGCCGAGGTCGCCGTGCTGGGCCTGCCCGATCCCAAGTGGGGCGAGGTCGGGGCCGCGGTGATCGTGCGCGCGCCGGGCGTGGAACCCCTGGACGCCGCCGCGCTGCCGGCCTTCCTGGAGGGCCGGCTGGCGCGCTACCGCTGGCCGCACCGCGTGTTCTTCTGGGACGCGCTGCCCAAGTCGGGCTACGGCAAGATCGTGAAGAAGGACGTGCGCCGGCTGCTCGTGGAGCGCGGCGATTTCGTCGAGCCGCCGACCGCCTGATCCCCCATGACATCCAACCGAGGAGACAACCCCATGCAACTCAACCGCCGCACCCTGCTCGCCGGCTCCGCCGCCCTGGCCCTGCCGACCCTCGCGCCCCTGGCGCGCGCGCAGAAGGCCGAATTCACGATGAAGTTCGGCAACAACCTGCCCATCACCCACCCGCTCAACGTCAGCGCCAACGAGATGGTTGGCAGGATCCTGGCCGACACCAAGGGCCGGGTCGACATCAAGGTGTTCCCCAGCAGCCAGCTGGGCACCGACACCGACATGCTCTCGCAGCTGCGCAACGGCGCGCTCGAGTTCTTCACGCTCTCGCCGCTGATCCTGGGCACGCTGGTGCCCTCGGCGCAGATCAGCGGCGTGGGCTTCGCGTTCAAGGACTACGACCAGGTCTGGGCCGCCATGGACGGCGAGCTCGGCGCCCACGTGCGCAAGCAGATCGCGGCCACCGGCACGCTCGTGGCCTTCGACAAGATCTGGGACAACGGCTATCGCCAGATGACCACCAGCACGCGCCCCATCACCAAGCCGGAAGACCTGAAGGGCATGAAGATGCGCGTGCCGCCCAGCCCGTTCTGGGTCTCGATGTTCAAGGCCTTCGACGCCTCGCCCACCACCATCAACTTCGCCGAGGTCTACACCGCCCTGCAGACCAAGATCGTCGACGGCCAGGAGAACCCGCTGGCCATCGTGGCCACGGCCAAGCTCAACGAGGTGCAGAAGTACTGCTCGGTCACCAACCACATGTGGGACGGCTTCTGGTTCCTGGGCAACAAGCGCGCGGTGGACCGGCTGCCCGCCGACCTGCGCGAGATCGTCGCCCACCACGTCGCCGAGGCCGGCCTCAAGCAGCGCGCGGAGGTCAGGAAGCTCAACGACAGCCTGACGGCCGACCTCAAGGCCAAGGGCATGGAGTTCAACGCCACCAACGCCGAGGTCTTCCGCGCCAAGCTGCGCGAGGCCAAGTTCTACGAGGAGTGGAAGAAGAAGTTCGGCGACGACGCCTGGGCGCTGCTCGAGAAATACACCGGCAAGCTCGCCTGAAGCCAGCCGCCCGGCCGTCCCGGCCGCACCGTCCGCATCCGCCATGACCCGCACCAGCACCACCGCCGCCCCCCTTCCCGCCAGCGACCCGGCCGCCGCCTTCATCCTGCCCGACGACCTGGTGGCGCCGGCCGCGCCGGCGAGCGGCTTCCTCGTGCGCCCGGTGGAGATGGCCGGGGCCGCGCTGGCCGCGGCGATCATCGTGCTGATGCTCACGGGCGTCTGCGCGCGCTACCTGTTCTCGATCTCCGTGGTCTGGATCGACGAGGTGGTGTCGATCTGCTTCCTGTGGCTGGCCATGCTCGGCTCGGTCATCGCCATCCACCGCAACGAGCACCTGCGCCTCACCATCTTCCTGCAGAAGCTGCCGCCCGGGGCGCAGGGGTACGTCAACGCCTTCGGGCTGCTGGTGGTGGCCGCCTTCCTGGGCGCGCTGGTGCGACCGGCCGTCGAGTACGTCCACAGCGAATGGATCGTGTCGCTGCCGGCGCTCGACATCCCCAACAGCTTCCGCGTGGCGGCCATCGCCTTCGGCATCGGCGCCATGCTGCTGACCGTGCTCGCGCAGGCCTGGCGCCAGTGCGCGGCGGCCGAACTCGCCGTGGCCGCGGCGGCGGTGGCGGGCGTGGGCGCGCTGTGCTGGTGGCTGGCGCCGGCCATTGGCGACCTGGGCAACCTCAACATCGCCCTGTTCCTGATCGGCTTCGTGGGCGTCTCGCTGCTCGCCGGCGTGCCGATCGCGTTCTGCTTCGGCATCGGCACGGTGAGCTTCCTGGCCTTCAGCACGCAGATCCCGATCGACGTCGTGATCGGCCGCATGGACGAGGGCATGTCCAGCATGATCCTGGTGTCGGTGCCGATCTTCGTGCTGCTGGGCTGCGTGCTCGACGCCACCGGCATGGGCAAGGCGATCATCGAGTTCCTGGCCTCGCTCATCGGCCACGTGCGCGGGGGCATGCAGTACGTGCTGCTGGGCTCGCTGTTCATCGTCTCGGGCATCTCCGGCTCCAAGGTGTCGGACATGGCCACCGTGGCGCCGGCGCTGTTCCCCGAGATGAAGCGCCGCGGCCAGAAACCCAAGGAGATGATCGCGCTGCTGTCCACCGGCGCGGCCATGGCCGACACGGTGCCCCCGAGCATCGTGCTGATCGTGCTCGGCTCGGTGGCCGGCGTGTCCATCGCCGGGCTGTTCCAGGCCGGCGTGACGGTGGCGGCGGTGCTGCTGGTCGCCCTGGCCGTGCTCGCGCGCTGGAAGGCGCGCAAGGAGGACCTGGGCGGCGTGCGGCGCGCCTCGCTCGGCACCATCGGCAAGTCGCTGCTGGTCGCCGGCCCGGCGCTGGTGCTGCCCTTCCTCATCCGCGGCGCGGTGGGCGGCGGCGTGGCCACCGCCACCGAGGTCTCGACCATCGCCGTGCTCTACGCGATGGCGATCGGCATGGTGCTCTACGGCGGCATCGGCGCGCGCCGGTTCTACGCCATGCTGGTGGAGACGGCCGCCCTCAGCGGCGCGGTGCTGATGATCCTGGGCACCGCGCTGGCGATGGCCTGGGCCATCACGCAGTCGGGCGTGGCCCAGTCCATCGCCGGCTTCATGACCCAACTGCCCGGCGGCGCCTGGGGCTTCATGGCGGTGACCATCGTCCTGTTCCTGGCGCTGGGCTGCGTGCTCGAGGGCCTGCCGGCGCTGCTGCTGATGGCGCCGCTGATGTTCCCCATCGCCCGCGCCCTCCACATCAACGACGTCCACTACGCCATGGTCGTGGTGGTGGCCATGAACATCGGCCTGATGATGCCGCCGGTGGGCGTGGGCTTCTACATCGCCTGCCGCATCGGCAACGTCTCGCCCGACGAGGCCATGGGCGCCATCTGGCCCTACATCGTGGCGCTCATCGTCGGGCTGATCGTCATCGCCGCCGTGCCGGCGATCTCCACCGGCGTGCTGTAGCCGCGTCCCGCGCGCCATGAGCCCCCTGCGCTACCTTTCCTTCGACCGGAGCGATGACGCCGACGGTGTCGTCACCCTGGAGGCGCTGGCCGCCACGCCCGCGGCGCGGCACGCCGACGTGATGGCCGAGGTGCGGCGGGTGCTCGACTGGGCCGGCGAGCGTTTTCCGCACACGCACGGTCCGGTCGACGAGGGCATGGACTGGGACGACGACCTGCAGGTCGTCGTGGAGGAGGGCGGCTGGCACGCGGTCGCGCTGACGCTGACCGGCTCGCGGCGCTTCGCCGACGAGCTGCTGGCCGCGTTCGGGGACGGGTCGGACGGGGCGGACTGAGCGGGCCCGGACGACGAGCCGGCCTGCTCCGGAGCGTGCCGTTGCGCGGTGGCCCGTCGACCGGTCCTAGGAACGGGTGGGCAGTGCGTCGTCGCGCCCAGGCTCGCTGGCCGGGGCGAGCGAAGAATCCAGCGAGGCGAGGATCTTGTCGCGGCATGCCGAGAGGATTTCGTCGGCCAGCGGCGAATCGTCCGGACAGGCGCGCGACATGACGATGGCGCCAACCACGTGGGCCAGCAGGTCGAGCGCGTCGGCACGCCTGTGACCCGCGTTCGCAGGGTTCTCGGCATCGGCCGAGCCACCTTCCGACTCGAGCGCGGCCAGCAGGCTCTCGATGCCGGCAGCGAACGTGGCCCGGACCGTTTCCGGCTGACGCGCGGCGTCCGCCCCCAGCGCGGCCATGGTGCAACCGGTCGCGCGCGCGTCGCGGTGCTCGCGCGCGAGATAGTGCCGCACGAACGTCCGCAGGTCCGCTCCGGCGCTCAGCGCCGCCGTCTGCGCGATGCCGCAGGCGGCCGACTCCGCCATCAGGTCGGCCTTGGAGCGGAACTGCTTGTAGAAGCCGCCATGGGTGAACCCGGCGGCGGCCATCAGGTCGGCGACACCGACGCCGTCGTAGCCGCGCTCCCGAAACAGGGCGGATGCCGTTTCCACCACATGGGCCCGATTGGCCTGTGCCTGTGCCTTGGTGACCTTCATCGTTCCTTTGAAATGGTTGGATGCCAGCGGAAGGGATCACTATACATTGATGTCGATCGTCATCAAAGCATTGACTTTTTAGATGTTGTTCGTAATCATTGACTCCACGTCCACCACGGAAATCGAACGACATGACCCCAAAAACGCTTCTGGAATCCTCCGGCCCGGGCGGCCCGACGCTCGCGCGATCCACCGTCCTCGTCACCGGTGCCTCCAGCGGCATCGGCGCCGCCTATGCCGAGCGCTTCGCGCGCCGTGGCCACGACCTCGTGCTCGTCGCGCGCGACGAGGCGCGTCTGGCGGCTTCGGCTTCGCGCCTGCGCAGCGACTGCGGCGTGACCGTCGAGGTGCTACGGGCCGACCTGACCCGGTCGACCGACATCGCCGTCGTCGAGGACCGACTGCGGGACGATGCCCGGATCGGGATCCTGATCAACAACGCCGGCATGGCGCAGTCCGGTGGTTTCGCGCGGCAGACCGCCCAGGACATCGAGCGCCTGATCATGCTCAACGCCACGGCGCCGACGCGGCTGGCCGCCGCCGTGGCACCGCGTTTCATGGAAGCCGGGGCCGGCGCGATCGTCAACATCGGCTCGGTGGTGGGCTTCGCGCCGGAATACGGCATGTCGATCTACGGCGCCACCAAGGCCTTCGTGCTGTTCCTGTCGCAGGGCCTCGAACTGGAACTCTCGCCCAGGGGCGTCTACGTGCAGGCAGTGCTGCCTGCCGGCACGCGCACCGAGATCTGGGGACGCGCCGGCATCGACGTCGATGCGATGGCCGACCTGATGGACGTGGGTGAACTGGTCGATGCAGCCCTGGTCGGTTTCGACCGCCGCGAGCGGGTGACGATCCCGCCGCTGCACGTGGCCGGACGCTGGGACGCGCTCGACGGCGCGCGCCAGGGGCTGCTGTCGGACGTCCGGCAAGCCCATGCCGCCGAGCGTTACCGGACGCGGGCCTGATCGAGATCACCGCGTCCGACCCGGCGGTGGGCACGGGCCGGCCACGACGCCATCCCCGGGCCCGGAGCTCCAGTCGGTCCCGCGACCCGCCGACGACCCACCTCGACCAAGATCATGAAGGCACTGACATTCAAGCGTTACGGCAAGTCGCCCGGCATCGGGTTCGACGAGATTCCCCGGCCCGCGCCGGGGCCCGATGAGTTGCTCGTCCGGGTTCATGCCGCGGGGTTGAATCCGATCGACAACATGATTCCGAAAGGCACGTTCAAGTCCTTGCTGCGCGTCGACCTGCCCGCCACGCTCGGCAGCGATCTCGCCGGCGTGGTGGTGGAGACAGGCCATCGCGTGACCCGCTTCAAGCCGGGCGATGCGATCTTCGCCAGTGTGTTCGATTCGGGGACGGGTTCGCTCGCCGAATTCACCGTGGTGTCGGAACGCGCTGCCGCTTTCAAGCCCTCGAACCTGAGCTTCGCGCAGGCGGCTTCCATCCCGATGGTCGGATTGACTGCCTGGCAAGCCCTGAAGGAGCGCGCCGGGATGGAAGCGGGGCAGAAGGTGTTCATTCCGGCAGGGTCGGGCGGCGTCGGCACCTTCGCCATCCAGTTGGCAAAACACTTCGGCGCCCACGTGTCGACCACGGTCGGCACCGGTGGCATCGAACTGGTGCGCGGCCTGGGTGCCGACGAGATCATCGACTACGGGCGGCAGCGGTTCGAGACCGTGCTGGAGGATCACGACGTGGTGCTCGCCACGGTCGGAGGCGACACGGTGGCCAGAGCCATCGGCATCCTGAGGCCTGGCGGCAGGATCGTCTCGCTCGTCGGTCCTCCGGACGCCGCGTTCGCCAGGTCCCGGAAGCTGAATCCCGTCTTGACGCTGGTGTTCCGGCTCATGAGTCGAAAAACGATCGGGCTTTCGACGAGGCGGGGCATCGACTACACCTTTCTGTTCGTCCGCCCCGATGGCCACCAGCTCGGGCAGATCGGCGAACTCCTGCAGGCGGAGCGTGTGCGGCCGGTCGTGGACACGATCTTCCCTTTCGAGCGGGCCGAGGACGCACTGGCGTACCTGGCCCGCGGACGAGCCAAAGGAAAGATCGTCGTCGAGATGGAGTGAGTCGCTGGTTCTTCAGGACACGCCACGGCTTTCCCCCTCGCCGGTGGGCGGCCTACCAGTTCCAGAGCGTCCCGTCGTGCTGCAGCCGGTTGACCGGCAGGTACTTGCGCTCGTAGGGGTACTTGGCGGCCAGCGCCTCGTCGATCTCGACGCCGTGGCCCGGCGCCTCGCCCGGGTGCAGCATGCCCCGGTCGAAGGTGTAGGCATGAGGGAAGACGGCGTCGGTCTCCTCGGTGTGCGCCATGTACTCCTGGATGCCGAAGTTGGGCACCCAGAGGTCGAAGTGCAATGCCGCGCCCATGCACACCGGCGACAGGTCGGTGGCGCCGTGGCAGCCGGTGCGCACCTGGTAGATGGCGGCCAGGTCGGCGATGCGGCGCAGGTGCGTGATGCCGCCGGCGTGCACGACCGTCGCGCGGATGTAGTCGATCAGCTGGTGCTCGATCAGGTCCTTGCAGTCCCACAGGCTGTTGAAGACCTCGCCCACGGCGATCGGCGTGGTGGTGTGCTGGCGGATCAGGCGGAAGGCTTCCTGGTTCTCGGCCGGCGTCGGGTCCTCGATCCAGAACAGGCTGCACGGCTCGAGCGACTTGCCCAAGCGCGCCGCCTCGATGGGCGTGAGGCGGTGGTGCACGTCGTGCAGCAGGTGGTGCTCGAAGCCCAGCTTCTCGCGGATGCGCTCGAACAGCTTCGGCGCGAAGCGCAGGTACTTCTCGCTCGACCAGTCGTGCTCGCCCGGCAGGCTGGCGTCGGCCGGGTCGTAGACCTTGGCGCCGGCCTTGCCGATGCCGTAGACCTTGTCCAGGCCCGGCACGCCGCTCTGCGCGCGGATCGCCTTGTAGCCCATGTCGGCGTAGCGCAGCACCTCGTCGACGGTGTGCTCGATGTCGGTTCCGTTGGCGTGGCCGTAGACCATCACGCCGGTGCGGCTCGCTCCGCCCAGCAGCTGGTAGAGCGGCAGGCCGGCGGCCTTGGCCTTGATGTCCCACAGCGCGGTGTCGACGGCGGCGATGGCGCTCATCGTCACCGGCCCGCGCCGCCAGTAGGCGCCCTTGTAGAGGTACTGCCAGAGGTCCTCGATGGCGTGCGCGTCGCGCCCGATCAGGCAGGGCACGACGTGCTCCGTCAGGTAGGCCGCGACGGCCAGCTCGCGGCCGTTGAGCGTGGCGTCGCCGATGCCGGTGAGGCCCTCGTCGGTCTCGATCTTCAGGGTGACGAAGTTGCGGCCGGGGCTGCAGACGATGACGCGGGCGTTGGTGATTTTCATGGGTGAAGATCGCAGGGGAAGGAGGGCGGTGCCGTGAGGCGGAGCGGGGCGGGGCGGCGCGGTCGGGTCGTTCAGCCGTTCCAGCCGAGGTGGCCCAGGAAGTCGCGCGTGCGCGCCACGGTCGGGTGGTCGAAGATCTGCCCGGGCGGGCCCTCCTCCAGGATCGCGCCGTTCTCGAACACCACCACCCAGTTGGCCACGCGCTGGGCGAAGCTCATCTCGTGCGTCACGACGATCATCGTCATGCCTTCCTCGGCGAGCTTCTTCATCACGTTGAGCACCTCGCCGACGGTCTCGGGGTCGAGCGCGGAGGTCGGCTCGTCGAACAGCATCACCTCCGGCTCCATCGCCAGCGCGCGCGCGATGGCCACGCGCTGCTGCTGGCCGCCCGAGAGGTTGGCCGGGAAGTTGCCCGCCTTGGCGGCCAGCCCGACCTTGTCGAGCAGCGCCATCGCGCGCTGCTTCGCCCGCGCCTCGTCCATGCCCAGCACCGTGATCGGGCCCATGGCGACGTTGTCCAGCGCCGACTTGTGCGGGAACAGCTCGAAGCTCTGGAACACCATGCCCATGCGCTGGCGCACCTTGCGCACCTCGGACTCTTTGGCCGGCAACGGCACGCCGTCGAGCAGCACGCGGCCACCGTTCAGGGTCTCCAGGGCGTTGGTGCAGCGCAGGAGGGTCGACTTGCCCGAGCCCGACGGGCCGATCAGGCACATCACCTCGCCCTTGTTGACCTGCAGCGAGACGCCGTTCAGGGCGACGAAGTCGCCGTAGAGCTTGCGCACGTTCTCGTAGACCAGCACCGGCGGCTGGTTCGCGCCCTTGCGGGCGGCGGTGGCGGCGGGACCGTTCATTCCTTGACTCCGTATTTCCTGTGGATCCAGTCGACCAGCTTGGCCTGCGGATAGCCCATGAGCCAGTACAGGACGGCCATGGCGGTGAGCATCTCCAGCACGCGGAAGCTCTGCGCGCGGATCTGCATGGCGGTGTAGGCCAGCTCGCCCACGGCGATGACCGAGACCAGCGAGGTGTCCTTGAACAGCGAGATCCAGGTGCTCGCGACCACCGGCAGGATGCGGCGCGCCGCCTGCGGGATCACGACCTTGAACATCGCCTGGCGGCGCGACATGCCCATCGCCAGCGCGGCTTCCATCTGGCCCTTGCGGATCGAGTTGATGCCGGCGCGGAAGGTCTCGGCGTTGTAGGCCGAGACGTTGAGCACCAGCGCCACGAGGGCGGTCGTGAGGGCCGAGAACTGCACGTCGAAGGCCATGGGCATGACGTAGAAGGCCCAGTAGATGACCAGGATCAGCGGCAGGTTGCGGAAGAACTCGACGAACCACAGCGCGGCGTCGCTCACGAGCCGGTTCGACGACAGGCGCATCAGCGCCAGCAGGATGCCCCCGGGCACGGCCAGCAGCATCGTCGCCACCGTCAGGCCGATGGTCAGCGCGACGCCGTGGAGCAGCGCGTCGCGGTGGGTCCAGACCACGTTCCAGTCGAGCGTCATGAGCGTCCCAGGTGGGCGAGCCGCTGGTAGAGCCGGTCGACGACGCGCGTGACCGGGAACAGCAGCAGGAAGTACAGGACCATCACGAAGGTGAACACCTCCACCGGGCGGTAGCTCTGGCCGGCGACGGTCTCGGCGCGGTGCATCAGCTCCGGCACCGCGATGACGGTGGCGATGGCGGTGTCCTTGATGGCCATGGTGAGCACCGAGCCGAAGGCCGGCAGCATGCGGATCGTGGCCTGCGGCAGCACGATCTTGCGCAGGATCTGCGCGCGCGACATGCCGATGGCCAGGCCGGCGCGGGTCTGGCCGGGACGGATCGACTCGATGCCCGCGCGGATGATCTCCGAGGCGTAGGCCGCGATGTGCAGCGTGAGCGCCACCAGCGCCGCCCAGAACGGCGGGAAGGTCACGCCCGCCAGGATCGGGAAGGCGAAGTAGATCCACACCAGCACCACCAGCACCGGGATGGCGCGCATGGTGTCGACGTAGAAGGTCAGCACGACGCCGAGCCAGCGCGGCCCGTACAGGCGCAGCAGGGCGATCACCAGGCCCGTGAGGAGGCTGGTGATCGCGCTGACCACGCTCAGCGCGATGGTCACGCCGAAGCCGCTGGCGAAGAAGCGCCAGTTCTCGGTCAGCGGTGAGAGGTCGATGTCCATGGGCGTGCCGCGCGCGCGGGACTCACTTCAGGTTCTGCGTCATGCGCGCTTCCTCGGCCGCGAGCGCGGGCTGCATGCGCTTCTCGACCTCGCGCAGCCAGTCCAGGTAGGCCGGCTCGTTCTTGTTCACGCCCATGCCGGTCTTGATCTCGAAGATCTTGCTGTCCTGGCAGTTGTTCTCCTTCGGGAACACGGCGAGGCCCTTGACCTTCCTGCTGATGTTGGGCCACAGCATGCGGTTGAGCGGCGCGACGTCGGAACGCCCGGCCATGACCTCCTCGATCGGCGCGACCGAGCCGGAGTTGGCCACGCCGCGCAGCTTGGCGTTGGGGAACTGCTCGCGCACCAGCGGCTCCTCGCCGGCGCCGGAGAAGTAGGCCATCGTGATCTCCGGCCGGTTGAAGTCCTGCAGCGTTTTCGCGCTGGTGAACTTCGGGTTGTCGGCGCGGCCGAACATGCACACGCCGGTGCTGGAGAAGGTCACGAAGTCGATGATCTTGGAGCGCTCCGCGTTCTGGTTGAGCGGGCCGATCATGATGTCCATCTGGTTGGCGATCAGCGCCGGCACCTTGGTCTCGTGGCTCACCGGCACCGGCTCGATCCTCACGCCCAGCAGCTTGGCGAACTCCTTGCCGAGCGTCCACGACGGCCCCGACCACGGCTCGCCCTCGCCGGTGGTGTTCTGCGCCAGCCACGGCGGGTTGTTGACCACGCCCACGCGCAGCACGCCGGCCTTGCGGATGGCGTCGATGCGCGGGCTGGCGCCGGGCGGGGGCGGCGTCTGGGCCACGGCGGCGAGCGACGTGCCGGCGAGCAGCGCGGCGACGACGAGGGCTCTGAGGGCGCCGGGGCGGAAGGTGTTCGGGTGCTGCATGTCGGGTCTCCGGTTGTCTTGGAATGTCGATGCGATGCGGACAGGCATCGCGCTGGGCGGCGGGACGCCGCGGATCGCGGGCGGCTACTTGATGTTCTCGACGATGCGTCGCTCGTCGGCGGTGAGCGCGCCCTGCAGGGTCTTCTCCACGCTGCGCAGCCAGTCGAGGTAGACGCCCTGGTTCTTGTCGACCGCCAGGCCCACCGGCGAGGCCTTCTCCTGGCTGTCCTGGCAGTTGTTGTCCTTCGGGTAGACCACCAGCCCCTTGACCTTCCTGTTCAGGCTCACCCACGGGACCCGGTTGATCGGTGCCGCGTCGGCCCTCTTGGCCATGATCTCTTCGACCGGCGCGGTGGCGCCCGAACTCGCGACGGCACGCAGCTTCGCCTTCGGGAAACGCTCCTTGACCCAGTTCTCCTCGGCGCCGCCGGTGAAGTAGGCGATGGTGATGTCGGGGCGGTCGAGGTCGTCGACCGAGGCCGCCTTGGCCAGCTTCTCGTTGCCGGCGCGGCCGAACATGCACACGCTGGTGGTCGAGTAGATGACGAAGTCGACCACCTTCAGGCGCTCGGGCGTCTCGCCCAGCGGGCTGATCGTCATGTCGACCTGGTTGGCCGCGAGCACCGGCACCTTGGTCTCGTGCGACACGGCGACGGGACGCAGCGTCACGCCCAGCAGCCGCGCGTACTCGGTCGCCAGCAGCCAGGCCGGGCCGTCCCAGGCCGGCCCGTTGCCGGTGGTGTTCTCGTTGAGCCAGGGCGTGTTCTGCAGCACCCCCACGCGCAGCTCGCCGGCCTTGCGGATGGCGTCGATGCGCGGGCTGGCGCCGGGCGGCGGTGGGGTCTGCGCCCAGGCCGCGGCGCCGGCCGCGGCCAGCGCGAGGCCCGCGAGCGCGTGCCCGACGACGCTGCCTTGTCTCGTTGCTTTTCTCATGCTCGTCTCCTTGTGTGCCTTCGAAATCCCGACCGGTGCGCAATGCCCATCCACCCAACCCCCGCACCCTCCTGCCAGAGACACCGCGGAACTGGCTCCGCCAGTCCGCCGTTGTCGCCCCCTCGAAGGGGGTGGGCGCTGCGACGCGAAGCGCGCAAGCCTGGGGGTGGTCCCTACCGCCAGGCCTGGGCGAATTCGCCGATGACGCGCTCCAGGTGGGCACGCATGGCGGTGCGGGCGGCGACCGGGTCGCGTCCCAGCAGGGCCTTGAAGATGCGCTGGTGGTCGGCGTGCGAGGCCAGGCGCAGGTCGGGCGTGTGGAAATGCCCCTCCATCCGGGTCCACACCGGGCCCTTCGACTGCGCCCACATGCCCGTCACCATCTGCAGCAGCACGCTGTTGCCGGTCGACTCGGCGATGCGCAGGTGGAACAGTTCGTCGGCCGCCTCGTTCTTCTCCTTGTCGTCCATGGTCTCGCGCATGTCGGCCAGGGCCGAGAAGATGAGGTCGAGGTCGCGGTCCTTGCGGGTCTCGGCGGCCAGCGCGGCGATCTCCGATTCGATCAGGCAGCGCGCCCGCAGCAGTTCGATCGGGCCGGGCTCGGTGGCCGGCACGAAGGCGTTCTGCGCGATCGGCGTCGCCGTGGCCTGCGTCACGTAGATGCCCGAGCCGCCGCGCACCTCCACCACGCCCTGCAGCTCCAGCGCGATGGTCGCCTCGCGCACCGACGTGCGGCTGACGTCGAAGCGCTCGGCCAGGGCGCGTTCCGACGGCAGGCGCTCGCCGACCTTGAATTCGCCCTGGGCGATCAGCGCGAGCAGCTGCGTGGCCAGCCGTTGGTAGGAGCGGTCGGCGGGCTTGGGCGCGTTGTCGACGTCGTCGTCGGGCCGGATGAGATGAAGCACCATGGCGTGTCCTGATTGGTTGGACCAATTTTGAATTGGTAAGCCAATCGAGCGAAATAGTGGTTTACCACGATCGTGGATGGGTGGGTCCGGTCGTCCAATCGGTGGCTCTTCATCGATCCAGTTGCCCATGAATTCACTCGATGCCGTCTGGCTGGCGAACGCCGGCGCCGCCATGTCCGACACCGCGACCGACCGCGCGACGCTGCCGACCTGCGACCGCGCGGCGCTCGTGCCCGGCGTCGTCCACCTCGGCCTGGGCGCCTTCCACCGTGCCCACCAGGCGCTGGTGTTCGACCGCCTCCTGCAGGGCGGCGACCCGCGCTGGGGCGTGCTGGGCGTGGCCATGCGCAGCACCGGCCTGGCCGACGCGCTGGCGGCGCAGGACGGGCTCTACGCCGTGCAGATCGCCGACCGCGCCGGCGCGCGCTGGCAGGTGGTCGGTTCGCTGCTGCGCACCTGCGTCGCCGCGCGCGAGCCGCAGCGCGTCGTCGAGGCCCTGGCCGCGCCGGCCACGCGCTGGGTCACGCTCACCGTCACCGAGAAGGGCTACGGCGAGCCGCTGGCCGACCTGCTGGTCGACGGCCTGGCCGCGCGCCGCGCGGCCGGGCAGGGCGGATTGACCATCGCCTCGTGCGACAACCTCTCGGACAACGGCCACCGGCTGCGGCGCCTGTGCCTGGACGCGGCGGCGCGCCGGGGCGACGCCGCGCTGGCCGACTGGATCGACGCCCGCTGCGCCTTCCCCAACAGCATGGTCGACCGCATCGTGCCGGCCGCCACCGACCGGCAGCGCGACGATGCCGCCGCCGCGCTGGGCGTGTCGGACGCCGGCGCGCTGGCCACCGAGGCGTTCTGGGAGTGGGTGATCGAGCGGCGTTTCGCCGATCCGGCCGACGCCGACGTGCTGGCCGCCGCCGGCGTCACGGTGGTCGACGACGTCAAGCCGTTCGAGGACGCCAAGCTGCGCATGCTCAACGGCAGCCACACCGCGCTGGCGCTGATCGGCGCCGTGCAGGGCTGGCCGACCGTGTCCGACGGCGTGGCGATGCCGGCGGTGCGCGACTTCGTGCACGGCTACATGACGCGCGTGGTCATGCCGCTGCTGACGCGCCCCGGCGGTGCGGCCTACCGCGACGCGCTGCTCGAGCGTTTCGCCAATCCGGCGCTGCGCCACCGCGTCCACCAGATCGCCGGCGACAGCTCGCTGAAGATCCCGCTGCGCTGGGGGCCGACCCTGCGCGAGTCGCTGGCGGCGGGGCGGGGCGTCGAGCCGCTGGCCTTCGCCACGGCCGTCTGGTTCCGCTATCTGCTGGGCACCGACGAGCGGGGCGAACCCTACGAGATCGCCGACCCGCGCGGCGCCGCGCTGCACGCGGTCGCGCTGCGCCACCGGGGCGATGCCGCCGGCACGGTGCGCGCATTGACGGCCGTGCCCGAGGTCTGGGGCACCGACCTCGCCGACGACCCGCGCTGGACCTCGCGCGTCGCCCACTGGCTCGGCCGCATCCAGGCCACGGACGTCGGCACCGCGCTGGCCGAACTCGCCGCGTCCGACGAACGAACCTGAAAGCACGAGAAAGCCCATCGCCATGAAGAACCCCTTCGACACCCCCGCCATCGCCGACCAGGTCGCGCTCGTGACCGGCGCCAACGCCGGCATGGGCCTGGCCATCGCCCGCGCCCTGCTCGATGCCGGCTACCGCGTCGCCGCCACCGACCTGCGCACCGACGCCGTCGCCGAGGCCCTGGCCGACCACGGCGACCGGCTGGCCTGCTTCGTCATGGACGTGAGCGACCAGGCGCAGGTGCAGGCCGTGTGCGGCGAGGTCGAGGCGCATTTCGGCCGCATCGACGTCTGCGTCAACAACGCCGGCTTCCTGGCCTACGCCAACTGCGAGCAGACCACGCCCGCGTTGTGGCACAAGACGCTGCGCGTGAACCTCGACGGCGTCTTCTTCGTCAGCCAGCGCGTGGCGCCGGGCATGAAGGCGCGCGGCTTCGGGCGCATCGTCAACATGGCGTCCTTCGGCGCCAAGACCGGCGGCCTGTCGCCGGTGCCGGCGTACGCCGCGAGCAAGGGCGGCGTGGTCTCGCTGACCTTCAGCTTCGCGCGCGAGTACGCCGCCTTCGGCGTCACCTGCAACGCCCTGGCGCCGACCTTCGTCAAGACGCAGATGCTGACCGAGCAGGTGAGCCCCGAGCGCCAGGCCGAGCTGCGCGCGAAGATCCCGGTCGGCCGCTTCTGCGAGCTGGAGGAACTGGCCCACAGCGTGCTGTTCCTGGCGCATCCGCTGAGCGGCTTCATCACCGGCGAAGTGCTCGATCTCAACGGCGGCCTGCAGTTCGACTGAGCCCGCGGCACCGGTGGGTGGACTCGGTGATAACCCCGAGGCCGTTGATGGCTGAATGACAGGCTGGCGGCCTAGCATGGGCGCACTTCCAACCTCCCTGTCGAGACATCCCATGCAGCCTTCCGATTCCGAACGCGACGTCGCCACCACCGCGTCACCCATCGCCTCGCGCCTCGCGCCCGTCACCCGCCGCGCCGCCGTCTGGCTCGCCGCCCTCGCGCTCGCGGGCTGCGCCGGCGTCGTCAAGCCGACCTCGGCGCCGATCGCGCCGGTGCCGGTCACCACCGAGATCAACGTCATGACCTCCGGGGGCTTCGCCGCCGCGTACGACGAACTGCGTCCGGCCTACGAGCGCCTGAGCGGCAGCGTGGTCAAGACGGCCTACGGCTCGTCGATGGGCGGCGCGACCGACTCGATCCCCAGCCGCATGGCGCGCGGCGAGCCGGTGGACGTGGTGATCCTGGCGCGCCCGGCGCTCGACGCGCTGGTCGCGCAGGGCAAGGTGGTGGCGGGCAGCCAGGTCGACCTGGTGAACTCGCTCATCGGCATGTCGGTGAAGAAGGGCGCGCCCCGGCCGGACATCAGCACCGTCGAGGCCCTCAAGCGCACGCTGCTGGCGGCACCGTCGATCGCCTATTCGGCCAGCGCCAGCGGCACCTACTACGAGACCGAGATGCTGAAGAACCTGGGCCTGGAGGCGCAGGTCAAGCCCAAGAGCCAGCGCATCCTGAGCGAGCGCGTGGCCACCGTGGTGGCGCGCGGCGACGCCGCCCTGGGCCTGCAGCAGGTCAGCGAACTGCTGCCGGTGGCCGGCGCCGACTTCATCGGCGTGCTGCCGCCCGAGGTGCAGCGCATGACGGTGTTCTCCGCCGGCATCGCCACCACGGCGCGCCAGCCGCAGGCGGCCAAGGAGATGATCGCGTACTTCACCTCGTCGGCGGCCGAGCCCGTCATCCGCAAGAGCGGGCTGGAACCGGCGAAGAAGCCGGTGGCGGCGCCGGCGATGCCCGCGGTGCCGGCGGCGATGCCGGCGCGATGATGGAACGCGCCGCCTCGCCCGGTCCTCGCCCGGCACCGCCGGCCGAGGGCCGCCCGCCGGGGTCGCCCCGTTCGCCCGCCTCGCCGGGCCTCGCGGGCTGGGGGCTGATCGCCGCGCTGCTGCTCGCGCCGTCGATCGCGCCGGCCCGGGGCGCGGTCGCGTCGCCGGCCGCGCCACCGGCCGAGGCGGGGTCCGCCGCCCCGGCCGATCGCTACACCGCCGCGCCGCCGAGCGCCGACGGCATCGGCCGGCGCTACATGGGGCGCGAGATCTCGCGGGTCATGGGCTGGCAGGGCGCGGCCTGGCTGGAGCGCGAGGAGCGCGAGAAGGAAGAGCGCACCGACGTGCTGCTGCGCCTGCTCGACCTGCGCCCCGGCCTGGTGGTCGCCGACGTCGGCGCCGGCACCGGCTACCTGTCGCGGCGCATGGCGCGCGCGGTGGCGCCCTCGGGCCGGGTGCTGGCGGTGGACGTCCAGCCCGAGATGGTCGCGCTGCTCGGCCAGGCGGCCAGGCGGGAAGGGCTGGCCAACATCGAGCCGTCGCTCGGCACCGAGACCGACGTGCGCCTCGCGCCCGGCTCGGTCGACCTGGCGGTCATGGTGGACGTGTATCACGAACTCGCCCGCCCGCACGAGGTGCTCGCGAGCATCGTGCGCGCCCTGAAGCCGGGCGGCCGCGTGGTCTTCGTCGAGTACCGCGCCGAGGACCCGGCCGTGCCGATCAAGACCCTGCACAAGATGAGCGAGGCCCAGATCCGCCGCGAGGCCGAGGTCCAGGCCCTGACCTGGGAGCGCACCGCGCCGGGCCTGCCGTGGCAGCACGTCGTGGTGTTTCGCAAGGCGCCCTGATCCGTTTCGATCCATCCGACACGAGGAGACCGGCATGACCCCGCACCGCGACGAACCCGCCGACCACGCAAGCCACGCGGTCCACCTGCGCGACGCCATCCGCCTGGCGATGGGCAACGTGCGCGAGCGGCGCACCTGGCCGTTCGGCGCCGTCCTCGTGCGCCGAGGGCAGGTGCTGGCGCGCGCCGTCAACGAGGTCGAGGCGCTGTGCGATCCCTCGGCCCACGCCGAGATGCAGGCCGTGCGCGCGGCGGCCCGCGCCCTGGGCGGCACCGACCTGAGCGGCTGCGTCGTCTACGCGAGCGGCTTTCCCTGCGCGATGTGCCTGGCCGCGATGCACCTGGCCGGCGTCGCGGCGGTGTACTACGCCTACGACGAGGAGACCGGCGCGGCGTACGGCCTGTCGGCGATGCGCGGCTACGACGAGATCGCGCGCCCGCCGGCGCGGCGCGAGACCCGGCTCGTCGGCCTGCCGGTGCGCGACGAGGCCGACGAGGACCTGTACGAGGCCTGGCGCGCGATCTCGGGCGGCTGAGGCAGGCGCCGCGCGGGGTCGCGCGGGCGCGGTTCCTGCTTCGGTCCGGACCGGCGCGCCGCGCGTGCGGCGCGACGTCGAACCACCTCACCAGCTCCCGCCATGAACTTCCACCTCCCGTCCATCTCGCGCCGCCATGTCCTGAGGACGCTCGCCGCCGGCACGGCCGCCGCCGCGCTGCCCGCCTTCGCGCAATGGCCCGACCGGCCCGTCAAGATCGTCGTGACCTTCCCGCCCGGCGGCGCCAGCGACGTGCTGGCGCGGGTGGTGGCCGAGCAGCTCGCGCGCAGGCTCGGCCAGGCGGTGGTGGTCGACAACAAGCCGGGCGCCGGCGGCACCATCGGCGGCGCGCAGGTCGCGGCGGCGGCGGCCGACGGCTACACGCTGATGCTGTCGAACAGCACGCCGATCGCGCTCGGTCCCTTCGCGCTGGAGAAGCAGCCCTACGACCCGGTCGAGGCCTTCACGCACATCGCCTACTTCGGCGGCGCGCCGCTCGTCCTCATGGCGAGCAAGCCCTCGGGCATCGCGTCGTACGCCGACTTCGAGAAGAAGGCGCGCAAGGACGGCCAGATCGAGTTCGGCTCCGGCGGCCCCGGCTCCATCGGCCACATCCACGGCGAACTGCTGAAGAAGGCGACCGGCATCCAGATGGTGCACGTGCCCTACCGCGGCGGCGCGCCGATGACCACCGACCTGATCGCCAACACCATTCCCGTGGGCATCGACGTCGTGACCGCCTACGTGCCGTTCTTCAAGTCCGGCCAGCTGGTGCCGCTGGCCGTCACCGGCGCGCAGCGCTCGCCGCTGCTGCCCGACGTGCCGACCATCGCCGAGGTGGGCCAGCCGAAGCTGGTGCTGGAGAACTTCTTCGGCCTCTCCGGCCCCGCGAAGCTGCCCGCCGACGTCGTCGCGCGCCTGCACGCCGCCTGCAACGAGGTGCTGGCGATGCCGGAGGTGCAGAAGAAGACGGCCGAGCTGGGCATCGTCGCCCGGCCGGAGACGACGGCGCAGTTCGGTGCCTTCGTCAGGCAGCAGGTCGACACGCTCGGCCCGGCGGTCAAGGCCGCCGGCATCCGGATGTGAGGCGCGGGCGGGGCGTCGCGTCGGGGCCAGGTCCCGGGTCGGCCGCCCCGGGGCGTCACGGCGTCGGCGCGGTCACGGCGTTGGCGCAGGCGGTGCCGTCGATGAAGCAGCGCAGGTTGCGCAGCGTCACCTCGGCGATTTCGCGCAGCGCCTCCACGGTGAAGAAGCCCTGGTGGCCCGTCACCAGCACGTTGGGAAAGCTCATCAGGCGCCGGAATACCTCGTCGTCGATGATCTCGCCCGAGTGGTCCTGGAAGAACAGTTCGCTCTCCTGTTCGTAGACGTCGATCGCCAGCTGGCCGAGCCGGCGCGACTTAAGCGCGTCGATGACCGCGCCGGTGTCGATCAGCGCGCCGCGCGAGGTGTTGACTAGCATCGCGCCCGGCTTCATCGTCGCCAGCGCGCGGGCGTCGATCAGGTGCCGCGTGGCCTCGGTCAGCGGGCAGTGCAGCGTCACGACGTCGGACTCGGCCAGCAGGACGTCGAGCGGCACCATCCGGCCCAGGTCCTCGAACGCAGCCGAGGGCGTCGGATCGCAGCCCAGCACCCGGCAGCCCATGCCGTGCAGGATGCGCGCCGTGGCCAGGCCGATGCGCCCTGTGCCCACTACGCCGACGGTCTTGCCGTGCAGGGTCGTGCCCAGCAGTCCCTCGAGCATGAAGTTGCCCTCGCGCACGCGGTTGAAGGCACGATGCGTGTGGCGGTTGAGCGTCATGACCAGCGCCAGGGTGTGCTCCGCGACGGCCTCGGGCGAGTAGGCCGGCACCCGCGCCACGAAGAAGTCCAGCCGCGCGGCGGCGGCCATGTCGACGTTGTTGAAGCCGGCGCAGCGCAGCAGCACGGCGCGCACGCCCGATGCGTGCAGGGCGGCCAGCGTGGGCGCATCCAGGCGGTCGTTGACGAACACGCAGACCGCGTCACAGTCCCGTGCCAGCACCGCGGTGTCGGGACCGAGCGTGGCCTCGACGTGGACGAGTTCGCTGCGCTCGGCGTCGGCATGGCGCGCCATGGCCTCGTCGAGGAAGCGCCGGTCGTAGGCACGGGCGCTGAAGACGGCGGTTCGGGTCATGGAGGTCCTTGCGTGAGGCGTGATGTCGATCGGGACGGGTTCTTCAGCGCAACGGGCTCGTCAGCAGGCTGTAGATCGTGCGGATGCCGTCGACGTAGTTGCCCATGCGCATGTTCTCGTTGGCCGCGTGCTGGTTGTTGTCGGCGTTGACCAGCGGCACGATGGCGAAGGGCACGCGCAGCGCCTCCACGATCTCGGCCGTGGGCACGGTGCCGCCCATCATGCGGATGCGCACCGGCTCGGGCGCGGCCGAAGGCCTCGGTCATGGCGCCGTAGGCCCAGGCGCCGACGGCCGAGTCGATCGGCGTGCCGGCCGCGTCGGAGCCGCCGGTCTGGTAGGTGAAGGTGGCGAGCCGGTCGTGGCGGGCGCGGTCCTCGTCGCTCGGCGCGCCGGGCACCAGGTGATAGCCCTGCTTGCGCAGGTGGGCCTCGATCAGGCCGCCGAGGTACTTCGCGTCGGAGTCGGGCGTGGTGCGCAGGTCGAGATCGGCCACGGCCTGGTCGGGCACGATGTTGGCCACCTTGTCGCCCACCGCCGCCGAGGCCATGCCGCGCACGTTGAGCGAGGGGTACTGCATCGCCTCCTGGTAGTTGGCGCCGACGGCGTCGGCCCGGGCGATGCCCAGGCGGCGGCGCATCGCGGCCTCGTCGTCGGGCACGGCGGCCATGATGCGGCGCTCGGCCTCGCCGAGCTTCACGCGGTCGTAGTAGCCGGGGACGGTGACGCGGCCGGTGTCGTCCTTCATCGACGCCAGCAATGTCGCCAGCCGCTGCGCCGGGTTGGGCGCGTAGTTGCCGTAGTGCCCGCTGTGCAGCGGCACCTTGGCGCCGTAGACCGTCAGCCGCGCCGCCGCCGCGCCCCGGTTGCCGAAGATCAGCGTCGGCCGGTTGGTGGCGTGCATGGGGCCGTCGTGGATGACGATGGCGTCGGTGCGCAGCAGCGCGAGGTTCGCCTGCATCACCTTGCCGATGGTGGGCGAGCCCTTCTCCTCCTCGCTGTCGAGCAGGACCTTGACGTTGACGCCGGCGGCCGCGCCCCGGGCCTTGAGCGCGTCGATGGCGGCCAGGAACATCATGATCGGCGCCTTGTCGTCGGCCGAGGAGCGGCCGAACACGCGCCATTCCGGATCGAACGCGGCCCGGGCGTCGAGCAGCGCGGCGGCGTCGATCTCCCGCCACTCGCCCTGGGCGTCGCGCTGCTTGAGCACCGGCGTCCACGGGCTCTTCTGGGCCCACTGGGCGGGGATCACCGGCTGGCCGTCGAGATGCATGTAGAACAGCACCGTCCTGCGCGCCGGGTCGGCGCCGGGCAGTTCGGCGAACAGCATCGGCTTGCCGTCGTTGGCCAGCTGCCGCGTCGCGAAGCCGCGCCGGCGGAAGGCGGCTTCGAGCCAGTCGACGTTCTTGCGCACGTCGGCCGGGACGATGGCGTCGTTGGGCAGGGCGAGGAGGTCGAAGTAGTCGCGGTAGGTGGCCTGCGCGAACGTCGCGGCGTCGGCGGGCGCGAGTTCGGCGGCCCGCGACGCGTGGGTGGCGCCGAGCGTCAGGACCAGCGCGGCGAGCGCGGCGGGAAGGGTGGGACGAAAGAGGTGGAGAGGGCGGAATGGGCGGGTCATCGACCCAGGATACGCCCCGACGCCCGTGGCGACGCGGGACCGCGCCGCCCGGGTCCGCGACGGCCTCAGCGGTCCTTGGCCGGCGTGACCGTGACCTTGGGCACCTCGATGACCTTCTCCTCGGTCTTGACCGTGGGCACGGTGACGACCTTCTTCTCCTCGGTCACCTCGACCTTGGGCGCCGTGACGTCGTACTTGGGCAGGGTGACGTCGCCCGACTGGGTCTTCTCGTACTTGGGCAGCGTGACGTTGCCCTCGGCGGTCTTCTTGACGTCGCACGCGGCGAGGGTGGAGGCGATGCCGATGGCCGCGAGGGCGAGGATGCTTTTGTTCATGGGGACCACCTCTTCGGAATCGTGGGTCGTTGGGTCGTCGATGCCGGCTGGCACCGCGACGGGAATTTTCACGAGGAGTCGTCGCTGACCCGTGTCATCTGAAAGCTGATGTGTCCGCAGGAAAGCAGGTTCCGGGTCGGGGAGGCACGGGCCGCATCGTCGCCGCGGCATCGCCACGGCATCGCCACGGCGCCGCGCCGGCCCTTGCGATCTCCGAGAATCGATGCCGAGCGGCCCGCCATCCGGCGCGTCGAACGCACCGTCCTCACCGGATTCCCATGCCGTCCTCCGATCCCGCGACCTTGCCGCCCGCCGCCGACGGCGACGCCATCCCCGGCGACGATTCCGCCGCGCGCGGCACGGTGATCGAGGTCCTGCTCGCCTTCCTCCGGCTCGGCCTGACCTCCTTCGGCGGGCCGGTGGCGCATCTGGGCTATTTCCGCGCCGAGTTCGTCGAGCGCCGCCGCTGGCTCGACGACGCGCGCTACTCGGACCTGGTGGCGCTGTGCCAGTTCCTGCCCGGGCCGGCGAGCAGCCAGGTCGGCATGGCGATCGGGCTGCGGCGCGCCGGCTGGGGAGGGGCGCTGGCGGCGTGGCTGGGCTTCACGGCGCCCTCGGCCGTGGCGCTGATCCTGTTCGCGGCCGGGATCGCGCGCTGGCAGGCGCTGGCGCAGTCGGGCGCCGTCCACGGGCTGAAGGTCGTCGCGGTCGCCATCGTCGCGCAGGCGGTGTGGGGCATGGCGCGGTCGCTGTGCCCGGACCGGCCGCGCGCGGGCCTCGCCATCGCCGCCGCCATCGGCGTGCTCATGCTGCCGACGGCGAGCGGGCAGATCGCCGCCATCGTCGCGGGCGGTCTCGCGGGCCGGTGGCTGCCGCGGTCCGGCGCTTCGGCATCGGCATCGCAACCTGCGGACGGCGCGGGCGCCGCCGGCCCGGGCCGGCGCACCGGCGGCCTGCTGCTCGGCCTGTTCGCCGCGCTGCTGGTCGCGCTGCCGCTGGCGGCCACGGCGCTGGCGTCGCCGGCGCTGGGCGTCGTGGCCGACTTCTACCGCGCCGGCGCGCTGGTCTTCGGCGGCGGGCACGTGGTGCTGCCCCTGCTGCAGGCCGGCGTCGTGCCCGGCGGCTGGGTGTCGAACGACGTCTTCCTCGCCGGCTACGGCGCGGCGCAGGCGGTGCCGGGACCGCTGTTCACCTTCAGCGCCTACCTGGGCGCCGTCATGCCGCATCCGTTCGGCGGCTGGGCCGGCGGGCTCGCCTTGCTGGCGGTCACCTTCGTCCCGGCCTTCCTGCTGGTGGCGGGCGCCCTGCCGTACTGGGAGTCGCTGCGCCGGCGCGAGGGCGCGCGGCGCGCGCTGGCGGGCGTCAACGCGGCCGTCGTCGGCGTGCTGCTGGCGGCGCTGTACGACCCGGTGTGGACCGGCGCCATCCGCTCGAACGCCGACGTCGCGCTGGGGCTCGCGGCGTTCGGGCTGCTGGTGGTCGGCCGGGTGTCGCCCGTCGTGGTCGTCGCGCTGGCGGCGGCGACGGGATGGATGCTGGGCGGCTGATCGCCCCCGGCTCTCAGAGCAGGTGCAGCATCCGCGCCTGCGCCGCGAGCGCGTCGCGGAACGCCGGGTGGGCGATGCCGATGAGCGCCGCCGCCCGTTGCTTCGCCGACTTGCCGCGCAGCTGCGCGACGCCGTATTCGGTCACGACGTGGTCGACGTCGTTCTTGCTGGTGGTGACGTGCGTGCCCGGCGCGAGCACCGGGACGATGCGCGAGAGGGTGTCTTGGCGCGCCGTCGAGGGCAGCACGATGAAGGCCTTGCCGCCGCGCGAGCGGTTGGCCGCGCGGGTGAAGTCGGCCTGCCCGCCGGTGCCGGAGAAGGGCGCCGAGCCCAGGCTCTCGGAGCCGCACTGGCCCAGCAGGTCGACCTGCAGCGTGGCGTTGATGGCCACCAGCCGGTCGTTGAGGCCGGCGAGCATCGGGTCGTTGGTGACGTTGGCCGGGTGCATCTCCAGCATCGGGTTGCGGTGCATGAAGTCGTAGAGCCGCCGCGAGCCCAGCGCGAAGGTCGCCACCATCTTCCCCGGATGGTGGTTCTTGCGGCTGTTGGTGACCGCGCCGCACTCGACCAGCGAGAGGATGCCGTCGCCGATCATCTCGGTGTGGATGCCCAGGTCGCGCTTGTGCGCGAGCTGCATGACCACCGCGTCGGGGATGCCGCCGTAGCCGATCTGCAGGGTCGAGCCGTCCTCGATCATGTCGGCGACATGCTTGGCGATCGCCACCTGCACCGGGCCGATGCTCGGCAGGCCCACCTCCAGCACCGGCGACGCGTCCTCCACCAGCGCCGCGACCCGCGAGACGTGGACGTGGCAGTCGCCGAAGGCGAAGGGCACGTTCGGGTTCACCTCCAGCACCACCGCCCGCGCCTTGGCCACCGCCGCCATGGTGTAGTCGGCCCCCAGGCTGAGCGCGAAGTTGCCCTCGGCGTCCATCGGCGAGGCCAGGCTGAAGACCACGTCGGCGCCGATCCGGCCGCGCTCAATCTGCGCCGGGATCTCGGAGAAGTGGTTGGGGATGAAGTCGACCCAGCCCGCCTGGCCGCCGGCGCGCGTGGCGCCGCCGAAGAAGTAGGCCACGTGGCGCACGTGCGCGGTGGTCGCGGGGTCGAGGTAGGCGTACTTGCGCATCGCCAGGATCTGGCTGACCCGGACGTCGCGCAGTTCGAGGCGCCGCTCGGACAGCGCCGCCAGGAGCATCGGCGGCTCGCCGACCCCGGTGGGCACGACGATGGCGTCGCCGTCGCGCACCAGGCCCGCCGCGTCGGCGGCGGACATGCGCTTTTCGAGGTACATCGAATGGAATGGATTCATGGACCATTCTTCGACGAAGACAGGCCGGGTGTCGATGCGTGGTTTCGCGCATCGGCCGCCGAGGGCGACGGCCTGGCCCAGACCGGCAGGTCGCCCGCCGGCCGCCCGAGCCACTTGGTCGAGAGCTTGTCGACGTCGCCGTTGCGGCTGGGCTGTCCTTCGGCGGCAGCTTGTATCCGGCGTTCAGGCCGGGGTTCTGCCGCGCGAGGCATGCCCCTGGGCGTGCACACGGCCTGGAAGAAGGGCGAGCACGAACGGGCGAAGTCGATCACCCGCTCGCGCTCGGGCGTCCTGCCCAGCGTGGACAGGACGATGTCGACCTTGCCGGTCGGCGGGCACGGGATGCGGTTGGCGCTGGCGACGGGCACCGGCTCGGCCCTGGCCACGACGTGGTTCGCCATGTCGATGGCGTGGCTCCGTCGTGCCGTCCCATGCCGTCGCGATCCGGGCGCGGGCGCCGACGTCCGCCTCGCCGGCGCTGGTGTACAAACCGCCACCCCCGCCGTCCCGCTCCCGCAACGCACCCCAGGCCCCGCCACCCACCCCATGCCCGCGCGCCATCACCTCCAGCAAGTCATCGAAAGCGCCATCGATTTCGCGATCGTCGTCACGGACCTGGAGGGCCGGGTCACCGACTGGAACCGGGGCGCGCAGAACATCTTCGGCTGGCGCGCCGAGGAGATGGTCGGCGCGTCGGTCGAGCGCCTCTTCACCGCCGAGGACCGGGCCCGCGACCGCCCGCGCGAGGAGATGCGGCTGGCGACCGTCCAGGGCCGGGCCAGCGACGAACGCTGGCACGTGCGCCGCGACGACAGCCGCTTCTGGGCCTCCGGCGAGCTGATGCCGCTGCGCGACGAGGCCGGCACGCACCGCGGCTACGTCAAGATCCTGCGCGACCGCACGCGCCAGCACGAGGACGGCCGGCAGCTGCGCGAGTTCCAGGACCGTTTCCGGACGCTGCTGGAGACGGTCGAGACCGCCTTCGCCATCGTGGAGGTGAAGTTCGACGAGGCCGACCGGCCGGTGGACTACCGCTTCATCGAGGCCAACCCCGCCTTCGAGCGCCAGGCCGGCGTCAACCTGCGGGGCAAGTGGGTGACCGAGTTCGCGCCCGACCTGGAGCGCTTCTGGTTCGACACCTACGGGCACGTCGCCTGGACCGGTGAGCCGGCGAACTTCGAGAGTTACGCCAAGGCCTTCCAGCGTTGGTTCGACGTGCGCGCCATCCGCGTGGGGGAACCCGCCGAGCGCCAGATCGCGATCTTCTTCAACGACGTCACGGAGCGGCGCACGGCGCAGGAACGCCTTCGCGCGAGCGAGGCGATCGCCCGCGAGAACGCCGAGCGCGTGCAGCTCGCGCTGGCGGCGGGGGCGATCATCGGCACCTGGCACTGGGACCTGCCGACCGACTGCTTCACCGTCGACGAGGCCTTCGCGACGGCCTTCGGCCTCGACCCCGAGCTCGGCCGCACCGGCCTGAGCCTGGAGGAGGTGGTGGCCACCGTCCACCCCGACGACAAGCCCGGACTCGCCGCCGCCATCGACGAGGCGGTCCGGCGCGGCGGCGCCTACGCCCACCAGTACCGGGTGCGCCGCGTCGACGGCCGCTACTACTGGATCGAGGCCAACGGCCGCGTCGACCACGCCGAGGACGGCACGCCGCTGCGTTTCCCGGGTGTGCTGCTCGACGTCCAGGAGCGCCGCGCCCTGCAGGAGGAACGCGACCGCAACGCGGCGGCGCTGCGCGCGCTCAACGAGACGCTGGAGCAGCGCGTGGTCGAGCGCACCACCGAGCTCATGCGCGCCGAGGAGCAGCTGCGCCAGTCGCAGAAGATGGAGGCGGTCGGCCAGCTCACCGGCGGGCTGGCGCACGACTTCAACAACCTGCTCGCGGGCATCTCCGGCTCGCTGGAGCTGATGAAGGTGCGCGCCCGGCAGGGCCGTTTCGACGACCTCGACCGCTACATCCAGGTGGCCCAGGGCGCGACCCGGCGCGCGGCCGGACTCACCCACCGGCTGCTCGCGTTCTCGCGCCGGCAGACCCTCACGCCCAAGCCGACCAACGTCAACCAGCTCATCAGCGGCATGGAGGAACTGGTGCGCCGCACGATCGGACCGGCCATCACGCTGGAGGTGGTCGGCTCGGCCGGACTCTGGCCGGCGCTGATCGATCCGGGCCAGCTGGAGAACGCGCTGCTCAACCTGTGCATCAACGCGCGCGACGCCATGCCCGACGGCGGGCGCATCGCGATCGAGACCGCCAACGTGGCATTGGACGCCGCCGCCGCCGCCGCGCACGACCTGCCCGAAGGGCCCTACCTCTCGCTGTGCGTGACCGACACCGGCACCGGCATGCCGCCCGACGTGGTGGCGCGGGTGTTCGAGCCCTTCTTCACGACCAAGCCGATCGGCGAGGGCACGGGGCTCGGGCTGTCGATGATCCACGGCTTCGCGCAGCAGTCGGGCGGGCAGGTGAGCATCCAGTCCGAGGTGGGGCGGGGCACCCGCGTGTGGCTGTACATGCCGCGCCACCACGGCGAGGCCGACGGCGACGACGCCACCCCGGCGCCCACCGACGCCGCGCGCGCCCGCGAGGGCCAGACGGTGCTGGTGGTGGACGACGAGCCCTCGGTGCGGATGCTGGTGGGGGAGGTGCTGGAGGACCTCGGCTACGTGGCGCTGGAGGCGGAGGACAGCGCGGCGGGCCTGAAGCTGCTGCAATCCGGCGCGCGCATCGACCTGCTGGTCACCGACGTTGGCCTGCCCGGCGGCATGAACGGCCGCCAGATGGCCGACGCCGCGCGCGTGCGGCGCCCCGACCTGAAGGTGCTGTTCATCACCGGCTACGCCGAGACCAGCGTGCTGGGCGGCGGGCGGCTCGAGCCGGGCATGCACGTGCTGACCAAGCCGTTCCCGATCGAGACGCTGGGCGCGACGATCAAGGCGCTGATCGACGCGGGGCCGGCGCCGGGCGCGGGGCCGCGTTGAGCGCGTCGCTCCCCGCCGGCCGCGCGCCGCGCCGTGGCAGCGGCGGCGTCACCCTCGCCGACGTCTCCCGCCTCGCCGGCGTCTCCGCCATCACGGTCTCGCGCGCGCTCAACACACCCGATCGGGTGTCGCCCGAGACGCGCGAGAAGGTGCGGCTGGCGGTGGCGCAGACCGGCTACGTGCCCAACCTGCTCGCCGGCGGGCTGGCGTCCAACCGCAGCCGGCTGGTGGCGGCGCTGGTGCCGACCATCGCCGGGCCGGTGTTCCTGGAGACCGTCCAGGCGCTGACCGAGACCCTGGCCGAGCGCGGCTACCAGCTGATGCTGGGGCAGAGCGGCTACGACCGCTCGCGCGAGGACGCGCTGATCGACGCCATCGTCGGGCGCCGGCCCGACGGCATCGTGCTCACGGGGATCATGCATTCGGCCGCGGGGCGGCGGCGCCTGCTGGCCTCGGGCATCCCGGTGGTGGAGACCTGGGACCTGACGCCGACGCCGATCGACATGCTGGTGGGCTTCTCGCACGAGGAGGTCGGCGCGGCGACGGCGGAATTCCTGCACCGCCGGGGCTATCGCCGGCCGGCCATCGTCACCGGCGACGACCGGCGGGCCGACCTGCGGCGCGCGGGCTTCGAGCAGGCGTGGCGGCGGTTGCTGCGGGCCGAGGCCGTCTCCGAGACCGGGTCGGCGTCGGCGGAAGCGGGCGAATCCCTGTCGCTGCCCGTCCACCGCGTGCCGGCGCCCACCACGCTGGGGGCGGGGCGCTCGGCCCTGGCGGAGCTGCTGGACAACGGCGTGGCCATCGACGCGCTGGCCTGCAGCTCCGACGTGCTGGCCCACGGCGTGATCACCGAGGCGCAGGCGCGCGGCCTGCGCGTGCCGGACGACGTCGGCGTGATCGGCTTCGGCGACCTGGCCTTCGCGCGCCACGCGCACCCGGCCATCACCACCGTGCGCATCGACGGCACGGCCATCGGCCGGCGGGCGGCGCTGTGCATCGTCGAGCGGGCGGAGGGGCGGGAGGTGGCGCCGAAGGTCGTGGACCTGGGCTTCTCCGTCGTTGCACGCGACAGCGCATGAGGCTCGCCCCCAGGCTTGCTCGCTTCGCGTAGCAGCGCCCACCCCCTTCCGAGGGCAGCACCGGCGGCCCGGCGGAGCCGGCTCCACGGTACTTCTGGCATGGCGTTGTGACGGTTCTGAAGCCAATCTGCTAACGGTCTGCCGTTGAGTTCGGGGGAGTCGATGGCTCCCCAAGGGCGAGGCGGGCGGCCTCGGATCCGACCCCTGGAAAACCCGGTGAGTGAATGCGATGGTTCCTGCTTAAGATCGAATGACAGCGCTAACATCCGATGGCGGACGATCCGCCGGGCCTTTTCCTCTCCCTCCCCATGACCTCACGCAAGACACCCGAAGACCTCCGCTCGCACCGCTGGTACGGCGTCAAGGACCTGCGCAGCTTCGGCCATCGCTCGCGCACGGCGCAGATGGGCTTCAGCCGCGACGACTACCTCGGCAAGCCGGTGATCGCCATCCTCAACACCTGGAGCGACATGAACTCCTGCCACACGCACTTCAAGCAGCGGGTGGAGGAGGTCAAGCGCGGCGTCTGGCAGGCGGGCGGCTTCCCGGTGGAGATCCCGGCGATGAGCCTGGGCGAGGCGTTCCAGAAACCGACCACCATGCTCTACCGCAACCTGCTGGCCATGGAGGCGGAGGAACTGATCCGCTCCTATCCGGCCGACGGCGTGGTGCTCATGGGCGGCTGCGACAAGACGACGCCGGGGCTGGTGATGGGCGCGTTGGCCAACAACCTGCCGACCATCTTCGTGCCCGCCGGGCCGATGCTGCGCGGCGACTACAAGGGCAAGGTGCTCGGCTCGGGCTCCGACACCTGGAAGTACTGGGCCGAGCTGCGCGCCGGCAACATCACCGAGGACGACTGGCAGGACGTGGAGGACGGCATCGCGCGCTCGCCCGGCACCTGCATGACCATGGGCACGGCCAGCACCATGATGAGCGCGACCGAGGCCCTGGGCCTGACGCTGCCGGGCGCTTCGTCCATTCCGGCGCCCGATTCGCGCCACGCCATGATGGCCACGCACTCGGGCAAGCGCATCGTCGAGATGGTGTGGGAGGACTTGAAGCCGCTGGACTTCCTGACGGCCGCGTCCTTCGACAACGCCGTCAAGGCCGTGCTGGGCCTGGGCGGCTCGACCAACGCCATCGTCCACCTGATCGCGATGGCGCGGCGCGCCGGCGTGCCGCTGGACCTGGCGCGCTTCGACGAGCTGGCGCGCGAGACGCCCGTCACGGCCAACCTGCGCCCCGGCGGCAAGTACCTGATGGAGGATTTCTACTACGCCGGCGGCCTGCGCGCCTTCCTCGCCGGCATGGGCGACCTCATCGACGGCGGCCAGATGACCTGCAACGGCAGGACACTGGGCGAGAACATCGCCGGCGCCGAGGTCTACGACGCCGACGTCATCCGCCCGCGCGAACGGGCCCTGCTGGAGAGCGGCGGCCTGGCCGTGCTGCGCGGCAACCTCGCGCCCGACGGCGCCGTCATCAAGCCCGCCGCGATGGAGCAGCACCTGCGCCGCCACACCGGAGCGGCGGTGGTGTTCCGCAACTACGACGACCTCGCCGCGCGCATCGACCTGCCGGACCTCGACATCACGAAGGACAGCGTCATCGTGCTGCAGAGCGCCGGCCCGCAGGGCGCGCCGGGCATGCCCGAATGGGGCCAGCTGCCGATCCCGCAGAAGCTGCTGAAGGAGGGCGTGCGCGACATGGTGCGCATCAGCGACGCCCGCATGAGCGGCACCAGCTACGGCGCCTGCGTGCTGCACGTGACGCCCGAGTCGCACGTCGGCGGCCCGCTGGCGCTGGTGCGCGACGGCGACTTGGTGACGCTCGACGTCGACGCCCGCCGCATCGACATGGCCGTGAGCGACGAGGAGATCGCGCGCCGCCGCGCCGAGTGGAAGAAGCCCATCCCGAAGTTCGGCCGCGGCTACGGCGTGATGTTCCTCAAGCACGTGCAGCAGGCCGACAGCGGCTGCGACTTCGACTTCCTGGCGCCGGACTACGTCGAGCCGGCGGCGCCGGACGGCCAGGGCGCGGAGACCGCGCGGGCCGTGCCGGCCGGCCGGGGCGAGCCGGACATCCACTGACGGTTCGTCGACCCGACGACGAGACACCGAGACCCCCGAAAAGGACGACGACCCATGGCGAAGACCTCCCTCCATTCCCCGGCCGCCCACCGCCCGGCGCCGCGCGTGCGCCGGGCCCTGGCGCTGCTGCCGCTGGCCGCCGCCGCGCTGCTGTGCGGCGTCGGGCCGCGCCCGGCCGCCGCCCAGCCCGCGCCCTGGCCGACGCGCCCGGTGACCTTCGTGGTCCCGTTCGCGCCCGGCGGCGGCACCGACATCGCCGCGCGCTTGCTGGCCACGCGGCTCGGGCAGAAGTGGGGCCAGTCGGTGGTGGTGGACAACCGCACCGGCGCGGGCGGGCTGGTGGGCGCGGAGGCCGTCGCCAAGGCCAAACCCGACGGCTACACGATGCTCATCGGCAACGTCGGCACGCAGTCGATCAACCCGTCGCTCTACAAGATGCCCTACGACGCCGACCGCGCCTTCGCGCCGGTGTCGCTGTTCGCCGAGCTGCCCTTCGCCTTCGTCGTCAATCCGAAGGTGCCGGCGAAGACGCCCAAGGAGCTGATCGCGCTGGCCAAGGCCGAGCCCGACAAGTTCACCTATGCCAGCTCCGGCAGCGGCGGCTCGCCGCACCTGACGGCGGAGATCTTCCAGCAGGCCGCGGGCGTGAAGTTCGTGCACGTGCCCTACAAGGGCGGCGGCCCGGCCATGGCCGACCTGATGGCGGGCCACGTCGACATGCTGTTCGCCTCGATCCTGGAGACCTCGGGCTACGTCAAGGCCGGCAAGCTGCGCGCCCTGGCCGTGACCAGCGCGCAGCGCTCGCCGGCCATGCCCGACGTGCCCACGCTGGCCGAACTGGGCGTGCCCAACGCCGAGTCGGGCTCGTGGGTCGCGCTGCTGGCGCCGGCCGGCACGCCGCAGGCGCTGCTCGACCGGGTCTCGGCCGACGTCCGCGACGTGGTGGCGCTGCCCGACATGCAGCAGGCCCTGATCGCCCAGGGCGCCACGCCGCGCGGCGGCACGCCGGCGGAACTGCAGAAGACCATCGACGCCGACAAGCAGCGCTATGGCCAGGTGATCAAGACGCGCGGCGTCAAGGTCGAGTGAACCCCGTCTCCCACCCCATCGTCGCCCCCATGCACACACCCTCCATGCCGTCCTCCGTCATCGGCCGCCGCGCCGTCCTGCGCGCCGGCGCCGCGCTCGCCGCGCTGCCGGCCGTGCCGCTCGCCGCGTTCGCGCAGGCCGACGCCGCCGCCTGGCCGACGCGCGCCATCACCTACGTCGTGCCGTTCACGCCCGGCGGCTCGACCGACGTCATCGGCCGCGTCGTCGCGCAGAAGCTGGGCGAGGCGCTGGGCCAGCCGGTGGTGGTGGACAACCGCCCGGGCGCGGCCGGCGCCGTCGGCGCGACCTACGTCGCCAAGGCCAAGCCCGACGGCTACACGCTCTTCGGCGGCACCATCAGCACGCACGCCATCAACGCCAGCCTGTACAAGAACCTGCCCTACGACCCGGTGAAGGACTTCGAGCCGATCTCGCTGGTGGCCTTCCTGCCCAACGTGCTGATCGTCGACCCCAACCTGGGCGTCGACTCGGTGGCCGGGCTGATCGCGCTGCTGAAGAAGGACCCGACCAAGCGCACCTTCGCCTCGTCGGGCGCCGGCACCTCGACGCACCTGGCCGGCGAGATGCTGGCCGAGGCCATCGGCGTGAAGCTCACGCACATCCCGTACAAGGGCACGCCGCCGGCCATGCTGGACGTGTCGTCGGGGCAGGTCGCGTTCATGTTCGACCAGGTCACCGCCGCGCTGCCGCTGGTGCAGGCCGGCAAGCTGAAGCTGCTGGCGGTGACGTCCGCCAAGCGCATGGCGCTGGTGCCGCAGCTGCCGACGATGCAGGAGGCCGGCGTGCCGGGCTTCGACATGGCGTCGTGGCAGGCGGTCTACGCGCCGAAGAACCTCCCCGCGCCGATCGCGCAGCGCCTGTCGAGCGAGATCGCGAAGATCCTGCAGATGCCCGACGTCAAGGCCAAGCTGGCCGACCAGTTCGGCATGGACGTGGTGGCCGGCTCGCCGGCGCAGCTGGCGGCATTGATGCAAAAAGAAATTCCCCGCTGGGGCGAACTGGTCCGTAAATCCGGAGCCAGTCCCGACTGACCCCCAGTCTTCGCGCACTGCGTGTCGCTTCGCCAACCCCCTCCGGGGGGCAACAGCAGCGGCCCGGCGAAGCCGGTTCCGCGCTGTTCCCGCATCACATCTCTCAACCCTCTTCGAGCCTTGCCACCATGACCGAACCGACCGCCCTTTCCGACGAGACCCGCGAACGCCTGCGCCACGTGAGCGTGGCGACCCTGTGCACGCAGCTGTTCAAGCGGGGCTTCCGCAACGTCTACCTGCAGGGCGTCGCGCGGCTGACGACGCCCAGCGGGGGCAACCTGGTCGGGCCGGCCTTCACGATGCGCAACATCCCGGCGCGCGAGGACCTCGACCAGATCAGCGCCTTCGACGACCCGAACCACCCGCAGCGCAAGGGCATCGAGAGCGTGCCCGAGGGCCACGTGCTGGTGATCGACTGCCGCGGCGAGACGCGCGTGGCCTCCGGCGGGCAGATCCTGACGACGCGGCTGAAGGTGCGCGGCGCCGCCGGCCTGGTCTCCGACGGCCCGGTGCGCGACAGCGGTCCGATCTCGCGGATGGACTTCCCCGTCTACTGCGCGGGCGGCAGCGCGCCGCTGAACCTGATCCACCACCACGCCATCGACCTCAACGTGCCGGTGGGCTGCGGCGGCGTGGCGGTGTACCCGGGGGACGTGATCGTCGGCGACGACGAAGGCGTGGTCGTGATCCCGTCGCACCTGGCCGAGGAGGTCGCGCGCGACGCCGTCGAGCAGGAGAAGATGGAAGCCTTCGTGCTGGAACGCGTCGAGGGCGGCGCGAGGCTCGCCGGCACCTACCCGCCCAACGCCGAGACGCGCGCCGCGTTCGACGTCTGGCGCCAGGCCAAGGGGATCTGAGCATGCGCCGCCGCACCCTCGTCGCCGCCGCTTCCGCCGCCGCCGTGCTGGCCCTCGCCGGCATGCCGACCGCCATCGCGCAGACCGCGCCGGCCGCCGGCCCCGCCGCCTACCCGACCAAGCAGATCACCATCGTCGTGCCGGCCTCGCCCGGCGGCGCCATCGACCTGGCCGCGCGGCTCATCGGCCAGAAGCTGACCGAGGCCTGGGGCCAGCCGGTGGTGGTGGACAACCGCGCCGGCGCCACCGGCATCATCGGCACCGACCTGGTCGCCAAGAGCCCGCCGGACGGCCACATGCTGGCATTGGTGGCCAGCAGCCACGCCATCAACCCGAGCATGGTGAAGAAGCTGCCCTTCGACACCGTCAAGGGCTTCGAGCCCGTGGCGCTGACGCACGTCGTGCCGCTGGTGCTGATCGTCTCGCCGGAACTGCCGGTGAAGTCGGTGGCGGAGCTGATCGCCTACGGCAAGGCCAACCCCGGCAAGCTGTCCTTCGCGTCGAGCGGCAACGGCGGCGCGCCGCACTTCTCGGGCGAGCTGTTCAAGAGCATGACCGGGCTGGACCTCACGCACGTGCCCTACAAGGGCAGCACGCTCGCGCACCCCGACCTCGTCAGCGGGCGCACCTCGCTGATGTTCGACACCGTGGCCGCGGCCAACGTGCAGATCAAGGCCGGCCGCCTGCGCGCGCTGGCCGTGACGACGGCCAGGCGCTCGTCGGTGCTGCCCGACGTGCCGACCATGCAGGAGGCCGGCATCGCCGGCTACGAGACCAGCACCTGGGGCGGCCTGCTCGCGCCGGCCGGCACGCCGGCGGCCACCGTCGCCAGGCTCAACGCCGAGGTGAACAGGATCCTCGCCATGCCCGACGTGCGCAAGACGCTGCAGGACAACGGCATCGAACCCGGCGGCGGCACGCCCAGGCAGTTCGGCGACTTCATCGGCACCGAGATGGTCAAGTGGGCCAGGGTGGCGAAGAACGCCGGCATCCAGCCGGAGTAGGAACCCCACGCGACGTGCCCGTCGAACCATCCATTCCCGAACCTCCTTCCATGACCACTCCCAAGACCCGCGTCCTCCAGCACGGCCGGCTGCTGCCCGCCCTCGAAGCCCGTCTCGCCGAGACCTACGACGTCCACGGCCTGTGGAACGAGGCCGATCCGAAGGCCTTCCTGGCCGCGCGCGGCGGCGAGTTCACGGCGCTCGTTACCTCGGCGCGCTTCGGCGCCGACGCCGAGACGATCGCGGCGCTGCCGGCGCTGAAGGTCATCTCCAGCTTCGGCGTCGGCCTCGACGCCATCGACCTCGACGCGGCGCGCGCGCGCGGCATCGCGGTCGGCTACACGCCCGACGTGCTCAACGACTGCGTCGCCGACACCGCCTTCGCGCTGGTCATGGACGTGGCGCGCCGCATCACCGAATCCGACCGCTTCGTGCGCCGGGGCGACTGGAAGAAGGGCCCGTTCCCGCTGGCGACGAAGGTCTCGGGCAAGAAGCTCGGCATCCTGGGCATGGGACGCATCGGCCGCGTGATCGCGCGCCGCGCCTCGGGCTTCGACATGGAGGTGCGCTACCACAACCGCCGCGAGCTCGACGACGTCGACTTCGTGTACGCCGACTCGCTCGAGGCGCTGGCCGGGTGGGCCGACTTCCTGGTGATCGCCAGCGCCGGAGGCGCCGAGACGCGCGGCCTGGTCTCGCGCAAGATCCTCGACGCGCTCGGCCCGCGGGGCTACCTGGTCAACATCTCGCGCGGCACGGTGGTCGACGAGGCGGCGCTGGTCGAGGCCCTGCAACACAAGCGCATCGCCGGCGCCGGCCTCGACGTCTTCGAGGACGAGCCGAACGTGCCCGAGGCCCTGTTCGCGCTCGACAACGTCGTGCTGCTGCCGCACCTGGCGAGCAACACGCACGAGACCCGCGCCGCCATGGCGCAGCGCGTGGAGGACAACCTGGCCGCCTTCCTGGCCGGGAAGCCGATGGTCAGCGCGGCCGCCTGAGGCCGGCGAACCGGACCCGTCGTCGGCATCGACGTTGCGGTCCGTCGCCACGGACCCCGGCGTCGTCGGCGACGCGAAGCCCGGACGACCGTCGGTGCGACGCGCGTCGGGCCCGGTGGACAGGGACGGAAGAGTCCGCTACATTCGCCTAACTGCTGTTAGGCAGGTACGCCCTCCGCACGTTCCCCGCAAACTTCTCCGACCACCCCATGTCCGCTGACTCCCTGGCTCTCTTCACCTCGCCCTCGGCATTCCCGAATCCGCAACGCCTGCGCCTGTTCATGCACGAGAAGGGCATCGCCCACCACTTCGACGAGACCGTCTACGACATGGCACCGGGGGGCGAGCAGCGCGGCTGGCGTCACCTGAAGATGAATCCCTGGGGCGAGACGCCGACGCTCCGGCTGGCGGACGGTTCCACGCTGTCCGAGACGGCCGCTATCGCCCGCTACCTCGACCAAGCCTATCCCGGCCGGAAGATCATGGGCGAGAGCGCGCTGGAGCAGGGCCTGGACAGCATGTGGGACAACCGCATCTGGGTCCACATCCTCTATCGCATCACCACGGCCTTCCACGTGCTGCACACCGGCCTCGGCTTCAAGCTCGAGATGACGAAGAACGACGCCTGGGGCGAGCACTGCCGCAAGGAGGCCGTGGCGCACGCCGCGCTGGTCGACCGGCACCTGTCCGACGGCCGCGAATGGCTGATCGGCGGCGACGCGCCGACCTTCTCGGACACGACGCTGTGCACCGCGATCGCCTTCTCCAAGTTCCCCGTCAACGCCACGCCGCTGGACGAACGCTTCGAGTTCCTGGACGCCTACTGGAAGCGCTGGCAGCAGCGCCCCGCCTTCCAGGCCGCCTATGCCGACGGCCAGAGCGGCATCCCGGAACTGGATGCGCGGGCGAAATAACCGCCTTTGTCCGAGTCGATCGCATGGCGCCTCGCACCCCTCCCTCGCCGCCGCCCCGAGCACAGTGGCGCGACGCGAACCCCAACGCCCGCGAAGCGATCCTGCTGAGCGCCAAGCGGAGGGCGCAGCTGCACGGCTACGGCGGCCTGAAGCTGCGCGAACTCGCCGAGGAGGTGGGGATCAAGGCGGCCAGCATCTACTACCACTTTCCCGGCAAGGCCGACCTGGCCACGGCGGTCGCCCGGCGGTACTGGGAGGACGGTGCCGCCGCGCTGGAGGCGATCGCGGAGGAAAGCCCCCGTCCGATCGACGCGCTCGGCCGGTTCCCGGAAATCTTCCGTCGCTCCCTGGAAGCCGACAACCGGCTCTGCCTGGGCAGCGTCATGGCGGCGGAAACCGACAACCTGCCGGCCGAGGTCCGGTCGGAGATCCGGTTGTTCGCCGACGTGAACATCGCCTGGCTCGGCCGGCTGCTGGTGGCCGCGAAGGTGTGCGAGGCGGACGCCGCCGAAGCGCGCGCGCGCGCGATCTTCGCGGCGGTCGCCGGTGCGCAGATGCTCGCCCGGGGCCGCTCGGACATCGCGCTGTTCGACGCCCTCGTCGACAGCTACCGCGTGGCCGGCCTCTTGCCGGCCTAGCGCGAGGCACCGGCGGCGGCGTCCCCGGGCGCCATGCGCCGCGCGGCCAGCGGAACCCTCAACCCCGCACGCGCGCCGGGTTGCCGACCACCGTGGTGCCGGCCGGCACGTCGCGCGTGACCACGCTGCCCGCGCCGATCACCGCGTCGTCGCCGACCGTGATGCCCGGCAGCAGGATCGCGCCGCCGCCGATCCACACGTTGCGCCCGATGCGGATCGGCCGGCCGAACTCCAGCCCGGCCTCGCGCTCGGCCGCGCTCCTCGGATGGTCCGCCGTCAGGATCTGCACGTTGGGGCCGATCTGCGTCTTGTCGCCGATGGCGACCTTCACCACGTCCAGGATCACGCAGCCGAAGTTCAGGAACACCCCGGCGCCGAGCTCGACGTTGAAGCCGTAGTCGCAATGGAAGGGCGGCCGGACGGTCGAGCCGTCGCCCACCGCGCCGAAGCGCTCGGCCAGCAGCACGCGGCGGTCCGCCGAGTCCATGCCCAGCGCGGCGTTGTAGCGCACCAGCCACTCGCGCGTGGCCGCCAGATCGGCCTGGATCTCCTCGTCGCCGGCGTCGTAGAGCTCGCCGGCGAGCATCCTCTGTTTCTGGGTGGCGGCGAGGGGTGTCGGGTCGGTGGTGTGCTGGGTCATGAAGCGCTCTCGTCGAGGAACGATGGATGGATGGATGGATGAATGGATGAAAGCCCGACACGCCGCATCGGGCTGCGTCTTTTCCCTCTCCCTGCGGGAGAGGGCAGGGTGAGGGCCGCGGCGCTCGAACGGCCGGCGAACCTCAACCCGCCCGCGCCGCCTCGATCGCCGCGACGTCGATCTTCCGCATCGTCATCATCGCGTCGAACACCCGCTTGGCCGCCGCCCGGTCCGGCCCGGCCATCGTCTCGGTCAGCACGCGCGGCGTGATCTGCCACGACAGCCCCCACCGGTCCTTGCACCAGCCGCACTCGCTCTCCTGGCCGCCGTCGCCGACGATGGCGTTCCACAGCCGGTCGGTCTCGGCCTGGTCGTCGGTCGCGATCTGGAAGGAGAAGGCCTCGCTGTGCTTGAACTGCGGCCCGCCGTTGAGACCGATGCAGGGAATGCCGACGACGGTGAACTCGACCACCAGCACGTCGCCTTCCGCGCCGGCCGGAAAGTCACCGGGTGCCCGGGTCACGGCGCCGACGGCGCTGTCGGGGAAGGTCGCCGCGTAGAACGCGGCGGCCTCGGCGGCGGTGCCGTCGAACCAGAGGCAGAGGGTGTTCTTGGGGGTCATGGGGTGTCTCCTGCAGAGGTGGACATGCGGAGGACGGCGCCGCCGCGTGGGAAGGCTCCAATGCCCGGACGTTGCCGGGCTTTCGATTCTGGCGATCGGTGTCGTCGACGTATTTAGGGATTTGCGATAGCGCGCGGACTCGCCGCGGATCCGGCTGCACCGAAGACCGCGTCCGGGCCGGAACCAGCCGTCCACCCCTCCACCCCTCGGGCAGAATCCGCGGCTTGGCCCGGGCGATCGAGGGCGGAACGTGGGAAGGATCGAGAAGACATGGCAGTCGAGATCACGGGATGGAGCTTGCAGCGCCATCGTCGGTGGCATTCGGCGACGGCGAGTCTCTGAATGATGGGGCGGTTGCTGGCGATGCGCCTGCGGTGGTACAGCGAGGCCACCGCATTGGTATTGCTTCGACGTTGGCAGATCATCCTGCTGCTGACCGGAACGCTGGTGCCCGTGGGTGGATCACTGTTGGGCGTGGCGTCCTATCCGGTCCTGGTGCTGCTCGACCCGGGCCACGGCGTGCCGTGGCGTCTGTTCGTCATCGGCCTGTGGCAAGGCTGCTGGATGCTGTGGGCGCTGATGCAGCAGGACCAGCTCCGAGGCGGGCCGTTCGCACGCTACCTGCAATCGCTTCCCATCCCGGCCTCCTCACGGCGGCGCCTGGACTCCGTCGTGCTCCTGGTCGGCAACACGCCCTTGCTCATTCCCTTCTTGGCCGCGGGTATCGCACTCGGCATGCCGGGCGTCGCGGCAGCAGATGCCGTACGCGGTGCCCTGCTGATCGCGTTCCTCCTTGCGACGCAATGGTGCGCCCAGCATGCGGTCCTGGACGGCCGCGGACGTGCATGGACGGCACTGCTGGCCGTGGACCTGTGGACCGCGTTCCTGCTGGGACTGCCAGCGGAATGGACGATCGCGCTGATGGTGCCGACCGTCGCCATCTCGATCCGCGCCCTGCTGACCGATGTGCCGGCGCCGCCACGCGGCCTTTCGCTCATCATGGTCGGACTGACGGTTTGGGGACGGCGACGTCTGGGCGGCGCTGTCCGCATCCTGCCGCCGGGCGACCGCCTGGCGTTAGGCATCCTGTACGGCCAGAACCGGCCGGCGACGCTCGGCACCTTCTTCTGCTGCCTGCTCGTCACCTTCGCGGCCCATGGCCTGATGAGCGTTTGGGATTTCGACGGCCGATGCCTCCCCCTGGTGCTGATCGCCTTCGGCGTCCTGGCGCTGGCGATCAGCGGCTTGTACCAGCCCCTCCAACTGGCTCACGAGGCCGCGCATCCTTACATGGCCGCACTGCCGCTTCGGACCTGGTGGTGGATGCGCGTGGACACGACGGCCGTCATGGGCTTCGCCCTGCCGTTCGCGATCGTGCTGGCGGCATCGCTGCGGATCGACGCCGGCGTGTCCGGACGAATCGCGGTGGCCGCCGTCGCGAGCTTCCTCCTGCTCGTCGCGTTGCTTCGTGTTCCTCAGCGCTTCTCCAGGCGCCACGCCGTGGTGACCAGCACACTGCTTTCCGCGGGCTGGACATTCGCAGCCGCCAACCTCCTGATTGCCCGAACCCCATGACGCTTCGCATCGACGACATCTCGAAAGCATTCGCCGGGCGAAAGGTGCTGGATCGCATGAACCACGTCTTCGCGCCCGGGATACATGCCCTGCATGGACCCAACGGCATCGGGAAGTCGACGCTCCTGACGATCCTGGCGGGTGTCCAGGCGCCCGATGCCGGGACGGTGACGATCGACGGTCACGACCTGCTGACGAACCCGGAGCGTGCGAAGGAGCGGCTCGCCTTCGTCCCCGACGACTGTCCGGTCTATCCATTCATGCTCGGACGCGACCTGCTGGACCTGGTCGCCCGGGCGAAGCGCACGCGCGTCGACGAACGGGTCGACGCGCTGGTCGAAGGCTTCGGCCTGGAGCCGCACCTTCGGACGCGGTTCGGCCAGATGTCCCTCGGCACGCAGAAGAAGATGCTGCTCGCCGCCGCATGGATCGGGAATCCCTCGGTGGTTCTGATGGACGAGCCCAGCAATGCATTGGACCGCGTGACCCGCGGCGTGCTCGTCGACGAACTGCTGGCGTTGCGGGAGACCGCCGTGGTCGTCATGTCGACGCACGACGCCGATTTCGCCCGTGCCGTCGGCGCGGACGTCATTCCGTTCGCCAGCTTGCAGTCCGCCGGTCGCGTCGTCTGAGTCGAAGGCGTTCAGTGGGCATCACGCCCGTCGTCGTGCTGCTGCAGTCTCTTGCGCATCGACGCGTTTTCCAGCACCACCCCACGCCTCGTCGGAAAACGCCGCTCGACCACCCGGAATCCATGGAGCGCGAAGAACGGCTCGGCCGTCCTGCTCACATGGGAAGTCAATGCCGTCAGACCGAGCACGCAGGCCTCTTCGTGGATGCGCGTCATCAACCGCGTCCCGATGCCCCGGCGCGGATGGTCGCCCGACACGTAGAAGTGATCGATGAGCCCGTCGGGTTGAAGATCCGCATAGCCGACGATCTCACCCACCAGTTCGGCGACGAAAGGCCGCAGCGCTCGCATGCGTCCGGCCCACGCGTCCATGTCCGTGTCCATGGGCAGCCAGGCCTCGATCTGCTCGGGCGTGTAGTCGCGAGCGGCGATCTCGCGGATGGCGGTGACGTGGACACGGAACAGTGCCGTCTCGTCACCGGGCCTGAACCGACGAATCTTCATGCCTTCTTCACCGGACGACCTGCGCGAGCCCTCGCCGTCGTGGACGTCCGACATCGCGTCACCGCGGATTGCGCCGCGCCACCCAGTAGACCGCGCCTTCCGGCCCGTAGCGCTCCGCGTGCGGCGTGCCGTTCGGCAACTGGAAGGTGTCGCCCGGCCGCAGGTGGCGCGTCTCGTCGCCGCAGGTCAGCCACATCTCGCCCTCGGTGACCACCGCGTCGGCGTCGAAGGGGTGCGCGTGGTGCTCGATGACGGCATTGGGCGCCCAGGGGCGCACCAGGGCCTCGTCGTAGCCGGCGGCCAGCGCCTGGGACTCGAAGACTTTGAAGTCGGTGCGGTCCATGGCGCCGACGCCCGTCGCGGCGGCGGGATGAGGGGTGGTGGTCGTCGCGGTCGTCATTGCGGCAGCTTTCCCAGGAAGGCGAGCAGGTGCGCGTTGAATTCCTCGGCGTGCGACACGTTGAAGCCGTGCGGCGCGCCCTCGATCAATGCCAGCGTGCTGCCGGGAATCGCTTCGTGCGTGCGCTTGCCGCTGACCTCGAAGGGCACGATGGCGTCGCTGTCGCCATGGATGACCAGCGTGGGCAGGTCGCCGAACTGCTTCAGGTCGTCGCGGAAGTCGGTGCGGCCGAAGGCGGCGATGCAGTCCAGCGTGCCCTTGGGCGAGGCGGTCGAGGCGATGCGCACGGCGTACTGGCGCATCGGCTCGCTCACCAGCAGCTTGCCGTCGACGCCGAAGAAGTTCTTCGAGAAGTCCTCCAGGAAGGCCAGGCGGTCGGTCTTCACGCCGGTCTCGAACTGTCCGATGGTGGCGTCGTCGAGACCGCCGTCGGGGTTGTCCTCGCTCTTGTAGAGGTAGGGCGGCACGGCGCCCGCGAACACGGCGCCGGCGATGCGCGCGGTGCCGTACTTGGCCACGTAGCGCGCGACCTCGCCGCCGCCCATGGAGAAGCCCACCAGCGTGGCGCCGGTGACGTCGAGCTGCGTGAGCAGGGCGTCGAGGTCGGCGGCGAAGGTGTCGTAGTCGTAGCCCGACCACGGCTGCGACGAGGCGCCGAAACCGCGCCGGTCGTAGGCGATGACCCGGTGGCCGGCCTCGACCAGCGCGCCCATCTGCGCTTCCCACGACCGCCCGCTCAGCGGCCAGCCGTGGATCAGCACGACCGGCCGGCCGTTGCCGTGGTCCTCGTAGTGCAGTTCGACGGGCTCGCCCGTCGGGGCGGCGATCTTGATTCGGGGCATGGAAGGTCTCCTTCAGAAAGGTGGGTTGCAAACGCGATGAAACCAGAGAAACCGAAGTACTGCATTAAGCCGGGGATACCGGGGAACCGGCTCCGCCGGTCCCCAGGTATCGCCCCCTGGAAGGGGGTTGGCGAAGCGACACGCAGTGCGCGAAGACTGGGGGTGAGCTACTGCCCCGGTGCGCCGGCCTGCTTCAGGGGATCGGCCTTGGCGAAGGCATCCAGCGCTTCGCACGCCGCCATGATCCGCATGACCGTCGGGATGCCCTCGATCTCGATCTTGAACACGCGCATCACGGCGACCACGCTGGCCAGGCAGATGTCGGCCATGCCGGGCGTGTCGCCGTGGCAGAAGCGGCCGGTGCCGGGTTCGTTCGCGAGGCGCTGCTCCAGCGCGCGCAGGCCGGTGCCGAACCAGTGGATCTGCCACGCGCGCCAGGCGGCGTCGTCGAAGCCGCCGGTGGTCGTCAGGTACTTCTTGATGCGCGGCGTGATGAGCGGATGGGTGTCGGCCGCGAGCAGAGCCGACAGCGAGCGCACGCGGGCGCGGCCGTGGGCGTCGGCCGGCAGCAGCGGGGGCTCGGGGTAGGTCTCCTCCAGGAATTCGAGGATCGCCTGCGACTGCGTCAACGGCGTCGACGGCTGGCCGGGGCCGTGGTCGATCAGCGCCGGGATCGCGGCCATCGGGTTGATCTTCAGGAAGGCCTCGCCGCGATGTTCGCCGCCGTCGATGTCGACGTCGTGTTCCTTCGGCTTCACGCCCTTGAGGTTGAAGGCGACGCGCACGCGGTAGGTGGCGGAGGTGCGCCAGTACGAGTAGAGCTCGAAGCGGTCGGTGTCGATGTCGATGTCGACGGCGTGGTCGGGGGATGTCATGGGGGGCGTGTTCCTGTGAGGTTCTGGAAGGACGACGACAAGCGCAGCGGGTGAAGGACGGCTTGCCCGGTGCCGGGTCGCGAGGCGACAAACGAGTCGATCGCATCGACGATCACGGCGATTTTTTCACCCAAAGCCTCTTCCATGAACACTTCTTCCTCCCCCTCAGTGCCCGTCGTCCTGATTCCCGCGCTCCTGTGCGACGACGGGCTCTACCGCGACGTCGTCGACCGCCTGGGCGATCGCATCGATGCGCACGTGCTGATGTCGCCGAAACCCAGCCTGGCGGACAGCGCCGCCGACATCCTGGCGCGCGCGCCCGAGCGCTTCGTGCTGGTCGGCACCTCCTATGGCGGCAACCTGGCATTGCAGGTCGCGCTGGCCGCGCCGGAGCGCGTCGTGGCGCTGTGGCTGATGGGCTGCAACCCGGCCGCGCCGCAGGCCGGCGGCCCCGACCTCGCCGGCGGACTCGAAGCCACGCCCGAGGCCGTGTTCGACCTGCTCGCCGGCCTGGTGGTGCGCAAGGAAGCCACGGCCGAGGCCGCCGCCTTCAAGGCCATGGCCGCGCGCGTGGGCGGCGCGGCCGGCGCCGCGCAGGCGCGCGCCACGGGCTCGCGCGACGAGGTCGCCTCGCGCCTGGGCGAACTGACGATGCCCGCGCTGGTGCTGTGGGGCGAGGAGGACGCGCTCGCGCCGGTGGCGGTCGGCCGCGCGCTCGCCGAGGGCCTGCCCCGGGCCCGCTTCGAGGTGTTGACCGCCTGCGGCCACCTGCCGACACTGGAGAAGCCCGCCGAGTCCGCCGCGCGGTTCCAGCGCCTGCTGGACGACGCGGGCCTCTGACGCCCCGCCGATCGGTCCCTCGGAGATCGGGCACCGGGGACCGACGCACCGAGGCGAGGAGTTGTGCCGTGACCACCGCATCGACACCCCCGGAGTCCCTGAAACCGGCCGCCGAACTCGCCGCCGAGGCGAGCCGGCCCTATCCGAACGACAGCCCCGCCTACCGGGCGGCGCGCACCGCGCTGCTGGCCGAGGAGATCGAGCTGCGGCGCCACATCGAGCGCGTGGCGGCCCTGCGTCGCGCCTTGCCGCCGGGCGGGGCGGCGCGCGATTACCGCTTCGTCGACGAGCGCGACCGGGAGGTCGGACTGGCCGACCTGTTCGGCGCGCACGACACGCTGGTGACGTACTTCTGGATGTTCGGCCCCGAGCGCGAGCGGGCCTGCCCGATGTGCACGTCGTTCCTCGGCGCGCTCGACGTGCCGGTGCGCCACCTCGCGCAGCGCGTCGCCTTCGCGGTCATCGGCCGCTCGCCGGTGGCGCGCCAGATGGCGCACGCGCGCGAACGCGGCTGGCGCAACCTGCGCTTCTACGCCACCGTCGGCGACGACTTCGCGCGCGACTACCGCGGCCTCCTTCCCGACGGCAGCGAGATGCCCGCGCTCGACGTCTGGGAGCGGCGCGACGGCACGGTGCGCCACTTCTGGGGCTCCGAGCTGGGCGGCACCGCCGACCCCGGCCAGGACCCACGCGGCGCCCCGGACCCGACGCCGCTGTGGAACCTCCTCGACCTGACGCCGGGCGGACGCGGCGACGGCTGGTATCCGAAGCTCGACGACTGATCCGTCGGGCCGTCGTCGAGCTGCCGGAGCGTCAGGCGTCCGGCAGCCAGACCCCGTCGGCGCGCAGACGCTCGCGCAGCAGTGCCGTGTCGACCTCGCGCAACGGCGCGCGCCCGGCGTGCGCCGCCGCCGTGCCGGCCGCCTGGCCCATCGCGAAGCAGGCGCCGCTCGCCCGCGCGGCCGACTGGCCCTCGTGCGTCATCGACGCGCAGCGGCCCGCCACCAGCAGGTTGTCCACGCCCCGGGGCACCAGCATGCGCCACGGCAGGTCGTTGAAGGCGCGGTCGGCGTCGCGCGGGAAGCGCCATTCCACGCCGCCGTCGGCGTGCAGTTCCATCGGCCAGCCGTTGACGCCGATGGCGTCGGGAAAGCGCGCCGAGCCGACGATGTCCTCGCCGCTCAGGGCGTAGAGCCCGTCGATGCGACGCGTCTCGCGGATGCCCACCTGCGGCGCGATCTCGACGATGCGCGCGTCGGCGAAGCCGTCGACCTGCTCGCGCAGGAAGGCGAAGTAGTCGACGATCTGGCGCCGGCCCTCGACCTCGCCGGCCGAGAGTTCGCGCGCGTCGACGCCGTTCATGGCGCGGCCCTGCGCGTTCTTCAGCTGCGTGACGTTGGCGCGCCATTCGGACGGCTCGATCTGCGGCCGCAGGATCGCGCCCTGGCGCGGGAAGCGGTAGCGGCCGGGATGCTCGCGCTGGACGCGCTCCATCACGTCGTTGATGGCCTTGAACTCGCCCACCGCCGCCAGCGCCGCCTCGGCATCGACATGGCCGACGCGGAACATCGTGGTCGGAAACAGCCCGCTGCCGTGGCCGTCGCCCACCGCGTGCGGCACGCCGGCGAAGGCCGCCACGTCGGCGTCGCCCGAGGCGTCGACGACGACCCCGGCGCGGATCGCCTGGCGGCCGGACTTGGTCTCCACCACCAGCGCCGCGATGCGCGCGCCGTCCATCAGCACCGCCGCCGCGTGGGCGTGGAACAGCAGTTCGACGCCGGCCGCGAGCAGCAGGCCGTCGGCGGCGCACTTGTAGGCCGAGGTGTCGTAGGAGCGCACGCGGATGCGGCCCTGCATGCCGTCCTGCGGCCGGTTCAGGCCGCCGAGCGCCTCCAGGCGCTCGAACAGCTCGTCGACCACGCCGTGCACCACCTGGCGCATCGCGCCGTCGTGGCGGGCGTAGAGCCCGGCGAAGTTGGTGACGCCGCCGGCGGTGCCCATGCCGCCGAGGAAGCCGTAGCGCTCGACCAGCAGGGTGCGCGCGCCATGGCGCGCCGCGCTGGTCGCGGCCGCCAGCCCGGCCGGGCCGCCGCCGACGACGACCACGTCGTATTCGCCGAAGACGGGGAGCAGGCGGGCGGGTTCGGGGAGGTGGGTGGTGTTCATGGGAATGTTCAGTGGCGCTCGGGCGAAGTTCGCTTATCGGCTCAGCCTCCTCAGGCGGCCCATCACCAAGTCCGCGCGTTCCGGCTCGGCGATCAACCCTGGAAGTACGTTCGCGAAATCCGGGTGCGCCAGCAGCGTGGCCAGCGAGGAAGACAACGCGCTTCTCAACGCCTCGGGCGCTGCTGCCATTTCCACCACCAGTTCCTCGCGCCCGTCGACGATGTTCATGACGTCTTCCAGATCATGGCTCGTCAGGAAGTCTCCACCGCCACGATGGGCGAAGGCTTCCAGCTTGGTCGCCACGAAAGCCACGGCACTGACCAGGCGGATGACGATGCCCTCGCCCAGATCCACCGGTTCCGCCGTCTCCACCGCATAGGGATACCAGCGATTGGAAAAACCCAGCACCTCGGGCTGGACCGGCATCAGGTCGAACAGCAGGCCCGAGGCCTTGTGGATCCAGCGACAGATCACTTCGCTGCCCGCGTCGCGCATGAAGCCGAGTTGCGCCATCCGCTCCTCGATGCGGTGGAAGCCGAGCCAGTCCGCGTTGACCACCGCATCCACGTCCCGCGTGGCGCGTACGCCATCGGCCAGCGGATCGGTCACCAGCAGGCCGGCCACCGCGCCGCCCACGAAGACCATCTGCTCGCGCAGATCGCCCAGGGCCTTGGCGATGCGACGCAACTGCGCCAAGTTCGGGTCAGCGGAGCGCATCGGCTTGCGCGGGTTCGGCCGTCAATGCGGCTTGCATGAATTGAGCAGCCAGTGCGCGTTCGCGGCTGCGACCAGCACGCAAGGCATCGAGCAACGCCAGCAGGCGGTGCAGGGCCGGATCGGCCAGCGCGGCCTGCGCGGCCGTGCGATACAGCGGCGACCACGTGGGTCCTTTGGCACTGCCCGAGGGGTGCGCCCAAACCGGCGCCTCGCCCGGTGCCGCCGTCAGTTGGCTGGACAGCGGCTCGATGCCGAAGGAGGTCGGCACGCCGCGCTTGACCGGGCCCACGGTGACCGGCCAGACGTAGCGCACGCCATGCACCATGAACTCCAGCAGGCTTGGACGCACCGGGGACCATTCGCCGCGCGACGGTGCCACGGCCAGCCCGCTGGCCACGGCACGCCGCACGCTGGCGTGTACCTCCGATGCGCTCATGGCCAGGGCCGTGCCGAGCGCGGCATAGGTCCAGCGCTGGGGTGGATGTGCCGCCACCTTCAGCAGCACGAGAAGATCCTGCGGTTTGACATCCATGCAGCCGCCATATTCTTGATTCGCGAATTGCGAATATCGCCGAGGACCGGCCGTTCCGCAAGGCGCCGCCGATCCCTCGCCCTCACTGCAGCGTGATCCCCCGCGCCTGGATGATCCGCCCCATGATCGCCGCCTCTTGCCGCACGCGCGCGCGCAGGCCCTCGGGCGAGGTGCCGACCGGTTGCCAGCCCTTGTCGAAGAGCTGCTGGCGCACCTCGGGGTTCTTCATGACGACGGCGATCTCGCGGGTGATGCGGGCCTTGGCGGCGTTCGACAGACCGGCGGGGCCGAGCAGGGCGGTCCACACCTCCAGGTCGAAGTCGCGCACGCCCAGATCGGTCAGGGGTGGGTACTCGGGCGCCAGGGTGCTGCGGCCGCTGGTCAGGCCGATGGCACGGAGCTTGCCGGCCCTGACCTGCGGGATGGCGATGGCCGGCGGCACCAGGGCCAGCTGCACCTGGCCGCCGATCATGGCCGTCACCACCTGCGGATTGCCGGCGTAGGGCACGTGCTGGGCGTCCAGGCCGGACACGCGGTCCTTCAGCAGCTCCATGCCCAGGTGGCCGACCGAGCCGACGCCCACCGAGCCGTAGTTCCACTTCGTGCCGGAGGCGCGGGCGGCCGCCAGGAAGTCCCGGCCGGCGGGAACGTCGCCGGCGGCCACCAGCATCAGCGGCGCGGTGGCGATCAGCGACAGCTCGGTGAAGTCCTTCGCCGGGTCGTAGGGCAGCCGGGGATAGAGCATCTTCGACGACGTGAGGTTGCCGTTGATGACGATGCCCAGGGTGTGGTCGTCGGTGGCCTTGGCCACGGCGTCGGCCGCGATGTTGCCGGAGGCGCCCGGCTTGTTGTCCACCACCACCGGCTGGCCCAGGGCCCGGGACAGCGGCTCGGCCAGCACGCGGGCGGCGATGTCGGGCGTGGAGCCGCCGGGAAAGCCCACCAGGAGGCGCACCGGGCGCGTCGGCCAGGCGGCGGGTTGCGCGGCGGCGGATTGCGAGAAGGCCGGGGCGGCCAGGCCGAGGAGGCCGGCGGCGAGCACGGCGCGGCGTGCGCGGGAGGGAGGAAGGAGGTCCATGCGGGATCCGTGGCGGCGTCGAAGAGGGTCGATGGCGATCGATGCGGCGTCGGCGTCGCGTCGATCGGAAAGGCCGTCATCGTAGAGAACCGCACACGATGGGTCGCGATGCCGGGGGATTTCCCTTTTGACATTTGGATACAAACGGTATCCTCGGCAATTGTGAACTCACCTTCGCCCTACCTCCCGACCGGCCACGACCCGTGGATCGTCGCGGCCTCGCTGCTGATCGCCACCCTGGCGGCCTTCGTCGCGCTCGACCTGGCCCAGCGCGTGCGCCGTGCCGACGACCGCCTCGACAAGGTCTGGTGGGCGGTCGGCTCGGTCGCCATGGGCACCGGCATCTGGGCGATGCACTTCGTCGGCATGCTGGGCTTCTCGCTGCCGATCCGGCTGGGCTTCGCCGGCAACCTCACGCTGGCGTCCTGGGCCGTGGCGGTGGCCGCCTCCGGCATCGCGCTGTGGGTGTCGAGCCAGAAGGACTTCAGCGTCAAGCGGCTGGGCATCGCCTCGCTGGCGATGGGCGCGGGCATCTGCGCCATGCACTATGCGGGCATGGCCGCGCTCGACATGGCGCCGGGCATCGTCTGGGACCGGGGCACGGTCGCGCTGTCGGCGGCGATCGCGGTGGGCACCTCGGCGGCGGCGATGGGCATCTTCGCGCTGGTGCGGCAGCGCCAGGAGCGGCGCCTGGGCGTGCAGCTGCTGGCCGCGCTGGTGATGGGCCTGGCGGTCTGCGGCATGCACTACACCGGCATGGCGGCGGCGAGCTTCCCGGTCGGCTCGGTGTGCCGCAGCGCCGACGCCCTGAGCGGCGCCGGCCTCACGGGCTTGGTGGTGGTGGCCTCGTGCCTGCTGCTGGGCGGCACGCTGTTCACCTCGCTGCTGGAGGCGCGGCTGCAGGTGGTGGCGCGGCGCCTGTCGCGCTCGCTGGAGGAATCGAACGCGCAGCTGCAGTCGGCCAACGCCGAGCTCTCGCGGCGCGCCTTCACCGACGCGCTCACCGGCCTGCCCAACCGGGTGCTGTTCGAGGACCGCCTGAACCACGCGCTGCGGCGCATGGCGCGCGCCAACCAGCTGCAGATCGAGGAGCGCATCGCCGTGCTGTTCATCGACCTCGACGGCTTCAAGCCGGTCAACGACTCGTTCGGCCACGTCGCCGGCGACCGCATCCTGAGCGCCACGGCCGATCGCCTGCGCTCGCTCGCGCGCGAGGGCGACACGGTCGCGCGCATCGGCGGCGACGAGTTCCTGGTGCTGCTCGAAGGCATCCAGGACGTCGCCGACTGCGCGCAGGCGGCCAACGCCATCCTGGCGAGCCTGTCGGCGCCCTTCGAGGTGCTGGACAAGCAGGTGCAGATCGCCTGCTCGATCGGCATCGTGATCCACCCGCTCGAGGGCGAGGCCGACAAGCTCATCGCCAACGCCGACGCGGCCATGTACGCGGCCAAGCGCACCGGCGGCGGCAACTACGCGATCTTCGAGTCGTACATGGGGGCCGACGCGCACAGCCAGCTGGAACTGCAGAGCGACCTGCGCCGCGCGGTCGACCTCGGCCAGTTCGAGCTGCACTACCAGCCCAAGCTCGACGGCGCCACCGGGCGGGTCGACAGCGTGGAGGCGCTGGTGCGCTGGAACCACCCGGAGCGCGGGATGCTCGCGCCGCTGGAGTTCATCGGCCTGGCCGAGCGCTTCGGCCTCATCGTGCGCCTGGGCGACTGGATCATCGACGAGGCCTGCCGGCAGATCGCGGCCTGGCGCGCCGAGGGCCTGCACCTGAACGTGGCGGTCAACCTGTCGGTGCTGCAGTTGCGCGAGAGCGGCCTGGCGCAGCGCATCGAGCGGTCGCTCCTGCGCCACGACGTGCCGGCCGCGCGCCTGATGTGCGAGATCACGGAGTCGGTCGCGATGGAGGACATCGCGGCCACGCAGCGCACCTTCCAGGGGCTCGAAGGCATCGGCGTCTTCCTGTCGATCGACGACTTCGGCACCGGCTATTCGAGCCTGAGCTACCTGCGCCAGTTGCCCGCGCGCCAGCTCAAGATCGACCGCAGCTTCGTCGCCGACCTCGACACCCGGGAGGATTCGCGCCCGGTGGTCGAGGCGGTGATCCGGCTGGCGCACGCCCTGGGCCTGCGGGTGGTGGCCGAGGGCGTCGAGCGCCAGGCGCAGCACGACATCCTGGCGGCCATGGGCTGCGACGAGTTCCAGGGCTTCCTCTACGCCCGGCCGATGACGGCGGGCGCCATGGCGCTGTGGTCGCTCGGCGCGCCGCGGTCGCCCGCCGCGCTGCCGGCACCGGCATTCCTCGCCGCGCTGCCGGCGCCCGAACCCGAACTCGAATCCGCCGCCGCCGTTCAGGCCTGAGGGGCGGCGCCGCGCGCGACCGCGGCGCCGGCGTCGGCCGGCGCCTGCGACGGCGCGCCGCGCTGGGCCAGCCAGAACGCCGGCAGCGCCAGCAGGGCCGCGCCGGCCAGGCACATGAAGGCCAGGCCGAAGCGCCCCTCGGCGCCGACGATGACGTTGGCGATGCCCGGACTGAGCGCCGCGCCGACGCCCTGCAGCGTCATGACGAAGCCCAGCGCGGTGTTGAAGCGGCCGCTGCCGCGCACGTAGCGCTGCACCAGCAGCGGCGTCGCCACGCCCATGGCGCCGGCGGCCAGGCCGTCGAGGATCTGCACCGGGATGTTGTTCCACTGGCTGGCGAAGGCATAGGCCAGCGCGCCGCGCAGCGGCAGCACCAGGATCGCGGCGTAGACGAACCAGGCGACGTCGAAACGCTTGCTGCGCGACACCCACAGCGCCACCGGGATCATGGTGAGCTGCGCGACCACGATGGCGATGCCGGTCCACAGGAGCGGCGCCGAGTCGGCCACCGTGGCGGCCAGGCGCTGGTTGATCAGCGGCAGCATCGCGGCGTTGCCCAGGTGGAAGAAGGCCAGCGTCAGCGCGAACAGCAGCAATCCCTTGTTCTTCAGCAGCGCGCCGATGCGCTCGTGGCCCTGCGGGTCGGTGGCCGTCGGCTCGGGCGGCGGGTCCTGCGGCTCGTCGCCGCGCGCGGCCTCGTGGTCGATGTCCTCGGCGCGGATGGTGCGCACCGCCAGCAGCGCGCCGAGCGTCATCGCGCCCATCACGGCCAGCATCCACGGCGCGCCGAAGAGGTGCGCGACCGCGCCGGCGCCGACGGCCGAGATCATGTTGCCGGCGTGGCTGAAGGCCTCGTTGCGGCCGGTCTGGTGCTTGAAGCCCTCCGAGCGCGCCAGGCCCAGCGTCAGCGCCGCCAGCGCCGCCGCCAGCAGCGCGCCCGCGAGGCCGGTGACGATCTGCGAGGCGATCAGCAGCGGCGCCGACAGCGTCGTGAAGGCCAGCGCGCTGGCCGCCAGGACGGCGACGCCGGAGGCCGCCGTCATGGCGCGCTTGGCCGTCGAGCGGTCGACCCAGGCGCCGGCGAACGGCGTCATGGCCACGGCGGCCAGGCCGCCGGCGGTCATGGTGTAGCCGATCAGGTCCTGGCGGACGTGGTTCTCCTGCAGGTAGGTCGCGAGGAACGGACCGAGCCCGTCGCGCACGTCGGCCATGAAGAAGGCCAGCATCGTGAGTGCCAGCAGGGAGGACGATCGATCGCGCGTGGCGGCCATGGCGGGCTCCTCGGGTGTCGTCAGCGACGGGGGGCGAGGGCGTGGCCGTTGGCGCGGTGCGCCTCGATCACGCGGCCGGTGCCGGTGGCCAGCGGCCGGGCGGGGCCTTCGGCCTCCAGCGTGTCGCCGACCTTCAAGCCCAGCGTCTCGAAGCCGTCGGGCCGGGTGTGCACGAAGTCGCCGCTGTCGAGCAGCACGCCGTTGGGCGCGCCGTGGCGGGCGTGGTTCAGGCGCACCACCTTGCCGGAGACGCTGGCGTGCGGCGGCGCCGGCTCGGGCGGCCGGCCGTCGACGGCGGCCAGGCGCTCGAACCGGTAGACCGCGTGCGGCGATTCGCCCTTCGGGGACGGACCGGCGTCGATGCCTTCGAGCACCAGCGTCTGACCGGGCTTCAGGGCCGCGAGGAGCTCGGTGGTCGGCGCGTCGTGCGGGTCGGTGACGAACTGGGTCGGAATGCCGTCGGTGTCGATCAGCACGCCTTCGACGGCGCCCTTCGGGCTGTAGACCAGCTGCTGGAAGACGCCTTCGACGGCCCAGACGTCGACGGCGTCGGCGGCCTCGGTCTCGGCTTCGGTTCCGCCCTCGGGATCGGGCTGGGCGTCACGGGCCTTCAGGGCCCGTTCGGCGTCGTGCGCCTCCTGGGCATCGAGGGCTGCGATGGGGTCGCGGGTGTGGGGCATGGGAGCTTTCGGGGAGGTGAACATGAAGCGGGGGAAGCGGGAAACGGGGAGCGGCACGGCGGCGGCTCAGGCGCCGGCCGGTGGTGCGACCGGCACGTTCGATGCGGACGGCGCGCCCGGCGGAGGCGGCGGCACGGCGCCGGCCTGCGGGGCGGGGCGGGGTGCGTCGGGAGCCGCCGCGGCGCCCGGCGCACTGGGAGCGCGCGGACCGCCCGCGGCGCCGGGGCCGCGCGGCGCGCCGGGCGCGCGGCCCGGACCGGCGAAGACCTCGCGCATGTCGGCGGCCGTGGTGCCGATGGCCGTCGCCTCGAAGGCGCGGCCCTGGGCGCCGCGGCTGCCCCAGCCCTTGGCGCTGATCGTGGCGCCCGGCTGCAGCGAGGACGCCAGCTCGGCGCCGACGTGCGGCGGGAAGCGCACGATCAGGCCGTCGTCCAGGATCACGCCGTTGACGTCGCCCCGGCCGGTGTGGAGCAGCCGGGCGATCCGGCCGCTGCCGCTCATGGCGGTGAGCGCGCCGGGGTCGCGCGGCGCCGGGGGCGGCGGGCTGGCGGAGGCCGGCGTGTCGGCCAGGCTGCGGCCGCTGGCCGTCGCCGTCAGGCTCGAGGCGCGCACCACCGGCGCGTCGGGCGTGCGCCAGCCGGCCACGCGCACGCCGTCGCCCGGCTTGAGCAACTGCTGCGCGGCGGCCGACAGGTGCGGCGGGAAGGCCACCTGCGTGCCGTCGGCCAGCAGCAGGCCGTCGACCTCGCCGTTGGGATTGACCAGCCAGCGCTGCACGCGGCCGGTGAGGACCGGCATCCGCGCGCCGGCATCGGCCGTGGGGGCGGGCGGCGGCGTGGCGCGGCCGGCAGGGCCGGCACGACCCGGGCGGTCGGCCGGCGCGGCGCCGTCGGCGGGACCGGCGCGGCCCATGCGGTCGGCCGGTGCGGGTCGGCCGGCGGGACCGGCAGGGTCGGCGCGCTCGGCGCGGCCACGGGGGGCGTCGGCACCGGCGGGCGGCGGGGGTGGCGTCGTGGCCGACGACATCGGGGCCGGCGGGGTGTCGGGCGTGGGCGCGTCGGCGAAGGCCTGCTGGGCCAGGGTGCCGGCGCCGAGGAGGATCAGGGCCGCGAAGGCGGCGGGACGAAGGGACGGTCGCATGGAAGAACTCCTTTGGATGTGACGTACTTCACACTCTCACGCTTCGTGCCAGCGGACGTTTCCTTGTGGATCAACGACTTGCGTCGTTTCGAACCGCGCGGCTGCATGAAACGCGGACAACCGAACGTCCGTTTTCCGGACGTTCGCCGGACCTCCGGCGGACCTCCGCCGGTGGCTTCCGCGGGCGCCCTGTCGTCGGCATCCGAGCCGCCTCAGCCCATCCGCAGCCACACCGCCGATGCCGCGCACACCAGCAGGAACGGGATGCTGATCCTGTGGAATTCGCGCAGTCCGTGGGGCACCCGCGCCAGGCGCAGCGCGATCAGGTTGGCCAGCGAGCCCAGCACGCAGCCGAAGCCGCCGACCGTCACGCCCGCGGCCAGGGCCGGCAGGTCGCGCACCGGGCCGTCGAGCAGGATCGCGGCGGGCACGTTGCTGATCACCTGCGAGGCGGCGATGGCCGCCAGGTAGGCGTGCCAGCCCTCGGCGATCGGCCACTGGTGCAGCAGCCCGGCGACGACCGGCAGCTCGCCGAGCTGGCGCAGGTCGACGAACATCAGCGCGATGATCGCCAGCAGCGCCCAGTCCACCCCGCGCAGCACGCGCGGGTACAGCAGCAGGAAGGCACCGAAGACGATCCCCAGGCCGGCGAGCAGCCAGTGCCGGTCGAGCGCGACCACGAAGACGAGGAACAGCGCGCCCGCGAGCGTCAGCAGCCGGGGCTGCACGCCGGCCGCCTCGGTGCCCGCGCGCAGGGTCACCGGCGTCTTCGGCACCAGCAGCCAGGTGGCGACGAAGAGCCAGAACAGGACGATCGCCACGGTCGGCGCCATCATCCCCATGAAGCCGACGAAGCTGTCGCCCGAGCGGTGCCAGAGGTAGAGGTTCTGCGGGTTGCCGATCGGCGTGAGGGCCGAGCCGGCGTTCACCGCCAGCGCCTCCAGCACCACCAGCCGGGCCAGCGGCAGGTGCGCCTGGGTGGCCAGCACGCGCGTGAGCGGCACCAGCAGGAACAGGCTGACGTCGTTGGTGACCAGGGCCGAGAGCACGGCGGCCGCCCCCACCAGCAGCAGCGCCAGGGCGCGCAGGCTGGTGACGCGCGCGAGCAGCCGCTGCGCGGTCGCCTGCAGCATGCCGCTCTTCTCCACGCCCTGCGTGATCGCCAGCAATCCGGCCAGCGCGCCGACGGTCTGCCAGTCGACCAGCCTCACGTAGTCGAGCGGGGCGCGCGGGCGCAGCAGGGCGAAGACGACCGCCACCGCCACCAGCACCCACAGGAGGCCGTTGCCGCCGGGCGGCGCCTCGCCCTCGGCGGGGTCCGGGGCGGACGCGGAGGTCGCGGAGCGGGCAGGGTCGGCGGTGGCGGCGGAATCGGTCATGGGATGCGAGGCGGAAACGAGAAGGGGGCGATTGGAAGCGATGGCGATGTCGGCGGCGTGGCGGTGGGTCGGCGCTCCGGTCATTCGAGCCCGTACTGCGCGATCTTCCGGTAGAGCAGCTGGCGGTGGATGCCCAGGCGCCGCGCGGCCTCGGCGCGGTTGCCCTGCGCGCGGCCCAGCGCGTCGGCGATCAGCAGGCGCTCCAGGCGCTCGACGGCGGCCGGCAGCTCGCCGCCGAGCCACTCGGCCGGCAGCGCGCCGGACGCCGTCCCGCCCGCGCCCGGCGGCGGGGCTGGCGAGGGCGATCCATCGGCGTCGAAGGGCAGGTCGGCCGCGCCGATCACCGGATGACGCACCAGGGCCTGGCAGCGCGCCATGACGTTGCGCAGTTCGCGCACGTTGCCCGGCCAGCCGTGGCCCACGAGCCGGCGCACCGCGCCCTCGGACAGCACCTTGGGCGCGTCCGGCGCGGCGGCGCGGCGCAGGAAGTGCCCGGCCAGCGCCGCGATGTCGTCGCGCCGCTCGCGCAGGGGTGGCACGCGGATCGACAGCACGTCGAGCCGGTAGAGCAGGTCCTGCCGGAACCGTCCGTCGCGCACGGCGGCGGCCAGGTCGCGGTGCGTGGCCGCGACCACGCGCACGTCGACCTTCACGGTGCGGTGGCTGCCCAGCGGCGTCACCTCGCCCTCCTGCAGCGCGCGCAGGATCTTGGCCTGCACGTCCAGCGCCATGTCGCCGATCTCGTCGAGCAGCAGCACGCCGCCGTCGGCCGCGCGGAAGCAGCCGGCGCGCTCGCCGGTGGCGCCGGTGAAGGCGCCGCGCACGTGGCCGAAGAGTTCGCTCTCCAGCAGCTCCTTCGGGATGGCCGAGCAGTTGATGGCCACGAAGGGCGCGCCGGCGCGGTCCGAATGGCGGTGCAGGGCGCGCGCCACCATCTCCTTGCCGGTGCCGGTCTCGCCCAGCACCAGCACCGGCGCCGCGCTGGCCGCGGCCATGCCGATGCGCTTGTGCACCTCGCGCATCGCCGCGCTCGGGCCGATCAGTTCGTCGGGCGCTTCGCCGTCGGCATCGCCATCGGTGGGTGCCGGCCGGCCGGCCGGCTCGCCGGTCTCCACCCGCAGGACACGCGCCAGCACCTCGGCCACGGCGTCGCGGCGGATCGGCTTGGCCAGGTGGTCGAAGGCACCCAGGCGCATCGCCTCGATGGTGTTGGCGCCGCTCGCGTAGGCCGTCAGCACGATCACCGGCGGCACCCGCGCGAGCGTCGAGCGCATGGCCGACAGCGTCTGCAGGCCGTCCAGGCCGGGCATGCGGTGGTCGAGGAAGACGGCGTCGAAGCGCGCGCCGCCGCCGCGCAGGACGTCGAGCGCGGCGTGGCCGCTCCCGGCCTCGACGGTGTCGTGGCCGAGGGACTGCAGCGTCTCGGCCAGCGTCTCGCGGAAGGCGGTGTCGTCGTCGACGATCAGGAGGCGCGCCATGGGATCTCCAGTTCGAATCGGGTGCCGGGGTCGAGCGCGATGTGGCGCAGGTCGCCGCCGTGGGCCAGCGCCACCTCGCGTGCCAGCGCCAGACCGAGGCCGGTACCGTCGGCGCGGCCGGTGGCGAAGGGCTCGAAGAGCTGCGACTGCAGGGCCTCGTCCACGCCGGCGCCGGTGTCGTCGACGCGCAGCCGCAGCGGCGCCGGGGCGGGGCCCGTCGCGGCGGCATCGTCGCGCGACGCCGCCAGCACGACCCGGCCGCCGCGCGGGGTGTGGCGCACCGCGTTGTCCAGCAGGTTGTCGACGGCGCGCGCCACGTGCATCGGATCGAACACGGCCGTGGCCGGGCCGTCGTGCCGCACGACCACCTCGACGCCCGCGGCGGTCGCGCGCGCCTCGACCGCCGCCGCGCGCTCGTCGAGCCAGGCCGGCAGCGCGACCGCGCGCGGCGCCAGCACCAGCGGCTGCACCAGGCCCAGCAGGCTCTGCACCAGGCCTTCGAGCCGGTCGATCTGGCCGACGATGGCGCGCAGGGCGTCCGGCTGGCGCGCGGGCGTGCCGGCCAGGGCGTTCTCGGCCTTCAGCCGCATGGCGGCGATGGGGTTGCGGATCTCGTGGGCGATGCCGCCGGTCATGCGGCCGAGCGCGGCCAGGCGCTGGTCGCGGCTGCGCTGGCGGGCGGCCTCGCGCAGGGTCGCGCGTGCCTCCTCGAAGCGCAGGCGGTAGCGGTTGAAGCCGTCGACGATGCGGTCGAGCTCGCGCACGCCGGTCGCCTCCAGCACTGGCACCACGTCGCCCTCGGCCCGCGCCAGGCTCGCCTCGAGCCGCTGCACGTGGCGCAGGCCGCGCCGCAGGATCAGCCCCAGCCAGAGCCCGGAGACGATCACCGCCGCCATCAGCGCGACCAGGCCGGCGCGCACGCTGGCCTGGGCGTCCAGCGCGCCGGCGTGGGTGCGCGTCATGGTCCAGGCGGCCAGGTCGTCGCCGGTCGCGGCCAGCGGGCAGGCCGTGACGATCAGGGCCTCGCGGCTGCCGCGCACGACGTCGGTCCGCGCCTGTCGCGTGCGCGCGGCCTGCCGGGCGGTCTCGACGATCAGCGGCTGCTCGGCCGCCGGGATGTCGCGCTTCGCGCCGCCGCCTTCGTAGGTCGGATAGGCATAGGCCACCAGGCCGTCGGCCACCTGCCAGACGCCGCCCTCGACCTGCGGCGCCTCCAGCAGCACCAGCTGCAGCAGCACCTGCAGCAGGTCGAGCTGCGGCCGCGCGGGCAGGGGGGCCGGCAGGGAGCGGGCATAGCGCGTCGCGATCTCGCGGCAGGCGCGTTCGGCGACGGCGCTGCCGGTGGCGATCTGCACGCCGACGCTGCTGCGGTAGAGCGTGACCATCACGACCGCCAGGGCCGCGCACACGCCCAGCAGGAGCAGCCAGAAGAAGACCAGTTGGCCGCGCAGGGATCTCATGGGACGTTCGGTGCCGCGCAGGCGGCGTTCTTGGAGTTGTGGTGCCGACCGGCTCGGCGGGGTGCCGGAGCCGGGTGGGCGGCACCATAGCCGAGGCGATGCGATCCGCACCGTCAGCCGTCATCGCGGGAAGCCCGACGAACTCCGGCGGTGCCGGGGACGGCCGCGAGCCCGGCCCCTCGACGAACGGCGATGCGGGACGCCGCGTTCGCGCGCCTGCGCCGCATGCGAGGTGAGCGCATGCTCGCCGTCGTTTTCTGACAAGGTTGGTTACATTCGTCAACTATCATCCCGCCACGATGCCGAGGTCCCTCCCCACGCCGTTTCCTCACCTGCCGGCCGTCCTGCCGATGGCGGCGCGGGGCGTGGACGACCTCGTGCCCGGCGTCGTGCAGGATCTCCTGGAAGCCCAGCGCAGCGCGCTGGCGCGCGAGATCCACGACGACATCGGCAGCGCGCTGGGCGCGGCGCATTTCGACCTGGCCTGGGTGGCGCGCCACCCCGACCATGCCGAGGCGGCGGCGCACGTCGCCTCGGCGCACGAGGCGCTGCGCCAGGCGATGGCCGCGACCCAGCGCCTGGTCTGGGGCCTGTACCCGCCCGACCTGTCGGAGGACCTGATGCCGGCGCTGCGCGCGCTGGTGCGCGGCTTCGAGCAGCGCCACGGGCGGCCAGTGGCCTTCGAGGTGTCGTCGGACTTCGACGCCCTGCCGGCGCCCGCGCGGCTGGCGGTCTACCGGACGGTGCAGGAGGCGCTGGCCAATGTCGCGCGCCACGCACCCGGCAGCGCCGTGACCCTGTCGTCCGGCCGCGACGCCGCGTCGATGTGGCTGGAGGTGCGCGACGACGGCCCCGGCTTCGACCTCGGCACGGCGCCGGAATCCCGCGGGCACGAGGGCGATCCGGTCGCCGGCGGCGGCTTCGGCCTGCGCGGACTGGCCGAACGCGCCCGCGACGCCGGCGGGGACCTCGCCGTCGACAGCCGCTCGGGCCGGGGCACGGCGGTGCGGTTGACGATGCCCGCGCCGCCGCGCAGGGGGGCGGACGATGGCGACGAGTACGACGACGAGGAAGCGCACGGCGTGGATGGGAGACCCGGATGATCGATGTGGTGATTTGCGACGACCATGCCCTGGTGCGTCGCGGCATTCGACAGACCCTGCAGGAGGCCGTCGACGTGCGGGTGACGGGCGAGGCGGCGAGCTACGCGGAGGTGCGCGAGCTGCTGCGCCACGTCCACTGCGACGTGCTGCTGCTCGACCTGGCCCTGCCGGGGCGCGGCGGGCTGGAGGTGCTGTCGGCGCTGGCCGATGCCGAGTCGGCGGTGCGGGTGCTGGTGGTCTCGATGTTTCCCGAGGAGCAGTACGCGATCCGCTGCCTGAAGGCCGGCGCCCATGGCTACGTCAGCAAGAGCGGCGACCCCGCCGAGCTGATCACCGCCACGCGCCTGGTGGCGCAGGGGCGCAAGTACGTCACGCCGGAGGTGGCGCAGATGCTGGCCGAGACGGTGTCGCGCCCGGCGCAGGAGAACACGCTGGCGCATTCGGTGCTCTCCGACCGCGAGCTGCAGACATTGACCATGATCGCCTCGGGCAAGCGCCTGTCGGACATCGCCGAGGAACTCAAGCTCAGCCCGAAGACCGTCAGCGTCTACCGCTCGCGCGTGCTGGAGAAGCTCAACCTGCCCAACAACGCGGCCGTCACGGTCTATGCGATCCGCAACCAGCTGGTCTGAGCAGGGGCGCGGTCGCGCGGGCCGGATGCCATACTGAAAAAGCCCGCGACGACGCGGGCCGCGAATCCCCTCCAACGAACAGGAAAGAGAGACATCGGCATGTTCAACCACGTCATGGTCGGATCGAACGACATCGAACGGTCCCAGCGCTTCTACGACGCCGTGCTCGGCGTGCTCGGCGCGGGTCCGGCGGTGCGCAACACGGCCGCCTCCGGCCACGTCCGGCTCTTCTGGCGGCATGCCGGCAACAGCTTCGGCGTCAGCCAGCCGATCGACGGCCAGACGGCGACCCCGGCCAACGGCGGCACCATCGGCTTCAAGTGCGGCTCGCCCGAGCAGCTGCAGCGCTTCCACGACGTCGCGGTCGCCCACGGCGGCACCTCGATCGAGGAGCCGCCCGGCCCGCGCGACGGCGGCATGGGGCCGATGCACCTGGCCTACGTGCGCGACCCGGACGGCAACAAGCTCTGCGCGATCTTCCGCTAGGCACCGGGCCCGCCCGACGACGACCGCTTCACGGCGCCTGAAGTCGGGAAGCGTGCCCCGCCCGGATCGGTGAATCCGGGAGCAAATTACAATTTCCGTTTCCAGCCACATCGCGTTCCGGTCGTCCGACCGGCAGGGGTCACCCCCGGTGCAGCCAGCCTTCCAGCCGTTGGCTCGCTTGCTCCCCGCGCGACGTGACGTCGCGCGAGCGTTTCCGAGTCCAGCGGCATGAACCCCGCCGCCACAGGACCCGCCGCATGACGACACGCCTTTCCCGACCTTCCTCCCGCCGTTCCTTCCGACGCGCCGCCCGCCCGCCTTCGACGCTGCCCGCCAAGCGCGTGTTCCGGCTCGGCACGCTGGCGCTGGCGGTCGCCGGCCTGCCCGCCTGGGCGCAGAACGCCACCGACGCCGGTGGCGTCGCCGCCGCTCCCGAGCTGTCCGCCGTCACGGTCAGCAGCGGACGCGAGGTCGGCGCGACCTCGACCCGCCTGCCGCTCGCGCCGCGCGAGACGCCGCAGTCGGTCAGCACCGTCGACCGCGCGGAGATCGAGCAGCGCTCGCTCCTGAGCATCGATTCGGTGCTGCGCGGCGCCACCGGCATCCACGTGAGCTTCTACGACACCCAGCGCCCGCTCTACTACGCGCGCGGCTTCCAGATCACCGACTTCCAGGTCGACGGACTGCCCACCTACAGCGCCAACACCAACCAGGAGTTCGACACCGCCCTGTACGAGCGCATCGACATCGTGCGCGGCGCCAACGGCATCCTGACCGGCGTGGGCACGCCCTCGGCCACCATCAACCTGATCCGCAAGCGGCCCCAGCGCACCTTCGGCGGCTCGGTGGCCCTGAGCGCGGGCTCCTGGGACTTCTACCGCGGCGAGCTCGACCTCAACGTGCCGCTCAACGCGGACGGCAGCGTGCGCAGCCGCTTCGTGATCGCGCCGCAGAAGCGCCACAGCTTCCGCGACCGCTACCAGGAGGACAAGTACGCGCTGCTGGGGGTGGTCGAGGCCGACCTCGGCCGCGCCACCGTCGCCTCCCTGGGCTACCAGCGCCAGGACAACGACCCCATCGCCGGCCTGTGGGGCACGATCCCGCGCTTCGCCGCCGACGGCGGCCTGGCCGACCTGCCGCGCTCGAGCAACTTCTCGCCGGCCTGGACGCGCTGGTCGCGCGAGTCCGGCACCGTGTTCGCCACCGTCGACCACCAGATCGACGACGACTGGTCGCTCAAGGCCAGCTACAACCACACCGAGGGCGAGAACTTCAGTCTGCGCACCTACGCCTACGGCCGCACCACCTCCAGCGCGCCCTTCGTCGACCGCGCCACGGGCGCGGGCGTGCGCCTCTACGGCGCGGTCGGCGGCGGCGCCGAGACGCAGGACACGCTCGACACCTACCTCACGGGCAAGTTCAGCCTGGGCGGGCGGCGCCACGACCTGACGCTGGGCGTGAGCAGCCTGCGCACCACCACGCGCAACGACGGCTACTCCAGCATCACCGCCGGCGCGAACGCCTGGAGCTACACCATCCCCAACGTCTACACCTGGGACGGCACGGCGCCGGAACCGGTCTACCGGCTCACCGGGGCGCGCACCGAGCAGCGCACGCGCCAGGACGGCTTCTACGCCTCGGCCCGCTGGCGCCTGACCGACGAGCTGGCCCTGCTCACGGGCGCGCGCGTGACCAACTGGCGTCGCCAGACCGACAACTTCAACACCGCCGGCGCCTACACCGGCACCACCGCGACGCAGTCGGTACGCCGCGAGACCTCGCCCTTCCTCGGCCTGGTCTACGACCTGACGCCCGAACTGGCGGCCTACGCCAGCCACACCGGCATCTTCAATCCGCAGAACTACCGCGACCGGAACAACGTCCCGCTCGACCCGGTCCAGGGCACCAGCAACGAGATCGGCGTCAAGGGCGAGTGGCTCGACCGCGGCCTGGCCGCCTCCTTCGCCGTCTTCGAGGTCAAGCAGGACAACTTCGGCATCGTCGACAACACGCGCCCCGCGGGCAGCCTGCCCGACGGCGGCACGCCCTACGTCGGCGTCAACGGCACGCGCAGCACCGGCTGGGAACTGGACGCGTCGGCGCGCCTGGCGCCCAACTGGCGCGCCACGGCCGGCGTGACGCGCGTGGCCACGCGGCGCGCCGCCACCGACCTGACCTACGCCAACCTGCCGGAGTGGCTGGTGAAGCTGGGCACGCAGTACCGCTTCGGCGGCGCGCTGCAGCCGCTGGAGGTCGGCGCGCAGTGGCTCTGGCAGGGCCGCATGGACGCGGTCAACGTGCCCAGCCCGGCCGGTCCGGCGACGGTCGGGCAGTCGCCCTTCGGTCTGCTCAACCTCAACGCCAGCTGGCGCTTCGACAATGCGACGACCCTGAGCGTGGCGGTCTTCAACGCCGCCGACAAGCGCTACTGGGCGACGCTGGACTATCCGAACTACGGCGACAGGCGCTTCGTGAATTTGACGCTTCGAACGCGTTTTTGAGCGGTGCCGCCGTCGCGTGTTCGAATCGTTCAGATTCAGAATACCGGCATGGCGTCATCCCTTCTCCGCATCCTGTCCACGCAAGATCTTCCCATGGTCGTCAGGGGCGGCGAACTCGTCGACGCCGTCCACATCCTGGTGCTCGGCGGTCACGTCGAGGCCCGGATGGAAAAGGCGATCCGCACCCCGAACGGCTGGAAGCACCCCTCCGCGACCGTGACGCGGATCACCCCCACGGGGCTCAGGATGGTGCGGCTCTTCCCGGCGGGCGTTCAGCGCGCCGCGACGTGATCGATCCACGCCCGCACGCGCGCGGGCAGGAAGCGGTTGGGCGGATAGAGCAGCCACGCCGTGCCGGAGTACGCCGTCGCGTGGCGCCAGTCGCCCAGCACGCGCACCAGTGAGCCGCTCGCCAGCGCCGACGCCGCCGTGAAGTCCGGCAGCGTGGCGATGCCGAGGCCGGCGACGGCGGCCTCGCAGCGCACCTCGCTGTGGTTGGCGACGTAGCGGCCCCGCACCTTGACCGTGGCCGCGCCGGCCGCGCCCTTGCCGGGCCGCTCGAAGCGCCAGTGCCGGTCGCGCTCGTCCTCGCCCAGGTAGAGGCAGTCGTGCGCCGCCAGCTCGCGCGGGTGCGCCGGCACGCCGCGCGCCGCCAGGTAGGCCGGGCTCGCGCACACCAGGTGCTCCACCACCTCGAGCGGGCGGCCGGCCAGCCCGGGCGGCGGCGTGTCGGTGATGCGCACGGCGACGTCGACGTCCTCGGCGTACAGGTCCACCGTGCGGTCGGTGATCACCAGCTGCACGTCGACCCGGGGGTGCGCGGCCAGGAAGGCGGGCACCAGCGGATGCAGGCGCTGGCGGCCGTAGGCCTTCGGGGCGCTCATGCGCACCAGCCCGCTGGGCACGTCGGCATGGTGGCCGGCGAGCGACAGGACCTCGCGCGCCGAGGCTTCGAGGCCCTGGCAGCGGGCGAAGGCCGCGTGACCGGCCTCGGTCGGGCGCAGCCGCCGCGTGGTGCGCTCCAGCAGCCGCACGCGCAGCACGGTCTCCAGCCGCGCCACCTGGCGGCTGACCGCCGAGGGCGTGAGGCCCAGGTCGCGCGCCGCGCCGGAGAAGCTGCCCGCCTCGACCACGCGCGCGAACACGGCCATGTCGGCCAGGCTGTCCAGGGCTTCATTCGTGCGCATGGGGAACGGATGTTGTTCGCAAGGGCGGGATTATCGAATCGCCTGAGCCAATCCATCATCGTCGGCATGACCACCGCTCCCTCCATCGGCGCTCCCTGGGCGCTGCGCGCATCCGATCTGACCCTCCTGCTCGTGGCCGTCGTCTGGGGCACCAGCTACGGCGTCGCCAAGGGCGCGCTGGCGCACTACCCGGTGCTGGGCTTCCTGGCCGTGCGCTTCCTGCTCGCCGCGATGCTGCTGGCGCCGGCCTGCCTGCGCGTCACGCGCGCGCAATGGCGCGACGCACTGCGCGCCGGCCTGCCGCTGGGCGGCCTGCTGATGGCGATCTTCGTCTGCGAGACCCGGGGACTGGCCCTGACCCAGGCCAGCAACGCCGCGCTGCTGATCAGCCTGTGCGTGGTCTTCACGCCTTTCGCCGAGTGGTCGATGCTCGGGCGGCGGCCGGCGCCGGCGATGTTCGGCTTCGCGGCCGTGTCGCTGCTGGGGGCGGCGCTGCTGGCGGGCGACTGGCGGATGCGGTGGGGCGCGGGCGATGCGCTGATGCTGGGCGCCGCCGTGCTGCGCGCCGTCACGGTGTGTGCCACCAGCCGCCTCGCGCGCCGCCACGCGAGGGCGCCGATGGCGGCGCTGACGGTGGTGCAGTCCCTGGTGGTGGGACTGGGCTGCCTGGCGCTGGCGGCGTGTCTGCCCGGCGGGCTGCCGCCGCTGCCGCGCGACGGCGCGTTCTGGCTCGCCACGCTCTACCTCGTCGGCGGCTGCACGGTGTTCGCCTTCGTCGCGCAGAACTGGGCGCTGCGGCACAGCGCGCCGAGCCGGGTCGGACTGCTGATGGGCACCGAGCCCGCCTGGGGCGCGCTGTTCGCCGTCGCCTGGCTGGGCGAGACGCTCGACGCGTCGGGATGGGCCGGCGGCGCGCTGATCGTGGCGGCGGCGTTCCGGACCTTGCGCGGGCGCGGGGGGCGTCGAGGCGGCGACGCCGCGTCGGTCGCTCCGGGAAGCGGGGCGTGACCGGACGCGTCGCCGGCGTCACCGCCCTCCCATGAACAGCGACAGCATCCGCTCCATCGCCAGCAGCAGCGGCTGCTCCATCATCGGCAGCACCAGGGCGATGCCGGCGAGGCCGGCGGTCAGGGTCACGGGGAAGCCGATGGCGTAGATGTTCATCTGCGGCGCGACGCGCGAGATCACGCCCAGCACCAGGTTGACGAACAGCAGCAGGCCGATCATCGGCAGGGCGATCCACAGCGCGCTGGCGAACAGGTCGGCGCCGAGCTCGTGCATGCGCAGCCGCGCCAGCGCCTGGAGGATGCTGCCGCCGACCGGGAAGGCGTCGAAGCTCCTGATCACCGCCATCAGCACCGTGAGGTGGCCGTTGACGGCGATGAACAGCAGCACCGCCATGTTGCCGAAGAAGCGCGACACCGCGCTGACCTGGGCGTTGCTCATGGGGTCGAAGAAGGCGGCGAAGTTCAGGCCCATCTGCAGGCCGACGAGCTCGCCGGCCAGCTCGATGGTCGCGAAGATCAGCCGCACCGCGAAGCCGATCGTCATGCCGATGCCCACCTGCTGGACCAGCGTGCCGATGCCCGCGACGTCGTCGAGGCCGATCGCGGGCTGCGGCGGCAGCGTCGCCTGCGCGCACAGCGCGACCATGAAGGCCAGGCCGACGCGGGCACGGATGGGGAAGGCGCGCGAGGAGAAGATCGGCGAGGTGGTGAACAGGCCCAGCACGCGCAGGAAGGGCCACAGCACGGGGCTGATCCAGGCCATCAGCTGGGCCTCGGTGAAGGTCAGCACGCCGGGCGCCTCGTCACAGGACCATCTGCGGGATCGACTCGATGACGCGGCGGATGTAGTCGACCAGCGTCTCCAGGATCCACGGCCCGGTGACGACCAGCACGGCGACCGCGGCGATCAGCTTGGGCACGAAGGCCAGGGTCTGCTCGTTGATCTGCGTGACGGCCTGGAAGATGCTCACCACCAGCCCGACGGCCAGCACGGTCAGCAGCACCGGCATCGACACCGTCAGCAGCATCGCCAGGGCGTCGCCGCCCATCGTGACGACGGTCTCGGGATTCATCGGGCGAAGCTCGCGGCGAGCGAGCCGATCAGCAGGTTCCAGCCGTCGGCCAGCACGAACAGCATCAGCTTGAAGGGCAGCGCCACCAGCACCGGCGACAGCATCATCATGCCCAGCGACATCAGCACGCTGGAGACCACGATGTCGATCACCAGGAACGGGATGAAGATCATGAAGCCGATCTGGAAGGCCGTCTTCAGCTCGCTGGTGGCGAAGGCCGGGATCAGCACGCGCATCGGCGCGGTCTGGGCGGTGGTGCCGGCGGGCAGCTGGGCCAGCCGGGCGAACAGGGCGAAGTCGGACTGGCGGGTCTGCTTGAGCATGAAGTCGCGCATCGGCGCCTCGGCCTTGGCGATGGCCGCCTCGAAGCCGATGGTGTTCTCGGTGTAGGGCTTGTAGGCCTCGGCGTAGACGCGGTCGAGCGTCGGCCCCATGACGAAGAAGGTGAGGAACAGCGACAGCCCGATCACCACCTGGTTGGGCGGCGCCGACTGCGTGCCCAGCGCCTGGCGCATCAGCGACAGCACGATCACGATGCGGGTGAAGCCCGTCATCATCAGCACGATGGCCGGCAGGAACGACAGCGCCGTGAAGAACAGCAGGGTCTGCACCGGCACCGAGAAGTTGGTGCCGCCGGCGCCCTGGCCGATGAGCAGCGGCAGCTGGCTGCCGGTTTCCTGCGCCTGCGCGGACGGCGCCAGGACGGCCAGCGCGAGCAGGGCGGCGACGGTGGCGCCGGTGCCGGCGATGCCGGCGGGGGAGGTCGCGCGCGATCGCGACGGGACAGGCCGATCAGACATACGGTTCCTCGGGTCCCGGCAAGGAAGCGGCGGTGAAAGGCGACGCCGACGTGGCGCCTGGAACGGCAACGGTGCCGCCCAGCGTGTGCAGGCAGGTGATCGACTGCGCCGTCACGCCCAGCACCAGCTGGGTCCGCGCGCCCTCGGGTCCGACCTCGACCGTGACGACGCGCTGCTGAGGCCCGACGGCGACCGCCGAGACCAGCTTGGCGCCCGGCCCGGCCGCCGTCGCGCCGGGCAGCAGCCCGCCGCGCTTCTCCTGCCAGCGCTTGAGCAGGAACGGAATCGACAGGATCGCCAGGACGAACAGGACGACGGTGATGAGGCTCTGCGTCATGTCGATCGGTCAGCCACGATTCACGCGGCGCAGGCGCTCGGAGGGCGTCACGACGTCGGTCAGGCGGATGCCGAACTTGTTGTTCACCACCACCACCTCGCCCTGGGCCACCAGGTAGCCGTTGACCAGCACGTCCATGGGTTCGCCGGCGAGCGTGTCGAGTTCGACGATCGAGCCCTGGCCGAGCTGCAGCACGTGCTTGATCGGCACCTTCTTGCGGCCGAGCTCGACCGTGAGCTGCACCGGGATGTCCAGCACGCGCTGGATGTCCTGCAGCGGCGCCTGCGCCTCGGCCGCGGGGGCCGGGCCGGGCGTGCCGGCGTCGAGCGCCTCGGCCCAGGCCGCGCCCTCGGCGACGGGGGGGGCTTCGAAAAGGGTGGATGGTTCAGCGGACATGGGTTCCTCCAAGCCAGTGCGGGTCGTCCCCGCGCAGGCATTCGTCGATGCGCAGCGCGTAGTGCGCGTTGTGGGTGCCGTAGTGGCAGGCGAAGACCGGCGTGCCTTCGACCGAGGCGACGACGCGCGGCGCGCGGTCGAAGGGGATGAAGTCGCCCGGCTTCATCGCCAGCAGCTGGCCGATGGTGAGTTCGGGCTGGGCCAGGTCGGCCACCAGCGTGACCTCGGCGGCCTGGATCTCGCGCGTGAGCAGGGTGACCCAGCGCCGGTCCTCGGCCAGGGCCTGGGCCTGCTGGGCGCCGTAGAGCACGTCGCGGATCGGGTCGAGCACGGCGTAGGGGATGGCGATGCGCACCGCGCCCTCGAAGTCGCCGACGACGAAGCGCAGCGTGGTCACCACCAGCTTGTCGGCCGGCGCCGCGACGTTGAGGAACTGGATGTGCGTCTCGCTGCGCTGGTAGGCCAGCTCGAGCGGGTAGATCTCCTTCCAGGCCTTGTTGTATTCGCCGCAGACGATGCCCACCAGGCGCTGGATCACGCGCAGCTCGGTGGGCGAGAAATCGCGTCCCTCCATCACCGTCTGCAGCCGGCAGGCGCCGCCGTAGAGGGCGTCGACCAGGGCCGAGATCAGCGCCGCCTCGCACACCACCAGACCGTGGCCGCGCAGCGGCTGCAGCGAGACGACGTTGTAGTTGGTGGGCGAGGGCAGCGCGCCGACGAACTCGGCGTACGTCGAGATCTCGACCGGCGCGATCGAGATCTCGGCGCTGCGGCGCAGGAACTGGAACACGCCCACGCGCAGGTGGCGCAGGAAGCGCTGGTTGACGATGTCCAGCGTGGGCATCGGACGGCGCACCATGCGGTCGGCCACCGAGAGGTCGTGCTCGCGCACCGCCGCGGCGGCCATGCGCGCGACCGCGTCGTCGGCCGCCGGCAGCGGCGGCTCGGCGGCGGGCGTCGCCGCCGGCGCGTCGTCGAGGACGGGGGTGTCGGTCATTGGACGATGAAGGCGGAGAACAGCACGCCCTGCACCGGGCTGTAGGACGAGCGCTTCTTGCGGCGCGGCGGCGGGTCTTCGTCGTCCTCGTCGTCGTCGCCCTTGGCCTTGGCCTTGGCCTTGGACGGCTTCGAGGACTCGACCTCGTAGCCCAGCACGTCGGAGACCTCGGCGCGGATGTCGATGGCGAGCTTCTCCTTGCCGTCGCGCTTGAGCAGTTCGTCGGAGGTGCGCTGCGAGACCAGCATCAGCACGCCGCTGCGCACCTTGGGCATCAGCGTCTTGATCTTCTCGACCGTCTTCTCGCTCTCCAGCTCCAGCGTGATGCCGACCTGCGCGACGCGCTCGCCGCCGGGGTCGGCCAGGTTGAGCACCATGTTCTCCATGGCCAGGTAGACCGGCGCGGCGCCGTGCTTGCCCGAGGGCGCCTCCTCCTCGTGGGCGGGCTCCTCCTTGGCCGTGGCGTCGTGGCCCTTCTTGTTCATGAAGTACCAGGCGCCGCCGCCGCCGGCGCCGGCCAGCACGAGGACCGCGACCAGCGCGATGACGAGCCCCTTCTTGCCCTTGGGCTTGTCGGTGGCCGGGGCGGCGGGATCGGCGGCTTTGGCTGACACGGTGATGGTTCCTTGCTTTCGTTCGTTCGGTCGGTCGTCGGTTCGATGCCAAGTCGGGCGCTCGCGGGCGGGCGCGCCGGTGGCGTGGAACCGATTATTCGAGCGATCGCCCGGGACGAAGCGCGGAAAAAGGGGCGGGAAAGCGGCGCTTTACGGTGCCTTCGCCGCCGGCTTCGCAGGGTCGCGAAGCGAGGGCACGCTCAGACGTAGAGGTCCAGCGAGCGCCGGCCGGCGATGCCGCGCGGCGCGGTGGCGGCCGCCACCGGCGCGCCCACCTGCGCGCGGCCGCCGTCGCCGCTGCCGCCCAGGGTCGCGGTGGCCGGCGGGCGCGCGCCGTCGCGCCCGCCGCCGGCCGCCGCGCCGCCGCCCGCGGCCTGGCCGCCCACCGACGCGTCGGCCAGCACCATGCCCTCGCTGCCGAGCATCTCGCGCAGCTGCGGCAGGGCCTGCGCCAGCGCCTGGCGGGCCTCGGGCGCGTCGCTGCGGAACACCACCTGCGCCTCGTTGCCCTGGACCTTGACGCTCACCGACACCGGCTGGCCGCCGACGTCGACCGTGAGTTCCGCGCTCTGCGTCTTCTGCGCCATCCACCAGCCGAACTGGTCGAGCAGGTTCTCCGACGCGCCGGCCGCCGTGGCCTGCCCGGCGGCGCCGGCGGCGTCGGCCGGCAGCGTCGAGGCGAAGCCGGCCGGCATCGCGCCGCCGCCGCCGGCGAAGGCGCCGCCGTCCACGCCGGACGACGCGCCGCCCGTGCGCTCCGTGCGCCGCGACGCGGCCTGCGACGGCGCCAGGGCGATGCCGGCGGCGAGCGCGGCGTCGATCGTCGCGCTCGAGGTCGCCGCCGCCGAGGCGGCGGCCGTGGCCGTCGGCAGCGTTCCGGTCGCGGCTTCCTGGATGGCGGCGCGTTGCTGCAGCAGGGTGGCGGGGGTGTGCGCCGCGGACGCGGCCTGATCCTGTCGGCGTTCCTGGATCGCGGCCGTCGCGGAGGCCAGCCGCGCGGCGGTGGCCGCGCCGGCCGCGGCGTCGCGCGCCCTGGCGGGATCGTCCGCGGTGGCGGTGGCGGCGTCGAGGCCGCCGGTCCGGCCGCGTCCGGCGGTCGCGGGGCGCCAGGTCGGGGGCTGGCCCGCGCCGGTCGCCGCACCGGAGGCGAGGGACGCGCCGGCCGCATCGGCCGTGGTCGTCTCCGCCGTGCCGGCGGCCGGTCCCGGCCGGGTCGACGCGATCGGCGATCGGGCGCCGCCGGCGGCGGGTCCGCCGTCCGTCGCGTCGCCGATCGCCGGCGTGCCCGCGGCGCCCGCGAGGCGGACCGTTCCGCCCGGCGTCGTCGCCGGCGGCACCGGCAGGGTCGCCGCCGCCATCAGGCCGCTCTGCGCCAGCAGCAGGGCGGTGTCGATGGCCGGTGTCGCCGCCGTCGCCTGCGTGTCCTGCGGGGTCGGGGTCGCGGCATCGCCGTTCGCCGCCGCGGTCGCGCCGGCGGCGGAGGCCGTGCCGCCGTCCGGCTCGCGGCCGTCGCGGGCCGGGTCGGCGTCGGGGTCCGTGGCGGCGCGCCCGGCAGATCCGGCGTCGGCGCGGGCCTCGGCGGGCGCGGCGGCGTCCTTCGGAGCGGTCTCCGCGCGGGGCGCCTTCGCCTCGGTGCGGGCCGGTGCCGGGCTCTTCGCGGCCGTCGGGGCCTTCTCGCGCGCGGGCGGCGCCGGCGGCGGCTCGACCGCGGCGAGGGCCGAGCGGAAGCCGCCACCGGCCTCGCGCTCGCCCGATGCGTCGCGGCCCGGCGCGCGCGGCGTGCCCGAGAGCGCGGCCAGGACGGAGAGGCCGGCGCCCTGCGATTCGTTCGTTCTCATCGCGCGCCCTCGCTCATGCGCAGCTCGACCATGCGGCGGTACTGCAGCGAGGCGGTCTCGTCGGACTGCTTCTGCTCGCGCCGGTCCTGCACCTGCCGCTCGCCGAGCAGCCGCGTCGCGTTGAGCTGGCGCAGGCTCTCCAGGCGGGATTCGGTCTCGCGCAGCGCGCCGGTCTCGCGCTCGATGCCGGCCAGGGCGTCGCTCACGATGCCGGTCTGCAGCACGATGGCGTGCGTCAGGCGGGCCATGAACTGGTAGTGGTGCCGCATGATCTCCGGCTGGCAGCCGATCTGCTTGGCGGCCCAGCGGTCGGTGCATTCGCTGGCGTAGGTCTCCAGCTGGTCGAGCTGCGCGCGCGCGGCGGCCCAGCCCTGGCGGGCCTGCGCCACCACGCGCGCGGCGGCGTCGCGCCGCTCGAGCGCCTGCTGGAGCGCGAGTTCGAGGCCGTTCATTCGGGTCATGCGGAAGTTCTCCGGATCGGGAAGAGAGGATGTGTCATCCGAGGGTTTGGGCCATGTGGTCCAGGCTCGAAGCGAAGGGCGCGCCCTCGTGCATGGCCTGCTGCAGGAAGGCGCTCATGGCCGGCTGGCGGCGGATCGCCTGGTCGAGCGCGGGATCGCTGCCGGCCACGTACACGCCCAGGCGCACCAGGTCGCGGCTCTTGCGGTAGCGCGAGTAGGTGGCGCGGAAGTCGCGCGCGGCGGCCAGGTGCTCGCGCGAGACGACGTTGTGCATCACGCGCGAGGCCGACTGCTCGATGTCGATGGCCGGGAAGTGCGCCTCCTCGGCCAGGGCGCGCGAGAGCACGATGTGGCCGTCGAGGATGGCGCGCGCGGCGTCGGCAATCGGGTCCTGCTGGTCGTCGCCCTCGGAGAGCACGGTGTAGAAGGCGGTGATCGAGCCGACGCCGTTCAGGCCGTTGCCGCTGCGCTCCACCAGCTGCGGCAGCTTGGCGAAGCACGACGGCGGATAGCCCTTGGTGGCCGGCGGCTCGCCGATGGCCAGGGCGATCTCGCGCTGCGCCATGGCATAGCGCGTGAGCGAGTCCATCAGCAGCAGCACGTGCTGGCCCTTGTCGCGGAAGTGCTCGGCGATGGCCGTGGCGTAGGCCGCGCCCTGCATGCGCAAGAGCGGCGGCGCGTCGGCCGGTGCGGCAACCACCACCGAGCGCGCGCGGCCCTCGGCGCCCAGGATGTCCTCGATGAACTCCTTGACTTCGCGCCCGCGCTCGCCGATCAGGCCGACCACGATGACGTCGGCCTCGGTGTAGCGCGCCATCATCCCCAGCAGCACGCTCTTGCCCACGCCCGAGCCGGCGAACAGGCCGATGCGCTGGCCGCGCCCGACGGTGAGCAGGGCGTTGATGGCGCGCACGCCGGTGTCCAGCGGCTCGCGCACCGGGTCGCGGTCCATGGCGTTGATCGGGCGGCGGTCCATCGGCTCGGCCTTGACGTCGGTGACCGGGCCCTGGTGGTCCATCGGCCGGCCCTGCGGGTCGACCACGCGGCCGAGCAGTCCGGCGCCCAGCGGCAGGCGCAGCGCGCCGATGCTGATGGCGACGTCGTGCTCGGGCTCGCCCAGGCGCGGCAGCGGCACGTAGGGCGCCGCGGGCACCACGCCGGCGCCGCTGGACAGTCCGTGGACGTCGCCCGCCGGCATCAGGAAGGCGCGGTCGCCGGAGAAGCCCACCACCTCGGCCAGCACCGGCGACTGGTGCGCCTGGTGGATCAGGCACTGCGAGCCCACCGGCGTGCGGATGCCCGTGGCCTCCAGCACCAGGCCGGCCAGCCGCGTGAGCGTGCCGTGGACCTCCAGTCCGGGCGCGCGCTCGACGCGCGCCCGGGCGTCGTCCATGTAGCGCTGCCAGGCGGCGCGTTCAGGCGACATGGTCGCGCTCCGCGGGGGCGCCGACGGGGGCGTGAGCGGCGACGGCCACGGGGTGCGGCTGCCACGGCATGTCCAGCCCCAGGCTGGCGACGGCGCGCGCCCAGCGCGTGGCCATGCCGCCGTCGATCACGGCGCCGGCGCATTCGACCCGGCAGTCGCCCGGCGCCAGCGCCGCGTCGGCGACGACGCCGACGGCCTGGCCGGCGAACTCCGCGCGCAGGTGGACATCGAGCGCTTCGAAGTCGACCGGCGACAGCCGCACGACGGCGTTGCGCCCGTCGGCCATCAGCAGGCCCAGGGCCTCGCGCACCACCGGTTCCAGGGCGCGCGGCTGCGTCGCCATCTCGTGGCGCAGCACCTGGCGCGCCAGGGCGCAGGCGATCTCCAGCGTGCCGCGCGCGATGTCCTGCTGCGCCTCGGCCAGGCCGGTCTCGACGGTCGCGAGCAGGGCGGCAAGGCGGGTGGCGGTCTCCTGGCCGTGGGTGGCGAACCAGTTCTCCATGTGGGCCTGCGCCTCGGCCATGGCCTCGGCGCGGCCGCTGGCGTGGCCTTCGGCCAGGGCGTCCTGGCGGGCCTGCCACAGCGCCTGCTGGTGGGCGGACTCGGTCTCGCGCGGGTCTTCCGGCACGACGGCCGGGGCGCCGACGCGCTCGAAGCGCCAGCGCGAGAAGCCGGCGATGTCCTCGCTGGGGATGAGGGCGGTCTTCATGGATGCTTCTGCTCAGTTCTTCTTCGTCAGACGAAACCGCCGCCGCCGCTGCCCAGGGTGATCTGGCCGTCGTCGGCCAGGCGGCGCACCGCCTTCAGGATCTCCTTCTGCTGCGCCTCGACCTCGGACAGCCGCATCGGGCCGCGCGACTCCAGGTCCTCGCGCAGCGACTCGGCCGCGCGCGAGGACATGTTGGCCAGGAACTTGTCGCGCAATGCCGGCGCGGCGCCCTTGAGGGCGACGATGAGCGTCTCGGAGGCGACCTCCTTCAGGACCAGCTGCAGCGCCTTGTCGTCGAGCTTCATGACGTCGTCGAAGACGAACATCAGGTCGGCGATCTGCTGGGCCAGGTCGGGGTCGTGCATGCGGATGGCGTCGATCGCCTGGGTGTCCACGCCGGCGCCGAGCATGTTGATCATCCCGGCGGCGGTCTTGGCGCCGCCCAGGGACGCCTTCTTGATCTTGCCGCCGCCGGCCAGCACGCGGAACATGACCTCGTTCAAGTCCTCCAGCGCGGCCGGCTGGATGCCCTCGAGCGTGGCCACGCGCAGCAGCACCTCGGCGCGCAGGGCCTCGGGCAGGGCCACCAGGATGGCCGAGGCGTGCTCGGCCTCCAGGTGCACCAGGATCGCCGCGACGATCTGCGGGTGCTCCACCTTCAGCACCTCGGCCACCGAAGCGGCGTCCATCCACTTGAGGTTTTCGATGCCGGTGAGGTCGGCCGTCTGCAGGATGCGGTCGACCAGGATCGCCGCCTTCTCCTCGCCCAGCGCGCGCTGCATCACCGCGCGCACGTAGTCGCTGGTGTCGGCGGCGAACAGGCTCTGTCCGGCCGTGGCGGTGACGAAGCGGTCGGCCACCTCGCCCAGGCGTTCGCGCGAGACGGCGCGCGTCTTGGCGATGGTCTCGCCGATCTTCTGCACCTCGCGCGGCGAGAGGTGGCGCAGCACCTGGCCGGCCTCTTCCTCGCCGAGCGACATCAGCAGGATCGCCGCGTCGCTGAGTCCCTGTTCGTCCATGGCCATGTCGGATCAGGCTCCGGCCGGGGTCGCGGCGGCATCGCCGTTGACCCAGCCCTTGACGATGTTGGCTACCGCGCCGGGGTTGTCGCGCGCCATCTGGCGGGCGCCCTCGAGGCGGGCCTGTTCGGGCACCACCTCGGCCGGCGTCGGCAGCGCGGCGGCGGCGGCCGCATTGGCGAGGCTGGCCGGACCGCCGGCGTTCGCGGGCGAGGCCAGCGCCGGGCGCAGGGGTTCCTCGGACAGCATGGCGTCGAGCGTGGCGCCGGGCGCGGCGAGGACGGCGGCCGTGCCCGGCGCGGGCAGGGCGGCGGGCGGCGGCACCACGGCCATCGCCTTCAGGCCGGGGCGCACCATGCCGAACAGCACGATCGTGCCGATCACCGCCAGGCCGATCGGCCAGGCCAGGCTGCGCACCAGCTCCAGGGTCTCGGGCTTCTTCCACAGCGGCAGCTCGGGCGCCGGGGCCGTCGCGTCGACCAGGAAGGGCGTGTTCATCAGGTTGACCGAGTCGCCGCGGTCCTTGCTGAAGCCGATGGTCTCGCGCACCAGCGCCGTCATCTGCTCGATCTGCTGGGCCGACAGCGCGGTCGGGCTGCTCTTGCCCTGGGCGTCGGCGATGTTCTGGTAGTTGACCACCACGGCCGCGCTCAGGCGGCGGATCTGGCCGGTGGCGCCGCGCACGGTCTTGACGGTCTTGTCGACCTCGTAGTTGGTGATCGACTCGCGCTTGCCCGGCGGCTTGGCGCCGGCCGCCGTGGCGGCGGTCGCGCCGGCCGTGGCCGCCGTCGGCGCCAGCGGCGCGGCGGCGCCGTTGACCGGGGCGGTCGAGGGGCCGGGGGGCTGGTTGGTGGTGGCGCCGGGCACGCCGCCTGCGGCGGCGCCGGCCGCGGCGGCGCCGGTGGTCTCCACCGTCTGCTGGCTGCGCACCGCGCTGGCGTCGGCCGTGAGGTTGGGGCGGTGCTCCTCCGAGGTGGCCTCGGTCTGCGAGAAGTCGACGTCGGCCGTGACCTGCGCCTTGACGTTCTGGCGGCCGACCACCGGCTCCAGGATGTCCAGGATGCGGCGGGTGTAGAGCTGTTCGAGCTGCTGGCGGTACTGCAGCTGCTGGCCGTCGACGGCGCCGGCGGCGTCGCCCGCGGTGCCGCTGTCCGACAGCAGCTTGCCGCTGTCGTCGAGCACGCTGACGGCGGTGGGGGCGAGTTCGGGCACGCTGGAGGCCACCAGGTGGACGATGCCGGCGATCTGGGCGCGCTCCAGCGCGCGGCCCGGGTAGAGGCTCAGCAGCACCGAGGCCGAGGGCTTCTGCTGCTCGCGGAAGAAGCCGTTCTGGCTCGGCAGCGCCAGGTGCACGCGGGCGCTCTGCACCGAGCCCAGGGCCTGGATCGAGCGCGTGAGCTCGCCCTCGAGCCCGCGCTGGAAGTTGAGCTTCTCCTGGAACTGCGTCATGCCGAAGCGGCTGTTCTCCATCAGCTCGAAGCCGGCGACCGAGCCCTTGGGCAGGCCCTGCGAGGCCAGCCGCAGGCGCACGTCGTGGACCTTGTCGGCCGGCACCATGACCGCGCCGCCGCCCTCGGAGTACTTGTAGGGGATGTTCATCGTCGTGAGCTGGGCGACGACGGCGCCGCCGTCCTTGTCGCTCAGGTTGGCGAACAGCACGCGCCAGTCGGGCTGGCGGCCGAGCACGACGGCGGCGACCGCCACGGCCACCAGCACGGCCACGCCGAGCGCCAGGCGCAGGCGTTTGCGGCGGTCCATCGTCGCGAGACGGCCGCCCCAGGCGGGCGCCGCAGCGGCGGAGGAGAAGGAAGCGACAGGCAGTTCGGCGACAGCGGGCATGGGTGCAATCGGAGTGAGCAGCGGACGGCCCGGTTGCCTTCCACTGCCAGCGATTATTCGGATCCGGCCCTCCGGCATAAGCCCGATAAGGCGTCGCTTTGCCCGTCATTTCCCCGGGCTCGGAACGCCGCCGGCCCCTAGCATCGGTGGCATGGAACTCCGTCTCTCGCCCGTCTCCGTCCCCCTCGTCGCCCGCTCCGCCGACACCGCCCACGCGGTCGAAGCACCCTCGGACGGCGGTTTCGCCGGCGCCCTCCGGGGCGCCCTCGGCGCCGTCAGCAGCGCCCAGACCCAGGCCACCTCGATGCAGCGCGAGGTGCAGCTCGAAAACCCCAAGGTCGGCCTGGAGGAGACCATGGTCGCCATCCAGAAGTCGCAGATCGGCTTCCAGGCCACGCTGCACGTGCGCAACCGGATGGTGCAGGCCTACAGCGACATCATGAACATGCAGGTGTGAGGCGGACTCAGGCGGCGGGCGTCACCGCGCCGCCGTCGAGTCCCGCGAACGAGCGTTCCAGGAACTCCACGCACACCCGCACCTTGGCCGAATGCGCGAGGCGCGTCGGGTAGACGGCCCAGACGTTGGCCTCCTGCCGGTGGTCCGGCAGCACCCGCACCAGGCGGCCCTCGCGCAGCAGCGGGCCGACCTGCCAGATCGAGCGCAGCACGATGCCGCGTCCGTCGACCGCCCACTGCACGGCGATCTCGCCGTGGTTGGTCGACATCGATCCGGTCACCTTCACGGTCTGCGCGTCGCCGCCGGCCGCTTCCAGTTTCCAGACGCCGAAGGGATGGTCGCGCTCGCGGATCACCAGGCAGTCGTGCGCGGCCAGGTCGGCCAGCGACTGCGGCGCGCCGCGCCGCGCGAGGTAGTCGGGCGACGCGCACAGCACCCGGTGGTTGGCCGCCAGCCGGCGCGCGATGAACTGCGGCGCGATGGCGTCGCCCACCCGCACGTCGAGGTCGAAGCCGTCGCCGGCGATGTCGACCAGGTGGTCGAACAGTTCCAGCCGCACCGCCATCGTCGGGTGCGCGGCGATCATCCGCGCCAGCGCCGGCGCCACCACCTGCCGCCCGAAGCCGAAACTCCCGCTCACCCGCAGCAATCCTCGCGGGGCCCGCCGCGCGGCGGCGACCTCCTCGACCAGGCTGTCGAGATCGTCGAGCACGCGCAGGGCCCAGACGTAGACGCGCTCGCCTTCCTCGGTGACGGTCACGCGCCGCGTCGTGCGATGCAGCAGCCGGGTGGCGAGCTGGGTCTCCAGCACGCGGATGCGCTTGGTCACGTAGGCGGGCGACACGCCCAGCATCTGCGCGGCGGCGCGGAAGCTGGTCTGGCGCGTCACGGCGACGAAGACGCGCAGGTCATCGGTGGCGGGAGTGGCAGGGGTGTTGTTCACGCGGCGTGCACGATCGATTGACGAAACACCCCATGGTAGAGCGGGCGTGAATTCACGACACTCGGTGTCTTCCATCCACATCCGCAACCCGATCCAGGAGACACGCACCCATGAGCAACCGCCCCTTCGACATCGCACTCATCCCCGGCGACGGCATCGGCAAGGAGGTCATCCCCGAGGGCGTCCGCGTGCTCGAGGCCGCCGCGAAGCGCTTCGGCCTGACGCTGAACTTCAAGCCCATCGAGTGGGCCAGCTGCGACTACCACGCCGCGCACGGCCAGATGATGCCGGACGACTGGAAGGCGCAGCTCCAGCCCATGGACGCGATCTACTTCGGCGCCGTCGGCTGGCCCGCCGCAGTGCCCGACCACGTCTCGCTGTGGGGCTCGCTGCTGAAGTTCCGGCGCGAGTTCGACCAGTACATCAACCTGCGCCCGGTGCGCCTGTTCGAGGGCGTGCCGTGCCCGCTGGCCAATCGCAAGCCCGGCGACATCGACTACTTCGTGGTGCGCGAGAACACCGAGGGCGAGTACACCAACCTCGGCGGCGTGATGTACGCCGGCACCGAGCGCGAGATCGTGGTGCAGGAGACGGTGATGAGCCGCTTCGGCACCGACCGCGTGCTGAAGTACGCCTACGAGCTGGCCAAGTCGCGCCCACGCAAGCACCTGACCGTGGCCACCAAGAGCAACGGCATCGCCATCAGCATGCCCTGGTGGGACGGCCGCGCCGACGCGGTGGGGCAGGGCTATCCGGAGGTCACGGTCGACAAGCAGCACATCGACATCCTGACGGCGCGCTTCGTCATGCAGCCGCAGCGCTTCGACGTCGTGGTGGCGAGCAACCTGTTCGGCGACATCCTGTCGGACCTGGGACCGGCGACCACCGGCACCATCGGCCTGGCGCCCTCGGCCAACCTGAACCCGGAGCGCGACTTCCCGTCGCTGTTCGAGCCGGTGCACGGCTCGGCGCCCGACATCTACGGCCAGAACATCGCCAACCCGATCGCCATGATCTGGTCGGGCGCCCTGATGCTGGACTTCCTCGGCTGCAAGCCGGCGCACGACGCCATCGTGGCGGCCATCGAGCAGGTGCTGGCCCAAGGCCCGCGCACGCGCGACCTGGGCGGCACGGCTTCCACCACCGAAGTGGGCGAGGCCATCGCATCCATCGTCGCCAAGGGCTGAGCGATCCTCTGCCGCTCAGGCCCAGGACACCGAGGAACCGGCTCCGCCGGGCCTCTGGTGTCGCCCCCTGGAAGGGGGTTGGCGCTGCTACGCGAAGCGAGCAAGCCTGGGGGTGAGCCCATTTCTCCCCTGGAAGGGAGTTGGCGAAGCGACACGCAGTGCGCGAAGACTGGGGGTCAGTGCACTTGTTGAGCGCGCGGTTCGAGCAACTGGTCGAACTGCGACAGCCAGGGCTCGGCCAGGGTGCGGATCTCGGCGTCGTGGCGCAGGATGCGCTGCATCACGCGCATCTTCTCGGCGCGGTCCTCGCGCGGCAGGTCCTCGGAGCGGGCCTTGTAGCGCAGCTGCTCGATGAGCACCACGCACACGCCCTCGCAGCGCACCACGGCGTCCCAGTCCTCGCGGCGGGCGGCGCGCAGCATCTGGCTGCTCGCTTCCTCGATCGCGGTGTAGTAGTCGAGCAGGCGTTCTTGCATGGGGGACTCGATTCGGAAGTGCTGCTGCATGGCGATGGCGTTCACGCGGCTTGCGCCTTGCGCTGGCGGCCCATGTCCTTCCAGCCGTCGGCCACCGGGGTGATGAGCGCGACGACCTCGGCCAGCGCACTCGCGTCGTTGCGGGCGTTGCCCTGCGTCAGGCGCTGGATGCAGTAGTCGTAGAGGGCGCGCAGGCGCCGGGCCAGTTCGCCGCCGCGCTGGTCGTCCAGGCCACCCTTCAAGCCCTCTTCCAGGAAACGCACCGCGCGCTGGATCTGCGTGCCCTTGGTCGCCACGTCGCCGCGCGAGAGCGCGCCGCGCGCCGCGTTGACGGCTTGCAGCAGGCCGTCGAACAGCAGCACGATGAGCTGGTGGGCATCGGCGCCGTCGACGCTCGACTGGGCACCGACGGTCTTGTAGGCCGAGGCGGCGCGAAGGCTGGGAGGGGTGTACATGGCGCGTTGTCCTTTGCAGTTCTTGTTCTTGTTATCGGCAGGCGACGAGGGAACTCAAGGCCCAGTTTTCAGGTGGACTTGTTCCACTGTGCGATTTGTTGCGTGACGTAGGTGTTGAGCGCCGTCAGCGACGAGACGGTGGTGTCGAGCGCCGAGTACTGCTTGCGCAGGCGCGCCTCGGTCAGCGTCAGGCGGGTGTTCACGCGGTCCTGGTCCTTGCCGTTGGCGGTCTTCTGCGCCTGCAGCGAGTCGGTCTTGCCGCTGAGCGAGCCGCCCGTGCCGATGGCGTCCTGGGTGAAGGCGGCGAAGCGGGTGGCGAAGCCGGTGGTGGCGTCGCCGACCGCGCCCGTGCCGGTGGTACCGGTGGTGCCGGTGGCGCTCGTCGTGGCGGCCGCGGCGGAGAAGAACTGCCGCACCGCCGCGGGGTCGGCCAGCGCCTTGGTGAGCTTGGCGTCGTCGACGACCAGGTTGCCGGTGGCGTCCTTGCCCACCGAGATGCCCAGGTCCGACAGCTGCTTGATCGCGCCGCCGCCCGAGGTCGCCCCCACCATGCTGCGCAGGGCGTTCTGCAGGCCGCGCGTGGTGCCGTCGCCCTGGAGCAGGGCGGCGGTCTTGGTGGTGGCGTCGTACTTCATCGCCGAATTGAACATGTCGTTCGTGGCGTTGTAGGCGGTGACGAAGGTCTTGATCGCGGTGCGCATGGCGCTGGTGTCGGACGTCACGTCGATCTGCACCGGCGTGGTGGTCACCTGCGACAGCGTGAGCGACACCCCGGTCACGGTGTCGGCCAGGGTGTTGGTGGGCGAGCTGACGTCGATGCCGTTGATGGTGGCCTTGGCGTTCTGGCCGTACTGGACCTTGCCCGCGGCCATGCCCTTGCCGCCGGCCGGATCGTCGAAGGCCAGCACGCCCAGTCCGGGGCCGGTGGAAGTGCCGTCGTCGGTGGTCTGGATGCGGAAGCCCGCCGCTTCGCCGGTGGTGCTCGATCGCATCATCAGCCGCTCGCCCGACGCGTCCTTGATGACCGTGGCCGAGACGCCGGCGCCGGCCGCGTTGATCTTGGTGGCGATGCTGCTCATGGTGTCGGTCGCCGTCACGGCCACCGAGACGGCCGCGGCCGTGCCCTGCGTGAACGCGGGCGTCGGGCCGCCGCTCCAGGAGCCCAGCGCGATCGAGAGGTTGCCGCTGCCCACGGTGGAGCCCGGCGGGCTGACGGCCGCCGAGGCCGCGGTCTGGGCGCGGGCCAGCGTGGAGACGGAGACCTCGAAGGAACTGATGGAGGCGCTGGGTGTGCCGGCGAGGGAGGCCGAAATGGCCGCGGCGTTGCCGGTGGCGGCCGTCTTGCCGTCCCAGATCGCGGCCTTGGCCAGCGCGCCGGCCGCGTCGGAGAGCGACGAGAGCTGCGACTTGATGGTGCCGAAGGCCGAGATCTTGCTGGTGAGGGTGCTGGCTTTGGTCTGCAGCGAGGTCAGCGGCTGCTTCTCCACGGCCATCAGCTTGGTGACGATGCCGTCGACATCGAGGCCGCTGCCGATGCCGGCCGATGAAATGGTTGCCATGGTCTTTGTCCTCTGCTTGTCCGAAGGTAGCGCTTACGCCACGGATGCGTCATGCAAAAGGCGGCGAACGGAATTCTCCGTTCGCCGCCCGGGGCCGAAACCTTCAGGAAGACCCTGAAGAGCCCCCTGTTTTCGTTTTTACGACTGGAATCAGCGCAGCAGCGACAGAACGCCCTGGGGCAGCTGGTTGGCCTGGGCCACCATCGCCGTGCCGGCCTGCTGCAGGATCTGCGAGCGCGACAGGTTGGCGGTTTCGGCCGCGAAGTCGGCGTCCGTGATCCGGCTGCGCGAGGCGGTCAGGTTCTCGGCCGAGCTGGCCAGGTTGGAGACCACCGATTCGAAGCGGTTCTGGACGGCGCCCAGGTCGGCGCGCGAGGAGTTGACCGACTTGAGCGCGGCGTCCATGGCCAGGATGGCGTTGTCGGCGCCGTCCGTGGTGGAGACGTCGAGGTTGGCGAAACCGGTCTGGGCCGTGCCTGCGACGGTGGCGGCGGCGGTCGTGCCCGCGGTCAGGCCGGTGTTGGTGACCGTGCCGGCGATGACGATCGAGGCGCTGCCCGCGGACTTCAGCGTGACGGCGCCTGTCGCGGCGTCCGCCGTCGCCGTGACGCCGGTATCGGCCGTCTTGGCGTTGATCGCCGCGGCGACGTTGGCGCCTTGGCCCTTGACGTCCGCGCCGGCGGTCACGGCACCGATGTTGACGCCGTTGATGCTGAACGCATTGGCCGCGATGGCTCCGGCTGCGGCCGGTGCAGCGCCGTTGACCGTCGCGGCGGTGGTCGCCACCGAGGTCCAGGTGCCGAGCGCCGTGGTCGTGGCGTTGGCGACGCTCGCGATGTTGATGGTCTCGCCCTGGTTGGCGCCGACCTGGAAGGCCTGTGCCGTGAACGAGCCGTCGAGCAGCTTGGTGCCGTTGAACGAGGTCTGGCTGGCGACGCGGCCGATTTCGTCCTTGAGTTGCGAGACTTCCTTCTGCAGCGCGGCGCGGTCGTCAGCCGAGTTGGTGGCGTTGCGCGACTGCACGGCGATCTCACGGACGCGCTGCAGGTTGTTGCTGATGGTGCCCAGGGCGCTTTCGGCGGTCTGCGCCAGCGAGATGCCGTCGTTGGCGTTGCGGCCGGCTTGCGTCAGGCCCTTGATCTGGGCGGTCATGCGCTCGGAGATGGCGAGGCCGGCGGCGTCGTCCTTGGCGCTGTTGATGCGCATGCCCGACGACAGGCGCTGCATCGACGTGGTCAGCGAGTTCTGGCTGGCGCCCAGGTTGCGCTGAGCGTTGAGCGAGTTGATGTTTGTATTAATGACGGAAGGCATGATCAGATTCCTTGAAGGTGTTGAGTTACGGCATTGCTGCCAATGTCATCGCCAGTCACTGACACTGGCTTACCGGTCAAACCTCGCTGTGAGGCCCGATGTGTGGTTTTCGGGCGGTCGAGGCGGAGTCTTTAGGCTTTTTATTTTTCTTTTTGACCCTCAAGAAATCGTCGTGGCGATCGATAGGCGCGTGCGGCGACCCCTCGGACGAACGGAAACGGTGTCGGACAAAACCTGAAACGAGCGAAAGTTGGCGTTTACGTCGGTTGCAAACAACACTTTCGGTCGAAATTCGTGCTTCTGTTACAAAAAAGATGGCCTACAGGCAGGGGGTGGAAGGACTTTCCAGCACGAATGCAAAAGAGTTAACGATTGAGTATTTCAATCTGTAACGAGTATGAAAGATTACATAAATCAACTTCATCAATTGAGTCGATAGCCTGTTTGTGTATGCCTTCGTTTTACACGAGTACCTTAGATGTAGGAATTTGCCTTGCCGCCTTGTCGGAGAACCGGTCCGAGTTGACAGTTGTTTGCCTATTAAAGTTTTTGTTACGCGCTCCACAATCGCTCCATCGAACGACAGGACCGCGGTCCGCGAAAGGCACAAGATGACGAGCGAACAGATGCTGACGGAGATCCGGGAAGCCAACCTCACCTACCTCATGCTCTCCCAGAGCCTGATCCGCCAGGACAAGGCGCAGGCGCTGTTCCGCCTGGGCATCTCGGAGGAATCGGCCGACCTGATCGCCACGCTGTCGCCCTCGCAGATCATGAAGCTGGCCTCCAGCAACATGCTGCTGTGCCGCTTCCGCGCCGACGACGACATGGTCTGGAACCTGCTGACCCAGCACAACCTGCCGGCCCGCACGGCCAACGAGTCCACCGCCCGCCTGCATGCGAACCTGCTGATGTCCAGCCGCTTCGCCGAAGCCTCGATCTGAGCCGCCCGTCCTCGTCGTCCAACCCTCAGGAGCCTCTCACTCATGCCCACTCACAAGAGCATCGTCGGTGAATCGCGTCAGATCGAACGGGCCGTCAGCCTGATCGAGATGGGTGCCCGGCTCCAGGTCCTGGAGAGCGAGACCGAGCTGTCCTACGAGCGGCTGCTGCGCCTCTACAAGGAAGTGGCGGGCAAGTCGCCCTCCAAGGGCCAGCTGCCGTTCTCGACCGACTGGTTCCTGACGTGGCAACCCAACATCCACGCCTCGCTGTTCCACAACATCTACACCTACCTGGCCAAGACCAGCACGCTCGAAGGCATCGACGCGCTGATCAAGGCCTACCAGCTCTACACCGAGCAGGTCGGCGTCTGCGGGCTCGATCCGCAGCTGTCGATCACGCGGGCCTGGCGCCTGGTGCGCTTCATGGAGGCCCAGATGCTGGCCATGACCCCGTGCTCCAAGTGCGGCGGGCATTTCGTCACCGAGCCCTACGAGAACGCGCGTCATTTCGTCTGCGGCCTGTGCGAGCCGCCGGCGCGCGCGGGCAAGGGCGCGGCCGCCGGCAGCATCCAGCTGCAGTAGCCGTCGCCGTGGGGTGGCGCCGCGTGAGCGGGCGCTACCTAAGACTCGAACAAGGGCCCTTCGCGGGCCCTTATTCATGGACCGTCCGGACCCGTGTCGCGGCCCAATACAAGCCTACTGAAGAAGAAAGCCAGGCCCTCATCCCATGTTCGTCATCATCGGTTATCTCGTCGCGATCGGCTGCATCTTCGGTGGCTACATCATCCACGGCGGCAACATCGGCGTCGTGCTCCACGCGCTGCCCATCGAGCTGATGGTGATCGGGGGAGGGGCCATCGGCGCCTTCGTCGTCAACAACCAGCCCAAGGTGCTCAAGAGCACGATGAAGCTGCTGCCCAGCGCCTTCAAGGGCTCCAAGTACACCAAGGCGCGCTACCTCGACCTGATGGCGCTGCTCTACGACATCCTGCAGAAGGCGCGCAAGGACGGCCTGATGTCGATCGAGAAGGACGTCGAGACGCCGCACGACTCGCCGATCTTCCAGAAGTATCCCAAGCTCGCGAACGACCACCACGTCGTCGAGTTCACCACCGACTACCTGCGCATGATGGTCTCGGGCAACCTCAACGCCCACGAGATCGAGGCGCTGATGGAAAGCGAGATCGACACCCACCACTCCGAGGCGCATGCGCCGGTGGCGGCCATCGCCCGGCTCGCGGGCGGCCTGCCGGCCTTCGGCATCGTGGCGGCGGTGCTGGGCGTGGTGAACACCATGGGCTCGGTCGGCCAGCCGCCGGCGGTGCTCGGCGGGATGATCGGCTCGGCGCTGGTGGGCACCTTCCTGGGCATCCTGCTGGCCTACGGCATCGTCGAGCCGCTGGGCGGCCTGCTGGAGCAGAAGGTCGAGGACGGCTCCAAGGAACTGCAGTGCATCAAGACCACGCTGCTGGCGAGCATGCAGGGCTACAACCCCACCACCGCGATCGAGTTCGGCCGCAAGGTGCTGTTCTCGACCGAGCGCCCGAGCTTCAGCGAGCTCGAGACCTACGTCAAAAAGAAGTGATGCGAGGAACCTGACATGGCGACAGCACAGGGAGCGAAGAAGCTCCAGCCGATCATCGTCAAGCGCGTCAAGAAGGCGGCGCACGCGCATCACGGCGGGGCCTGGAAGATCGCCTACGCCGACTTCGTGACGGCCATGATGGCCTTCTTCCTGCTGATGTGGCTGCTGGGCTCGACCGCCAAGGGCGACCTGCAGGGCATCGCGTCGTACTTCCACTCGCCGCTGAAGGTGGAGATGTCGGGCGGGCCGGGCTCGGGCAGCAGCTCGAGCATCGTCACGGGCGGCGGCAAGGACCTCTCGCGCACGCACGGCGAGGTCAAGAGCGCGCAGGGCGAGGCCAAGTCCAAGCCCGACGAGGCCGGCAAGAGCGAGCAGGCGCGCCAGCAGGACGCCAAGCGCATGGCCACGTTGCGCGCCCGGATCGAGGACCTGATCGAGAACAACCCCAAGCTGCGCGAGTACCGCTCGCAGATCCGGCTGCAGATGTCGATCGACGGGCTGGAGATCCAGATCGTCGACGACCAAAACCGCCCGATGTTCGACAGCGGCAGCGCGCTGGTGAAGCCCTACATGCGCACCATCCTGCAGGACATCGGCACGGCGTTGAACGGCATCGAGAACCGCGTCAGCCTGGCCGGCCACACCGACGCCGCGCCCTACGGCAACGGCGACCGGGGCTACGGCAACTGGGAACTCTCGGCCGACCGGGCCAACGCCTCGCGGCGCGAGCTGGTGGCCTCGGGCATGCCCGACGACAAGCTGGTGCGCGTGGTCGGCGTGGCCGCGAGCGACCTGCTCGACAAGGACAACAAGCTCGCGCCCGTGAACCGGCGCATCAGCATCACCGTGCTCACGCGCGAGGGCGAATCGCGCCTGATGGGCGGCGGTCCGGCGATGGAGGGCAACGACGCGGTGAAGGCGATCACCGACCAGATGAAGGCGCAGGACAAGAGCGTCGCGCGCGAGCCGGTGGCGCCCGCGCGCGAGTCCGGCCGCGCGGCCAAGGTGGCGGCGACCGAGCCGGCTCAGCGCTGAGGTAGCAGGAGCAGGAGCAGGAGCAGGAGGCGAAACCTGCCCCGAGATTCCCGTCTTGCTCCCTCTCCCTCCGGGAGAGGGCGGGGGTGAGGGCCGACGGCGGTGACCGGCGCCGCCATCGCATCCACCGCCCGCAGCCCCTCTCCCCGCCTCTCCCCGGAGCGGAGAGGCGTCACTCCGGCTCCCGCGTTCCGAAGGAAGGCGTCGATCCAGACGCCCCGAAAGGCGCCGTTTTCCCCCTCTGATCCGCCTTTAGATTTCCCCCCGGCTGCGGACAATTCCTGGCAACGCACACCGCATCGCCATGTCATCCACCAGCCAGGACCGCAACCTCCCCGCCACGCAGCGCAAGCTCGACAAGGCCCGCAAGGACGGCCAGGTCGCCCGCTCGCGCGACCTGTCGCACCTGGCGGTGGTGGGCACCGGCGCCGTCGCGCTGATGCTGCTGGCGCCCACGGGCTTCGAGGCGATGCGCGCCGCGCTCGCGCAGGCGCTGGTCTTCGACGCGGCCACGGTGTCCGACCCGGCCCAGATGCTCGCGCGGCTGGCCAGGCTGGCGGGCTTCGGGCTCGCGGTGTGCGCGCTCTTCGCCGGCATCGTGCTGTTCGTCGCCGTGGGCAGCACCATCGCGGCGGGCGGCTGGGTGGCCAGCGCCAAGGCCATCACGCCCGACTTCGGCCGGCTCAACCCGCTCTCGGGCATCGCCAACCTGTTCTCCAAGCAGCAGCTCTTCAACGTCGCCAAGCTGGTGTTCATGTCGGCGCTGCTGGGCCTGACGGGCTGGTTGTTCCTCAGCGGCTCGATCGGCACCGTGACGCAGATGATGACGCAGCCCGCGCCCGCGGCCCTGCGCACCCTGGGCGACTGGCTCGTCTCGGGCATGGGCCTGATGCTGCTGGTGGTGCTGACCGCGGCGGTGGTCGACGTGCCGCTGCAGGGCTTCTTCCACCGCGCCAAGCTGAAGATGTCGCACGAGGACGTCAAGCAGGAGCACAAGGAGTCCGAGGGCGACCCGCACACCAAGGGCCGCCAGCGCAGCGCGGCGCGCGAGATCGCCCAGCGCGCGAGCATCGGCGCCGTGCCCAAGGCCGACTTCGTCCTGATGAACCCGACGCACTTCGCCGTCGCGGTGCGCTACGACGACCAGACCATGAACGCGCCGCAGGTGATCTCCAAGGGCGCCGACCTGCTGGCCATGCGCATCCGCGACATCGCCACCGAGCACAAGATCCCGGTGGTGCAGTCGCCGATGCTCGCGCGCGCGCTGTTCGCCCACGCCGAGATCGACCAGTCCATCCCGTCGAGCCTCTACACGGCCGTGGCCCAGGTGCTGGCCTACGTCTACCGCCTGAAGGCCGCGCTGCGCGGCGAGGGTCCCATGCCGGCCTCGGTGCCCGAACCCTTCGTGCCGCCCGAGCTCGATCCGCTCCACAAGAAGAAGACCGCCGCCGACGCCGCGATCGCCGCCAACACCACCACCCCCGCCCCATGATCCAGAACTTCGCTTCCGCCCGCCAATGGATGGGCAACAACGGCGGCATGGTCCAGCGCGCGGCCGCGCCGCTGCTGGTGATCTCGATCCTGGCGCTGATGGTGCTGCCGATCCCGCCGGGGATGCTCGACGTCTTCTTCACGCTCAACATCGCCGTCGCGCTGATGGTGATGATGGTGGCGGCGTACATGGTGCGGCCGCTGGACTTCGCGGCGTTCCCGAGCGTGCTGCTGCTCACCACGCTGATGCGCCTGTCGCTCAACGTCGCCTCCACGCGCGTCGTGCTGCTCGAGGGCCACACCGGCCCGGGCGCCGCTGGCGCGGTGATCGAGGCCTTCGGCCACTTCCTCATCGGCGGCAACTTCGCCGTCGGCCTGATCGTCTTCGCGATCCTGGTGGTGATCAATTTCGTGGTGGTGACCAAGGGCTCCGAGCGCATCGCCGAGGTGTCGGCGCGCTTCACGCTCGACGCCATGCCCGGCAAGCAGATGGCGGTCGACGCCGACCTGAGCTCGGGCAACATCGACGAGAAGGAGGCCCGTCGCCGGCGCCTGGAGGTGGCCGAGGAGGCGAACTTCTTCGGCTCCATGGACGGTGCGTCGAAGTTCGTGCGCGGCGACGCGATCGCCGGCATTCTGATCCTGATCATCAGCATCGTCGGGGGCTTCGCCATCGGCGTGCTGCAGCACGGCCTGTCGGCGGGCAAGGCGGCCGACACCTACATCCTGCTGGCGGTGGGCGACGCGCTAGTGGCGCAGATCCCGGGCCTGCTGATCTCGGTGGCCGCGGCGATGGTGGTCTCGCGCGTGGGCCGCGAGGACGACGTCGGCAAGCAGATCATCTCCCAGCTGCTGACCTCGCCGCGCGTGCTGGGCCTCACGGCCGGCATCCTGGGGCTGCTGGGCGTGATCCCGGGCATGCCGCACCTGGTGTTCCTGGGCATGGCCGCGCTGCTGGGCTACGGCGCCTGGGCCAGCCACAAGCGCCCGGCCGCCGCGGCGCCGGAGGCCGCCGTCGGCGCGCCCGCGGCCGACGCCGAGGCCACCTGGGACGACCTGCTGCCGGTCGATCCGCTGGGCCTGGAGCTGGGCTACCGCCTGATCGCGCTGGTCGACAAGGACCGCCAGGGCGACCTGCTCACGCGCATCAAGGGCGTGCGCCGCAAGTTCGCTCAGGAGGTGGGCTTCCTGCCGCCGGCCGTGCACGTGCGCGACAACCTCGAATTGAAGCCCAGCGGCTACCGCGTGACCCTGCGCGGCGTGGTGGTGGCCGAGGGCGAGGCCTTCCCCGGCATGTACCTGGCGATCAATCCCGGCGGCATCACGATGCCGCTGCTGGGCACCGCCACCACCGACCCGGCCTTCGGCCTGCCGGCGCACTGGATCGAGGAGCGGCAGAAGGAAGCCGCGCAAATGGGCGGTTTCACGGTCGTTGATTCGGAGACCGTGATGGCGACCCATCTGTCACATTTGATGCAAGTGCAGGCCGCGAAGTTGCTGAGCCGCACGGAAACCCAACAACTGGTCGAACACGTGAGCAAACTGGCGCCGAAGCTGATCGAGGAAGTCGTACCCAAGCTGGTGTCGATCTCTTCCTTCCAGCGGGTGCTGCAGCTGCTGCTGGAAGAATCCGTGAACATCCGCGACATCCGCACCATCGTCGAGACGCTGGCAGAGAACGCCGGCGCCACCACCGACCCGGTCGAGCTGGTGCGCCGCGTGCGCACCGCGCTGGCCCCGGCCATCGTGCAGCAGATCTATGGCCCGGTGAAGGAGCTCGACGTCATCGCCATCGAGCCCGGCTTCGAGCGGCTGCTGATGCAGGCCCTGGGCAACCCCCACTCGCCGGCGCTGGACCCCGGCGTGGCCGAGGTCTTCACGCGCACCGCCGCCGAGGTGGCGCTCAAGCAGGAAGAGCGCGGCGTGCCCGCCTGCCTGCTGGTGCCCGACGGCATCCGCGGCGCCATCGCCCGCCTGGTCAAACGTTCCGCGCCGCGCCTGCAGGTGCTCGCGCACAGTGAAATTCCCGAAACCCACACGATCCGCATCGGTCCGATCCTGCGAGGAGCCAACGCATGAACATCCAACGCTTTCACGCCCCCACCGCCCGCGAAGCGCTGGCCCTGGCCCGCGCCGCCTTCGGCGATGCGACGCTGATCCTGTCGAACCGGCAGACCAGCACCGGCGTCGAGGTGATGGCATCGACCGAGGAGGCGCTGTCGCCGCTGGGCGCGCTGCAGTCGCAGGCCCAGCCGGCCGCGCAGCCGCAGGCACCGGCACCGAAGCCGCTGGCGCCGTCGCGGCCGGCCGCGTCGTCGACCTCGTCGATCCAGACCGAGCGCCGCCTGGCCAACGCCGCGCCGACGCCCTACGCACTGGTCTCCGCCGGCGGCGCCACGACCGAGGAGGTGGTGCAGGCCGACGTCGAGCAGCTGGCCATGAGCACGCTGTCGTTCCAGGACTACGTGCGCGAACGCATGCTGCGCCGTCAGACCGAGTCGACCGGCGCCGCCCCGGCCCCGGCGCCGGCCCCGGCGCCGGCCCAGGCGCGCGGCACCGTGCCGCAACCCGCGCCCCAGCCGCAGCCCCAGCCGCCGCAGTACCGCCTGACCGAACCCCAGCAGACGCAGTCGCAGCCGCCGTCGCCGCGTTTCAACGATCCGTCGTTCTTCGCCGCATCCGCCGTCGCGGCGCCGGCGCAGCCGGTCTCCTGGTTCCAGCCCGAGCCGACGACCGACGCCGCCCCGGCGCCCGCCGCCTTCGTCGAACCGCCGCCGATGGCGGCCGAGCCGCCGGTCGTCGCGCAGGAGCCGGCCCCGGCGCCCGTCGTCGCCCAGCCGGCACCGACGCCGTCGCCCGAGATCGCGCCGATCGCCGTGCGCCCCGCCGAGCCGGACGCCGCCAAGGCCGTCGCCGCCGCCAGCCTGGACGCGACGCGCGTCCTGATGGCCGAACTCGACGCCATGAAGCGACTGATGGAGGAGCGCTTCAACACGCTGTCCTGGCTCGGCCACGCCCGGCGCGATCCGGTGCATTCGAACCTGATGCTCAAGCTCATGCGCGCGGGCTACTCGCCCGCCCTGGCGCGCGAGGTGCTCGAGCCGCTGGACACCGTCGATCCGGTGGACGACGCCGACGACGCGGTCGAGGCCATGCTGGGCACGCTCGAGCGGCGCCTGGGCATCGACGCCTTCGCGCCGTCGATCGTGGAGGAGGGCGGGATCTTCGCCCTCATCGGCGCCACCGGCGTGGGCAAGACCACCACCATCGCCAAGCTGGCCTCGCAGTGCGCGGCCCGCTGGGGCGCCGCCAGCGTCGGCCTGGTCACGCTCGACGTCCAGCGCGCCGGCGCGCACGAGCAGCTGCGCGCCTTCGGCCGCGAGCTGGGCATCGTCGCCCACCAGGCGCACGACCGCGCCGAACTCCAGGAGATGCTCAGCCTGCTGTCGCTCAAGCGCCTGGTGCTGATCGACACCGCCGGCATCGCGCCGCGCGACCCGCAGCGCCAGGAACTGCTCGACCTGATCGACGTCCCCGGCGTCAAGCGCGTGGTGGTGCTCAACGCCGGCGCGCACGGCGACACGCTCGACGAGATCGCCACCGCCTTCACGGCCGACGGCACCCACCAGGCGGTGCTGACCAAGATCGACGAAGCGGCCAAGATCGGCCCGGCGCTCGACGCGCTGATGCGCCACCGCATGACGCTGCGCGGCGTGACCGACGGCCAGCGCGTGCCGCAGGACTGGCGCGCGGCCGACGCGCGCGAACTGGTCGCGCTGTCGATGGACGCCGGCCAGCGCACCACCGCCCTCGACCCGGTCGCCGCCGACCTGGACTTCTATTTCTCGCCCGCGGCCTGCGCCCTCTGAGGCACGGACCCGACCGCACCCGGAACCCCCGACCCATGCACGCAGGCACCTTCTCCGCCCCGACGTACACGGCCCGCGGCCAGCTCGGCCGCGACGCCCTGATCAAGCAGTACGTGCCGCTGGTCCAGCGGCTCGCGCACCACATGATCGCCAAGCTGCCGCCCAACGTGGAGGTCGACGACCTGATCCAGGTCGGCATGATCGGCCTGGCCGAGGCGCTGTCGCGCTACGAGCCCAGCCAGGGCGTGCAGTTCGAGACCTTCGCCACCCAGCGCATCCGCGGCGCCATGCTCGACGAGCTGCGCGAGGGCGACTGGCTCTCGCGCGGTTCGCGCAAGAGCCAGAAGGACATCGAGAAGGCCGTCTCCCGGCTGGAACACCGCCTGGGCCGCGCGCCGGTCGAGTCCGAGATCGCCGCCGAACTCGGCCTGCCGCTGGCCGACTACCAGGGTCTGCTCGGCCGGGTGCGCGGCGCGCAGCTGGTGTACCTGGAGGACATGGGCGGCAACGGCCAGGGCGAGGACGACGACGGTTTCCTCGACCGCCACGCCGCCGTCGCCGACACGGAGGCCGACCCCATGAGCCTGCTGAAGGACCAGCGCCTGCGCACCGCGCTGGTCGCGGCCATCGACACGCTGCCCGAGCGCGAGCGCTTCATCATGGGCATGTACTACGAGCAGGACATGAACCTGAAGGAGATCGCCGCCGTGCTGGGCGTGACCGAATCGCGCGTCTGCCAGCTGCACAGCCAGTCGATCGCGCGGCTGCGCTCGAAGATGCGCGGGCACTGAGCACCGGCCCGCGCCGCCGGACGGGTTGCGGGATTCAGCCCCCGCCGACCCCGACGTTCACCTTGCCCAGTCCCTCGCAGGTCGGGCAGACCCCGCCCCCCTCGGCGCGGCCCGTGCCGCCGCAGTCCCTGCAGAGGCTCTCGCCCGTGCCCGGCGTGCCGGCCGGCGCGTCGTCGCCCGGCGCGGTCGGTTCGACGGCGCTCGACAGGCCGGGTCCGCCGCCGCTGCCGCCGGCCGCCTCGGCCACCGTGCCCGGCACCTGCGCCGCCGATGCCGCCGCCGGCGGCAGCTTGCTCGTCACGCTGACCGACACCGGGTCGCTGGCGGGAAACGATTCCTCGATGCCGTGATCGAGCGCCTCCTCGGTGGGGTGCTCCACCTTGGGCGCCGATGCGGGGGTCGCATGGGCGTCGTGGTTGTCGGCGGTCGGGAACGGGAAGGCCGGGGTGCCGGCGCCGGTTTTTTCGCCGAGGTTCGTCATGGTCGTCATCTCCTTGTGTTGAACGTTCGGAAGGAAGGGGAGGGGTCAGCGCCGGACCGACCGGCGTCGCGCCACCAGGTAGACGGCGCCCAGCACCGCGGCCACGGTCAGGGCCTTCTTGGCCGCGCCCATCGGGTTGTGCGCGAGTTCGGCGCGGCCGCCCATCTCGGAATAGATGCGCGGCACGTGGCCCCGGGCCAGGTCCTCGACCAGCCCCTCGCCGACGTCGATGCGGTCGGCCAGCAGCAGCAGGAGCCAGTGGCGCAGGTCGTTCTCGCTGTAGCCGAAGGCGAAGCGGCGCACGCCGCCGCTCACGCCGCGCGGCGGCTGCGGGCTGCCGAAGACGGGCGTGATCGCCGTCCGTTCCTTCGACACCAGCACCTCGACGTGGCGGCGCTGCATCTCCGGCTCCTGCCAGCGCACCGGCGGGTCGAGCCGGGGCGGGGTGCGTTCCTTGGGATAGGCCGGGCGATTGGCGTGATCCAGATCGGCGCCCCAGCCCTTGATGTGGGCGAACTCGGGTGGTGTGTCCATGCGGTGGTGCTCCTTGGAGGCCTCGGGGATCAGACGGTGACGCCCGGGGGGATCAGGACGGGCTTGATGCAGCCGTCGAGCTTGCTCGAGAACAGGTGGTAGGCGTCGGCCGCGTCCTCCAGCGGGAAGCGGTGCGTGATGAGCCGGTGCGGCTCGACGCGACCGGCCCGGACGTGCTCGATCAGGCGCGGCAGGTGGCGCTTCACGCTGGCCTGGTTCATGCGCAGCGTCAGGCCCTTGTTGACCGCGGTGCCGATCGGCACCGCGTTGAAGGTCGGTCCGTAGACGCCGACGATCGACACCGTGCCGCCCTTGCGCACCGAATTGATCGCCCAGTGCAGCACCGTGGCGGCGCCGCCCTGGAGCTTGAGCTTCACGCCCGTCAGGTACTGGACCGCGCTGCCGGCGGCCTCGCAGCCGACGCAGTCGATGCAGACGTCGGCGCCCAGTCCGTCGGTCATCTTCTTGATGTGCATGGCCATGTCGTCGACCGACTTGAAGTCGACGGTCTCGCACTGCGCGAAGTCGCGCACGAAGGCCAGCCGGTACTCCAGGTGGTCGACCACGATCACGCGCCCGGCGCCCAGCAGCCAGGCCGACTTGGCCGCGAAGATGCCCACCGGGCCAGCGCCGAACACCACCACCGTGTCGCCCTGGCGGATGCCGCCCATCTCGGCGGCCTGGTAGCCGGTGGGGAAGGCGTCGGTGAGCATCACCGCGTCCTCCAGCAGCAGCTCGTCGGGGATCTTGGTCGGGCCGACGTCGGCGAAGGGCACGCGCACGAACTGCGCCTGTCCGCCGTCGAAACCGCCGGCGGTGTGGGAGTAGCCGTAGATGCCTCCTACGGCGCTGGCCTGCGGATTGGTGTTCTGGCAGTTGCCGTAGAGCTCGCGCTGGCAGAAGTAGCAGCTGCCGCAGAAGACGTTGAAGGGCACGATCACGCGGTCGCCTCGCTTGAGGTTGCGCACCGAGTTGCCGACGTCCACCACCGTACCCACGAACTCGTGGCCGAAGGTCGTGCCCACGCGGGTGTCGGGCACCAGCCCGTGGTAGAGGTGCAGGTCGGAGCCGCAGATGCAGGCGCGCAGCACCTGCACGATGGCGTCGTTCGGATGCTCTATGACGGGATCGGGTTTCTCGGAGACCCGCACGCGGTACGGTCCTCGGTAGTTCAGGGCGAGCATGGGTGGCGGACCTCGTGACGGATGGATCGAGATTGCCAGTCAAGGCCTTCCGGGGCGGCACCCGCGTGCGCCGCCCTATGCAGTCCTTGTAAGTCTGGACGCTGCGGCGGCGTCGCGCCGGCTCCGAAGACGCCGGGCCGTTTTCGGACCGGAGCGTGCCCGGTCCGAGCCGTCGCCGGCCCACACTGCCGCCATGCCGATGGCCCCGTTCATTCATCGGCGAGGAGGACGGATGGCGCAGGTCAGGACATTCATCGCCGCGCGGATGCGGTACCACGGCAGCCGCGCCGAGCGCTCGGGCGCCGTCCGGGAGCGGCTCGTGCTCCTGGTCCACCAGTGCCTGGCGGTCGTGCTGCTGGTCGTGCTGTCGCCCACGCTGCTCGCCGTCATGGCGTTGCTGTGGCGCGCCGACGGACTGCCGGTCTTCTTCGCCCACGACCGCGTCGGCCAGGACGGCAGGCTCTTCCGATGCCTGAAGTTCCGCTCGATGCGCCGCGACGCCGACCGGCTCCTGGCGCGGCTCCTGGCGGAAGACCCGGCCGCCGCGCTCGAATGGCAGCGCGACCGCAAGCTGACCCACGATCCGAGGATCACGGCCGTCGGCGCCTTCCTGCGCCGGACCAGCCTGGACGAACTGCCCCAGCTGCTCAACGTCGTCCGGGGCGACATGCACCTCGTGGGCCCGCGCCCCGTGACCGTCGCCGAGCTGTCGAAGTACGGCGACAGCCGGTGGCACTACGTCAGCGTCAAGCCCGGCATGACCGGCCTGTGGCAGGTCAGCGGGCGCAACGACACCACCTACGAGGAGCGCGTCGCGCTGGACCGGCGCTATGTCGAGAGCCGGTCGCTGGTCGCGGACGTCGCGATCCTGCTGCGCACCGTCAAGGTCGTCCTGCGGCGGGAAGGCGCGCGCTAGCGCCCCCCGTCCATGGAAATCACCGAAGGTCCGATCGGCTTGTCCAGGATCCTGCACCTGACGTCCACCGTCACCGACGAGGTCGTCGGCTTCCTCGGTCCCGCGACGCGCGAACTCTCCCGGATGGGTCGGCCGCAGTCGATCGTCCTTTTCGACGAGGTGCGCACCCGCGCCGACGCCGAGCGGCTGCGCCGCCACGCCGAACTCGTCGGCGTCGACGTCGCCGACGGCGGCGGCCGTGCCCGCTACCGGGCGCTCTACGAGGCCTGCTGCCGGGAGATCGCCCGCGACCGGCCGGCCACGCTCCACTTCCACGGCCTCGCCGCCTGCGTCGTCGGCGCGCTGGCCCTGCGCCGGTCCGGCGCGACGGGCCAGGTCCTCTATTCGCTCCGGGGGCGCCGCTCCCGCGTCGCGCTGCGCGCGGCCGGCTGGCTCATCGGGATGCTGGCGCGGCGCTCGCTGCGGCCGTCGCGGCGCGCGGCCGTCGCGATCTTCCCGCTCGAGGTCCGCGCGCCCGGGTCCTGCGACCTGCGCCATCTCGTGGAGCATCCGGTCCACGCGGCCTTCCTGGCGGCGCCGCGCGACGAGGCCCCGGCGCCGCGGGTCCTGAGCGGCGGCACCCACGCCGGCACGCGCTCCATCGACATCCTGTCCCAGATCGCGGTGCTCCTGAGCGCCGAGGCGCTCGCCATCGAATTCGGGTGGCTGGGCTCCATGGACGAGGCCACGGCGAGCCGCTTCCGCGCCGCCGGCATCCGGAGCGTCGACGTCGACGACGACGAGGCGGCCCGGGCCGCGGAACTCGCGCGCGGCTGGCTCTGCGTCGCGCCCGGGGGGACCCGGGGCCATCCGCTCTTCCTGGTCCAGGCCATGGCGGCGGGCCTGCCCGGCGTCGTGATGGACTGCCCGCGGCACCGGCAGGTGGTCGAGCACGGGACGACCGGCTTCGTCTGCGCCTCGGGCGACGAGATGGTCCGGGCCATCGCCATGCTGCTCGACGACTCCGGTCTGAGGCGCCGCATGGGCGACGCCGCGCGCGAGCACACGCGCGCGCGCTTCGGCCCGAGACCGCCGGATGCCGGCGGCTGACGCGCCGGACGCAGCACGTCGCCCGCGCGACCGGCGGATCAGCGCTTCGGCGCGGCCCCGCCCTGGCCGTGGCCGTGCTCCTGTCCCGTCGGATCGGCGAGCTGCGGCGCGTGGCCGGCCTGCCAGGCATCCGCGCCCGGCGCGACCGCCGGCGCGACGATCGGCTCGCGCTCCTTCTTCTTGTCGGCGCTGCGGATGCCGAAGCGCCGGTCGCGGTCCTCCACCAGCGCCGGGCGGACCTGGCCGTCGGCGGTGAATCCCATCATGAGCTGCGGCACGCCCAGCGGCAGCGTCTTCTGCCGGTCCGTGTGCCAGGTGTGCCAGGTCTTGCCGTAGGTGCCCACGAGCTTCTTCATCAGTTCGTTCTCGGCGACCTGCGGGATGCCCGGCGCGACGAGCTGTCCCGACTTCACCTCGTGCGCGTGGCTGTGCCAGAGCGCCTTCTCGGCCGCGGGCAGGTCGCGGAAGAGCCGCTCGGTCACGATGTACTCCACGCCCATCAGCTTGGCGTCGGCGACGTTGCCGTCGTAGATGACGCACTGGATCACGTCCTCGTTGAGGATGGCGCAGTAGTGGTGCGCCTCCATCTGCTCCTGCGGCCTGCCGCTGTAGAAATGGAAGCCGTCGAGGTAGGCGTTGAGGGCCTGGATGGGCGCCTTGTCCTGCAGCGCGGCCGCGCCGGCCTCCAGCGCCCTGGTCGTGGCCGAGGTGTCGGCGCCCGGCGCCCGGACGTTCGACGCCGTGTTGCTGGCGTCGCAGCCGGCGAGCCCGGCCGCGAGGGTCACGAGGGCCGCGAGCGGCAGCGATGCGAGGTGCCACGGGGCCATCAGGCGTTCCTCGCGGGGTTGCGGTCGAGGGCAGACAGGTACTGCGCCTCGATGTCGACCGACGCGGCGACGCCGAGCGACGCCCGGTGCGCCGCGAGCCACGATTCGCAAGTGGCGCGTCCCTTGCGCCGCAGCGACTCGAACAGTTCCATGCCCACGGTGCGCTTGATGGACGGCTCGGTCTCCGGCCCGGACGACGCGTCCGGCAGGCTCAGCACGTGCATGCGGATGTCGCGGCCTCGGCGGGCGTTGAAGGCGCGGAGGTCCTTCATCTCGGAGATCAGGCCCTGGGTCGAGGCGATCTCGTTGATGCGGTTGAGGATGTTCTTGGCGGTCGTGGGCGTCTCGGCGCGCGCGAGCGGGGTCAGCTCGACCATCAGCACGTCGGCGTCGGTCAGGCCCTCGTACAGCGGCCACAGGGCGGGGTTGGCGGCGTAGCTGCCGTCCCAGTAGGCCTCGTCGCCGATCTGCACCGCCTGGAACACCAGCGGCGCGCAGGCCGAGGCCAGGATGGCGTCGATCGACAGCTCGCCGGGGCCGAAGACGCGGTGCCGGCCGCTGTTGACGCCCACGGCGTTCACGTGCATCGCCGGCGCGTTCTCGCCGCGCAGGGCCTCGATGTCGATCAGCTCGTCGAGGATGAAGCGCAGCGGCCCCATGCCCAGCGGATTCACCAGGTAGGGCGACACCAGCGGGATCGCGTCGTCCCAGATCCCCCAGCCCGGCTTGCGCAGCGGCAGCAGCAGCATCGTGAAGGGGAGTCCCACCATCGCGACCCGCTGCCAGAGCAGGGCCAGGTTGGCCTTGGCGCCCTCGCGCCCGCCGTGGACCAGGCCCGTGGCCAGCGCGGCGCCGTTCAGGGCGCCGGCGCTGGTGCCGCTGATGCGCCGGATGTCGATGCCGGGCTCCTCCAGCAGGCGGTCGAGCACGCCCCACGTGAAGGCGCCGTGGGCGCCGCCGCCCTGGAGCGCGAGATTCAATTCCGTCATGGGTTCCACTTTCCTGCAGCGCTGCCCCGGACCACCATGGTTCCGGTGGAGGACCAATATGACAGGCCCGGCGCGCGGCCGGCGTAGTCCTCGGAGCCCGCGGGGCCGGAGGCCGAAGACCGGAGACGGCGGCGCGCCTGAAGGCCGCTCGCAGGGGAACGGGTGAAACGCCTACAGGTCGGCGGCGCGGACGGGCACCCACTGTCCCGTCGAGGAGTGGGAGTTCATGCGGAATTCGGCCCGGACGCGAGAGCTTCCGGGCCTTTTTTTCGTCCGCGATCCCGTCCGGGGACGGGGCCGGCGCTCAGCGCTCGAGCGTGGCGAAGGAGGAGAAGTACGGACCCAGCGCCGTGTGCGGGTCGTCGTCGAACGGCAGCTCGGTCTCCGCCTCCGGCGACGCGGTGGAGAACACGATCAGGCCGAGGGCGACGGCGAAGCACAGCCCCATCACCAGCATCAGCCCCAGCAGGGAGCCGGCCCAGTAGGCCAGCGCCAGCAGACCGATGTCGAGACCGAAGATGACGAGCAGCGGATTCATGGTGTGTGCCTGGGACGGAGAGTGGAACGATCGGCGGCTTGCTGGGAGGAGCGCTCGCGTCAGTGCGCCATCGCCGACGCTGCGGGCGAGCCGGGCATGACGTAGGTGGCGCTGGCGCGCGGCTTGATGAGGGAGGCGAGCGCGCGCTCGACCACCACGTTGCGCTGCGCGAGGCCGGTGCGCTGCATCGACAGGCGCCGGGCCACGGTCTCGATGCGGGCGCGGAACTCGCGGTCGAAGGCCTCGGCCGACAGCGCCGATTCCAGCGCGCCGGCGAAGGCCAGCGAGGCGATGCGGATGTCCGAGCAGGCGGCGTCCAGGCGCACGGCGTCGCCCTCGATGAGCACGGCGTCGACGAGGTCGAGCTGGCGCTCGACGGCGGACAGCAGTTGCTGGGTGGAATCGAGGGTGTCGGGCATGGCGGTCAGCTGCGTTGGTGGCTGAAGAATTCCTGGGCGTTGCTCAGGAGCTTGTCGGCGATGGCGCCGGAATCGACCTTGAAGCTGCCGTCGGCGATGGCCTTCTTGACGGCGGCGACCTTGGCTTCGTCGATGCCGCTGCCGGCCGAGACGACTTCCAGCGAGCGCGCGGTGGCCGAGACGGTCACCGGCACGCCGGAGGTGGCGGCGACGGCCGAGACCGGACCGGCGCCCGCCGAGCGGGTGCCGGCCGTGGCGCCGCGTGCGGCGCCCAGGGCGGCCGCCTGGGCGGCGTCGTTGAGGGGATTGATCTTCATGGTGGCTCTCCGACGACCCTGTCACAGGGTCCTTAGGCGTACTTTCGACGCTGCCGGGGAGAACTTGAGTGGTTTTTTGCACGGGGGTGGCCGGACGATCGGTATCACATGGGCAGACGGACGGTCCGCAGGTCGACCACGACGCCGTTGGCGATGCGGCCGTTCTCCATGCGCACGCGCACCGGCTGACCCACCACGCCGGGCGTGATCGCCTCGGCGTCGGAGGAGATCTCGAAGCCCGGGCCCTGCGCCACCACCCGCACCGGGGTGCCGGCGGCGAAGGCCTGGGCCGCCTTGACCATCGACTGGCGCAGGGGCTGACCCGCCACCAGCGAGCGCGAGGCCACCTGGCCGACCCACTGGGCGGGCTCGACGATCACGGGCGAGGGCTCGGCGGCCCAGTCGGCCTCGGCCTGGACGGCGTCGGCCGCCGTCAGCACGCTGCCGGCGACGACGTTGTCGCGCAGCACCCAGGCCGGGCCGAAGGCCTTGACCGTCACCGGCAGGAACACGTTCCAGCGCCCGCCGCCCTGCGTGCAGCGCAGGCCCAGGCGGGTGCGGCCCCAGAGCCGCGAGCCCACCGGGATGTAGGGCTCGACGTGGGAGCAGGGCGCCAGGCGCAGGCGCGCGTCGAGCGCGCCGATGCCGACCTCCATGCGCAGCGGCGCGGGATTGGCCGACTGCGCCTTGGACACCGCGTCGTCGAGCCACTGCTGGGTGGAGGCGATGAACTCGGGCGTCACCTCGGCGCCGTCCGACGGCGCCTGCTGCGCCCGTGCCGGTGCCGGACCCAGGGCCAGGGCGGCGGCGCACACGGCGGCGGCGAGCAGGGGAGGGAGGCGCATGCGGCGGATTCCTTGTGGATCTGGAACGAAAGAGGCGGGGAGAACGGGCACGGCCCGTCGCCGTGCCCCGAACTGTAGGCAGGACGGCGCCGCGCAAAGCCGGAAACAGGCCACGAAACCCCCCCTTACTCCGCGCTTCCGGCGGGCGCCCCGACCGGACAATTTCCGCACGCCCCGCCATGGGCCACGTCCTGTCACCACCCACCCGCACCACCACCGCCGCCATGCTGGATCAACTGACGAACTCGCTGGACTTCAACGCCAAGGCCCTGGTGCTGCGCGCCGAGCGCCAGCGCACCATCGCCGGCAACATCGCCAACGCCGACACGCCCGGCTACGCCGCCCGCGACTTCTCGTTCTCCGACGCCCTGCGCGACGCGACCGGCGGCGGCGGCGGCGCCGGCGGCAAGGCCATCGGCCGCACCGACGCGCGCCACATCCCGCTGGGCGGCGCCGGCGCGGGCGGGGTGGGCGGATCGAGCGGCTACGCCGTGCAGACGCAGCCCACGCTCGACGGCAACAGCGTCGACCTCGACCGCGAACGCGCCGCCTTCGCCGACAACGCCGTGCGCTACGAGGCCACGCTGCGCTTCATCAATGGCGAGGGCAAGACCATGCTCGCCGCGATCCAGGGTCAATAAGCCATGTCCATGTTCTCCATCTTCGGCATCTCCGGCAGCGCCGTGAGCGCCCAGTCGCAGCGCCTCAACGTGGTGGCCAGCAACCTGGCCAACGCCGACGCCGTCGCCGGCCCCGACGGCCAGCCCTACAAGGCGCGCCAGGTGGTCTTCCAGACGCTCGACATGGGCGGCGAGGCCAACGCCGGCGTGCGCGTGGACGCCGTCACCGAGAACCCGGCCGCCGGGCGCAAGGTGCACGAGCCGGCCAACCCGATGGCCGACGCCCAGGGCTACGTGACGCACTCCAACGTCAACGCGGTCGAGGAGATGGTCAACATGATCTCGGCCTCGCGCTCCTACCAGAACAACGTCGAGGTGATGAACACCGCCAAGAGCCTGCTGCTCAAGACGCTGCAGATCGGCGCCTGAGCCGGTTCTTCCTCACTCCTTCGTCCCGAACACCCATTCCATGACCGCCACCACCGCGACCACCGCCCTGACCGGCACCACCAAGACCTACACGCCGACGTCGAGCGCGAGCGCGAGCGCCGACGCGAAGTCCTCGCTGACCACCACCGACGCCTCCGAGCAGCAGGACAAGTTCCTCAAGCTGCTGGTCGCGCAGATGAACAACCAGGACCCGATGAGCCCGATGGACAACGCGCAGATGACCTCGCAGATCGCGCAGATCAACACCGTCAGCGGCATCGCCCAGCTCAACGACACGATGAAGAGCATGTCGACCCAGATGTCGGCCATGCAGGTGCTGCAGGCGGGCAACCTGGTCGGCCACAGCGTGCTGGTGGAGGGCGACAAGCTCGCCGTCAGCGCCGACGGCAAGACCGGCGCGGGCGGCTTCGACCTCGCGGGCAAGGCCGCCGACGTGCAGGTGCAGGTGCTCACGACGGGCGGCCGGGTGATCGACACGCTCTCGATGGGCGCGCTCGAGGCCGGCCAGCACAGCTTCCAGGTCGACGCCTCGGCCTACCCGAGCGGCACCCCGCTCAGGTTCCAGGCCGTGGCCTCCAACGGCACCACGGCCGTCACCTCCACCTTGTTGATGCAGGACAAGGTCATGGCCGTGGGCAGCGGCACCGACGGCCTCACGCTGACCCTGCAGGGCAACGGCGTGAAGTCCTATTCCAGCGTGCGCTCGGTCCTCTGAACGCGCCGACGACGACCTTCCATCCCCAGGAGCAACTTCCATGAGTTTCCAGCAAGCACTCTCCGGCCTGAACGCCGCCAGCCGCAGCCTCGACGTGATCGGCCACAACATCGCCAACGCCAACACGGTGGGCATGAAGTCCTCGCGCGCCGAGTTCTCCGAGGTCTACGCCAGCGCGGCCGGCGGCATCGGCGGCACCAACGTCGGCCTGGGCGTGGAGGTGGGCACCGTGTCGCAGCAGTTCTCCCAGGGCTCGATCAACATCACCGGCAACGAACTCGACGTGGCCATCAACGGCGGCGGCTTCTTCCAGGTCAAGACCAACGACGGCAGCACCGCGTACACGCGCTCGGGCAACTTCAAGCTCGACAAGGAAGGCAGCCTCGTGACCAACGCCGGCGCCAACCTGATGGGCTATCCGACCGACGTCAAGGGCGTGCGCCAGAGCTTCAACGCGCAGCCGCTCAAGCTGCCCACCGGCACGCCGATCCCGGCCAAGCCCACCACCAAGATGACCGCCGAGATCACGCTCGACGCCACCGCCACCGTCGCGGCCAACGCCACGCCGCCCACGCCGCTGGTGAAGTACGGCACCTCGCTGACCGCCTACGACCCGCAGGGCCTGGAAGTGCCCGTGGGCCTGTACTTCCAGAAGACGGCCAACAACACCTGGAACGTCTACACCAGCGTCAACGGCGCCGACCCGGCCGCCTCGACTCCGTTCCAGCTGAACTTCAAGACCGACGGCAGCCTGGACACCACCACCTCGCGCGTGCCGCCCATCACGCTGGCCTCGCCCAACAACCCGGCGCAGACCTTCACCGCCTCGCTCGACCTGAGCAACATGACGCAGGTGAACTCGCGCTTCGCCGTGGCCGACCTGTCCCAGGACGGCTACACCTCCGGCCAGCTCACGGGCATCGCCATCGAGGCCAACGGCGTCATCACCGCCACCTACTCCAACGGCCAGACGCAGTCGGCCGGGCAGATCGCGCTGGTGAACTTCCGCAACGCCCAGGGCCTGTCGCCCACCGGCGCGGGCTACTGGAGCCAGACCTTCGCCTCCGGCCAGCCCACGCGCGGCGCGCCCGGCGACGGCACGCTGGGCCAGCTGCGCTCGGGCGCGCTGGAGGATTCGAACGTCGACCTGACGGCCGAGCTGGTCAACATGATGACCACGCAGCGCGCCTACCAGGCCAACGCCCAGACCATCAAGACGCAGGACCAGGTGATGTCGACCCTGGTCAACCTGCGCTGATCGCGTCTGAGACGGAGCCGCAGCGATGGACCACCTGATCTACACCGCCATGAGCGGGGCGAGCGCCGCCGCCGCGCGGCAGGGCGTGCTCGCCAACAACCTGGCGAACGCGTCGACGCAGGGGTTCCGCGCCGAGCTCTCCGCCTACCGCGCGGTGCCGCTGCGCGGCGACGGCGCCTCCACGCGCGTGTTCGCGATGGAGGCGACCTCGGGCCACGACGAGAAGCCCGGCGCCATCCAGCGCACCGGCCGCACGCTCGACATGGCGGCCCAGGGCAACGCCTGGTTCGCGGTGCAGGGCCTCGACGGCACCGAGGCGTACACCCGCTCGGGCTCGTTCCAAGTCTCGCCCGAGGGCACCCTGACGACCACCAACGGCCTGATGGTGCTGTCCGACGGCGGCGCGCCGATCGACGTGCCGCCGGGCTCGACGCTCACCGTGGGCGGCGACGGCACGGTCAGCGCTCAGACCGGCAGCGCGCCGGCCTCGACCGTCGGCCGCATCAAGCTCGCCGCGGCGGCGCCGGAGGACCGGCTCACGCGCGGCGAGGACGGCCTGTTCCGCACCGCCACGCTCGACCCGCTGCCCACGAGCCCCACCGGCCGGCTGGAGACGGGCGCGCTCGAAGGCTCCAACGTGAACCCGGTGGAGACCATGGTCGGGATGATCGCCGCGGCCCGCCAGTTCGAGCAGCAGATGCGCCTGCTGCAGACCGCCGAGAGTTCCGACAAGTCGGCCTCGCAGCTCCTCAACGTCCAGGGCTGAGGCCCGCACCCGCTCCCTTTCCAAGGAACCGCTCCGTCATGATCAATTCGCTCTGGATCTCCAAGACCGGCATGGAAGCCCAGCAGACCCAGCTGGACGTCATCTCGCACAACCTGGCCAACGTCTCGACCACCGGCTTCAAGCGCTCGAACGCCGTCTTCGAAGACCTGATGTACCAGAACCTGCGCCAGGTCGGCGCCAACAGCTCGGAGCAGTCGCAGCTGCCCACCGGCCTGCAGCTGGGCCTGGGCGTGCGCACGGTGGCCACCAGCCGCTCGTTCACGCAGGGCAGCATGCAGCAGACCAGCAACCAGCTCGACGTGGCCATCAAGGGCAATGGCTTCTTCCAGGTCACGCAGCCCGACGGCACCATCGGCTACACCCGCGACGGCTCGTTCCAGGTCGACGCCCAGGGCCGGCTGGTGACCTCCTCGGGCCTGCCGGTGGCCAACGGCATCACGGTGCCGCCCTCGGCCACCAACGTCAGCATCGCCGCCGACGGCACGGTCTCGGCCACCCTGCCCAACAACCCGACGCCGCAGAACATCGGCTCGCTGGCGCTGGCCAACTTCGTCAATCCGGCCGGCCTGGAGCCGCGCGGCGACAACCTGTACGTGGAGACGGCCGCCTCCGGCCAGCCCAACGGCGGCACCGCCGGCACCAACGGCCTGGGCACGGTGATGCAGGGCTTCCTGGAGACCTCGAACGTGAACGTGGTGCAGGAACTGGTGTCGATGATCCAGACGCAGCGCGCCTACGAGATGAATTCGAAGGCGATCCAGACGAGCGACCAGATGCTGCAGAAGCTCGGACAGCTGTGATGACCCCCAGTCTTCGCCCACTGCGTGTGGCTTCGCCAACCCCCTTGCAGGGGGCAACGCCGGCGGCCCGGCAAAGCCGGTTCCGCGGCGTTTCTGGAACGGGCTTCGCTTCGCTCGCCTTCGCGGTGGCGAGCGTCGTGTTCGTTTCGGGGTGTTCGACCCTGGCGCAGACGCCGGAGGTGGAGATGCCGAGGACGAACGTGGCGATGCTGGCGCCGCAGCCGGCGGTGACGGCGGTGCGGCCGGCGACGGGGAGCCTGTTCAATCCGGCGCGCTACCGGCCGCTGTTCGAGGACCGCCGGGCGCGCATGCAGGGCGACACGGTGACGATCCTGATCGTGGAGAACGTGAGCGCGAGCCAGAAGTCGACCTCGACGATCGACAAGACCGACGGCATCAAGACCAACATCGCGGCGGTGCCGTTCCTCTCGGTCGCGGCGCTCGCGCGCGCCGGTGCCAGCGCCGATTCGAAGTACGACTTCGCGGGCAAGGGCGGCACCGAGAGCGCCAACACCTTCACCGGCTCGATCACCGCGACGGTCATCGACGTGCAGCCCAACGGTCACCTGGTGGTGGCGGGCGAGAAACAGATCGGCGTGAACCAGAACGTCGACGTGCTGCGTTTCTCCGGCACCGTCGACCCGCGCGCCATCCAGGCCAACAGCGTCGTCAACTCGCTGCAGGTGGCCAACGTGCGCATCGAGTCGCGCGGCCGCGGCGCGCAGCAGGAAGCCCAGGTCATGCCCTGGCTCAACCGCTTCTTCATGAACGTGCTCCCCTTCTGACCGACCGCTCCATGACATCGATCCTCCGTCTCTTCGCCGCCTTCGCCCTCGGTGCCGCGCTGCTCGCGCCGGCCCACGCCATCCGCATCAAGGAGCTCGCCTCGGTCCAGGGCGTGCGCACCAACCAGCTGACCGGCTACGGGCTGGTGGTGGGCCTCGACGGCACGGGCGACCAGACGACGCAGATGCCCTATACGACGCAGAGCGTGGCCAACTACCTGCAGCAGTTGGGCATCGTGCTGCCGGACAACCGGGCCTCGCAGCTGCAGCTGAAGAACGTGGCGGCGGTGATCGTCACGGCGCAGCTGCCGGCCTTCGCGCAGCCGGGGCAGATGCTGGACGTGAACGTGTCGTCGATGGGCAACGCCAAGTCGCTCAAGGGCGGCCTGCTGGTGGTGACGCCCCTGCGCGGCGCCGACGGCGAGATCTACGCGCTGGCGCAGGGCAACCTGGTGATCGGCGGCGCCGGCGCGTCGGCCGGCGGCAGCAAGGTGCAGATCAACCACCTGAGCGCCGGGCGCGTGCCCAACGGCGCGCAGGTCGAGCGCGCGGTGCCCTCGCCGCTGCTCGAGGGCGACAACGTCAGCCTGGGCCTCAACAGCTCGGACTTCCAGACCGCGCGCCGCGTGGCCCTGGCCATCGACCGCAAGATGGGCACCGGCACCGCGCGCGCCATCGACGGCCGCACCATCGAGGTCCGCGCGCCGACCGAGGCCAACGCCCGCGTCGGCTTCCTCGCCGAGCTGGAGGAGATCACGCTCGACCAGGCGGCGCCGGCGGCCAAGGTGGTGATCAACGCGCGCACCGGCTCGATCGTGCTGAACCAGTCGGTGACGCTCGGGCCGTGCGCCATCGCCCACGGCAACCTGTCGGTGACGATCAGCTCGACGCCGGTCATCAGCCAGCCGGGGCCGCTCTCCAGCGGCCGCACGGTGGTGGCCGAGCAGGCCAGCATCCAGATCAAGCAGGAGCCCGGCATCCTGATCCAGGTGCCCAACTCGCCCCAGCTCTCGGACGTGGTGCGCGCGCTCAACGCGCTGGGCGCCACGCCGCAGGACCTGCTGGCCATCCTGCAGGCGATCAAGGCCTCGGGGGCCATGAACGCCGAACTCGAAGTCATCTGATGATCAAGCTCGCCCCCAGTCTTCGCGCACTGCGTGTCGCTGCGCCAACCCCCTCGCCGGGGGCAACGCCGGTGGCCCGGCGGAGCCGGTTCCACGGCGTTCCTGGAAAGCGTTGAACCATGACCATTTCCTCCTCATCCAACTCCCTGACCGCGAGCAGCGGCAACGCGCTGGCGGCCGATGCGCGCTCGCTCGACGCGCTCAAGCTCGCCGCCGGCACCAACGACCCGAAGGCGGTCAAGGAGGCCGCCAAGCAGTTCGAGTCGCTGTTCATGCGCGAGCTGCTCAAGAGCATGCGCGAGGCGACGATGAAGTCGGGCCTGATGGACAGCGAGGGCGAGAAGCTGGGCACCGACCTGCTCGACCAGCAGTTCTCGGTCCAGCTCTCGGGCATGCCCGGCGGCCTGACCGACGCCATCACGCGCCAGCTCAGCCAGAAGATGACCGGCGACGCGCGCGGCAGCCTGCCGACGGTGTCGATGCCCGCCGCCTCGACGGTGGTCAACCCCAGCGCCAGCCAGAGCGGTTTCGTCTCGCAGCACAGCGCCGCGGCCGAGCGCGTGGCGCAGGCCACGGGCATCCCGGCGGCGTTCATGGTCGGCCAGGCCGGCCACGAGACCGGCTGGGGCAGGAGCGAGATCCGCAACGCCGACGGCAGCAGCTCGCACAACCTGTTCGGCATCAAGGCCGGCGCCGGCTGGACCGGCAAGGTCGCCACCATCACCACCACCGAGTACGTCGACGGCGAGCCGCGCAAGGTGCAGGCCAACTTCCGCGCCTACGACTCCTACGAGGCGTCGTTCCGCGACTACGCGCGCCTGATCGGCGAGAGCCCGCGCTACGCGCAGGCCAAGGCCGTCGCCGCCAACGCCACGACCGCCGTGGGCGCCGGCGGCGGCAACGCCGCCGCCACCGCCTACGCGAGCGAGCTGCAGCAGGCCGGCTACGCCACCGACCCGGCCTACGCGGCCAAGCTCAGCCGCGCGATCAATTCGACGCTCATGCTCCAGCGCGCGCAGCAGGTCTGACGCCGCCGCCTTTTCCGCCACATCCCCCGAAGCCCCGTACCCCGAGATCCCCCCATGAGCAATCTGATGAACGTCGGCTCGCGCGCCCTGATGGCGAACCAGACCGCGCTGTCGACCACCGGGCAGAACATCGCCAACGCCAACACCGTGGGCTACTCGCGCCAGAGCGCGGTGCTGCAGTCGGTGCCGGGCCAATACACCGGCAGCGGCTACATCGGCAAGGGCGTGGAGGTGGCGAACGTCACGCGCTCGCACAACGAGTTCCTCGCGCGCCAGGCGGTGCAGTCGCAGTCGATCGCGGCCATGGACTCGACCCGCGCCGACCGGCTCGACGCGCTGGAGGACGTGTTCCCCAGCGGCAAGAGCGGCCTGGGCGCCGCCGTGAGCGACATGCTCAACGCCTTCTCCGACGTCGCCGCCACGCCCAGCGACACGACGGCGCGCAACGTGGTGCTCTCGCGCGCCGACGAGATGGCCGCGCGCTTCACCAACGCCCAGACGCAGCTCGACGACCTGCAGCGCGGCGTGAATTCCGGACTCGACGAAGCGGTCAAGTCGGTCAACAGCCTGGCCGGCCGCGTCGCCGCGCTCAACGAACAGATCGCCCGCTCGCAGGGCTCCGGCCACGCGCCCAACGACCTGCTCGACCAGCGCGACCAGCTGGTGCGCGACATCGGCACGCAGGTGCAGGTCTCCACCGTGGCGGCCGACGACGGCAGCCTCAACGTCTTCATCGGCAGCCAGGCGCTGGTGCTGGGCGCCAGCACCGCCAAGCTGGCGATGCAGACCGCCGACGGCGGCACCAGCCAGATCACGCTCGAGCGCGGCACGCTCTCCACCCCGGTGGACGAATCGATCCTCTCGGGCGGCAAGGTCGCCGGGCTGCTGCGCTTCCAGAACAGCGACCTGACGTCCACGCGCGACGGCCTCGGCCGCATGGCGCTGGCCATCGCGGCCGACGTCAACGCGCAGAACCGGCTGGGCGTCGACCTCGACGGCCATGCCGGGCGCAGCCTGTTCCGCGACATCGCCATCCCCGATGCCGAAGCCGAGCTGGCCAACACCGGCAACGGGGTCGTCGCCGCCAGCGTGAGCGACACCAGCGCGATGGCCGCGTCGTCCTACCGGATCAAGTTCGGCGCCGGCGGTTCGTTCGAGGTGACCCGGCTGTCCGACGGCAAGGCGACGCAGCACACCGGGCCGCTGCCCGCCGTGGTCGACGGCCTGCGCCTGGACCTGGCGAGCGGCACGGCGGCGGCGGGCGACGTCTTCACGCTCAAGCCCTACACGGCGGCGGCCGGCAAGATGGCCGTGGCGCTGAACTCGCCGCGCGAGCTCGCCGCGGCCAGTCCAGTCGAGGCGCGCCCGGCCGCCGGCAACACCGGCAGCATCGCCGTCGGCACGCTCGCGGCCACCTCGGCCAACGCCAACCTCACGACGCCGGTGACGCTGACCTTCAACGCCAACGGCACCTTCAACGTCGCCGGCGCCGGCACCGGCAACCCGAGCGGCGTGGCCTACGCGTCGGGCCAGTCGATCAGCTACAACGGCTGGACGCTGGCGCTCAGCGGCACGCCCAAGGCCGGCGACACCGTCACGGTGCAGGCCACCACGTCCGGCTACACGACGCTCAACGCGGGCAACGCCAACGCGGTGCTCGCCCTGCGCGACAAGGCGGTGTTCGACGGCGCGCCGATGGTCGACGGCTACGCCAGCCTGATCGCGCAGGTCGGCGTGCGCTCGCAGAGCGCGCAGTACGCCGCCAGCGTCTCCGAGTCGATCGCCACCAGCACCGAGACCAAGCGTGCTAACCAGGACGGCGTCAACCTCGACGAGGAGGCCGCCGACCTGCTGCAGTACCAGCAGGCCTACCAGGCCTCGGCCAAGATGATCCAGGTGGCGCAGAACCTGTTCGACACGCTGCTGCAGAACATGCGCTGAACGGCCCCGCCGCCGCCGCGCACCCCGCACGTCCCCCCGCCCAGACGAAGGAAAGAGATTCATGTCCAGCACCCGGCTCGCGACCGCCAACGCCTACGACAACGCCATGAGCCGCATCGCCACGCGCCAGTCGCAGATGTCGAAGCTCCAGGAGCAGATCAGCGCCAGCAAGCGCGTGCTGCGCCCGAGCGACGACCCGACCGCCGCCGCGCAGGCCGAGCGCGCCACCACGCGCACGGCGCGCGTGGCCACCGACCAGCGCGCCCTGGAGGTGCAGCGCAACGCCGTCTCCACCGCCGAGTCGACGTTGGGCGACGCGATGACCTCGATGCAGACCTTCCGCACGCTGGTCGTGCAGGCCGGCGGGGTGGGGCTCTCGGCGACCGACCGCGCCAGCATCGCGCAGCAGATGACCACCCTGCGCGACGAGCTGGTGGGCTACGCCAACACCCGCGACACCAACGGCCAGCCGCTGTTCGGCGGCCTGGGCAGCACCGGAGCGCCCTTCGTCGACAACGGCGTGGGGGTCGGCTACCAGGGCATCGCCGGCCAGCCGGCGGCCAGCGAGGTCGGCGTCCCCGCCGCGCTCGACGGCCACGCCACCTGGATGGACGTGCCCACGGGCAACGGCGTGTTCGCCATCGCGCAGGGTGCCGGCACCGGCGGCGTCTGGAGCGATGCGGGCCAGGTCGCCGATCCGGCCGCGCTCACGGGCCACGGCTACCGGATCACCTTCGCCGTCGATGCCGCCGGCGCCACCACCTACGACGTCAAGGACGCCGTCACGCAGGCCACGGTGAAGACCGGCCAGCCCTACACGAGCGGCCAGACGATCGCGTTCGACGGCCTGTCGCTGAAGGCCAGCGGCAAGCCGGTCGCGGGCGACAGCCTGGTGGTGAGCCCGAGCACCAGGTCGAGCCTCTTCGGCGTGCTCGACCAGGCCATCGCCAGCGTGCGCGACGGCGCCACCGCCGGCGCCGTCTCGCAGGGCGTGGCGCAGTCGCTGGTGCAGATCGACGCGGCGGCCTCGCGCCTGTCGACCTCGCGCGGACGGGCCGGCGACCTGCTCAACCGGGTCGACAGCATCTCCAGCCGCCAGGAGACGCGCAGCGCGCAGCTCGAGGCCGACCGCTCGCGCGCGGAGGACCTCGACACCGTCAAGGCGATCTCGGACTTCAAGACCAACGAGACGGTGTACTCGGCCGCGCTGAGTTCCTACGCCCAGGTGCAGAAGCTGTCGCTGTTCAACTTCATCAGCTGAGCCGAAGGAGCGGACTGGCATGGCGCAATCGGTTCTCGGCAGCCTGACCCTGGGCTACCGTCCCCTGTGGAATCGCGCCCGCGCGCTCGCGGGCGTGCGGCTCTTCGTGCACGCGGACGACCCCGGCGTCGACGGCCTGCACCTCCTGCGCACGCTGGAGGAATCGTGGTCGGCCGAGTCGCCCGGCCTGGTGCTGGCGGTGCGCTCGCGCGACCTGCTCGCCGGCCTGCTGGCGCACGCCACGCGCACCGACCCGGTGGTCGAGGTGCCCGCCGCCTGGCTCGACGACGTCCGCCTGCGCGCCGCCGTGCGCAACGCCCACGCGCGCGGGGCGCAGCTGGTGCTCGGCGGCACGCCCGACGAACTGCGGGCGCTGGAGGCCGAGCGCTGGGCCGTGCGTCGCGCCGTCCACCTCGCGCCCACCGACGCCGCGGTCGCCATGCAGGCGGCCCTGCGCGCGCGCGACACCTCCGCGGGCGCCCGCATGGCCGGGCGCGCGAGCGACAGCCCGGTCGCGCCCGACACGCTGGTCGACGGCGTCGCCAGCCGCGCGCTGGCCGAGCACGCGCTCGACCAGCAGGGCGCCTGGGCGGTGGCCGGCTGGCCGGTGGAGGACGTGCTGCACCGCTACCAGGGCCAGCCGCTGCCGCCGACCCGGCGCGCCATCGTGCAGACGATGAACGCGCTCGACGCCGAGCAGTCGCTCGACCGCATCGAGCTGGCCTTCGCCCAGGAGCCGGCACTGGCCTACCGGCTCCTGATCTATCTCAACTCGGCCGGCCTGGGGCTGCGCAACGGCATCGCGTCGCTGCGCCACGGCTTCATGATGCTGGGCTTCCGCACGCTCAACCGCTGGCTGGCCGAGCAGCTCGCCCACGCCAGCGACGACGTCGGCCTGCGGCCGGTGAACGCGTCGATGGTGCTGCGCAGCCAGCTCATGCACCACCTGATGGACGCCGGCATCGAGGAGGACCTGCGGCGCGAGATCTACCTGTGCGGCCTGTTCTCGCAGCTCGACCTGGTGATGGACGAGCCGCTGCGCGCGAGCCTGGCGCGCATTCCACTGCCCGACCGCATCGTCATGGCCGTGCTCACCCGCACCGGACCCTACGCGCCGACGCTGGAGGTCGCCTTCGCGCTGGAGTCGGACGACCCGCGCGCCCTGCGCGTCCTGCGCCAGGAGCACGAGATGGAGCCCGAGGACATCAACCGGGCGCTGCTGCGGACCCTGGCGGCCGTGGGCCAGCAGGGCGGCCGGGCCTGAGGCCGGAGGTGTCCGGGCCGGTCAGTCCGGCCGGTCCGAGCGCCCGACGGGGTCGTCGAGCACCATGCGCACCCGGCGCGCCAGGTCGGCCAGCCGGTAGGGCTTCTTCAGCACCTCGAACTCGGTGCCCTGGTCGGAGTTCTTGCCGTCGGCCGAGCCCGCGAAGCCGGTCGTCAGCAGGATGCGGATGTCCGGCAGGCGCCGACGCATCTCGCGCGCCAGCCCGAAGCCGTTCATGCCGCCGGGCATGATCAGGTCGGAGAACAGCAGGTCGGGGGTCCAGGCGCCGCGCTCGTCCTCGACCAGCGCCAGCGCCTCGCGCGCGTTGCCCGCCACGCGCACCGTGTAGCCCAGGTCCTGCAGCATGTCGCGCGAGAGCCGGGCGACCTCGATGCGGTCGTCCACCACCAGGATGGTCTCGCTACCGCCATGGTCGGCCACGCGGCGCGTGGTGCGGGGGACGTCGGTGGCCGAAGGCGCCACGGCGTCGGTGACCGGGAAGTACATCCGCACCGTGGTGCCCACGCCCGGCTCCGACTCGATGCTCGCCGTGCCGCCGGACTGCTTGGCGAAGCCGTGGACCATCGACAGGCCCAGGCCCGTGCCCTTGCCTTCCTCCTTGGTGGTGAAGAAGGGGTCCATGACGCGGCCGATGATCTCCGGCGCGATGCCCGTGCCGGTGTCGGTGATCGACAGCGACACGTAGCGCCCCGGCATCAGGCCGACGAAGGTGCCGGTGTCCTCGCCGTCGACCTCGACGCTGCGGGTCCTGAGCGTGACGGTGCCGCCCTCGGGCATGGCGTCGCGCGCGTTGACCAGCACGTTGAGCACCGCCATCTCCAGCTGGGTCGGATCGAGCTGGCAGTTGGCCAGGGCGGGCTCGGACTCCACGCGCAGCTCGATGCCGTCGCCCAGCGTCTCCCGGACCAGGTCGGTGATGCCCTCGGCCAGGGTGTTGAGGTTGACCAGCCGGCCTTCGAGCCGCTGCTTGCGCGAGAAGGCGAGCAGTTGCTGCGTGAGCGTGGAGGCGGTCTGCACGGCGCTGCGGATGCTGTCGACCGCGCGGCTCACCACGGCGTCGGTCACCTTGCCGGTCTTGCGGCGCAGGTCGAGCAGGTCGAGGTGGCCCGACATCACCTGCAGCAGGTTGTTGAAGTCGTGCGAGATGCCGCCGGTCAGCTGGCCCAGGGCCTCCATCTTCTGCGCCTGGCCGAGGGCCTCCTCGGCGTCCCGGCGCCGGCTCACGTCGAGCTGCGAGGCGAAGAAATAGACCAGCTCCTTGTTCTGGTTGTAGACCGGCGAGACGTACAGCGCATTCCAGAACGAGGTGCCGTCCTTGCGGTAGTTGAGGATCTCGGTGCTGATCTCGCGGCGGTCCTGGATGGCCTCGCGCACGGCCGCGACGGTGGCGCGGTCGGTGTCGGGCCCCTGCAGGAAGCGACAGTTGTGGCCCATGATCTCCTCGGCGGCGTAACCGCTCATCGAGAGGAAGGCCCGGTTGGCGAAGACGATCGGGTTGTCGGCCTGGCGCGGATCGGTCACCAGCATCGGCATGCGGGTGGTCTCGATGGCGGCGAAGAAGATGTCGTCGCGGTGCTGGCCGATCGAGTCGGCCTGCGAGTGCTCGACCGCCACCTCGGGCGGCGGCGAGTTCCTGATCTTCGGTTTTTCCGACTGGGCCATGGTCTTCGATGAACGCCGAAGAAGCGTCGCTGGGAAAGGAGGAAAAGAAAGCAGGAAAAGAAGTATCGGGAACCGGCCGCGAAGGCCGTCCCCCGGATGTCGAAACACCGCGCGAGCGCGGTGTTGTCGGTCGGCGTCGCCCGTCGACGGGCGGCGCCGGAAGCGGAGCGACGAGTGTCAGTCCTGCTTGTCGTCGCCCTGGGGCTCGTCGTGCTTGAGTGCCGGCTTCATGCCGGGCTGGGGCGCATGCTCGGCACCGGGTGCGATTTCCTCGCCGCGATGCTTCTTTTCCTGTTGCACTTTTTTGTCGTGCGCGACATTGCGTGGATCAGTCATGCCCCAGAAGGTGCCGTCGCCACGGCGTGCGCCGGGTGGGACGGCACGCCGCGTGGCGGGGCTCGCGGACGCCGTCGTGCGACGGCGTTCCGTCCTTCGTGGTGTCAGACCGACATGATGGAGACCGACTTCGTCACCAGGTAGCCCTCGAGCGCTTCCGGGCCGCCCTCGGAGCCGTAGCCCGAATCCTTGACGCCGCCGAAGGGCATCTCCGGCGTCGGCGTGGCGGGCTGGTTGATCCACAGCATGCCGACCTCGACGCGCTGCGACAGCTGGTGCGCGTTGGCGATGGACCGCGTGAAGGCGTAGCCGGCCAGGCCGTAGGGCAGGCGGTTGGCTTCCGCGATCGCCTCGTCGAGCGTGTCGAAGCCGCGGATGGCGGCGATCGGGCCGAAGGGCTCGTTGTTGAAGACGTCGGCGTCGAGCGAGACGTCGGTCAGCACCGTGGGCGCGAAGAAGTTGCCGTCGCTGCCGACGCGCTCGCCGCCGGTGGCGACCCTGGCGCCGGTGGCGCGCGCGTTCTCCAGGATCTTGCCCATGGCCGCGACGCGGCGGCCGTTGGCCAGCGGGCCGAGGGTGGTGGCCGCGTCCAGGCCGTCGCCGAGCTTGAGGCTCTCGGCATGCCGGACCAGCTCGCGCGCGAACTCGTCCTTCAGGCTGTTGTGGACCAGGAAGCGCGTCGGCGAGATGCAGACCTGGCCGGCGTTGCGGAACTTGGCGCCGCCCGAGGCCTTGACCGCCAGCGCCACGTCGGCGTCCTCGGCCACGATGACCGGGGCGTGGCCACCCAGCTCCATCGTCGCGCGCTTCATGTGCGAGCCCGCCAGCGCGGCGAGCTGCTTGCCCACCGGCGTCGAGCCGGTGAAGGTCACCTTGCGGATGACCGGGTGCGCGATGAGGTAGGACGAGATCTCCGCCGGATCGCCGAACACCAGGCCGACCGTGCCCGGCGGGACGCCGGCGTCGACGAAGGCCTGCAGCATGGCGGCGGGCGAGGCCGGCGTCTCCTCCGGCGCCTTCACCAGGAACGAGCAGCCGCAGGCCAGCGCCGCGCCGAGCTTGCGCACGATCTGGTTGACCGGGAAGTTCCAGGGCGTGAAGGCGGCGACGGGGCCGATCGGCTCCTTGAGCACCAGCTGCTGCGCCGCGAGGTTGCGCGAGGGCACGATGCGGCCGTAGACGCGGCGGCCCTCGTCGGCGAACCATTCGAGGATGTCGGCGGCGGCCAGGGCCTCGCCGCGCGCCTCGACGAAGGGCTTGCCCTGTTCCTGCGTCAGCAGGCGGCCGATGGCGTCGGCGCGCTCGCGGATCAGGGCCGCGGCCTTGCGCATCGTCGTCGCGCGCTCGTTGGCGGGAATCCTGCGCCAGGCCTCGAAGCCGCTCCGGGCGGCGGCCAGGGCGCGGTCGAGGTCGGCGATGCCGGCGTGGGCGACCTTGCCGATCGTCCGGCCGGTGGCCGGGTTGACCACGTCGATGGTCTTGCCGCTGGCGGCGTCGCACCACTCGCCGTTGATCAGGAGCCGGGTGTCGGTGTAGCTGGTCATGTTCGCTTGCGTCTTTCGGGGAAGAGGGTTGAGGTGGTCGAACATCCTAGCGTTCTTCGACGGTGGGCCGGGACGCTCCGGCGCGATGACCCGACGGCGTCGGTCGGTCGGTCCGGGATCTCAGGAACGCCGGAACGCCTCCGCGAACCGCCGCGTCAACTCCGCCGCCGGCACCTCGTCGCAGCCGCTCGCGTTCTGCCCCGCCCACATCGTCGAGAAGTCGTCGCGCCCGAGCCGCTCGGCGGCGGCCTTGAGCGGGGTCAGCGCGGCGGTGGCCAGCGGGAAGGCCGGCGCGATCGTGCTCAGGGGGCCGAGTTCGTCGAGCAGCCGGTTGCGGATGCCGCGCGCGGGCCGGCCGCTGATCAGGTTGGTGAGCACCGTGTGCTCGGCGCGCGGACCGCGCAGCGCGGCGCGGTGCAGGGCGCCGGTGGTGGCCTCGTGGCACAGCAGGTAGGCCGTGCCGACCTGCACGCCCGCCGCGCCCAGTGCCATCGCCGCCGTCGCGCCGCGCGCGTCGGCGATGCCGCCGGCCGCGATCACCGGCCGTTCGATGGCGGCGGCGACCTGCGGCACCAGGGCCAACGTGCCGACCTGCGTCGAGAGGTCGTCGGTGAGGAACAGGCCGCGATGGCCGCCGGCTTCCAGCCCCTGCGCGATCACGGCGTCGGCGCCGTGAGCGGCCAGCCAGCGCGCCTCGGCCACGGTGGTGGCGCAGCCCAGCACCGTCGCGCCCCAGGCCTTGACGCGCGCGAGCAGCGCCGGCGACGGCAGCCCGAAATGGAAGCTCACCACCGGTGGCCTGAAATCCTCCAGCACGTCGGCCATCGCGTCGTCGAAGGGCCGGCGCCCGCCGCCGGCCGGGGTGGCGGCCGGATCGATGCCGAGTTCCGAGCAGTAGGGCGCCAGGGCGGCGTGCCAGGCGGCCTCGCGCGCGGCGTCGGGCACGGGCGGGACGTGGCAGAAGAAGTTGACGTTGTACGGCTTCGCGGTGCCCTCGACGATGGCCTGCAGCTCGGCCCGCAGCGCATCGGGCGCGAGCATGGCGCAGGGCAGCGAGCCGAGTCCGCCGGCCTCGGAGACCGCGACGGCCATCGCCGCGCCCTGGACGCCGGCCATCGGCGCCTGGATCAGCGGGAGGTCGATCGACAGCAGGTCGCGCAGGTCGGGGTGGCGGGAGCGGGTCATGGCGGCGTCAGGGGTGGGCGTCGTAGGTGACGAAGTCGAAGAGCAGGCCGTCGGCGGCGACGTGCGATTCGCGCGCGGTCTCGCGCCAGCGCGCGGGGTCGAGCACCGGCGCGTGGGCGTCGCCCTCGAAATCGCGGCCGATCTCGGTGACGACGGCGCGCCGCGCGAGTGCCGCGGCCTGGGCGTAGATCTGCGCGCCGCCGATGACCCAGGCCTCGGGCGCGCCGGCGCACAGCGCCAGCGCGGCGTCGAGGCCGTCGGCCGTGCGCGCGCCGGGCGCCTGCCAGCCGGCCTGCCGCGTCACGACGATGTTGTCGCGCCCGGGCAGCGGGCGGAAGCGCGGCGGCAGCGAGTCCCAGGTGCGGCGCCCCATGATCACCGGCGCGCCGGCGGTGGTGCGCTTGAAGTGCGCCAGGTCCTCCGGCAGGTGCCAGGGCAGGTCGCCGTCGCGGCCGATCACGCCGTTGGCGGCGCGGGCGTAGATGAGGTGGACGCGGGGCGTCGTCGGGCCGGCCATCGTCGCGCCCTCGTTCAGACCGCCACCGGCGCCTTGATGGCCGGGTGATGCAGGTACTCGTGGACCTCGAAGTCCTCGAAGCGGTAGTCGAAGATCGACGCCGGCCGGCGCTTGATCTCCAGCACCGGATACGGGTACGGCGCGCGCGCGAGCTGCAGCGCGACCTGCTCGGCGTGGTTGGCGTAGATGTGTTTACGGAACCAAAGACAAAGTATCAAGAGCATCTTCGTTCCTTGGGAAGACAGCGACTGGCTTTCATTCTTCGCATGTTTTATTTAGAACCAAATGTGCATGCAAACGTGCAGAATGGACGAACTGTGACAACCAAACCCAACCCATCAGAGATGCCCAAGAAGTCCGACGTGCGGAAGCTTGCCTTGTGCCTGGAAACGAGCCTTACGACGGTGGCTGTTACCCATGAAAGTCATAAGTTCGCTTTGCAGTCTTCCGGAGAAGAGGTTGAGCTTTCCTTTCCGAAATCTCGGACAACCGTGTTCACGGTCACGGACCGCCACGGGGTCATTGTAAGAACGGCTTCGAGCTGGCTCCGAAAGCTCTGGGCTGAAGTCGGACACTCGTACGCTGCCGACACCGTCCACCAGTACGGGAAGACCCTTAAATACCTTTGCCACTGGATCGATACGAATCCACCGCTCCCGGGCTTAAACGTTGACGAGAACATCTGCCAACTCAACAGAGACGACCTAGTGCAATGGTTGAACTTCATGCGCGATCGAGGCGTGACCGGCAGGACGCGTCACAGCAGGGAGTCTTGTGTACGCGAATTTCTGATGTGGTTGTGCACGGAGGAAGGTGGAAGGCGGAGGGACGTCGAGTATCTACCTTGGGGGCGAGATGGCGCTTTAGGCTACGTTACTAAAAAGTCAAATGCAAAGAGTCCAAAGTTCATTACAACTTCGCACGTCATCGATGTTCTAAGCGGTTTGTACAGCGAGTGCGAGAGGACGGCTTTTCACGCTCAATACGACATGGGCTTACGAATTTCGGAATTAATCAATTTAAGACGAGGGGATTTGCCCGACGACGGCAACTATGATGCTGGTCACGAATGTATTCCAATCTGCATCAACGGCGTAAAAGGGCGTGCAGACCAAGGCAAGGAAAGAATCACATTAATTTCCAGAGCCGTTCTCCGCCGTATCAAGGCATACCACAATACTCGAGATTATAGGCTCGCACCCGATTGGGACATCACAGATGCGAACAAACCTGCTTTTCTTACGACAAATCAACTTCGTTGGAGCCTGAGAAATGCCACTAAACAGTTCAAGTCGGCCGTAACGAGAGCAGGCTTGCCCTCAGAATTTCGATCTCACTGGCTACGACACGGGATGGCATTTTCCGTCCTCCGTTCTGACGCAGGAAAAGACTTTGTCGACAGAATGCTGATCGTCCAAAAAATGCTTGGGCATAACAATTTGAGCACTACAGAGATTTATACTCAAGTGCCGCCTCAAATTCTTGATAAGTTGACAAAAGCCGGAAAACTGATCAATCGCCTTGAAGAGGCTGAGGAGATACGAGCGAAGACCTATTTGGGGCCAATTCAGCACAAAGAAAGACGCGGGCATTATGTCATCAGCGCCGTATAAAATTAGCCGTCCGCCCGAGCCTACGCTCCGTCATCCATACGCCCAAGTAATTTGGATTTTCTACCAGGTCGAGCGGGAGTACGACGAGCCAACGGCGGCCAATTATAGATGGGCCAAGAATTCGTTCCTAAAGTACCTTGAGGAAACTTACGCGAATAGCAAATCGTCGGAAGATCGTGGTCGATTCTATTTGCATGAGCAATGGGGAGCCGATGCGCTCGTTCGATTTTGCGACTGGCTAGGCATGAGGTTGACAAGTAAAACTCGGTATAGCCTTTACAAATGTGTGCGCAAGGTCATGGATTTTGCTTATGCCCTTCGTGTGATAGATACCGCGGTCTACTCACCCGGAGTGTTTAAAGGTACTCGTGAAACGAATAGTCGTTCGGCCTATAGCGAAGACGAACAGGAAGTTATAAACGCGGCTTTGGCGAAGTGGCTTGGCCTTGCTGCGAGCGTTGTAGCGGGTTATGCGCGGAGTGGCAAAGGTGTGCCCTATAAAAAGAGAAATTTTGGCTCAATTAAAATAGATGGAGCAGTTGTAGAAATCTCGGATGCTGCGAGCCTTTACAACCTCTCTCATCAAAAGCTCACCACGCGGCTGCAACAGGGTTGGACTGTCCGAGAGACACTTGGTCTGGACGAGCGTGGCAATTGTGATGCGGGCATCGCGCAACCCCTTGAGGTCGAGGGGCAGATCTACCAATCCATCGCTGAGGCAGCAAAAGCCTACGGTGTTCCTGCCGGAACCGTCGCCTTGCGCCTCCGCGTAGGCGGCACCCCTGAGCAAGCGGTGGGCATCGTGCCGACCAGAGTGCTTCAATCGGACGAGCGTGCGCTCCTTTGGGCTTTTGAGAACGATTATGAATGCGATGCGGAAGCCATGCTGACCCATTTCAATCGACGAAAACTAGGTGTTGTTTGTACCCAGGAGCGTTTGCGTGCGCTCTTTAGTCGTTGGGGTGTGTGGGCTCATGTTGATGACCGGTTGGTAATGCCGCTCGCCACCGAACTCTGCGTACTTACTGGGTTGAACGTTGAGGCACTTAAGCAGCTTGAGGTTGATTCGTATCAAGATGAGCATGGTCTCACTGGCGAGCCTGTAATTGCGTACCGGAAGCCGCGCTCTGGAAGTGCAACCCGGTCTGAAGATCAGAGTTTGCACATAGGCTTGCTTGAAACGGAAGAGGTTTTTGTCCCTGGGGAAATCGCTAAGCGGGTTAAGACATTAATCAACCTGATCCTCGCAATTACACTGAGGATTCGGCATCACGCTCCCCCAGAGCTGTCGCGGCGACTGTTCATTTTTGAAGACGTTGAGCAGTCGCGCAAAGCGGGACAAAAGGTTATTCTTGGAATCGACCCGAAAGGCAAGGTGATAACTTGGGGTAACAGGTTCAAGCGAGAGGAAGGCTTGCTGATTCACTTTGGAAAAGAATTCAGTTTTAACATTTCCAGGTGCCGACCGACGCTCGCAACCAACATGGTTTTGGCGGGAGCAAGCTTGCTACAAGTTCAAGCAACTCTTGGCCACCGATCAATCGTTACCAGCGCCAGTTATTTAGACGAACATCAACTGCAACCAGCCTTCAATAGAGAGGTTACAAGCGCGATGGAGCGGATCGTCCGCCGTTCTAATGAACACCGCAATGGCACTGCGCAAGAAAAGCAGGTAAAGACGGAGTCAAACGGTTCCCAAACTGGCTTTAGCGAAACCCTGTCTGGATGCGGATGCTCGGACCCGTATGCACCGAGTGAACGGGTCCAAGCTCTTACGAAGTACAAAAAAGGTTCAGTGTGCAAATTCTGGAACATGTGCCTTTTTTGCGATCAGGCTATCGTTACCGAGTCAAGTCTCCCAAAGATCATTGTGTACAGGAAACGTTTGAGCGAGGCTGTGGCTGGTGATTCACCTGCTATTCGTCCGAGAATTGGTCTCTTCAATGATGTGATCACGCTCATTGACGGAATCCTGAAAGAAGACGTGATTTTCCCGAAACCCGTCATTGAGGAAGCGCGCGACAAAGCGGTCGCGCTCGACGATGTTCTTGTGGATCAACTTATTTACCAGGGAATCTAAATGCTAGCCGTCTCAAGTTTGCCCTCGTTGGAAGCGCTGGTTGGCGGGCAAGCGTTATTTGCTCCCGACTTACCTGTTTGGTGCGGCAAATTCGGTGATGACGTTTGGCCACTGTTGCCGTTAAGTGATCCACTTCACATGGGTAAGACGGCAAGCGCCATCATGTGGAGCGATTTCATCCACGGGCATGGTTCAACTCATGGTCACCACAACTCTGGTAAAAATGCTCGTTACGTCAACTGCCTTACACAGCAAATCGTTGATGATTTAAAGGTCGCAGCTGTCATTCACGGTTATTTCCCCGCATTGGTAAAAGCCTCCCGTCGGACAAAAAAGCAGCTCGATCCGAAAACGGTTAAAGGCCGCATTGAAGAGTTGGTGCACATTTTCTCCGCTACGATAATTGCGGCTAAAAAGAAATACGGAAAGGTTGTCACGCGGCTGCAAGATGTTGATTTCGCGCTGTTGAAAGAATGCATCAAGGATCACCCAGGCCGTGGGGCACATCTGAAAAGAGCGCTCAAACTTCTGTCATCTCCGATGGTGCAGAGGAACTTGTCGGCACCTTTGCAATGGCAATTGGTGGACATTGAGAAGTCGTCAATTGCGTGGCCGGAAAGTAAGGAGGGGGAAGGTATTCAGCGTTTGCCGGATCTGTATTTCCTGCGCATTCAGAATTATGCCATCAATGCAATTGGACGGTTCAAGTCGGCAGTAGGGTTGCCAGTCCATTGTTCAGAGTATGTTGCTTTGGCAGCCGATGCATTAGATGATGAAAGTGGCGTTGCCATTCACGCATTCTTGACAGGAAACCCGCAAGGATCCGCCGACCGCGCAAAGTTTGATCTGCGGTTTAAGATCCGTACCCATCAGCTTGAGAACCTTATAGCCGACGTGCAATGTGCATCTATCATGATGTTGCTGTTGTTCACCGGAATGCGCCGCAGTGAGATTGTGCACGTGCGCAATGAAGCGCTGAGTTTTGAGCGAGGCTATTGGTTCATCAAATCAAAAGTCGTTAAACATCGGAAAAAAGATACTCCGACAACCGAAGGCTGGCTTGCAATCGACATTGTTAGAGATGCATTCGAGGTCCTCGCATTCTTCTGTCAATTCACCGGAAGTGAATCTCTTATGTCGAGTCCCTTTGCTCGTTTTGCTAGGACTTCAAGAGGCTATAGTCTTCAGGCTATAAGTCTAAAGCTTTCCCGTTGGTTGGGTACTATCCACATCGATGATAAATTCAAGGATTGGGTGTTTTCGATTCATCAGTGCAGAGAGACATTGGTTTATCAACTTGCAAGCCAGCAGGTAAAGCTGCCGTTCGTAAGTATGCAGTTAAAGCACTTCCACAGCAGGTTTCATGGGATGCCTAATGAGGTGACTGCTGGCTATGGAAATTACCGCGCGCAGCTCATGACGAGCGTGTCGACCCGACTGGCCCAGGCCAGCGAGTCGGCGCTGAACGACCTTTATGACGAGAACGCCAAGTTCGCAGGGGGCGGAGGTGTTGCTCACAAAATGCGAGTAGACGCCTTCTTTGCGGGAATGGCCCTATTTGGTGCGGACCGTGTCAAGTACATCAAAGCGATGGCAAATCGCGGTGTAAAACTACAGCCTACTAGCATTGGCAACTGCACGAAGAACTTTGAATTGCCGATCGAAGACAAGCGCCCGCCGTGCTACGGCGATTACGAGTGCGATCCAGACTGCGGAAGTCATGTCATCACAGAGCGGGGTGGGATTGCTTTGAACGCAAGGCGAACGCATGCGCTGGCACAAGCGCAAGCTGAGGGCAATGCCGAGTTCAAGGTAGTCTGGCTTGGCCTTGCAGACAAGCTCGGCCGACATGCCGGAAAGTTAGTGGAGAAGGATGCATGACCTCGTCTCGCAACGCTCCCGGGCCTGATGTCAACCCTACTGCCGCCAAGAACGACGAGGCGATTCTCAAAGCACTTGCCACTTTGGAAAACCCGGCTGAGCGAAAGAAGTTAAAATTGACGGTGGGTTCGATTTGCGTGCTCACTGGATTGACGACGAATACTGTGCGGTCGCGAAGTTGGGCGCTAATCAAGCTCAAAAACATGAAGCTGGAGGCCAAGAATGAGTCCAATGCACTCAGTTCTGTGGATTCTCATGATGATGTTTTGCAGGTTCCGACTTTAGATGCTCTGCGTGATCGATTGCGCACTCTTTTAAACCAGAACGCGCTACTTTTTGAGGAAATCATGTGGCTTAGAAGTCAGGTCAAGAAGCGGGACGACGCGCTTTTGGCCTTGCAGGGTAAACGCCTGACTTTACTTTGAACTAGACGGCAAATTTATGAAGCAATACTTGGATCTTTTGAATGACATCTTAGACAATGGGGTGGCAAAGGGTGACCGAACCGGCACGGGAACCAAATCCGTTTTCGGCAGGCAAATGCGTCACCGTCTGTCAGAAGGCTTTCCATTGCTTACCACAAAAAAACTCCACTTCAAAAGCATTGCCAATGAGTTGATTTGGTTTTTAAAGGGAGATACAAACGTCGGATGGCTCAAGGAGCATGGCGTCAGCATCTGGAATGAGTGGGCAACGGAAACCGGTGACCTGGGCCCTGTGTATGGCAGTCAATGGACGGCTTGGCCGACCAAAGATGGAGGCACGATCAATCAAATTGATTATGTCGTGGACGCACTCAAGAACAATCCGAACAGCCGCCGCATTCTTTTTCACGGTTGGAATCCAGAATACCTTCCAGATGAAAAATTGAGCCCTCAGGACAATGCGAGACTGGGGAAGATGGCTCTTCCTCCCTGCCATCTGCTTTACCAGTTTTACGTCGCAAACGGGAGGCTTTCTGCACAGTTGTACATCAGAAGTTCAGACAGCTTCCTGGGGCTCCCGTACAACATCGCATCTCTTGCGCTGCTCACGCACATGCTGGCTCAGCAGTGTGATTTGATTGCCCACGAAATCATCGTAAGCATTGGCGACTTGCATGCATACTCAAACCACATGGACCAAATTCACACGCAGTTGAAGAGGGACGTGCGAGAGTTACCCAAGATCACCATTGCGCGTAAGCCTGATTCGATTTACGACTACCGTTTTGAGGATTTTGTGATCGAAGGATACGACCCCCATCCACCCATTTCTGCTCCGATTGCGGTCTGAGACGGCACCCGCCATGACTCGCTTCTTCGGAGCGAAAGTGAATAAGCGACGGCTCTTATGGCGTCTTGAACCGATTCGACTCAAGGCGAGACAGCCGAGGCCGGGGCTCATCGTCTTTCTTGCGCTCATGTCGGTGCGTTTGGGCGAGCGATCAGTCCAGGTTAGTTCGGCAAAAATCCGTTTTTAAACGTGCTGTTTGCACGACTGGACTTCCGCCTTGGGCTCCGAGCAGCGGCTGTGAGGGGTCCGATGACGGCTAAGCAGCGATTGCTGCCGGCGACCGTCGGCCGATCAGTGTCTGCTCTAGGCGGGGTAGCTGCCGTTTGCTGACGGCTGACGGCTTATTTCGGATGAACACCCCTACTGTGCGGCGTCGCCCACATCAACGTTCCTGACGTCGCCATTGCTGCCGGCGAGTGCGATGCTCCCTGCACCAGCTGCCCCAGGTGATGTAAATGTCGGGCAGGGTATGTTGCAAGTACGACCTCTTCATGACTTGCCGAGTTGATGTTTGCCTTGTGATCTGAAAGCAGCCTCAACCGCATGCCGCGCCGTTTTACTTTTTCCAGTCCATTTCGCTATAATTTTTCGACGGAGATGGCATTCCTTCCGTGAACCGCCCTGGCATCGCCCGGGGCTAATGATGCCTACAGACACCTGATCACATTACAGGGCTGTAGGCGTTCGCGCTCAGATTCTTTGCTTGGTCAGGCCGATTGATTCGTTTCCTTGACCCGCATGAGCCGATTTAGACGACCTGAACAATTCGACCTGCTGCCGTACATCGGCAAGTGGCTCGTGATTGCCTCCGTTGTGGCCTTCCTGGCCGGCAGCGCTTCCGCACTTTTCCTCTTCGCCCTCGACCGCGCCACGGCTTGGCGCGAAGCGCATCGTTGGATCATCTGGCTGTTGCCCCTCGCCGGTGGCGCCGTCGGCTGGGTGTACTTCAAGCTCGGCAAGCAGGTCGAGGCCGGCAACAACCTGCTGATCGACGAGATCCACGACCCGAAGAAGGTCGTGCCGCTGCGCATGGTCCCGCTCGTCCTGGGCGGCACCGTCATGTCACATCTCTTCGGCGCGTCCGTGGGTCGCGAGGGGACGGCGGTGCAGATGGGCGGCGCACTGGCGGACCAGCTCACGCACGTCTTTCGAATGCAGCCTGCCGATCGCCGCATCCTGCTGATGGCGGGCATCAGCGCTGGCTTCGCCTCCGTGTTCGGGACCCCGCTGGCGGGGGCACTCTTCGGCCTCGAGGTGCTGGCCATAGGCCGGATGCGCTACGACGCCCTATTTCCCTGCATGGTCGCTGGCATCGTGGCCGATCAGGTCGGCATGGCCTGGGGCGTGCACCACATGCACTACGCGATCGGAGAGGTGGTCGCGGTTACGCCTTGGAGCGTCGGAGCCGTCGTGATCGCTGGTGTGATTTTCGGTCTCGTCGGCCTCGTGTTTGCGACCGCGACGCACCAGCTCGGAGGGCTTGTCAAGCGATGGATCTTTTATCCGCCGCTGCGCCCGATGTTGGGCGGCATCGTGATCGCGCTCGCCCTCTGGGCTCTCGGCAGAGCGGGCTTCGATGCGCATCGCTACATCGGGCTGGGCATTCCTAGCATCGTCAACGCCTTCCAGGAACCTTCGGCGCCGTGGGATTTTTTTGGCAAGCTGGCCTTCACCGTCACCTCGCTCGGCACAGGCTTCAAGGGCGGCGAGGTCACGCCGCTGTTCTACATCGGCGCGACCTTGGGCAACGTCCTGGCGCCCATGCTGCAGCTGCCCTTCGCCATGCTCGCCGGCATCGGCTTTGTGGCCGTGTTCGCGGGCGCGGCCAACACGCCACTGGCCACCATCGTCATGGCAATCGAACTGTTTGGGCCGCAGATCGGACCGCTCGCAGCCATCGGCTGCATCACCAGCTACCTCTGCTCCGGCCACACCGGCATCTACCACTCGCAGCGCGTCGGCCACATCAAACACCATGGCGGTCCCCCAGAGGAACTGCGTATCGCCGATGTCCCGCAATTCCGTAAAAAGCAGCAGACTTAGCACGTCTCCGCAACCAGAGATGACCGCTCATGAGTCGCGCTGAAAACTATCCGTCGACGGTGATGGCACTGCAGCTGTATTTCCCAGCCGGCAGCCATGCGAACCCAACCCGTATCTGGTATCACCTGAGCGTTCCAGGGTTTGCGCAGCAACTGTTGGTCTCGGCAAAGCGCGCGCACCTGCAGTCGGCGCTGCTCTACCACGTCACATCGGACCACCTCAAACGAGAGCGCGTGACACATCACCAGATCGACGGCTCCCACATGCTGCATCCGCAGTGCCTGGAGCTGATCGACACCGAAATGCAGCTACGGGCGTTCATCTGCCACGCGCAGCGCGTCCGCCCCGGCAAGCATCGCCAATCCTTGCCCAAAAACCCTCGGCAGGCGGACATCGCTCAGTTCCGGCGCAAGCAGAAGCAGGAGAAGCAGGACGTCGTTTTGCAGGAGACGAAGTAATGACGACTCAGGCCTCCACTCCTACGTACGACCTGACCGTTTTGCGTCTGTACTTTCCCGCCAACAGCCGCGCCAAGGCCACGCGTTTCTGGCACCGATTGGGCGCGCCCGCGCTGGCGCAGCATCTGTTGGAGGTTGCTCGTCGCTCGGGCATTCAGCAAGCCTTGCTGTACCCCATCGGATCGGGCTACCTGCCAGGGGAGCGGCTCACGCACCACCACCTTGAAGGCCATGCTTTGCGACATCCGCAATGTCTGGAGTTGCTTGACTCTGAAACTCGGCTTCGGACCTTCATGCAGGAGCACGCGGAGGAGTTGGGCAAGGTGCGGGCCGTTCTTTTCGCTTGCGAGCTTCCAATGACCGACGGCGAGTCGGAGTCGCCAACCAACGCCCAATCGTGCCGACCGCAAGTGCCGCCATCAACGGCACGTGGCTCATGAGAGTGCCAGTCACGGCATCGGTTTCTCTTTTTCGTTCACGCTCACCAGGAGTTCATCATGAAGGGTTTCCAGATCACGTTCTTTGCCGAGCAGGAACATCGACACGACCACACCCCCATGGGAGACTGGCTTTTGCAATTTGCCAAAGACAACGGTGCGTTGGGCGGAAGCTTGATGGGCGCGGCTACGGGTTTCGGATCCGCCGGAAAAATGCATTCCACTCACTTTTTCGAACTGGCCCAGCAGCCTGTGGCGGTGACCGTATCGGCCACGGAAGAGGTCGCCGAACGACTGCTTGCAGCGATTGCGCTTGAGCCGGTCACGGTGTTCTACATCCAGGTGCCAATGGTCTACGGGCGGATCGGCAAAGCAACGCCGCCCGCGTTGGCCGGTGATGCCACTGATGCCGGCGATTGACCGCAGCGTTGACCTTCGCCGAGGACCGTTTACGAATGACTGTCGACAACTGCTTGCTGGCGATCTCCGGTCTTGCGTCGCCGTTCGGCGGTCCGTTCGATCTGGCCTTGAACGCCGGCGAATGTGTCTGCGTGCTCGGCAGATCAGGATCGGGCAAGAGCGTCCTGCTGCGCCTGATCGCCGACATGGACCCCGGCACCGGCGGCGTGAACCTGGCCGGGAAACGCCGGGAGACGTTTGCAGCGCCGGCGTGGCGAGGTCGTGTGATCTACCAGTCAGCCGAACCCGCTTGGTGGGCGTCAACGCCGGCAGCCCACTTTCCGTCTGCCGCGTCGAGCCGGGTCGCCGAACTGATGGCGGCGCTCGGGCTGAGCCCGGACCTGCTGGACGCCGACATCGCACGCCTTTCGACCGGCGAGCGTCAACGCCTGGCGCTCGTCCGCTCGATGGTGCGGGAGCCCGACGTGCTGCTGCTCGACGAGCCTTCGGCCTCGCTCGACGGCGCCTCCACGCTGGCGATGGAATCCCTGCTTCTGCAACAGCTCCGCTCCGGCCTCGGCATCGTGATGGTGACGCACTCGCGTGAGCAGGCTGTGCGGATGAGCCATCGCCACTTCGAGATGCGCGACGGCAAGCTGCACGCGCCATGAGCACCATCCATCTTCACGCCACGGACGTGGCGCTCGCCACGTTGCTGGTGCTGATCAACGCCCTGGCGTCCGTGCTCCTGCACCTGCAGTTGCATCGGCAGGTGCTCTGGGCCGCTACCCGCATGGTCGTCCAGCTCCTGCTGGTCGGCCTGGTGCTGCGCTTCGTGTTCCAGGCGGCGTCGCCGGCGGCCACTCTCGGGATCGTCGCGCTCATGCTGCTGGCGGCCGCGCGCGAAGTCGCAGTGCGTCCAACTCGGCGTCTCAAGGGTGCCGGGAGTCACCGCATCGCGGCGGTGGTCGTCGGCTTCTCGAGCATCGCCACCGTGTTGCTCGCATTGATGACGGCGATCCGCCCGCAGCCCTGGTACGACCCGCGCTACGCCATCCCGCTGATGGGCATCGTGCTCGGCAGTGTGCTCAATTCGGCCAGCCTGGGTCTCGACAGCTTCTTCGAAGGCATCAGCACCGGGCGCCCGGCGATCGAGGCGCAGCTGGCGCTCGGCGCCAGCATCCACCAAGCGCTGGCCGCACCGATCCGCCATGCGATCCGCCGCGGGATGATTCCGATCATCAACCAGATGTCGGCCGCGGGTGTCATCACGCTGCCCGGCATCATGACGGGGCAGTTGCTGGCCGGCATGGATCCACTCGAGGCCGTGAAATACCAGATCCTGCTGCTTTTCCTGCTCACAGGCGCCGGCGGTCTCGCGTCGGCGGGCGCGGTCTATCTGGCGGCGAGGGCCGTCACCGACGACCGACAGCGCCTGCGCGCAGATCGACTGAAGTAACACTCAGATCATGTTTCAAAAATCCCGAATCTAAAGAAGATCATGAACAGGCACCTTGCTTGCGCGCTCGTTTGGGCATCGACGCTGCATCTGCGACGTTCGATGGCCCGGCTGAGAACACCCACGCCACTGGATCCGCATGCCGACAGGCAGGGCAATTGAACGTGTCGGCGCCACGATCGCAGGTGCAACTGCTGCTCATCCGACACGGTGAGTCCGAATGGAACCTGGCACAGCGTTTCACCGGCTGGGCCGACGTGGGCCTCACGCCGCGGGGTGTGCGTCAGATGCAGGAGGCCGGCCGTGCGATTCGGCGGTCAGGTCTGGTCGTCGACCGCGTCTTCTCCTCGATGCTGGTCCGTTGCGTACGGTCTGTCGACTGCTTGCTGCTCGCAGCGGGAAGTCCATCGGCGCAACGCACAGCCGACTGGCGGTTGAACGAGCGGCACTATGGTGCATTGACGGGGTCATCCAAGGCCGAAGCCATCGCGCGGTACGGTGCCGATCAGGTGCAAGCTTGGCGCAGGTCGTACCGCGCGGTACCGCCGCCGTGGACTCAGGACGATGTCGGTCGGGTGGCGACGGATCCATCGATGGAACCACCCTGCGCAGGGCTGGAACCCCTGCCCTTGGCGGAATCACTCGCGCAAACCGTTCTGCGGGTGACCGCGCTCTGGCAGGAACTGATCGAACCATCATTGGCGTTGGCCCAAACGGTAGCTGTCGTCGGTCATGGCAACAGCCTGCGGGCGCTGGTGATGCAGCTTGAAGAACTCAGTGAACAAGCGGTCTCGTGCCTGGAGATCGCCAACGGCGAAATGCGTGCCTATGAGTCAGGCGCTGGTCGCACACTGCATCTGCAATGCATCTGGCAGCCATCTGCGCTGGCGCCCATCTCAAAAATTCTTTGAGACAGCGGAATAAACGCAGGCGGCCAAGCGTCTGTCTGGATGTCAACTCTGACCAATTCCATCTTCCACAGGACTTCCCATGAAATCTTCCCTTCTGCCCACCCTGATTCTTGCGCTCGCCGCGCTCGCCTCTGGCGCCGCTATGGCCGCCGCTCCTGTCAAGACAGCCGGCGGCATGCTGGTCAACACCAGCGGCATGACGCTCTACACCTTCGACAACGACACGGCGGGCAGCGGCAAGAGTGCCTGCAACGGCCCGTGCGCCGGACTGTGGCCACCGGTGATGGCAGAAGCGGACGCGAAGCCCGAAGGCGACATGACCATCGTTGTGCGCGACGACGGCACCAAGCAGTGGGCCTACAAGGGCAAGCCGGTGTACCTGTACAAGTCCGACATGAAGGTCGGCGACATGACTGGCGACAACTTCAAGAACGTCTGGCACGTCATCAAGCCCTGACCGACCAGAACGGAAGAGAGCACGACGCTTCATCCCATGCGCGCACAGGACGAAGCCTCGATCGTCGCCTGCATTCCCAGCCTGCGCCGTTACGCGCGCGGGCTGGTGGCAGACACCGAGCGAGCTGACGACCTGGTGCAGGACACGCTGGAACGGGCTTGGAGTCGGTTCTCGCTTTGGCAGAAACGCGGCGACATCCGCGCCTGGATGTTCGGCATCATGCACAACCACTTCATCGACGGTGTACGCGCCAAGGGCAGGCGACCCGAGGACAGCGCGGGCGACGACCTGCCCGAAATCCCACAACGAGCCAGCCAGTCCGACGGCATCGAGGTCCGCGACCTGGACCGCGTCCTGCAGCGGCTGCCCGTGGAGCAACGCGAGGTGCTGCTGCTCATCGCAGTCGAAGAAATGAGCTATGCAGAAGCCGCCACCGCGCTCGGCGTGCCCATCGGCACGGTGATGTCCCGCCTGGCGCGCGGCCGTGACAAGCTGCGACAGGAACTGCAAGGCCGCGCGCCATCAGCCCAAGTTGCCGCGCCCCTGCGCAGGATCAAGTGACATGGACTCTCCCCCACTCAAACCCATTTCCACCGACGGCATCAAGCCGGTGACCGAAGCCGATCTGCATGCTTACGCGGACCAGCTTCTGGACTCTTCGCGGCATGTCGAAATCGATAAATTCCTGGATGCCCACCCGGCCGAACGCCAGCGCGTGGACGATTGGCGTGCCCAGAATCTGGCGCTCAAGCAGTTGCTCGACCCGGTCCTGTCCGAGCCCTTGCCGTTGCGCCTGCCGCTGAAGCCGGCGCCGGGGGCGGGCTGGCAGGAATGGCCGTGGCGCTCCCTGGCAGCCGGCGTGGCGATCGCGGTCGTCAGCACCGGGTCGGCTTGGTGGGGCCGTGGCGCCTACGATGGGCAACTGCAGCGCAGTGCCACGCTGGCGGCGGCGCGAGTGGGCACGCTCAATGGTTTCGCTCACCGTGCAGCCGTGGCCCACGTGGTCTACAGCCCGGACGTGCGTCGTCCGGTGGAGGTCGGCGCCGACCAGGAGCAGGCACTCGTCACCTGGCTGACCAAGCGCATGGGCACCGAAGTGAAGCCGCCCGACCTGCGCGCCCTGGGCTACGAGCTCATCGGCGGGCGGCTGCTGCCGGGCGACAAGGGGCCGGTGGCGCAGTTCATGTTCGGCGGCGCAAAGGGCGAGCGTCTGACGCTGTACGTCACCCGCGAGGACGCCGGACGCGAGACGGCCTTCAAGTTCGGCCAGGATGGCCCGGTGAATGTCTTCTACTGGGTCGACAAGGAATTCGGCTACGCCATCTCTTCAGGCGACAGCAAGTCCGAAATGCTGCGGGTCGCGGAGGCGGTCTACAGCCAGCTCGAAGTGCACAAGTAGTCTTGGCGCCCGATGGGCCAGGCATCGACGGGATTTCCGTTGCGGCCCATCGGCCAGTGGTCCAGCCAGTGCTGCAGCACGGCGACGTCATCCGCTCGACGCCGCCGGTGCAGCGAGTGTCCCTGGCCCGAATGCGTCAGGTGCACCAGATCGGTCGACAGCGGTGGGCTCTGGTCGCCGAAGTACCAGAAATGCCACGACACCAGGGCGTTGAGGCCCGCAATGTCTCGCGCGGCCTCGCTGTCGTCGTGCAACGTGTTGGCCACCTGCTTTATCGAGCCGTTCGCCATCGCCCGATAGAAGTTGTCCGGGGGGCCATCGCCGCCAGGTCGCTTGGCGACAAAGCGCGGGTCCGCCCAGTAGTCGCCCAGCGCCATGACCTCATCGACGCGCATCGCGTAGACGAGCTGGTCGTTGTGGCGGCTGCGCAGGCCGACGATCCAGTCGCCGACACGTGCCGAGCGACGAATCTGCGGCTTGCACACAGCGAGCGAGCACCAGCCGTGAAAAGGATTCGGCGACCCGCCGCGGTCTTGCCGCACGACGTAACGAAAGATGCGCGGGCCTTGGATCACATCGGGCTGCGCAGAACCACCTTGGCTGCATCCATCGGCCCATCGCCTTCGATGACCACGATCGATGCGGTCTTCGGATTGGCTTCCGACTGCAGACGAGTGACCTCGCGGATTTCGCCGATCGCCGTGCCGTCGGCCATTCCCATCGGATTGGTCTTGAAGCTGGCGACGGGCACTTTCTGATCGCCCACGTAGATGCTGTAGACCGTTTCCGGCTTGAGTTTGTAGAGGAACAGTTCCAGCGCATCGACCACGCCGAAATTGCGTGCCACCACGAAGCCCTTGGCGTCGCCGGAATCGGGCATGAGCGGAATGTTGACCGGCGCCGCGTTCGCCAGCGGCTTCAGGTTGTCCGTGCCGGCACCCGACGGCACGGCGTTCGAAACGTAGACCAGCGCCTGCGGAGCCTGTCCAATCGGCACTGCCGCGATGACTTTGTCGCTGGCGGTATCGATCACCTGGACCGCATCGCCGTTCTCCAGTCCGACGTACATGCGCGTGCCGTCGTCCGATGGCCAGACGCCATGCGGCAGCGCGCCAGTCGCGATGGTGTTGAGCAGCTTCGCCTCGCCATCGGTCGAGTAGACCTTCACGACGTTCTCGCCACCCACGGCGACGTAAGCCAGCGTGCCGCGCGCGGTTTTGGCGAAGCCGAGATGGTTGGTGATGAAGCCGGTGTCGATCACGCTCGTCACCGCCATCGACTTCACGTCGATGCGAGTGACCTTGCCGACGTCCTTGTGGCCCATCCAGACTTCCTTGCCGTCCGGCGTGAACTGCAGGAACGGCGAGAACGGACTCACGACCGGAATGCGCTTCACGATCTTGTACGAGCGCGTGTCGACCACGGCCACTTCGGGCGTGAAGCTCGACACCACGAAGGCGCGCCCACCGTCCGGCGTGAACAGCACCATGCCGGGACCCGGCGCGGTCTCGATCCGGCGTTTCTCCTTGAAGGTCTTCGCGTCGATCACCGAGACGTAGTTTTCTCCGCGCACCACGGCCCAGACCTCCTTGCCGTCGCGCGTGAAGAAGGCCTCGTGCGGCGAGCGGCCGACGTAAGTCACGCCCTTGACCTTGTTGGTCGCCGTGTCGATGAAGGTCACCGAGTTCGAGCCGTTGGCAATGGCGACCAGCGCGCGGTGGTCGGGCGAGAAACCGAGGCCGTGAACGTTGATCTCGCCCTTGTAGATCGGCGACAGCACGTCGGGGCGCTGGTTCCCCAGCTTGATCTGGCCGAGCAATGTGTTGGTGTTCGGGTCGATCACCGACACCGTGTTGGTGTTCTGGTCTGCGGTGTAGACGCGGTCGCCGGGATTGGAAGCGGCCGATGCACCGAAAGATGCAACGGCCAGCGCCGTGGCAAGGACAAGGGGTTTGAGTGAATTCATGAAAGGTCCTTCTTCGACGTGTCTGGAGCGACTACTTGGCGGGTGATGCGTGGCGTGCGAGCCAGGCCTGCATCAGCCGGATCTCGTTGGACTGCTCGGTGATGATTCCCTGCGCGAGGTTGCGCACTTCCGGGTCTTGCGTGTTGAGCAGGATCGACTTGGCCATGTCGATGGCGCCCTGGTGATGGGGAATCATCATGGTCATGAAGTCGTGCGCGGGCTGGCCGTTCATGGGTGCGGTGCGCATGTCGTGGTCCATTACGGCCATGGCATCGCCCATCAGCGCATCGAAGGGCTTGGCCGTGCTGGCCATGAAGCTGGGAGGCACGACGCCCTCGGCTTTCATACTGTGCGCGTGCATGTCGGCCGCCTGCGTCAACGTGCTCCCTGCGACCAGCAACCCGAGGAACCCCGCACGAACGAAGCCGCTGCTCATGCCGCTTTCTTGTTCCATGCGCTGCACCAGCCCGCAGCAGCGACCTGCTTGCCGGCGAACAGCGGGCAGCCGCCCGTCGCTTCCTTGGGCTTGCCTTGAAACAGCTGACAGTTCGCGCAGTTCTGGCTGGCCGCGTGATTGGGGAATTTCTTGGCGTCGACCTTGGTGGTGTCTTCCTTGTAGCCGAGCGCCACGGCCTGAGGATCGGTCTCGGCCAGCTTCGGGCCACCGGACTGTGCGTGGGCGGCGGAGACGGACAGCGCAGTTGCCGCGCCGGCAACTTGCAAGATGAAAAAGCGGCGATTCGTGGGGGTCATTTTTTTAATCTCGTGGGGGGTTTTTAGTCGTTGCCGGAGTCATCGCTCCGGCGATCGGGGGCGTGCTTACTGCTTCAAGACGAACGCAGCCAGCGCTTTCACCTCTTCGGGTTTCAGTGCGGCGAAAGGCGGCATCGGCACGCTGCCCCACTTGCCGACGCTGCCGCCACGGATGCTGGCCTCCAGCTTCGACTGCGCCTGCTGATCGGCCTTGAACTTTTCGGCGATGTCGTGATAGCCCGGACCGACGATCTTCTGGGTCAGGCCATGGCAACTCAGACACGCGTTGCTCGCAAGAAGCGCTTGGACGTTGACACTCCCGCCACCAGCTGGTGGCGCGGCCGCAGCACCCGGTGACGTTGGCGGAGCGGGCGGCGCAGACGCTGGTGTGGATGCGGCGATCACACTGGCGTCTGTGGCCTTCGCAGACCCGTAGGCGACCGCCAAATAGGCACCCAACTGCTTGACTTCGTCATCACTGATCGGCGCACCGTAGGTGTGCTGCATCTTGGCCATCTCGGCGGTCCACTGCGTCTGCGTCATGCCGGGTGGCTGGTAGTTGACGTAGTCCGCCGAATGGCAGATCGCGCATTTCTGCATCGCGATGGCGTAGCCCGGCAGCTTCGACGGGCGCAGCTTCGACGTGTCGGGCTGCAGCTTGATGTCGGGCGGCGCGGCCAACGCGTTGAACGCGATCAACACGCAGCAGCCAAGAACGGCGCGGGCCAAAAAAGTGGTGGTTTTCATGGCGTGTCCTCAGGCGATGGTGACCGGCGTGGACTCGACCACATGGCGGCGGTAACCTGCCGGATTCCAGTCCACCGTGGCAGGCTGGCCTTCGCCCTTCTGATTGGTCGCGCGGACCATGAGCACGGCTCGGCCCTTCTTCGCGAAGCTCACCGGTGCCCGCCATTCCCGAAACGAGAAGCGCCCCAGATCCTTGCCGAGCGTCGCCGCCTTCCAGCTCTGGCCGCCGTCGATGGAGACTTCCACCGTCTTGATGCCGGCACCGCCATCGAAGGCGATGCCCTTGAGTTCGATCGAGCGAGCGGAAGGCAGGATGCCACCGGCCTGGACGCTGGTGATGAAGCTGCGCACGGGCAGCGTCGAGATCGGCCGCGTCTTCGCCGCTGCGGAACCCGGTGCCACGCACTGGCAGTCGTTGTCGGGCACGCGGTAGGCGGTCGTCATGAACAGCGCGTCATGGCCGTCGAACACATGGTCGATGACCTCGATTTCCGAGAGGTGCTTGACCCAGTAGGTGCCGAAGTAGCCCGGTACGATGAGCTTGACCGGGTAGCCGTTGAGGAACGGAAGGTCCTTGCCGTTCATGCCCCAAGCGAGCATCGGTTCGTCCTGCAGCGCGTGTTCGATGTCCAGCGCCTTGCGAAAGTCCGAGGTCGCGGGCAGCACCGGCGTGTCGAGGCCGTTGAAGGTCACCTGCCGGGCACCCGCAGCCACACCCGCCTTCTCGAGCACCTTGCGCAGCGGCACGCCGACCCAGCGGGCATTGCCCATCGCGCCATTGGCGAGCTGGGCGCCGAAGACGCGCGGCGACGAGTACCCGCGGCTGTTGCCGGAACACTGATTGACCGCCACCACTTCCACAGGCTCTGCCAATGCCTTCAGATCGGCCAGCGACAGGTTCAGCGGCGTGTTGACCTTTCCCTTGACGGTGAGCCGGTAGGTAGCAGGGTCGACCGCCAGCGGGATGTTGGCCAGGTGGTAACGCACGAAGAAAGCGTCGTTGGCGGTGATCGGCCCTTCGTTGAAGACTGAGAACGGCGTTTCCAGATGCGGCGGCCGGGTGTGAACGCGAATCAGCGGCCGTTTTTGCGGGTACGTCACCATGGGGCGCGGTCCGTCGGCAAAGGTCACGCCTTCGCCAGTATCGCGACCAGCCGCCAGCGCGGCGAGCGGCGACGCACCCAGCGCGAGAAGACCGGCGCCCTGGACGAAGCGCCGACGGGATGGAGGGCGCTTGGCGTCGTGCTGCGCGGTGGGTGTGGCTTCGCGACCTGATCTCATGGTTTGTCTCGTTTGTTAGATAAATACAGTGGCTATTCAGGGTGTCTTCCAACCCCACTTCTCGAAGATTGCTTGTGCTGCAGGCGATCTCAGGTAGTCCACGAGCGCTTCTTCACGGCGCGGCCTTCTGCATCTTTGCCGCAGGCGCAGCCAGCGTCGCCTCCACACGGTTGCTCGCCAAGTCCACTTTGGCGATTCCCAAGTCTTCGTTCAGAACATAGGCCGTCTTGCCGTCGCGCGTGAAGACGATGGCTTGCCGCGGCTCCTTGAATCCGGTGATGGTGGCGACCACGCTCTTGCTCGCTACATCGATGACGGACAGGGAGTTGTCGCCCAGGTTGCCGGCGTAGACGCGCCTGCCGTCGGGCGACAGCGCCGCACCATACGGGTCCTTTCCGACGGGAATCGTCGACTCGATGGCGCGCTTGTCCAGATCGACGACCGCGATGGTGTTGCTGCCGCTGTTCGCAGCGAAGAGCGTCTTGCCGTCGGCGGTGACTGAGATCGCGCGCAGCTTGTTGAACCCGGTGATCTCGCCGTCGATCCTGTTGGTCGCCGTGTTCACGATGGTGATCTTGTCGCCCATGAAGTTGGTGACGTACAGCGCCGATCCGTCGGGACTCAGGCGCACGCCCTGGCGCGGCTGCGCGAAGCCGGTGATGACGGCGCGCGGTTCGCCGCTTGCGAGATCGAAACGCGTGACGGTGCTGGCGGCCTGGTTGTTCACGTACATCGTGGCGCCGTCCTTGCTCAGCACGGTGCCGAAGGCACCGGGGCCTGCCGGCAGGCTGCTGACCGTCTTCAGGCTGGACGTGGCGATCTTCGCCACGGTGCCCAGGCTGCTGTCCGAAACATAGAAGAACTCGCCAGACGGCGCGAACACGATGTTGCGTGGCGTCACGAAGCCATCCAGCACCTTGCGCACCTTGCCGGTCTTCAGGTCGTAGACGACGACGTCCGGGCGTTCGCTGTACGACACCACGGCCGTGCCCTCGTCCGGGCTGAGCGCCAGCGAATTGTTGTGGATGGCACCGTCGAAGGTCCAGCGCTGCGTCGCACTTGCGGACGCTGCGACAGGCGCCGGCTGTGCCGTGACCGTCGAAGGGATCGAGGCGAGTGTCGAGAGGGCGAGGCACAGCGAGAGTGCAAGAGGACGGAGTTTCATGAGATTCTTTCGGTTGTCTGGATGGATGGACGAATGGCGGGGGCGATTTATTCCAGGTCCGCCCTGTCATTTGAGGAGTGCAGTGATTCCCGCGTTGATGGCGAAGCCGCCGCACACCAGCCAGACGAAGAGCACGGCCGCCAGCGCCAGCGGCTTGATGCCGGCCTTGCGGATGGCCGAGACGTGCGTCGTCAGCCCGAGGCCGGCCATGGCCATCGCCAGCAGCACGGTGTCGATGTCGATCACCTGCGTCACCACCGCATGGGGCAGCAACGCGAGCGAGTTGAGCCCGGCGACCGCCACGAAACCGAGGGCGAACCAGGGAATCACGATGCCGCCGCGTGGCGAGGCTTTGCTTTCGTCGCCGCCGTCGACAGCATCGGCATCCTTGGCGCTGGAGCGGGAGAGGTAAGCCGACAGGATGATGAGGAACGGCGCCAGCATCATCACGCGGACCATCTTGGCGATGACGGCGGTGTTCGCAGCCTGCTCGCTGACGGCACGACCGGCAGCGACCACCTGTGCCACTTCGTGGATGGTCGAGCCGGCGAACACGCCGTAAGCGGTCGGCGACAGGTCGAACAGCCGGTATTGAGCGACCAGGTGATACAGCACCGGATACAGGAAGATCGCCAGCGTGCCGAACACCACCACCGTGGCCACCGCGACCATCACCTGCTCGGCGCGACCGCGCACGACGGGTTCGGCCGCCATCACAGCTGCCGCGCCGCAGATCGAACTGCCGGCGCCGATCAGCATGGCCGTCTTGCGGTCGAGCCCGAAGACTCGGGTGCCGAGGAAGCAGGCGAGCCCGAAGGTGCTGCACAGCACCGTGGCGTCGATCGCGACGCCGGTCCAGCCCACGTTACCGATGTCCTGGAAGGTCAGGCGCAGGCCGTACAGGATGATGCCCAGGCGCAGCAGGTTGGCCTTGGAAAAGGTCACGCCGCCGCCGGCCGCGGCGCCTATGCGGGGGTAGACGGTATTGCCGACCACCATGCCCAGCACGATGGCCAGGGTCAGCGCGCTGATGCCGTTGGACTGCAGCCAGCCGATCTTGCCCAGTTGGATCGACACGAAAGCCAGAGCGCCCGTGAGTGCGAGACCAGGAACCAACAGGCGTACACGGTGCATCGCTGCGGGGGTGTGCGTCAGGTGGGCTGCGGAAGTGGCGGTGTGCATCGTTTTCTCCATCACGTCGTTTTCGGAAGGCATGAACGAACTTTGAACCGGCACGATCTATCCGACAAACGGATACTTCCGCTATAACCTAGCCATCGAACAGGTAACGAAAGCGTTTGGATGCGCCTGACATTGCGTCAACTCCTGATCTTCACGGCCGTGGCGGACACCGGCAGCACCACGGCCGCCGGTGAGCGCGTCGCACTGTCCCAGTCGGCAACCAGTGGCGCACTGAACGAACTGGAGAGCCTGCTCGGCGCCCAACTGTTCGACCGCATCGGCAAGCGCTTGCTGCTGAACGACAACGGCCGTGCGCTGCTGCCGCAAGCCAGGTCATTGCTCGACGGCGCACAGGAGATCGAAAGCCGGTTCGGTCTCGGAAGCGCGGGCGCTGACACCGCGCCGCTGGTCACGCGACTTCGCGTCGGTGCCAGCACGACGATCGGCAATTACGTGCTGCCGGCGCTGATCGCCGGCTACAGCAGGACGTGGCCCGGTGCCGCAGTGGATGTCGTCATCGGCAACACGCGCGACATCGCTGCGGCCGTGACCCGCCTGGAGGTCGACATTGGTCTGATCGAAGGGCCCTGCCACGAGGCCGAGCTTCGAGTGACGCCATGGCTTCAGGACGAGTTGGTCATCGTGGCTGCACCGACGCATGCGCTGGTGCAGGAGGGCGTGCAGGCACGCGTTCCGTTGAAGGCCTTGCGGCAGGCACGCTGGTTGCTCCGTGAGCCGGGTTCCGGCACGCGCGAGGCCGTGGAGCACGTGTTGCTGCCGCACCTCCACCACCTGGACGGCGACATGCAGCCGGGCAGCACCGAGGCGATCAAGCAGGCGACGGCCGAAGGCCTCGGGCTGGCTTGCCTGTCGCTGTGCGCGGTGCAGGACCTGGTGACACTCGGCAGACTGGTCGTTCTGCGAACCACGTTGCCTCGTCTGACTCGCCGCTTCTATCTGGTGCACCATCAGAAAAAGCGCCTTTCGGGCAACCTGCAACGCTTCGTGGCGCACTGCGAGCGTCTTGAAATGGAATCCCCGTGGCTGCCAACGAATTTCCCGAAGAAGTAGCGTCTCCCAGACGCGGTCGTGCGCGCCTGTGGGCCATGGGACCGGCTGCCGAAACGTTGCGCGTCTGGTGGTGGGCGGCCGTGACGGGCGCGCTCGCTGCGGCTGCCGTCTTGGGCTTCCGGTGGTTGACGCAATGGGTCGAGGAACTCGCGACCGGTCAGCGCGGCGGACTGGTCGAAGCCGCGTTGTCGTTGTCGCCCTGGCACCGCGCGCTGGTCTGCACCTTGGGCGGCTTGCTCGCAGGGCTGGTCCTGCAAGGCGGAACGGCCTGGGCCAGGCGGGGCCCGGGCGGCGCGGCGAACCTCGACTACATCGATGCCGCGCGCGCAGGAAGAGTCGACCTGAACGATCGAACGACGTTGACACGCACCGTGTCCGCGCTCTTATCCGTCGGCACGGGCGCTTCCATCGGACGCGAAGGGCCGATGGTCCAACTGGCTGCCTGGGTCAGTGCGCGGCTGGCACGACTCGTCGCGACGGCGCCGGAACAACGCAACACGCTGCTGGTGTGCGGCATCGCCGCAGGCATCGGCTCGGCCTATCACGCACCCATTGCGGGCGTCGTCTTCGTTCTGGAACTGGCGCTCGGTTTCCTCGCGCGCCACACGGTCGCTCCGGTGCTGATCGCGTCGGCCACGGCCAGTTCACTGATCTACTGGCTGGTCGAACCCAAACCGCTCTACGACGTTCCGCCTGTCGTCATGGCACCGACGAGCCTCGGTATCGCCTTACTCGCCGGCGTGCTGTTCGGGGGGTTGGGCTGGGGGTTGCTGGCGCTGCTGGAATCAGGGCGAAGCTGGTTCGCGCGCATCCGTACGCCAGTCCTGCGCCTGGGACTCGGGGGCTTGCTCGTGGGCCTGTTGTCGGCCTGGGTGCCGCAGGTCTGGGGCAATGGCTACAGCGTGGTGTCGCAGGTGCTTCACGGTGACCACGCCTGGCAATGGCTCGCGTGGGTGCTGCTCGCAAAAGTGGTGGCGACGACGCTGAGTTCGGGCAGCGGCGCGATCGGCGGTGTGTTCACGCCATCGCTCTTCGTCGGGGCGACCGCTGGAAGTGTCTTGGCCCAAGTGGCGGCGCTCTGGTTGCCGGCGGTGTGGGTGGGCGATCCGCGTCTGCTCGCGGTGGTCGGCATGGCGGCGGTGCTGGCCGCAGTCACCCATGCACCGCTGATGGCGATCGTGATGGTGCTGGAGATGACAAATCAATTCCAGCTCACCGTTCCCGTGATGCTAGCCTGCGGCGTGGCCTACGCCATCAGCACACAATTCGGCGCGCGACCGCTCTATGGCAATCCGATCGAATCGCCGATGGCGCAGAAGCCGAATCCCTGAGCCTGTGTTAGATCGCGGGTTCTGCACGCAGCGACTTGCGACGCTCAATGCCTTCGAAGACGATCATTCCGGTGAGCATCGCGGCGGTGAAGACAAGCGCCTCGCTTTCCCCCATTCCGAGCGCCACCAGACCCGGTCCAGGACAGAAGCCCGCAAGGCCCCAACTGACACCGAACAGCAGGCTGCCGAACGCCAGGCGGTCGATCGCTCGCGCGTTTGGCCATCTCACTGGTTCGCCCAGAAGGGATCGCGAGCTGAAGTTGGACAAGGCCGAGCAATTTGACTCCGCGTCGGGAATCGGAATCAAGGGCGTCGTGAGCGTCAAGACCCTTGCCATCGGCAATGCGACGTTGATGGAGCAACTGGGCATCGATGTAGTGCCGCTGGCGAACCAGGCCGAAGTTTTGCGCGCGCGAGGGGCCAGCGTGATGCTGCTTTGTGCAAGCGCCGACATTGATCGGGCCAGGTCGACCGACTGCAGTCAGTCTGAAGCGGACAGCAAAGCGGGGAACGCGACGAACATGCGTTAGATACGGATCCGGCTCGAAGCTTGCAAGCACTGCCGAGACGCGCCGGCGAACCAGGCAAGGGTGATGAATACTCGCATGGCCGTTCAAGCATCGATCGCGTGCGGCCCTGCCAGAAACCTCTCGGCCGGCGTCGGCACCAGCAGCCCCTTCGCATCGTCGAGCGTGCCTTGGAGCCACCGGTCGACATGTTCCCGTTCGATCAGCACCAGGCTGCGCTTGTCCTGCTTCTCAGGCGGTAACGGCATTTTGGTCGCTGGATCCACCTCGGGCTTGTGCATGCGGCTCATCAGCGGATGCGCGTTCGCGTTGAGGGTGAGCATCGTGTAACTGTCCACAGTCTCGCCCGTCTCCGGGTCAATCCACCGGCTCCACAGACCTGCCACTCCCCACGGCGCACCGTCGGCCCGGCGGAATTGCCACCAGACGTTCTTGCCGGTCTCCCAGTTCGGCTCGTCGAAGCTCGAGGCCGGCACGATGCAGCGCTGCCCGGCACGCCAGGCGCCGCTGAACGTGGGCCGGCTGTTGACTGATTCGATGCGCGCATTGACCGTGCTGAGCCTCTTGGGCTTTTCGCCCGGACCGCGCGGCCGGGTCATCGGGATGCGTGTATTGCTCTCGGGCGGAATCATTCCCCACTGGCCCCATGCCAGCTCGCGCGAGCCGTCGTCGGCAGCGTTGCGCAGGAACGGCCCAGTCGCCAGCGGAAAGAGGCTACGCGGGCTCGGGAAAGGGTTGTTGGGGGTGCGTGCGCCGATGTGCCAAAACGCTTCTATTTCTCGTGTCTCAGGGGAGATGTAGCGGGTGCACATGGACCACATGCTACGGGCTGCAGCCATTCAGCGGCAGCCTGGGCGGGCGAAAGCGCAAGAAGGTGTGAGTCGTTCGACAGGTCCGTCGCCAACTCCTCCAGTACGTCCGGATCGACCGTGCGCCAGTGCTGCTGCAGCCGGTGCGCACAGGCCGCGATCCAGATTTCAGCGGTGGTGTCGTTCATGGCGTCATCCTAGCTATATACTGGATGCATGTACAGTATTCCGCCTTTTGCCGCCGAGGTCGCAGTGGAGCCTGTGGTGCTCCCGTTGCCTGTGGTCGAAGGCAAGCTGCGCGCCGGATTTCCATCTCCTGCAGACGACTTCGCCATTCGGCGCCAAGACCTCAACGACCTGCTGATCACCCATCCGCTGGCCACCTTCTACTGGCAGGTCAGCGGCCAGTCGATGGTCGAAGCCGGCATCGGCGACGGCGACCTGCTGGTGGTGAATCGGGCCATCACCCCGATGCACCGTCACATCGTCGTGGCCCAGGTCGATGGCGACTTCACAGTCAAGTACCTGTACAAGCGCAGCGGCCGCATCAAGCTCACCACAGCCAATCCCACTTTCCCCGAGATCACCTTCAAGGAAGGCCAACAGCTGATCATCTGCGGCGTCGTCACCGCCGCCATCAAGCGGTTCGTGAAATAGCAGGTCCACGGATACGCCATGTACGTGCTGATCGACGGCAACAACTTCTATGTGAGCTGCGAGCGCGTGTTTCGCCCAAGCCTGCAGGGCCGACCGGTCATCGTCCTGAGCAACAACGATGGTTGCGCCATCGCCCGCAGCAATGAAGCCAAGGCACTCGGCATTGCGATGGGGGCGCCCTGGTTCCAGATCCGCCAGTCCTTGCCCGACGCGGGGGTGGTCGCCCTGAGTGCCAACTTCACGCTCTACGGCGACATGAGCAACCGGATGATGGCGATCGCCGCCGGTCTCGGGCCGGGCCAGGAGATCTACAGCATCGATGAATCCTTCATCGACATGAGCACCATGCGCGGTGATCTGGTGGCACGCAGCCACCGGGTGCGCGAGCGCATCCTGCAGTGGACCGGCATCCCCACGGGCATCGGCATCGGCGCCACCAAGACCCTCGCCAAGCTGGCCAACCACGTGGCCAAGACCGCCGACCGCAAGCCCGGCAGCTACCCGATTGAGTTTGCCCGCGTGTGCAACCTCAGCGCACTCCCGCCCAGCGATCTGGAGGCCGTGTTTGCTGCCACGGCGCTGGGCGAGGTCTGGGGCATTGGAAGACGCATCGGTGCGCAGTTGCAGGAAGCCGGGCTCAAGAGCGTGCTGGATGTTGTGCGGCTCGATCCGGCCATGGTGCGAGGGCGCTGGTCGGTGGTACTGGAGCGCACGGTGCGAGAACTGCAGGGCCAGCAGTGCGTCGGCTTCGAGGACGAAGCACCGGCCAAGAAGGAAATCGCCAGCACTCGAAGCTTCGGGCAGCCGGTGACCCAGCTGGCCGACCTCATCGAAGCGGTCAGCCAGTTCGCCAGCCGCGCTGCGGAGAAGCTGCGTAAGCAAGACAGCCGTGCCGGCCAGGTGCTGTGCTTCATCCGCACCAGTCCCTTCCGGCGCGACGACAAGCAGTATTCGCGCTCAGTGACTGTTCCGCTGCGAAGACCAACTTCTGATACGGCGGCCTTGGTACAGGCGGCGGTTCACGGGGCCAAGGCCATCTTCAGGCCCGGCTTCAACTACGCCAAGGCCGGCGTGATGCTGCTCGACCTGCAGGATGCCTCGGTGGAGCAGCACGAGCTGGCACTCGATGAAGGGCCACCGGATCGCAGTGCGCTCATGGAGACGATGGACCGGCTCAACGAACGGTATGGGCGGGGATCGATTGCACTGGCTAGCACGGGGAAATCGAACGGGCAGCGGACCTGGACGATGAAGCAGTCGTTGAAGACGCCGGAGTACACGACGCGGTGGGCGGATGTGCCGAGGGTGTTGGCTTAAGTTCGGATTCGCGGTGAAGCAAAGGACCGCTTCGCAGCGATTGCTGTCCTTTGCAATCTAGCGGTAGACGGTGCAGAACGGCCAGTAGCAGACATCAGCGAACGTCTGCTACAGGGCAACGCCGCTGAGCGGCTTTGCCCTGTCAGTGCGTTCCGTGGATGTGTTTTCGCACCGAGTTCTCGGTAGCTGCGGGTATCTCAGTCGAAAGCTCTTTCAAGATCCCACAGCAGCCCGCGGCGCTCGTTTCTGCGCACTGCGCACGCAGCACGTTCAGCTGCTTTTCAAGCGCCCGCAGCTCTCGGATGCGCTCGGCGACGTGTCCGATGTGCTCATCCAGCAGTTCGTTGACGCCCTCACAGTTCGCCTGCGGCGTCTCCTTGAAACGCAGGAGGGCGCGAATTTCGCCCAGTGCCATGTCGAGCGATCGGCAATGCCGGATGAAGGTGAGCCGCTCGATGTGCTCGTCCCCATAGGACCGGTAGTTGTTTTCGGATCGCATCAGCGCTGGCAGCAGCGCCTCGCGCTCATAGAAGCGGATGTTCTCCACGCTCGTACCCGTCGCCTTGGCCAGCTCGCCGATCTTCATCTGGACCTCCAAGAAAGCCTTGACTCTAAACCCACTTCAAGGTTTCAAATGCTTGGATGTCAAATACCCACCCTCGCGAGATTGCCATGCCTGCTGCTGAAGATTGCTGCAGCCAAGCGTCTTGCTGCTCGCCTTCGCCTTCGTCTGCGCCTGCTACTGCCTCCTCGAAGACCTCATGTTCTGAGCCTGTGTCGGAATCTGCTTCTTCGAACGATTGCTGCGCCGCGGACGCGTGCTGCGCTCAAGCGGCGGCGGCTGTGCTAGTCGCCGCGATTCCTGCCGGCGCTAGCGTTTTTCGCATCCCCGCCATGGACTGCGCTGTTGAGGAAAGCGACATCCGCCGGGCGCTGGACAAGGTCGACGGCATCCGCAGCCTGAACTTTCAACTCGGCGCGCGAACTGTGGCCATCCAAGCCGAAGCTGACGCTCTGGCAGCTGCCGTCGCCGCCATCCGTAAGGCTGGCTACGAGCCGACGCCTGTAGCCGTCGGGGCGAAGGCAGGAGCGGAAGACGAAGATGACCATGAGCATGGCGCAGGCGTGAAGCGGCTGGCAGCGGCTTTGGTCTTGGCCGTCGGTGCTGAAGCCTTCCACTTTTTCTCGGGCGACGCCCCTGCCTTGAAGTACGCCGGCCTGGTGGTGGCGGTGCTCGCCATCTGGCTCTCTGGCGTCGAGACGTACACCAAAGGCATGAAGGCCCTGGTTCGCGGCCGTCTGAACATCAATGCACTCATGAGCGTCGCTGTCACCGGCGCGTTTTTCATCGGTCAGTGGCCAGAGGCTGCGATGGTGATGGCCCTGTACGCGATCGCTGAACTGATCGAAGGGCGTGCCGCGGATCGAGCGCGCAACGCCATCAAGGGGTTGATCGCGCTTGCGCCCGAAGAAGCCGATGTGCTGCAGGTGGACCGGACCTGGAAGGCGGTCCCATCGAAGAGCGTCCCCCTAGAGGCCGTTGTGCGGATTCGCCCTGGTGAGCGGGTGCCGCTGGACGGCATCGTGACCGAAGGGCGAAGCGCAGTGAACCAGGCTCCCGTGACCGGTGAAAGCTTGCCGGTCGATCGCACGGTTGGCGATCCGGTCTACGCAGGCACTATCAACGAGACGGCGGAGCTGCAGTTCCGCGTGACCGCCGCCGCCTCCAATACAACTTTGGCCCGGATCATCCACGCCGTTGAGGAGGCGCAAGGCACGCGCGCTCCCACACAGCGTTTCGTCGATCGCTTTGCCGCGATCTACACGCCCGCCGTCTTCGCATTGGCGTTGGCGGTTGCCGTGCTGAGCCCGTTGCTCTTTGGCTTCGCCTGGTTGGACGCGATCTACAAGGCCTTGGTTCTCCTGGTTGTGGCATGCCCCTGTGCGCTGGTCATCTCAACCCCCGTCACAGTCGTCAGCGCGCTCGCCGCGGCCGCACGCCGAGGCATCCTCATCAAGGGGGGAACCTACCTGGAAGAAGCTCGTAATCTGAAGGCGCTGGCGCTCGACAAGACGGGCACGATCACCGAAGGCAAGCCTAAGCTGGTGGAGTGGAGGTCTCTGCGCGGCGGTGACGATGAGGGTCCGATCGGGCGCATCGGCATGAGCTTGGCCGATCGATCCGACCACCCCGTTTCCAAGGCGATCGCCCAAGGCCTGGGCTTGCCAAAGAGCGATGTTGCTTCGTTCACAGCTCTGCCAGGCCGCGGCACGGAAGGCGTGATCGGCGGGCGGAAATACGCCCTTGGCAACCTTCGCCTTGTCCAAGAACGAGGCCAGCTTTCCACAGAACTCGAGTCGGAGCTGAGGAAGCACGAGGAACAAGGCCGCACCGTCACGCTACTGGCGGATGACGACGGCGTCCTCGCGATCTTTGCTGTGGCGGACACGATCAAGGAGTCCTCGAAGCAAGCCGTTGCCGAACTGAAAGCGCTGGGCGTCGTCCCTGTGATGCTGACCGGTGACAACGTCGCCACCGCCAAGACGATCGCCGCGCAAGCGGGCATCGATCAGGTGCTCGGCAATCTGCTGCCCGAGGACAAGCTCGCTCAGATCGAAGGGATGAAGAAGCAGCACGGCATGACAGGCATGACGGGCGATGGCATCAACGATGCCCCCGCGCTTGCTCAATCCGACATCGGTTTCGCGATGGGTGGCATGGGCACGGACATCGCCATGGAAGCGGCCGACGTCGTCGTCATGAACGACGACCTGCGACGCATCCCTGAGACGATCCGCCTGTCCCGGCAAACCCACACGGTCTTGATGCAGAACATTTCCCTCGCCTTGGGCATCAAGGCGGTGTTCATGGTGCTCGCCGTTCTCGGCACGGCCACCATGTGGATGGCCGTCTTTGCTGACATGGGGGCCACCTTGCTCGTGGTCGCCAACGGCCTCCGGCTCATGAAGGCAAAAACGCAGGCCTGAGGGCTGACCAGCACTGCATCGTGATGATGCAGTGCCATCCGAGGGAGCAGTCCCTCTCAGTAGTTGAACGAAAATCTTTGTCGTTCTTATTTAGGTTGAAGATGAAGCGCTTGCTGTTGGTGTTCTCGGTGTGGATGTGTTTTTGGGGCGTTGCAGTAGCTCAGACGCCATCGCCAGGTGCTGACGAGGGCCCTCGCCAGCTCTGGCAGTTGCTGGACTATGTCGCCGTGGACTACGGGGGGGCCGTCGAAAAGGGCGCCGTCGTCAGCGAATCCGAGTACGCCGAGATGCGCGACTTCACGGCCAACGCAGTGAACCAGGCGCGCAGCCTGCCAACGCACGCTTCGAAAGACGCCGTGGTCGCCGCGGCCACCAAGCTGCAAGAGGCCGTTACCAACAAGGCCGATGGAGCTGACGTGGCTCGACTCGCACATGAAGCCGAGGCGCTCCTGATTGCGGCCTACCCGATCCCGGTGGCGCCCAAGGCGCTCCCGGATCTGAAGCGAGGCGCCGCGCTCTTCCAGGCCCAATGCGCCTCCTGTCATGGCGCCGCGGGTGGCGGTGATGGCCCCCTGGCTGCGAAGCTTGACCCACCCCCGATCGCCTTCACCGACCGTGAACGCGCGCGCTCGCGAAGCCTCATGGCGCTCTACCAGGTCGTCACCCAAGGCGTCACCGGTACGTCAATGCCGAGTTTTGCCACGCTGCCTGACGAGGATCGATGGGCGCTGGCGTTCTTTGCCGGAACGCTCTCTTATGACAGCAGCATGCGTGAGCGGGGCGAGCAGCTGTGGAAGCAAGATCTTGCTGCCCGGAAGGCATTCCCAGACCTGGCCGCCGTGACTACGACCACCGAAGTTGCCGCCGCCGGCAAGATCTCCCCGGAAGCCGCTCGCGACATCACCGCATTCCTGCGTAGCCAGCCCGAAGCAGCTTCGGCGGCTGCAAACGCCGGCGGCCTGACGCTGTCTCGCACGCGCCTGGACGAAAGCCTGGCAGCGATCCGCAAGGGCGACAAGGCGTCAGCAACGCGTTTGGCGCTCTCGGCCTACCTGGACGGCTTCGAGCCCTTGGAGCCTTCGCTGGGCGCGCGCAACAAGGCGCTCCTCACGGAGGTCGAAAACGGCATGCTGGCCTATCGCTCAGCGATCGCCAACGGCACGCTGGCCCAGACAGAGGCCGCTGCGCAAAAGCTCGACTACCTCTTTGGCGAGGTGGAGAAAGAGCTGGGTGGCCAGGCCGCGGAGCCGCTCACCACCTTCCTGGGCTCGCTCACCATCCTGCTTCGCGAGGGCCTTGAAGCCTTGCTCATCGTGGTCGGCATGATCGCCTTCCTGAAGAAGGCCAATCGTCCAGACGTTCTGCGCTACGTGCACGGAGGCTGGATCGCAGCCCTGGCCGCTGGCGGGCTCACCTGGGGCGTTGCGACGTACTTCGTGAACATCAGCGGCGCGAGCCGTGAAGTGACCGAAGGGCTCTCCTCGCTCTTTGCAGCCCTCGTCCTGCTCAGCGTCGGGCTGTGGATGCATCAGAAGAGTGCCGCAGGCCGCTGGCAGGCCTACCTCAAGGAAAAGCTCTCCTCAGCCATGTCGAAGCGATCGGCCTGGGCCTTGTTCGGCCTGTCGTTCATCGCTGTCTACCGTGAGGTGTTCGAGACGGTCCTTTTCTACTCGGCACTGTCTGCCGATGGAAACGGCAATGCCTTGCTCAGCGGGCTCGGCGTGGGCATCGCACTGCTGGCGATACTCACCTGGGTGCTGCTCAAGACCAGCGCCCGGATGCCGATCGGGAAGTTCTTCAGCATCAGCTCGATCTTGGTTGCCGTGCTGGCGGTAGTCCTGGCCGGCAAGGGCATGGCCGGCCTGCAGGAGGCGGGTTGGCTCGGTGCTACCCCGATCATGGCGCCGCGCATCGACCTGCTGGGGGTGTATCCGTCTGCCGAGACGGTCAGTGCACAAGTCGTCGTTTTGGCGATCGCACTATTTGGCTTCGTGATGAATGCGTACAGGGCTCGCCAGTTGCGGCACGCCTGAGCTCGTTGGCATGGGGGGCAGCGTTCCAAGCCCCTCCGCTTTAAGCCTGCTCTGCTACCCTGCCTCCATGCGCGCGGTCCTTGGATTTGTCCTTGCTTTGCTGTTCGCGGTTCACACCGCCTACGCAGCAAGCCCGCGTCCGCCCGACTGTTGCGAAGAGTGCGGCGACATCCATTGCGTGATCGCAAGCTGCATTTGCCAGCCGTTGGCCTTACCATCGCTGCCCAGCGCGCAGCTGTTGTCGGTGCCTGCAGCTCTGGCGCCTACAGCTTCATCGGTGATGCTCGCGACCCGAATCAAAGACATCTGGCGACCCCCTTGGGAAATCGCCGCAACCCGTCTTTTTTCCCATTTCGACCAAGGATCAACATGAAAAAGCTACTTGCCATTTTTGCCCTCATGCTCGCGTCAGGCGCCGTCTTCGCTGCAGAGCCCTGCTGCGACGGCGCAGACTGCTGTGATGAGGTGACGATGCCTTGCTGCGAATAAGCGGTAGGTAAGCCAGCTAGTCTGGCGACCTGAAGGCTGGCACGGTGTGCCAGCCTTTTTTTTCTGATGTGGCAGACGAGAGACCTTCCAAGGTCCGCTTTTGGGCGCTGCGGTTTCTAACGCGGGTGCCTGCTTTGGGCTCAAAGCTATCGTTCGATCGAATCGTCCTGAACGACCGAAACCAGTCTGAAGCTGCCGACCGCCGCCCGGTGTAGAACGACCGCTTCGGCGAATCTCGGTCGTCTGACGCGCGCCCCGATCCAAGCGTGGGTTTGTCGTATGGACTACAACTTAGCGTGGGGGACCTAGCAGATGTCAGCATCACTTCCAAACGCGCCGGCTACTTGGCTTGCTTCAAGCGGGTAAGGCATTTGGACACGTCCGTTGGGAAACGAGGCGCCGATGGTAATCATTGTCGGTCGTCCGTTCATGCTTCGCGAAGCTGGGCAGCTCCCCATACCGACGCAGCCTCGTTTTCCAAGCTTTTCACGAATGTCCACTTCCGATGAGCGACGCAAAGTGATACCCATGGCCCGACATCATTGGTGATGGTTGAACTCGTCCCACAGACGATGCATGTCTCTCGCAACCTCACCTCAGCTTCCAGCACAGCTTCTTGGATCGCAACTGCTGTAGGGTCAAATGATTCGCTTGGCTCACAAATGATTCGCCTGACGTCAGTTGGGCGATGCGCGTGAATCACGTGCCGTGCCCGTCCTTGCATTTCGTATGCGAAGGTCGGTGCACCGAACTTTTCTCGAACGCGCGTCCACCGGAAAGTGCGTTTTTCGCTCCCGAGGGCCTCATCGATGTGTTGGCACAGCAGCGCGAATGTTGGCATCCATCCGCGAAAGAAAATGTACGCCCGCTTCCGTTCCACACCCGTCAATGGAAACATGTACTGAAACCTTGCAAGCAGGGCGCGAAGTTGAGAGGAGTCGCTCCACGCTGTCGAGGTCGGTTGGTTCATGGATCGGGCGTTCTTCGTTTCGAGCCATGCAATTTTGAGCGGCTGTCGTCACGGCAGCAAGTTCTCAAAAAGGGGCCTATTCGCGCATGGGCGAGTCGCCACGGTGGTGCCTCGCCGGCGCTGGGCGAAGCGTCCCCCCCGATGGCAACGGCGCCTGCACCGCCCTGGCTGATGCATTGCAGCCTGGAGGGCGCGCTGTCGAATCGGTAAACTGCCGCGGCTGTCTCCCCGCATGCGCGAGAGCGCGCAGGCCACCGAGACCTACGATCACGCCGAAGAGGACGACCTCGAATAAGGGCATGCATTGAAACAGCTCGACGCCGCCCTCCAGCCCGAAGTCGCAGGCTCCGGCCAGCCTGCGCCAACTTCAGCCGGCGCCATCGTCCGCCATGCCAGGGTAGTGCCGAGTTTCATGAGGCCCTTCGTCAAGAGCGCCTTGCCTTCGGTGCACGGCGACGTCGAGGCGCACGAGCTTTTTAACTGGCAGCGCCAGGGCCTTCCTAGTGCGCGGTTTGCCGCCGAGATGCGCGAGATGATCGTTGCACGCCGGCGCGCCAGCTTCGATGTGATCTGGAATTCGCCCATCGGTGTGCGCCTGACCGATGAATGGCACTTGGCAACCAGCGGCACGGAGCGGGCCAGGTTGCTGGCGCTCACGCGAAGCGCGGGGTTCACGCAGGCATTCCCCTCGATGACGCTTCGCCAGGTGAAGGACGCCCTCAAAATGCCGGTGGCCGAGCTGCTCGGCCTCCTCGCACGCATCGAGGCGACCTACTGGGTTGGCCAGCCTGTAGGCGCCAGGATGGTGGCGCTGGCGCCCCAGGTCTCGCCGAATGTCTGCGTGGACGACACCTTCCGCGCCGCCGTCGAAGATTGCCTCAACGCAGCCTGGGTCAAAGGCCTGGACATCGACGACCTGAGGTTTCCGGGCGTCGCGGGTTCCGCGCTCGCGCCGTGGCTCACGCAGCAGATCGCAAAGCCGTCCCTTTCAGGATTCGCCCACGAACTCTGCGTGCGCCTGATCGCTGCCCACAAGGCGACTTGGGCCGAGGAACTCGAAGACCTTCTGCGCCACGCGCTGGTCGACGCCGGCCTGCGCCCAGATCACGCAGGCCTGCAGCGCCGCCGAGAACTCTTTCTCGGCCGCTTTGCTGGCTTGGAGGGAGCGACTTTGCAGGCGGTGGCCGACGTGCATGACCTCACCCGTGAGCGCGTGCGGCAGATCTGTGAAGGCCTCTTGGCCTCGCTGCGTGCGCGGCCGCTCGCGCTGCCGGCGCTGGACCGCCTCTTCGCGTCGGCCTCGCGCGTCATGCCCCTGTCCGCCACAGCGGCCAACGAGCAGCTGCAGCGCTTCCTCGGGGAGGGCGCCGGGATCATTGCAGCGATCGACTTCGCCAAGGAGCTTGGCGTCGCACCGCCGATCCAGGTTGTCGCCACGCGCACGAGCACGAGTGATGGCATCAGAAGCATCGCGATGCTGGACCTCGCTGTCGAGCCGTCGACCTGGATGAGAGTGGCCCTGTCGGAAGCGCGCCGGGATTGCACGTTCGTGGGTTGCACCAATTTCATCCGCATTGCGGGGATTCTGGCGATCAAAGAGGGCGTGGCGCAGAACGAGGACACGCTGCGCTCGCTGTTCGAGCGCGCACCTGGGTTTCGCATCCTGGACGCCGAGTCTGGATGGTTCACCCTCATCGACAGCGACATCAGTGCCGCCGCGGCGCGCATGCGCAAGCTCATGAGCGTCGCCGTGGGTAGCGTCGAGATCGACGCCGTGATCTCGGCACTGGTCACCGACGATGCCTGGTTCTATCGTGACGGCGCCGGACGTGGGCTGGCCATGCCGCCGCTGCACGTGATGACTGCCCTCATCGGAGGCTGGAATTGGCTCACGGCCAACGCGCACAACAAGTACACACCGAAAGCCACCGTCGCGCGCGACGCTCTTTCGCCGACAGAGGCCACGATCGTCAGCATCATCGAGGAACACGGCGGCGCGGCCACGCGCACAGAAATTGCAGCCCGCTTGGTGGTACTAGGTGGCGTCTCGAACATGGCGGTTTCGGTGGCGCTCAGCAGTTCACCTGCGATTCAGAAGCTCGAGCACTCGATCTATGCGATCCGTGGTCGGCCGATCCCTGCACAAGGCCTGATCGATGCCCGCCGGCGAAGGGAAGTCGAGGTCGGCCGCAATGCTCCCTTGGAAGGGGCCGTCGACCTGACTTGTCCCTACCGCTTCAGCGTCACGCAATCGGCGTCGATGGAACCGCTACGGCGTCAGGTCGTCTACCTGCCGAAATTCCTTCTCGGGAAGATCTATGGCACCTTCGCGCACAAAGGCGAAAGCCTCCCTCCGATCAACATCAAGGCGAACAGCCAGCAATTCTTCAGCTTGGCACTATCCGCGAACAAGGCCGGGGTCGCTCCCGGCGATCGGTTCGACCTGGTGATCGACATGCCGAACCAGAACTACGAGATCATCCCGGCGAAAGCAACCCCGCCGCCGCTCTAATGAGCCTTGCTCGAGCAGCGCCTGGTAGCTGATGGTCGAGACCACCTCGTTCGCGCGATCGGGGTCCATTTCTGGTCCTTGACCGATCGTCGTTCGCAGCAGCTGCCGTTCGTGTCCCGAAAACGCGCCCGTGCCGGAAATCGTCAGTCCTGACCAGCATCAAAGTGCACGAATCTTGGCACGCAGCGGAAGCGAAGATCTCGGCGCAAAACAGTCCGTTGACCGGAGTGCCCGTAGGCCGGCTTTGGAAGACTCGGGCCCCAAGGCCAAGGCGCATCACGCTACCCGGCACCCAAGAACACGTTCAGCGTCACTCTGGAGGAATCCTCTCAAACTCCAGGAGCAGGGCCTCCAAAATTTCGCGCTGGGGTTCTGACAGCGCTTGCAGCCGACGAGCGAGGTCCTTGGCGTTAAGAGGCCGATCCGAACCGCCGGTCTGCCGGTTCGAGGCCTTCGGGTCGGGCCCAAAACGCAACCAATGCTCGGACACGTCTAGCCAACGCGCCAAAATCGCCAATCGATCCGGGCGGGGCACTGCTGTGCCGTTGACCCACTTGTGCACGCTCTGGACGGACAGCCCTTCAGGGAACTCCGACACCAGAGCCTCTGCCAACTGGGTCGCACCGAGACCGCCGTGCCCCTTGCGTTGCATCGCTTGACGAAAGCGCGTGCCAAAGGCTTTCGGGTCAACGGCGGAGGGCATCCGCAAATTGTCGCGACCGATTGATTTTTATCATTCCCTAGCATGCGATAATTTTATCGTGTACGCGATACTCAACATCCTTCGTTGGTGTCGATCCGCATCCTTCGCCCTCGCGGGCGGGCAACCAATGGAACCTGTGAAATACCCATCGCTCTCACTTTGCGCGCTCGCGCTCGCCTGCATGCACGGTGCGCAGGCTCAGGATCGCGGCCCCGTACCCGCTGCGGTTTCAGCCTTCTTGGCCAATCCAACGCACTGTGCTGTTCTGATCGGCGGCGCCGACTATGCGGTTGATGGCGCGGGCCGGGTTTATGGCGAGATGTTGGCCGCAGCATTGACGGGCCTGGGCACGCCCCTGCCTTCTGCGGTCGAATGGATGCGCAATGCATGCGCAAGCAAATTGGCGCAATCCGATCGCCTGTCCAGGGAGGTGCTGTGAACCTCCGCTCTCGTGCCCAACTCTTGAGATGCCTCGCAACTTTGCTCGCGTTCGCGTGCTGGCTACCCGCCCACGGGGCTATACGTCCACTGACGTTCGAACACGCTGCCGACAAAGCCACGATCCTGAAAGGCTGCCCGAAACGAGCTCGGGGTTCGATCGAGAGCGTGTACCTGAGCGACGCCGAGGGCAACCCCTGGAGTGTGAGTTCGGGCAAGCCACCCTTCCTCGTTGTTCAAGCCGCGGAGGCGACTGACTTCCTGGTGATTGGCCCGCTTCTTTCGCCGCCGACTTCCGGCCAACTTCAGTCGCTCCGGGGTCGGCCGACGTGCGTCATCTCAGGTTAGCTGAGCAAATCCATAGACGCTTGAGGCCGGCTCGCCTTCTCTGGCTTTGTGATCCCAATCAACTTCAGCCAGTCGGGAGCCGAAGCAACGGATGAGTTTCGCTGCGACTTGCCAAAGGCTCCGAAGCTAGCACCTCGGCCCTTTAACTCCACCCAACACCCGCTCATGCCCACCACGATCACATTACCCGGCAAGCGACGCATCTGGCTTGATGTTGCTCGCGGTGTCGTCATCGATGCTTCCGAAACTTCAGTCGCCGTCGTCCACCAAGATCGCGACCAACGGCAGTACATTGGAGGTACGGCGATTGTTCGTCCTGGACGTCTGCACTCCGAGATCGTGTCAATCAACAAGGTTTGGCTGCGCTCGCCCGACGGGAAGGAGTCCGCCCATGACCTGAGCGAATTTCCCGTCGACTCGAGAGTTGGCCACGACATGTCGCTGGTGTACGGTGCCGCCGAAGGCATCGAAGAAGGTTCCGTGTTCGGCGCCCTGAACAACACCACCGGAAAATTCAACTTCGACAAGTCGATTCACTGCGACCGCCTGCGGCCGCTCGGACTCTACCTTCCGCCGGGCTTTTATAAAAAGCGCATCAAATGGGGGCTGATCATTGGCACCGGCATTGGGGTGCTGTGTGCCATCTCCGCCGGCACGGATGTTTCTTTCATCGTCGCAGGCGTGATCTTCGGATTTCTATTCTCTTTGCCGGTGGCCCTGGTGCAAGCCGTTATCAGGCAGGTACAAGGGCAGCGGCTCGTGCCAAGGCTCAATCACCTCGCACTGGCCGTGCTTGTCGGAACGGATTAGCCGTCCCACACACGCACCGCGACGGGGCCGAGGCGTTTCTTCTGCGAAGGTTCACGCTGCACCCGATTCGATTCTGCGCACCGACACCTCATGACCCGCAATCCGGCATCGCCCGCTTGAAAGAAAAGACGGCTTCCGAGTCCAATCCCAGGCCGAAAAACGCATCGGCGGACCGACTAAAAATCGTTTCTTTGGGGATCCGCACGGCGACTTCGATCCCGTGCGTGATGCCGTAGGCCTGCGGCCTATCGAATCGCGGGCTGAGACATTGGACGTTGGTCATCACTGGCGCACACGAATGAGCCTGCGGTCCGAAGGCCAGATTGTTTGCGGCCGCATTAGGGGTTCGTGACAGGCGCACCGAGACGGAGAGCGGACGCGCGGACGAACCATCTTGGTGAAGTATGGAAAGTATGGCGTGTATGAAAATTATGGCCGGGGCCGCCTCCGGCGAAAAACGATGCAACCTGATCAACCATTACCTGTTGTCCAGCGGCAGGCTCGATTCTGTGGCCCGCGAATGACTTACGCACCGCCCTGCAGGTGGGCCGACGGAGCCCAAGACGGGGCGGCTGGGCCGGCCATCGCGCTGCAGCGCACAGTCTCACTAGCTGTAGCTGCTCAATCTAGTCCGGCAACGATGCACGAAGCGCTTGAAGCGTCCGCTCTTCTGGATCATCGACCCCAATTGATGCTGATGCGGAGCTTCCAAGAATGATTGTTCCGGAGCTGGGAGCCGCAAGTCGAAGTTGGATCTTCTCGACCTCGAATTTCCGTGCCCCGGTCAGGGAGTTGCAAGCCGAACGGACGTCTCGATCTCCTTTAACCACTATCTTCGCCTTGATGCCGGGCTCGAGCTCTAAAGCGCTGATCTGAAGAGAATCAACGATGGGGCTCAGATTAGCCATCTCCTGGAACTTCGCACTCCATCGGAGCACATCCACCGTCTGCGCGATGATTGCTACCTCAAAGTCAGAGGCCTCCGAAAGACGATTCAAAAGCGCCTGAACGCTACGTGGAGGATCTCGCAACTCTAATCCAGCGCCTGAGGGACTAGCCCGGAATGAACTTTGCCGAAATTCAACGCGGTCAAACGACAGTTCGAGGCCAAAAGGATCGGTCACGGTCTCTGTAAATTCGATGCGTTCTACGTATCGTCCTTCCAGAAAGTCGTCGCGCACTCGATCAATCACGAATCCGTGAGATACCTCAGGGCCAAACGGTCGTGCCTTCAAGCGCCTGCCCAGAGCACGCATCGAGATAGGCCAGTCGGCCTGCAGCCATCGGTATCGCTTCAAGGCTGCTCTCCCAGTTCAGTAATGTCGTCAGGAGAAAGCGCATCTGTCTCCGCGACCAATGCGGCCAAAACCTCGCGAGCTGTTGTTTCGAGCAACCCAAGCAGTTGTGCTTTTTCCGAGGGTCCTACCGGAACGATGGTTTTGCGGTGGCTCCCTTTATAAGCGCGGAAGGCACCCTGAACGTTGTACTTGAACCCGGTACCAAGTTTTCGGTCTTGGAAGCCGGCTTCAAACTGAAGAATGTCAGGGGGATTGGCGTCTTGTTCCGATCGCCACGAGATGGAGGTAATGTAAAAGCCGCGCGCGGTTAGATCCTTGTACTCTTGCGACTGGACAAGATTCTGGCCCGATAGCGCCATGCTGTGGACCACCGCAAACATCTCAGCACGGGCCTCGCTTTCATCCACATCGTCTAGGTCAAGTGACTCGTCATCCTCGCCGTCTTCGGATAGGTGAGAGGAAACGCGCAAACTCATCACGTTTCTCAGCTTGAATCCCTGCAACGTCGAGATAAGCCGCGTGAAGAACTTTGACCGGAGGCCTACCGACGTAAGGCCACGGAGTTCAATCACTTCTTCCTCAATCACTTCCCTGCGGCGGCGTTCGACGTTGTCTTTCAGCGCTTGAACGATCCGTTTAGCCTTTTCCGTCGCGGGCATGCGGACGACCGTTTGTCCGTCCACAATAAAAAACTCGATCTCGGCCTCCTGCCGTTCGCGCTGCAGTAGTCGGGCACGCGAATGGTTGAACTCCTCGTACTTCACATTGACGATGAGCCCATCCGCGGTTGTTGGACGGTGAACTACGCGCTCTGCCTTTCCCGTCGCGCTAATGTATTCTTCGACAGCGGCTTTGAGGTCCTCCTGGGAGATCACAGCGTTCAACCGTACTGAAGTCGTCTTCTCCTTGCGACCGCCTGGTTCGCGCTTGTGCACGATGGTCGCCACATCCTGGAAGGCATGCGGCAGGATTGACAGGTAGTCCGCCAGTTCTTCGCGGGAGTCCTGTGAAGAGCAAAAAATGCCTCGATCTCGGGCGAGCTCCCTGAGCACATTCTCAGTAATCTTCTGCTTTCCTGAGAGCAGCAGATCGTAGATGTCGTTGTCGTTCGCGCTCAAATGATCGAGAAATTCGCTCATCCCCACGTCCCCAGGTCAATGTTCGAGTACACAGTGCGTGTCTCCCTCATGGGTTCATAACGGATTGCTTTTACGTACTCGCCAAGATCCGTATATACGCCGCTGCCGGTGAGTCCTTCGATGTACTGGAGTTGCGCTTTCTGAAACGTAGGCGACGAAATCGGCGATGCTCCAAGCGTCTTGACCGTCACAGTAGTGTTCTCATCAAGTAAGTCATACTTGCGCATTGTGTCGATGAGGTACATGAATTCGTCGACCGTGTCGCCCGGCCTTGAATAGAAAATCAGCACCCCTCGGCTGACTGGCCGACGAGGGTCGCGGTGCTCAAGGATGATGATCGGGGACGTTAGCGTCTCAAGCGTCGCAGCCTTCGCCTTCTTTACTTGCAAGTTTGCACGCCGCATCAATTGGGGGTGAAAGAAGAAGCAGTGTTCGGGCGCAGGGACCTCGGGGGTCGCCTTGCCCCGCATTCGCTGGATGTCAGCGCGTATGTTATCGAGCCAAAAGATCTCTCTCGGACCTAGTACGAAGAGCTTGCTGCCACGTGGTAGTTGAAGACTCTCGGGGGCGATGTGCACCAAATTCTTCTGAAAGTCCGCCTCGTACTCCCCATCGTGGTTGTAGACGAATAACAGACCACTGACCGAAAACGTGACGTTGTCGTGGGTGTGCAATTTGCGCCACTCGTCGCTTCGCTCCGCACAAGCCACCTGCTTCCCGAGACTTTCAACGGCAGCTTTCACAGCTGCGGCTGTAATCGTGCCTTTCGCGTAGCTTTTGAGATCACAGTGCACGTACGTCTGACGCGCGGCATACGGCTCATCGTAGTAGTACACGACGTCGCACGGGTGCGTTGCGGCCCCGTGTCGCTCCGTGTCCTCGCACGGCCAATCGTGATTGGTTGGCCCGAGCCGCGACCAGAAAAACTCTGAAAAAAGTTCACTCGCCAGGATTTCGGCCTGATGGGCCGTATGTTCGTTTTCTGCCAAGATGCGACCCCATGTTTCGTACGCATGCTACATGCTGGCGGAGCATTCGTAACTCTTTGCGACAGTCGGGGCAAAATTGACCCCATTTGGTGCTGCCACGTGAGGACACCTTGCGGGCTTTGGCGAACCTAAAGCGACCGTGCGGGCTGGTGTTTTTTGGAAAAGTGTCAACGGAATGAGACGCTAACCCGTTGATTTTCAATGAATTGATACTTTTTTAGGTTCCGAAAAGATGTGGCAGTCGCCGCCGGTCCAGACGAAGTCGCCGACGTCGAGGTCGCACTGCTGCGCCATCATGTGCGTGAGCAGGGCGTAGCTGGCGATGTTGAAGGGCACGCCCAGGAAGATGTCGGCGCTTCGCTGGTAGAGCTGGCAGCTGAGCCGGCCGCGTCCGCCGGGCTCGGCGGCCGGCGCGACGTAGAACTGGAAGAAGGCGTGGCAGGGCATCAGCGCCATCTTCGAGAGGTCCGCCACGTTCCAGGCGCTGACGATGATGCGGCGCGAGTCGGGGTTGGTCTTCAGGGTGCGGACGACCTCGGCGATCTGGTCGATGTGGCCGCCGTCGGGCGTCGGCCAGCTGCGCCACTGCACGCCGTAGACGGGGCCCAGGTCGCCGTCCTCGCGCGCCCACTCGTCCCAGATCGTGACGCCGCGCTCCTTCAACCAGTTGTTGTCGCTCGAGCCGGTGAGGAACCACAGCAGCTCCTGGATGATGGAGCGCAGGTGGACCTTCTTGGTCGTCACCAGCGGGAAGCCCTCGTTCAGGTCGAAGCGCATCTGGTGGCCGAATACGCTCGTCGTGCCGGTGCCGGTGCGGTCGGCCTTGTGGACGCCGGTGGTCGCGACGAGGCGCATGAAGTCCTCGTACTGCGAGCGGACGGGGCGGACGCCGCCGTTGCCGATGCCGATGCCGCTCATCGCACCACCTCCTCGTGGCCCTCGGCGCGCAGCACGCGGCCCGGGTTCAAGGTGCCCTGCGGATCGAGCGCCTGCTTGATGGCGCGCATCATGCCCAGCGCGACGGGCGACTTGTGCTTCTCCAGCTTGTGCAGCTTGAGCGCGCCGATGCCGTGCTCGGCCGAGAACGAGCCGCCGAACTTCTCCACGGCGTCGTAGACCAGCGTGTTGACGCGCTCCTCCTGCTCGCGCAGGAAGGCCTTGGTGTCGCCGGTGGCCGGCGCCTGCACGTTGTAGTGCAGGTTGCCGTCGCCCAGGTGGCCGAAGTTGACCAGCCGCACGCCGGGAATCTCGCGCTGGAGCAGGGCGTCGGTCTCGGCGACGAAGGCCGGGATGCGCGAGACCGCGATCGAGATGTCGTGCTTGATGTTCAGGCCTTCCTCGGCCTGCGCCAGCGGGATGCTCTCGCGCACGTGCCAGAGCCCGCGCGCTTGCGCGATGTTCTCGGCCACCACGGCGTCGCTCACGCAGCCGTCCTCGAAGGCGGTCTCCAGCAGGGTCTCGAAGCGCGCGCGGGCGTGCGCCTCGGATTCGCTGTCGGAGTTCTCCAGCAGCACGCAATAGGGCACGGCGTCGTCGTCCAGGAAGGGCACGCGCAGTTGCGGCATGTGCCTGCCGACCAGGCCGAGGGCGAAGCGCCCCATCACCTCGAAGCCCGTGAGCCCGGCGCCCAGCTGCCGGTGCGCGAGGCCCAGCAGCGTGACGGCGTGGTCGAGCGAGGGCACGGCGGCCCAGGCGGTCAGCCGCGCGGCGGGCTGCGGGTAGAGCTTCATCGTCGCGGCGGTGATGATGCCCAGCGTGCCCTCGCTGCCGATGAGCAGGTCGCGCAGGTCGTAGCCGGTGTTGTCCTTGCGCAGGCCGTTGGTGCCTTCCCAGATCTCGCCCTGCGGCGTGACGACCTCCAGCCCCAGGCAGAGGTCGCGCGCGTTGCCGTAGCGCAGCACCTGTGTGCCGCCGGCGTTGGTCGCCAGGTTGCCGCCGATGGTGCAGCTGCCCTCGGCCGCCAGGCTCAGCGGGAACAGGAAGCCGGCCTTCTCGGCCGCCTCCTGCAGGGTCTGCAGCACGCAGCCGGCCTCCACCGTGACCGTGAGGTTGGCCTCGTCGATGGCGCGGATCGCGTTCATGCGCTGCAGGGTCAGCACGACCTGCGTGCCGCTCTGGTCGGGCGTGGAGCCCACCGCCAGGCCGGTGTTGCCGCCCTGGGGCACCAGCGAGGCGCCGGCCGCGCCGCAGGCCTTGACGACGTCGGCCACCTGTTGCGCGGTGGCGGGCCGCACCACGGCCAGCGCCTTGCCGCGCAGCCGGCCGCGCCATTCGCGCTCGTAGGCGGTGAGGTCGGCGCCGCCCTCGTCGGTGAGCACGTGCGGCGCGCCGACGATGGCGCGCAGGGCGTCGAGCAGGGAGGAAGGGGAGGAGGGAAGGGTCATGGTTTCGAGGTTTCCAGTCGGGGCGCGGGCGCTGCGGCGGCGTCGGCCGCGTGCCGCAGCCGCAGCCGCACGTGCCACGCGCAGGCGGCGAACAGCGCCAGGCACAGCGCGATCTCCAGCCCGGCGAGGGCGCGGCTGAGCGGCACGGTGTCGCTCCAGGCGCGCACCACGCCTTCGGTGAAGTAGAGCCAGACCATCAGGCTGACCCAGCGGTAGGTGTACATGCGGTGCTTCAGCAGACCGGCCAGCGGCAGCACCAGCGGCAGCACCTTGAGCGCCAGCACCGAGCCGCCCGGGCGCAACGGCGCCAGCCACATCTCCCACGCCAGCCCCAGCACGATCAGCCCGACCAGGCTGCCCACCGCCAGGGCGCGGGTGGCGGCGACGGAGGCGGTCGGGCGGGGCGAGGAGGGCATGCGGAAGAGGGGGAAGAAGGCCCGGAACGGCCGTGGAGAAGGTCCGATGGCATGATACCGGCCGCGTTCCGACCCCCGCGCCGACGCGGCCGCTGCGCGGTCGGCGCGACCGATCCCCGTCCTCCGGCCTCCCGCCCCTTGCCTTCCGGCCCCTCCGCGCCCATGACCGTTCCCCCGCCGCCCGACGATCCGTCCCGCGCACCGTCGCCCTGGGTGGTCTGCCTGTGCGCGCAGTGGTGCGGCACCTGCCGCGACTACCGGCCGCTGTTCGAGGAGGTCGCCCGCGCGCACCCGCGGCTGCGCTTCGCCTGGGTCGACATCGAGGACGACGCCGACGTCGCCGGCGACTTCGACATCGAGACCTTCCCGACCCTGCTGGTGGCCGGCGCCGAGGGCACCCGCTTCATGGGGCCGCTGCTGCCGCACGCCGCGACCCTGGCGCGCACGCTCGCCGCCCTGCAGGCCGCGGGGCCGTCCGATGCCGACGTGGACGCGCTGCTGGCGGCGCTGGAAGCGGCGCCGGGGCGCTTCGAGGTGGCGGTCTCAAGCGCTCAGGAAGTCCCTCAGCGCGAATAGCACGTCGTCCGGCGCCTCGCTCATGAGCGCATGGCCGGCCGGCACCGTCACCACCTTCGCCCGCGGCGCCCGCGCGGCGAGGGCGCGGGCGGCGCGCGGCGGCGTCATCTGGTCGGCCGCGCCCAGCAGGAACAGCACCGGGCGATCGGTGGCGGCCACCGCGTCCATCGCCGCGTCGCCGCCGGCGTAGTCGTCGCAGGCCTTGAAGCCGGTGTGGAAGACGTTGGCCTCGCGGTTGGAGGCCAGCACCCGCCGCATCAGCGCGCGCGCGCCGCCCGGGAGCCAGGTGCCGGGGCCGGAGGCGGGCGGCGGCGCCAGCGACGAGTGCGAGAAGACGTTGATCTGGTCGATGGCGCGCAGCGGCGTCTCCAGCGCACCCGCCAGCAGCGCCGGCGACACCTTCATCGGATAGGCCGTGCCGACCATCGCCAGGTGCGTGACGCGCTCCGGCGCGCGGGCGGTGGTCGCCAGCGCGATCAGCGAGCCGAAGCTGTGGCCGACCAGCGCCGCCCGCTCGATGCCGGCGGCGTCGAGCAGGTCGACGACGAAGCGCGACGCGTCCTCCACGCTCGCGGGCGGCGCGCCGGCGCTGCGGCAGTGGCCGGGCAGGTCGATCGCCAGCACGTTCCAGCCGTGGTTGGCGAACCAGCGGCTCTGCAGGAGCCACACGCTGTGGTCGTTGAGCACGCCGTGGATGAACACCACCGTGGGCCGGGCGGCGTCGAAGGTCTTGCCGCCGGTGTAGGCGTAGGTGGGATGGCCCTGGACGATGAAGTGCATGTCAGGCCCCCGCCTTCTCGGCGGCTTTGAGGGCGCGCTTCAGGTCGTCGATCAGGTCGGCCGGGTCCTCCAGCCCGATCGACAGGCGGATGGTGCCCTGCGTGATGCCCGCGCCGGCCAGGGCCTCGTCGGTCATGCGGAAGTGCGTGGTGCTCGCCGGGTGGATCACCAGGCTGCGGCAGTCGCCGACGTTGGCCAGGTGGCTGAACAGGCGCAGCCCCTCGACGAAGGCCTTGCCCTGCGCGCGGCTGCCCTTCAGGTCGAAGCTGAACACCGCGCCGGCGCCGCGCGCGCCGTGGCGCAGCAGCTTTCCGGCGAGCGCGTGGCTCGGGTGCGCGGGCATCAGCGGATGGCCCACGCGAGCGACGAAAGAGTGCTCGGCCAGGAATTCGACCACCTTCTGGGTGTTGTCGATGTGGCGCTCCATGCGCAACGGCAGGGTCTCGATGCCCTGCAGGATCAGCCACGCCGTGTGCGGACTCATCGAGGCGCCGAAGTCGCGCAGCCCCTCGCGACGCGCCCGCAGCAGGAAGGCCCCGACGGTGCTCTCCTCGCTGAAGACCATGCCGTGGAAGCCGTCGTAGGCCTGGGTCAGCTCGGCGAAGCGGCCCGAGCGCTCCCAGTCGAAGCTGCCGCCGTCGATCACCACGCCGCCGATCACCGTGCCGTGGCCGGAGAGGAACTTCGTCGCCGAGTGGTAGACCAGGTCGGCGCCGTGGTCGAAGGGCCTGATCAGCCAGGGCGAGGTCAGGGTCGAGTCGACCAGCAGCGGCACGCCGGCCGCGTGCGCGATGTCGCTGACCGCCGGGATGTCCAGCACGTCCAGGCCCGGGTTGCCCACGGTCTCGCCGAACAGCAGCTTGGTGTTCGGCCGGATGGCGGCGCGCCAGCCGTCGAAGTCGCCGGGCGCGACGAAGGTGGTCTCGATGCCGAAGCGCCGCATCGTGTAGTGCAGCAGGTTCTGCGAGCCGCCGTACAGCGCGGTGCTGGCGACGATGTGCGAGCCCGCGCCCATCAGCGTGGCCACGCTCAGGTGCAGCGCGGCCTGGCCGCTGGCCGTGGCGATGGCGCCGATGCCGCCCTCGAGCGCCGCCACGCGCTCCTCCAGCACGGCGTTGGTCGGGTTGCTGATGCGGCTGTAGACGTGGCCGGCGCGCTCCAGGTTGAACAGCGACGCGGCGTGGTCGCTCGACTCGAAGACGAAGGAGGTGGTCAGGTGGATCGGCACGGCGCGCGCGCCGGTGGCGGGGTCGGGCGCCGCGCCGGCGTGCAGCGCCAGCGTGTCGAAACCGGGGTCGGAATAACCGGGCATCGGGGGTGTCTCCTCGGGTGGGATTCGGGCGGGGCGCGAGGGCCTCGAAAAGGCGGGAACGGACCCGTCATTGTGTCGGGCCACGGGGCGCGGCCATGTAAAAATGCACATCCCCCGCCGCACGGCGCGCTTCCCACGGAGAACACCCCATGAAAGTCAGCGACATCCTGCGTGTCAAGGGCAACACGCTCTACACCGTCACGCCCGACGAGCCGTTGACCGCCGCGGCCACCACGATGGCCGAGAAGGACATCGGCTCGCTGGTCGTCATGGAGCACGGCGACCTGGTCGGCATGCTGACCTTCCGCGAGGTGATCGTCGCCATCGTGGGCAACGGCGGCCAGATCGGCGGCGCGCTGGTGCGCAAGGCCATGGACGACGCCCCGGTCACCTGCACCCTGGAGACCGACCTCGACGAGATCCGCCGCATCATGCTGGAGCGCCACGCGCGCTACATGCCGGTGATGGATCGCGGCATGCTGATGGGCGTCATCAGCTTCTACGACGTCGCCAAGGCCGTGGTCGACAGCCAGAACTTCGAGAACAAGATGCTCAAGGCCTACATCCGCGACTGGCCGGGCGAGGAAGAGGGCGCGGACGCGCGGCCGGGCTGAGCGGCGACAGGAAGGGTCGCGGTATCGCCATCGATCCCGCGCCATGGCCACTCCACGGTGTATCTACAATGGTAGATACATTCACGAGGAGGCCACCATGCCGCAGCAATCCACTGCCAAGATCTTCGCGACCGGAGGCAGTCAAGCCGTCCGTCTGCCAGCCGAATTCCGTTTCGAGGGGGCGAGCGAAGTCTTCATCCGACGTGACGCGGACACCGGTGACGTGATCCTCTCGACACGGGACTCCTCGGACTGGTCGTCCTTCATGCGTCTTCGAGACCAACTGGAGGCGCCATGCGAGGGTTTCCTGATGGATCGGGAACAGGGGGACCCTGCGCGCCAGCCGTTCGAAGGCTGGACCGAATGACCCTCTACATGCTCGACACCAACGCGGCCAGCGAGATCGTTCGTGGCAACCGCGCTTTCGACGAACGTCTGCAGGCACTCGCGACAGGGCGGTGGTGCATCTCCGCAATCACCCGTTCCGAGATCCGCTACGGTGCGGCGTTGTTGCCGCAGGCGGTCAAGCTCCATCGCTTGGTCGACGAATTCCTGCGGATCGCGCCGACGCTGGCGTGGGACGCTCGTGCCGCCGAACGGCATGGCCTGCTCCGTGCCGAGCTGCGCATGCGTGGCAAGCCGATCGGTCATCTCGACGAGATGATCGCGGCCCATGCACTCGCGACCGACGCCGTCATGGTCACCGACAACGTCCGGCACTTCTCGCTCGTTCCCGGACTCGTGATCGACAACTGGCTGCGCCCTTCCACCGGCGACCACTGACCGCTCAGTCCACCACCCGCCGCAGCACCGCCCCCGGGAAGCTCGCGAACAGCTCGGCCATCGGCAGGCCGCCCGAGCGGACGGTCAGGGTCTCGCCGGTGAGGATGTTCTCCCAGCGCGCGCCTTCCTCGCCGGCCCAGTCGGGCAGCGTGACGGCGGTGTCGCCCCACACCGCCTCGCCCAGGGGCAGCCAGTGCGAGGCGGCCTGCTGCGCCGCCTCGGACTCGGCCGTCGTGGCCAGGCCGACGAACAGGCGGCCCGCCACGGCGATCAGCGATTCCTCGCCCTGGCGCCGCGCGAAGGCCACGACGTGGCGCTCCTTCGGGCCGCGGGCGTGGACCGCCTCGTAACCGCCGTCTCGGAACAACGTCGGCTGCCCGGCGCGCAGGCCCAGCAGGCGCCACAGCACCCACAGCTTGGCGCCGCCGTCGTGCGGCTCGGTCGCCAGTTCGCGCACCGCGTCGGCGGTGCCGTGCGCCGGGGCGGCGGCGATGGCCTCCAGGCGGTCGAGCCAGCGCGAGCGCATGGCGTAGTCGACCGGCCGGCGGTTGTCCGGATCGACCAGGCTCAGGTCCATCAGCTCGTTGCCCTGGTAGAGGTCGGGCACGCCGGGGGAGGCGTACTTGATGAGCACCATCGACAGGCTGTTGAGGGCGCCGAACCACGCCAGCGTGGTGCCGAAGTGGTGCAGGTCGGCCAGGAACCCGCTGTCGCGCGTGTCGGTGCCGGCTTCGCCCGAGCCCAGCAGGCGCTGCACGAAACCGGTCAGTTCGGCTTCGTAGTCCTCGTCCGGGTTGACCCAGCTGGTGTGCGCCTTCGACTCGCGCGCCGCCTTCAGGGCGTAGCGCTCGATGCGCTCGCCATAGGCCTCGCGCCGGTCGTCGCCCAGGCCACCGGCGGGCAGCGTGCCCAGCAGCGTCTGGTAGAGCAGGTACTCGTCGGCCGCCGAGGGCACGTACAGGCCGGTGTCGAGGTCGCCCTCGAACCCGTCCTCGACCGGCTCGGCGAGGCGGTTCATCGCGCGCCAGCGCCGCAGCGCCAGGCGCCAGGTCGCCGGCATCTCCGAGAGCACGTCGATGCGGTTGCGCACGTCCTCGGAGCGCTTGTTGTCGTGCGTGGACGTGGCCAGCATGGTGTGCGGCCAGCGGTCGGCGCGGTCGGCGCTGGCGACGTGGAAGTCCTCCAACGTCATGCCGAAGTGCGCCGGCTCGCCGCCGACCTCGTTGAGCGAGCTCAGCGGGAAGTAGCGGTAGAAGGCCGTGTCCTCCACGCCCTTGGCCGTGACCGGGGCGCTGAACTGCTGGAAGCGCATCGCCAGGCGCAGCGCGCGGGCGCGCAGGCCGGCGGAGGCGCCCGGCACGGTCTGCCCCAGCAGGGTCAGGCGCACGAAGTCGAACACCGAGCCGTCGGCGTCGTGGCTGCGCTGGCGCGCCTCGTCGACCGCCTGGTCGATGTACGCCAGGTCCTGCGGCGAGGGCGACTCGACGATATAGCTGCGGTAGACCGCCATGCACGCGGCGATCTCGCTGAGCGCGCGGCGCAGCGAGTTGAGCGTGTAGTCGCGCGTGCGGCGGTCGGCGCGCGCGATGCGCAGCAGTTCCGTGGACAGCACGTTCAGCTCGGAGGCCAGGGCGTTGCGCATGATGGCGCGCTTGCCCTCGTAGGCCAGCTCGTCGAAGGGCTGCTGCACGCCGGTGAAGCCGCGCCAGATGCGGTCGAAGCGCTCGGCCGCCTCGGTGTCCACCAGCACGCCGTTGACGACGGTGGCGAAGCGGTAGCCGGTGGTGCCGTGGATGCCCCACTGCACCGGCACCTCCTCGTGCGAGGCGGCGATCTTCTCGGCCACCACGTAGAGCGGCCGGGCGCTGCGGCCGTGGGCGTCGACGCCGGGCAGCACCAGGCCGGCGCGGCGCGCGTAGCCCTGCTGCAGGCGCTCGAAGTACTCGGCCGGGTCGAACAGCCCGTCCGGGTGGTCGATGCGCAGGCCGTCGACGGCGCCCGAGGCGGCGAAGTCCAGCGCCATGGCGTGCGTCGCCTCGAAGACCTCCTCGCGCTCGATGCGTAGGGCGGCGAGCTCGTTGATGTCGAAGAAGCGGCGGTAGTTGATCTCGTCGGCCGCCACGCGCCAGTAGGCCAGGCGGTAGGCCTGGGCGTCGAGCAGGGCGTGCAGCGCGTCGCGCTCGGAGGCGCCGTTGAAGTCGGCGACCGCCGCGGCGATGGCCTGCGCCACGTCGAGCTGGCGCGCCACCAGTCGGGCCAGCCGGCCCTTGATGACCTCCTTGTCGCGCGCGCGCTCGGCGACCGATTCGGCCTCGGTCTCGTAGCGCGCCGGCAGGTGGCCGAAGGAGGTCGAGACGCTCGCCAGGCTGGCCACGACGTCGGGGTCCGACAGGCGCGGCAGGGCGCGCTCCAGCACGCGGGTGTAGGTCTCGGGGGCGAGCGGGAAATGGTGCTCGTGGTAGTTCACCACCAGGGCGCCCTTGACGGCGTCGAAGGCCAGGGCTAGCTCGCCGCGCTCGAGCACGTCGCCGTAGTGGTCGCCCAGCACCGGCAGCAGCACCTTGCCGCGCAGCTCGACGTTGAGCGGCTGCCAGTCGATGTCGAAGTGCTGCGCGTAGGGCGAGGCGGGACCGTTCTCCAGCACGTCGAGCCACCAGGCGTTGTCCGCGCCCAGCACGCCCATGTGGTTGGGCACGAGGTCGAGCAGCTGGCCCATGCCGTGGGCGCGCAGGGCGGCGGAGAAGCGCTCGAAGCCCTCGGCGCCGCCCAGCTCGGGATTGATCTGATCGTGCGCCACCACGTCGTAGCCGTGCATGCTGCCCGGCCGCGCGCGCTGGATCGGCGAGCAGTAGACGTGGCTCACGCCCAGCCGCGCCAGGTAGGGCAGGATGGCGATGGCGGCGTCGAAGTCGAAGTCCTTGTGGAACTGCAGCCGGTAGGTGGCGCGCGGGATCACCGTCTCGACCGAGCGGCGCGGCAGGGTCCGCAGCACCGGGTGCGGGCGGATGGCCGACAGCGCGCGGCACAGTTCCAGCGTCTGCTCGTCGGCGGCGAGTTCGCGCAGGTCGAGCGAGAGCTTGCGCCGCCAGTTCGGGTGCGAGTCGGTGGTGCCGGGCATGTTGGCCTGCTCGGTCATGCCCATCGCGTCCTCGAGCTGCACCATCATCACCTGCGAGGGCGTGCGGGCGACGAAGGCGTGAATGGCGGCGATGACCTCGCTCGACAGCGTCTGCGCGCCGGTGGCGTGGGCCACGGCGTCGGCCGACAGCAGGCCCTCGCGCTGCACCGCCAGCAGCAGCCGGATGCGTTCCTGGGCGCGGTCGAAGAGCTGCTTCTCGAACAGCGCCTGGTCCGGGAACAGGCCCAGCGACAGCCGCAGGCGCAGGTCGTGTCCGCTCCACCAGCCCGCGAGCGTGGCGAGGTCGTGCGTGCTGATGGCCACCAGGGCGTTGCGCGGGTACTCCGAGGGCGCCTTGAACTGGCCGTCGGCGTGGCGCTCGAAGTACACCAGCCGGTACGACAGCACCTCGAAGCGCGCCAGCGCGCCGCGCATCTCGTCGGCCACCGTGCCCAGGTCCTCGCCGATCACCATGCAGCGCGCGCGCTGGCTCTCGATGGCGACCACGGCCAGCATCTCGTCGAGGGCGTAGTGGACGTACGCGCCGTCGTGCGGCGTCTTGCCCGGCGGGATCCAGAACAGCCGCATCAGGCCCATCACGTGGTCGATGCGCAGCGCCCCGGCGCCGCGCATGTTGGCGCGCAACGTCTCGATGAAGAAGCGGTAGCCGTCCTGGCGCAGCCGGTCGGGGCGCAGGGGCGGCAGGCCCCAGCCCTGGCCGTTAGGATTGAACTCGTCGGGCGGCGCGCCGACGCTGGCGCCGTGCACGAACAGGTGCTGCTCGCTCCAGGCGTCGGAGCCGGCGCGGTCGACCGACACCGCCAGGTCGAGGTACAGGCCCACGGCCATGCCCAATGCCTCGCACTGCGCGCCGGCGCGCTCCAGCTGCCGCGAGGCCTGCCACTGCAGGTACTCGTAGTACTCGACGCGCTCGAGGTGGGTCTCGACGAAGCGCGCGACCGCCTCGGAGGCCGGGTCCCGGTGCGTCTCGGGCCAGACCGGCCAGCCCCAGATCGCCTCGTCGGTGGCGAAGAAGTGCGCCTGCAGGGCCTCGAAGACGGCGTGCCGGCGCAGGGCCGAGCCGCGCGCGGCGCGGAAGGCGTCGAAGGCAGCGCCGGGTGCCGTGCCGGCGCCGACCGAGACCTCGCGCTGGGTGCGGAAGTGCGCGTAGAGCAGTTCCAGCACCTCGAACTTGGCCGCCGCGACGCCGCGGTAGTCGACCAGCGGCGTCTCGCGCAGCGCGGCCAGGCGGGCCTGGAAGTCGGGCGACTGCACCAGCCGCTGGGCGGCCTCGCAGTCGCGGAAGTCGTCCACCGCCTCGACGTCGATGTAGAGCACGTCCAGGTGCAGGCGCGACGACGGGCTGTAGGGACTGGTGTGCGCCGGGTTGTGCGGGAACAGGGCGTGCAGCGGGTTCAGGCCGATGATGCCGGCGCCGCGCTGCGCCGCCTGCTGCGCCAGCAGGGCCAGGTCGCCGAAGTCGCCGATGCCCCAGTTGCGCTTGGAGCGCAGGGCGTAGAGCTGGATCGCCGGACCCCACACGCGCGCGTCGCCGCGCAGCGAATCGGGGCGGTAGCACTGCGCCGGCGCCGCGACGATCAGGGTCTCGCCGCTCAGGCCCTCGACCGTCAGCCGGTGGTAGCCCATGGGCAGCGCGAGCGCGACCTCCGCCAGCCGCTCGCACCAGGCGACGCCGTCGATCTCGGTGCGGTGCAGCTCGGAGACCGCGTGCAGCGCCAGCTTGCCGTGGTGCGCCGTGCCGTCCTCGGCCTGCACGGTCCAGGCGGCCTCGGCCTGTGCGGCGGGCACCCGTACGCGCAGCAGCCAGCGCGGCGACTCGGCATCGATGGCGACCACCGGCGTCAGGTGCTCGCGCCAGGTGGCGGCGTGCGCGCGCTGCAGGCTCTCGTGCGGCAGCACGGTCGGGTCGACGCCGAAGCTCGTGAGCAGCGACACCAGGTTGGCGGCCGGCGCGACGTGGCGCTGGCCGAAGATGTCGGCGTATTCGGTGGCGATACCGTAGTAGGCGCTCAGGCGCTGGAGGGCTTCGTGCTCTCCGTGCGGGGTATCGTCAGGCAAGCTCGTTCTCCTCGATGCTGATGTGGACGGCGCCGGGCGCCAGGCGCCAGGTCGCCCCGTCGCCGGTCTCGACGAGGGTGGAATACAGGACGGCGCCGGCCGACGGCGCGACGCCCTCGATCGGCGCCTGGCCGAAGTGGGCCAGCAGGCGCAGGGTGGCCGATAGGGTCGATGCAGCCGACGCGCCGGCGCCGCCGACGGTCCATTCCACGCGCAATGCCTCGCCGTCGCGCGACCAGCGCCCGCCGTGGTGGTTGCCGGCCAGGCGCGGCACCAGCGCGCGGTGGCGGATGGCCAGCAGCTCGCCGATGTGAGCCAGCAGCACGCCGTGCTCGCCCTCGGTGCGCTCCTCCCATTTCATCTTCGAGGCCAGGAAGGTCGATTCGGCGTTCGGGTCCGGGATGCGCTCGAGCATGGCCGGGTCCTTGAAGGCCGCGAAGCCGCCGAACTCGCCGCGCCGGCCCTCGGAGACGGCGGCGGCCAGCTCGGGGCCGAAGTCGCAGAAGTACTGGAAGGGCGTCGAGGCGCCGTACTCCTCGCCCATGAACAGCATCGGCGCGTGCGGCGACAGCAGCAGGCAGGCGTAGGCCGCGCGCAGCAGCACCGGATCGGCCAGGGCCGAGATGCGGTCGCCGAAGGCGCGGTTGCCGACCTGGTCGTGCGTCTGCAGGAACGAGACGAAGGCCGCCAGCGGCAGCTGCGCGCTGGGCTCGCCGCGCGTCTCGCCGTCGCGGAAGGGCGAGGCCTGGCCCTGGAAGACGAAGCCCTCGGCCAGCGCCAGGCCGAAATCGCCCACGGCGTCGTCCGCGTAGTCGGCGTAGTAGCCGTCGGTCTCGCCGGTGACGATCACGTGCGCGGCGTGGTGCAGGTCGTCGTTCCACTGCGCGGTGGCCGTGAGCGGGATCTGCGTGGCGGGGTCGCGTTCGAGGTAGTGCGCGCCGTTGGCGTCGTTCTCCAGCACCACGTGGACGTGGCGCTCGCGCCCCGGGCCGTCGCGCAGGGCGCGGCAGATCTCGGAGACGATGTCGATCTCCGAGTCGTCGCGGATGGCGTGCACGGCGTCCATGCGCAGGCCGTCGCAGCGGAACTCCTCGACCCAGTAGAGCGCGTTGTGGACGAAGAAGTCGCGCACGATGGCCGAATGGTCACCGTCGTAGTTGATGGCCGCGCCCCAGGGCGTCTGGTGCGCCGCGTTGAAGAACTCGGGCGTGCCGGCGTGCAGGTAGTTGCCCTCGGGTCCGAAGTGGTTGTAGACCACGTCCATCAGCACCATCAGGCCCAGGCCGTGGGCGGTGTCGACGAAGGCCTTGAGCTCGTCGGGCGTGCCGTAGACGGCGTCGGGCGCGAACAGCAGCACGCCGTCGTAGCCCCAGCCGCGCTGGCCGGGGAAGTCCGCCACCGGCAGCAGCTCGATCACCGTGAAGCCGAGCGCGGCGAGTTCCGGCAGGCGGCGCTGCGCGGCGGCGAAGGTGCCCTCGGGCGTGAAGGCGCCGATGTGCAGTTCGTAGATCACGGCCTCGCTCCACGGGCGGCCGGTCCAGGCACCGTCGCGCCAGGCGTAGGCGCCTGGGTCGACGACCTCGCTGGCCTCGTGGACGTCGTCCGGATTGCGGCGCGAGGCCGGGTCGGGCACGCGCAGGCCGTCGGGCAGCACGAAGCGGTAGCGGTCGCCCGCTCGGGCCTCGCTCACGTCCAGGCGGTGCCAGCCGTCGCCGTCGCGCGCCATGGCGATCTGGGCGGTGTGCGGGATGGCGGCGACGCCGCAGTCGTTGAGGTCGAGGTCGACGCGGGCGACGCCGGGCGCCCAGAGCTGGAATCGCACGCCGGCGCCGTCCGGAAGGACCGTGGCGCCGAAGGGCATGGAATGGATGTGTGTCATGGACCGGGATGCGCCGGGCGGCGCAGGAGGACGAGCGAGCGGCAGTGCACCGGGTGGTGCGGTGCCGCCGGCCCGGAGGAAACGGAGGAACGGGCGGGAAGGCCGGTCGTCGGGGGATCGGTGGCGGCGGTCGGATCGGAGGACGGCGCGGCGGCGACGGCGTCGACGACGTCCGGGGACGCCGTGGACGTCGTGGCTTCGTCGGCCCCGGACGCCCCGGACGCCGCGGGCGCCACCGGGGCCTCGGCCGCCAGCGCGGCCAACGCCTCGGCGGCGGCGGCCGCGTCGTCGGGATGCGCGGTGTCGAGCTCCACACGCCACGGCGCGCCGCCGTCGTCCGGCAGTCGGAAGTCGATGTGCTCGTGATGGGCGTTGAGCAGCAGGAAGAAGTCGTCGTCGCGCAGCGTCTCGCCGCGCGGGCCGACGTCCGCGATGCCCAGGCCGGACATGAACATGCCGATGCAGCGCGCGTTGCCGTCGCCCCAGTCGGCCGGGCTCATCTCCTGGCCGTCGGGACGGAACCACACCAGGTCGCGCACCTGCGCGCCCTCGGGCGGCACGCCGCGGAAGAAGCTGCGCCGGCCGAAGGAGGGGTGCCGGCGGCGCAGGTGGACCAGCCGCTGCGCGAAGTCGAGCAGCTCGCGGCGCTCGTCGTCGAGGTCCCAGTCGAGCCAGCCGAGTTCGTTGTCCTGGCAGTAGACGTTGTTGTTGCCGTGCTGCGTGTGGCCGGATTCGTCGCCGGCCAGCAGCATCGGCACGCCCTGCGACAGCATCAGCGTGGCGAGCAGGTTGCGCTTCTGGCGCGCGCGCAGGGCGCGGATGGCGGGGTCCTGGCTCGGGCCCTCGACGCCGCAGTTCCACGACACGTTGTTGCTGCTGCCGTCGCGGTTGCCCTCGCCGTTGGCCTCGTTGTGCTTGTCGTTGTACGACACCAGGTCGTGCAGCGTGAAGCCGTCGTGGGCGGTGATGAAGTTGATGCTCGCGTGCGGCTGCTTGCCCGACCAGCCGTAGAGGTCCTGCGAGCCGGTCAGGCGCCGGGCGACGTCGCCGAGCTTGTGGCCGTCGCCCTTCCAGTAGGCGCGCATGCCGTCGCGGTAGCGGTCGTTCCACTCGGCCCAGCCGAGCGGGAAATTGCCCACCTGGTAGCCGCCGTGGCCCAGGTCCCAGGGCTCGGCGATGAGCTTGACGCGGTTGAGCACCGGGTCCTGGCGGATGGCGTCGAAGAAGCCGCCGAGGTTCTCGACCTTGCCCGACTCGCGCGCCAGCGCCGAGGCGAGGTCGAAGCGGAAGCCGTCGACGTGCATCTCCTCGACCCAGTAGCGCAGCGAGTCCATGACCAGCTGCAGCGCGCGCGGGTGCTCCAGGTTGACGGTGTTGCCGCAGCCGGTGAAGTCGTCGTAGTAGCGTCGGCGCTCGGCGTTGAGGATGTAGTAGGCCGCGTTGTCGATGCCGCGCAGCGACAGCGTCGGCCCCATCTGGTTGCCCTCGCAGGTGTGGTTGTAGACCACGTCCAGGACCACCTCGATGCCCGCCGAGTGCAGCGTCTTCACCATGGTCTTGAATTCCTTGACCTTGCGCGAGGCGCTGTAGCGCATCTCCGGGGCGAAGAAGCCGAGCGTGTTGTAGCCCCAGTAGTTCCGCATGCCCTTCTGGGCCAGGTGGTGGTCGTTGAGGTAGCTGTGCACCGGCAGCAGCTCGACGGTGGTCACGCCCAGGCGCTGCAGGTACTCGATCACCGGCGCGGTGGCCAGCGCGGCGTAGGTGCCGCGCAGGTCCTCGGGCACGGCCGGATGCTGCATCGTGAAGCCGCGCACGTGCATCTCGTAGATGACCATGTCCTGCCGGGGGATGTCCGGCGGGCGGTCCGCGCCCCAGGTGAAGGCGGTCTCCAGCACACGGCCCTTGGGCATGAAGGCGGCGCTGTCGCGGCGGTCGAAGGACAGGTCCTCGCGCTTGCTGCCGATGGTGTAGCCGTAGAGCGCGTCGCTCCAGCGCAACTGCCCGACCGAGTCCTTGGCGTAGGGGTCGATCAGCAGCTTGTGCGGGTTGAAGCGATGACCGTCCTCGGGCCGGTAGGGCCCGTGGACGCGGTAGCCGTAGGCCATGCCGGGGCGCGCCTGGGGCAGGTAGCAGTGCCAGACGTCCTCGGTGCGCTCCCGCAGCACAATGCGCTGCAGCTCGCGCCGGCCGTTGTCGTCGAACAGGCACAGCTCGACCTTCTCGGCATGCTGGGAGAAGAGGGCGAAGTTGACGCCCTCGCCGTCCCAGTTGGCGCCGCGCGGATAGGGCTTGCCGGGCCAGACGACCTGGATCGGATCGGATCGCTTCATCGAGGCGACGGCGCGGTCACGGCAGGCGGCCGTCGAACGGACCGCGCGGGCGGTCGCGCGCCGGGTCGCGGCCGGCGTCCTTGAACGGATCGGCGCGGGTGGCGTCGCGCGGCGGCGTCGCGGCCGGGGTCGAGGTCGGCGCCGGCTGGCCCGGCGTCGGGGTCGCGGCGGCGGTCTCGCGCACCGCCGCCTTCATGGCCTGCTGCTGGCTGCGGCGCGACTGCGGCTGGTCGCTCGGCCACCATTCCTCGATGCGCTCCTGCGCCCAGCGCCGGCCGCCCAGGCCGAAGGCCAGCGCCACCGCGAACACCACGCCGGCCAGCAGGATCAGGAAGCTCTCGCGGATGATGTCGCCGCCGACCTTGATCTGGTCGAGCGCGATCAGCACCACGAAGGCCATCACGGCGTACTGGGCCAGCTTGCCCAGCACCCGCGCGTCCTGCAGCTTGACGTTGCGGCCGTAGGTGGTGACAGTGTCGCCGATGAAGCGCGCGAAGTAGGCGCCGAAGGCCAGCACCAGCAGCGCCACGAACACGTTCGGCACGAACCACACCACACGCACCAGCAGGTCGGTGATGTAGGTCAGTCCCAGGCTGTTGAAGGCCATGAGCAGCGCCGCCAGCACCACCAGCCAGTAGGCCAGGATGCCGAAGATGCTGGTCGTGTCGCCGGCCATGCCGCCCTGGCGCAGGAAGTTGTCCATGCCCGAGCGCTCGGTGAGCACGTTGAAGTTGACCGCGCGCAGCGCCTTGATGACGGCGAAGCGCACCACCTTGGCCAGCAGCCAGCCGCCGATGATGACGACCACGGCGAACAGCAGGCGCGGCAGGAAGATGCCGGTCTGGTAGAGGATGGCCCTCAGAGGCTCCAGGTGGATGCCGAAGTTTTCCATGTCGTTTCTCTCCGAATGAGGATGGGTGCGGCCTGGGTCAGGCGCGGTCGACCAGGGCCAGGATGCCCTGCAGGGGCACCTGCACCCAGTCGAGGCGGTTGCTCAGCTCGTAGCGCAGCTCGTACATCGCCTTCTCGAACTCGAACAGCGAGAGCAGACGCGCGGCAGCCTCGCCCGACTGCGTCGAGCCGCCCTCGATCATCCGTTCGCCGTAGGCGTTGAGGAAGGCGTCGCGCGTCTGGGTCTCCCAGTCGCGCGCGGCGGCCTCCAGCTTAGCGATCTCGTCGGTGCTCTGCGCCACGCGGCGCAGGGCCGACCAGTGCGCGTAGTTGAACGAACGCACCATGCCCGCCACGTCGCGCAAGGCCGAGCTGCGCTGGCGACGTTCCTCGAAGGTGCGCGCGGGCTCGCCCTCGAAGTCGATGATCAGGAAGTCGTTGCGCGAGACCAGCACCTGACCCAGGTGGTAGTCGCCGTGGTAGCGGGTCTTCAGGCCGTCCTGGCCTTCGAGCGGGAAGGCGGCGACGCGCGCGCGCACCTCGTCGGCGTGGGCCAGCAGGCGCTTGGCGTCGTCCTGCACCTCGGGGCTGAGTTCGGACAGGCGCTCCGACAGCAGCTCCAGCGTGCGGGTGGCCTCGCTGGCGGCGCGCTCGCGCCAGCCCTGCACGTCCTCGGTCGTCACCGGCTCGGGATCGAAGGCCGGGTCGCCCGAGCGCGTGGACAGCGCCAGGTGCAGCTCCGCCGTGCGCTCGCCCAGGGTGTGGATCAGCGCCAGGAAGCCGCCGTGCACGTCCTCGGGCTGCGGGGCGTCGAAGGTGCGCAGGGATTCGAGGTGGCGCTCCAGGTAGGCCAGGGTGTAGTCCCAGCCGTCGCCCTGGTTGGGCACGAAGGCCTGCACGATCGCCAGCGTCATGACGCTGCCGTCGTCGGCCGCGTACTCCAGCGCGCCGGCCACCGGCACGCAGTTGGGGAAGCGCGCGACCTCGGTCAGGAAGCGGCCGACCTCCAGTTCCGGGTTGATGCCCGGGCGCAGGCGGCGGTAGCCCTTGAGGAACAACTGCTCGCCCAGGGTGACGACGGTGTTGCTGCTGTGCGCGCTCGGCGGCGTGACGGCCATCGCGCCGACGTCGTCGCCCGCCAGGTTGGCGAAGGCGGCGGTCGGGCGGAACAGCAGCTTGCCGCGCACGGTCGCGAGTTCGGTGCGCTGGCCGATGGCCTGCACCATGGCGCGGCAGAAGGTCTCGTCGCAGAAGGCGTCGGCCATCACGCCGACGTCGGCCTGCTGGCGCACCTTGGCGACGGCGCCAGGCATCAGAGTCTTGAGCTTCTCCTCGTCGCGGTCCTCCCAGGCCAGGGCCAGGGGCACGAAGTAGGTCGAGGCTTCGGCCGGGCCGTCGAGGTCGACCAGCGGCAGCATCCAGCTGTGGTCGCCGGCCTCCCACACCGCGTGGTCGCGCAGTCGCGCGCGCTGCACCGGCGTGCCCTTGGAGGCGTACCAGCGCTGCGTGTCGATGTGCAGGGGCAGGGTCTCGGTCTCCAGCTGCAGCCGCATGCGCTCGGCCATGCCGATGCGCCAGGGCATCACGCGCTCGCGGAAGAAGCTGGTCCAGCCGTCGAACAGCACCAGCACCGGGCGGTCCTGCAGCGGCACGCCCTCCTGGTGCCAGCTGGGCATCGCCACGTCGGCCGAGAGGCGGAACCAGTAGAAGCCGTGCGAGGGCATGGTCAGCAGGTAGGGCAGGTCGCCCACCGGCGGGAAGGCGGTCTTGCCCAGCATCTCCACCGGCACGCGGCCCTTGTAGGCCGACAGGTCCAGTTCCACCGGCTGGGCCGAGCCCGAGAGGTTGAACACCGACAGGATCAGGTCGCCGTCGTGCTCGCTGATGTAGGCCAGCACCTTGCGGTTGCCGGGCTTGAGGAAGCGGCGTTTGCCGCGACCGAAGGCGCGGCTGGTCTTGCGCACGGCCAGCATGCGCTTGGTCCAGTTGAGCAGGGAGCTGGCCTCGCGCGACTGCGTCTCGACGTTGAGCGCCTCGTAGCCGTACATGGCGTCCATGATCGGCTGCAGGTAGAGGCTCTGCGGGTCGGCGCGCGAGAAGCCGGCGTTGCGATCGGGGCTCCACTGCATCGGCGTGCGCACGCCGTTGCGGTCGCCCACGAACACGTTGTCGCCCATGCCGATCTCGTCGCCGTAGTAGATGATGGGCGAGCCGGGCATCGACAGCAGCATGCTGTTCATGAGCTTGATGCGGTCGGTGTCGTTCTCCATCAGCGGCGCCAGGCGGCGACGGATGCCCAGGTTGATGCGCGCGCGCGGGTCGGCGGCGTACATGCGGTACATGTAGTCGCGCTCGCGGCTGGTCACCATCTCCAGCGTCAGCTCGTCGTGGTTGCGCAGGAAGATGGCCCACTGGCAGCCGTCGGGGATCTCCGGCGTCTGCTGCAGGATCTCGATGATCGGATCGCGGTCTTCCTGCGCGATGGCCATGTACATGCGCGGCATCAGCGGGAAGTGGTAGGCCATGTGGCACTCATCGCCGTTGCCGAAGTACTCGCGCACGTCCTCCGGCCACATGTTGGCCTCGGCCAGCAGGAAGCGGTTCTTGTACTCGGCGTCGATGGCCGCGCGCAGCTGCTTGATGACGACGTGCGTCTCGGGCAGGTTCTCGTTGCTGGTGCCGTCGCGCTCGACCAGGTAGGGGATGGCGTCGAGCCGGAAGCCGTCGACCCCCATGTCAAGCCAGAAGCGCATCGTCTTCATGATGGCTTCCATCACCGCCGGATTGTCGAAGTTCAGGTCCGGCTGGTGGCTGAAGAAGCGGTGCCAGAAGTACTGCTTGGCCACCGGGTCCCAGGTCCAGTTGGAGGTCTCCGTGTCGGTGAAGATGATCCGCGTGCCCTGGTAGATCTGGTCGGTGTCGCTCCAGACGTAGAAGTTGCGCTCGGGCGAGCCGGGCGGCGCGCGCCGCGCGGCCTTGAACCAGGGGTGCTGGTCGGAGGTGTGGTTGATGACCAGCTCGGTGATCACGCGCAGGCCGCGCTGGTGCGCGGCGTCGAGCATCTCCTTGAAGTCCTCGATGGTCCCGTACTGCGGGTTGACGTTCTCGTACTCCGAGATGTCGTAGCCGTCGTCGCGCAGGGGCGAAGGATAGAAGGGCATCAGCCAGATGGTGTTGACGCCCAGCTCCTTCACGTAATCGAGCTTGGCCGTCACGCCCTTGAAGTCGCCGACGCCGTCGTTGTTGGTGTCGAAGAAGGCCTTGACGTTGAGCTGGTAGATCACCGCGTCGCGGTACCACTGCGGGTCGTCGCTGGTGTCGATCTGCGGGTTTTCCAGCGTCAGGCCGGGCAATGGAGCGTTCATGGCGAGAGACTTCTTATTGAGGATGAAGGGTCGACGGGGGTCAGACGAAGTATTCGAAGTCGTTCTCGTCGCGCGCCTTGCGGCGCACCACGAAGACGTGCGCCGGCGCGCGCTGCGGGTCGAGCCGCACGTAGTGCCAGTCGCCGTTCCAGGTGAAGCGCTGGTCGCTCAGCAGGTCGTGCATCTGCCAGGGCTGGCCGGGCTCGACGTCGACCGAGCCGGGCTCCAGGCCGACCCAGCCTTCCTGCGCGTGGTGCGGGTCGAGGTTGACCACGGTCACGATCACGTTGGCGCCGTCCTCCGACGCCTTGGCGTAGGCGATGAGCTGGTCGTTCTCCACCGCCAGGAAGCGCAGGCTGCCGTTGGCGCGCAGGGCCTCGTTGTCCTGGCGGATGCGGTTGACGCGCTCGATGAAGGGCGCGAGGCTCTTGGGCTGGTCGTGGTCCCAGGTGCGCAGCTGGTACTTCTCGGAGTCGAGATACTCCTCGCTGCCGGCGTGGCGCGGGCGGTGCTCGAGCAGCTCGTAGGCCGGGCCGTAGATGCCGTAGCTCGCCGCCAGCGTGGCGGCCAGCACGAGGCGCGCGCGGTAGGTGGCCGCGTCGCCTTCCTGCAGCTGCTCGTGCAGGATGTCGGGCGTGTTGGGCCAGACGTTGGGGCGGAAGTAGTCGTGGCCCGGACCCTGCGACAGCTCGGTGAAGTACGCCTCCAGCTCGGCCTTGGTGTTGCGCCAGGTGTAGTAGGTGTAGGACTGCGAGTAGCCCAGCTTGGCCAGGCGGTGCATCACCTTCGGCCGCGTGAAGGCCTCGGCCAGGAAGATGACCTCCGGGTGCTCGCGCTTGATCTCGGTGATCGCCCATTCCCAGAACGGGAAGGCCTTGGTGTGCGGGTTGTCGACGCGGAACACCGTCACGCCCTCGCCGATCCAGTGGTCAAACACGCTCTTGAGTTCGGCCCACAGGCCGCGCCACTCCTCGCACTCGAAGTTGAACGGGTAGATGTCCTGGTACTTCTTGGGCGGGTTCTCGGCGTACTGCACGCTGCCGTCCGGACGCCAGCGGAACCAGCCCGGATGCTCGGTGACGTAGGGATGGTCCGGCGCGCACTGGAACGCGATGTCCATGGCGATGTCGATGTCCAGCGCCTTCGCCTGCGCCACCAGGTGGCGGAAGTCCTCGGGCGTGCCCAGCGCCGGCAGGATCGACTTGTGGCCGCCCTCGGTCGAGCCGATGGCCCAGGGGCTGCCGACGTCCTCGGGCTCGGCCACCAGGGCGTTGTTCCTGCCCTTGCGCTGCACGCGGCCCACCGGGTGGATGGGGGGGAAGTACAGCACGTCGAACCCCATCTTCGCGATGGCCGGCAGGCGCTTCTCGACGTCCTTGAAGGTGCCGTGCACGCCCGGCGTGTCGCCGGCCGAGCGCGGGAACAACTCGTACCAGCTGCTGAAGCGGGCGCGTTCGCGGTCGGCCACCAAAGGCAGCTCGACGGCATGGCGCGTCTCGGCGCGGCGGTCAGGATAGCGGGCGGCGAGCGCCTCGGTGTCGGGGTCGAGCGCGAGGGCCTTGAGCGCGGCGCCTTCCATGGAGCGGTCGAGCGCGGCCCGTTCCAGCGCGCGTGCGCGTTGGGTCAGCGTCTCGCCGTCCGCGCCGCCGGCGCGACCGGCGGCGGCCAGCAGCTCGATGGCGCCGACCTGCGCGGCGATGCGGATGTCGTCCTCGTCGACGCGCCGCGTCAACTCGTGGCGCCACGACGCGAAGCCGTCGACCCAGGCCACCACCGTGTAGCCGTAGCGTCCCGGCACCGGGGGCGTGAAGGAGGCCTCCCAGATGTCGTTGTTCAGCAATGTCATCGGCACTTCGGTGACCTCGGCGTCGCCCTCCGCGCGCCACTGCAGGATCACGCGCAGCACGTCGTGGCCGTCGGCGAAGCAGTGCGCGGTGACGTCGAAACGCTCGCCCGCCACCCGCTTGACGGCGAAGCGGCCGCCGTCGACCACCGGCAGCACCGCGTCGATCACGGCGCGGACGTGGCCGTCCTCGGGCATGTTGGAAAAGGAGAGCGCGGGGGCGGCGGGCGCGGCGGCCGTCGGCGAGGGCGTCGCGGGCACGACCGCGGTGGCGGCGTCGGCGAAGACCGAGGGCGCCGCCTCGGCGGACGCGGCGCCGTCGGCCGGCGCCGGATCGGCGCCCGCCTCGAGCGTGCCGTCGACCACGGCGGCCGGCTTCGGCTTCTTCGCGCGGGAGGCGCGCGGCGCCTTGGTCTTCGCGGCCGGCGAGGCGTCGGCCGGGATCGACACCAGGGCCGGCGGCGCGTCGTCGATCAGGGTCGACTGCACGGCCGGTGGCGTCGCGGCGGCTTCGGCCGCGCGCTTGGCGGACTTCTTCGGCGCCGGGGCGACGGCGGTGTCCTTGGCGGCTTTGGCGGCCTTGGAGGCTTTCGCCGGCTTGGCGGATTCGGGCAGGTCGGATTTGGGCATGGCGTCGTCGGGCGTCAGAGGAACTGGGCGGGCGTGAGGATCAGGGTCGAGAGCGGCGGCAGGGTCAGCGTGAGCGAGTGCGGCCGGCCGTGCGCGGGCAGCGGCGCCGCCGTGACGTCGCCCAGGTTGCCCCAGCCCGAGCCGCCGTAGACGGTGGCGTCGCTGTTGAGCCGCTCGGCCCAGACGCCGCCCTGCGGCACGCCCAGGACGTAGTTGACGCGCGGCAGGGGCGTCAGGTTGCAGACCACCAGGGCCGGCGCGCTGCCTTCGCCGTCGCGCGGCTTGCGCAGGAAGGCGATCACGCTGTGCGCGCTGTCGTCGGCGCTGATCCACTCGAAGCCCTGCGGCGAGAAGTCGACCTCGTACAGGGCCGGCACGTCGCGGTAGAGCCGGTTGAGGTCGCGCACGAAGCGCTGCAGGCCGGCGTGCTTCGGGTCGCCGGTGGCCCACCATTGCAGTTCGCCGTCGTGCGTCCATTCGCGCCGCTGGCCGAACTCGCAGCCCATGAAGAGCAGCTTCTTGCCCGGGTGACCCCACATCAGGCCGAAGAGGGCGCGCAGGTTGGCGAACTGCTGCCAGTCGTCGCCCGGCATCTTGTCGATCAGCGAGCCCTTGCCGTGCACCACCTCGTCGTGCGAGAGCGGCAGCACGAAGTTCTCGTCGAAGGCGTAGACCATCGAGAAGGTCAGCTGCCCCTGGTGATGGCGGCGGTACATCGGGTCGCGCGAGAAGTACTTGAGCGTGTCGTGCATCCAGCCCATGTTCCACTTCATGCCGAAGCCCAGGCCACCCGTGTCGGTCGGGCGCGAGACCATCGGCCAGGCGGTCGATTCCTCGGCGATGGAGACGGTGTCGGGGTGCTCGCGGTAGACCGCGCGGTTGAGGTCCTGCAGGAACTCGATGGCCTCCAGGTTCTCGCGGCCGCCGTACTTGTTGGGGATCCACTCGCCGTGCTTGCGCGCGTAGTCGAGGTAGAGCATGGAGGCCACGGCGTCCACGCGCAGGCCGTCGAGGTGGTACTTCTCCAGCCAAAACAGGCCCGACGAGATCAGGAAGCTGCGGACCTCGTTGCGCCCGTAGTTGAAGATGCTCGAGTTCCATTCCGGATGGAAGCCCTGGCGCGGATCGGCGTGCTCGAAGAGGTGCGTGCCGTCGAAATAGCCCAGCCCGTGCTGGTCGGTGGGGAAGTGCGAGGGCACCCAGTCGAGCAGCACGCCGATGCCGCGCTGGTGCATGTGGTCGACGAAGGCCATGAACTCCTGCGGCGTGCCGTAGCGCGAGGTCGGCGCGAAGTAGCCGGTGGTCTGGTAGCCCCAGGAGCCGTAGAAGGGATGCTCGGTCACCGGCATCAGCTCGACGTGCGTGAAGCCCATCTCGACCACGTAGTCGGCCAGCCGCTCGCCGAGTTCGGCCCACCCGAGCATCTCCCCGTCCTGGCGCTGCCAGGAGCCCGGGTGCAGCTCGTAGATGGACATCGGGGCGTCCAGCGCATTCTTCGGGCCACGTCCGGCCATCCACTCGGCGTCGTTCCATTCGTGCTCGAGCGACCAGACGCGCGAGCCGGTGGCGGGCGCCTGCTCGGCGTAGAAGGCGAAGGGGTCGGCCTTGTCGACCACGTAGCCGTTCTGGGTCGAGAAGATCCGGTACTTGTAGACCGCGCCGCGCGTGGCCTCGGGGGCGAAGCCCTCCCAGATGCCGCTGCCGTCGTCGCGCAGCGTCAGGCGCGTGGCCTGGTCGTTCCAGTGGTTCCAGTCGGCGACGACGGAGACGGCCCAGGCGTTGGGGGCCCAGACGGCGAAGGAGGCGCCGCCTCCCTCGTGCAACTGGCAGCCCATGGTCTCGTGGAGCCGGGCATGCCGGCCCTCGCGAAATAGCCAGACGTCCTGCTCGCTCAGGCGCGGTTGTTCGATGTGCACGGGTGGAGTTCCTCGGTCCGTGCCGGAGGATTCCGGCAGCTTCTTATGAGGACCATTGGAACGCATGCGTGCGGACACTCCGGTGACAGCGTGCGCTTTGACGTGTCGGACGATGTCTATCTTCTGACCGTGCAAGACCCGTGGCGACGTTCAATTCCAAAGTTCTCGTTTTTGCAGCGTCGAAGACTGTGTATAACCACAGGTCTCATGGCCGACGCATTCATCCCCCTGCAGGCGCTCAAGGGCCGTGGCGCCGCGACGCGCATCGCCCACCGCTTCGAGCGCGACGCGCGCGATGCCTTCGACGACGGCTGGGGGACGCTGGAGGAAGGCAGGGCCGACGGTCCGACGCCGCCCGAGACCCAGGTGCGCTTCGAGGACGCGAAATCCGCCCTCAGCCGCAACGACTCGCCCGACATCCCCTTCGACTGCTCGCTCAACCCGTACCGGGGCTGCGAGCACGGCTGCATCTACTGCTTCGCCCGGCCGACGCACGGCTACCTGGGGCTGTCGCCGGGCCTCGACTTCGAGACCCGCCTGATCGCCAAGGGCAACATCGCCGAGGTGCTGCGCGCCGAACTCGGCCGCAAGGGCTACCGTCCGAGCCAGATCGCCATCGGCACCGCCACCGACTGCTACCAGCCGATCGAGCGCGAGCTGAGGCTCACGCGCGCCGTCCTGGAGGTGCTGCAGGAAGCCCGCCACCCGTTGGGCATCGTCACCAAGTCGAGCGCGGTGGAGCGCGACCTCGACATCCTGGCGCCGATGGCGGCCCAGCGGCTGGCCGCCGTCTACGTCACCGTCACCACGCTCGATCCCGTGCTGGCCCGTGCCCTGGAGCCGCGCGCCGCCGCACCGCACCGGCGGCTGCGCGCCATCCGCGCGCTGGCCGAGGCCGGCGTGCCGGTGGGCGTGAGCGTGGCGCCGCAGATCCCGTTCGTGACCGAGGACATGGAGCAGGTGCTCGAGGCGGCCTGGGAAGCCGGCGCGCGCAGCGCCTTCTACACGGTGGTACGCCTGCCGTGGGAGGTGGCGCCGCTGTTCAGGCAGTGGCTCGACCTGCACTACCCGCAGCGCGCCGAGCGCGTCATGGCACGCATCCAGGACATGCGCGGCGGCAAGGACTACGACGCCGACTTCGCCACCCGCATGAAGGGCAGCGGCCTGTGGGCCGACCTGATCCGGCAGCGCTTCGTGAAGGCGACCAGGCGCATCGGCTTCGGCCGCGAGCGCATCGCGCTGGACCTGGGGGCGTTCAGGCCGCCGGGGGCGGCGGGGCAGGGGAGTCTGTTCTGAAGCTCCGCCGAGGGTGGGGCATCAGAACAACCCCGACGCCTGCGCCGCGTCGATCACCGACTTCGCCAGCGCCGCCGACTGCGCGCGCAGGTCCTGCGACGGCGCGGCCACGAAGCTCGTGGTCCAGACCAGCCGCCCGGTGCGCGCGTCGGTGACGCGGCCGTTGGCGGAGAAGCCGGTGCTGACCTGCGAGCCGCCGATCGGCACGCCCAGGCCGATGCCGCCGCCGCCGCCCCGGCCGAAGCTGAAGCCGCCGATGCCCAGCGACATGCCCGACCCGACGCTGGCGGTCGCCGGCGTCAGCGCCAGCACGATCACGGCCTTCGCGCCCAGGCCGGCCGCGTTGCCGACCAGCTGGCCGTCGAGCTGGCGATCGGTCATGAAGGTGGCGCCGGCGGGCAGCACGACCGGCTGCGCGCCCTTGGACAGCACCTCCTGGAACAGGGCGTCCTGGCACAGCTGACGCAGCGCCGCGTCCGGGACGTCGCAGGCCACCAGCACCTTCTGGCCCTGGAGGAAGCGGGATTGCGCGCCCAGCACGGGGTCGACCCACTGGGCCTCCGGCCGCGGCGTCGAGGCGCAGGCGACGAGCAGGGTGGTGGCCAGGGCGAGGGCGGCGGGGCGGGCAAAGCGGAGGAGTGTGTTCATGGCGGTGGACTCGATGGATGGATGAGCGTCGGCAAGGCCCGTCGACGACCTGTCCGGGGGCGGACGGAGGGTCTTCCCTCGGTGGTGGGACTTGTCCGTCGTCCGGCGCATGCCGAGAATCGGGCGCGTCGCCGCCTTCCGGCGCAGTACAAAGACGGCCTGCGCAGTCAGCCGTCATCCGATCCTCGCTTCGTCTCCTCCACACCTCGCACCATGTCCCAAGACCCCGCCGCCGATCCGACCCGACCCTCCGGCCCCGCCACCGCCTGCTGGCTCGTCGTCATGGGCGTCTCGGGCTGCGGCAAGTCCACGCTCGGCGCCGCGCTGGCCGAGCGTCTGCACCTGCCGCTGATCGAGGGCGACGACTTCCATCCGCCGGCCAACGTTGAGAAGATGAGCGCCGGCACCCCGCTGACCGACGCCGACCGCGCCGGCTGGCTCGACACCCTGGGGCATGCGCTGGCCGACGCCCGCCACGGCGCGGTGCTCACCTGCTCGGCCCTCAAGCGCGACTACCGGGAACGCCTGCGCGCGGCGGTGCCCGGCCTGCGCTTCGTCTTCCTGGCGCTGGAGCGCGACGAGGCCGAGCGCCGCGTCGCGGCCCGTTCGTCGCACCACATGTTTCCGGCCAGCCTGGTGGCCAACCAGTTCGCCACGCTGGAGTCGCCCGTCGGCGAGCCGGGCGTGATCGACGTGCCGGCGACGGCGCCGATGGCGCGGTCGGTGGAGGCGGTGGCGCGGTGGCTGGAGCAGGCGTCCGCTGCGGGCCACGATCGCGCCTGATCGCCGTCGGCGCTAGAACGCCAACGCCAGGGTGCCGTCGCGGTCCATGGCCGCATGCGACCTGCCACCCAGCTTGAAGAACGCGACCGCGTGGACGAGGTGTTCGGCCTGTCCCTTGAGGCTGTCGGCGGCGGCGGCCGACTCCTCCACCAGCGCCGCGTTCTGCTGCGTGGCCTGGTCCATCTGCGTCACGGCCTCGCCCACCTGCGACACGCCCTGGCTCTGCTCAATGCTGGCCGTGCTGATCTCGGCCATGATCTCGGTGACGCGCTGGATCGAATCGACGACCTCCGTCATGGTCGTGCCGGCCCGGTCGACCAGCAGCGTGCCCTGCTCGACCCGCGCGACGCTGTCGCCGATGAGCGTCTTGATCTCCTTGGCGGCATCGGCGCTGCGTTGCGCGAGGTGGCGCACCTCGCTCGCCACCACGGCGAAGCCCCGGCCCTGCTCACCGGCGCGCGCCGCCTCCACGGCCGCGTTGAGGGCCAGGATGTTGGTCTGGAACGCGATGCCGTCGATGGTGCCGATGATGTCGCCGATGCGCCGCGAGCTCTCCGAGATGCCGCGCATCGTGTCGACGACCTCGGCCACCACCTCGCCGCTGCTGACGGCCACGACGGACGCGTTGCCAGCCAGCCGGTTGGCCTGCTGGGCGTTCGCCGCGTTCTGCCGCACGGTGGAACTGAGTTCCTCCATCGAGGCGGCGGTCTCCTCCAGGGCCGAGGCCTGCTGCTCGGTGCGGGCCGACAGGTCGAGGTTGCCCTGGGCGATCTGCGCGCTGGCGGTGGCGACGCCCTCCGCGTTGCGCCGCACGTCGCCCACCACGAGCGCGAGCTGCTTCTGCATCTGTGCGAGCGCCTGCAGCAACTGGGCGGTCTCGTCGCGGCCTTCGCTGCGGATCTCAGCGGACAGGTCGCCCCCGGCGATGGCGTTCGACGCATCGACGGCCAACTGCAGCGGACGCGTCACCATGCGCACGATCCATGCGGTGAGTGCGGTCGTCATCGCGACGGCCAGGACCAGGATGACGATCATGTCGAGGATGCCCTGGTCGTAGGCCGCGCGCGCGATCGACGCCGATGCGTCCGCGCCCTTGCGATTGAGCGTCACCAGGGCGTCGAGTGTCTTCGCCGACGCCTGATAGGCGGTGCGACCGGATCCGGTCAGTCCCTCGAGTGCCGCCGCATGGGATTCCCTGGTGCCCGTGCGGATGAGCGCCTCGGTCTTGTCCATGGCGGACAGATAGGCATTCAATTGACCGACATAACGATCCGCCAATTCACGTTCTTCGGGGCTCGAGATCAAATCCCTGTATTTCGAGATGCTGCTCTCGATGGCCTGTCGGGCGATCCTTTGATTGCTCAACAGGTCCCTGATCTCGTCGGCGGGCACGTCGAGCAGGGTCTGGATTTCGAACCGCCGCAAGTCGTTCGCCTGAACGCGTATTTCTCCCAGGACGGCGATGCTGGGAATCCAATTGCCGGCCATCTCCTCGGTCTCGTGCCCGAGCCTTCGCATCCCCGTCAGGCTGGCGGCACCGATGAACATGCTGATTAGCAGCATCAGCAGAAAGGAAAAACCCAATTTGGTTCGCAGTCGAAAATCAGAGAGCTTCATTTCCAGGAATCTTGTAATACTTATAAATTAATACAATAGATTTTATCCTTTTTATATACAAAATTAAATAATCTGTTTGTATTAATCTTCGGCACTATTTCCTGGTTTGCAATCGAACATCGAGGATGTCGCGTCGCAATTCGAGCGATGCGGCATCGACTGCTCGTCCGACCGGGCGACGCGGCGCGGGCCGCGTCCTTCAAGCCGACAATGGCAACGGCGTCAGTGACGGCGCGTCCAGCCCCAGCGCCTCGCTCACGCGCAGCGCCGCGTAGGCATCGTTGGCGGCGTAGCAGACCTGGCCCTCGGACAGCTGCTTCGCCGCCCAGTTCGACGTCGTCTGCTTGCGCGACTTCACGAAGCGCCGGCCGAAGACCATCGCCACGGCGCCCTTGACGCCCACCGAGTTGCGGAACCCGCGCCGCTTGAAGACGGTGTCGAGATCGACCACCGCCTGCGGCTCGATGCCCAGCGTGTGGCGGATCTGCGTGCGGTCGCCGGCCAGGCCGAAGCCGACCTTGGTCAGCGCGCTGGAGGCCAGCAGGTGGGCGGCGGCGGCGCGGCAGTCGGGGTCGTGCAGCTGGAACACCCATGCCTTGTCGAGCGAGGCGAACTGCACCACGTGCGGGCCGGTGGAGACCTCGTGCTTCAGGAAGGTCGGCTTCGATTCGGTGTCGAAGCCGACCACCCGCAACGCGCCGACGGCGGCCAGCGCGCCGGCCGCCTGCTGCGCCGTCGAGACGACCTCGATGTCGCGCATGCCCAGGCCCTCGAAGACGTCGAGCAGCGCGATCTCCTCGCGCGTGGGGACCTGCGGCCGGTTGGACTGCTGCATCCGCGTCGGGGCCGCGGGGGCTTCGGGGGCGCCGTCGTCGCGCCCGCTCACGCCGCCGCTCCCAGTTGCCGCGCATGGTGCGCGAGGTGGTCGCCGACGACGCTCTGCACGAAGTAGTAGCCGTGGTCGTAGCCCGCGTGGCGGCGCAGGGTCAGCGGCTGGCCGATGGCGGCGCAGGCGGCTTCGAGCAGTTCCGGCCGCAGCTGGCCGGCGGCGAGGAATTTGTCGTCCAGTCCCTGGTCGACCAGGATGCCGCCGGGGTAGGGCGGCGTCGGCTGGTGCTCCATCAGCACGGTGGCGTCGTGCTCGACCCAGCGCGTGCGGTCGGCGCCGAGGTAGCCGGTGAAGGCCTTCTCGCCCCACGGGCAGCGCATCGGCGCGCAGATCGGCGCCAATGCCGAGAGCGACCTGAACACGCCCGGGTGCCGCAGCGCCAGCGTCAGGGCGCCGTGGCCGCCCATCGAGTGGCCGAAGACGCCCAGGCGCGACCTGTCGATCGGCAGGGCGGCGCCCAGCAGGGGCAGCAGCTCGTCGATCAGCCAGCTCTCCATGCGCCAGTTGGTGGCCCAGGGAGCCTCGGTGGCGTCGAGGTAGAAGCCGGCGCCGACGCCGAAGTCCCAGCTGTCGGCCTCGCCCGGCACGTTCGCGCCGCGCGGGCTGGTGTCGGGCGCGACCAGCGCCAGGCCCAGCTCGGCCGCCAGCCGCTGGGCGCCGGCCTTGGTCGGGAAGGTCTCCTCGTTGCAGGTCAGGCCGGCGAGATAGACGACGGCGGGCACCGGCCGGTCCGGCGCGGCCTGCGGCGGCAGGAAGACCGAGAAGCGCATCGGCCGCTGGGTCTCGCGCGAGTCGTGTTCGCAGAAGCGCTGCGTGCCGCCGAAGCAGCGGTGCTCGGAGAGGGTCTTGAGTGCGTCGGTCATGGGTTGGTCAGGGGGCGGTCGAGCGCGGTGCGGGCGCGATGACGTCGAGGACGGCGTCGGCGAAGGCCCGTGGCTGTTCCTGCGGCGGGTTGTGGCCGGCGCCGGGCACGACGCGGTGCTCGTGGCGGCCGGTGAAGTGATGCGCGTGGCTGGCGGTGCCGCCGACCGACATCACGCCGTCGTCGCCGCCGTCGAGCGTGATGGCGGGCACGGTGATGTCCGGCTGCTCGGCCAGACGCGCCTCGATGTCTTGTACCGCCGGATCGCCTGCCACCAGGCCGTGGCGATGGCGGTAGGAGTGGATCACCACGTCGACGAAGTCCGGGTTGACGAAGGCGGCGGCCGTGCGCGCGTAGGTGGCGTCGTCGAAGGCCCAGGTGGGCGACCACAGCGACCACAGCAGCCGGCAGAGTTCCTCGCGGTTCTGTTCCAGTCCGGCGCGCCCGCGTTCGGAATGGAAGTAGTACTGGTACCAGTGGCGATGCTCGTTCGCGGGCGGGGCCGGCCTGCCGGCGGCGGCGATGTGCTGGAGGTTGTAGCTGTTGCACGAGACCAGGCCGATGCAGCGCTCGGGCCACAGCGCCGCGACGATGCAGGCCGCGCGGCCGCCCCAGTCGAAGCCGGCCAGCACGGCGCGCTCGATGCCCAGCGCGTCGAGCAGCGCGAGCAGGTCGGCGCCGAGCGCGGCCTGCTCGCCCGAGCGCGGCGTCGCGTCGTCGACGAAGGAGGTCGGTCCGTAGCCGCGCAGGTAGGGCACGATCACGCGGCAGCCCTGCGCGGCCAGCAGCGGGGCGACCTCGGTGTAGGCGTGGACGTCGTAGGGGAAGCCGTGCATCAGCAGCACCGGCGTGCCGTCGGTCGGGCCGCTCTCGTGGAAGGCGACGTCCAGCACCCCGGCGCGCACGCGGCGCAGGTCGCCGAGCGAGGCTTCGGCATCAGTCATACAGCACCACGCCGCGAATCGACTCGCCGCGCTTCATCAGGTCGAAGCCCTTGTTGATGTCTTCCAGCGGCATGGTGTGGGTGATCAGGCTGTCGATGTCGATCTTGCCTTCCATGTACCAGTCGACGATCTTCGGCACGTCGGTGCGGCCGCGCGCGCCGCCGAAGGCCGAGCCCTCCCAGTGGCGCCCGGTGACGAGCTGGAACGGCCGCGTGCTGATCTCCGCGCCGGCCTCGGCCACGCCGATGATGATGCTGCGACCCCAGCCCTTGTGCGTGCATTCGAGCGCCTGGCGCATCACCTTCGTGTTGCCGATGCACTCGAAGCTGTAGTCGGCGCCGCCGTCGGTGAGCTGCACGATGGCGTCGACGATGTTGCCGCCGGCCGCCTCGATGTTCTTCGGATTGAGGAAGTGCGTCATGCCGAACTGGCGCGCCATCGCCTCGCGCTCGGGGTTGAGGTCGACGCCGATGATCTTGTCGGCGCCCACCATCTTCGCGCCCTGAATCACGTTCAGGCCGATGCCGCCGAGGCCGAACACGACGACATTGGCGCCGGCTTCGACCTTGGCCGTGAAGATCACCGCGCCGATGCCGGTGGTCACGCCGCAGCCGATGTAGCAGACCTTGTCGAAGGGCGCGTCCTCGCGGATCTTGGCCAGCGAGATCTCCGGCGCGACCGTGTAGTTGCTGAAGGTCGAGGTTCCCATGTAGTGGAAGATGGGCTTGCCGTCGAGGCTGAAGCGCGAGGTGGCGTCGGGCATCAGGCCCTTGCCCTGGGTGCCGCGGATGAGCTGGCACAGGTTTGTCTTGCGCGAGAGGCAGAACTTGCACTGGCGGCATTCCGGCGTGTAGAGCGGGATGACGTGGTCGCCCTTCTTCAGCGAGGTCACGCCGGGGCCGACGTCGACCACGATGCCCGCGCCTTCGTGGCCCAGGATGGCCGGGAAGATGCCCTCGGGATCGGCGCCCGAGAGCGTGTAGTAGTCGGTGTGGCAGATGCCGGTGGCCTTGATCTCGACGAGCACCTCGCCGAACTTCGGCCCCTCGAGGTCGACGGTTTCGATGGTGAGGGGCTGGCCGGACTGCCAGGCGACGGCGGCTTTGGTTTTCATGGAAGGGTCCTTGAGGAGAGGGGACGGCGCATGCCGTGGACGAGCGAGCTTAAAACGGTTCGACGACCGACATAATGACCGCCCCCATTCCCGTCCCAGGCCCCAGGCCACCATTCGGAGACCGCCCATGAAGAAGATCCTCGTCCTCAACGGCCCCAACCTCAACCTGCTCGGCACGCGCGAGCCGGCGCAGTACGGTCACGAGACCCTGCCCGACGTCGTGCGCCTGTGCGAGGAAGCCGGCGCGAAGCTCGGCATCGAGATCGAATGCCGCCAGTCGAACCACGAAGGCGCGCTGATCGACTGGATCCACGAGTCCGGCCGCGAGGTCGCCGCCGGCCGGCTGCTGGGCGTGGTGTTCAACGCCGGCGCCTACACCCACACCTCGGTCGCGCTGCACGACGCCATCAAGGGCGCCAGCGTGCCGGTGATCGAGCTGCACATCTCCAACGTGCACGCGCGCGAGGCCTTCCGCCACCACTCGTACATCTCGCCGGTGGCGCGCGGGATCATCGTCGGCTTCGGCGTGAAAGGCTATGCGCTGGCCATCGAGGCGCTGGCGCGACTCGAGGAAAGATGACGGCGCGGGCCCGTCGCCATCGCCGGACGTACCTGCGTCCAGTGCCGGCGACGGCCTCTTCGTCGCCGACGACGACGGTCTGGCGCGCTGTCACTGGTGCCGGGCGACACCGGCCTACCGGCACTATCACGACCACGAGTGGGGCTTCCCGGTCACCGACGACCGGCGCCTGTTCGAGAAGCTCTGCCTCGAAGGCTTCCAGGCCGGCCTGAGCTGGCTCACCATCCTCAACAAGCGCGAGCATTTCCGCCGCGCCTTCGCCGGTTTCGACGCCGAGGCCGTTGCGCGCTTCGATGCCGCCGACGTCGCGCGGCTGCTCGCAAACGCGGGCATCGTGCGCCATCGCGGCAAGATCGAGTCGACGATCAACAACGCCCGCCGCGTGATCGAACTGCGCCGGGAGTTCGGCTCGCTCGCCGCCTACGCGTGGCGCTTCGAGCCCGAGGCGTCGGCGCGGCCGGCGCGCGTCACGGCGCAGGCGCTGGCGGCGTTCACCACCTCGGCGGCCTCGACCGCGTTGTCGAAGGACCTGAAGAAGCGCGGCTGGCGTTTAGTCGGGCCGACCACGATGTACGCCTTCATGCAGGCGATGGGACTGGTCAACGACCACGTCGAGGGCTGTGCGGCGCGCGATCGGGCGCTGCAGGCGCGCCGGGAACTGCGCGTGCCGGTGCCCACCTGAAGCGGTGGGCAGGCCACGCGCTCAGAAGTGGTGCTTGGGCCCCGGTGCGGTGTCGCGCAGGGTCACGCGGCCCAGCGCATCGACGTTCTCCAGCCGCACGTCGAAGCCCCACAGCCGCGCGACGTGCTTGAGCACCTCGTGCGTGCCCTCGTGCAGCGGCCGGCCGTTGCGCTGCACGTGGCGCAGCGTGAGCGCGCGGTCGCCGCGCAGGTTGACGTTCCAGACCTGGATGTCGGGCTCGCGGCTGCCGATGTCGTACTGGCGCGAGAGCGATTCGCGCAGGGTCTGGTAGCCGCCGTCGTCGTGGATGGCCGAGATCACCAGTTCGGGCTGGTCGGTGTGGTCGCGCACCGCGAAGAGGCGGAAATCGCGCATCGTCTTGGGACTGAGGAACTGGCCGACGAAGCTCTCGTCCTTGAAGTTGCGCATCGCGTGGTCGAGCGTCGTGAGCCAGTCGCTGCCGGCGTAGTCGGGGAACCAGCGGCGGTCCTCCTCGGTCGGCTTCTCGCAGATGCGGCGCAGGTCCGTGAACATCGCGAAACCCAGCGCGTACGGGTTGATGCCGCTGTAGGCGCGATGACCCACCGGCGGCTGGTAGACCACGCTGGTGTGCGAGGACAGCCACTCCATCATGAAGCCGTCGGCCAGCAGGCCGCGGTCGTACATGGTGTTGAGCAGGGTGTAGTGCCAGAAGGTGGCCCAGCCCTCGTTCATGACCTGCGTCTGGCGCTGCGGATAGAAGTACTGCGCGACCTTGCGCACGATGCGCACGATCTCGCGCTGCCAGGGTTCGAGCAGGGCGGCGTTCTTCTCGATGAAGTACAGCAGGTTCTCCTGCGGCTCGGCCGGGAAGCGGTGCTGCGTGTCCACGCCCGCGGCCGCCTCGACGCGTCGCGGCAGGGTGCGCCAGAGGTCGTTGACCTGCTGCTGCAGGTGGTGCTCGCGCTCGGCGCGCTGGCTCACTTCCTGCGCCAGCGAACGCTTCTGCGGCCGGCGGTAGCGGTCGACGCCGTAGTTCATCAGCGCGTGGCAGGAGTCGAGCAGTTCCTCCACCGCGTCCAGCCCGTGGCGTTCCTCGCATTCGTGCACGTAGTTGCGGGCGTAGACCAGGTAGTCGACGATCGACGAGGCGTCCGTCCACATGCGGAACAGGTAGTTGCCCTTGAAGAAGCTGTTGTGGCCGTAGGCCGCGTGGGCGATCACCAGGGCCTGCATCGCCAATGTGTTCTCCTCCATGAGGTAGGCGATGCAGGGGTCGGAGTTGATGACGATCTCGTAGGCCAGGCCCATGTGGCCGCGCTTGTAGTTCTTCTCCGTGGCGATGAACTGCTTGCCGTAGGACCAGTGGCGGTAGATGACCGGCATGCCCACGCTGGCGTAGGCGTCCATCATCTGCTCGGAGGTGATGACCTCCAGCTGGATCGGGTAGGTGTCGAGCCGGAAGGACTCGGCGGTGCGCCGGATCTCGCGGTGGTACGTCTCGATCAGGTCGAAGGTCCAGTCCGACGGGCTGGGCAGTTTCGCGGCGCGGGGCGGGGAGAGCAGGTCGGTCGTCATGCGTGCGTTCCTTCCTTCTTGAACAGATCGCGGAACACCGGGTAGATGTCCTGCGCGCTCGCGACCTTGCGCATCGCGAAGTTGGTCTTGATGGCGGCGAGCTGGGCGTACTCCTGCCACAGGTTCTGCTCGGCGTCGGCCACCTGCACGTAGGCGTAGTAGCGCACCAGCGGCAGGATCGACTCGTCGAGCAGCTTGCGGCAGCGGCCGCTGTCCTGGTGCCAGTTGTCGCCGTCGCTGGCCTGGGCGCCGTAGATGTTCCATTCGCCGCTGGGATAGCGCGCGCGCACGATCTCCTCCATCAGCACCAGCGCGCTGGAGACCACCGTGCCGCCGGTCTCGGTGGCGCGGAAGAACTCCTCCTCGCCGACCTCCTGCGCCTGCGTGTGGTGGCGGATGAAGACCAGCTCGATCTTCTCGTAATGCCGCGTGAGGAACAGGTAGAGCAGCATGAAGAAGCGCTTGGACATGTCCTTGCGCGACTCGTCCATCGAACCCGAGACGTCCATCAGGCAGAACATCACCGCCTTGGCGCTGGGCACCGGCACGCGCACGCGGTTGCGGAAGCGCAGGTCGATCGGGTCGATGTAGGGCACGTGCTTGGCGGTGCGACGCGCCTCGGCGATCTCGGCCTTCAGCACGTCGATGCGCTCGGACAGCGGAGGCGCGTCGGCATCGGGTTCGAGTTCCAGCCGCAGCAGCTCGGCCTCCATGCGGTGCAGCGCGATGCGCTCCGCGCCGCCGAGCGCGATGCGCCGCGCGAGCGCCCCGCGCATCGAGCGCACGACATGCAGGCTGCTCGGATTGCCGTCGCTCTTGAAGCCGGCCCGGTGGCTCTTCCATTCCGGCACCTCGGCCAGCTGCGTGCGGACGAGATGGGGCAGGGCGAGGTCCTCGAAGAAGACCTGCATGAATTCCTCCCGGGTGAGCGTGAAGACGAAATCGTCCTCGCCCTCGCCGCTGTCGCCGGCCTGGCCGCTGCCCTTGCCCTTGCCCGAACCGCCGCCGGGCGGCCGGGCGATCCGGTCGCCGGCCAAGTACTCCTGGTTGCCCGGATGCACGTATTCGCGGTTGCCGCCGGCCCCGTGGCCGAAGACCGGCTCGGAGACGTCGCGCTTGGGCAGCGTGATGTCCTCGGCACGTTCGAGGTCGCGGATGTTGCGCCCGCTGACGGCCTTCCTCACCGCGTCGCGGATCTGTCCTCGATAGCGACGCAGGAAGCGCTCGCGGTTGCCGATCGACTTGTTCTTGCCCGACAGGCGCCGATCGATGATCTGTTGAAGCATTGCCACGTTGCCGGACCTCCGCGCCGAAGCGCATCCACCTCACCCAGGAACCGGAAGACTCACGAACTCTTGCGCACCCTCAGATACCACTCGCACAGCAGACGCACCTGCTTGGGCGTGTAGCCCTTCTCCACCATGCGCGCGACGAAGTCCTGATGCTTCTTCTGCTCGTCGGCGCTGCTCTTGGTGTTGAAGCTGATGACGGGGAGCAACTCCTCGGTGTTGGAGAACATCTTCTTCTCGATCACCGTGCGCAGCTTCTCGTAGCTGGTCCAGGCCGGATTGCTGCCGGCATTGCCGGCCCGCGCGCGCAGCACGAAGTTGACGATCTCGTTGCGGAAGTCCTTCGGGTTCGAGATGCCCGCGGGCTTCTCGATCTTCTCCAGTTCCGCGTTGAGCGAGACGCGGTCGAACACCTCGCCGGTGTCGACGTCGCGGTATTCCTGGTCCTGGATCCAGTAGTCGGCGTAGGTCACGTAGCGGTCGAAGATGTTCTGGCCGTACTCGCTGTAGCTCTCCAGGTAGGCGGTCTGGATCTCCTTGCCGATGAACTCCGCATAGCGCGCGGCGAGCTGCTCCTTGATGTAGGCGAGGTACTTCTGCTCGGTCTCGGCCGGGAACTGCTCGCGCTCGATCTGCTGCTCCAGCACGTACATCAAGTGCACCGGATTGGCGGCGATCTCGGAACTGTCGAAGTTGAAGACGCGCGAGATGATCTTGAAGGCGAAGCGCGTGGACACGCCGCTCATGCCCTCGTCGACGCCCGCGTAGTCGCGGTACTCCTGCAGCGACTTGGCCTTGGGGTCGGTGTCCTTCAGGCTCTCGCCGTCGTAGATCTGCATCTTGCTGAAGATGCTGGAGTTCTCCGGTTCCTTCAGCCGCGTGAGCACCGAGAACTGGGCCATCATGCGCAGCGTGCCGGGCGCGCAGGGCGCCTGCGCCAGCGACGACGTGCGCACCAGCTTCTCGTAGATCTTGATCTCCTCGGACACGCGCAGGCTGTAGGGCACCTTGACGATGTAGATGCGATCGAGGAAGGCCTCGTTGTTCTTGTTGTTGCGGAACGCCTTCCACTCGCTCTCGTTGCTGTGGGCGAGCACGATGCCGTCGAAGGGGATGGCGCCGAAACCCTCGGTGCCCTTGAAGTTGCCTTCCTGCGTGGCCGTGAGCAGCGGATGCAGCACCTTGATCGGCGCCTTGAACATCTCCACGAACTCGAGCAGGCCCTGGTTGGCCAGGCACAGGCCGCCGGAATAGGAGTACGCGTCGGGGTCGTCCTGCGCGTAGGTCTCCAGCTTGCGGATGTCGATCTTGCCGACGAGGGAGGAGATGTCCTGGTTGTTCTCGTCGCCCGGCTCGGTCTTGGCCACGCCGATCTGGCGCAGCACCGACGGATAGCGCTTGACGACCTGGAACTTGCGGATGTCGCCGCCGTATTCCTCCAGCCGCTTCACCGCCCAGGGCGAGAGGATGCGCTGCAGGTAGCGGCGCGGGATGCCGTATTCCTTCTCCAGGATCTCGCCGTCCTCCACCGGGTCGAACAGGCCCAACGGCGACTCGTTCACCGGCGAGCCCTTGATGGCGTAGAACGGCACGTGTTCCATGAGCTGCTTCAGGCGCTCGGCGATGGAGCTCTTGCCGCCACCCACCGGGCCGAGCAGATAGAGGATCTGCTTCTTTTCCTCCAGCCCCTGCGCGGCATGCCGGAAGTACGACACCACCTGTTCGATGGCGTCCTCCATGCCGTAGAACTCCTTGAACGCCGGATAGAGCTTGATCACCTTGTTGGCGAAGATGCGCGAGAGGCGAGGGTCGTTGCGCGTGTCGACCAGCTGCGGATCGCCGATGGCCCGCAGCATGCGTTCGGCGGCGGTGGCGTAGGCGAGCGGGTCGCGCTTGCAGAGATCCAGATACTCCTGCAGCGAGAGAACCTCTTCTCGCGTGCGGTCGTAGCGGGCGGCAAAGTTGCTGATCACGTCCATGGAAATACCTCCATCGAGTCAATGAGGCGATAGCCCCGATCTGCAGCAGCCGCCGGGTCGTCGCACCTTGGATGAGGTGGTTCACGAGGGCTGCGTGCCTGTGCTGAGATTCAGCATAAAGCAAAGATCGCACCCGTGAAGGCGCAATGTCCTTTCAGAGCAACAGGGGTGAGGCAAAGTTCCTAATCGGTCGGCTTTGCCCATAGAACCTTAGGTTGCGTTCAAGGACATCGCGGGCGGTTCACGCCGCGCCCACCTGCACCTGCGTCACCGTCAGACCGGCGCGGCGCAGTGCCTCGGCCTCGGCCGGACCGAGTCCGGCATCGGTGACGACTTCGTGCAGCTCGGTCGCGGCGCAGACGCGCATGAAGGCGCGCGGGCGGAACTTCGAGGCGTCGGCCAGCAGGCGCCGGCTGCGCGCCGACTGGAGCAAGGCGCGCTTGACGGCGGCGACGTCGGCATCGGTTTCCGACAGCACGCCGTCGGTCACGGCGTGCGCGCCCAGCAGCAGCACGTCGACCTGCAGGGCGCGGGCGCTCTCGATCACGCCGTCGCCCGTGAGCGTGTGGCTGCCGGGGCGCAGGTGGCCGCCCAGCACGTGGACCTTCACGATCGGGCTGGTCCCCAGCACCTGGCCGATGGCGAGGTCGTTGGTCACCGCGACCAGCGGAATGCGTCGTTCCACCGCGGCGCGCGCGGCCTCGAGCACGGTGCTGCCGCTGTCGAAGATCACGCTCTGGCCGGGCTGCAGCGCTGCGGCGGCGGCGATGCCGATGGCGCGCTTCTCGCGCGGCGACAGTTCCGCCGCGGCCTGCGGATCGGGCTCGAAGGTGCTGTAGTGCTGCTGGCGCAGGATCGCGCCGCCGTGCGTGCGGTCGAGCACGCCCTCGGCTTCCAGGCCGTCCAGGTCGCGCCGCAGGGTGGAGAGCGAGGCGTCCAGCGCCTGCGCGAGCTGCTGCAGCGTGACGGCGCCGTGGCGCTGCAGGAAGGCCACGATCCGCTCGCGGCGCTGCACCGGCAGCATGCTCACGCTGGACAAGGAGACGGAAGCGCTCATGATCGATCGAGATAGGAAGTGGAAGATGTTGGTAGGTGTTTTCACCAACGAGAGTGGCTTCGGGTGGAATGCGTGTTGCTCGAAGCTGATCGATTGTGAAAAAATTTGGAACGTCGTGCAAGCCGGCATCCGCCGCCCTTCCACGAACAAGAAAAGGAGACCTCCCCATGCCCGAGATCCGTGCCTCGTTCCCGCCTTCCGTCCTCTCGACCCGCCGCCGCGCCTGCCTGGCGGCGGGTGCCGCCCTCGCGCTGGGCCTGTGTGCCGCGACCGGTGCCCGGGCGCAGACCGCCGCCTATCCCGATCACCCGGTCACGCTGGTCGTGCCGTATCCGGCCGGCGGCGCCAACGACGCCATCGGGCGACTGGTGGCGCAGAAGCTGGGCGAGGCCCTGAGCCAGAGCGTGGTGGTGGACAACCGGCCCGGCGCGGGCACCACCATCGGCGCCGGCATGGTCGCCAAGGCCGCCCCCAACGGCTACACGCTGCTGCTGGGCTCGTTGGCCAGCCATGCCGTCAGCCCGCAACTGCTGCCCGGCGTGACCTACGACGCATTGAAGGACTTCGCGCCGATCGGCCTGATCGGGCTGGCGCCGACCATCGCCACGGTGGCCACGGAGTCGCCCTACACGACGCTCGGCCAGCTCGTCGAGGCGGCGAAGCAGAAGCCGGGCGAGGTGATGTACGGATCGGCCGGCAACGGCTCGCCGCTGCATCTGGCGGGCGAACTGTTCTCGCAGGCCTCCGGCACGAAGATGACGCACGTGCCCTACAAGGGCGGCAACGCGCACACGATGGACCTGATGGGCGGGCGGCTGTCGGTGATCTTCGACACCACCACCAGCGCGATGCCGATGATCCGGGGCGGCAAGCTGCGCCCCATCGCGGTGGCCGCGCCGGCGCGCCTGGCCGAACTGCCCAACGTGCCGACCTTCGCCGAAGCCGGCTATCCGAACTTCGCGGTCAATGCCTGGTACGCGCTGTACGCGCCGGCCCGCACGCCGGCACCGGTGATCGAGCGGCTGAGCGCCGAACTCGGGAAGATCATGAAATCGCCCGACGTGATCGACAAGCTCAAGGGCTTCGCCGTCACGCCGGCCTACGGCACGCCGCAGGAACTGGCCGTCTTCACGCAGGCCGAACACGCCAAGTACGGCAAGGTCATCAAGAGCGCCGACATCCGCGCCGACTGACCGACCCGACCGGGCGGGCGATCAGCTGAAGAAGTCCTTCGCCTTGTCGATCCAGCCCTTGTCGGCGGGGCTGTGCTTGTCGCCGCCCTTCTTGAGCGATTCGTCGAGTTCCTTGACCAGCTTGCGCTGGTGCTCGGTCAGCTTGACCGGCGTCTCCACGCGCACGTGGCAGTACAGGTCGCCCGGGTAGCTCGAACGCACGCCCTTGATGCCCTTGCCGCGCAGGCGGAACTGCTTGCCGCTCTGCGTGCCCTCGGGGATGTCGATGGCCGCGTCGCCCTTGAGCGTGGGCACGTCGATCTCGCCGCCGAGCGCCGCGGTCGTCATGCTGACGGGCACCACGCAATGCAGGTCGTCGCCGTCGCGCTCGAAGACCTCGTGCTTCTTCAGGCGCACCTCGATGTAGAGGTCGCCCGGCGGGCCGCCGTTGGTGCCGGGCTCGCCGTTGCCGGTGCTGCGGATGCGCATGCCGTCGTCGATGCCGGCGGGGATCTTCACTTCCAGCGTCTTGTTGTTCTTGATCTTGCCCTGGCCGTGACAGGTGGCGCAGGGTTCGGGAATGATCTTCCCGGTGCCGTGGCACTGCGGACACGTCTGCTGCACGCTGAAGAAGCCCTGGCGCATCTGCACCGCCCCCTGGCCGTGGCAGGTGGTGCAGGTGATGGGCTTGGTGCCGGCCTTGGCGCCCGAGCCGTGGCAGGTGCCGCACTCGTCCCAGCTCGGAATGCGGATCTGCGCGTCCTTGCCGTCGGCGGCCTCCTCCAGCGTGACCTCCATCGCATAGCTCAGGTCGCCGCCGCGGAACACCTGCCGCCCGCTGCTCTGACGGCCGCCGCGCGCGCCACCGAAGACGTCCCCGAAGATGTCGCCGAAGGCCTCCGCGAAGCCGCCGAAGCCTTCCGCGCCCGGGCCGCCGCGCATGTTCGGGTCGACGCCGGCGTGGCCGTACTGGTCGTATGCCGCGCGCTTCTGCGCGTCCGACAGCATCTCGTAGGCTTCCTTGGCTTCCTTGAACTTGGCCTCGGCGTCCTTGCTGGTGTCGCCGTGATTGCGGTCCGGATGGTGCTTCATCGCCTGCTTGCGATAAGCCTTCTTGATCTCTTCGTCGCTCGCGTTCTTGGGGACGCCGAGGGTTTCGTAATAGTCGCGTTTGGTGGCCATGGTCGGTGATCTTCGGGAGCGGAGGGCAGGGCAGGGACGGGGGCTGGAAACGTAAAAGGCTGGATCACCCGCTCAGGTGATCCAGCCTCGGGTCAAGGCGGGGCGATCAGCCCTTCTTGACTTCCTTGACTTCGGCGTCGACGACGTTGTCGTCGGCCGCCGCGTTCGACGACGAGGACTGCGCGCCGCCACCGGCACCCGGGCCTTCGGCCGCGCCGCCGGCCGCGGCCTGCGACTCGGCGTACATCTTCTCGCCGAGCTTCTGGCTCGCGCTCATGAGCGTGTTGGTCTTCTCGCCGATCGCCGCCGTGTCCTCGGTCTTCAGGGCGTCCTCGACGTCCTTGATCGCGGCCTCGATCTTCTCCTTCTCGCCCGCGTCCAGGCTCGCGCCGTGCTCGCCCAGCGACTTCTTCACGCTGTGCACCATGGCCTCGCCCTGGTTGCGCGCCTGCACGAGTTCGAGCTTCTTCTTGTCGTCGGCGGCATTGAGCTCGGCATCCTTCACCATCTTCTGGATCTCGTCCTCCGACAGGCCCGAGTTCGCCTTGATGGTGATCTTGTTCTCCTTGCCCGTGCCCTTGTCCTTGGCGCCCACGTGCAGGATGCCGTTGGCGTCGATGTCGAAGCTCACCTCGATCTGCGGCGTGCCGCGCGAGGCCGGCGGGATACCTTCCAGATTGAACTCGCCCAGCGCCTTGTTGCCCGAGGCGATCTCGCGCTCGCCCTGGAACACCTTGATGGTCACGGCCGGCTGGTTGTCCTCGGCGGTCGAGAAGGTCTGCGCGAACTTCGTCGGGATGGTCGTGTTCTTCGTGATCATCTTGGTCATCACGCCGCCCATCGTCTCGATGCCCAGCGACAGCGGGGTCACGTCCAGCAGCAGCACGTCCTTGCGGTCGCCCGAGAGCACCTGGCCCTGGATGGCGGCGCCCACGGCCACGGCCTCGTCGGGGTTCACGTCCTTGCGCGGTTCCTTGCCGAAGAACTCCTTGACCTTCTCCTGCACCTTGGGCATGCGGGTCATGCCGCCCACCAGGATCACGTCGTTGATGTCCGACACGCTCACGCCGGCATCCTTGATGGCGGTGCGGCACGGCGCGATGGTGCGCTCGATCAACTCGTCGACCAGCGATTCGAGCTTGGCGCGGCTGAGCTTGATGTTCAGGTGCTTCGGACCCGACGCGTCGGCCGTGATGTAGGGCAGGTTGATGTCGGTCTGCGCGCCGTTGGACAGCTCGATCTTGGCCTTCTCGGCGGCTTCCTTCAGGCGCTGCAGCGCGAGCACGTCCTTGCCGAGGTCGACGCCCTGGTCCTTCTTGAACTCGGAGATGATGAAGTCGATGATGCGCTGGTCGAAGTCCTCGCCGCCCAGGAAGGTGTCGCCGTTGGTCGAGAGCACCTCGAACTGCTTCTCGCCGTCGACGTCGGCGATCTCGATGATCGAGACGTCGAAGGTGCCGCCACCCAGGTCGTACACGGCGATCTTGCGGTCGCCCTTCTCCTGCTTGTCCAGGCCGAAGGCGAGCGCGGCGGCCGTCGGCTCGTTGATGATGCGCTTGACGTCCAGGCCGGCGATGCGCCCGGCGTCCTTGGTGGCCTGGCGCTGGCTGTCGTTGAAGTAGGCCGGCACCGTGATCACGGCCTCGGTCACCGGCTCGCCCAGGTAGTCCTCGGCGGTCTTCTTCATCTTGCGCAGGATCTCGGCGCTGACCTGCTGCGGCGCGAGCTTCTTGCCGCGGCTCTCCACCCAGGCGTCGCCGTTGTCAGCCTTGGTGATGGTGTAGGGCATCAGGTCGATGTCCTTCTGGACTTCCTTCTCCTCGAACTTGCGCCCGATCAGGCGCTTGACCGCGTAGATCGTGTTCTTGGGGTTGGTGACGGCCTGGCGCTTGGCCGAGGCGCCGACCAGCACTTCACCGTCTTCCTGATAGGCCACGATGGACGGCGTAGTGCGCGCGCCTTCGGAGTTCTCGATCACGCGGGTCGAATTGCCCTCCATGATCGAGACGCACGAGTTGGTCGTGCCCAGGTCGATGCCGATGATCTTGCCCATGATGTTTTTGCTCCTGATGCGGAAAATTGAGTTGTTGTGAATCTGCGGATCACGCGGTCCGATTCAAGGGGACGGACCGGCGGTTTTTCGAGAGAGATGAGGTCAGGACGGCGCGCTGACCGTGACCAGGGCCGGACGCAGCACGCGTTCGGCGATGGTGTAGCCCTTCTGCAGCACGGCCACGACGGTGTTGGCTTCCTGGCCCGGCGCCGGCACCACCGAGATGGCTTGGTGCTGGTGCGGATCGAACTTGGTGCCGGCGGCCGGCGCGATCTCGATCACCTTGTTGCGTTCCAGCGCGCTCTTGAGCTGCTGCAGCGTGGCGGCGGCGCCTTCGCGGATCTGCTGGGGCGTGGCGTCCTGGATCGCCAGGCCGGCCTCGAGGCTGTCGGTCACCGGCAGCAGGCTCTCGGCGAAGGCCTCGACGGCGAACTTGCGCGCCTTGGTGATCTCGTCGTCGGCGCGGCGGCGGGCGTTCTGCACGTCGGCCTGGGCGCGCAGGTACTGGTCGGCCAGCTCGGCGTTCTTGGCCTTGAGCGTCGCGAGCTCGGCCTGGGCATCGGCCAGCCCGGACTGGGCGTCCGCCTCGTCGGCGGCCTGCGCGGCTTCGAGTTCCTCGGGGCTGGGCGCGCCCTGCAGGGCGTTCGGATCGTTCGGGTTCGGGACGGGGGATTCGGGATGGAAGGGTGCTGACATGTTCGATGGCGGTGTGAACCGGACCTTGGAAATAGCGACTGCAGGCCACGTGGGGATGGCGCGGAACTTTTCAAGAAGAAATTGAACGCGACTTCGGCGCCCCGTGAAAGCCACCCGCGCGGGCATCCGAACCCGAGGAAGACATGTCGCATCCCGATCGCGGCAATGCAAAAGGGCCGCGAAGCGGCCCTGACGGATTGCGCGAGGACGACCCTGGAATCAGTGTGCGTCCAGGAGTTCGACGTCGAACTTCAGCGTCGCGTTCGGCGGGATCACGCCGCCGGCGCCGCGCGCGCCGTAGCCCAGCGCGGCCGGGATGATCAGCGTGCGCTGGCCGCCGATCTTCATGCCGGCGACGCCTTCGTCCCAGCCCTTGATGACCTGGCCGGCGCCCAGCGAGAAGGCGAAGGGGTCGTTGCGGTCGCGACTCGAGTCGAACTTGGCGCCCTGCACGCCGTCCTTGTAGAGCCAGCCGGTGTAGTGCACGTGCACGTGCTGGCCGGCCTTGGCTTCGGCGCCATCGCCGACGACGGTGTCTTCGTATTGCAGACCGGAGGAGGTGGTGGGCATGAACGTTCCTTGTTGAGAGAAGAATGGAATCGATGGGAAAAAAAGGCAGCGGCGGAGTTTAACGACCGGTTTTCGAACTCCGCAGTAGGCCGATGCCGGCCCGTGCGTCAGCGCGGCAGCGGCAGATCGGCGGCCGGCGCCACGGGGGCGGTCACCGGCGCCGGTGCCATCGCTTTGCGCTGCTGGCCGGCCTGCCACTTGACCGCGAAGGCCTGCAGGTCCGACAGGCGCTTGAGCAGGTCCTGCCCGCTCAGCGTCAGGCTGTAGCCGTCGCCGCCGTGGCTCACCACGCCGGCCTCGCGCAGCTCCTTGATGCGGGTGTTGAGCGTGTTGGGCGTGATGCCGCCGACGCTGTCCTGCAGCAGCCGGAAGGTCTGCGCGTGCCCGTCGCGCAGCGCCCACAGCACGCGCAGCGCGTAGCGCGCCTCCAGCAGCGCCAGCAACTGGCCGACGGCGACGTTCTCCTTCGAGCTCATGCCGCCGCGTACTCCGCCATCGGCTCGCCCAGGCGCACCGCACGGGCCGGCGCCCAGTCGGCGGTGAAGCGCAGCGGCGGCGCCGGGAACAGCAGCACGACGGTCGAGCCGAGCAGGAAGCGGCCCATCTCGTCGCCCTTCTTCAGACGGATGTCCTGATCGTCGTAGCGCCATTCGCGAATCCCGCCGCCGCGCGGCGGGTTGACCACGCCGTGCCAGACCGTCGCCATGCTGCCGACGATGGTCGCGCCCACCAGCACCAGCACGAAGGGGCCGCGCGCCGTCTCGAACACGCACACCGTGCGCTCGTTGCGCGCGAACAGTCCCGGCACGCCGCGCGCGGTCGTCGGGTTGACCGAGAACAGGTCGCCCGGCACGTAGATCATGCGCACCAGCCGGCCGTCGCAGGGCATGTGGATGCGGTGGTAGTCGCGCGGGCTGAGGTAGATCGTGGCGAAGCTGCCGTGGGCGAACCGCGCCGCCAGCGCCGCGTCGCCGCCGACCAGCTCGGTCGTGCGGTAGTTGTGGCCCTTGGCCTGGAAGATCTGGTCGCCGTCGATGCGGCCGAACTGGCTGATCGCGCCGTCGACCGGGCAGACCAGGGCGGCCGGCGCGATCGGCCGCGCGCCGGGCTTGAGTGCGCGCGTGAAGAAGTCGTTGAAGCTGGCGTAGCGCGCGATGTCGCTCTCCAGCGCCTCGCCCATGTTCACCCCGTACTTGGCGACGAAGCGCCGGATGATCCAGGTCGTGACGGCGCCGCGTTCCTTGCCCGCGACCCAGCCGGCGAAGGATGTCAGGGCCTGCTTGGGCAGGACGTATTGGGGCAGGACGGGGAGGCGGTCGGACACGGCATGGCTCTCGGGAAGCGGGGGACACCGCATTCTAGGAATTCGACCCGCCGCGCGGCGGGGCATTTCGAGCGTGCGGGCGTCGGTCAGGGCGCCAGTCGCTCGCGGATCCAGCCGGCGGCGTCGACACCGGCCTCGACGTCGCCCGCGCCGCCCGCCGCGTCGCGGCGGTAGCGCAGCCGGTCGTGCAGCCGGCTCTTGCGGCCCTGCCAGAACTCCCAGCGCTGCGGCACCAGGCGATAGCCGCCCCAGTGCGGCGGCCGCGGCGGCGCCAGCAGGAAGCGCGCGGCGGCCAGCGCGGCGTTCTTCACCAGCACGTCGCGCCCCTCGATCACCTCGCTCTGCGGGCTGGCCCAGGCGCCCAGGCGCGAGTCCAGCGGCCGGCTGGCGAAGTAGGCGTCGCTCTCGGCGGCGTCGGTCATCTCGACCACGCCCTCGATGCGCACCACGCGTTCGAGTTCGACCCAGTGGAACTGCAAGGCCGCGTACGGGTTGCCGGCCAGTTCGCGGCCCTTGCGGCTGTCGTAGTTGGTGTACCAGACCAGACCGCGCGCATCGACGCCCTTGACCAGCACGATGCGCGTGGACGGCCGCAGGTCGGCGCCGACGGTGGCCAGCGTCATCGCGTTGGGCTCGGGCACGCGCGCGTCGATGGCCTCGCCGAGCCAGCGCTCGAACTGCCGCAGCGGATCGGCGTCGCTGCGGGTCTCGTCGAGTTCGGCGCGCTCGTAGCTCTTGCGCAGGGCGGCGAGCTCGGTCGGGGAGGGGACGTGGGGGGCGGCGTCGGGGCGCTGGGGATCGGTCATGGGCCGGATTGTCCGTGCAGCGCGGGCGCTTCGCGCGGGGACGGGATACTGCCGGCGATGAATCCGTCCGAACGAATCCCCGGCGTCCTCGCCACCCCGGCCACGGCCACGGCCACTTCCGCCGCGACCGCGCACGAGCGGGAAGCCCCCGCCGACGCGGGCCCCGCGCCCACGGTGATCGTGCTCGCCTCCGGGCGGGGCGAGCGCTTCCGGGCCTCGGGCGGCACGCGTCACAAGCTCGACGCGCCGCTCGGCGGCCGGCCGGTGCGGGAGCGCACGCTGGCGGCCGTGCGCGCGAGCGGACTGCCCTGGCACGTCGAGGACGCCGGCCATCCCGGCATGGGCGACTCGATCGCGGCGGCGGTGCGAGCGACGACCGGGGCGGCCGGCTGGCTGGTGCTACCGGCCGACCTGCCGCTGGTGCGGCCCGCGACCCTGCGACGCGTGGCGCGGGCGCTGCGGGAGGCCTCGGCGACGTCGATGCCGACGTCCGCGCCGGTCCAGGCACCGTTTCCCGGCGCGTCGCCCGCCGGCCACGCCGTGCAACCCGTCCACGCCGGCCGGCGCGGGCATCCGGTGGCCTTCTCGGCCGCCTGCCGCGATGAGCTGCTGCGCCTGTCGGGCGAGTTCGGCGCCGCGCCGGTGCTCCAGCGCCTGCGCGCGGCGGGGCGCGTCGTCGAACTGGCGGTGGACGACGCCGGCATCGTCACCGACATCGACACCCTGGCCGACCTGGCGGCGGCCGAGGCGCTGCTCCTCAGCCGCGCGGCGGAAGCGGCGCAGCACTGACGGAGGCGACGGACGTTCCCGCCGCCTCCGCCGCCCGCTCCTGCTCCACCCGCTCGGCCAGCCGCACCAGCCGCGCCAGCGCGCGATCGTGGATCGCGTGGCGCTGCAGCTCCTGCAGGGTCAGGCGCGCATAGTCGATCGAGCTGCCGAAATTCCCGCTGGCGCTGCGGAAGACGTGGCGGTAGTGGTCGTCGCTGAGTTCGCCAGCAAAGTGCGGACTGCGCCGCGACAGCGTGAAGGCGAGGGCGCGCACCGGGCCGCCGGCGGTGCGGCAGTCGAGCCAGCGCGGGTCGTAGATCGAATCGGCCATCTCGCGCAGCCACAGCCGCCCGAGCGCCTCCAGCCCGTCGGCGGCCGGCACGCGGAACACCACGCCCCGGCAGCTGCCGCCCGAGAGCAGCCCGAAGACCAGCCCGGGGTTGTGCACCGTGCCCCGGTGCGCCCGGCTCCACAGCTTGAGCGCGCGGTGCCAGCCGTGCACGAGGGCGGGGCGGTGCTCGACGGCGTCGAACTCCTGGCGCCAGATCAGCGAGCCGTAGCCGAACAGCCACAGGTCGTCGCGCCCGCCCCAGTCGGCGATGACGCGTTCGAGCAGCGGTTGGGGCGGGCGCGGCGCCGCGTTCGGGAGGGCTCCGGCGGCGGGGTCCACGACGGCGCCGCCTACAATTTCACGATCATGGCTCACCCGCCCATTATTTACGTGCCCAACTCACTTTCCTACGGAGATCACCGGATGTCATCCAACAACGACGAAGACAGTCAACAGCGTTTCGCCCTCGGCTTCCTTTTCGCCCTGATCGCGCTGGTGGTCTTCACGATCGTCGGCTTCGCCGTCCATCGCTACGGCCTGGCCACGCGGCCGGCCGCGACGGCCGCCGCGACGCCCGCCGTGGTCGCGATCGTACCGGGCACGCCCACCGTCAGCGTCGTCACCGAGACCGTCACGGTGATCGTCCCCGAAGGCGCCAGCATCAGCGTGGCCAACGGCGTCGTGAACTTCTACTTCGCCACCGGCAGCGCCGACCTGGCGCCCGGCGCGGCCGAGGCGCTCGCCGCCGTCATCCAGGGCATCGGCAACGGCCGCCGCGCCATGGTCTCGGGCTTCCACGATTCGACCGGCGACGCCGCTGTCAACGAGGAACTGGCCAAGCTGCGCGCGCAGACCGTGCGCGACGTGCTGATCGGCCTGGGCGTGCCGGCCGACCGCGTCGACCTGCAGAAGCCCGCCGTCAGCACCGGTTCGGGCGACAACGCCCAGGCTCGGCGCGTCGAGGTCAAGCTGGTCGACTGAGCGGTCTTCCGTCCCGCACCCTCTCGAAAGCCCGGCGCCGCCGGGCTTTTTTTCGTTCAGGCCCCGGCCGGTCGCAGCAGGCGCCGCGCCGCGTCCGCCACCGCGTCGGCCGTGATGCCGAAGTGCGCGTACAGCGCCTCGGCCGGCCCCGAGGCGCCGAAGCCCGTCATGCCGACGAAGGCGCCGCGCGCGCCGAGCCAGCGTTCCCAGCCGAAGGCGACGGCGGCTTCGACGGCGACCCGCACACCGCCTTCCCCGCCGTCGCCCGACAGCACCTGCGCCCGGTACGTCGGATGCTGCTCGTCGAACAGCTCCCAGCACGGCATCGAGACCACGGCGGTCGGGACGCCCCCGGCCTGCAGAGCCTCGCGCGCCTGCACGGCCAGCAGCACCTCGGAGCCGGTCGCCAGCAGCGTCACCGCGCGCGGGCCGCCCTCGGCTTCTTCCAGCACGTAGGCGCCGCGGCGCGACAGGTTGTCGCCGCTGGGCCGGCGGCGCACCGGCGGCAGCGCCTGGCGCGCGAACACCAGGCTCGACGGTCCCTGACGGTCCTCCAGCGCGGCCTCCCAGCACTCGCTCGCCTCGACGGCGTCGGCCGGCCGGAACACGCGCATGTTCGGCATCGCCCGCAGCGAGGCGAGGACCTCCACGGGCTGGTGCGTCGGCCCGTTCCTGCCGACGCCGATGGAGTCGTGGCTGAAGACGAAATGCACCGGCAACCGCATCAGGGCGGCCATGCGCATGGCGGGGCGTTCGTAGTCGGCGAAGGCGAGGTAGGTCACGGCCAGCGGGATCACGCCGCCGTGCGCCGCCATGCCGTTGGCCATGGCGCCCATCAGGTGCTCGCGCACGCCGCAATGCACGTAGGCGCCGCTTCGACGTTCCGCCGTGAAGGCGTCGAGCCGGCGCTTGTGGCCGGTGGGCGCCTCCAGGTCGGCGCAGCCGACCATGCGCTCGGGCAGCACGTCGGTGAGCAGGTCGTTGATCTCGGCCGAGATCAGGATGCCGCCCTGCGGCGCGCCCGGCTCGTCGACGGCGCGCCGGCGGTGCTCGCGCAGCACCTCGCGCCAGCCAACGGGCAGCTCGCCGGCCAGCACGCGCTCGAACTCGGCGCGCTCGGCCGGCGGCAGCGCGGCGAGGCGGTCCCGCCAGGCCGCGTGCGCCGCGTCGCTGCGCCGGCCGGCGGCGCGCCAGGCGTCGCGCACCGGCGCGGGCACCTCGAACGGCGGGTGCGGCCAGTCGAGGGCGCAGCGCGCGGCCTCGGCGTCCTCCGGATGCAGGCGCGCGCTGTGGCCGCCGCGCCGTCCCTGCAGGCGCTCGATGCCTTTGGCGATGACGGTGCGGCAGGCCAGCAGGGACGGGCGCGGGTCGCGCCGCGCGGCCTCCAGCGCCGTCGACACCGCCTCGATGTCGTGGCCGTCGACCTCGACCACGTGCCACCGCGCGACGCGGAAGCGATCAGCCACGTCCTCGCTGATCGAGAGCTCGGTGCCGCCGTCGTCGGTGATGCGGTTGTCGTCCCACAGCAGCGTCAGCTTGCCCAGCCGCAGGTGGCCGGCCAGCGAGATCATCTCCTGGCCGATGCCCTCCTGCAGGCAGCCGTCGCCGACGAAGGCGTAGGTGCGGTGGTCGACCAGGTCGTCGCCGAAGCGCGCGGCCAGGCGGGCCTCGGCCACCGCCATGCCGAAGGCGTTGGCGATGCCCTGGCCGAGCGGACCGGTGGTGACCTCGATGCCGCTGGCCGGATCGAACTCCGGGTGGCCCTCGCAGCGCGAGCCGAAGTCGCGGAAGGTCGCGACCTGCTCGCGCGAGATGCGCTCGTAGCCGCTCAGGTGGAGCAGGGCGTAGAGCAGCATCGAGCCGTGGCCGTTGGACAGCACCACGCGGTCGCGGTCCGGCCAGGTGGGGTCGGCGGGGTCGAACTTCAGGTGCCGGGTGTAGAGCGCGGTGGCGATCTCGGCCATGCCCAGGGGCACGCCCTGGTGGCCCTCGCCGGCGCGCACGATGGCGTCGATGGCGAGGAAGCGGATCGCATCGGCGAGCGGGGCGAGCGCGTGGCGGGTCATGGACGGCGTCTCCTGCGGATCGGTCCGCCCGCTCATTCGAGCCACTGCCTGATGCGCGCCGACATGGCGGCGGTCGAGATGCCGTAGCGGTCGTGCAGGGTCGGCAGCGCGCCGGCGTCGAGGAAGGCGTCGGGCAGCGCGACCTGCCGGAAGCGCGCGGGCGCCGCGCCCTCGCGCACCAGCAGGCCGGCCACGGCCTCGCCCAGGCCGCCGACGACCGAGTGGTTCTCGGCCACCACCACCAGCCGGCCCTCGCGCCGGCACTCGGCCAGCAGCGTCGCCTCGTCGAGCGGCTTGATGGTCGGCACGTGCAGCACGGCGACGTCGATGGAATCGGCGCGCAGGGCCTCGGCCACTTCGAGCGAGCGCATGGTCATGAAGCCGCTGGAAACGATGAGCACGTCCCTGCCGTCGCGCAGCCGCTTGGCCTTGCCCAGCTCGAAGGTGTAGTCGTACTCGTCGAGCACCAGCGGCACGTTGCCGCGCAGCAGGCGCATGTAGACCGGGCCGGGGTGGTCGGCGATCTGCGCCACGGCCTGGGCGGTGTCGAGCGCGTCGCAGGGGTCGACGATGGTCAGCCCGGGGATGCCGCGCATCAGCGCCAGGTCCTCGGTGGCCTGGTGGCTGGGGCCGTAGCCGGTGGTCAGACCGGGCAGGGCGCAGCACATCTTGACGTTGAGGTGCTCCTCGGCGATGACCTGGTGGACGAAGTCGAAGGCGCGGCGCGTGCCGAAGACGGCGTAGGTGGTGGCGAAGACGGTGAAGCCCTCCTTGGCCATGCCGCCGGCCGCGCCCATGAGCAGCTGCTCGGCCATGCCCATCTGGAAGAAGCGCTCCGGATGGGCCTGCGCGAACAGGTGCAGGTCGGTGTACTTGCCCAGGTCGGCGGTCATGCCGACGATCTCCGGCCGCTCGCGGGCGAGTTCGACCAGGGCCTTGCCGAAGGGCGCGGCCTGCACGCGCTGGCCCTCGCCGGCGATCGAGGCGATCATGGCCGAGGTGGTCAGGCGCGGTTTGGCCGGCGCGGCGGCGGCGGCGGGGGTGCGGGCGTCGGCGTTCACGAGGCATCTCCTTGAGGCTGGGTCTGGTCGAGGTGCGCGATGGCCTGGCGCCATTCGGGCGGGTCGACGCGGATGAAGTGGTTCTTCTCGCGCGTCTCCAGGAAGGGCACGCCCTTGCCCATCAGGGTGTCGGCGAGGATCACGCGCGGCCGGTCCTCGCGCAGCTGGCGCGCCGTGTCGAAGGCGGCGACGACGGCCTCGAGGTCGTTGCCGTCGACGCGCTGCACGTGCCAGCCGAAGGCGGCCCACTTGTCGGCCAGGGGCTCGAAGCCCAGCACCTTGCCCGACGGCCCGTCGGCCTGCTGGTTGTTGATGTCGACCACGCAGATCAGGTTGGCCAGACGGTGGTGGGCGGCACCCATGGCGGCCTCCCAGGTCGAGCCCTCGTCGAGCTCGCCGTCGGACATCGAGTTGTAGACGAAGGCCGGGTTGCCCTTCAGGCGCAGGCCCAGCGCCATGCCGACGGCGATCGGCAGGCCCTGGCCGAGCGAGCCGCCCGACATCTCCATGCCCGGCGTGTAGGTCGCCATGCCCGACATCGGCAGCCGGCTGTCGTCGCTGCCGTAGCTCTCGAGTTCCGATTCCGGCACCACGCCGGCCTCGATCAGCGCGGCGTAGAAGGCGATGGCGTAGTGGCCGTGCGAGAGCAGGAAGCGGTCGCGGCCCTCCCACGCCGGGTCGTCCGGACGCAGGTTCAGGGCGTGGCCGTAGGCGGCGGCCAGCACGTCGGCATAGCCGAGGGCCTGGCCGATGTAGCCCTGGCCCTGGACTTCGCCCATGCGCAGGGCGAAGCGGCGGATGCGGTGGGCGCACTGCCGCAGCGCGGAAAGATCGGTCATTGGAATGCTCCGTGAGGACGAAGGAAACGGGACGGAAGGAAGGCGCGGGCGTCGGGAGAGGCGGGCGCGCGGCGCGCGCCGCGCCTCAGCGGATCGTCAGCCAGGGCAGGTAGGCGAAGCCCAGCAGCAGCGCGATGGCGACGCCGTAGAACGGGATCAGTTCCACCACCACGTCGCCGATGCGCACCTTGGCGATCGTGCTGGTGATGAACAGCGTGGTGCCGATGGGCGGGTGGTAGAGCCCGATCGAGAGGTTGACGATCATCATGATCCCGAGCTGCACCGTGTCCATGCCCACGGCCGAGGCCAGCGGCACGAACATCGGCGTGAGCAGCAGCACGGCGGCGGGCAGGTCGATGAACATGCCGGTGGCCAGCATGATCAGGTTCATCGCCAGGATGATCAGCCAGGGCGACTGCAGCGTCTCCTTGGCGAAACGCGTGAACTCGGCGGGCAGCTGCTCGTAGGTGACGATCCAGCCGACCACGCTGGAGGCCATGATGATCAGCAGAACCACGCCGGTGGAGATGCCGGCCTCGATGGCGGCGGCGCGCAGCTTGGCCCAGGTCAGGTCGCGGTACACCACCAGCGCCACCACCAGCGCGTAGAGCGTCGACATCACGCTGACCTCGGTCGGCGTGGCGATGCCGAAGCGCAGGAACACGATGATCAGCACCGGCATCGCCAGCGCCGGGCCGGCGTGGGCCAGCAGGCGCCAGAAGGCCGGCCATTCGAAGGGCGTGGTGTCGCGCGGGAAGTTGCGCCGACGGCCCTGGACGTAGCACACCGCCATGAAGCCGCCGCACATCAGCAGGCCCGGCAGGATGCCGGCGACGAACAGCGCGCCGATCGACGCCCCCGAGACCAGCGCGTAGACGATCATCGGGATCGACGGCGGGATCAGGATGTCGATGGTGGCCGCCGCCGCCAGCGTGCCGGCCGCGAAGGGCGCCGGGTAGCCGAGCTTCTTGAGCCACGGGATCAGCATCGAGCCGATGGCCGAGGCGTCGGCCACGGCCGAGCCCGAGACGCCGCCGAAGATCGTGGAGGACAGCACCCCGACCTGCGCCGGGCCGCCGTGGACGCGGCCGATCATCATCGACAGCAGGTCCACCAGGCTCTTGCCGAGCTTGCCGCTGACCATCAGCGCGCCGGTCATCATGAAGAACGGGATGGCGATGAGCGGGAAGCTCTGGGTCTGCGCCAGCATCTGCTCGATCGCCAGGTGCACCGGCACCTTGTCGATGATGAGCAGGCCGCCGACGGAGGCCAGCACCAGGGCGTGCGCGATCGGGATCGACAGCAGCGCCGCGACGACGAAGAGGGTGATGATGAGGGCGGTCATCGCTCACGCTCCGTGGGCCAGGGCCTCGGCGGCCTGCGGCGCGTCCTCGGCCGCGTCGCGCCACAGCCGGGGCAGCCGGCACAGCGTGACCAGCGACAGCAGCGCGAAGCCCACCATCAGGCACCCCACGCTGACCGAGCCGGGCACCTGCAGCATCGGCGTGCGCTCGTCGGCGGCGATCTCGGCCAGCGGCCAGGCCGTGACGGCCAGCGCCGCGTACAGGACCGCCACGGCCAGCGCGCCGCCGGCGAGCACCCAGCGCCGCGAGGCGCCCAGGCGCTGCGTCAGGATGACCACCGCGATGTGCGAGCCGTGCTGCGCGGCCAGCACCACGCCGGCCATGATCATCCAGGGGAACATCAGCTCCGGTAGTTCGGAGGCCGCGGCCAGACTGGTGCCGGCGACGTAGCGCAGGACCACGTTGGCGGCCAGGATCGTGAAGACGACCGCGAGGGTCAGGTAGAGCACGCCCCGGCACAGGGCGCCGACGAGGCGGTCGATCGCGTCGAGGACGGGCATGGCGGCCTCCCTCACTTGGCCTGCTGGACGACGCGCTTGACGAAGTCGCCGGTGGCGCCGGCGGCCCACTTGTCGTAGACCGGCCGCGTCGCCGCGACGAAGGCCTGGCGGTCGACCGTCTCGATCTGGATGCCCTTGGCCTTGAGCTCGGCGGCGAGCTTCTCGTCGGCCTCGCGCGAGAGCTGGCGCTGCAGCGCGGTGGCCTCGGTCGCGGCTTCCTGGAACGCCTTGCGGTCGGCCTCGGAGAGCCGATCCCAGGCGCGCTTGCTCATCAGGAAGGGGTTGGTCTCGTACTTGTGGCCGGTCAGCGAGAGGTACTTCTGCACCTCGTAGAGCTTGGCCGAGACGATGTTGGTCAGCGGGTTCTCCTGGCCGTCGACCACGCCCTGCTGCAGCGCCACGTACAGCTCGGAGAACTTGATCTGCTGCGCGTCGGCGCCCAGCGTCTGCATGATGTCCATGGTCATGGCGTCGGGCGGGGTGCGCACCTTCAGGCCCTTGAGGTCGGCCGGTGCCTTGATCGGCCGCTTGCTGTTGGTCACGTGGCGGATGCCGTTGTCCCAGTAGCCCAGCACCACCATGCCCTTGGCGGCGGTGCGCTTGGCGAGCTCCTCGCCGACCGGGCCGTCGAGCAGCTTCCAGGCGCTCTGGATGTCGTTGAACAGGAAGGGCAGGCCGAGCGCCGCGTACTCCGGCACCACGTTGGCGACCGCGCCCTGGCTGTTGGCCGACATGTCCAGCGTGCCCGAGCGCAATGCCGTGACCATCGCCGCGTCGTCGCCCAGCTGGGAGGAGTGCGCCACCTGCACCTCGTAGCGCCCGCCGGTCTTGGCCTTGACGGTGTCGGCGAACTTCACCGCCGCCTCGTGGCGCGGATTGCCCGGCGCGGCGCCGTGGCCGAGCGTGAGCTTGGTGGTCTGGGCCTGGGCGGCCGTCAGCGTGGCGGCGCCCAGTGCCAGGGCGGCCAGGGCCAGGAATCTGCGTTGCATGGTGTGTCTCCGGAAGTTGCCGCGTCTTGGCACGGCGTTGTCTCGTGTCGCGTTCGTCGCGTTCGTCGCGTTCGTCGGACCCGTCGGACCGCCGCCGGGCGGCCCCGCGCGGCGTCCGGGGCGCGGGCGGGCTTCAGTGGATGAGCATGCCGCCGTTGACGTCGAGCGTGACGCCGGTGCAGTACTTGGCCAGGTCGCTGGCCAGGAAGACGACGCAGCCGGCCACGTCCGCCGGCTCGCCGATGCGGTCGAGCGGGATCTGGTCGAGGATGCCGCGCATGCGGTCGTCGGGGATCAGGCCCTTGTTGATGTCGGTGGCGATCAGCCCCGGCGTGACGCAGTTGACGCGCACGCCGTCGATGCCGCACTCGCGCGCCATGGCGCGCGCCAGGCCCAGCACGCCGGCCTTGGCCGCCGAGTAGTGCGGGCCGCCCAGGATACCGCCGCCGCGCTGGGCCGACACCGAGGAGATGCACACGATCGAGCCCGAGCGCGCCGAGCGCATGGCCGGCAGCACCGCCTGCGACATGTAGAGCGTGCCGCGCAGGCTGACGTCGAGCACGGCGTCGTAGTCGGCGCCGGTGATGTCGGCGACCTTGCGCGGCTGCGTGATGCCGGCGTTGTTCACCAGGATGTCGATGCGCCCGCACCGCGCCAGCGCGGCGGCGACGGCGGCGTCGCACGAGGCGCGGTCGGTGACGTCGGCGACCACGCCTAGGTGGTGGGCGCCGAGCCGGGCCGCGGCGCCGGCCGGGTCGGCGCGCTCCAGGTCGGCGATGACCACGCGCGCGCCCTGTTCGGCCATCATGCGCGCGGTGGCGAAACCCAATCCGTTGAGGCCGGCGCCTCCGGTGACCAGGGCGACTCTGTCCTTGAGCAACATACGTTCGTCTCCTTCTTGGAATCCCGCCGTGGATCGGCGGTGCGGAACGGATTCTTGGGAGTCGACGACCTGAGGACAAGCGATAAGATTTCAGGCCTTGCTGACACGCCGTCATGACGCGGCGCAACATGCCATGGCCCAGCTGCCGCCCCTGACGACCCTGCTCGCCTTCGAGGCCGTGGCGCGGCGACGCAGCTTCGCGCTGGCGGCCGCCGAGCTCCATCTCACGGCCTCGGCCGTCAGCCACCAGATCGCCCGGCTCGAGGCCTTCCTGAGCGTGCGGCTGTTCGACCGCAGCACGCAGGGCGTGCAGCTGAGCACGGCGGGCGAGGGTTACCTGCGGCGCGTGGGCGGCGCGCTGGCCGCCATCGGCGCGGCCACCGACGACCTGCGCCAGGGCGGGCGCAACAGTCTCTACGTGCACGCCAGCCCGAGCTTCGCGAGCCTGTGGCTGATGCCCCGCCTGGCCGACTTCGCGCGCACGCGGCCGGACGTCTCGCTGTTCCTGTCGGTCTCGCACGTCCACAGCGACTTCGCGCTCGGGCAGGTCGACCTCGACATCCGCTACGGCATCCCGCAGTGGCCGGCGCTGGTGGTGCGCCCGCTGTTCGACGAGCGCATCCTGCCGCTGGCGAGCCCGGCCTTCGTCGCGCGCCACGCCATCGGCGAGGCCGCCGACCTGCTGGCCGCGCCCCTGATCCAGAGCACCATCGGCGTGCTGCAGTGGGGCGACTGGCTGGGCGCGCAGGGCGTGCGGCAGGCGCCGGAGCGCTTCGCGCTGCGCTTCGACCGCGCCCAGCTCGCGCTCGACGCCGCCGTGCAGGGCCTGGGCGTGGCGCTGGAGAGCAGCACCATCGCCGCCAGCCACCTCGCCGACGGCCGGCTGGTCCCGCTGTTCGATCCGGCCCGCGCGCTGACGATCCAGGGCCACTTCGTGGTCTATCCGCCCCGGCACGGCAAGCGGCCCGAGGTCGAGGCCTTCCTGGAATGGCTGCTCGACCAGGCCCGGGCCATGCCCGATCCGCTGGCCGGGCCGGCACCGCGACCGGCCCGGTGAAGCACCGGCGCCGGCGTTCCGATACGCCGCTGCACGTCCCGCATACCGCCTTGCGCCCGCCGTCGGCGAATTGCCTCGGAGCGTCGCCGGAGGGTGCGGATCGACGGGCTTTTCCGGCGGACGCTTGATACGATAGTGCTCCCCCGAAGCCGGGGCTGCCCGGCGGCACTCCCCAGAGAGCAGAGAGAGACCCCATGACCACCCACCCCACCGTCAGCCGCGTCACCGACCGCATCCGCGAGCGCAGCCGTCCCGGTCGCGAGAGCTACCTGCACCAGATCGCCGAGATGGCCCGGCGCGACCGCGGCTCCGACCGCATGGGCTGCGCCAACGTGGCGCATGCCGTGGCCGGCGTGCCGGCCAACGACAAGCTGCGCATCGTCGCCGAGCGCGCGCCCAACATCGGCATCGTCACGGCCTACAACGACATGCTCTCGGCCCACGTGCCCTACCAGGGCTATCCCGACATCCTCAAGCACGAGGCGCGCCGCCTGGGCGCCACGGCGCAGGTCGCCGGCGGCGTGCCGGCCATGTGCGACGGCGTGACGCAGGGCACGCCCGGCATGGAACTCAGCCTGTTCAGCCGCGACACCATCGCCATGGGCACGGCCGTGGCGCTCACGCACGACATGTTCGACGCCGCGCTGATGCTGGGCGTGTGCGACAAGATCGTGCCGGGCCTGCTGATCGGCGCGCTGCACTTCGGCCACCTGCCCACCGTGTTCGTGCCGGCCGGGCCGATGCCCTCGGGCCTGTCCAACAGCGCCAAGGCCAAGGTGCGCGAGCAGGCCGCGCAGGGCCTGGTCGGCCGCGAGGGCCTGATGGACGCCGAGATGGCCGCCTACCACGCGCCCGGCACCTGCACCTTCTACGGCACGGCCAACAGCAACCAGATGCTGCTCGAGGCGATGGGCCTGCACGTCCCCGGCGCCGCCTTCATCCAGCCCGGCGACTCGATGCGCGAGGCGCTCACGCGCGAGGCCGTGCGCACGGTGCTCGGCCGCGCTTCGGACGCCGACCCGTCCTTCCGCTGCCCGCCGATCGGCGAGGTGGTCGACGAGCGCTGCATCGTCAACGCCATGGTCGCGCTGCTGGCCACCGGCGGTTCGACCAACCACCTGATCCACTGGGTCGCCGTGGCCCGCGCGGCCGGCATCCTGATCGACTGGAACGACTTCTCCGACCTCTCCGACGTGGTGCCGCTGCTCACGCGGGTCTATCCCAACGGCAGCGCCGACGTCAACGCCTTCCAGAACGCGGGCGGTCCGGGCTTCGTCATCGGCGAACTCGTCGGCGCCGGCCTGATGCACGGCGACGTGCTGACCGTGCGCGCCGGCGGCATCGCCGAGTTCGCGAACGTGCCGGTGCTCGCCGCGGGCGGCGACGCCTCGGCCGAGCACGTGCTGACCTGGCACGGCGCCGCGCCGTCGAAGGACGAGGCCGTGGCGCGGCCGGTGTCGGCGCCCTTCAGCGCCAGCGGCGGGCTCAAGCTGCTCAAGGGCAACCTGGGGCGCAGCGTGATCAAGGTGTCCTCGGTGCCCGACGACCGCCACGTGGTCGAGGCGCCGGCGCGCGTGTTCGACTCGCAGGCGGCGCTGCAGAAGGCCTTCGCCGCCGGCGAACTCGACCGCGACGTGGTCTGCGTGGTGCGCTGGCAGGGTCCGCGCGCCAACGGCATGCCCGAGCTGCACAAGCTCACGCCGCCGCTGTCGGTGCTGCAGGGCAAGGGCTTCCGCGTGGCGCTGGTGACCGACGGGCGCATGAGCGGCGCCTCGGGCAAGGTGCCCGCGGCCATCCACGTCTCGCCCGAGGCCGCCGCCGGCGGCCCGCTGGCCAAGGTGCGCGACGGCGACCTCATCCGGCTCGATTCGATCGAAGGCACGCTGGCCGTGCTGATCCCCGAGGACGAATGGGTTGCCCGCGAGCACGCGGCCATGACCGACGCGCAGCGCTTCGCCGACGGCCGCGGCCTGGGCCGCGAGCTGTTCGCCGGCATGCGCCGCAACGCACTGACCGCCGAAGAGGGCGCCTGCACCTGGCTCTGAGCCCGCCCCCGCACGCACAACGAAACAACGACGGAGCAACGACATGACGAATCCTTTGACCGCCCTCGAGGTGATGCGCGACGCCCCGGTGATCCCGGTGATCGTGCTCAACGACGTGGCGCATGCCGTGCCGCTGGCGCGTGCGCTGGTGGCCGGCGGCATCCGCATGCTGGAGGTGACCCTGCGCACGCCGCAGGCGCTGCAGTGCATCGAGGCCATCGCCAGGGAAGTGCCCGAGGCCGTCGCCGGCGCGGGCACGATCCGCACGGCGGCCGACGCGCAGGCCTCGGCGCTGGCGGGCGCGAGGTTCGGCGTCAGCCCGGGCTACACCCGTTCGGTGGGCAAGGCCTGCCACGACCTGGGCCTGCCGCTGCTGCCCGGGGTGGCGACCGGCGGCGAGATCATGATGGCGCAGGAGGACGGCTACCAGCAGCTGAAGTTCTTCCCCGCCGTGCAGGCCGGCGGCCTGGCCATGCTCAAGGCGTGGCAGGGCCCGTTCGGCGACGTCACCTTCTGCCCGACCGGCGGCATCCACCTGGGCAACGCGCCGGAGTTCCTGGCGCTGTCGAACGTGGCCTGCGTGGGCGGCTCGTGGATCGTGCCGACCGACGCCATCCAGGCCGGCGACTGGGGCCGCATCGAGCAGCTGGCGCGCGACGCGTCTCAGCTCGCGCGCTGATCGGTCGGCATCCCTCATGGACCCCGCAGACACCGCCCGATCCGACTTCGACCCGGCCGGCATCGACGTCATCGCCTTCGACGTCTTCGGCACGGTGGTCGACTGGCACGGCGGCATCGCCGCCGAGGCCGAGCGCGCATTGCCGGGCATCGACGGCGGCGCCTTCGCATTGGCCTGGCGCGCCGGCTACCAGCCCGCCATGCGCGGCGTCATGGCGGCCCTCGCGGCGGGCGAGGGCGGCTTCGTGCGGCTCGACGACCTGCACCTGCGCATCCTCGACGGCGTGCTGCGCGACTTCGGCGCCGACGGGCGCCTCGACGACGCCGCGCGGCGCGACCTCAACCGCGCCTGGCACCGCCTGCCGGCCTGGCCGGACGCCGTCGCGGGACTGGCGCGCCTGAAGCGTCGCTACACGATCTGCCCGCTGTCCAACGGCAACATCGCCCTGCTCGCCGCCATGGCCAAGCGCGCCGGGCTGCCCTGGGACTGCGTGCTGTCGGCCGAGGTCTTCCAGGCCTACAAGCCCGACCCGCGCACCTACCTGGGCGTGGCCTCGGTGTTCGACGTCGCGCCGCGACGGGTGATGCTGGCCGCGGCCCACCACGACGACCTGGCCGCCGCGCGCGGCTGCGGCCTGCGCACGGCCTATATCGAGCGGCCGCGCGAGTTCGGCGCCGGGCGAATCAAGGACGTGTCGCCGCAGGCGGGCAACGACCTGCACGCGCGGGACATCGGGGTGCTGGCGGACCTGCTGGGTTGCTGACCACCGGGACCGGCCGCCGGTCGAGCGGCACCCGCGGCGTTCGCTCCGGCCGCTCGCGCATGGCACGTCCCGCCATCGTTCCTCATTCCTCGAAAGACCTCTCCATGCCCGACGACATCCTGAAATTCTGGTTCGACGAGATCACGCCCGCCCAATGGTGGAAGGTCGACCCGGCCTTCGACGCCACGATCGCGCGCCGCTTCGGCGCGCTGCACGCCGCGGCGGTGCGGGGCGAACTCTTCGGCTGGAGGAAGGATCCGGCAGGTCGGCTGGCCGAGGTGATCGTGCTCGACCAGTTCTCGCGCAACATCCATCGCGGCACGCCGGAGGCGTTCGCGGCCGACCCGATGGCGCTGGTCCTGGCACAGGAGGCCGTCGCGGCCGGTCACGACACGGCGCTGCCGCCGGAGCGCCGCGTCTTCCTGTACATGCCCTACATGCACAGCGAATCTCGGATCGTTCACAAGGAGGCGGAGCGCCTGTTCGCCGCGCTGGGCATCCAGGACAACCTGGACTTCGAGCGGCGCCACAAGGCGATCGTGGACCGCTTCGGGCGCTATCCGCATCGCAACGCGATCCTGGGGCGGACGTCGAGCGCGGAGGAACTGGCGTTCCTGGAGACGCCGGGGTCGAGCTTCTAGGCGCTTCGAGGAAGGAGAAGACTCAGCGCAGTCCGCCGCCGGCCGCGCCCTCGTCGCGCTGGATCAATTCGATCTTGTAGCCGTCCGGGTCCGTCACGAAGGCGATGACGGTGGTGCCGCCCTTGACCGGGCCGGGCTCGCGCGAGATCTCGCCGCCGGCGGCACGGATCTTCTCGCAGGCGGCGTAGATGTCGGGCATGCCCAGCGCGATGTGGCCGTAGGCGGTGCCGAGTTCGTAGGCGTCGGTGCCCCAGTTGTAGGTCAGCTCGATCTCGGCCTGGGCCGGGTTGCCCTCGAAGCCGACGAAGGCCAGGCTGTACTTGTACTCGGGGTTCTCGGAGGTGCGCAGCACCTTCATGCCGAGCACGCGGGTGTAGAAGTCGATCGAGCGCTGGAGGTCGCCGACGCGCAGCATGGTGTGGAGGAGTCTCATGGCGAAAGCCCGTGGGGCCGGGCGTGGAATGGTGGGCCGGGCATTGTCGGCGCAGCCGCCGCCCCGCCGCACGGCCTCCATCCATAGACCACACGCTCCATCCAACGCCGAGAAACAGACGGGAGGAGAGCCAAGGACACCGCGGAACCGGCTCCGCCGGGCCGCCGGTGTCGCCCCCTGGAAGGGGGTTGGCGCTGCTACGCGAAGCGAGCAAGCCTGGGGGTTGAGCCCAGGACACCGCGGAACCGGCTCCGCCGGGCCGCCGGTGTCGCCCCCTGGAAGGGGGTTGGCGAAGCGACACGCAGTGCGCGAAGACTGGGGGTCAGCCGAGTGACCTCATCTCCGCGATGAGATCGGCCTTGCCCTCGAAGCCGATGCCCGGCAGCGGCGGCAGCGTGACGTATCCGTCCTGCACCTTCACGCCGTCGGGGAAGCCGCCATAGGGCTGGAACAGGTCCGGATAGCTCTCGTTGCCGCCCAGCCCGAGGCCGGCCGCGATGGCCAGCGACATCTGGTGGCCGCCGTGCGGGATGCAGCGGGCGGGCGACCAGCCATGCTCCTTGAGCATGTCCAGCGTGCGCAGGTACTCGACCAGGCCGTAGCTCAGCGCGCAGTCGAACTGCAGCCAGTCGCGGTCGGGCCGCATGCCGCCGTGGCGGATCAGGTTGCGCGCGTCCTGCATGGAGAACAGGTTCTCGCCCGTGGCCATCGGGCCGGCATACACCTCGCCGAGCTTGGCCTGCAGTTCGTAGTCGAGCGGGTCGCCGGCCTCCTCGTACCAGAAGAGCGGGTACTGGGCCATGGCGCGGCCGTAGTCGATGGCGGTCTGCAGGTCGAAGCGGCCGTTGGCGTCGACGGCGAGCTGCTGGTCGGGGCCGAGGATCCTCAGCACCGACTCGATGCGCTCGCAGTCCTCGGCCAGCGAGGCGCCGCCGATCTTCATCTTGACCACCGAGTAGCCGCGCTCCAGGTAGCTGGTCATCTCGCGCTGCAGGCCCTCGACGCCCTTGCCGGGGTAGTAGTAGCCGCCGGCGGCGTAGACGAACACGCGCGGGTTCGGGGTGCCGGTGCCGTAGCGCTCGGCCAGCAGCTGGTAGAGGGGCTGGCCGGCGATCTTGGCGACGGCGTCCCAGACGGCCATGTCGATGGTGCCCACGGCCACCGAGCGCTCGCCGTGGCCGCCGGGCTTCTCGTTGATCATCATGCGCGCCCAGATCTTGTGGGGATCGAGGTTCTCGCCGGTCGCGTCGAGGAGCGACGCGGGCTCGGCCTCCAGCAGGCGCGGCAGGAAGCGCTCGCGGATCAGGCCGCCCTGGCCGTAGCGGCCGTTGGAATTGAAGCCGTAGCCGACGACGGGCCGGCCGTCGCGGATCACGTCGGTGACGACGGCCACGAGGCTCAGCGTCATCTTCGAGAAGTCGATGTAGGCGTTGCGGATGTCCGACTTGATCGGGCGGGTGGATTCGAGGATGTCGACGATTTTCATGGGCGGTCGGGGTCGGTGGTGGGTGGGCGGAAGAGGGAAGGGGTTCGTGATAATCCGCATGGAACGACGTCCGGCGACCGGACGACGCCCGCATCTTTTCCCGCCGGGCCGGCCGCCGTCCAATACTCCAATCGCATAGAACCATTCAGGCAAGGCGAACGCGCATGGGCCCCGGCAACCGTCCCCTCGACCTCGACTGGCTGGAAGACTTCCTGGCCCTGGCCGAGACCGGCAACTTCTCGCGCGCCGCGCAGGCCCGCGCCATCGCCCAGCCGGCCTTCAGCCGCCACATCCGCGCGCTGGAGGAGTGGGTCGGCGTCGACCTGTTCGACCGCAGCGCCCACCCGGCGACCCTGACGGCGGCCGGCCGGCGCTTCCACCCGCTGCTGCAGGCGACGCTCGCCGGGCTGCAGGCCGCGCGCGTCGAGGCCCGCGCCGCGCACGAACTGGCCGCCTCCAGCCTGAGCTTCGCGGCCACGCACGCGCTCTCGCTGACCTTCTTCCCGCGCTGGCTCGGCGGCCTCGAGGCCCAGCTGCGGCTCGGCCCGATCCAGACCCTGTCGGACAGCTCGCGCGCCTGCGAGGACCTGATGGCGCAGCGGCGCGTGCAGTTCGTGCTGTGCCACGGCCATCCGGACGTGCCCGGCCGGCTCGACGGCGGCCACTACCCGATGCGGCGCCTGAGCGACGACGTGCTGGTGCCGGTGGCCGCGCCCGGCGCCGACGGCATGCCGCTGCACCGGTTGGGCGACGCCACCGCGCCGCCGCCGATGCTGGCCTACGGCGAGGCCTCGGGGCTCGGCCGCATCGTCGGCGCCTGCCTGCGCGCGGCGCACGCGCGCGGCGACGCCGCCACCGGCATCGTCGACCCGGCGTCGCTGGCAGTCGTCTTCACCGCCCACCACGCCGTGCTGCTGCGCACCCTGGCGCTCGAAGGGCGCGGCGTGGCTTGGCTGCCGTCGAGCCTGATCGCCGAGGACCTGCGCGGCGGCATGCTGGTCGATGCCGGCGCGGGCGCGGGCCGGGTGCCGGTGGAGATCCGGCTCTACCGCCAGCCGACGCCGATGACGACCGCCGCCGAGGCGCTGTGGGCGCTGGTCGAAGGCGGCGGGAACGGCGCGACGGTCGCGCCGTCCTGACGCCGCCGCGCGGGACCGCCGGAGTTCAGCGTACCGAGAACGGCGCCTGGTAGGGGCGCCCGTTCGCGACGCCGCCGGTGATGGTCGCCACCGGCCGCAGGAACGCCCGGCCCTCGCGCCGGTTGTCGCGCGTGTCGACGAAGGCGACGGGACCCTCGACCAGGTCGAGGATCGACAGGTCCGCCGGCGCGCCGACCTGCAGCGTGCCCAGCTTCGGGATGCGCCCGATGACGCGGGCCGGCGCCACGGTGGCCATCGCCACCACCTCGGAGAGCGAGTAGCCCAGGTGCAGGAACTTGCTCATCACCCACGGCAGATAGGGCTGGCCGGGCGTGTTGGCGGAGAAGACGTGGACGTCCGAGGAAATGGTGTCGGGCGGCGCGCCCTGCGCGATCGCGGCCTCGGCCACCGTGTAGTCGAAGCTGCCGCCGCCGTGGCCGACGTCGAAGACCACGCCGCGCTGCTTGGCCGCCAGGGCCGCCGGCAGCAGGCGGCCGTCCTGGACGATGTTGGTGAACTCGCCCGCGAGGTTCGGCGCGCCCGAGTAGGCGTGCGTCAGGATGTCGCCGGGACGCAGCAGGTCGAGGATCTGCGACATCAGCGCGCGATCGGACACGCCGCCGATGTGCGCCATCACCCGCGCCGGCACGCCCGAGGCCCGGCAGGCCTGGATCGCGCGCCGCAGCGGCTCGGCGCCGTGGCGCGCGATGACGTTCTCGCTCATGCGCACCTTCACGCCCAGCACGATGTCGGCGTTCTCGGCGACGGCGCGCGCCGTCGCCTCCACCTGCGCGTAGTCGATGTTGTAGAGCTCGGGCACCGGAAAGCCCGCCAGACCGGCCACCGCGATGTGCACGAAGGCGAACTGGCGCGTGCGCCCGCCCGGCACCACGAAGCGCCGCCAGGCCGCGATGTTGTTGGCGCCCGCGTCGCCCGCCGACACGACGGTGGTCGTGCCCTGGTGCGCGATCAGCTCGTCGGCCGGGATGCCGATGGCCGAGCCGTAGGGGTAGGTGTGGGCGTGCAGGTCGATGAGACCCGGCGTGACCAGCTTGCCGCCGGCGTCCATCACCCGCGTCGCGCGCTCCGGGGCGATGCGGGCCTCGACCGCCTCGATGGCGCCGAAGCGGATGCCGATGTCGCGCCGGCCCCGCAGGTTCTGGCTCGGGTCGAGCACATCGGCGTTGCGCAGCAGCAGGTCGAACTTGTCGTCCGGACCCATCGCGGCGCGGGCCGGGGCGGGCAGCGCGCCGAGGGCGCCGAGGGCACCGGTCGCGGCCAGGGCGCCGCCGCCGGCCAGGAAGTCTCTTCTCGTGAACGGGCTCATGCTGCGCGGTCTCCTGCGGCGGTTGGGGTGGTGCGGAATGCGGGTCGGCCATTCGAGCGCGCGCCGGCCGATCCCGCAATGCGGGTCAACCCCCTCGGGCGGTGGCCGGTGGACCGCGCGGCGCCGCCGTCCGCGCGACGGGCCGTCTCAGCGATGCTCGACCGCGTCCCACCGCGCCAGCCGCCCGCCGTGCATCACGCCGACGTGGTCGGCCATGGCGCGGGCCTCGGCCTGGTTGTGGGTGACCAGCAGCGCGGTCTGGCCGGCCGCGCGCAGGATGGCGCGGACCTCGGCGGTCAGGCGCTCGCGCGTGTCGGCGTCGAGGTTGGAGAAGGGCTCGTCGAGCAGCAGCAGCGCGGGCGAGGGCGCCAGCGCGCGGGCCAGCGCGATGCGCTGCTGCTGGCCGCCGGAGAGTTCGTGCGGATGCCGCCCGCCCGCGTCGGGCAGCCCGACCAACGCCAGCAGCTCGGCCGTGCGCGCCGCCTGCGCCGCGCGCGGCAGCCGGCGCAGGCCGAAGGCGACGTTCTGCGCCGCGCTCAGGTGCGGGAACAGGGCGTACTCCTGGAACATCATGCCGACGCGGCGGCGCTCCGGCGGCACGTGGACCGCGGGCGAGGACAGCGTCCGATCGCCCAGGGCGATGCGGCCGGCGCGCACCGGCTCGAAGCCGGCGATGGCGCGCAGCACGGTCGTCTTGCCGCAGCCCGAGGGACCCAGCAGGCAGGCGATGCGCCCGGCGTCGAGCGCGAGCGAGAAGCCGTCGACGACGGCGTGCGATCCGCGCGCGCCGTCGTAGGCGATGCGCACGGATTCCAGGTGCAGGGCGGCGGTGCCCGGTGGCGTGGGCGTCATGGATGGAGAGGCAGGGGAAACGGGGAGGATGGATCGGCCGCTGTTCCCGGGGCGACGGGCGTGCCGGGGGACGCGGGCGTCGCGAACTGCGCGCGGGCGAGCAGCAGCACCGGCGCCAGCCCGGCGGCCACGATGGCCAGCGCGGCGATGGCGCCTTCCTCGTAGGTGCCGCGCGCGGCCTCGGCGTAGAGCCAGGTCGCCAGGGTGTCGAAGTTGGCCGGGCGCAGCAGCAGCGTGGCGGGCAGTTCCTTCATGGCGTCGACGAACACCAGCAGCGCGCTCGCCGCCAGGGCCGGCCGCAGCAGCGGCAGGTGGACGCGGCGCAGCGCGCCGCCGGCGTCCTCGCCCAGCAGGCGCGCGGCCTGCTCCAGCGACGGCGGGATGCGCGCCAGGCCCGCCTCGATGCCGCCCACGGGCATCGCCAGGAAGCGGATCGTGCAGGCCGCGACCAGCACCACGCCCGCGCCCATCAGCGGCAGGCCGGGCAGGCCCAGCCAGCCGGCCAGGCCGGCGTCGAAGGCCAGCGCGGGCGTGAGCAGGCCGATGGCCAGCACCGTGCCCGGCAGCGCGTAGCCGAGCGTCGCCGCGCGGGCCTGCCAGCGCGCCCGGCCGGGCGTCGAGCCGGTGCCGCGCGCGGTCCACGCCACCACCAGTCCGGCCGCCACCGCCACCGTCGTGACGCCCAGCGCCAGCGCGACCGTGTTGCCCAGGCTGGTCACCAGCCCCGGCGAGACGCCGCCGCCCTGGCGCAGGCGCTTCGTGGTCTCCCAGACCAGGTAGGCCGCCGGCGCGGCGAAGCCGACCAGCACCGGCAGCGCCGCCGCCGCCGTGGCCGCCCAGCCGGCCGCGCCGTGCAGGCGCCGGGGCTGGATGGCCCGCATGCGCTGCGCCGAGCCGAAGCGCTGGTGCCGCCGTCCGTGGCGCTCCAGCAGCACCAGCGCCGTCACCGCGAACAGCATCGCGCAGGCGATCTGCGCCGCGCCGGCCAGGTCCGAGCGCGTGATCCAGGTCGTGTAGACCGCCACCGTCAGGGTGTTGACGCCCAGGAATTCGGAGGCGCCGATGTCGTTGAGCGTCTCCAGCAGCGCCAGGCTCAGGCCGACGGCGATGGCCGGGCGCGCGAGCGGCAGCGCCACCCGCCAGAAGGCGCCCCAGCGGCTCGCGCCCAGGGTACGGGCGGCCTCCATCAGGTGCGCCGGCTGCGTCATGAACATGGCGCGCGTCGTCAGGTAGACGTACGGGTAGAGCACGCTGCCCAGCACGAGGACGGCGCCGCCCATCGAGCGCAGGTCGGGCAGGCGGAAGTCGCGCGGGCTGTCGTGGCCCAGCATCCAGCGCAGCGCGCCCTGCACCGGGCCGATGGGGTGGAGCAGGTCGAGGTAGGCGAAGGCGACGATGTAGGTCGGCATGGCCAGCGGCAGCAGCAGCGCCCAGTGCAGCACGCGCCGGCCGGGGAAGTCGCAGGTGCTCACCAGCCAGGCGCAGCCGACCCCGATCGCCAGCACCACGGCGCCCACGCCCGCGAGCAGCACGGCCGTGTTCCAGGCCGCGTCGGGCAGCACGTGGGCGAACAGGTGCGACCAGTGCGAGGCGTCGGCGCGCAGCGCCAGCACGGCGAGCGTCGCCACCGGCGCGAGCACGCCCAGCGCGATCAGGAGCGTGGCGGCCCGCCAGAGCGGGCCGGCCGCGCGCATCGCCACGGGCCTCAACGGTCGAAGCCGACCTTGTCGACCAGCACGCTGGCCTGCTTGCGGTGCTTGGCGATCTCGGCGAGCGGCAGGGCGTCGACCTTCAGCTCGCCGATGGCCTGGCCGATGATGGGATCGAGCGCGACGCCCTTGCGCACCGGGTACTCGTAGTTGGCCTGGGCATAGAGCTCCTGCGCCGGCGCCGAGACCAGGAATTCGAGCAGCTTCACCGCGTTGGCGCGCTGCGGCGCGTTCTTCGCCACCGCCGCGCCGCTGATGTTGACGTGCGTGCCGCCGCCGTTGGCGAAGGTCGGTCGCACCACCTGGATGGCGTCGCCCCAGCGGCGCGCGTCGGTGCCTTCCTTGGACGCCTTCATCTGGCCGACGTAGTAGGAGTTGGCCAGGCCGACGTCGCAGATGCCGCCGAGGATGTCGCGCGCCACGTCGCGGTCGCCGCCGGTCGCCTTGCGCGCCAGGTTGGCCTTGACGCCGCGCAGCCACTGCTCGGTCTTCGCCTCGCCGTCGTGCGCGATGAGCGCGGCGACCAGCGCGGTGTTGTAGGGATGCTGGCCGGCGCGGATGCAGACCTTGCCCTTCCACTTCGGGTCGGCGAGGTCCTCGTAGCGCACGGCGCCGAGCTTCAGGGCCTTGTCGGCGTAGAGCACGCGGGCGCGCATCGACAGGGCGAACCACTGGCCGTCGGCGCCGCGCAGGTTGGCCGGCACGGCCGACGCCAGCGCGGCGGATGTCACCGGCTGCGTCACGCCGCCCTCGACCAGGTCGAGCAGGTTGCCCACGTCCACCGTCATCAGCACGTCGGCCGGCGAGCGCGCGCCCTCGGCCCTGACGCGCTCGAGCAGGCCATCCTTCACGAACACCGTGTTCACCTGCACCTTCGTCGTCGCCGTGAAGGCCGCGAGCAGCGGCTGGATCAGGCCCGGCTCGCGCGTGGTGTAGAGCGTGAGCTCGTCGGCCGCCTGCGCGGCCGTCGCGGCCGACAGCGCGGCGACGGCGATGCCGACGGAGGTGGCGAGGCGGGTGAGGGCGCGCGTTGTGCGGCCGGTCGCGCGAGGGCGGTCGGTCATGGGAAAGATCCTCCGGGGTGTTGTGATCGAAACGATGCGGATCGGCCAAGCCGATGAGAATCATTATCAACGGGGGTCGGGCGACCGCGATGGATTGCCCTTGCGGTCGGGCCAGCCATTGACGCGAGTTCGATCGTTCCCCGGCTTGCGCCGCTCTGACGCGCTGTTCGAGCCGGTCGCTCGGCGATCAGGCATGGCGATGCAGGCGCGTGATTTCCAAGTGAAACCCAGGAACGGGAAAAGACTTGGAAACTCGCCTCACGGCCGCCGCAGCTCGAACACCAGGCAGGTGGTCGTCGCGTGCGCGTACAGCGTGCCGTCGGCGCCGACCACCCGCGCCTCGGCGGTGGCCAGCTGCTTGCCGCAGTGGATCACCCGGCCCTCGGCGCGCACACGCGCCACGCGGGGCGTCACGGCCTTGACGTAGTTCACGCCCAGCTCCGCCGTCGTGTAGCCGCGCCCGGCCGGCAGCCGGGTGTGGATCGAACAGCCCAGGGCCGAGTCGAGCAGGGTCGCGATCCAGCCGCCGTGGACGGTGCCCAGCGGGTTGAGGTGCCGCTCCAGCGGCGTGCCCTGGAACACGGCGCGGCCGTCGGCCACTTCCATGATGGTGAAGTCGAGCGTGCGGGCGATGGCGGCGTAGGGCAGGGTGCCCTCAAGCATGGCGCGCATGACGTCGAGGCCGCTCCGGCCGGCGATGTCCTCGGGCCGCGCGAGGCCCGGGCCGGGGCCGGCATCGAGTCGCGCGACCACCTCGCGCTCCTCGGCCAGCCAGCGTTCCAGGGTGCGGGCGCCACCGTCGTCGTCGGTCCTCTCATCGGTCATGCTGGAAGTCTCCATTGAATTGCATATGCAACGATTGTAGATACAATGAGCCGCATGGCCATCACCCGAGAGACACCTCCCGCCGCTGCGCCGGCCGCGCCCGCACCGGCCCCCGACGCCACCGCCGTTCCCTCTCAGCCGCAGGGCTGCACCAGCTTCAAGGTGCGCCAGTTCATGCGCCGCGTCTCGCAGCACTACGACACCGAGCTCGCGCACAGCGGCCTGAAGACGACGCAGTACTCGCTCCTGTCGCACGTGCTCAAGCTCGGTCCGCTGCGTCCGGTCGACCTGGCCGCGGCGATGAAGATGACCGCCTCCACGCTCAGCCGCAACCTGCAGCCGCTGATCGCCGCCGGCTGGCTGAGCCTGGTGGCCGGCGACGACGCGCGCAGCCGCCTCGTGCAGATCACGCCGGAGGGCATCGCCAAGCGGCGCGAGGGCCAGAAGCACTGGAAGGCCGCGCAGGAGCGGCTCAACGCGCAGCTCGGCCTGGAGCGCGTGCTCGCGCTGCACGCGCTGATCGACGATTCGATGCAGCTGCTGGGCGGCGACGCGCCGGCGGCCGACGACTGAACGAGGAGCCCACCGCATGACCGCCATCCCCACCCCGACCCGCGCGAACGCCGGCACCGGCGCTCCCGCCATCGACCCGCGCACCCGGCGCCTGCTGGAGGCGCCGATCGTGCCGACGCTGCTGCGGCTGGCCGCGCCCAACGTGCTGGTGATGGTCGCGCAGGCGGCCGTCGGCCTGGTGGAGACCTACTTTGTCGGCAGGCTGGGCACCGACGCGCTCGCCGGCATGGCGCTGGTGTTCCCGATCGTGATGCTCATGCAGATGACCTCGGCCGGCGCGATGGGCGGCGGCATCGCCTCGGCCATCGCGCGGGCGCTGGGCGCGGGGCGGCGCGACACCGCCGACGCGCTGGTGGTGCACGCGCTGGTCATCGCGTTGGGTTTCGGCCTCGCCTTCACGGCGGCGCTGCTCCTGGGCGGGCGCTGGCTCTACGCGCTGATGGGCGGCGACGGCGCCGCGCTGGAGGCCGCGCTGACCTACTCGCACTGGGTCTTCGCCGGCGCGGTGCTGGTGTGGCTGTTCAACGCGCTGGCGGCGGTGATCCGCGGCACCGGCAACATGGCCGTGCCGGCCAACGTCACGGTGGCCGGCGTGGTGCTGCTGGTGCCGCTGTCGCCCTTGCTGATCTTCGGCTGGGGGCCGCTGCCGGGACTGGGCATCGCGGGCGGGGCGCTGGCCCTGCTGATCTACTACCTCGGCGGCACGCTGGCACTGGCGGCCTACCTGCGCTCGCCGCGCAGCCTGCTGCGGCTGGCGGTCGCGGGCGTGCGGCTGCGTTGGGCGCTGTTCCGCGACATCCTGCGCGTCGGGCTGATCGGCGCCGTCTCGACGGTGGCGACCAACCTGTCGATCGGCATCGCGACGGCGCTGTCGGGGCATTTCGGCGCCGGGGCCATCGCCGGCTACGGCACGGCGTCGCGGCTGGAATACCTGCTGGTGCCGCTGGTCTTCGGCCTGGGCGCGCCGCTGGTGGCGATGGTGGGCACCTGCATCGGTGCCGGCCAGCGCGAGCGGGCCCTGCGCGCGGCCTGGACCGGCGCCGGTCTCGCCTTCGTCATGACCGAGGCCATCGGCATCGCGGCGGCGCTATTCCCACGGCCCTGGCTGCTGCTGTTCGGCAGCGACCCGGCGATGCTGGAGACCGGATCGCAGTACCTGCGCGCGGTCGGCCCGTTCTACGGCTTCTTCGGCGTCGGCCTGGTGCTGTACTTCGCCTCGCAGGGCGCGGGCCGGCTGCTGTGGCCGGTGCTGGGCAACCTGGCGCGGCTGGCGGTGGCGGGCCTCGGCGGCTGGTTGGCGCTGCGCTGGAGCGGCGAGCTGGTGCACGTCTTCGTCGCGCAGGGCGCGGCGCTGGTGGTGTACGGCGTGGTCATCGCGTCGGCCATCGCCGGTGGGGCGTGGTTCGGGCGCGTGGGCTGGCCGCGCACGCCGACCGGGCTGCTGCGGCGGCTGCGGCCGGCGGGGTCCTGAGCGCGTCGGCCGCGCTCAGGTGGACGGCGCCGTCGGCGCCGGCAGCAGGCGCCGCAGCGCCTCGAAGAACAGGTCCGACTGTTCGCGCTCCCCCTGCACCTGCGCCGCCACGCGCGCGGCCAGCGCGGCATCGACCGGCGCCAGCGGCCGGCCGGTGGACTGCGCGATGACCTGGTGCAGGCAGGCGCGTTCCAGGTAGTAGAGGTCGTCGTAGGCATGGGCCAGCGTCGCGCCGGCCACCAGCACGCCGTGGTTGGCCAGGAAGGCCACGTCCTTGCCGGCCATGGCGCGGGCGATGCGTTCGCCCTCGGCGTCGTCGAGCGCCAGGCCGTTGTAGGTGTCGTCGATGGCGATGCGGCCCATGTAGCGCATCGCGTTCTGGCTCAGCGTGGGATCGAGCGCGCGGTCGGCGGTGAGCGTGAGCGCGGTGGCGTAGGGCGCGTGCACGTGCAGCACCACCGCGTGGCCGGCGATGCGGTGCACCGCGCCGTGGATGAAGAGGGCGGTCGGCTCCACGCGGTGGCGGCCGGCCAGCACCTCGCCGCGCACGTCGATCAGCACGATGTCGTCGGCGCCGATCTCGCTCCAGTGCAGGCCGCGCGGGTTGATGAGGTAGCGCTCGACGTCGCCGGGCACCGCCACGCTGAAATGGTTGCACACGCCCTCGGACAGACCGTGGTGCGCCGCCGCGCGCAAGGCCAGCGCGAGGTCCTCGCGCAGTCGGCGGACGGCGGGGCTCGCGTACCGGGCGGCGGCGTCGGTGCTGTCGGTCGCGATCTCGGTCGTGGTCGCGATGTTCGGTATGGTCATGTCCATGCGCGTGCTCCTCAGGCGCGCGCGGCGCCGTGCCAGGCGGCGACGAAGGCGCGCGCGTCCTCGGCCACGGCCTCGGCGCTCTTGCCGGGCTTGTAGAGCGCCGAGCCGATGCCGAAGCCGGTGGCGCCGGCGGCCCGCCAGGCGTCCATGTTCTGCGGCGCGATGCCGCCGACGGGCATCAGCGGCGTGCCCCGGGGCAGCACCGCCAGCCAGGCCTTGACAACGGCGGGCGAGGCGGCCTCGGCCGGGAACAGCTTCAGGCCGCTCGCGCCGGCCGCCAGCGCGCCGAAGGCCTCGCTCGGCGTCGCCACGCCCGGCAGGCTCACCAGGCCCAGGCGCTTCGTCTCGGCGACGACGGCGGCGTCGAAGTTGGGCGAGACGATCAGTTCGCCGCCGGCGTCGCGCACCTCGTTCACCTGCCGCGCGGTCAACACCGTGCCGGCGCCCACCAGCGCACCCGCGCAGCGCGCGCGCAGCAGGGCGATGCTCGCGAGCGGATCGGGCGAATTGAGCGGCACCTCCAGCAGCCGGAAGCCGGCCTCGACCAGCGCGTCGCCGATGGCGGGCGCCTCGGCCGGCGTCAGGCCGCGCAGGATCGCAACCAGCGGGAGCTGCCGCAGCGCGGCTTCGAAGGTGTCGTGGGGGGTGGACGTCATGTCGGTCTCGTTGGATGCGGTGTTGGGGTCGTGGCGGATGAGGAGGTGCCCGGAAGGGCGGTGTCGCAGGGCGTCTCAGGCTCCGGCGGACGCGGCCATGCCGTGCAGGGCGTGAAGGCCGGCCCAGGTCGCCTCGGCGCCCAGCGCGCGGCTCGCGACGCCGTTCGCGCCCAGCGCCAGCGCATAGCGCCGCGTCAGCGCCGGCGAGCCGATCAGCACGACCTCGGCGTCGGCGTCGAGCGCCTGCGTGCGCAGTTCCTCGCCGATCAGCAGGCCCGAGAGGTAGCTCGCCAGCGGCGCCGCGCCCATGCGGTCGAACAGCGCCAGCGTGCGGGCGCCGAAGGCGTTGTGCAGCAGCCCGTGGCCGTCGCCCGCGCGCGCCACGCCCTGCCCGAAGGCGGCCTCGTCGAGCGGCGCGGCGGCGTCGAGCGTGCGCGCCAGGATCGACTGCATGGCGAGCAGGGCGTAGAACTCGCCCGTCATGAAGGTGCGGAAGCCCGCGACGCGGCCGTCGGCCACGCGCACCCACTTGTTGTGCGTGCCGGGCAGGACGAAGACGCCGTCGCGCCGGCCGGTGAGCGCCATGGCGCCGAAGAGCTGCACCTCCTCGCCGCGCATGACGTCGGGCACGCCGTCGTTCTCGACGCTCAGGCCCGGCACCATCGCGATGCGGCCGGGCTCGACCGGCACCACGTGCGCCGCGACGTCGGCCAGGCTCGCCGGGCACGCGCAGTAGGGCGCCTCGATCCAGCCCTGCCGGCTGCCCGCCATGCCCGAGATCAGGCAGCGCGTGTCCGGCGCGGCGCGCATCCAGTCGCCGAACAGTTCCTCGAACAGCGCCTGGAAACCGCCGGCGTCCACCGTGAGGATGCCGCGCGGCGCGGCGCGCTCCTCGATGATGCGTCCGCCGTCGTCCAGCAGCGCGCCGCGCAGCGAACTCGTGCCCCAATCGACCGCGACCAGTGTCATGTCAGGAAATGTCCTCGTGGAGATGTCTGCAAGGGGGGTGCGGCCGGGTCCGGCGGGATGCGCCGGCGGCAGGGTTTGTGCTGCCGGAAGCCGATTTCAATGGTCATATGATAAGTGGACGAACCCCCGGCGTGCCGGGGGTTTTTGCCGCCGGCGGGGCGCCCGGGCCCCGAGTCCCGGTGCTCGCCGCCCGCGCCTTCCTCCGATCCACCGCACTCCCGACCATGCCCATGACCGATCCGTCGAATCCATCGAACGCCCACCGCCGTCGCCTGCTCCAGGGCCTGGGGGTGGCGATGCTGCCGCTGTCCCTGGCGGCGCGCGCGCAATCGTCCGGCTATCCCAACAAGCCCATCGAACTGGTCGTGCCGGCCTCGGCCGGCGGCGGCACCGACGCCCTGGCGCGCGCCTTCGCCGAGATCGTGAAGAAGCACCTGCCGCAGCCGCTGATCGTCAACGACAAGCCTGGCGCCAGTGGCGTGGTCGGCATGAGCGACGTCCTCAACGGCAAGCCCGACGGCTACAAGGTCAGCGTCGTCATCGCCGAGCTGGTGATCCTGCCGCACCTGAACCTCTCCAAGTTCACCTACGCCGACTTCCAGCCGGTCGCGCGGCTCAACGCCGATCCGGCCGCCATCACCGTGCGCGCCGAGGCGCCCTGGAACACGATCGAGGAGTTCCTCGCCGCCGCCAAGGCCAAGCCCGACGAGGTCCGCGTGGGCAACTCCGGCAACGGCTCGATCTGGCACCTGGCCGCCGCCGCGCTGGAGGACCGCGCCGGGGTCAAGTTCAACCACGTGCCCTACCAGGGCGCGGCGCCGGGTGTGGTGGCATTGCTGGGCGGCCACATCGACGCGGTGGCCGTGAGTCCCGGCGAGGTCGCCGCCCACGTGCAGGGGGGCAAGCTGAAGATGCTCGCCGTCATGGCCGACCAGCGCCTGAAGGCCTTCGACAAGGTGCCTACGCTCAAGGAGCGCAAGGTCGACCTGTCGATCGGTACCTGGCGCGGCCTGGCCGTGCACAAGTCCACGCCCTCCGACATCGTCGACGTGCTGCGCGCGGCCACGCGCAAGGCCGCGGCCGACCCGGCGCTGCCCGAGGCGCTGGAAAAGCTCAACCTCGGCTTCTCCTACCTCGACGCGCCGGAGTTCGGCGCGGCCATGAAGCGCGACCACGAATTCTTCAAGGAGCTGGTGCCCAAGCTCGGCATCCGGTCGTAGGACGCGAGCGCCGTCCCCGCGCGTCGGTTGGCCGGACGGGCAAGTTCGGGGGCCGGGTGATCGTCAGGCGCCGCGCGAGCCTTCGTGCGCCCATGGACCGTCGCCGTCGTGCCGACGACGGCGCCATGGAAAAAGGCGCCGAAGCGCCTTTTTCCATGAATACGGGCGACGGGAGGAGACCCGTCCCGGATCAGCCGTACGACCGGCCGCCACCGCCCGAGCGGTTGCCGCCACCACCGTAGCCGCCACCGCCACCCGAACGGCCACCGCCGCCGGAGCGGTTGCCGCCGTAGCCGCCACCACCGCCGCCGCCACGGCGACCGCGACCGCCGCCGAAGGCGTCGACGCTGGTGCGCAGCGGATCGGGCTGGCCCTCGCCACCGGCGACCGCTTCGGCGCGCAGGTGCGCGACCTGGTTGGCCTGCGTCGGGCTGTGGCTGTTGCCGTGATGGCGCGGCTGGCGCTCGTCGTGCGGCACGCCGGCGTAGGGCGCGGCGTGGTGCGGTTGCGGTGCACGCGCCGGGCTCGGCGCGCCGCGATAGCCCATGCCGCCGCCCTGCGGTCCGCGGGCGCCCTGGCCGCGCGGGCCCTGGCCGCCACCGCCGTTGCCGCCGCCATTGCGGGCACCCTGCGGTGCCGGGCCGCGACGCTGGCCACCGCCGTTGCCGCCGCCGTTGTTGCCACCCTGGCCGCCACCGGCGCGATCGCCCTGGCCGGCCTTGTTGTCGCGGATGCGCTGGAGCATCTCGGTGCGGGCGGCCTTGGCGGCGGCCTGCATCACGTCGCGGCTCGGCGGGCGGCCGGCGCCGCCCCAGATCGTCTGGCGACCCATGGCGATGGGCTCGGCGCGCTCGTCGTCCTCGGGGCCAAAGCCCTCGACGATCTTCACCGGGATCTGCTGCTTGGTGAAGCGCTCGATCTCCTGCATGAAGCCTTCCTCGTCCAGGCAGACCAGGCTCACGGCCTCGCCGCTGTTGCCCGCGCGGCCGGTGCGGCCGATGCGGTGGACGTAGTCCTCGCTGACGTTGGGGATCTCGTAGTTCACGACGTGCGGCAGCTCGTCGATGTCGATGCCGCGCGCGGCGATGTCGGTGGCCACGAGGGCGCGGATGTCGCCGCTCTTGAAGCCGGCCAGCGCCTGGGTGCGCGCGCTCTGGCTCTTGTTGCCGTGCAGCGCCATCGCCTCGATGCCGTTCTTGGTCAGGAACTCGGCGACGTTGTTGGCGCCGAACTTGGTGCGCGTGAACACCAGCACCTGGCTCCAGTTGTGCTCGTTGATGATGTGCGCGAGCAGCGCCTTCTTCTTGCCGCGGCCCACCGGGTGGATCACCTGCGTGATGCGCTGGACGGTGGTGTTGCGCGGCGTCACCTGGATGCTCTGCGGATTCTTCAGCAGGTTGGCGGCCAGGTCGCGGATCTCGTCGCTGAAGGTGGCCGAGAACAGCAGGCTCTGCTTGTCGCGCGGCACCAGGGCGAGGATCTTCTTCACGTCGTGGATGAAGCCCATGTCGAGCATGCGGTCGGCCTCGTCGAGGACCAGCATCTGCACCTGGGAGAGGTCGAGCATGCCCTGCTGCTGCAGGTCGAGCAGGCGGCCGGGCGTGGCCACCAGGATGTCGACGCCGCTCTTGAGCTTGCTGATCTGCGGGTTCATGCCGACGCCGCCGAAGATCACGCTGGACGTGAGTTCGAGGTATTTGCCGTAGGTGCGGACCGATTCCTCGACCTGCGCGGCGAGTTCGCGCGTGGGGGTCAGCACCAGGGCGCGGATGCCGATGCCGCCGAACTTGTTGCGCGCGCGCTCGCCGGTGGAGAGCTTCTGCAGCAGGGGCAGCGTGAAGGCCGCGGTCTTGCCGGTGCCCGTCTGCGCGCCGCCGAGCAGGTCGTGGCCGTCGAGCACCACGGGGATGGCCTGGGCCTGGATGGGGGTGGGGGTGTCGTAGCCATGTTCGAGCACGGCTTTGAGAATGGCCGGGGCCAGATTCAGTTCTGCGAAAGTCATTGGAAGCAATGGCGCCTTGCATGGCGCGGTGGCATCAGCCCGCCGTGGTGCTCTTTTGATTGGGAGCGACCCGGCCAGTCAAGGCGGATGAATCAGGGGTGGGAGCCGAGGGCCCGTCGCATGCGAATGCGTGGAAGCCTTCTTGTCCCCGGCGGAAGAGCCGCTGTCGCGGGCAACTGCACCCGGCGACGAAGCCGGATTGTCGCACGATCGGCATGCCGCCGAACTGCGCGGATAATCGGTATTCCTTCGCGGCCCTCCACGGACCCGTCGCACCGGCCGCCGCCGCACCCGCGCGCCACGCCATTCCGCAGCAAACCCGAACACCACACACACGCACACACAGATGGCTCAATACGTCTATTCGATGAACCGCGTCAGCAAGACCGTGCCGCCCAAGCGGCAGCTCTTGAAGGACATTTCGCTGTCGTTCTTCCCGGGCGCCAAGATCGGCGTGCTCGGCCTCAACGGCTCGGGCAAGTCCACCCTGCTCAAGATCATGGCCGGCGTCGACAAGGAGTACGAGGGCGAGGCGCTGCCGATGCCCGGCATGACCATCGGCTACCTGGAGCAGGAGCCCAAGCTCGACAACGAGCACACGGTGCGCGAGTCGATCGAGGAGTCGATGGGCGCGGTGTTCGCGGCCAAGGCGCGTCTCGAGGAGGTCTACATCGCCTACGGCGCCGAGGACGCCGACTTCGACGCGCTGGCCGCCGAACAGGCCGAACTCGAAGCCGTCATCGCCACCGCCGGCACCGATTCCGAGCACCAGCTGGAGATCGCCGCCGACGCGCTGCGCCTGCCGCCGTGGGACGCGAAGATCGGCCTGCTCTCGGGAGGCGAGAAGCGGCGCGTCGCGCTGTGCCGGCTGCTGCTGTCCAAGCCCGACATGCTGCTGCTCGACGAACCGACCAACCACCTGGACGCCGAATCGGTGGAGTGGCTCGAGGTGTTCCTGCAGCGCTTCTCCGGCACCGTGGTGGCCATCACCCACGACCGCTACTTCCTCGACAACGCCGCCGAATGGATCCTGGAAATGGACCGCGGACGCGGCATCCCCTGGAAGGGCAACTACAGCACCTGGCTCGAGCAGAAGGGCGAACGCCTGGCGCAGGAACAGAAGAGCGAGGAAGCCCACGCCAAGGCGCTGAAGAAGGAGCTGGAGTGGTCGCGCCAGAACCCGAAGGCGCGCCAGGCCAAGAGCAAGTCGCGTCTGGCCCGCTTCGAGGAGCTGAGCGACATGGAATACCAGAAGCGCAACGAGACGCAGGAGATCTTCATCCCGGTCGCGGAGCGGCTGGGCCAGCAGGTCTTCGAGTTCCACGGCGTCAGCAAGTCCTTCGGCGACCGCATGCTGATCGACAACCTGAGCTTCACCGTGCCGCCGGGCGCCATCGTCGGCATCATCGGCCCGAACGGCGCGGGCAAGTCCACGCTGTTCAAGCTGCTCGCAGGCAAGGAACAGCCCGACAGCGGCGAGGTCGTCATCGGCTCCACGGTCCGTGCCGCCTTCGTCGACCAGCATCGCGACGAACTGGCCAACCAGAAGACCGTCTGGGAGGACATCTCCAACGGCCTGGACATCATCAACGTCGGCAAGTTCCAGATGGCCAGCCGCGCCTACGCGGGCCGCTTCAACTTCAACGGCGCGGACCAGCAGAAGAAGGTGGGCACGCTCTCCGGCGGCGAACGCGGCCGCCTCCACCTGGCCAAGACCCTCATCGCCGGCGGCAACGTGCTGATGCTCGACGAGCCGTCCAACGACCTCGACGTGGAGACCCTGCGCGCGCTGGAAGACGCGCTGCTGGAATTCGCCGGCACGGTGATGGTCATCAGCCACGACCGCTGGTTCCTCGACCGCATCGCCACGCACATCCTGGCCGCCGAGGGCGACAGCCAGTGGACCTTCTTCAACGGCAACTACCAGGAGTACGAGGCCGACAAGAAGAAGCGCCTGGGCGAGGAGGGCGCCAAGCCCAAGCGGATGCGATACAAGGCCTTGAAGTAAGGCCGCGTCGCCGCGCCGCACTTGCCCTGCGGACTCACGCGAACCGCCTTCGGGTGGTTTTTTCATGGAGCGCCGGTGGCGGTGGTGTCAAGATGAGGCGCTGCACCAACCAGGAGCTATGGCGATGACGCTCACGAGACGAATCCTTGGATCGGCCCTGTGCCTGCTGGCGGCCGCTTGCGGCGGCGGCGGAGGCAGCGACAGTGGCGGCACGGCCACGGCGCCGACGCCAGTGCCCGCACCGGCGCCGGCCCCGGCGCCCGCACCCCCGCCGGCACCGGCGCCGGCACCCGAGCCCGGGCCGCTGAAGGTGGTGGAAGTCGCGGCCGGTCTGTCGAGCCCGTGGAGCCTCGCCTTCCTGCCCGACGGGCGGATGCTCATCACCCAGCGCGGCGGACAACTGCGCCTGCGCAACGCCGACGGCAGTGCGTCGAACGGCGGCAACGACCAAGTCTGCTGCGTCCCGGCGGTCGACTTCGACGGGCAGGGAGGGCTGCTCGACGTCGCCGTCGACCCGGCCTTCGCGACCAACCGCCGCATCTATTTCACCTTCACGGAACGCATCGGCCCGGTCAACGGCACGGCCGTGGGGCGTGCCGAACTCGACGCCACCGCGCGTACCCTGAGCAACGTCACGGTCATCTATCGCCAGGAGCCCAAGGTCGGCGGCAGTTCCGCGCACTACGGCTCGCGGCTGGCGTTCGACCGCAACGGCCATCTCTTCGTCACGCTCGGCGATCGCCTGAGCGGCGACCAGCGCGGCTTCGCGCAGGCGCTCGATCGCGGCAACGGCAAGGTGATGCGCATCACCACCGACGGCCTGCCGGTGCCGACCAATCCCTTCGTCGTCACCGTGGGTGCGCAGCCGGCGGTGTGGAGCTACGGCCATCGCAATCCGCAGGGCGCGGCGATGCGTCCCGGCACCGACCAGCTCTGGACCAGCGAGCATGGCCCGCAGGGCGGCGACGAGGTGAATCTGACATTGCCCGGACGCAACTACGGCTGGCCGGTGATCAGCTACGGCCAGGAATACGGCACCGTCACGCAGATCGGCGAGGGCACCGCCAAGGCCGGGCTGGAGCAGCCCGCGACGTACTGGGAAAAGATCGACGGCTCGGCCTGGACCAGCGGCCAGAAATCCTCCATCGCCCCCAGCGGAATGGCGTTCTACAGCGCCGACCGGCTGATCGGCTGGCAGGGCAACCTGTTCGTCGGCGCGCTTGCCGGCACGGCGCTCTGGCGCCTGGTGCTCGACGGCGACAGGGTGGTCCAGCGCGAGCGCCTGCTGGCCGAGCGCGGCGAGCGCATCCGCGACGTGCGCCAGGGCCCGGACGGCTGGCTGTATCTCCTGACGGACAACGGCAAGGTGCTGCGCCTGGAGCGGTGAGCGCTAGACGATCGGGGCCGTCGCCCCGTCGTCACCGGCTCACGCGCCGCGCGCGACGGGCGGCATGCTGGTAGCGGCTTCCTGCGCCCGCCGCCGCACCGAGGCGATGTTGTTCCTCAGCGCGTAGAGCTCGTCGGCATAGGACAGGGGCACGGCCACCTTGTTGACCGTGCGGTCGAGATCGTCGAGTTCCTTGATCAGGGCCTGGCGCTGGGCGTCGTCCTGGGGGATGTCGACCTTGGTCTCGATGTCGCGCAGCTGGCCGTACCAGCGGAAGACGCGCGAACGCACCCGGAACTGATAGAGCGGCGGCACGACCCGGCTGAGCGGCAGCATCAGCACCAGCAGGCCGCCGAGCACCAGCCACATGCGCTCGACCAGGTTGCTGGCCCAGAACGGCAAGTAACGCTGCCAGAAGGGCGGCGTGCCGTTGATGGCGCGGTCGCCCTCGGGGCTCACGGGCAGTTCGCTGGTGCGGGTGTTGGGGAAATCGCGCGCGCGGTTGAACCAGCCGGCGCCGCCGTGCAGGGTCTGCGCGGTCTGGGCGAACAGCTGGCGCAGGGCCGGGTGCGTCTGCTCGCGCGCCAGCAGCGAGGTCGTGGCGGCGAGCATCGACACGTCGTGCGACGGCACGTCGCGCGCCAGGTCGACCACGCCGCGCGGCAGGGTCACCGCCGACAGGAAGGCGAAGCGCCGCGCGTAGGCGTCGCTCTGTCCGAAGTCCATCAGCCGGATGCCGGGCGTGCGCAGCAACCGCTGCACCAGCGCCGCCTCGGGCGCCGAGGCGAACATCACCGCGTCGAGCGAACCGCTCTCCAGCGCCTCGGCGGCCGGCGTCGGCTCCAGGTGCGAGAGCCTGAGCGACGTCGTGTCGAGGCGGTTGGCGCGCAGCATCTGGTCGACCATCTCCGGCACGCCGCTGCCGTGCTTGTCGACGTTGACGCGCAGGCCCCGCAGCTGCGCCAACGAGCCCAGCACCGGGTTCCTGCGATCGACGCGCGACGCGGCGTCGATTCGGTAGAACACCCACAGCGGCTCGTAGAACAGGCTGCCGAGCGAGGTCAGCCCGGCGCGCTCGTCGGCCACCACGTCGGCGCTGCCGCCGCGCACGAAGCCCAGGTCGGCGCCGCCGTTGCGCAGCAATTGCAGGTTGTCGAGCGAGCCGTCGCTCGCGCGCAGTTCGACCTGGATGCCCTCGGCGGCCAGCGCCTGCGCGTAGCGGCGGCCGAACTCGGCATACGCGCTGCCGGCCGGACCGGTGGCCAGCGTGACGCGGCGCGGCGGTTGCGGATCGAGCCACCAGTAGGCCGCGATCAGCAGGCCGATGACGATGAAGACGACGGGGCCGATCGAGACGACGAGGTCGCGGATCGACAGCAGGACGAGCCGCAACGTCTTGGGCATCAGGCCGCGCTCCACGCCGCCAGGTCGGCCGCGCACGGGATGCGCAGCGTGCCGGTGTCGACCGAGCGCGCCGCCAGCACCGCGCGCAGCGTGGCGCGCGCGACCACCTCGGCGGCCATCGTGCCCAGCACGGTCATGCCGGGCGCGTCGCCTTCGAGCCGCACGCGGCCGGTGGCGAGCGCGAACAGCGTGTCGCCGTCGCTCATGGTGTGGACCGGATTGATGGCGCGCGCCAGCCCGCCGTGCGCGACCGCGGCGAGGCGCTGGGCCTGCACCTTGGTCAGCACCGCGTCGGTCGCGATCACGCCGAGCGTGGTGTTCGTGCCGGCGAGCAGCGGACGCGGCGACTCGCCGCGCAGCAATGCGCGCCGGGTGTCGAGCAGGGCGCGGCCGTCGGCGGTGCGCGCGCCGGCCACGACCCGCGCGGTGTCGGGGTCGACCACGTCGCCCAGGGCGTTGCAGGCGACGAGCGCGCCGACGGTGACGCCGCCGACCGTGACCGAGGCATTGCCGATGCCGCCCTTCATCGCCCGCTCGGCGCCGAACAGCTTGCCCACCAGCGCGCCGCTGCCGGCGCCGACGTTGCCCTCGGCCGGCGGCCGCGCCGAGGCGGCCTCGCAGGCCGCATAGCCGGCGGCGGCGTCGGGCCGGATGCGTGCATCGCCCAGCGGCAGGTCGAACAGCACCGCCGCCGGCACGATCGGCAGCGTGCCGAAACGCACGTCCAGGCCGATCCCGCGCTCCTCCAGCCAGCGCATCGCGCCGTCGGCCGCCGCCAGTCCCCAGGCGCTGCCGCCGGCGAGCATGACGGCGTGGACGTGCGTCACCAGGTTGCCGGGCGCGAGCAGATCGGTCTCGCGCGTGCCGGGCGCCGCGCCGCGCACGTCCACGCCGCCGACCGCGCCGTCGCGCGCGAGGATCACGGTGCAGCCCGTCGGGCGGCGCTCGTCGCTGAAATGGCCGACCTCGATGCCCGGAACATCGGTGATGGCACCCTGGCCGGCGGCCGGAGCGAAGGAGAGCGGGAAAGACATGGGCGCGATTATCCGGCGTGAGTCCGAGGGTCGGCCGGCTTCCCGTCGCACCGTCGTCCGGGTGGAAAAAGTGCGCACATGCTCACCTCGTCGATCGTCGGCGCGCTGAAAATGAGAACTATGTGTTAACTTGTTGCTCAGCAACTTTCGCCGACGTCCGATGAATCATCCCGCCATCGATCCATCACTCGAACAGCACCGCATCGCCGCATTGCTGAAACAGGCCCCCCTGGAGTTCGCCCGGGTCGTCTACGGCCTGCGGGACACGGCGCAGGGCAAGCACTGGACCTCCGTCGCGCACGACGTGGCCCGCATCGAGCAGCTGGGCTCTCCCGTCACTCGCGACCGCGCGCAGCAGCGCTCGCGCGGCTACCTGCCATTGACGGGACAGGCGCACTGTCCGCGCTGCTGGGTGCTGGGCGGGGTGAAGAATCCGCTGCATTTTCGTGCCGCGACGGACGAGCGTCCGGATTCGGCGATCTGCAAGGTCTGCGGGGCCGAATACCTCACCGCGCCGCCGGTCGAGGAATGAACGTTTTGGCGACGCATCCTCACCGCCCGGCACGGTCCGGGCGCTCAGGGTAACCTTGGGTGCAGTGCAGCAAAACCGGTTCATACAATGGTTTTCGCACCCCTGGCCACCACCCCCCGAAGGAAATTTCCGTGCAGAGCAACAAGATCGCCGCCAAGCCTGAATCGCGGGTGATCAAGAAGTATCCCAACCGGCGGCTCTACGACACGGAAACGTCGGCCTACATCACCCTGGCCGAAGTCAAGCAGCTGGTCATGCGCAGCACGCCGTTCGTGGTGCGCGACGCCAAGAGCGGCGAGGACCTGACCCGCAGCATCCTGCTGCAGATCATCCTGGAGGAGGAGGCCGGCGGCGCCCCGATGTTCACCGAGCCGGTGCTCGCGAGCATCATCCGCTTCCACGGCAAGGCGATGCACGGCTTCATGGGCTCCTACCTGGAGAAGAACATCCAGGCCATGACCGAGATGCAGGCCCAGCTCGCCGACAAGGCCGAGGGCCTGTCGCCCGAACTCTGGGCGCGCTTCATGACCGCCCAGTCGCCGGTGCTCCAGGGCGTGATGGGCAACTACGTCGAGCAGTCGAAGAACGTGTTCATCCAGATGCAGGAACAGATGCAGAAGAACACCGAGCAGGTGCTGGGCGCATTCGGACTCAAGCGGCCGAACGAAGGGCGTTGAGACGGCGCCAGGCGGCTCTGAGGCGTTAACGCCGACAATCGGGGGATGAGCGACGTCGTCTTCCCCGAACCCACCACCACCATCCCACCATCGGCCGCACCCAAGGTCGGCTTCGTCAGTCTGGGTTGTCCCAAGGCCCTCACGGACTCCGAACTGATCCTCACGCGCCTGAGCGCCGAGGGCTACCAGACCTCCAAGACCTTCGAGGGCGCCGACCTCGTCATCGTCAACACCTGCGGCTTCATCGACGACGCCGTGCGCGAAAGCCTCGACACCATCGGCGAGGCACTCGCCGAGAACGGCCGCGTGATCGTCACCGGCTGCCTGGGTGCCAAGACCGGCGACCAGGGCGGCAACCTGGTGTGGCAGATGCATCCGAGCGTGCTGGCCGTCACCGGCCCGCACGCGACGCAGGAGGTGATGGACGCCGTCCACGCCAACCTGCCCAAGCCGCACGATCCCTTCGTCGACCTGGTGCCCAACGCCTTCGGCATCGCCGGCCTGAAGCTCACGCCGCGCCACTACGCCTACCTAAAGATCAGCGAGGGCTGCAACCACCGCTGCACCTTCTGCATCATTCCCTCAATGCGCGGCGACCTGGTCTCGCGCCCGATCGGCGACGTGCTCGGCGAAGCGAAGGCGCTGTTCGAGGGTGGCGTGAAGGAACTGCTGGTCATCAGCCAGGACACCTCGGCCTACGGCGTCGACGTCAAGTACCGCACCGGCTTCTGGGACGGCACGCCGGTCAAGACGCGCATGCTGGAGCTGGTGCGCACCCTGGGCGAGATCGCCGAGCCGTACGGTGCCTGGGTGCGACTGCACTACGTCTATCCGTATCCGAGCGTCGACGAGGTGATCCCGCTCATGGCCAGCGGCCGCGTGCTGCCCTACCTCGACGTGCCGCTGCAGCACAGCCACCCCGACGTGCTGCGCCGCATGAAGCGCCCGGCCAGCGGCGAGAAGAACCTGGAGCGCATCGCCCGCTGGCGCGAGATGTGCCCCGAACTCGTCATCCGCAGCACCTTCATCGCCGGTTTTCCCGGCGAGACCGAGGCCGAGTTCGAGCACCTGCTCGACTTCATCCGCGAGGCCGGCATCGACCGCGCAGGTTGCTTCGCCTACAGCCCGGTCGAAGGCGCCGCCGCCAACGAGATTCCCGGCATGCTGCCCGAGGCCGAACGCGAGGCGCGCCGCGCGCGCTTCATGGAGGTGGCCGAGGCGGTGTCGATCGCCCGGCTGCAGCGCCGCGTCGGCGCCACGATGCAGGTGCTGGTCGACTCGGCGCCGGGCCTCGGCAGGAAGGGCGGCGTCGGCCGCAGCTATGCCGACGCGCCCGAGATCGACGGCATCGTGCGCCTGCTGCCGCCCGAGAAGATCAGCAAGACGATGAAAGTCGGCGAGTTCACGCGCGCGCGCATCGTCGGCGTCGAAGGCCACGACCTGGTCGCGCTGCCGGTCTGAGGCACGGGGCACGCGCAGCGCCCGTCCCAATGGCAGGACACCGAAAAATCGCAGGATCGAATGCCGTCTCGTCAAGGGATGGCATGCGTCGCGCTGCATCAGCATTCGTTTCGATTGATGTTTTCAGACTGGTCTGAGGAAGATTCTTAACAAATCTATGTGATGCCCGATGATTCGGGCATGGCAAAGCGCAGTTACAGAACCAAGAAACGAAGCGGCGGCATTCCACCCGCGGTCCGACGGATCGGCATCAGCGTGGTCCTGGCGGTGGCCGCTGCGGTGCAGGCGCCGGGGTGCAGCCTCCAGCCGTACCAGGCGCCGGCCACCCGTCCCGGCGTCGCGACGACGACCAGGCCGCCGGCGCCGTCGCAGACCTCCCCGTCCGCGCAGGCACAGCCGCCGGCGACCTCGGCGGTGGCGGGCGATTTCGCCCGCTGCGCCGAGCATTTCCCCGGCCGCCCGCCGGCGGTGACGTGGCCGGGACGCCAGCGCGCGCTGTGCTTCGACAGCTTCGCGGTGCTGCATTCCGGCGAGAGCAAGACGGCGGTCTACACGGTCGAGCGCCTGACGCGCACGAGCGTCGACGCCGCCAAGTCGATCAAGCGGAACGACCGCTTCTATCCCGAGGCGCGCCTGCCCTCGGCCGACCGCGCGCAGCTCGCGGACTACGTCGGCAGCGGCTACGACCGCGGCCACATGGCGCCCGCCGGCGACATGCCCACCGACGCCGCCAAGGCGCAGTCGTTCTCGCTGGCCAACATGGTCCCCCAGGCGCCCGAGCTCAACCAGCGCGCCTGGAGCCAGATCGAGCAGGCCACGCGCAAGTACGCGGCCCGCGCGCCGGGCGACGTCTTCGTCTTCACCGGTCCGGCGTTCGACCAGCGGCCCCGCACCATCGGCCCCGGCAGGGTCTGGGTGCCGAGCCACACCTGGAAGGTGGTCTACAGCCGCGCCGACGGTCGGACCTGGGCCTACTGGGCGACCAACGACGCCGGCCGGCACGACCTCCAGCCCATCAGCTACCAGGAGTTCCGGCAACGCTCCGGGCTGGAACTGCTGGCGCAATCGGCGTCGTAGGGAAGGGCGTCCGCGGGTGGCACGGCGCGACGTCCGGGCCGAGCCGTGCTGCAATCCTTCCGATGCCACGCGAACCCGATCTCGACGACCTGCGCCGCTACGCGGTGGCGCGCACCCTCTTCAAGCCGACGACGCTGCCGGCGGCCATCCGGCGCCTGGGCTTCGTGCAGGCCGACCCGATCCGCGCGCCCGCCCGGGCGCAGGATCTGACGCTGCGCCACCGGGTCGAGGACTACCGCGCCGGCGATCTCGAGCGCCGCTACGAGCGCCTCGCGATCGAGGAGGACAGCCTGGTGAACTACGGCTTCCTGCCGCGCGAGCACCTCGCGCTGATGCATCCGCGCGAAGCCGCCCGGGCCTGGGACGACGACACGCGACGCAAGGCGGTCGAGATCCTGGACTTCGTGCGCGAGCGGGGCGCGGTGCATCCGCGCGAGGTCGAGCGGCATTTCGCCCACGGCCGCATGACGAACCACTGGGGCGGCACGAGCAACGCCAGTTCGCACCTCCTCGACGGCCTGCACTACCGCGGCCTGCTGCGGGTGCGGCGACGCGACGGCGGCACGCGGGTCTACGAGGCGGTGACCCATCCGCCCGCCGTGGATGACGGTCCCGAGGGCCGCGCGCAGCGGGCCGCCGCGTTGATCGATCTGGTGGTGCGCAAGTACGCGCCCTTGCCGGCCGCCAGCCTGACCTACCTGGTGCGGCTGCTCGTCGGCTACGGCGCGCCGCACCTGTCGGGCCGGCACGGGTGGCGCTCGCGCTGGCACGCGAGCGGCTGGCGAGTCGCCGCATCGACGGTACAGTCTGGTTCTGGCCGGCCGACGAGAGCCCGCGCTCGCGGCGTCATGCGGTCGACGACCGGGTGCGGCTGCTCGCGCCCTTCGATCCGGTGGTCTGGGACCGCCGCCGCTTCGAACTGCTCTGGGGCTGGACGTACAAGTTCGAGGCCTACACGCCGCCGGCCGAGCGCAGGTTCGGCCACTACGCCTTGCCGCTGCTCTGGCGGGAGCACGTGGTCGGCTGGGCCAACGTCGCCGTGCACGACGGATGCCTGCGGCCGACCCTGGGCTACGTGGAAGGCGCGAGGCCCGAGGGGTCGGCGTTCCAGGTCGCGCTCGACGAGGAGCTGCAGCGCATGACGCGCTTCCTGGAGGGACGCTGATGCGTTTCGATTTCGCCGGATCCGGCGGTCGAAGGGCTCATGACCGACGGCCGTTCGCGCACAGGAGACGTCCGATGCGGCAGGTCATCTGGGATAGACTGCGACCGATCCATGCGCTTGCGATGTGGATCGCATCGTCCGGCTTCGGCCGGCGCCTCGGCGGATTCCCGCCTTCCTCCACCCGACGCCTTCTTCCTTCCTTGCCGGAATCTGTTTTGCTGGCCGCCACCTGCGGGTTCGCCTCGAACGATTCGCCGATCGTCACCACGATCGCGGCGGGTGGAATGGTGTCGATCGGTGACGAGGAAACGGGGCGCATCGACACCTCGTTCGAGCGGACAAGAAAAAACCCCGTTGGATCGTTGATCCAACGGGGTTCTCTCGAATTAGGTATGGTGCCCAGAAGAGGACTCGAACCTCCACGATGTTACTCGCTAGTACCTGAAACTAGTGCGTCTACCAATTCCGCCATCTGGGCCCACTTGCTGCAAGGAACTAACCTTGCAACGCGTTTTGAATTTCAGGAAAGAGAGCAATCATATCAAAAATAATGACCATGCCAACAGTTTGTTGGAAGAATTTGAAGGATCGGTTCAAGGACATCGCGACGGCCACGGTTTCGTGCAGCGCGACGACGGCGAAGCCGATGTGTACCTGCCACCCAATGAGATGCGCGCGGTGCTGCACAAGGACCGCGTCAAGGTGCGCATCGTCCGCCAGGACCGACGCGGCCGGCCCGAGGGCCGCGTCGTCGAGATCGTCGAGCGCCCGGAGCAGCCGATCATCGGCCGCCTGCTGCACGAGGGCGGCATCTGGCTCGTCGCGCCGGAGGACAAGCGCTACGGCCAGGACGTCCTGATCCCCAAGGGCGCGACCGGGCCGGCGAAGGTCGGGCAGGTCGTCGTGGTGCAGCTCACCGAGCCGCCGGCGCTCTTCGGCCAGCCGGTCGGACGCGTGAAGGAGGTGCTCGGCGAGATCGACGATCCCGGCATGGAGATCGAGATCGCGGTGCGCAAGTACGGCGTGCCGCACGAGTTCTCCGAGGCCTGCCTCGCCGAGGCGCGCGCGCTGCCCGAAAAGGTGCGACCGGCCGACAAGCGCGGTCGCATCGACCTGACCGACGTGCCCCTCGTGACCATCGACGGCGAGGACGCGCGCGACTTCGACGACGCCGTCTACTGCGAGCCTGCGAAGGTCGGGCGCGGCAAGGGCTGGCGGCTGCTGGTCGCCATCGCCGACGTCAGCGCCTATGTGCAGACCGGCGCGCCGATCGACATCGACGCCTACGACCGCGCCACCAGCGTCTATTTCCCGCGCCGCGTGATCCCGATGCTGCCGGAGAAGCTCAGCAACGGCCTGTGCTCGCTCAACCCCGAGGTCGAGCGTTTGTGCATGGTGTGCGACATGCTGGTGGCCGCCGACGGCGAGATCTACGCCTACCAGTTCTACCCGGCGGTGATGTTCAGCCACGCGCGCTTCACGTACACCGAGGTCGCCGCGATCCTGAGCAACACGCGCGGCCCCGAGGCCGCCAAGCGCAAGGACCGCGTCAAGGACCTGCTCAACCTCTCCGACGTCTACAAGGCGTTGCTCAAGCAGCGCGGTCGGCGCGGCGCGGTCGACTTCGAGACCACCGAGACGCAGATCGTGTGCGACGACGCCGGACGCATCGAGAAGATCGTGCCGCGCACGCGCAACGAGGCGCACCGGCTGATCGAGGAGGCGATGCTGGCGGCCAACGTCTGCAGCGCCGACTTCATCGCCGAGGGCAAGCACCCGGGCCTGTTCCGCGTGCACGAAGGCCCGACGCCCGAGAAGAAGGAGATCCTGCGCGGTTACCTGAAGGCGATGGGCGTGGGCCTGTCGATCACCGACGACCCGGTGCCCGGCGAGTTCCAGGCCATCGCCGAGGCGACCAAGGACCGCCCCGACGCGCAGCAGATCCACACCATGCTGCTGCGCTCGATGCAGCAGGCCATCTACACGCCCATGAACAGCGGCCACTTCGGCCTGGCGTACGAGGCCTACACGCACTTCACGAGCCCGATCCGGCGCTATCCGGACCTGCTGGTGCATCGCGTCATCAAGGCGATCCTCAACAAGCAGAAGTACACGCTGCCGATGCTGCCGACGCCGGGCGAGGCGCACGCCAAGCTGGCCAAGCGCCTGGCCTCGCGCGTGAAGGCGCCGACGCAGAAGCCGCAGAAGGAGACGGTCGCACCGACCAAGGAAGTGCTCGCCTGGCAGGCCGCGGGGCTGCACTGCAGCGCCAACGAGCGCCGCGCCGACGAGGCCAGCCGCGACGTCGAGGCCTGGCTCAAGTGCAAGTACATGCGCGAGCACCTCGGCGAGGAGTACGGCGGCGTGGTGTCCTCGGCCACCACCTTCGGCATCTTCGTCACGCTCGACGCGATGTATGTCGAGGGCCTGGTCCACATCACCGAACTCGGCGGCGAGTACTTCAAGTTCGACGAGATGCGCCAGGAACTGCGCGGCGAGCGCACGGGCATCCGCTACGCCATCGGCAGCCGCGTGCGGGTGCAGGTCAGCCGCGTCGACCTCGACGGCCGCAAGATCGACTTCCGCCTGGTGCGAGAAGGCGAGGACCTGATGTCGCGCGCGATGAAGGACAAGGGCGTGGCGTCGGGCGATGCGCCGGCCAAGTCGAAGCGCGGCGGCGGTGGCAATGGCGGCAAGGGCGGCTCGCGCAACGCGTCGCGCGCCAAGGACGGCGCCTCCCGCGCGCCGGCCGAACGCACCGACCGCGCGGAGCGCACCGATCGAGCGGACCGCACGGACGTCGCCGAGCGTGGCACCGAGGCGCCTCAGTCGGCGATGCAGGCCTTCAAGTCCGCCGTGAAGAAGGCCGCCAACAAGATGAAGGGGCGCAAGCCGCGCCGCTGAACGACATTCACACCGGAGACATTTCCATGAACGACAAGAACGACAAGGGGGCCGCCGGCCCCGAGGTCCGCACCGCCATCGTCACCGGCGCGGGCAGCGGCATCGGCCGCGCCGCGGCGCTCGCGCTGCTGGCCGACGGCTGGAACGTGACCCTCGCCGGCCGCCGGCCGGAGCCGCTGCAGAAGGTGGCCGACGAGTCGGGCGCCGGCACGCGTGCGCAGGCCGTGTCCACCGACGTGTCGGACCCGGACTCCGTGCGCGCGCTGTTCGAGGCGGCCGTCGGTCGCTTCGGGCGCGTCGACCTGCTGTTCAACAACGCGGGCGTGGGCAACCCGCCCGGACCGTTCGAGGACTGGACGGCCGAGCAGTGGCGCGGCGTCGTCGACATCAATCTCAGCGGCATGTTCTTCTGCATCCAGCAGGCCTTCCGCACGATGAAGTCGCAGTCGCCACGCGGCGGCCGCATCATCAACAACGGCTCCATCTCGGCGACCACGCCGCGTCCGAACTCGGCGGCCTACACATCGACCAAGCACGGCGTGGAGGGGCTGACCAAGACCGCCTCGCTCGACGGGCGCAAGTACGACATCGCGGTCGGCCAGATCGACGTCGGCAACGCCATGACCGAGCTGGCCTCGCGCATGGCCAAGGGCGTGCCGCAGGCCAGCGGCGACATCGCCGTGGAGCCCCTGATCGACGTCGCGATCGTCGGCCAGTCGGTGCTCTACATGGCCAACCTGCCGCTGGAGGCCAACGTGCTGTTCCACACGGTGATGGCGACGAAGATGCCCTTCGTCGGGCGCGGCTGAGTCTCTGCGTTCAGGCGGCCGTCGCCAGCGCGCCGGCCGTCAGCGGCGTGCGCGCCGGCCAGCGGTCGGCCATGTCGCCGTGACGCCAGACCGCCTCGCAGGCCGCCTGCAGGGCCGGCCGGCCGGCCGCCAGGGCGGCGCCGACCATGCCGGCGAGCACGTCGCCGGTGCCGGCCGTTGCCAGCAGGCCGTTGCCGGTGGGGTTGACGCGCAGCATCTCGTCCGGCGTCGCGATCACGGTGCCCGAACCCTTCAGCACCGCGACGCAGCCGAACTCCAGCGCCAGCCGCAGCGCCGCCGCGAGCCGGTCGGCCTGGATCTCGGCGGTGTCGATGCCGAGCAGCCGCGCCGCTTCCAGCGGATGCGGCGTCAGCACCGTGCGCCAGCCGCGCGCGGCGCGTCGACGCACGGCGGCCCGGAGCGTGGCATCGAGCGCCACGGCGTTGAGGGCATCGGCGTCCAGCACCAGCGTCGGCGCCTGCGCGAGGATCCGCGGCAGGACGCCGCGCACCGCCGTGCCGCCCCCGCAGCCGCAGACGATCGCCGTGCGTTCCAGCGCGATCTCGTCCGGGCGGCGGAACATCAGTTCCGGCCGCAGCAAATCGAACATCTGCGCCGCGTCGTCGAGCGGTGCGACGAAGACGCGCCCGGCGCCGGCATGCAGGGCCGCCGTGGCCGACAGCACGGGCGCGCCCGCCATGCCCGGCGCGCCGCCGACGACGGCGACGTCGCCGTGGCTCCCCTTGTTCGTCGCATGGGCACGCGAGCGGTGCGGCGGCGCGCCGGAGAGCCGGGCCACCGGCGGCTCGCCGCCGCTCGGGCAGGCGAGGTCGTCGAACCAGACCTCGCCGGCGACGTCGCGTCCGTGCGCGGTGAACAGGCCGGGCTTGAGCGTGAGCAGCGACAGGCAGTGACGCGGTGCCCGCGGTGCGTCCGATGCCGGTGCCGGCAGGCCGGCGGCCAGGCTGCCCGTGTCCGCATCGAGTCCCGACGGCACGTCCACGCACAGCACCGGCGCCGGTTCCAGGGCCATGCGTCGCAGCCAGTCGGCCATCGCGCCCTCGGGCGGTCGCGAGGCGCCGATGCCCAGCAGCGCGTCGATGACGAGGTCGCAGGCGCCGGGTGGATCGGCGGCGAAGGCGACGCCGCTCTCGCGTGCGCGCTGCAACGACGCCGCCGCGTCGGGCGGCAGCCGCCGCGCATCGCCCAGCCAGGTGACGACCACGTCGATGCCGCGCCGTCGCAACTGCGCTGCGGCTTCCAGGCCGTCGCCGCCGTTGTTGCCGGGTCCGCAGGCGATCCAGATGCAGCGCGCATGGGGAACGAGCGCCAGCGCCAGCCGGGCCACTGCGCTTCCCGCACGCTGCATCAGGGTGTGCGGCGGCAGGGCGGCGGCGGCGCGTCGCTCGATGCGCCGCGTGGCCGCGACGTCGAAGAGATCGGCCGCGAGATCGGTGGTGACGCGATGCATCGATCGATTGTGCGGGCGCCGTCCGCGGCGTTCAGAGCAGGCGGTCGAGTCCCAGGCCTTCGAGGTCGATGCCGGGATCGTGGCCGCTCACCAGGTCCGCCAGCACGCGCGCGCTGCCGCACGACAGCGCCCAGCCGCTCGAGCCGTGGCCGAGATTGAGCCACACGCCCGGCACGCCGCTCGGTCCGATGACCGGCGGGCCGTCGGGCAGCATCGGGCGCGCGCCCTTCCATTTCTGCACGCCCGATTGCAGGGCCACGGCGCCGGGAAACCAGTCGTGCAGCACCTTGTAGAGCGTCTGCAACGCCGCCGGATGGATGACGTCCGGCCCGCCGCCGATCTCGGCGCTGCCGGCCACGCGCACGCGCTGGCCCATGCGGGAGATGGCGACCTTGTAGCGTTCGTCCATCACGGCGCTGCGCGGGGCGTTGAGCGGCTCGCGCAATGTCGCGGTGATCGAGTGGCCGTAGACCGGCGCGAGCGGAACGCGCAGTCCGAGCGGGCGCAGCAGTTCGGCCGAGGCCACGCCTGCGCACATGACGACGGCGTCGAACGGCACCGCCGCCGAGCCGCTCGCCAGTGCCAGCGAGCGTGGCGCCGCTCGGCTCAGGGGCGCGATGTCGCAGTTGAAATGGAAGCGTGTGCCCAGCGCTTCGGCTTCGCGCTTGAGCAGCAGGGCGAACTGCCGGCAGTTGGCCACCTCGTCGTCGGGCAGGTGGATGGCGCCGGCGAGGCGGGTGTCGGTGCTGAGCGCGGGTTCGATGCGCCGGGCTTCTTCGGCATCGACCTCGCGGAACACGGTGCCGGCCGCGCGCAGCACCTCCAGACCCGGCTGCACGAGCTTCTGCTCGCGGCGCGAGCGCAGCAGCACCAGGTAGCCGTCGCTGCGCTCGTAGGTCAGCTCGCGCGCCGCGCTGATCTCGTGCAGGCGCGATCGGCTGTAGAAGGCCAGACGCTGCATGCGCGCGCGGTTGGCCAGGTAGGTCTCCAGGTCGCAGGCGCGCTGCCATTGCCTCATCCAGCGCACGTCGCGCATCGACAGCGGCCAGCGCACCTTGATGGCGCCGTGGGTCGAGAGCAGCGAGCGCAGCACCTTGGCGCGCATGCCGGGCGCCGCCCAGGGCGTGACGTAGCCCGGCGCGACGACGCCAGCATTGGCGAAGCTGGCTTCCTCCGCGGCCGCGCCGCGGCGCTCGAACACGCTGACCTCGTGCCCGTCGCAGGCGAGTTCCCAGGCAGTGGCGACGCCGATGATGCCGGCGCCCACGATCGCGATTTTCATTGGGGTTCTTGTAGACAGATGCGGTGGTCCGGCAGGCGGACACGGAAACGATGGGAGGGCAATGGCCCGGGCGGCGATTGTGCCTCCGCCGGCCCGGCCCGGGTCCGGCGCGCCTCGCAGCGGCATCGGTAGAGGAGGGCGGTGGTATACTCGTTGGGTTTCGCCCAAGGCGGTCTCTCGACCGGTCGACGGCGCGGAACGACTCGCAAACCGGCCCATTCAAGGTGTCGCGGCTTCCAGGCAAGCCGCGAAACGGACCGGATTTCAGACCCAACCTTCGGAGAAACTCCTATGTCGACGACCATGCGCGAAATGCTGGAAGCCGGTGTCCACTTCGGTCACCAAACCCGCTTCTGGAACCCCAAGATGTCCCCGTTCATCTTCGGACATCGCAACAAGATCCACATCATCAACCTGGAAAAGTCGCTGCCGCTGTTCCAGGACGCACAGAAGTACGCCAAGCAGCTCACGGCCAATCGCGGCACGATCCTGATGGTCGGCACCAAGCGCCAAGCCCGCGAGATCGTCGCGACCGAAGCCCGCCGCGCCGGCGTGCCTTTCGTCGACACCCGCTGGCTCGGCGGCATGCTGACCAACTTCAAGACCGTCAAGACCTCGATCAAGCGTCTGAAGGACATGAAGGCCCAGCAGGAAGCCGGCCTCGACAGCCTGAGCAAGAAGGAACAGCTGACCTTCACCCGCGAGATCGAGAAGCTCGAGCGCGACATCGGCGGCATCCAGGACATGACCGCGCTGCCCGACGCCATCTTCGTGATCGACGTGGGCTTCCACAAGATCGCCGTGGCCGAGGCCAAGAAGCTGGGTATTCCGCTGATCGGCGTGGTCGACACCAACCACTCGCCCGAAGGCATCGACTACGTGATCCCGGGCAACGACGACTCGTCCAAGGCCGTGGTGCTCTACGCGCGCGGCATCGCCGACGCCATCATCGAAGGCCGCAACAGCGCCACGAACGATGTCGTCAAGGCCATCGCCGAGAGCGAGAGCGACGAATTCGTCGAAGTCGAAGAGAACGCTTCGGCCTGATCGCGCTTTCGCGAGCCTTGAAGAAGGGGCTGTCGGCCCCTTTTTTTGATCTGATTTTTTGAGTTACGGAGAAATGACAATGGCTGCAATCACAGCAAGCATGGTGGGCGAACTGCGCGCGAAGACCGACGCTCCCATGATGGAATGCAAGAAGGCCCTGACCGAGGCCGACGGCAACATGGAAAAGGCCGAAGAGCTGCTGCGCATCAAGCTGGGCAACAAGGCCGGCAAAGCCTCGGGCCGCATCACCGCCGAAGGCGTGGTCACCGCCTTCGTCGACGGCGATGCCGGTGCCATGGTCGAGATCAACTGCGAAACCGACTTCGTCACCAAGAACGACAGCTTCCTGGCCCTGGCCAACGCGTCGGCCGCCCTGGTGGCCAAGCACGATCCGGCCGACTTGGCGGCACTGGGCGCCCTGCCGTACGAGCAGGACGGCTTCGGCCCCACGCTCGAGGACGTGCGCAAGGGCCTGATCGGCAAGATCGGCGAGAACATGAGCTTTCGTCGCTTCAAGCGCTTCTCGGGCAACGGCAAGCTGGCGTCGTACCTGCACGGCACCCGCATCGGCGTGGTGGTCGAATTCGAAGGCGACGACACGGCGGCCAAGGACGTGGCGATGCACATCGCGGCCATGAAGCCGGTGTCGATCTCCAGCGCCGACGTGCCGGCCGAGCTGATCGAGAAGGAACGCGCCGTGGCGGCGGGCAAGGCGGAGGAGGATCGCAAGACCGCCGAAGCCGCCGGCAAGCCCACGCAGCCGGCCGACATCGTCGCCAAGCGCATCGAAGGCGGTGTGCAGAAGTACCTCAAGGAGGTCTCGCTGCACAACCAACCCTTCGTGAAGAACGACAAGCAGACCGTCGAGCAGATGCTCAAGGCGTCGAACTCGTCGATCAAGGCCTTCACGCTGTACGTCGTCGGCGAAGGCATCGAGAAGAAGGTCGACGACTTCGCGGCCGAAGTCGCCGCCCAGGTCGCCGCCGCCAAGGCCGCCGCCTGACATCCGGCCCGTCCACGACCGCATGCCGAAGCTTCGGCGTGCGGTCGCTGTGACATGGTTTTACACTTGTCTCCGATCTTCACCCAAAGGAAACTCCACATGCCCGAAGCCAGTCCCGCCCACAAGCGCATCCTCTTGAAGCTGTCGGGGGAGGCGCTGATGGGAGACGACGCGTTCGGCATCAACCGCGCCACCATCGTCCGCATGGTGGGCGAGGTCGGCGAGGTGGTGAACATGGGGGTGCAGGTGGCCGTCGTGATCGGCGGCGGCAACATCTTCCGCGGTGTGGCCGGCGGATCGGTCGGCATGGACCGGGCGACCGCCGACTACATGGGCATGCTGGCCACCGTCATGAACGCATTGGCACTGGCCGATGCCATGAACAAGCAGGGCCTCATCGCGCGCGTGATGTCGGCCATCGCCATCGACCAGGTGGTCGAGCCCTACGTGCGGCCCAAGGCGCTGCAGTACCTCGAGGAAGGCAAGGTCGTCATCTTCGCCGCCGGCACCGGCAATCCGTTCTTCACGACCGACACGGCCGCTGCGCTGCGCGGTGCCGAGATCGGCGCGGAGCTCGTCCTGAAGGCGACCAAGGTCGACGGCGTCTACACCGCCGATCCCAAGAAGGATCCCCATGCGACGCGCTACACGTCGCTCACGTTCGACGAGGCGATCGCCCGCAATCTCGGCATCATGGACGCCACGGCCTTCGCGCTGTGCCGTGACCAGAACCTGCCGATCAAGGTGTTCTCGATCTTCAAGAACGGTGCGCTCAAGCGCGTCGTGCGGGGCGAGGACGAAGGCACGCTCGTGCATGCCTGAGGAGTAGAAAGAACATGACCATCGCAGACATCAAGAGCGCGACCGACGCGAAGATGAACCAGTCGCTCGCCGCGTTCCAGAGCAACCTGACCAAGATCCGCACGGGCCGTGCCAACTCGGCGCTGCTCGATTCGATCCACGTCGACTACTACGGCTCCTCGGTGCCGCTCGGCCAAGTGGCCAACGTGTCGGTGCTCGATTCGCGCACCATCAGCGTCCAGCCCTGGGAGAAGGGTATGGGCGCCAAGATCGAGAAGGCCATCCGCGAGAGCGATCTCGGCCTCAACCCGGCGTCGATGGGCGACCTGATCCGCGTGCCGTTGCCGGCCATGAGCGAGGAGCGCCGCCGCGAGATGACCAAGCTGGTCCGCAACGAAGGCGAGTCCGCCAAGATCGCCACGCGCAACCTGCGTCGCGATGCGAACGAATCGGTCAAGAAGCTGGTGAAGGACAAGCTGGCCTCCGAAGACGATCAGAAGCGCGCCGAGGCCGACATCCAGAAAGTGACCGACCGGCACATCGCCGAGATCGATCGTTTGGTCACGGCCAAGGAAGCCGAGATCATGGCGGTCTGATGAACACATCGCCGGCGGTTCCTCATCACATCGCCGTCGTCATGGACGGCAATGGCCGCTGGGCGACCCGGCGCTTCCTGCCGCGCGTGGCCGGTCACAAGCAGGGCGTGGAATCGCTGCGCCGCTGCGTCAAGGCCTGCAGCGATCGCGGCGTCAAGGTGCTCACCGTGTTCGCCTTCTCGTCGGAGAACTGGAATCGCCCGGTCGACGAGGTGTCTGGCCTCATGGACCTGATGGTCGGTGCCCTGGCCCGCGAGGTGCCCCGGCTGTCCGCCGATGGCGTGCAGCTGCATTTCATCGGCGAGAAGGGCGGCCTGTCGGACAAGCTGACCGCCGGCCTGCGTCAGGCGGAAGCCGCCACGGCGCACAACCAGCGTCTGGTGCTCAACGTCTGCTTCAACTACGGCGGACGCTGGGACATCGCACGTGCGGCGGCGACGCTGGTCGAACGCGGCGAGCCCTTGACCGAGCACAACCTCGACCGCGCCATGGCGCTCGCGCACGTGAGCGACCCCGATCTCTTCATCCGCACCGGCGGCGAGCAGCGCCTGTCGAACTTCCTGCTCTGGCAGAGCGCCTATGCCGAGCTCTTCTTCAGCGACCGGCTCTGGCCGGAGTTCGATGAAGCCGCGCTCGACGAAGCCATCGCCGCCTTCCAGCGCCGCGAGCGCCGATTCGGCAAGACCTCGGCCCAGGTCAAGACCCCGACGCCCCGCGACCGGCGTACCGCCTGATGCTCAAGCAGCGAATCATCACCGCCCTCGTTTTGCTGGCCATCCTGCTGCCGGCGTTGTTCTATGCAACACCCGTGCCGTTCACGGTGGTGATGCTGGTGCTGATCGGCGCCGCCGCCTGGGAGTGGGGGCGGCTCAACGGCTACGGTCCGCGCATGTCGGTGTTCCTGGGCATCGAGATGGTGCTGCTCTGCACCTTTTCCTGGTGGGCCGGACTGATCGAGCAGCGGCTGTCGGGCGTGTGGATCGTGGCCAGCGCGGCCTGGGTCCTGGGCGGCGCGGCCCTGCTGCGCGGTGCCGTGCCCGGCTGGCCGAAGATTCCGCGGCCGGTCCGTCTGGTCGGCGGATTGCTGGCGCTCTGGGTGGCCTGGCTGGCCGCCGTCCAGGCGCGCACCTGGGGCGTCAACTTCCTGCTGTCGATCTTCCTTCTGGTGTGGGTGGCCGACGTGTTCGCCTATTTCGCCGGCCGTGCCTTCGGCCTCAAGTTCACGCGCGGCAAGCTCGCGCCGTCGATCAGCCCGGGCAAGAGCTGGGAGGGCGTCTGGGGCGGGATGATCGGCGTGGTGCTGCTGGCCTTCGCCTGGGTCTGGGCCGATGCGTCCGCGCAGGCGACGGTCGCCAGCCTCTACACCCGGCTGGCCTCGGTGGGCTGGTGGTTGCTGATCCTCGGCGTGCTGGCCATGGCGGCCATGAGCGTCGTCGGCGATCTGGTCGAGTCCCTGGTCAAGCGCAGCGCCGGTGCCAAGGACAGCAGCAACCTGCTGCCCGGCCACGGTGGCGTCCTCGACCGCGTCGACGCGCTCCTTCCCACCTTGCCCATCGCGATGATGCTGGCGTCCCTGGCCGCGGCGACGTGAGCGCCAGCGGAACGGTGGAGGCGAAGCAGCGCGTCACGGTGCTGGGGTCGACCGGTTCGGTCGGCGCCAACACGCTCGACGTCATCGCCCGGCATCCCGAATCCTTCGAAGTCTTCGCGTTGTCGGCCTCGACCCGGGTCGACGAGATGCTGACCCAGTGCGCCCGGTTCCGGCCGCGCTTCGCCGTCATGGCGAGCGCGCCGCATGCCGCGATCCTGGCGGAGAAGCTGGCGCGCAACGGCCTGCCCACGCGTGTGCTCGCCGAGCCCGAAGCGCTCGAGACCATCGCGTCGCACGAGGACGTCGATGCCGTGATGGCCGCCATCGTCGGCGCGGCCGGACTCGCACCCTGCCTGGCGGCGGCGCGCGCCGGCAAGCGGCTCCTGCTGGCCAACAAGGAAGCGCTGGTGGTCGGCGGCGAACTCTTCATGGAGACGGTGCGTGCCGGCGGTGCGACCTTGCTGCCCATCGACAGCGAGCATTCGGCCATCTTCCAGTCGCTTCCGGAGGACGCCCGGACCTGGGCCGGATGCATCGACAAGCTCATCCTGACGGCGTCCGGCGGACCGTTCCGCACGCGCGCTCCCGGCTCGCTCGGCGACGTCACGCCCGAGCAGGCCTGCGCCCACCCGAACTGGGTCATGGGCCGGAAGATCTCGGTCGACTCGGCCACCATGATGAACAAGGCGCTCGAGGTGATCGAGGCCCGGCACCTGTTCGGCGTCGCGCCCGACCGGATCGAGGTCGTCATCCATCCTCAGAGCGTCATTCATTCGATGGTGCAGTTCACCGATGCCTCCGTCATGGCGCAACTGGGCACGCCCGACATGCGCGTGCCGATCGCCGTCGGACTCGCCTGGCCGCGACGCATCGAGAGCGGCGCGACGCGCCTGGATTTCCGCGCCATGTCGGCCCTGACGTTCGAGACCCCCGACGCCGCGCTGTTCCCCGGGCTGGCACTGGCCTGGCAGGCGCTTGCCGCGACGCCGGGCACGACGGCCGTGCTGAATGCCGCCAACGAGATCGCCGTCGAGGCCTTTCTCGACCGGCGCCTGCGCTTCGATCGCATCCACGCGGTCAACCTGGAAACTTTGGCGGCCCTGTCGCCTTCCAAGCCATCGTCGCTCGACGATCTGCTGGCGATCGATGCCAGGGCCCGCGAAGCGGCTCGCGCCGCGGTCGGGCGCTCGGGAATCTGAGTCCTTCGCCGACGGGCAGGGTTCCAGCCAGCTTCGTTCCGGGTTCCTGTCGAGAATCCCCTGCCTGTTCCTTCACTCGAGGATCTCCCATGCTCACCGTCATCGCCTTCCTCGTCGCACTCGGTCTCCTGATCGCGGTCCATGAATACGGTCACTATCGGGTGGCGGTGGCCTGCGGCGTCAAGGTGCTGCGGTTCTCGGTCGGTTTCGGCAAGACGCTGTTCCGCTGGAAGCCGAGGAACCAGCGGCCCGGGCAGGACACGGAATTCGTCATCGGCGCCTTCCCGTTGGGCGGCTACGTGAAGATGCTCGACGAACGCGAGGCGCCCGTGGCGTCCGGTGAACGCCATCTCGCCTTCAACACGCAGCCGCTGCGCTCGCGCGTGGCCATCGTGGCGGCGGGTCCGATCGCCAACCTCCTGCTGGCGGCGGCGCTCTACACGCTGGTGAACTGGATCGGCGTGCAGGAGCCGGTGGCCGCGCTGGCGCGCCCGGTGGCGGCCTCGCTGGCCGAACAGGCGGGACTGCGCGGCGGCGAACGGATCGTTCGTGCGGGCTTCGACGGTGTGCTGACGCCGGTCGATTCGTTCGAGGACCTGCGCTGGCGCATGACGCGCGGCGCGCTGGACGGACGCGACCTCACGCTCGAGATCGCCGACGGTGGTCGCCAGATCGTCCTGCCGCTCAGTCGCATCGAGACCAGGGACGCCGATGCGCAGATGTTCCGCAAGATCGGTGTGCTGGCGCCGCTCACGCGCCCGGAGATCGGTGAGCTCGTCGCCGGCGGTACGGGCGAGCGCGCCGGCCTGCGCCAGGGCGACGTGGTGCGTGCCATCGGCGCGGTGCCGGTCATCGACGGCCAGCAATTGCGCGAACTCATCCGGTCGTCGATCGACGGCTCGACGCCACGCATGCAGACCTGGCGCATCGAGCGCGACGGCCGGGCCCTGGACATCGACGTGACGCCGGAAGCCAAGGAGGAGGGCGCGACGATGGTGGGCCGCATCGGTGCCTACGTCGGCTCGCCGCCCGAGATGGTCACGGTGCGGCAGGGGCCGATCGAAGGATTGCGCAAGGGCATCGTCCGCACCTGGGAGGTGTCGGCACTGACGGTGCGCATGATGGCGAAGATGGTGATCGGCGAAGCGTCGCTCAAGAACCTGAGTGGACCGCTCACCATCGCCGACTACGCCGGCAAGTCCGCCAGTCTCGGACTGACCCAATACCTCATCTTTCTGGCACTCATCAGCGTGAGTCTGGGAGTGCTCAACCTGATGCCGCTGCCGGTCCTCGATGGCGGACACCTGATGTATTATCTTTGGGAGGGCCTGACGGGAAAGAGCGTCTCCGATGCGTGGATGGAACGGTTTCAGCGTGGCGGCGTGGCGTTGCTGCTCGTGATGATGTCGATCGCACTGTTCAACGACGTCAATCGGCTTTTTGGTTAATCACTGCCGGCATCTCTCATCCGCCGGCATTCTGCAAATCTCATGAACACAAGAATCAGTCGCTTCCGCCTGCGAAGCGTCGCAGCCGCGATCGCCGCCACCCTGGCCGCCACGGCGGCGTGGGCCGTGGAGCCCTTCACGGTGCGCGACATCCGCGTGGAGGGCCTGCAGCGGGTGGAGCCCGGCACCATCTTCGCCTCGCTGCCCCTGCGCGTGGGCGACACCTACAGCGACGAGACGGGCTCCGCGGCGATCCGCGCGCTGTTCGAGCTGGGTCTGTTCAAGGACGTGCGCCTGGACGTGAACAACGGCGTGCTGGTGGTCATCGTCGAGGAGCGCCCGACGGTGGCCGACGTGGACTTCGTGGGCACCAAGGAGTTCGACAAGACGGCGCTGCAGAAGTCGCTGCGCGAGGTGGGTCTGGCCGACGGGCGGCCCTACGACAAGGCGCTGACCGACCGCGCCGAGCAGGAGCTCAAGCGCCAGTACGTGAGCAAGAGCCTGTACAACGCCCAGGTCGTGACCACCGTCACGCCCATCGAGCGCAACCGCGTGAACCTGACCTTCACGGTCACCGAGGGCGAGCCCGCGCGCATCCGCGAGGTCCACATCGTGGGGGCCAAGGCCTTCGGCGAATCCACGCTGCTGAACCTGTTCGACCAGGACGCGGGCGGCTGGATGAGCTGGTACACCAAGTCCAACCAGTACTCGCGCGCCAAGCTCAACGCCGACCTGGAGACCCTGCGGTCGTACTACCTCTCGCGCGGCTACCTGGAGTTCCGCATCGACTCGACCCAGGTGGCGCTGTCGCCCGACCGGGAGGACCTGGCGGTGACGGTGAACATCACCGAGGGGGAGAAGTTCACGGTCGCGGGGGTGAAGCTCGACGGCAACTACCTCGGTCGCGACGACGAGTTCAAGTCGCTGGTGACCATCCGCGCGGGGCAGCCCTACAACGGCGAGCAGGTGGCCGAGACGACCAAGGCGTTCACGGACTACTTCGGCACCTTCGGCTACGCCTTCGCGCGGGTGGAGGCACGCCCGGAGATCGACCGGACGACCAACCGCGTGACGCTCGCGCTGGTGGCCGAGCCGGCGCGCCGGGTGTACGTGCGGCGCCTGAGCGTGGGGGGCAACAACAAGACGCGCGACGAGGTGGTGCGGCGGGAGTTCCGCCAGTACGAGGCCTCGTGGTACGACGGCGACAAGATCAAGCTCTCGCGCGACCGGGTGGACCGCCTGGGCTTCTTCACGGAGGTCAGCGTCGATACCCAGGAGGTGCCGGGCTCGCCCGACCAGGTCGACCTCACGGTCAACGTGGTGGAGAAGCCCACCGGCTCATTGCAGCTGGGCGCCGGTTTCTCCAGTTCCGAGAAGGTCTCGCTGACCTTCGGCATCTCGCAGGAGAACGTCTTCGGCTCCGGCAACTTCCTAGGCCTGCAGGTCAACACCAGCAAGTACTACAAGACGATCTCGCTGACCGCGACGGATCCTTATTTCACTAAGGACGGCATCTCGCGGACCTTCAGTCTCTTCCACCAGACGTCCCGGCCCTACTACACGCAGGACGGCGACTACTCGCTGGTCAGCGAAGGCGGCTCGATCAAGTTCGGCGTGCCGTTCAGCGAGGTCGACACCGTCTTCTTCGGTGCCGGTCTGGAACGCTTCACCTTCAAGCCGGGCACCATCGTGGCCACCGCCACGCCTCAGGCCTACCGCGACTATTTCGGCTGCCAACTCAATGCCGCCGGCGTCATCAATTCCTGCACCGACGACAGCAAATGGGGCTTGCCGTTGACGATCGGCTGGGCCCGCGACGATCGGGACAGCGCCCTGGTACCGACCAACGGCCGGTTGCAGCGCGGCAATCTCGAGTGGGGTGTCGGCGGCGATCTGAAGTACGTCAAGAGCAGCTACCAATACCAGCAGTACTTCCCGCTGACGAAACAGTACACCTTGGCTTTCAACGGCGAGATCGGCTACGGCAAGGCACTGCAGGATCAGGTCTATCCGATCTTCAAGAACTTCTATGCCGGCGGCCTCGGTTCCATCCGCGGCTTCGAGCAGAACTCGCTCGGTCCGCGCGACACGGTGACGCGTGCCGCTTTGGGCGGCACGAAGAAGGCCATCTTCAATGCCGAATTGAGCACGCCGTTCCCCGGTGCGGGCAACGACCGCACCTTGCGCCTCTACGGCTTCTTCGACGTCGGCAATGTGTTTACCGATCGCACGTCGCAGACGGACGCCCAATGGGCGGCACAGAAGAAGATTCGCGCTTCGCTCGGTCTGGGCATCAGCTGGATTTCGCCACTCGGACCGTTGCGTCTGGCCTTTGCGCGGCCCATCCGCTCACAGAAGGAAGACGACCTTTCCGACCCGGCCAATCCGATCTACAAAGATAGAATTCAGAGCTTCCAATTCCAGATCGGAACATCGTTCTAATGATTCATTCGCTCCGTGCCGCCAGTACGGTTCTGCTGTTTCCGCTGGCTGTCTTGGCCATGGTGCCTGCCGTTGCGCAGGCCCAGGAAACGTTCCGCATCGGCTTCGTCAATCCCGATCGCGTCCTGCGCGAAGCCCAGCCGGCCAAATTGGCGCAAGCCAAGTTGGAGTCCGAGTTTCTCAAGCGCGAGCGAGATGTCGCCAGCCAGGGCGAGGCACTCAAGACGGCTTCGGAAAAGTTCGAACGCGAAGCACCGACATTGTCGGAGAGCCAGCGTGCCACGCGCCAGCGGGCCTTGGTCGATCAGGACCGTGAATTCCAGCGCAAGCGGCGCGAGTTCCAGGAAGACCTGAATGCCCGCAAGAACGAGGAATTGCAGCAGGTCTACGACCGCGCGAATCGCGTGGTCAAGCAGGTGGCCGAGGCCGAGAAGTACGACGCCATCCTGCAGGAAGCGATCTACATCAACCCCAAGCATGACATCACCGAGAAGGTGATCAAGGCCCTCAACAACTCCGTGCCTGCCACTGCTGCCGCTTCCGGCAGCAAGTAGCGCTCGGAACACGCCAGCGGATCGCCGAGTGGCCTTGCAACTGGGCGCCATCGTCGATGCCTTGGGCGGCGAACTGCATGGGGACGCGACGCTGACGGTGCAGCGGCTCTCGTCGCTGCAGAATGCCTCCGCCGATGCGCTCGCGTTCCTGAGCCATCCCAAGTACCGCAAGGATCTCGCAACTTCCCGAGCGGGCTGCGTGATCGTGTCTCCCGCCGTGCAGGAAGAGGCGACCGTGCGCGGTGCCTGCATCGTCACGCCAGATCCCTATCTCTACTTCGCACGCCTGACGCAATTCTGGAAGGCGCAGCATGCGCGTCCGGATGCCGTTCGCGTCCACCCGAGCGCGGTCATCGATCCTGACGCGACGGTCGATGGAACCGCGCGCATCGGTGCCTTCTGCGTCGTCGAACGCGGTGCGCGCATCGGTGCCGGCACCGTCCTGAAGTCGCGCGTGACCGTGGGCGAGGATTGCGTCGTCGGAGATCGGTGCCTGCTGCATCCGGGTGTCGTGATCGGCGCCGACGGCTTCGGCTTCGCGCCGTACCAAGGGGGCTGGGTCAAGATCGAGCAACTGGGCGCCGTGCGCATCGGCAACGACGTGGAGATCGGCGCCAACACCTGCATCGACCGCGGTGCGCTGGAAGACACGGTCATCGAGGACGGCGTGAAACTCGACAATCTCATCCAGATCGGCCACAACGTCCGTGTCGGCAGGCACACCGCCATGGCGGGTTGCGTCGGTGTCGCGGGCAGTGCGGTGATCGGCGCGCATTGCACCGTGGGCGGTGGTGCCATCGTCCTGGGCCATCTGACATTGGCCGATGGCGTGCACATCTCGGCCGCCACGGTGGTGACGCGATCGATCCACCAGCCGGGTCAGTACACGGGCATGTTTCCCATCGACGACAATGCGACCTGGGAAAGAAACGCTGCCACGCTCAAGCAATTGCATCGTCTTCGCGATCGTCTCAAGGCGCTCGAGAAACAAGGCGATGCACGATAGAAGAACATCATGACGACGACGCTCGACATCCACCAGATCCTCAAACTCCTCCCGCACCGCTATCCCTTCCTTCTGGTGGACCGCGTGCTCGACATGGAAAAGGGCAAGCGCATCACGGCACTCAAGAACGTGACTATGAACGAGCCGTTCTTCAACGGCCATTTCCCGCATCGCCCGGTCATGCCCGGCGTGCTCATGCTGGAAGCCATGGCGCAGGCCGCGGCGCTGCTGTCCTTCCATTCGCTGGACATCGTGCCCGACGACAACACGGTCTACTACTTCGCCGCCATCGACGGCGCCCGCTTCAAGCGGCCCGTGGAGCCGGGCGATCAGTTGACGCTCGAGGTCGAGATCGACCGCATGAAGGCCGGCATCTCCAAGTTCACCGGACGCGCCCGTGTGGGCAGCGAACTGGCCTGCGAAGCGACGCTGATGTGCGCCATGCGCCAACTGAGCTGACCCCGCGCCGTCCATGACCCAGGTTCATTCGACGGCCATCGTCGATCCGCTGGCGCAACTCGACGCATCGGTGAGCGTCGGTCCGTACGCGGTGATCGGTCCGCACGTGAGAGTGGGCGCGGGCACCACGATCGGCGCGCATTGCGTCATCGAGGGCCGTACGACCATCGGACGCGACAACCGGATCTTCCAGTTCTCGTCGCTCGGCGCCGTCCCGCAGGACAAGAAGTACGCCGGCGAGCCGACCGAACTCCTCATCGGCGACCGCAACACCATCCGCGAGTTCTGCACCTTCAACCTCGGGGTGCCCGGGGCCGGCGGCGTGACGCGCGTGGGCAGCGACAACTGGATCATGGCGTACACCCACATCGCGCACGACTGCCGGGTGGGCGACCACACCACGCTCGCCAACAACACGACCCTCGCGGGCCACGTCGAGCTCGGCGACTGGGTGCTCATCGGCGGGCTGACGGGCATCCACCAGTTCGTGAAGGTCGGCGCGCACGCCATGGTCGGTTTCGCCAGCGCCGTGACGCAAGACGTGCCGCCGTTCATGCTGGTCGACGGCAATCCGCTGGCCGTGCGCGGTTTCCACCAGGAAGGTCTGCGCCGGCGCGACTTCTCGGCCCCGCGCATCGCGGCCATCAAGCAGATGCACCGGCTGCTCTACCGGCAGGGCCGCAAGCTCGAGGACGCGCGTTCGGCGATCGACGCCCTGGCCACCGAGATGCCGGAAGCCGCCGACGACGTCGCCCTGATGAGCGATTTCCTGTCCCGCAGCACGCGCGGCATCGCGCGCTGACACCGGGATGTCGGAAGATGCACAGAAGCGCTTCGCGCTGGTTGCCGGCGAACCCTCGGGCGACCTGCTCGCGGGGCTGCTGCTCGACGGCATCCGGGCGCGTTGGCCGGACGTCCAGGCCCAGGGCATCGGCGGCCCCCAGATGCTGCGGCGCGGGTTCGAGAGCTGGTGGCCGCAGGAGAAGCTGGCGGTGCGCGGCTACATCGAGGTGCTGCGCCACTATGCCGAGATCGCCGGCATCCGGCGGCAGTTGAAAGCCCGTCTGCTGCGCGAGTGGCCCGATCTCTTCATCGGCGTCGACGCACCCGACTTCAATCTCGATCTGGAGAGCGCGCTGCGCGGCCGCGGCATGAAGACGGTGCATTTCGTCTGTCCGTCGATCTGGGCCTGGCGCGCGGACCGCATCGAGAAGATCCGTTCCGCCGCCGATCACGTGCTGTGCATCTTCCCCTTCGAGCCGGCGTTGCTGGAGGAGCAGGGCGTGGAGGCCACCTACGTCGGCCATCCGCTCGCCAACGTGATTCCCATGGTGCCGGACCGGCGCGCCGCGCGCGCCGCGCTCGGACTGCCGGACGATGCGCCCGTGGTGGCGCTGCTGCCGGGCAGCCGCCGCTCGGAAGTCCGCGCGCTCGCGGCCCGGTTCTTCGCCACGGCGGCGCTCATGGTCCAGCGGATGCCGAATTTGCGTTTCGTGACGCCGGTGATCCCGAGCCTGCGCGAGGAGGTCGAGGCGTTGCTGCGCGCGAGCGGTGTCGCCGACCGGGTCCAACTGGTCGACGGCCGCTCGCACGAAGTGCTGGCCGCTTGCGACGTCACGCTGATCGCCAGCGGCACCGCGACGCTGGAGGCGGCGCTCTTCAAGCGGCCGATGGTGATCGCCTACAACATGAACCGCGTCTCCTGGCACCTGATGCACCGCCAGCAACTGCAGCCGTGGGTCGGACTGCCCAACATCCTCTGCCGCGACTTCGTCGTGCCCGAACTGCTGCAGGAAGCCGCCACGCCCGAGGCGCTCGCCCAGGCCACGCTGCGCTGGCTGCAGGCCCCCGACGAGGTCGACGCCCTGCAGCGGCGCTTCACCGCGCTGCACGCCGAGCTGCAGCGCGACACCCCGACCCTCTGCGCCGATGCGATCGACCAGGTTCTTGCACGCTGAACAGGTCCCGCTGGCCTGGGACACGCCGGGCCTGCTGGCGGGCGTCGACGAGGCCGGGCGCGGGCCTTTGGCCGGGCCGGTCGTGGCCGCGGCGGTGATCCTCGACGAGCGTCGTCCGATCCCCGGTCTGGCCGATTCCAAGACCCTGACCGCGCTGCAGCGCGAGCGCCTGAGCGAGCAGATCCTGGCCCGCGCGCTGTGCTGCTCCGTGGCCCAGGCGACGGTCGAGGAGATCGACACCCACAACATCCTGCAGGCCACGATGATCGCCATGCGCCGCGCGGTCGAGGGATTGCGCCTGAAGCCGGCCAAGGTGCTGGTCGACGGCAACCGCCTGCCGCGGCTCGACGTGCTGGCCGAGGCCATCGTACGTGGCGATGCGCGCGTGCGCGCGATCTCGGCCGCCTCGATCCTCGCCAAGGTGCATCGCGATCGGCTGTGCCAGGACCTGCACCAGGAATTCCCGCATTACGGCTTCGCCGGTCACAAGGGCTATGGCACGAAGGCGCACCTCGACGCGCTGCTGCGCCACGGCGCCTGCGTCCATCACCGGCGCTCGTTCAGTCCCGTCGCGGCGGCGCTGGCGCGTGGACCGATGGCCTCGACGATGGAAGGCGCACGATGAACACGGTGGAGCCGACCCATGTCAGCTCGCGCGACAACCCGCTGCTCAAGGACCTGCGCCGGCTGGCGCAGGACGGCGGTGCCTACCGCAAGCTGGGGCGCGTCTGGCTGGAGGGCGACCACCTCTGCCGCGCGGCGCGCGAGCGCGGCGTGCGGCCGGCCGTCGCCGTGTTCTCCGAGACCTTCTGGGCGCGTTCGCGCTTCGACTGGGCCGATGCGTCGGACCGGCTGGTGGTCGTCGCCGACGACCTGCTCGCCGGCGTCAGCGGCCTGGAGTCGCCCGCGCCGATGGGCTTCGTCATGGATCTGCCGACACGGCCGACGCTACGGGCCGACGCGGCGACGGTGGTGCTCGACCGCCTGCAGGACGCCGGCAACGTCGGCTCCATCCTGCGCAGCGCGGGGGCCTTCGGCTTCGCGCAGGTGGTGGCGCTCAAGGGCACGGCGGCACTGTGGTCGCCCAAGGTGCTGCGCGCCGGCATGGGCGCGCACTTCGGCCTGCGGCTGATCGAGGCGGCGTCGCCGGACGAGCTCGAGGCCCTGTCGGTGCCCCTGGTCGTCACCAGCTCGCACGGCGGCGACTTCCTGCATCGCGCGGCGCTGCCCTGGCCGTGCGCCTGGGTGCTGGGGCACGAGGGGCAGGGCGTCTCGCCGGCGCTCGAGGCCCGCGCGGCCCTGCGCATCCGCATCGCCCAGCCCGGGGGCGAGGAATCGCTCAACGTCGCCGCCGCCGCCGCGATCTGCCTGCACGCGAGCGGCGCGGCGCGCTGACCGGGACGGACGACCGCGACCCGAACGCCGTCTCGTCGGATCGATCGAGGCTCCGGGAATGTCCGATTGACGAATGAAGTAGTAATCGCGACGGCTACAATCGAGTGCTTTTCGCACAGCGTCGCCCGGCCGCCTTCAAAGCAAAAACCCTCGATTCAGCAGTCCGCCGGGAGCATTTCCGGAAGACTCCGGGCGACCGTAACCATCCGGAGAACCCAGTGCTTTTGTCTCTCAAGGGAGCGTTTCCTCCCGCCATCCTGGCACTCGCAGACGGCACGGTCTTTCTCGGCCAGTCGATCGGAGCCACCGGCTCCACCGTCGGTGAAGTGGTGTTCAACACCGCCATGACCGGCTACCAGGAAATCCTCACCGACCCGAGCTATTGCCAGCAGATCGTGACGCTCACGTATCCGCACATCGGCAATTACGGCGTCAACGAGGAAGACGTCGAAGCCGACAAGGTCCATGCCGCCGGCCTGATCATCAAGGACCTGCCGCTGGTCGCATCCAACTTCCGCAAGACCGCCACGCTCAGCGACTACCTGGTGCGCAACGGCACCGTGGCCATCGCCGACCTCGACACCCGCAAGCTCACGCGCCACCTGCGCGAGAAGGGCGCGCAGAACGGCGCGATCCGCGGCCTGGCCGCGGGCGAGACCGTGACGCAGGACCTGATCGACCAGACCGTCGCCGCCGCCCAGGCCGCACCGAACATGGCCGGCCTCGACCTCGCCAAGGTGGTGTCGGTCAAGCAGACCTACGAGTGGACGCAGACCGAGTGGAAGCTCGTGCACGTCGACGGCAAGCCGGGCTACGGCGTGCAGATCACGCCGCGCTTCCACGTCGTGGCCTTCGACTACGGCGTCAAGAAGAACATCCTGCGCATGCTGGCGCAGCGCGGCGCGCGCATCACCGTCGTGCCCGCGCAGACTCCCGTCGCCGACGTGCTCAAGCTCAAGCCCGACGGCATCTTCCTGGCCAACGGCCCGGGCGATCCGCAGCCGTGCGACTACGCCATCGCGGCGGCGCGCGAACTCATCGACACCGGCATCCCGGTCTTCGGCATCTGCCTGGGCCATCAGATCATGGCCCTGGCCATGGGCGCCAAGACGTACAAGATGAAGTTCGGCCATCACGGCGCGAACCATCCCGTCAAGGACCTCGACAGCGGCCGCGTCAGCATCACGAGCCAGAACCACGGCTTCGCGGTCGACGGCGAATCGCTGCCGCCCACGCTGCGCGCCACGCACGTCAGCCTGTTCGACAACACGCTCCAGGGCCTGGCCCACACCACCCAGCCGGCCTTCTGCTTCCAGGGCCACCCGGAAGCCTCGCCCGGCCCGCACGACATCGGCTATCTGTTCGACCGCTTCACGGCACTGATGGAAAAGCACAAAGCAGGAACCAAGAATGCCTAAGCGCACAGAACTCAAGAGCATCCTCATCATCGGCGCCGGCCCGATCATCATCGGCCAAGCCTGCGAATTCGACTACTCGGGCGTGCAGGCCTGCAAGGCGTTGCGCGAGGAGGGCTACCGCGTCGTCCTGATCAACAGCAACCCGGCGACGATCATGACCGACCCGGCCACGGCCGACGTCACCTACATCGAGCCGATCACCTGGCAGACGGTCGAGAAGATCATCGCCAAGGAACGCCCCGACGCGATCCTGCCGACCATGGGCGGCCAGACCGCGCTGAACTGCGCGCTCGACCTGTGGCGCAACGGCGTGCTCGACAAATACAAGGGCGCCGCCACCGGCCGGCCGGTCGAACTCATCGGCGCCACGCCCGAGGCCATCGACAAGGCCGAGGACCGGCTGAAGTTCAAGGACGCGATGACCAAGATCGGCCTGGGCTCGGCGCGCTCGGGCATCGCGCACTCCATGCAGGAGGCCTGGGCGGTGCAGAAGGTGATGGGCTTCCCGACCGTCATCCGCCCGAGCTTCACGCTCGGCGGCACCGGCGGCGGCATCGCCTACAACCCGGAGGAGTTCGAGACCATCTGCAAGCGCGGTCTGGAAGCCTCGCCGACCAACGAGCTGCTGATCGAGGAATCGCTGCTCGGCTGGAAGGAGTACGAGATGGAAGTGGTCCGCGACAAGGCGGACAACTGCATCATCGTCTGCTCGATCGAGAACCTCGACCCGATGGGCGTGCACACCGGCGACTCGATCACCGTCGCCCCGGCGCAGACGCTCTCCGACAAGGAGTACCAGATCCTGCGCAACGCCTCGCTGGCCGTGCTGCGCGAGATCGGCGTGGACACCGGCGGCTCCAACGTGCAGTTCTCCATCAACCCGAAGGACGGCCGCATGGTCGTCATCGAGATGAACCCGCGCGTCTCGCGCTCCTCGGCGCTGGCCTCCAAGGCCACCGGCTTCCCGATCGCCAAGGTCGCGGCCAAGCTGGCCGTGGGCTACACGCTCGACGAGCTGCGCAACGAGATCACCGGCGGCGCCACGCCGGCGAGCTTCGAGCCGAGCATCGACTACGTGGTCACCAAGATCCCGCGTTTCGCGTTCGAGAAGTTCCCGACCGCCGACTCGCGCCTGACGACGCAGATGAAGTCGGTGGGCGAAGTGATGGCCATGGGCCGCACTTTCCAGGAGTCGTTCCAGAAGGCCTTGCGCGGGCTGGAGGTCGGCGTCGACGGCCTCAACGAGAAGACCCAGGACCGCGAGGTGCTGGAGAAGGAACTCGGCGAGCCCGGCCCCGAGCGCATCTGGTACGTCGGCGACGCCTTCGCCATGGGCCTCTCCGTCGACGAAGTCTTCGCGCTGACCAAGATCGACCCGTGGTTCCTGGTGCAGATCGAGGAGATCGTGAAGATCGAGCTCGAGCTGGAGACCCTGTCGCTCGACGCCATCGACCGCGACACGCTGCTCGCGCTCAAGAAGAAGGGCTTCTCCGACCGCCGGCTGGCGCGTCACCTCAAGACCACCGACACCGCGATCCGCGAGAAGCGCCACGCCCTGAACGTGCGCCCGGTCTATAAGCGCGTGGACACCTGCGCGGCCGAGTTCGCCACCAACACGGCCTACATGTACTCGACCTACGAGGACGAGTGCGAAGCCGCGCCCACCGACAACAAGAAGATCATGGTGCTCGGCGGCGGTCCCAACCGCATCGGCCAGGGCATCGAGTTCGACTACTGCTGCGTGCACGCGGCGCTGGCGATGCGCGAGGACGGCTACGAGACCATCATGGTCAACTGCAATCCCGAGACCGTCTCGACCGACTACGACACCTCCGACCGCCTGTACTTCGAGCCGCTGACGCTGGAGGACGTGCTGGAGATCGTCGACAAGGAGAAGCCGATCGGCGTGATCGTGCAGTACGGCGGCCAGACGCCGCTCAAGCTCGCGCTCGACCTGGAGGCCAACGGCGTGCCGATCATCGGCACCTCGCCCGACATGATCGACGCCGCCGAGGACCGCGAGCGCTTCCAGCAGCTGCTGCACACGCTCGGCCTGCGCCAGCCGCCCAACGCGACCGCGCGCGCCGAACCCGAGGCGCTGGAGAAGGCCGCCGAACTCGGCTATCCGCTGGTCGTGCGCCCGAGCTACGTGCTCGGCGGCCGCGCCATGGAGATCGTCCACGAGCAGCGCGACCTCGAGCGCTACATGCGCGAGGCCGTCAAGGTCAGCAACGACTCGCCGGTGCTGCTCGACCGTTTCCTGAACGACGCCGTCGAGTGCGACGTCGACTGCATCCGCGACGCCGAGGGCGCGACGCTCATCGGTGGCGTGATGGAGCACATCGAGCAGGCCGGCGTGCACTCGGGCGACTCGGCGTGCTCGCTGCCGCCGTACTCGCTCTCGGCCGAGACCATCGCCGAACTCAAGCGCCAGAGCGCGGCCATGGCGCAGGCGCTGAACGTGGTCGGACTGATGAACGTCCAGTTCGCGATCCAGCAGAAGGACGGCAAGGACGTCATCTACGTGCTCGAAGTGAATCCGCGCGCCTCGCGCACGGTGCCCTACGTGAGCAAGGCCACCGGCATCCAGCTGGCCAAGGTGGCCGCGCGCTGCATGGCGGGCCAGTCGCTGGCGTCGCAAGGCATGACGAAGGAGGTCACGCCGCCGTACTTCAGCGTCAAGGAAGCGGTGTTCCCGTTCGTGAAGTTCCCCGGCGTCGACACCATCCTCGGCCCCGAGATGAAGTCCACCGGCGAGGTCATGGGCGTGGGCCGCACCTTCGGCGAGGCCTTCGTCAAGTCGCAGCTCGGCGCCGGCACCATCCTGCCGAAGTCCGGCAAGGTCTTCGTCTCGGTGAAGAACAACGACAAGCCGCGCGCGGTCGAGGTGGCCCAGGGGCTCGTGAAGCTCGGCTTCGAGCTGCTCGCGACCAAGGGCACGGCGGCGGCGTTCAACGCGGCCGGCGTCCCCTGCACGGTGGTCAACAAGGTCACCGAGGGCCGCCCGCACATCGTCGACATGATCAAGAACCAGGAAGTGGCATTGGTCATCAACACGGTGGAAGAGCGCCGCAACGCGATCGCCGACTCGCGCCAGATCCGCACCTCGGCGCTGCTGGCGCGCGTGACGACGTTCACGACCATCTTCGGCGCGGAAGCGGCCGTCGAGGGCATGCGGCACATGGACGAACTCGACGTGATCTCGGTGCAGGAGATGCACGCGCAGCTCGCGGCCCAGGCCGCCGGCTGAACACGCGGGTGACGGACGTCGGAGGCCGGGTGGAATGAGCACGGACACGCAGTCGCGATCGCAGTCGCAGATCGTCGAGCTCGACCTCGCCGACTGGAACGCGGCGCGGTCGCATCCCGACTGGATCGCCGACCTCGAAGCCGGCAAGGTGCTGTACTTCCCGCATCTGGCCTTCGGACTCGAGGCGCGGGAGCATCGCCTGCTGTCGCCCGAGGTGCTGGCACCCAAGGTGCGCAACATCAGTCTCGACGCCGAAGGCCGGCTCAAGGGCGTGGCCGGCGACGTCGACCTGCAGCGCGACGCGGCGGCGATGATCGGGCGCTTCCGCGCGCAGGCGCTGCGCTTCGTCGATGCCCTGCTGCCGCGCTACACCGACGCCTTGCGCGTGGCGCCGACGAGCTATCGGCCGATGCAGGTCGAGACGCGCGTGCAGTCCTGGCGCGCCGACGACAAGCGCCTGCACATCGACGCCTTCCCGTCGCGGCCCAACTACGGCGAGCGCATCCTGCGGGTGTTCACCAACGTCAACCCCGACGGACTGCCGCGCGCCTGGCGCGTCGGCGAGCCGTTCGAGGACGTGGCGCGGCGCTTCCTGCCGCGCGTCAAAGCCTATGCGCCGTGGCAGGCGCGCGTCCTGAAGGCATTGCACGTCACCAAGTCGTTGCGCAGCGAATACGACCACCTGATGCTGCAGCTGCACGACGCGATGAAATCCGACGCCGACTACCAGCGCAACGCGCCGCAGGAGGCCATGGCGTTTCCGGCGGGGTCGGTCTGGGTGTGCTTCTCCGACCAGACGCCGCACGCGGTCATGGCGGGCCAGTACATGCTCGAGCAGACCCTTCATCTGGCCGCGTCGAGGCAATACAATCCCGAGTCGAGTCCGCTCGCCATCCTGAGCCGGCTGACCGGACGGACCCTCGTCTGACCCGTCCTCGACGACCCGGTCCCGGCACTCAGATATCCCACACCATGCACCGCCGAACGGCAGCGTTCGGCGGTTTCGCTTTATGGAGCATCCCCCATGGCCAACACCATCCCCGTCACCAAGCGCGGCGCAGAGAAGCTGCGCGAAGAACTGCATCGCCTCAAGACCGTCGACCGCCCCTGGGTCATCAACGCCATCGCCGAAGCGCGCGCCCAGGGCGACCTGAGCGAGAACGCCGAGTACGAGGTCGCCAAGGACCGCCAGGGCTTCATCGAAGGCCGCATCCAGGAGGTCGAGGGCAAGCTGTCGGCGGCCCAGATCATCGATCCCGCCACGCTCGACGCCGGCGGCAAGATCGTCTTCGGCACCACCGTCGACCTCGAGGACGAGGACAGCGGCGACGCCGTGACCTATCAGATCGTCGGCGAGGACGAGGCCGACCTCAAGCTCGGCCGCATCAACATCTCCAGCCCGATCGCGCGCGCGCTGATCGGCAAGGAGGAGGGCGACACGGCCGAGGTGCAGGCGCCCGGCGGCGTGCGGCGCTACGAGATCGTCGCCGTCCGCTACGTCGGCTGAGCGCGCAGCGCGCCGTGGCCTCGGTGAAGGATCGCGTGGCGCTGCTGCTCGCCGCGCTCTGGTGGGGCAGCCTGACGACGATCGGCTTCCTAGTCGTGCCGATGCTGTTCGCGCGGCTGGGCAATCCGGCGGTGGCGGGCAACTTCGCCGGCCAGCTGTTCGCGGCGCAGAGCTGGATCGCGATCGGCTGCGGGCTGGTCCTGTTGATCCATTTCAGGACATTGGGCGACGGCGGCTTCGGCAAGGACGTGCTCGCGGGCCTGTTCCTGGTGCTCGCCGCGCTCCTGCTGGCGCTGCTCCAGCAATACGCCGTGGCGCCGCGCATCCTGGCGCGCGTCGACCTGAAGTTCTGGCATGCCCTGGGCAGCGGGATGTACCTCGCGCAGTGGCTGTGCACGCTCTGCCTGCTGTGGCGCATGGCGCGGCGCGCCACGCTCGTGCCTGCACCGGCCACGGAAACCGCCTGATCAGGCGGCCCAGTGGCGCGCGATCCAGCGCGCCGGTCGGATGAAGCGAAACGTCCGGTTGCGTCGCCCGGCGAGCGCGTCGGGCGGATTGCATTCGCCGTGGAACACCACGATGCGCGCGCCTTCCGGCACGAAGGGCTCGCGCCAGTAGTTCGTCGGCCAGGCCGGGATGCCGTGGTACTTGAAGCTCGGGCACCAGGCGTCGGGCCAGTAGCCCAGTCGGCCCTGGCGATGCAGGAAGTCCGACAGATAGGCCTGCTCGTTGCGGAACTCCGCCTGCACCTCGTCCATGTGGGCGCGGAAGTGCGCCAGCACGTCCGCGTGCGCTCCCAGTTCGAAGCGGTAGACCGACGAGTTGCCCGTGATGCGCTCGCGGCGCCAGGGTCGGGCGTAGTCGTGGATGATCAGGAATTCACCCGGCTGTTCGAAGAAGGCGTCGAGCGAGCCGACCACCACGACGTCGAGATCGACGAACAGCGCCGTGCCGCGCAGGCCGTGCAGATCGGCCTCGAAGGTCGTGAGCTTCTTCCAGGCCCGGTCGGGCTGGCCCGGCTGCACCTCGAGGTCGAGCGGTGGGATGGGCAGGCACTGCACCTCGTCGCGGATGCCGCGGCCGTCGTCGGTCAGGCAGACGAAGTTGAAGTCGCCGCTCAAGTGACGGCGCACCATGGCGTAGAGCCGGTTGACGTAGTCGGGGCCGTACTTGGTGCCCCATTTCATGCACAGGACGTGCCGCTGCGCTACCGCAGCGTGCGGGCGCGGCATCGGTCAGTCGCCCTGATTGCGCTTCTTGGCCGACAGGGGCCGCTTGGGCTTGGCGCGCTTGATCGTGCCGCCGGGCGTGAGACGCTGGTTGCCCAGGACGCGCAGGGTCTTGATCTCGGGGCGCTGGCCGCCGCGCTTGCTGTACTTCAGGACCTTGACGTCGCGCGGGCCGGGCATGCGGTCCTCGTCGACGACGCGTTCCTTCTCGGGGATCGGGCGCCACAGCACCAGCAGCTTGCCGATGTGCTGGATGGGGGCGGCGTCGAGTTCGTCGGCCAGGGTGGCGAGCATGGTTTCGCGCGCGGCGCGATCGTCGGAGAACACGCGGACCTTGATCAGGCCGTGCGCCTTGAGTGCGGCGTCGGCTTCCTTGGAAACGGCCGGGGTGAGCCCGTCGCCACCGATCATGACGATCGGATCGAGGTGATGGGCTTCGGCGCGATGCACCTTGCGTTGCGCGGGGGAAAGTTGGATGGCGGGCATCCCCGTATTATCCGGGCGAATGAAAGTCAAGACTCAGAGCAAGAAGGTGAACAAGGCGTGGCTTAACGACCATGTCAACGACACCTACGTGAAACTGGCGGCGCGCGAAGGCTACCGCGCCCGCGCCGCCTACAAGCTCAAGGAGATCGACGAGACCCTCGGCCTGATCCGGCCCGGCCACCTGGTGGTCGACCTGGGGTCGACGCCCGGCGCCTGGAGCCAGTACGCACGGCGGCGGCTGTCCCCGGGCGGCGCCGCCTCGGGCGATCTGGACGGCACCATCATCGCCCTGGACATCCTGCCGATGGAGCCGATCGAGGGCGTGCTGTTCCTGCAGGGGGATTTCCGCGAGGACGACGTGCTGGTGCGGCTGGAGCAGGCGATGGACGGGCGGCTGGCCGACGTCGTGGTCTCGGACATGGCGCCCAACCTCTCGGGCATCGCCTCGGCCGACGCGGCGCGGATCTCGCACCTGGTCGAACTGGCGGTGGACTTCGCGCGCCGGCACATGAAGCCCGAAGGCGCCCTGGTCACCAAGCTGTTCCACGGCGGCGGCTATGCCGAACTGACGCAATTGTTCAAGGCGAATTTCCGCGTCGTCAAACCGTTCAAGCCCAAGGCCTCGCGTGACAAATCCTCGGAAACCTTCCTGGTGGGGGTGGGTCTCAAGCCGACGGACGGGGCGATCTGAATCCTCCACCGTGGGCGATGCCGGCGCAATGTCCGTGCCTCTGCTATGGCTGCTCGGCGCGAATTGGCCGGTTTCGCAGCTTGAAAAGTTTAAAATACTGTCCAACTGCAGGGCCTCGACGCGTTTTTCCTGTCGGGGTCACGGGTTTATGACTGGAGCATCGTTTGAATAATCAGTGGTTTTCCAAAGTTGCCGTCTGGCTGGTCATTGCGATGGTGTTGTTCACTGTGTTCAAGCAGTTCGACACCCGCAGTGGCGCCAACGCCGGCAACGTCGGCTATTCGGACTTTCTCGAGGAAGTCCGTGGCAATCGAATCAAGAGCGCCACGATCCAGGAAGGCCAGGGCGGCAGCGAGATCGTGGCCGTCACCAACGACGATCGACGCATCCGCACGACCGCCACCTACCTCGACCGCGGCTTGGTCGGCGACCTGATCGCCAACAACGTCAAGTTCGACGTCAAGCCGCGCGAGGAAGGCTCCCTCCTCATGACGCTGCTGGTCAGCTGGGGGCCGATGCTCCTGCTGATCGGGGTCTGGGTGTACTTCATGCGGCAGATGCAGGGCGGTGGCAAGGGCGGCGCCTTCAGCTTCGGCAAGAGCAAGGCCCGCATGCTCGACGAGAACACCAATTCCGTCACCTTCGCCGACGTCGCCGGCTGCGACGAGGCCAAGGAAGAGGTCAAGGAAGTCGTCGACTTCCTGAAGGACCCGGGCCGTTTCCAGAAACTGGGCGGACGCATCCCGCGCGGTCTGCTGCTGGTCGGCCCTCCGGGTACCGGCAAGACGCTGCTGGCGAAGTCGATCGCCGGCGAGGCCAAAGTGCCGTTCTTCTCGATCTCTGGTTCCGACTTCGTCGAGATGTTCGTCGGCGTGGGCGCGGCCCGCGTGCGCGACATGTTCGAGAACGCCAAGAAGAACGCGCCCTGCATCATCTTCATCGACGAAATCGACGCGGTGGGCCGTCAACGTGGCGCCGGTCTGGGCGGCGGCAACGACGAGCGCGAGCAGACCCTGAACCAGATGCTGGTCGAGATGGACGGCTTCGAGACCAACCTCGGCGTGATCGTCGTGGCGGCGACCAACCGGCCGGACATCCTGGACGCCGCCCTGCTGCGTCCGGGTCGCTTCGACCGCCAGGTCTACGTGACGCTGCCGGACATCCGTGGCCGCGAGCAGATCCTGAACGTGCACATGCGCAAGGTGCCGCTCGGCCAGGACGTGAACCCGAGCATCATCGCCCGCGGCACGCCCGGCATGTCGGGCGCCGACCTCGCCAACCTGTGCAACGAAGCCGCGCTGATGGCCGCCCGCCGCAATGCGCGCGTGGTCGAGATGCAGGACTTCGAGAAGGCCAAGGACAAGATCTTCATGGGCCCCGAGCGCAAGAGCATGGTCATGCCCGAGGAAGAGCGCCGCAACACGGCCTACCACGAGTCCGGCCATGCCTTGATCGGCAAGCTGCTGCCCAAGTGCGACCCGGTGCACAAGGTGACGATCATCCCGCGCGGTCGCGCGCTGGGCGTGACGATGAGCCTGCCGTCCCAGGACCGCTACAGCTACGACCGCGAGTACATGCTCAATCAGATCAGCATGCTGTTCGGCGGCCGCATCGCGGAAGAGGTGTTCATGCACCAGATGACCACCGGCGCCAGCAACGACTTCGAGCGCGCGACCTCCATCGCCCGCGACATGGTCACCCGCTACGGCATGACCGACGCGCTGGGTCCGATGGTCTATGCCGAGAACGAAGGCGAAGTGTTCCTGGGCCGCTCGGTCACCAAGACGACCAACATGAGCGAGCAGACCATGGAAAAGGTCGACGGCGAAGTGCGCCGCATCATCGACGAGCAGTACGCCCTGGCGCGCCGCCTGATCGAGGAGAACAGCGACAAGATGCACGCCATGGCCAAGGCGCTGCTCGAATGGGAGACCATCGACAGCGAACAGCTCGACGACATCATGGGTGGCCGCGCACCGCGTCCGCCCAAGGACTGGACGCCGCGCATCCCGCCGTCGAACAACGGCGGCGGCACGGGCGGAACGCCCGCCGTCAACACCGACCCGGCACCGACGGCCGCGTGAGGATGTCGGGTTCGCAGGAAGACGGGGCCATCGGCCCCGTTTTTTCGTTCTGGCGCACCACGCGCTTCGCCATCGACCTGTCGTCGCCGAAGGTGATGGGCATCGTCAACGTCACGCCCGATTCGTTCTCCGACGGTGGCTCGCACGCGTCGGCGACCGAGGCATTGCGGCATTGCGAACGGCTCGTGGCCGAAGGCGCCGACATCCTCGACATCGGCGGCGAGTCGACGCGGCCGGGGAGCCCGGCGGTGCCCCTCGACGAGGAACTCGCGCGCGTGCTGCCCGTGGTGCGCGGCGCACTGGGCTTCGGCATCCCGCTGTCCATCGACACCTACAAACCCGAAGTCATGCGCGCCGTGCTCGACCTAGGCGCCGACATCGTCAACGACGTCTGGGCGTTGCGGCGGCCCGGCGCGCGCGAGGCCGTGGCCGCGCATCCGTCGTGCGGCGTGTGCCTGATGCACATGCATCGCGACCCGCAGACCATGCAGGCGCTGCCCATGGCGGGCGACGCCGACGTCGTGGCCGCGGTGGCGGATTTCCTGGCGCGGGAGACGGCGACGCTGCGGGGCCTGGGCGTCGATGCGCCGCGCATCGCCGTCGATCCGGGCATTGGCTTCGGCAAGAGCGTGGCGCAGAACTTCGCGCTGCTGGCGCGGCAGCGCGAACTGCTGGCGCTGGGCCGTCCCGTGCTCGCCGGCTGGTCGCGCAAGTCCTCGCTGGGTGCCGTCACGGGCATCGAGGCGGCCTCGCAGCGCATGGTGCCGAGCGTAGCGGCGGCGCTGATGGCCGTCGAGCGCGGCGCGTCGATCGTGCGCGTGCACGACGTGCGCGACACCGTCGCGGCGCTGGCGGTGTGGCGCGCCGCGAACGATCTTCCGACGGGAACCGCCTCTTCATCCGCAGCGGCCGGTCCGGCCCTCATCCCATGACGAATACAAGAGAAATCCAGGAATGACACGACAGTATTTCGGCACCGACGGCATCCGCGGCACGGTCGGGCAACCCCCCATCACGCCCGACTTCGTGCTGCGACTCGCGCACGCGGTGGGCCACGTGCTCAGGAAGACCGAGGCCCGGCCGACCGTGCTGATCGGCAAGGACACGCGCATCTCGGGCTACATGCTCGAATCGGCGCTGGAGTCGGGCTTCAACTCGGCCGGCGTCGACGTCGTGTTGCTGGGGCCGTTGCCCACGCCCGGCGTGGCCTACCTGACGCGGGCCCAGCGAGCCAGCCTGGGCGTGGTGATCAGCGCCAGCCACAACCCGTTCCCCGACAACGGCATCAAGTTCTTCAGCGCCCAGGGCACCAAGCTCGATGACGAATGGGAGGAGGCGGTGGAGGCCGCGCTGCAGGACGCGCCGGTGTGGGCCGATTCGGCCGAACTGGGCAAGGCGCGGCGCCTGAACGACGCCGCCGGCCGCTACATCGAGTTCTGCAAGAGCACCTTCGCCCACGACCTGAGCCTGCGCGGCATGCGGCTGGTGGTCGATGCCGCCCACGGCGCGGCCTACCAGGTGGCGCCGCAGGTGTTCCACGAACTCGGCGCCGAGATCACCAGCATCGGCTGCGCGCCCGACGGGCTCAACATCAACGAAGGCGTCGGGGCGACGCACCCGGGCGCGCTCGTCGAGGCCGTGACGGCGCAGGGCGCCGACTACGGCATCGCGCTCGACGGCGACGCCGACCGGCTGCAGCTCGTCGATGCGAGCGGCCGCCTGTTCAACGGCGATGAACTGCTCTACCTGATGGTCAACGAGCGCATCGCACGCGGCGAGCGGCCCCGGGGCGTGGTCGGCACGCTGATGACCAACAAGGCGGTCGAGATGGCGCTGCGCGCGCAGGGCATCGAGTTCGTGCGCGCCAAGGTCGGCGACCGCTATGTGCTGGAGGAACTGGAGAAGCGCGGCTGGCTGCTCGGCGGCGAGGGCTCGGGCCACCTGCTCGCGCTCGACCGCCACACCACCGGCGACGGCATCGTCAGCGCGCTGCAGGTGCTGCAGGCCTGCGTGCGCAGCGGCCGCACGGTGGCCGAACTGCTGGCCGAGGTGACGCTGTTCCCGCAGGTGCTGCTCAACGTGCGCCTCGAGCACGGCCAGGACTGGCGCGCCAACCAGACGCTGTCGGCCGAGACGCGCCGCGTCGAGACCGAGCTCGGCGACGCCGGCCGCGTGCTGATCCGTCCGAGCGGCACCGAACCGCTGCTGCGCGTCATGGTCGAGGCGCGCGATGCCGAACAGGCCACCGCCTGCGCCCGGCGTCTGGCGGCCACGCTCGACGCCTGACCATGATGGGCGAGTCGATCGACCCCGGAGATCGCGGTGACGGCCCGGCCGCGCGCGTCGCGGCCGTCCATGCGAGCGGCCTGCACAGCTTCTCCAAGTTCGCCGAACCGTCGATCCGGCTGACGGCCGGCCTGGGCGTCGACGGCGACGCGCATGCCGGCGCCACCGTCAAGCACCGCTCGCGCGTGGCGCGCGACGCCTCGGCGCCCAACCTGCGCCAGGTGCACCTGCTGCATGCCGAACTCTTCGACGAGCTGATGGAAGCCGGCTTCGCCGTCTGGGCGGGCGACCTGGGCGAGAACGTCACCACGCGCGGCATCGACCTGCTGGCGCTGCCCACCGGCACGCGGCTGCACCTGGGTCGGGATGGCGAGGCGGCGGTCGTCGAACTCACCGGCCTGCGCAATCCCTGCAGCCAGCTCGACCGCTTCCAGCGCGGCCTGATGGCCGCCACCCTGGGGCGCGACGCCCGGGGCGGCCTGGTGCGCAAGGCCGGCGTGATGGCGATCGTGCTGGAGAGCGGCGAGGTGCGCGAGGGCGACCCGATCCGCATCGAACTGCCGCCGGGCGAGCCCCGGCCGCTGCAGCCGGTCTGAGATTGCCCCTGCGGCGGCGCCGCGATCAGGCCCGCTGCGCGAAATCCCAGGCCATGCGCGCCATCGGCAATGCGCCGCGGCCGGACGCCACGGCCTGCTCGCTCGACGCCGTGCCCATCTCCACCCGCTTGGCGATGCCCTGCAGGATCGCGGCGATGCGGAACATGTTGTAGGCGAGGTAGAAGTTCCAGTCGGGCGCGAGCGCCTCGGGCGTGGTGATGCCGGTGCGCTCGCAGTAGCGGCGGACGTACGCGCTCTCGGTGGGGATGCCCAGGCTCGCCACGTCGACGCCGCCGAGCCCGCGGAAGGCGCCCGGGGCGATGTGCCACGACATGCAGTGGTAGCTGAAGTCGGCCAGCGGATGGCCGAGCGTGGACAGCTCCCAGTCCAGCACCGCGACGGCGCGGGGCTCGGTGGGATGGAACATGACGTTGTCGAGCCGGTAGTCGCCGTGGACGATCGAGCCGTGGCGCTCGTCGCGCGCGCTGGCGGGAACGTGCGCGGGCAGCCATTCCATCAGCCGGTCCATCTCGGGGATGGGCTGGGTGACGGAGGCCACGTACTGCTTGCTCCAGCGGGCGATCTGGCGCTCGACGTAGTGGCCCGGGCGGCCGTAGTCGGTCAGGCCCTGGTCGGCGAAGTCGACGCTGTGCAGGGCGGCGATGACGCGGTTGAGTTCGTCGTAGATGGCGGCGCGCTCGACGCAGTCCATGCCCGGCAGGCTCTGGTCCCACAGCACGCGGCCGGTCTTGAACTCCATCACGTAGAAGGCGCGGCCGATGACCGATTCGTCCTCGCACAGGCACAGCATGCGCGGCACCGGCACGTCGGTGCCCGCCAGGCCGGCCATGACCTTGTACTCGCGTTCGATGGCGTGGGCCGAGGGCAGCAGCTTGGCCACCGGCCCGGGCTTGGCGCGCATGACGTAGCTCTGGGCGGGCGTGATCAGCTTGTAGGTCGGGTTGGACTGGCCGCCCTTGAACATCTCGACCGTGAGCGGTCCCCGGAAGCCGTCGAGGTGCGCCTCGAGCCAGCCCGTGAGGGCGTCGACGTCGAAGGCGTGCGATCCCGAGACGGCGCGCGTGCCCACGAACTGGCCGAAATCCTGCTGCGTCCGTGTCTGCGTCGGTGGTGTCTGCTGGCTCATGCCGCGGGTCCTTCCATGGCCGAAGCCGGGTCGATGTCGATGATCAGTTGTCGGATTCGGCGATCCGCAGGAGCGCCGAGCGATCGCGCACCACCAGGCCGCCCGGTTCGATGCGGATGACGTTCTCGCGCTCCATCGCCTTGAGTTCCTGGTTCACGCGCTGGCGCGAGGCGCCCAGCAGTTGCGCGAGTTCCTCCTGCGCCAGATGCAGGCCGATGCGCATCTGGCTGCCGTCGGCCAGGCTGGGCACGCCGTAGCTGCGCACCAGGTGCGTGAGCTGCTTGGCCAGCCGGGCGCGCAGGGGCAGGGTGTTGAGGTCCTCCACCAGGCCGAAGAGCTGGCGGATGCGCCGCGCCTGCAGGCGCATCAGCGCCTCGTAGAGTTCGACGTGCGTGGCCAGAATCTTCTGGAAGTCGGCCCGCGCCACGTTGAGCGTGGTGGTCTCGCCGTGCGCGTAGGCATCGTGCGTGCGGCGGTCGCCGTCGAACATCGCCACGTCGCCGAACCAGATGCCGGGCTCGACGTAGGTCAGCGTGACCTGCTTGCCCGAGACGGTGGTGGAGCTCACGCGCACCGCGCCCTTGGCGCAGGCGATCCACTGCTCGGGTGGGTCGCCGCGCGCGGTGAGGAGCTCGCCGTCCTTGTGACGTCTGACGTAGGCGCATCGGAGGATGTCGTGGCGCAGCGATGGGGAGAGGGAGGAGAACCAGCGGCCACCGTTGATGGCCTCGCGTTCGTCGATGTTAAGAATGGGTTCGTCCATGGGACTGTCCTGTGAGTGACTGGTGCGGGAATCCGAGGGGGTCCGGACGCCCTCAGGGGTAGCGCGGCGTTTCCCGGGCCAGGAAGGCCTCGATGCCGATGCCGGCGTTGGGGTGGTGCAGGTTGCGCACGAAGTGGTCGCGCTCCTGGCCCAGGTGATGGGCGAGCGTCGCGCCCGGCGCCTCGTTGAGCAGCTCCTTCAGGCTCGCGAGCACGTTGGGCGCGCGCGCGTTCAGGCGCTCGGCCAGCGCGAGCGCGGTCGCCAGCGCCTGGCCGCTGTCGGCGAGCTGGTTGACCAGCCCGGCCTCGTGCAGCCGCGGCGCGCCCAGGCGCTCGCCGCACATCAGCCATTCGCCGGCGAGCTGGCGCGGCAGCGCGCGCGCGAGGTGCCAGCTCAGGCCGCCGTCGGGCGTCAGCGCGACGTTGCTGTACGAGGCCGCGAAGATCGCGTCGCGCGCCGCGACGACGAGGTCGCAGGCCAGCGCGAGCGAGAAGCCCGCGCCCGCCGCGGCGCCCTCGACGGCGGCGATGACCGGCTTCGGGAAGGTGCGGATCGAGTCGATCCAGCTGTGCAGCGCGTCGATGCTCTCGGCCTGCACGGCGGGCGCCTCGCGCCGGTTGTCGCGCAGGCGCTGCAGCGAACCGCCAGCGCAGAACCAGGCGCCCTCGCCGACGATGACGACGCTGCGGATCTCGTCGCTGTCGGCGGCGCTGTCGAGCGCCTCGATGCCGGCGGCGTAGATCGCCGGGCCGAGCGCGTTGCGCTGCTCGGGGTTCGACAGGGTCAGCACCATGGTGCAGCCTTCGGTGGTGCTCTTGAGTTCGGCGGTCATGGCGGCTTCATTCCTCCTCGTGCATCAGGCTCAGGCCGAGGGCGCCGCGCCGGCGCAGCCACGGGCTCGGGCGATAGCGCGGGTCGCCGTAGACGGTCTGCAGGTTGAACAGCACCTCCAGCATGTTGGTCGGCCCGTACAGGTCGCCCAGTGCCAGCGGCCCGCGCGGGTAGCCCAGGCCCAGGCGCACGGCGGTCTCCAGGTCGGCCGGCGAGCACACGCGCTGCTGGCACATGTCGGCGGCGATGTTGACGATGGTGCCGACCACGCGCTGCGTGACGAAGCCGCCGCTGTCGCGGATCACGCTGACGGCCTTGCCGTCGCGCGCGAACAGGGCGTGCGCGGCCTCGCGCATGTCGCGCCGCGTGGCCGGGTTGGTGGCCAGCACGCGGCGCTTCGTGGCGGCGTCGTCGACCAGCAGGTCGATGCCGACGGTGCGCGTGGCGTCGAGCCGCTCGACGGCCGCCACGGTGGTGACGTCGAAGCCCAGCGGCGCGACCAGGATCAGCGCCGCCTGGGAGGGCGCCTGGCCCGACTCCAGCCGCGCGCCGAGCGTGTGCACCAGCTTGATGAGTTCGGCACGCCGGGCCGCGCGCGGCGAGATCCATACCGGCGGCAATTCGTCGACCACCGGTGCCGGCGCCTCGGGCGGCACCTGCTGGACGCCGTCGGCGTAGTCGTAGAAGCCGTGGCCGGTCTTGCGTCCGAGCGCGCCGGCGGCCAGGCGCTGTGCCGTGATCACGCTGGGGCGGAAGCGCGGCTCGTCGTAGTACTGGCGGTAGATCGACTCCATCACCGGGTGCGACACGTCCAGCGCCGTCAGGTCCATCAGCTCGAAGGGGCCGAGGCGGAAACCGGCCTGGTCCTTCAGGATGCGGTCGATGGTGGCGAAGTCGGCCACGCCCTCGCCGACGATGCGCAGGGCCTCGGTGCCGAAGCCGCGCCCGGCGTGGTTGACGATGAAGCCGGGCGTGTCCTGCGCCTGCACCGCGCTGTGGCCCATCTCGGTCGCGTAGGCGGCCAGTCGGGCGCAGACCTCGGGTTCGGTGCGGAAGCCCGCCACCACCTCCACCACCTTCATCAGCGGCACCGGGTTGAAGAAGTGGAAGCCGGCGATGCGTCCGGGTCGCGCCAGCCCGGCGGCGATGGCCGTGACCGACAGCGACGAGGTGTTGGTCGCCAGCGTGGCCGTGGGCGCGACCACCGCCTCGAGTTCCTTGAACAGCGCGCGCTTGACGGCCAGGTCCTCGACCACGGCCTCGATCACGAGGTCGCAGCCGGCGAGGTCGGCCATCGACGCGGCGACGTTCAGGCGCGATCCGAAGGCGCCGGCCTGGGCGTCGTCGAGCCGGCCCTTCTCGCGCAGCTTCTCCCACTGCGCGACGACGGCGTCGCGCCCGCGCGCGGCGGCGCCGTCGAAACTGTCGAGCAGCAGCACGTCGCTGCCGGCCTGCGCGGCGATCTGAGCGATGCCGCGGCCCATGGCGCCGGCGCCGATGACGCCGATCCGGGAATATTGAGGGGACATGTTGGAAGGTCGTTGAGGAGTCAGAGGGAAGGGGAGGAAGCGGAAAGGGACACAGGGGCACTGGCGGATCGACGATCCTGCGCCAGTCGCGCGCCGCGCGCATCGGGACCATCCAGGGCGGACGCGTCGGCACCGGCGACGGTAGCGGCAGCCGCCGTGCCGTCCGCGAGCCGCTCGCCGAGGAAGTCGATGAAGCTGCGCAGCTTGGGCGCCATGTACCGACGGCTGGCGTAGACGGCGAACAGCGTGACCGGCGGCGCGCGCCAGCCGGGGAGCACGCGCAGCAAGACGCCGCGCGCCAGGTCGTCGTCGACCAGCCAGGCCGGCAGGAAGGCCAGGCCCATGCCCGCGCGCACGGCATGCAGCGACAGCGTGGTGTCGTCCGAGCGCAGCACGGGCGAGAGGTGGAGCGGCGCGGTCCGGCCGTCCGGACCCTGCAGCGCGTGGCCGTCGAGGTCGACGTAGCTCGGCACGATGGCGCCCTGGCGCGCCAGGTCGGCCGGCGCCGCCGGCGTGCCGTCGCGCGCGAGGGCCGCGGGCGCGGCCACCAGGTGGAAGGGCACGCGGCACAGCGGCCGCGCGATCAGCGCGGGCGAGGGCTCGTGCGTGGCGCGCAGGGCGAGGTCGTAGCCGTCGGCGGCCAAGTCGACCTTGCGGTTCGCCAAGTGCATGTCGACCAGCACCTCCGGGCAGCGTTCGCGGAAGGCGGCCAGCGCCTCGGCGAAGCACGGCGTGGCGCACCACACCGGCGCGCTCACCTTGAGCTGGCCGCGCGGTGCCGCGTGGCGCTGGCCGATGGCGGCCTCGGCGGCGTCGAGCATGTCCAGCGCCTGGGCGCTGTGGGCGTGCCAGGTCTCGCCGGCCTCGGTCAGGCTCAGGTGGCGGCTGCTGCGGTGGAGCAGGCGCGCGCCCAGCGATTTTTCCAGTTGGGCGACGTGCTTGCTGACCATCGGCGCGGAGATCGACAGCCGGTCGGCGGCGGTCGAGAAGCTGCCCGCGTCGACGACTTCGCGGAACACGCGCAGGCTGGTGAGCCGGTCCATGATGATTTCTCGGGAAGAAACGGAAGCATGAATCTTAGGCCATCGATTTCCTCAGGGGAAACACCTAGACTGGCTTCGACCAAGGAGCACCGCATGACGACTTCATCCATTCCATCGCCCGCATCCCGCATCCTGCCGACCTACTTCATCTCGCACGGCGGCGGTCCGTGGCCGTGGATGAGGGAGCGGACCGGCGCGACCTACGACCGCCTGGCCGCCTCGCTGGCCGACATCCCGCGCCGGATCGGCGCCGCGCCGCGCGCCATCCTGATGGTGTCGGCGCACTGGGAGGCCGACGCCTTCACGGTGCAGGGCCACGCCCGGCCGCCCATGATCTACGACTACGGCGGCTTCCCGGAGCACACCTACCAGGTGCGCTACGACGCCCCCGGCGACCCCGCGCTCGCGCACCGCGTGCAGGCCCTGATCGCCGGCGCCGGCCTGCCGGCCGCCTTCGACGCCGCGCGCGGCTTCGACCACGGCACCTTCTCGCCGATGGCCGCCATCTATCCGAAGGCCGACGTGCCGGTGGTGCAGCTGTCGCTGCGCCGGGGGCTCGATCCGGCCGAGCACCTGGCCCTGGGCCGGGCGCTGGCGCCGCTGCGCGCCGAGGAGGTGCTCATCGTCGGCAGCGGCCTGAGCTACCACAACCTGCGCAACTTCGGCCCGCGCGCGCGCGACGCCTCGCACGCGTTCGACGACTGGCTCGACGACGCCGTCGTGCGCACCTCGCCGGACCGGCGCGACGCCATGCTCGTCGACTGGGCGTCGGCACCCGCCGCGCGCCTGGCGCATCCGCGCGAGGAGCACCTGATCCCGCTGATGGTGGCCGCCGGCGCGGCCGAGGGCGAGGCCGCCGAGCGCATCTACCACGAGGACGACTTCATGGGCGGCATCGCGGTGTCGAGCTTCCGCTTCGGCGCCCTGGCCTGAACGCGGCGCGGGCGTGCCTGCCGGCACCGCCCGCGCCGCCGCCTGACGCCGCTGGCCGTCCCAAGCCGACGCGCCGGTGCCACAGCGGTGCGCCATCGTCACTCCTCGTTTTTTCACCCTGAACCGCGAAGCGAGGAATTCCGATGGAAGACAAGCAGCAGAAGATCACCGCCGACTTCGACGAAGCCGTCAACATGACCGCCGCGCAGCTCGGCAAATGGCTCAAGACCTCCGAATCCAAGACCGTCGGTTGGTCGGCCACCGGAGAGGGCGAGTCGGTCGGGCACCGCTCGGGCCGGCGCATCGTCGACATCCTCGGCAAGCGCAAGGACAAGCGCACGCAGGCCGACCTGCGGCACATGGCCAAGGTGGTCGGCTACGTGCATCGGCACCTGGCGCAGCGTCCGGAGGGCGACATCGAGGACACCCCCTGGCGCCATTCGCTCATGAACTGGGGGCACGATCCCGCGAAGGATTGACCTTCCCCGACATCGGCTGACGGGAGACGGGGAGCGGTTTCGTGCCGCGCAACGCTTGCATCGGATCAGGATACTGTATAAAAATACAGTCAAATCCTTTTTCCGATCATGGCCTTCCCTTCCCCCGTCCCTGAAGCGCCTGCGCCGGCCGCGCGTTCCGACGTCTGGCATGGCGACGAACTGGCCTCGGCCGAGGCCCGGGTCGTCTCCACCGGCCACGGGGCATTGGATGCGCAACTGCCCGGCGGCGGCTGGCCGGTCGGGGCGCTGACCGAGGTGCTGCAGGCGGCGCCGGAGACCCAGGTGTGGCAGCTGCTGCTGCCGGCGCTGGCGCTGGCGGTGCGGCTGCGCGGCGGGCGGGTGGTACTGGTGGGCGCCCCCCGGGTGCCGTTCGCTCCGGTCCTGGCCGCCGGCGGCCTGCCCGTCGAGGCCCTGCTGTGGGTCCGCGGCGACGGCGCCGTCGCGCGGGCCTGGGCCTGTGAGCAGGCCCTGCGCTGCGCCGACGTGGCGGCCGTGCTGGCCTGGCTGCCGCAGGCGCGCCCCGCCGACCTGCGCCGGCTGCAGTTGGCCGCCGCCCGGCACGAGAACCTGCTGTTCGTCTTCCGTCCCGAGGCGCAGGCCCAGACCGCCTCGCCGGCGCGGTTGCGGCTGCGCGTGCGCTGCGTGCCCGTGCGGGAGGCCGCGCCGGCGGGGCCGCGCGGGCCCGGCACGGCGACGGGCCGTCTCGCCGCGATCGAGGCCCGGCACGGCACCGACGCGGATGCCGCCGGGGAGACCGGTCACGCCCGAGCCGGCGATCCCGCCGGCCGCATGGACGTCGACGTGCTCAAGCGCCGCGGTCCGCCGCTCGCCGCGCCCCTCGCGCTGCCGGCCCGCGACGAGCGCCTGGCGATGCTGCTGCGCGCCGCTTCGCAGCGTCGGCGGGCGCCGGAACGGGACGAGGCCGGAAAGGCAGCGCCAGTGGCGACGGCGACGGTAGCGGTGGCCGCCACGTCGGCGGTGCCGGCGATGCCGGTCGCCCCGCGCGCGCCGGGACTCGAAGGAGGGCCGTCCGATGCAGTGGATCGCGTTGCGGTGGCAGCCTGAGGCTGAGATCGAAGCCGAGGTGGGCGCGCCGCCGTCCCCCGTCCTGTCGACCGAGGCCCTCGGCTGGTGGGCGCTGCAGTTCACCCCGCGCGTGGCCTGGCTCGACGAGGCGCTGGTGCTGGAGGTCTCGGCCTGCGAGCGCCTGTGGGGCGGGCAGCGACAGCTCCTGCGGCAGATGGACGCCCTCAATCCCGTGCCGCTCCACCGGCTGCGCAAGGTGCTGGGCGCCACCGCGCCGGTCGCGCTAGCCCGGCTGCGCCTGTTCGCCGCCGGTCGCCAGCCGCCCGCCGACATCCCCGCGGCCCTGCCGCTGCACACGCTGACGGCGGCGCGCGACCGGCTCGACCTGCTCGCGCGCATGGGCTGCACCACCTGGGGCGACGTGGCGGCGCTGCCGCGCGCCGGCCTGTCGCGGCGCTTCGGCCCCGCGCTGCGCGAGGCGCTCGACGTCGCCTGGGGGCTGCGGCCGGAGCGCCACGCCTGGCTGACGCTGCCCGAGTCCTTCGAGCAGAGGATCGAGCTGCCGGCGCTGGCCGAGACCGCGCCCGAGCTGATGTGGGCGGCTCAGCGGCTGCTCGGCGCGCTGCAGGTCTGGCTGCGCGCGCGCCAGCGCGGCGTGCGCGCGCTCGAACTGCAGTGGACGCTCGACCGGCGGCGCCACGAGGGCGTCGAGCTGCCGCCGCACCAGGCCCTCGTCGTGCGCACCTCGGAGGCCACGCAGGACGTCGTCCACCTGCGCCGGCTGATGGGCGAGCGCCTGGCGTCGACGACGCTCGCCGCGCCCGCGAGCTGGCTGCGGCTGCGCTCGCTCGACACCGCGCCGTGCGTCGGTGCCAGCGCGAGCTTCCTGCCCGAGGACAACCGCCCGGGCGATCGCCTGCACGAACTCGTCGAGCGCCTGAGCGCGCGGCTGGGGGCGCGGCAGGTGGTGGTGCCCGTGACGCGGGCCGACCATCGGCCCGAGCGCATGCAGCGCTGGCTGCCGGCGCTGCGCGCGCCGCGGGCGTCGGCGACGACGACGGCGCTCACCGGCGGCACTGGCGACAGCGGCGCCCCGTCCGCCGCGGTGTTGTGGCCGGCTTGGCTCCTGCCCGAGCCGCTGCCGCTCGACGTGCGCGACGGCCATCCCTGCTACCAGGGACGCCTGGTCCGGCTGGCCGGACCACAGCGGCTGGAGACCGGCTGGTGGAGCGACGACGACGAAGCCGATGCCGACCCGGAGCGCGGCGTCGAGCGCAATCCCGACGCCGGTGGAAGCGCTGCTCCCGCGCCGGCCCTGCGCGACTACTACGTCGCCCGCAGCCCGGGCGCCGGCCTGGTCTGGGTGTTCCGGGAGCGCCTGCCCGGCGGCGGCGTGGCCCGCGACGCGCGCTGGTTCCTGCAGGGGCTCTATGCCTGAGCTCACCGACAAGCAGCTGCGTACCCGCCAGCGGTCCCGCCTGCGCGTGGTGCCGGCCCCGGATGCGGAAGGTGTCGACCGCGCCGGGGACGCCACGCCGGGCGGCGGCGCGACCGATCCCGCCGGCCCGTCCGGCGCGTCGGACCGTCCGGCGCCTGCCGCCGTGCCCGACCACGCCGAGCTGCACTGCCTGACCCACTTCAGCTTCCAGCGCGGCGCCTCCAGCCCCGAGGACCTGGCGATCCGCGCCTGGCAGCTCGACTACCGCGCGCTGGCCATCACCGACGAGTGCTCGGTCGCGGGCATCGTGCGCGCCCACGTCGGCCTGCGCGACCACCTGCGGGCCCTGGACGAGTGGGAGCGCGCGCATCCCGACGCGCCCCGGCCGTGGCGCAACGCCGACTTCCGCCTGCTCCACGGCAGCGAGTTCCGCTTCGAGCGTTTCACGCTGGTGGCGATCGCGCACGACATGGCGGGCTGGGGCAACCTGTGCGAGTTCATCACCGCCGCGCGCACCACCGACGCACCCAAGGGCGAGTACCGGGTGCGTTGGGACGTCGCGGCCGGGGGCGAGGACCGCACGAACCGAGCCGATGCCGATGCCGATACCGATGCAGGCGATGGCGCCGACGCCGACGGCGAGGGGGAGGGCGAGCGCGACGCCGTCGATGCCGCCGACCCGGCCTCGCTGCGCCACTGCGAGATCCTCTTCGTGCCGGCGCGCGCGCCGGGCCGCCCGGTCGACGGCGCGACGCTGCGCGCCGACCTCGCCGCGGCGCGCGCGCTGTACGGCGAGCACCTGTGGCTCGCCGTCGAGCTGTTCGACGAGGTCGACGACGACCTGTGGCTCGCGGCGCTCGAAGCGGCGGGCGCTGCCGCCGGCGTGCCGTGCGTGGCGGCCGGCGACGTCCACATGCACGTGCGGGGGCGCAAGCCGCTGCAGGACGTGCTCACCGCCATCCGCCTGGGCCGGCCGGTGGCGGCGTGCGGCTTCGCGTTGCAGTCCAACGCCGAGCGCCACCTGCGCCCGCGCGGCCGGCTGCGCGACCTCTATCCGGCCGCGCTGCTGGCCCGCACCCTGCGGGTGGCGGAACGCTGCCGTTTCGACCCCGAGCGGCTGCGCGACCACTACCAGTACCCGCGCGAACTGCTCGGCAGCGGCGAGACCCCGGCGCAGACGCTGGTGCGCAAGACCTGGGAGGGCGCGCGCGGGCGCTATCCACCCGGGCGTCATCCGGACGGCATCCCGCAGCAGGTGCGAAGCCAGCTGCGCCATGAGCTCGACCTGATCGTCGCGATGGGCTACGAGATGTTCTTCCTCACCGTCGAGGACATCGTGGCCTTCGCGCGCTCGAAGGCGATCCTCTGCCAAGGGCGCGGCTCGTCGGCCAACTCGGCCGTCTGCTACTGCCTGGGCATCACCGCCATCGACCCGGCCAAGGGACACCTGCTGTTCGAACGCTTCCTCAGCCGCGAGCGCCGCGAGCCGCCGGACATCGACGTCGACTTCGAGCACCAGCGCCGGGAGGAGGTGATCCAGTACATCTACGCCAAGTACGGCCGCGATCGCGCCGCCATCGCCGCGGTCGTCATCCGCTACCGCTCGCGCAGCGCCCTGCGCGACGTCGGGCGGGCGCTGGACGTCGATGTCCGGCTGGTCGACGACTTCGCGAAGGACCACCACTGGTTCGACGCCGCCATCCTGGACGAGCGCATCGAGGCCGCCATGGCGCGCACCGGCGTGCGCGAGCGGCCCGCCAGGGTCCGCCAGTGGCTCGCGCTCGCCGACCAGCTCAAGGACACGCCGCGCCACCTGAGCCAGCACGTCGGCGGCTTCGTGCTCACGCAGACCAGGCTCACGCGGCTGGTGCCGGTGGAGCGGGCCTCGATGAAGGACCGCTCGGTCATCCAGTGGGAGAAGGACGACCTCGAGGCCATGGGCATGCTCAAGGTCGACGTGCTGGCGCTGGGCATGCTCAGCGCCATCCGCCGCGCGCTCGACTTCGCCAACGCCTGGCGCGGCACGGCGCTTGAAATGCACCAGGTCCCCGACGACGACCCGGACGTCTACGACATGATCTGCCGCGCCGACACCGTGGGCGTGTTCCAGGTCGAGAGCCGGGCCCAGATGTCGATGCTGCCGCGCCTGCGGCCGCGCTGCTACTACGACCTGGTGATCGAGGTCGCCATCGTGCGGCCGGGGCCGATCCAGGGCGGCATGGTGCATCCCTACCTGCGCAACCGCGAGCGGATGCGCCGCGGCCTGCCGCTCGACGACCCGTACCCGGCGCTCGCCCCGGCGCTGGCGCGCACGCTGGGCGTGCCGATCTTCCAGGAGCAGGTGATGCAGATCGCCATGATCGCGGCCGGCTTCTCGCCAGAGCGCGCCGACCGCCTGCGCCGCGCGATGGCGGCCTGGAAGCGCACCGGCGGCGTCGACGCCTTCCAGGACGAGCTGATCGAGGGCATGGTCAAACGCGGCTACGCGCGCGACTTCGCCGAGTCGGTCTTCCGGCAGATCGAGGGCTTCGGCGAGTACGGCTTCCCGGAGAGCCACGCGGCGAGCTTCGCATTGCTGGTGTCGGTGAGCTGCTGGCTCAAGCACCACGAGCCGGCCTGCTTCCTGGCGGCGCTGCTCGACGCCCAGCCGATGGGCTTCTACTCGGCCTCGCAGCTGGTGCAGGACGCGCGGCGCCACGATGTCGAGGTGCGGCCGGTGGACGTCACCGTCAGCGGGCTCGACAGCACCCTGGAACCCGCCACGAGCCCGGGGGCGCGCGACCATCCGGCCGTGCGGCTGGGGCTGCGGCGCATCGCGTCGCTCAGCGCGGCGGGGGCGCGGCGGCTGCTGGATGCGCGCGCCGCCGCGCCCTTCGCGAGCACCGAGGACCTGGCCCTGCGCGCCGCGCTCGACGGCGCCGACATGGCGGCGCTGGCCGCCGCCGACGCGCTCGCGGCGCTGTCGGGCCACCGGCGCCAGCAGGTCTGGGACGCCACCGCGCACCGCCGCGCGCCGCCGGGCCTGCTCGCCGGCGTGCCGATCCACGAGGCGGCGCTGGCGCTGCCGGCGGCATCGGAGGGCGAGGAGATCGTCGGCGACCACGCCGCGCTCGGCCTGACCCTGCGGCGCCATCCGCTCGCGCTGCTGCGCCCGCGCATGGCGCGCCTGAGGCTGCTGAGCGCCGAGCAGCTCGACCGGCTGCCCCACGGCTGCCTGGTGCGCGCCTGCGGCCTCGTCACCCTGCGCCAGCGGCCGCAGACGGCCCAGGGGACGATCTTCGTCTCGCTGGAGGACGAGACCGGCAACGTCAACGTGATCGTCTGGAAGGACCTGGCCGACGCCCAGCGCGAGCCGCTCCTGAAGGCCAGGCTGCTGGCCGTGCAGGGCCTCTGGCAGCGCGACGTCGACACCGGCGGCCAGGTGCGCCACCTGCTCGCCCGGGGCTTCCGCGACCTCACGCCCTGGCTGGGGCGCCTGGCCGGGAACCGGCGCAGCCGCGACTTCCATTGACCGCGACCCCCGGCCATGGACCTCAATTCCCCCGACTCGACGATGAATCTCCTTCCCGCTAACCTGTGCCCATGCCTTCGACAGCCACCTGCCTGCGGCGCGCCGACGCCGACATCCCCGTGAGCCCGCCGGTGCCGACCCCCGTGCCGCCGATCACGCCGCCACCCTTTCCCGCATCGCCGCCCGAAGGCGATCCATCGCCCGGCGGGCCACCCGTCACCGACCCCGGCGGGGCGCCGCCGGTGGTCGAGCCGCCGCCCGGCGCGCTCGCGCTCGGCCGCACGCACGCGCGGCGCCTGCGCGACATCTACCGCTCGGCCGGCTGGCCGTGCTGCGACACGGTCGAGATCGACCTGCTCGCCGCCGGCCTGCTGGAGCGCCGCCGGTCCGCGCTCGGCCACGAGACCCTGCGCGTGACCGACGCCGGCATCGCGCACATCGCCGGCAGCCTGGTGGTCAACCGCGCGGCGCTGTCGGCGCACGAGGCGCTGGTCGAGCAGGTGGCGCGCGAGATGACGCGCGCCGGCCGCATCGCCTGGCGCGGACTGGGGCTGCGCGCGCGGCTGCCGCCGAAGAACGAGGGCGAGCCGCCGCGCTGGTGCATGGCGCGCCCGGACGTCTTCTCGATCCGCAACACCAGCGTCGAGGCCTACGCGCAGCCCGTGGTCCACGAGATCAAGGTGCGCCGCGCCGACCTGATCGCCGACCTGCGCAAGCCCGACAAGCGCGCCGCCTACCTCGACCTGGGCGGCGAGTGCTGGTACGTGCTCGGCCGCGACGCGCGCGACCGCCCGATCGGCTCGCCCGACGAGATCCCGGCCGAATGCGGCGTGATCGTGGTCGAGGCCGGTCGCCTGGTGGTCGCGCGCGCCGCCGTGCACCGCACGCTGCCGCGCATGCCCTTCGGCACCTGGATGGCGCTGGCCAAGGCGCAGCCGGTGCGCGGCTTCGACGAGGGCGCGCAGGGCATGCTCGGGCACCTGGACGACGAGCAGGAAGCGCTGCAGGCCCGGGCGTAGGAGCGGGTCGCGCCGGGCCCGTCGCGCCGTCGTCGGCACCGGCGTCCTAACCCACCGGGCGGTCGCCGGCATCCTCCGAAGAGCCGATGTCGATCGAGGAAGGGGATCGACACAATCGATGCGTCCTCTTCCTGGCGCGAGCCCCGACACCCGTGAATCCTGCCGGCGCCGACAACTCCCGTCCCTCCGAGCATCCCTGCGCCGACGCGTCCGACGCGTCCGGCACGCCCGAAACGGACGTCGCCTGGCTCGGCCAGGGCCTGGAATGCCTGGTGGCGCGCTTCCCGCACATCGACCGGGAGAGCCTCGCCGAGTTGCCGTCGGAGCACGACGTGGACCTGGTGATCGTGGGCAGCGGCTACGGCGCGGCCGTGGCGGCGCGCGAGTTCGCCGGCGGCCGCGTCGCGTCGGCGGAGGGGGCCGACGCGCCCGACCGCCCGATCTCGATCTGCATCCTGGAGCGCGGCAACGAATACCTCCCGGGCGCCTTTCCCTCCCGCTTCGCCGACCTCGCGGGCCACGTGCGCTTCAGCACGCCGGGGCGCACCGCGCCGCGCGGACGCCCGCTCGGCCTGTTCGACGTGCGCGTGGGCGGCGACGTGGACGTGCTGGTGGCCAACGGCGTGGGCGGAGGCTCGCTGATCAATGCCGGCGTCATGCTGCAGCCGAGCGACTCGGTGCTGCGCTCCTCCGACTGGCCCCGGACGATCCGCGACGACCCGATGCTCCCGTCGCATTTCGACGTCGTGGGCGAATGGCTGGGCGCCGGCACGAAAGCCCGACCCAACACCGTGGCGGGCACCTCGTCCGAGGGGCTGGACAAGACCTCGGCCCTGCACCGCATCGACGGGTCGGCGCAGCCGGTCCCGATCACCGTGGCGCTGCGCCCCGGCGCCCGGACGGTGGCCGGCGTGCCGCTGTCGGCCTGCGTCAACTGCGGCGACTGCGCCACCGGCTGCAACCACGGCGCCAAGATCTCGCTGGACGTCGGGCTGCTCGCGCAGGCCTGCCGCACGCCCGGCGTCGCGCTCTACACGGGTGCGACGGTGCTGCGTCTGGAGCGGCCCGAAGGCGAGGGCGAGGGCTGGGTGCTGGTCGTGCAACACACCGACGCGCAGTTGCGCCGGCGCCAGGGCGCGCCCTTCCGGCTGCGCGCCCGGCGCGTGATCCTGGCGGCCGGCGCGCTGGGGTCGACCGAGATCCTGCTGCGCTCGCGGCGCCAGGATCAGGATCAGGGCCGGGGCCTGAACCTGTCGGGGCTGCTCGGCCATCGCTTCTCGGCCAACGGCGACATGATCGCCTCGGTCCACGCGCAGGAAGCGTCGGTGCGGGCCGTCGCCAACGAGGACGCTCCGCCGCGCGACCGGCGCGTCGGTCCGACCATCACCGCCATGATCGACCGGCGCGACGCGACCGACCCGGCGCGGCGCTGCGTGATCCAAGACCTCGCGGTGCCCGGGGCGCTGCGCCGCGTCTTCGGCGAGGTGTTCGCCACGGCGACCACGCTGCACGCCCTGGAGGAGCGCGACGGCAACGACCACCGCGCCGGGTCGGCCGATCCGCAGGCGGTCGACCCGGCGGTCGTCGATCGCTCGCTGCCGGTGGCCGTGATCGGCCACGACGGGTCCGGCGGGCGGCTGAGCCTGGTGCCTTCGGCCCCGGGTGCCGATCCGGACCGGGAGGGCGACGGCGCCCTGCGCATCGACTGGCCCGAACTCAATGCGCTGCCGGTGTTCGACGAGCGGCAGAAGGCGTTGCAGGCGCTCGTCGGCACGGCGAAGGGCGCTGGACGGGTGCTGCCCAATCCGGTCTGGAAGCCGCTGCCCGACGCGATGCGCGGCGAACTCGGTATGCCGCGCGGGCCGCTGCTCACAGTGCATCCGCTGGGCGGGTGCGCGATGGGCGAGAGCGCGCTCGACGGCGTGGTCGACCACCTCGGGCGGGTCTTCGATCCGGGCGATCCCGGCATGCCGGAGGGCACCGGCATCGGCGCCCCGCGCGTGCACGACGGGCTGGCGGTGCTCGACGGCGCCATCGTGCCGACCTCGCTGGGCGTCAATCCGGCCCTGACCATCGCGGCGCTGGCCCGCCGGGCGGCGCAGGCGCTGCGTCCGCGCTGGTCGATCACGGCCGCCGAGCCGCCAGCCGAGCCGCCGCCGCACCGGCCGCGTCCGGTCTTCCGCCACCTGCCCGCCGTGCCGACGCCGGCCCGGCCCACCGCCATCGAGCTGGTCGAGCGCATGCGCGGCGAGGCGGCCTTCGCCGACGGCCGCCGCCGCTGGATCGAGCTGACGCTGCATTCCCAACCGACCCGGCTGCGCGACCTGATGCGGCCGGCCGTGCCGCGCCGCATCGTGCTGGACCCGGCGCGCTGCGGACTGCGCGTGTACGAAGGCCCCCTGGCGCCGGGGCGCGACGAACCGGACTCCGAGCAGGTCGTGCTCACGGCGATGCTCGCCGGCCGCCTCGACATCTTCGGCTTCGTGCCGAGCACGCCCTGGCGACGCATCTGGCGCGGGCTCCTCGCGTGGCTGCCCAACCGGGGCGTGCGCGACCTGACGCAGCAGCTGCTGGCGCGGCGAGCGTCCGTCGAGCCGTCACCGCCGGACGTTCCCGCCGTCGCGCCGGGTCGCGGCAAGGGCCTGCTGGCGCGTGGCTGGGCGTGGCTGCGCCGGCGGGTCGGCGGCATCCTGGCGCTCGCCAGCCGCGCCGGCGCGGCCCGCCGCCTGGACTACGAATTCACCGTCACCCAGGCCAGCGGCGCGCTGGCGCGCGATTTCGCCGACGGCACGCGGCTGTCGGGCTTCAAGCAGCTGGCCTACGAGCGCGGCGCCAACCCGCTGGAGCAGCTGATGACGCTGACGTTGACGCGCTTCCCGGGCCTGGCGGCCGGGGGCGATCCGAAGCCGGCGCGGCCCCGGCTCGCGTTGCACCTGCCGTTCCTGGCGGCGCAGGGCGTGCCGCTGATGCGCGTCGTCGACCAGCAGGACCAGCCCACGGCACTGCTCGATCTCGCGAGCTTCGCCGCCTACGTGGGGCGCATCCTGATCGACGGCCACCTGTGGAGCTTCCGCAAGCCCGATGCCGCGTCCGCGCGCGTGCCGCAGCGCCTGCCGGGCTTCGTGCCCGGCGCGCCGGTGCCCGAGGTCCGCGAGCTGGCGGTGGCGCGGCGCGTCGACGACGCGGGGGCGACGGTGCCGGTGCTCATCCGCCTGACGCGCTATCGCCCGAAGACGCCGGCCTCGGGCCTGCCCCCGGTGCTGCTGATCCACGGCTACAGCGCCAGCGGCACCACCTTCGCGCATCCCACGCTGTCGCCGGGGCTCATGGGGCATCTCACCGGCGTCGCGTCGCGGGACGTCTGGATCCTGGACATGCGGTCGAGCTGCGGCATGCCGACGGCCCATCTGCCCTGGGCCTTCGAGGACATGGGCTACGAGGACATCCCGGTGGCGGTCGACCACGTCTGCCGCGCGACGGGCTTCGAGCGGATCGACATCGTCGCCCACTGCATGGGCTCGGCCATGCTGTGCATGGGGCTGCTCGGCGACGTCCAGGGCGGTCCCGCGCGGTCCGGCCGCCACGAGGGGCTGCGCCGCGCGCTGTGGGACCGCGACCACGCGCACCGCGACGCGGCCACGCCGCCCCGGGGCCGCATCCGGCGCCTGGTGATGTCCCAGGTCGGCCCGGCGCTGCTGCTGGCGCCGGCCAACGTCGCGCGGGCTTACCTGATGCGCTACGTCAAGCAGTTCCTCGCCGGCCGCGACTACCGGTTCCGTCCCGGCCCGGACGACGGCGCGGTCGACCAGCTGCTCGACCGGCTGCTGGCGGCGCTGCCGTACCCGAGCGGCGAGTTCGAGCGCGAGAACCCGCTCTGGCCGCCGGGCCGGCATCTGTCGTGGGTCGGCGCGCGGCACCGCATCGACGCCCTGTTCGGCCGCGTCCTCAACCTCGCGCACACGAGCGACGCCACGCTGGAGCACATCGACGATTTCTTCGGTCCGTTCAACGTCGACACGGTGTCGCAGGTGATGCACTTCGCCCGCTACCGGCTCATCACCGACCGCAACGGCTTCAACCGCTTCGTCGATCCGCAGCGGCTGCGCGAGCGCCTGGACTTCCCCATCCTGAGCCTGCACGCGCCGGCCAACGGGCTGGTCGACGCCGGCTCGCGCGCGCTGCTCGAGGAACTGCTCGCCCACCACTGCGGCCCGAACGGCAGCTTCAGGTCGCGGCGCCTGACACCCGTCACCCTCGGGCACCAGGACTCCCTGATCGGCGACGCGAAGGCCACCCGCTCGGCGCTCCGGGCGATCACCCGGTTCCTCCGATGAATCCTCGGACCGACGAGGCCGCCGTCCCATGATCCGCAAGCCCGATCCCCGTCCGCCCGGCACCCGCCTGTACGCCGTCACGCCGTCGCTAGGCGTGCGCCTGTGGCTGGAGCACGGCCCGGTCGTCTGCCTGCACGTGGGCAACGAAGGCGGCCGCGGCCGGGCCCTGGGCCTGGTGGCGGTGCCGCTCCGGCAGCTCGACGGCCGTCTGGCCTGCATCCTGGACGTGGCGGCGATCGACGCGGCCGACGCGGTCGCCCGACAGGCGTTCCTCGACGCGCATGTGCGCGTCCGCGAGGAGCCCGACCTCCTGCCGTTCACCCAGTGCTTCACGCCGGCGCAATGGGACGCCGTGGCGGGACCGGCGTCGCTCGCCCTGGTGCTGCTGCTGTTCTGGCAGCGCGATCCGCGCACGGTGGACGGCCAGCCGATGGACGGCGCGGGCGGGCAGGGCGCGGAGGATGGAAGGGACGCGGCGCGCGCGCGCGCCGCCGCAGCGTTCGGCTGGGACGAGGTCTGGCCGGCGGTCAGGGCGGCGATCGCCCGCCCGGACGCGAACTGGTCGCGCGGGCTGGCGCACCTCGACCCCGCCGACCGGCCCGTGGCCTGCGACGGGTCGCCCGCCGGGAGCGGGCCGGTGCATGGCGCCGACGGCCGTCCGTCGACCTCGCCCTTCGTCTTCGCCGTCGGCAGCTGCCAGTACCCGGCCGGGCTGATGGACGCCACGCCCGCCGCGCTCGATGCCCGCCCGGTCGGACCGCCCGGACCGGCCGACGCGTCCATGATCCGCCTGGGCGAGCGCCTGCGCCGCTTCGGCGACCCCGGCCGGCCGAGCCTGCTGGTGCTGGCGGGCGACCAGGTCTACGTCGACGAGACGGCCGGCCTGTTCGATCCGCGCGCCGGCGCCGTGCCCGATCCGGCGGCGAACAGCGCCATCGGCGACGAGTGGCTGCGCGTGCCCTATCAGAACTGGCTGGGCAGCGTGGGTGCGCAGAGCGTGCTGGGGCTGGTGCCCAGCCGGATGATGCTCGACGACCACGAGATCGACGACAACTGGACGCACCTGGCGCCGCGCGTGGCGCCGCAGGACCACGCGATGAACCAGGCCCTGCGTCGCGCCGGCCTCGCCGCCTACGGCCACTGGCAGCGCGACCGGCCGCACCCGCACCCGTGGCACTGCTACGCGCAGCGCGGCGTGCGGTTCTTCATGGCCGACACCCGCACCGAGCGCGCGGGCCGCAAGGCGCGCTTCGATCCGCTGGCCGACGACGCGCCGCGCATCATGGGAGCCCTCCAGGAGGAGGCGCTGCTGGCATGGCTGCGGCAGCCCCGCGACCGGCCGGCCTTCGTCGTCTCGCCCTCCATGCTGCTGCCGCGCCGCCGCACCAGCGCGCGCGGCGCACGCGGCGCGCTGCACTCGGACGCCTGGGACGGCTACCCGCGTTCCCTGCACGCGCTGCTGGCGGCGATCTGGCACGACGGGCGCTCGGACCTGGTGTTCCTCTCGGGCGACGAGCACCTGTCGAGCGTGACGCGCATCACCGTGGCCGACCGCGCGCGCACGCGGTCGGTGACGCTGCACTCCATCCACAGCTCGGCGCTCTACGCACCGTATCCGTTCGCCAACTCCGTGCCGGAGGAATTCGCCGCCGCCGAGAAATGGCCGTTCGAGTACCCGCCGGACGGGTCGGGCACGCACTTCGTCTGCGAGGTGGAGGTCCTGCGCTGGGTGCCGGGCGACGGATTCGCCGTGCTGACGTTGGCCGAGGCGGCGCCCGGCCGCTGGGAGCTGCACGTCGGCTTCGACCGTGCGAGCGGACAGGGTCCTCCGGTCGCGCTCACCCTGGCGCTGTCGTCGCGGCCGCGGGACCCGCCGGCGGCCTGACGCCGTCGGGCGCGCGCGCATGCGCCTCGCGCAGGGCCCGGGTCAGCAGATGCCCCTGCACCGGCTTGTGGATCACCCGGTGGCCGGCCGCGCGGGCCAGCTGGATGATGGACGGCTGGGTGTCGCCGGTCACCAGCACGGCCGGGACCGGGCCCAGGCGCAGGCGGATCCGCTCGATGACCTCGGTGCCGCGCTCCTCGCGCAGTCGATGGTCCACCAGCAGCACGTCGGGAACGAAGCCGTCCTCCAGCGTCGCCAGGGCCGCGTGGCCGTCCTGCACGCAGCGGGCGTCGCAGCCCAGCTCGGCCAGCAAGGCCTGCAGCGAGCGCAGGATCTCGGTCTCGTCGTCGATCACCAGGATCCGGAGTCCGGGCAGGGCCTCCACACGGTCGTCCTCCACGAGCGCGTCGGAGGGCGCGACGTCCACGCGTTCGGCGCGGCCCGGCGGCAGCAGGAGGTGGATGCGCGTGCCCCGGCCCGGCAGGCTGTGCAGGTGCAGCTCGGCACCCAGCAGGGCGACGGTGCGCCGCACGATCGACAGGCCCAGCCCCAGTCCCTTGCTGCGGTCGCGCGAGGCGTTCCCGATCTGGTAGAACTCCTCGAAGATCCGCTCCTGCTCCTCGGGGGCGATGCCGGGGCCCTCGTCGCTGACCGACACCCGGATGGCGTCGCGCTGGTCGTCCGTGCGGGTGGACGCCAGGCCCAGCGTCACGCAGCCGGCGTTGCTGAACTTCAGCGCGTTGCCTACCAGGTTGTTGAGCACGCGCCGCAGCAGGTCGGCATCGGTCCAGGCCGTCGCGTGCGGGGTCTCCAGGTCGATGCGCAGCGTGAGGCCCTTCTGCGCCGCCAGGGCCGCGAAGCCTTCGCGGATGCTGCCCAGCAGCGCCGCGAGGTCGGTGTCGACCATCTCGGGCCGGATCGCATCGGCGTCGAGGTTGGAGATGTCCAACAGGCTGTCGAGCAGGCCGTTGCTCTGGTCGAGGGCGCGGTAGATGCTCTGGCTGAGATCGCGGATGCGGGGGTCGGCCTGGCGGCGCGCCAGCAGTTCCAGGGTCGTGGCGTTGATCGACAGCGCGTGCAGCGGCTGGCGCAGGTCGTGGCTGGCGGCGGCGAAGAAGCGCGTCTTGGACTGGCTCGCCGCCTCGGACTGGTCGCGCGCCACGCGCAGCGACGCGGCCAGGCGCTCGTTGTCGCTGGCGAGGGTGACGAAGTCGCGCAGGCCCTGGCCCTGGTCGCGCACGTGGCCGGTGAGCACGGCGATGAGCGACACGATCAGCGCGCCCAGCCACGGGCCGTCGGTGTCGCCCTGCAGCGCCCAGGCGATGGCCAGGGAACCCGCGGCCAGCACCGCCCAGGTCAGGAAGGGCCGGACCTGCCCGGCCACGGAAGCCCCGGTGCCCGCGAGCATGCCCAGGTAGACCATGGTGAGCATGTAGTGTTCGGCGCGCACCGGTTGCGAGAACAGCAGCGGCACCAGCGCGCCGCGCAGCAGGCCCAGCAGCGCCAGCATCAGGCCCAGGTGCCTCAGCGTGCGGGCGGGATCGGCCGGCGCGCGGGCGATGATCCGGCGCACATGGATCCAGCGCCAGAGCTGCGCCGGCAGCATCAGCGCCAGCCAGAGCGGTCCGGCCCAGGGCAGGCCCGCGCGCACGATCAGCCAGGCGACGAAGACGTCGATCAGCAGGTAGGGCAGCGGCAGGCGCCCGAGCTGCCTCTGCACCAGCCGCAGGTGCGCCTGCGCGATGCGCGCTTCCAGGGGACCGGCCACCGGCTCAGCCAATCCGGATGCCCTCGCGCGAGGCCTGCCAGGCCGCCTCGGTGCGGTTGCGCACGCCCAGCACGGCGTAGACGGCCTGCAGGTGGGTCTTGACGGTCGATTCCGCGATGCCGAGCTCGCGGCCGATCAGCTTGTTGGGCAGGCCGCGCGCGGCGGCGCGGTAGACGTCGATCTGGCGCGGGGTCAGCTCGCCGATGCGCTGTTCGGCGTCGATCAGGGGATGGGCGTGGGGGTGAGGGTGGGGATGGCCGTGACCCTGGCCGCCGCCGTCGCCGGCCGCTTCGGGCGGCAGGAAGATGCCGCCGTCGAGCACCACCTCCAGGGCCCCCACCATGGCCTCCGAGCTGTAGCGCTTGGGAATGAAGCCGGCGGCGCCGCATTCCAGGGCCAGCTGGATCAGGGAGGACTTGCACTCGCCCGAAAGGATCACGATGCGCGCCGCGCAGCCGACGTCGCGCAGGCGCCGGATCGCCTCGTCGCCGCGCAGGTCCTCCAGGTTCCAGTCGAGCAGCACGAGGTCGTAGCGCGTGCCGACCGCCAGGGTCAGCGCGGTGCCCAGCGTGTTGGCCATGTCGATGTCCAGGTCGCTCATCAGGACCTCCAGCAGGTTCCTGAGCCCCTGCAACACCATCATGTGGTCGTCGACCATCAGCACTCTCATGACATCGCCTCGCTGACAAATGTTTACTTTAGCTTTGTGTCTCGAACCTTGCCGTCCTCCATCCGTCGGAGCCACCGGGGAATCACTCGGTGCGAGTGTCGGTTCTTGTTTCACCCTTTTGGGTGATGTGACGAAATACACAAAAAGAATACCTTCGTTGCACTTTCAGCCAGCCGAGGTATTCCATGAGCACGAAATCGTTCAGTACCCAGCCCATCACGTTCCAGCGGGGTCCCGTCCTGCCGATGCCCATCGAGCGATCCGTCACGCAGCGCTGGGATGCGATGGCGCCGCGCCGTGCCCGGACCACCGCGACCGAGGGCTGCATGGCGCTGATGCTCGACCAGATCGACTACGGCGTGATGCTGTTGGACGAGTCGCAGCGCCTGCTGCACGTCAACCGGGCCGCGCACGTCCATCTCGCCCGCCGGCCCGGGCTCCAGGCGCTCGGCGGGATGCTGGTGGCCGACGACCTGCGTGATCAGGTCGCGCTGAAGACGGCCATCAAGGCCGCCTCGTCCTGCGGGTTGCGCCGGATGCTGACCATCGGCGGCGAGACGCACGGCCTCGTGGTGGCGATCCTGCCGCTGCCCCGGGCCGACGACGACGAGGACGACGTCGTCCCGGCGGGCCCCAGGCGCGTGCTGCTCATGATGTCGCGCCACGCGATCTGCTCGGAACTGTCGGCGCAGGGCTTCGCGCGCGACCACGGCCTGAGCAGCGCCGAGGGCCACGTGCTCATGGGCCTGTGCCTGGGCCATCCGCCCGCCGAGATCGCCACCCTCCAGGGCGTGGCCCTGTCGACGGTGCGCACGCAGATCGCCAACATCCGCCTCAAGACCCACTCGGCCAGCATCCGCGACCTGGTCCAGCGCGTGGCGCAACTGCCGCCGATGCTCAGCGTGATCTAGGCGGGTGGTCGCCTAGCGTCCGCCGGGCGCGCAGCCCGGCCCTTGCTGGTCGAGCGCGTATCGCCGCACGTCCTCGTCGACCTGGCCGCGCGCCCGTTCGAGCAACCAGCGCGCGAGGGCGCAGCCGACGTCCAGGCGCCGCTCGGGTTGTCCGGCGCGCCGCGACACCGTCACCACGCCCGCGGCGCCGACGTGCAGTGCGGTCACGCCGGCCAGCGGGGCCGGCACCGGGACGTCGCTCCCGGCCACGTCCACGTTCAGGCCCCGGTAGCCCAGCGCGTCCGCGTCTTCCGGCGCCGCCCCGCCGGCCGGCGGCAGGGCCGCGACGCGGCGCATCAGTTCGATGCCGTCCCCGGCCGCCAGCGACCAGCCGGGATTGGGTCGGCCGCTGTAGAGATCGATGTCGACGTGCATGGATGGACGCGGTGGCGGGCCGGCGGGACTCAGTTGATGCGCTGCGAACGGCAGGTATAGAAGTAGCCGCAGAACTGCGTGTAGGGACCGCGATTGCATGTGGCGGGGTCGGTGATGATTTTGCCGCTGTTGTCCACGTTGCGTGCAGCGGTACCGCCGGGCTTGTGGCTCCAGAAGCCTTCCTTGTTGCGGCGATACCAGTGGAAATCGACGAAGCCCGGGCCGGGCGCGACGACCAGCGCCACCAGGTAGCGTGGCTTCTCGGCATCGGGAAAGCAGACGAAACGGCGATGGAGGCCGTCGCGCAGCGCGGCCAGCGTCACGGCCGGGCAGGTGATGGCCGTGTAGATCTGGCCGCTGCCCCGGCCGGGCTGGGCGAAGGTGTTGGTGCGCTTGTTGCTCGCGTAGTTGTAGCAGTTGTTGCGGCTGCGGACCGTGGCGTCGTTGTTCCAGAAGCCCGGGTTGTAGGCGGCCGACTCGACCATGCAGGTCACCGCGGCGGTCTCCTGCACGGCTGCTTCCGGGTCGTCCTGCGCCTCGGGCACGCCGCCCGGGCGGTTGGAGTCGGGTTCGGTGATGCCGGACTCTCTCGAGAATTTCCGGTTCAGGAAGTCCTGCAGCACGCCGGCATCGGCTGCCTCGCCGTCCTGCAGGGCGCCGGCCTGGCCGGGCTTGGCCAGGGCGACGAGCCGATCGGCGAGCTGGTGCAGCGTCCCGTTGGCCGAGGCGGCGTCGAGCGAGACGTATTGCGAGGAGGCGAAGCCGTGGTCCTGCGCCAGTTCGTCGTTCTGCACGTCGACCAGGAAGCCGCGCAGTTCGCCCAGGCCTCCGGCCTGCGCCGGTGCGGCGGCGATGGCATCGCGGCTCTTTCCCATCTCTCGCAGGACGCCGGCGACTTCCTGGCTGTCTTCGATGATCCAGGACGGATTGGGGCGCCCGGAATAGATGTCGGCAGTGATTTGCAGCATGGTGGCTCCTTGGTTGCGCAACGTCCGTCGGCACCCGCCGACGGGCCGATGGCATGTTGCGCCGCGCCCGGCGAAAGGTCGTCCTTTGCATGGAGGATGAAGCCGCTGGAGGGCCGCCACCGCCCGGATGCCGGGTCAGTCGGCGATCGCGCGCAGCGGCACGATCAGGTCCGAGGCGTCGCCGGCCACCGGCACCGGAACCAGGACCGTCGACAGGTAGTCGCCGGAAAAGGGACGTGCCCGCGGCCGCATGTCGACCCGCACGCGCAGCGCCAGGCTGCGCGATGCCGCCACCTCCGGCGCATCCAGGACGAAGGGGACGGCCACGCCGGGACCGACCGGCACACGGTCGCGTTCGACCTGCGCCAGCAGCACCGACGGCGCGTCGACCCGGGAGACGTCGCGCACTTCCACGCACAGGCGCCACGCCGTCGCGGCGGGCGTCCCGGGCGGAAAGGCGATCAGGCCGCCGACGCGCCGGAGCGCGGGGGGGCCGGGGTCGGGGCGGGCGATGGCGATCCCTTCCGGCCGCGCGGCGGCCGTCGTTCGAGCATGGCGAGTTCCTCGGCCACCGCTCGGGCGATGGGCTGGCCGGTGCGCTGTTCCACGAACAGCCACTGGCCGGCGGGATTGACCTCCAGGAAGACGTACTCGCCGGCGTCGGTGCGACGCATGTCGATGGCGCCGTAGCGCAACCCGAGCCGGCGCTGCAGCGCCAGCAGCCGCTCGCACAGCGCGGGTGGCAGCTCCACCGCCTCGACGACGCCCTCGCCGACCACCATGCGCATGTCCACCGGATAGGAGCTGCGGCGCGCGTCGATGGCGGCGGCGAAGATCTGCTCGCCAACGATGGTGATGCGCAGGTCGACGCCTTCGATGTACTCCTGGAAGATCACCGGCGCATAGCGCAGCAGATCCAGCCGCCCGACGTCCTCGCGCTCGACCAGGCGGGTCTCGCGCCAGTCCTCGATCGAAGCCAGGAAGGCCTTGAAGACCACCTTGCCGACGCCGATGCGTTCGATGAATTCGCGCGCCGCCGCCGCCTGGGTGGTGACCAGCGTGCGCGGCAGCCTCAGGCCCAGCGCCTGCGCGACCGACCACTGGTAGGGCTTGTGGTGCGCCGCCTCGTCGGCCAGGCGCGGATTCATCCAGCACGCGTCCAGCGCGTCCAGGATGCCGTGCACGGTCTGCGAGGTCTCGCTGAAGGCGAACGCGCGCCGCTGCGCGTCCGCGATCGACGCGTCGATCTCGAAGGCCCGCACGCGCCGCCACCAGACGACGTCGACCGCCGCCAGGTCCACGCAGCGGCCGTCGCGCTCGATGGTGTAGCTCGGCGCGCCATCGCCCCAGCGGGCCCGCACGCCCGCGTGCACGGGGAACTCGGCCAGGTCCAGCCGCAGCACGTCGCGCCCGGCCCGCTCGAGGTGCTCGACGACGAGGCCGGTGTGTTCCTCGTCCGGATAGGAGACGACCAGGATCACCGCCGGGTCCGTGCGTGGTTCACGCGCCGCCGGGCAGGCCGTGCAGCGATGCCAGCACCTGCACGGCCTGCTCGTAGGCCTGGGCGATCGCGTCGGCCTGCGCCTGCGCCTGCGTGTGGGCCTCGGCCAGTTGCTGGACGTGCGCCTCGGCATCGGCCAGCGGATCGGACGGGACGAAGCCCTGCGCCGCGTAGCGGCTGGCCCCGGCCAGCACGAACGGCACCGCCCCGGCGTCGTACGCCCCGTACATCCCGCCGAGCGGTCCCGGGCCCGGGCCGGGTCCCGGCCCCGGGCCCGGCACGGGATCGGTCACCGGGTCCTTGCGGACCTCCTTGATGGTCATCGGGTCGCGGATCGGGTCCTTGCGCACTTCCTTGATGGTGGTGGGATCGCGCACCGGGTCCTTGCGCACTTCCTTGATCGTCACCGGGTCCCGGGTCGGGTCCTTGCTGACCTCCTTGATGGTCGGCCCGAGGTTCGGATACATCGCCCGCACGCCGGCGAGGTCGCCCGCCGACAGGCCGGTGCGCTGTCCCATCACCGTGCCCGTGGGCAAGGGCTGGCGCGGGACGATGGTGGGCTGGCCGTTGATGGAGAACGCGTTGGCCGGGTAGTGCATCACCGAGCCGAAGTCGTAGCCGCCGAGGTCGTCGCCGTCGGCGATGTGCTGGCTGAAGTTGTGCTGCATCGACGGATCGATGTTGGCGAAGACGATCCGCACGAAGGCGTCGCGGTCCTCGCGGCTCTGCTCGTGCCACAGGCCCACGGTGTGGCCGATCTCGTGGATCGCGTTGCCCGTGGTGCAGTTCGTCCCGAGCGTGATGTTCTGCCGCCCGCCGCGCTTGCCGACCATCGACGAGCAGCCGCCGCCGGGGACGAAGACCACGTGATCGGGGAACTGTGCGGCGGTGGCCGCCGTGCGTTCGACGAAGCGGATCTGGGTGTGCGCGTGCCAGTGCGCGATGGCGTCGATGACGCGTTGCGGATTGGGCAGCGCGGGGTCGATCTGGTAGGGCACCCGGCCGTTGGGCCAGCGCAGTTGCGCGCCTGTGACGCCGATCGATTCGATGCCGACGGTCTCGCCGTTGGCCACCGCTTCGAGTTCGGCGACCGAGCCCAGCACGATGTCGCCCTCGAACATCGCCTGGCCCTCGACCTCGGCATAGTTCAGCCACTTGCCGGCGAAGGTCGCACCGCCGACCAGCGCGGCGCCGAAGATCGGGCCGGATCGGCATTCGCAGGCGTCGACGCCGCTGGGCTTGTGCTTGCCGTTGCCGTTGCCGTTGCCGCCCTCGGGCGGCGGTGTTGTCTCCTTGACCATGGCGTGTCTCCCGACGAGGTGGGAGGGCCAGTCTAGGCATCGCGCGAGCGCCGGTAATCCCCAGAACTTGGGACGCGGCCGGCGCGCCGCCTACACCCCCGGCGCACCGTGCGGCGGCAGCTGCACGGCGGCGTCGTCCTCGATGGCGGAGACGCCGTCGACGTCGCGCAGCGCGTCCATCCGCTCCGGGCCGCAGGTGCCCGAGACGACGCCGGTGATCGGCAGGATGCGCTCGACCGTCATGCCGCGCTCGCCGAGTCGTTCGGCGACTTGGTGGATGGCGTCGAGGTGGGCGTCGTCGATCGTCACGACGATGGGCTTCGGGGTGGAGGACATGGCGCTTTCCGTTCAGGCTGGGGGATGCGGACCGGCGGGGCCACGAGCGCCACGGCCGGCTACTGCGGCGCCTGCACCAACCCGGAACCGACGTCCCTGGAAGCCAAACGCAACGCCTTCGCATTCTGGGTGATGTTGGTCCAGAGCGTCGTGCCGGTCGCGCCGGTGGCCTGGCACCACAGGGCCGCGATGCCTGCCACGTGGGGCGTGGCCATGCTGGTGCCGGAGATCGTGTGGTAGCGCGTGGCCATCGGCCAGGACGAAAACACGTCCACGCCCGGCCCGGCGACGTTGACCTTGCCGCCGTCGCCGCTCACCGCGCTGCTGCGGGCGGAGAAATCGGCGATGCGCAGCTGCGCGTCCAGTGCGGCGACGGCCATCGCCGCATCGGCATTGGCCGGCGCGCCGACGAAACCGAAATTGCGTTCCGCGCGCCTGGCGTTGTTGCCCGCCGCCGCGACGACCAGCCCGCCGGCGGCCAGCGCGCGCCGGATCGGCACCTCGTACTGCTCCAGCTTGCGGTCGACGTTGGCACCCAGCGACATCGAGATCACCTGGCAGCCCTGGCCGAGCGCCCATTCGATGCCCGCGACGATGCCGCTGGTGGCGCCCGAGCCCTGGTCGCTCAGGACCTTGCCGACGTGGATGTGCGCGGCCGAAGCGATGCCGTAGCGGCGCGTGCCGGTGGGTCGCAAGGCCCCGCACGAGGTGCCGACGCAGTGGGTGCCGTGGCCGTGGCCGTCCTGCACGGCCTGTCCCTGGACGAAGGACTGGCTGGTGATGGCACGGCCCTGGAAGTCCGGGTGGAGGAGGTCGAAGCCGGTGTCGAGCACCGCCAGCTTCACGCCCTTGCCGGTGTAGCGCGAGGTCGTGACGCGGGTCGCCTGCAGGCCCCATGTCGAGGCATCGTTGTCGGCGAAGACGGCCAGTGGATCGTTCGCGTCGTCGTCGCCGTCCACATCGTCGCGGGTGAGCCGTTCGTAGAGGTGATCGGTGGCGTCCTTGTAGCCGCGCAGATAGGCCAGCGCGTCGGCCGGCAGTCGGCCCAGGGCGTAGGCGATGTATTCGGGCTCGATGGCCAGGATCGCGCTGTCCGCGTCCGCGGCCGAGGTCTGCAGGGCTTCGATGCGCGCGTCGTCGGGACCGACGATGGCGATGCCCAGGCGCGGGAAATGGATGGCATCGCCGGTGGCGAGATCGGCGGCGCTGACCGCGCCGTCGGCGTAGTCGTCGGCCGAGGCGAGGGCGGTGATGCCGGCGTCGCGCTTGAGCGTGTCCCCGACCAGCGAGCGGTCGGCCACGGCGGCGTGGCGAAAGATGACGACGAACCGTCCGGTCGTCCGGCCCTGGCCCGCCGCCGCGACGCTGGCGGCATCGGCACCGGCGGAGAAGTTCGGGGGGGAGGGGCGGGGCGTGGGTTTCCTGGAGCGCGGCATGGTCGGTTCTCCTGTGCGTCGGGATACCGCCATCGCGCTGCGCTTCGACAGGACCGGGAAAGCGCCGTCCGGCGGACCCGGTCAATTTACGACCGCCCGCCCGTGCGGCCATCCTCCGGCTTGACGATCCTCAGCGCCGGGCCGTGCGCTCGGCCAGCAGCGTGCGCGTGATGGCCTCGCCGACGCGCTCGAAGATCCGGCCGGCCTCGTGCTGTTCGTCGACGTCGGCGGCGCAGGTCACGGCGACGATGGCGTCGGCGCCGCCGTCCTCCGGGTCGATCACGCCGGCGTGGCAGGCCGTGCGGTGCTGCGTGCCGGTCTTGTGGATGAAGGGCACCTCGCGCGGCAGGCCGGCCTGCAGACGGTAGTTGGTGAAGATGCCGAGCTTCATGTCGTCGAACATGCGCCGCGTGCCGGCCGGCGACAGCAGCTGGCCGCGCACCAGCTTCTCCAGCATGGCGCCGTAGCCGTCGAGCGTCGCCGAATTGAGCTTCCTCGCGTAGTAGCGCTCGTAGGCCTCGTCCATGGTCCTGGCCTGCAGGTCGGCGGTCTTCAGGTCCAGGGCGCGGCGCACCGCCTCGACGCGCTGCGGACCCATCGGCGCCGAGGCGATGCGCACCAGCTGGTCGTTGCTCAGCGTGCGGGCGCGGGGATGGATCTCGGCGTAGACGTCGTGGCGCACCTGGGCCAGGGTGGTGAGGCGCTCGACCTTCGACGATCCCATGGCGGCCTTCGCGATCTCGTTCACGCGCGCCTCGCCGGCGGTGCGCATGAGCATGTTGGCGCCGGTGTTGTCGCTGTCGCGCAGCATGCGCGGCAGCAGGGCGTCGACCGTGTAGCTGCTGCCGACCTTCTGCCACACCAGCGGCCCGGCCTCGATCCGGTCGCCGGCCTGCAGCGCGACCCGGTCGGACAGCTTCAGCCGGCCCTCGTCGACCTGCTTGAGCACCGCGATGGCGATGGGCACCTTGACGGTCGAGCCCAGGTACCAGAAGCGATCGCCGCCGTGGGAGAAGACGGCGCCGTCCTTCAGGCGCTTGACGTGGACGCCGAGTTCGCCGGGCGTCTCGCGGTCGATGCGGTCGATCTCGCGGGCGAGCGCGTCGTCCCAGTCGGCGCTCCAGGCGGCGCTAGCGCTCCACAACGGCAGCAGGAAGGCGAACCAGCGCAGCAGCTTGGCAGGACGGTGCATCGGGGACTCCACGTGTGACGAGGCCGGACTTGCAGAGCGCAGCGCCGACCTGCATCAGCGCCGCCTCGGCACGTTCGAGCGGCAGCACGTCGCGCACGCACGCCACGACGACCACGCGTCGTTCGCTGTCCGTGTCCGCGTCCACCGCCCGGATGAGTCCAGCGTCGCAGATGCGGCGGCGCTGCGTGCCGGTCTTGTGGGCAAAGCTGACGTCGGACGGCAGGCCGGCCTTGAGGCGGTGGGTGCCCGTGGCCACCCGCGTCATCACCTTGAGCAGGTAGGCGGTCGACTTCGGCGACAGCGCCTTGCCGTCGGCCAGCAGCGCCAGCAGCTGGCTGTAGGCCTCGAGGCGGCCGGTGTTCAGGCCGCTCGCGTAGTAGGCGTCGTAGGCGGCGTCGAGCGAGGGCAGGTGGAACTGCGCGACCGGCGTCTCCAGCAGGTGCGAGAGCAGCTGCATCCGCTCGGCGTCGCCGCGTTGGCGGTGCAGCAGGATCAGGTCGCGCCCGCTCAGGCGCTCGGCGTGGGGCGCGAGACGGCCGTAGATCTGCCGGCGCACCTCGCCCAGCGTCGTGATGCGCCCGAAGCCCTCGGGCACCAGCGTGTCGACCAGCGCGTTGACCTCGGCCACGCCCACCAGGCCGATGAGCATGTCGGTGGCCATGTTGTCGCTCTGGATGATCATCTGGTCGAGCAGGAAGCGCACGCTCAGCGGCTTGCCCACCGGTTGCCGGCTGGTCGGGCCGGCGCCATCGACGTAGTCGGAGGCGCGCACCGTCAGCGGCGTGTCGAGCTTGAAGTGCCCGTCCTCGATGCCGCGCATCACCGCGATGGCGACCGGCACCTTGACCATCGAGGCCAGGTACCAGGGCCGGTCCAGGTGCTGCGAGACCGTGAGGCCGGTGTCGAGGTCGCGCACGTGGACGCCGACGGCGCCGTGCGGATCGGCGAGCCTGATGGTCGACAGCTCGGCCTGCAGGCGGGCCTGCCAGGGCGCCGGGGCGGCGGAGGGCGTCGCCGGTCGCGACGCGGTCCGGGCCGCCGACGCCGTCTGCGCGAGGGCGCCGCCGGCAACGCCGAGGAGGGCGGCGAGCGCGACGAGGAGGGCGGGGACGGATCGGCGAGGGGTCGGCGGGCATCGGAATCGCATCCGGATCACTGTACCGACCCACCGCGACCGCATGGCGCGAAGGCATGCGGGGCGCACGGACTTTCGCCGCCGATGCCCGATCGGCCCGTTCAGCGCATGCGCTCGCCGTCGCGCACCGAATCGACCACGCCGTTCGCGAACCGGACGATGCCCAGGAAATTCCCCGCGCCGCGGTGGTAGGTCCACTCCTCCACCGGCACGCACGGGGGCACCAGGGGCACCAGGGGCACCAGGACCAGGCTGCCGCCCGGCCCTGGGACATAGCGCTCCAGCGGCCTGACGGGCATGCAGAGGGTTTCCCTGAAGGCGGGCTCGCCGCACTTCTGCAGCAGGGAGAGGCGGGATTCGCCGACGCCCACCAGGTTGCCGCCGCACTGGAGCGACTGGGCACTCGCGGACAGCGGATGCAGCGCGGTCGCCACGACGATGGCGCAGGCCGCCCACGGGCCGGGTCGGAAAAAGGCAGTTCGCATGAGGGTGCGGTCCGGAGGTGATCGAACGAAGGGATCCCATGATTGCAGAGCGGCGGCGGTGCGAGGTGGCCTGCCATCTGGACTCTTCCGTGCGGCCTCGGGCCTCCTGCATAGCTGATATGACGGCCGTGCCCTCCCAGGGCGGCGGGGAAGGCGCACGATCCGCGGCGCGCGTCGGCCGATGCGCGGCCGTCGACGCATCGACGCGCTTCCGTGTCCCGTCCATCCGCCATCGCCCCATGACCCTCACTCGTCGCCTGATCCTCGCCGCCGGCCTCGCGCTGCCGTTCATCGCCGTCCTGGCCCAGGCGCAGCCACCGTCGCAGGCGTATCCGACCAAGCCGGTGCGCATCGTCGTGCCGTTCCCGGCCGGCGGGCCGGTCGACCAGACCGCGCGCGTGCTGGCCGCGAAGATGACGGGGCTGCTCGGCCAGCCGGTGGTCATCGACAACAAGGGCGGCGCCGGCGGCGTGCTGGGTGCCGACGCGGTCGCCAAGGCGCCGGCCGACGGCCACACGCTGCTGTTCTCCTCGACCGGCGCGCTGGCCATCGTGCCGCACCTGACGCCGAACCTGCCCTACAAGCCGCAGACCGACCTGCGCGCGGTGACGCAGGCGCTGCGCGTGCCGACGGTGCTGGTGGTGTCGGCCGGCTCGCCCTACCAGACCTACGCCGACCTGGCCAGGGCGGCCCGCGCCGCGCCCGACAAGCTGGCCTACGCCTCGGCCGGCAGCGGCACGACCACGCACCTCGAGGTCGAGATGCTCAAGCGCGCGGACAGGCTCGGGCTCACCCACGTGCCCTACCGTGGCGCGGCCCCGGCCCTGACCGACCTGATCGGCGGCCAGGTCGCGTTGATGATGGCCGACGTGCCCGTGGTGCTGCCCTTCATCCAGTCGGGCAAGCTGCGCGCGCTGGCGGTCACCAACGCCACCCGCATCCCGGTGCTCGGCGCGGTGCCGACGCTGGCCGAGCTGGGCGTGCCCGGGATGGAGGTCTACAACTGGTACGGCATGCTCGCGCCGGCCAGGACGCCCGAGGCCGTCGTCGAGCGGCTGCACCGCACCGTGGCCGAGGCATTGGCCGCGCCGGAGCTGGCCAAGGGCTTCGCCGAGCAGGGCGTCGCGGTCGTCGCCAGCACGCCGGCCGAATTCGGCCGCTTCATCGCCGCCGAGTCGGAGCGCTGGGGCACGCTGGCCAAGGCGGTCGGCGCTAGGCTCGAATGAGAAGACCCGCCCGCGACCTCCGCATCCGCATCCACGACGAACGAACCCTTCCGAGACCCGACCCATGGACGACCTCACCCAGCTGCGCTACGAACTCGACGGCCACGTCGCCACGCTCACGCTCGACGCCCCGCCCGTCAACGCGCTCACCCGCGTGCTCAACGACGAGCTCACGCTCGCGCTCGACCGCATCTCCGAGATGGACGAGGTCCGCGTGGTGGTGCTCACCGGCGCGGGCAAGGTGTTCTGCGCCGGCGCCGATCTGAAGGGCCGCGCGGCCGTCATCAAGGGTCCGGGCGACCTGCCGGCGCATTCGCGGCGCACCCGCGAGTGCTTCCACGCCATCCGCGAATGCGCCAAGCCGGTGATCTGCGCCATCAACGGCGCGGCCCTGGGGTCGGGCCTGGCGATGGCGGCGTCGAGCGACATCCTGATCGCCTCGGAGCGCGCCTCGCTCGGGCTGCCTGAGGTCGACGTCGGCCTCCTGGGCGGCTGCCGCCACGCGATGCGCCTGTTCAGCCATTCGCGCCTGCGCCGCATGATGCTCACGGGCCTGCGCGTGCCCGGCGCCGAGCTCCACCGTCTGGGCATCGTCGAGGCCTGCACCGCGCCGGAGGACCTGATGCCCACCGCCCTGGAGATGGCCGCCGTCATCGCCTCGAAGAGCCCGGTGTCCACGCGCATGGGCAAGCACACGCTCAACGTGATCGAGGACATGAGCCTGCGCGACGGCTACCGCTACGAGCAGGACATGACCGCGCAGATCGCCAGGACCGACGACGCGAAGGAAGCGCAGCGCGCCTTCGCCGAGAAGCGCGCGCCGGTGTTCACCGGCCGCTGATCGAAGTCGCGTCGCCTGGGCGACGGGCGCGCCGGGACCCGTCGCCCGGGTGACGCGGCCCGCCGCCGGGCCGGCGTTGTAATCGTCCGCGGCTCGCGACCCATACAGCGGCGCGGCCCCGACGACAAAGGACACAGCCATGTTTGCCGAGACATCTCCCAAGACCACCGATCTGCTGCAGCGCCTGCGCGCCTTCTTCGACCAGCACATCCACCCCAACGAGGCGCGCTACAACGAGGAGATGGACGCGTTCCGCCGCCAGGGCAACCCGTGGCAGGTCTCGCCCCTGATCGAGGAGCTCAAGCCGCTGGCGCGCGAGGCCGGCCTGTGGAACATGTTCCTGCCGCACGCGTACGCGGGCGTGCCGGGCATCTCCAACCTCGACTACGCGCCGCTGTGCGAGGTGATGGGGCGCGTGTCGTGGTCGGGCGAGGTCTTCAACTGCTCGGCGCCCGACACCGGCAACATGGAGACCATCGAGCGCTACGGCACCGACGCGCAGAAGAAGCAGTGGCTCGACCCGCTGCTCGCCGGCGAGATCCGCTCGGCCTTCCTCATGACCGAGCCGGCCGTGGCCTCCTCGGACGCCACCAACATCCAATGCACCATCGCGCGCGAGGGCGACGAGTACGTCATCAACGGACGCAAGTGGTATTCGTCGGGCGCCGGCAGCCCGCGCTGCAAGATCTTCATCGTCATGGGCAAGACCGACGTGAACGCGCCGCGCCACGCGCAGCAGTCGATGGTGCTGGTGCCGCGCGACACCCCCGGCGTGACGGTGGTGCGGCACCTGGGCGTGTTCGGCTACGACGACGCGCCGCACGGCCACATGGAGGTGCTGCTGGAGAACGTGCGCGTGCCGGCGTCCAACATCCTGCTGGGCGAGGGGCGCGGCTTCGAGATCGCGCAGGGCCGCCTCGGCCCGGGCCGCATCCACCACTGCATGCGCTCCATCGGCGCGGCCGAGCGCGCGCTGGAGATGATGTGCGAGCGCCTGCGCCAGCGCGTCGCCTTCGGCCGGCCGCTGTCGGAGCAGTCGATCTGGCACGAGCGCATCGCCGAGTCGCGCTGCCTGATCGACCAGGCGCGCCTGCTCACGCTCAACGCCGCCCACCGGATGGACACCGTGGGCAACAAGGAAGCGCGCGCCGAGATCGCCATGATCAAGGTGGTCGCGCCCAACATGTCGTGCAAGGTGGTCGACTGGGCCATCCAGGCGCACGGCGCGGCCGGCGTCAGCCAGGACTTCTGGCTGGCCGAGGCCTACGCGCACCAGCGCACCGTGCGCATCGTCGACGGCCCGGACGAGGTGCACCGCAACGCCATCGCCAAGATCGAACTGGCCAAGGGCTTGCGCGTTTCCTCATAGCAGCTATGCCCGGCGCCCGGATGCCGGGGCCGGGTGCTTCGCCGAGACTCCTCGGAAAACGGCGCGGGCCCCGGTCCGCCCGCCGCCACCGCCAGGAGACACCATGAGATTCGACGCCATCCCCGAGGCGCGCCAGCCCGCCGCCATCGACCCCGCCTACGGCTCCACGCTGCGGCGCGGACCCCGCCACGCCCCCATCGCGGTGACGTGCGAGGCGGCCACCGGCGCCGGCGTGCGCTTCGCCGGATCGGCCGTGCCGCCGGGCGCCTGCGACCTCACCGACCGCGGCCAGGGCGAGCCGCTGGGCCAGCGCATCGTCGTCACGGGCCGCATCCTCGACGAGGACGGCCGGCCGGTGCGGCGCTCGCTGGTCGAGATCTGGCAATGCAACGCCGCCGGGCGCTACACCCACGCCAACGACCAGCACTGCGCGCCGCTGGACCCCAACTTCTCCGGCGAGGGCCGCACGCTCACCGACGACGACGGCCGCTACCGCTTCATCACCATCCGCCCCGGCGCCTACCCGTGGAACAACCACGCCAACGCCTGGCGGCCGGCGCATATCCATTTCTCGCTCTTCGGCAACGTGCACGCGCAGCGCCTGGTCACGCAGATGTACTTCCCGGACGACCCGCTGATCCCCTACGACGCCATCATCAACACCATCCCCGACGAGGCCGCGCGCCGCTCGCTGGTCTCGCGCTTCAGCATGGAGGAGACCATCTCCGACGAGGCGCTGGGCTTCGTCCACGACATCGTGCTGCGCGGGCGCGGCGCGACGCCCTTCGGCCTGTGAACGCGAGGACGACCGCCATGACGACGACCTCCGACACCACCGTCCCCCCGCACGACGGACACGCGCGGCCGACCGCCGAGGTCGTGCCCACGACCGCCACGCCCGGTCATACCATCGGCCCGTTCTTCCACGACGCCTTCGCCTGGGCCGACACGCCCGCGCCCACGTCCGGCGAGGCCGCCGGACACGTCCTCGACAGCGTCACCGGTACCGGCGCGCTGTGGATCGAGGGCGGCGTGGAGGACGGCGGCGGCGCGGCCCTGCCGGCCTGGCTGGTCGAGGCCTGGGTGCCGCAGGCCGTCGAGGCCGAGACGGCCGCCGGCCTGCCCGCGCCCGGTTTCCGGCGCCTGCCCAACGGCCCCGGCGGGCGCTTCGGCTTCCACGTGCCGCCACCCGCGCCGGGCCAGCCGGCCGCCTTCGTCACGCTGTTCGGCCTGGGCCTCACGCGCCACCACTGCACGGCGGTGTTCGTGCGCGAGGGCGAGGGCGCCGAGGTGGCCGGCGAGCTGCTCGACGCCGTGCCGCCCGAGCGCCGCCACACGCTGATCGCCACGCCGCTGGGCGGCGGCCGCCATGCCTGGACCCTGCGCACCCAAGGGCCGGACGAGACCGTCTTCTTCGACTACAGATAGGCACACCCCCAGTCTTCGCGCACTGCGTGTCGCTTCGCCAACCCCCTTCCAGGGGGCGACACCGGCGGCCCGGCGAAGCCGGTTCCGCGGTGTCCCCGGCAGGGCCCGCGCAGGGCGGTGACCCTCCAACAAGATCTCTGGCCGGACGCCGGAAAGGATGCAAGACCATGGCCCACGAGACGCTGTTCGTCGCGTACGGAACGGGCGAGGAGGCCGTCCGCATCGAGGTGATCGCCCAGGGCCGGGGGCCGGCGATCGTCGTGCTGCCCTCGCTCGGGCGCGACGGCTACGAGGACTACGACGCCACCGCCGCGCACCTGGCGGCCGACGGCTGGCGCGTGCTGCGGCCGCAGCCGCGCGGCGTCGGCGGCTCCACCGGGCCGATGCACGACGTGCTGCTGCCGGCGCTGGCGCGCGACGTCGCCGAGGTGGTCGTGCGGCTCGACGCCGCGCCGGCCGTCCTCGTCGGTCATGCCTACGGCAACTACGTGGCGCGCATGACCGCCGTCGCGCATCCGGAGGTCGTGCGCGGCGTGGTGCTGGCGGCGGCCGCCGCGCGCGACGTGCCGCTGGCCGTGCGCGCCGCGCCGGGCATCGCGGGCGACGCGACGCGGTCCGACGCCGAGCGCCTGGCCGCCCTGCGGCTGGCCTTCTTCGCCCCCGGCCACGACGCCACGGCGTGGCTGCACGGCTGGTATCCGGCGACCCAGGCGCTGCAGGCGGCCAGCAGCCGGGGCGCGGTGACGCCCGACGTCTGGTGGCACGCCGGCGACGCGCCGCTGCTCGAACTCATCCCCGCCGACGACCCCTTCAAGCCGGCCGACCAGTGGACGCAGCTGCGCGACGAGTTCGGCGCGGCGCGCGTCACCACCCGGGTCGTCGACGCCGCCTCGCACGCGCTGTTCCCGGAACAGCCCGCCGCCGTGGCGCGGGCCATCGGCGACTGGGCGAGGGCGCTGCCGCCGGTGGTGGGGCGCTGAGGCGGACGCCCGCCTCGACCTCCGCATCCCGCGCGCGGTCGCTATGCGCCCGGCGCATCCCAGCCTTGCGCCCGCGCCCGTAGCCCGCGCGGCATGCGGAATCCAGAATCGCCTTCCCTACCAGGAGAGCCCCGCATGACCCCGTCCCAAGGCCCGCTGTCGCACGTCAAGGTGCTGGACCTCAGCCGCATCCTCGCCGCCCCGTGGGCCAGCCAGATCCTGGCCGACCTGGGCGCGGAGGTCGTCAAGGTCGAGCGCCCCGGCGCCGGCGACGACACCCGCACCTGGGGCCCGCCCTTCCTGAAGGACGCCGAGGGCCGCGACACGAAGGAGGCCGGCTACTACCTGGCGGTCAACCGCGGCAAGCGCTCGATCACCGTGAACCTCGACTCGGCCGAGGGCCAGGAGATCGTCAAGGCATTGGCGATGCGCGCGGACATCGTGCTGGAGAACTACAAGGCCGGCACGCTGGCGCGCTACGGGCTGGACGAGGCCTCGCTGCGCAAGCTCAACCCGCGCCTCATCTACTGCTCGGTCACCGGCTTCGGCCAGACCGGCCCGCGCCGCGACCAGCCGGCCTACGACTTCCTGATCCAGGCCATGGGCGGGCTCATGAGCGTCACCGGCGAGCGCGACGGCCGGCCCGGCGGCGGTCCGCAGAAGGTCGGCGTGCCCATCGTCGACCTGATGACGGGCATGTACACGGCCGTGTCGGTGCTCGCCGCGCTGGCGCGCCGCAACGAGAGCGGCGTGGGCGACGCCATCGACATCGCCATGCTCGACGTGCAGGTCGCCACGCTGTCGAACCAGGCCATGAACTACCTGGTCTCGGGCAAGGTGCCCCGGCGCAACGGCAACGCGCATCCCAACATCCAGCCGCAGGACGTCTACGCCTGCGCCGACGGCGACGTGATCCTGGTGGTGGGCAACGACGGCCAGTTCGCCAAGCTTTGCGGCGTGCTCGGCCACGTCGAGTGGCGCACCGACGAGCGCTACGCCACCAACGCCCAGCGCGTGCGGAACATCGCCGAACTCTCGGCCCTGCTGCGCGAGGCCTTCGCCGGCTGGGCGCGCGAGGAGCTCATCGCCGCGCTCGACGCCGCCGGCGTGCCCTGCGGGCCGATCAACGACGTGGCGGAGGTCTTCGAGGAGCCGCAGGTGAAGGCGCGCGGCCTGCTGCGCCACGTCCCGCACCCGGCCGGCGTCGACGCGCCGCAGGTCGGCAGCCCGATGCGCTTCTCCGAGGCGCCCTTGCGCGTGCCGGCGGCGCCGCCATTGCTGGGCCAGCACAGCGAGGACATCCTGGGCGAGCTGGGCTACGACGCGGCGCGCATCGCGTCGCTGCGCGCGGCGGGGGCGATCTGATGACGGCGCCGACGACGATGACGCTGCACTGGTCGCCCAAGTCGCCCTACGTGCGCAAGGTGATGGTCTGCGCGCACGAGCTGGGGATCGTGGAGCGGCTGGCGCTGGTGCGCTCCGTCGCGGCGATGCTCAAGCCCAACCCGGCCATCATGGCCGACAACCCGCTGTCCAAGATCCCGACGCTGGTGCGCGCGGACGGGCCGCCGCTGTTCGATTCGGCGGTGATCTGCGAGTACCTCGACGCGCAGGCGGGCGGGTCGCTGTTCCCGGCCGGTGGCGAGGCGCGCTGGGACGCGCTGCGCCGCCACGCGCTGGGCGATGGCCTGCTCGACGCCCTGATCCTCTGGCGCAACGAGCGCGAGCGCGCGCAGCCCCTGCCGGCGCTGATCGACGCCTTCGAGCTCAAGACGCACGCCGTGCTCGCGCTGTTGGAGCGGGAGGCGGCCGCGCCCGGCGCCGCGTCGATCGACATCGGCGACGTCGCCGTCGGCTGCGCGTTGGGCTACCTCGACTACCGTTTCGGCGCGCTGGACTGGCGCGCGGCGTCGCCGCGCCTGGCCGCGTGGTTCGAGGTCCTGCGCGCGCGGCCTTCCTTCCAGGCCACCGAAGCGGCCGAGGGGTGAGGGGCCCGACGGCGCCTCAGCCGTAGAGCACCGCCGGGTTGGCGCGCAGGATGCGGTCGGCGACGACCGCGTCGCCGCACCAGTCCTCGAACGTCGCCAGCAGCGCCGCGGCGTCCGGCACGGGCGTCACGCGCAGGTGCGGCCAGTCGCTGCCCCAGACCAGGCGCTCGGGGTTGGCCTCGATCATCTTCCGCTGGAACGGCCGGCCGGCCTCTTGATCGGGGCGGCCGAGCAGGTTGCGGTAGGCGCACAGCTTGACCCAGACCCGGCCGGTTCCCAGCAGGTCGAGCAGCGCGCGGAAGCCCGGGTCGTCCACGCCGGCGTCGACGTCGAAGCCGCCCATGTGGTCGATCACGACCGGCACCGGCAGCGCGCGGAGCTCGGCGGCGATGGCGGGCAGGGCGCGGCAGTCGGTCCACAGCTCGGCATGCACGCCGGCGTCGGCCAGCGACGGCGCCAGCGCGCGCAGGTCGTCGAGCGACGCGCTGCCGGCGAAGTTGGCGCCGGCGCCGCTGCGGTGGCTGAAGCGCGCACCGCGCACGCCGCGCGCGCGCAGGTCGCGGAAATCCGGCGCGTCGGCGCCGGCCTGCGCGACCACCACGCCGCGCAGGTCCGCGTTGGCGGCCAGCGCGTGCAGCAGCAGCCCGTGGTCGCGGCCGTAGGCGCTCGGATGCACCAGCACGCCGTGGCCCAGGCCCAGGCGCGCGAGCAGGGCCTCGTAGTCCGCGAGCGGCGCCTCGGGCGGCGTGTAGGCGCGGTCGGCCGCGAGCGGGAAGCGCTCGTAGGGGCCGAACAGGTGGGCGTGGCAGTCCCAGCCGGCGGCGTTCGCCGAGGGCGTCGTGGCGGCGGCGGCGCTCATGGCGCGGCCTCGTGCTGGGGCAGCGGGAAGGCCGGCGCGACGCCCTCGGGCAGCGGGATCTCGTGGCAGTTCAATGTCATCGCGACCATCGTGTAGTAGCCGATCAATGCCGTCAGCTCGACGAGCGTGCGCTCGCCGAAGTGTTCCAGCGCCGTGGCATAGGTGGCGTCGGAGACCGAGCGGTCGCGGTTGAGCTCGACGGCGTAGCGGTGGAGCGCCAGTTCCTCGGGCGTGAGGCCCGGTGGCACGGCCTGCGCCAGCAGGGCCTCGATGACCGGCGCCTCGATGCCGGCGCGCTCGGCCTCGGCGCGGTGCGCGTACCACTCGAAGGGCGAGCGGCAGGCGCGGCCGGTGACCAGGATCGCCAGCTCCGACAGGCGCGGCGTCAGCGAGGTGCCGTAGCGCAGCAGCGCGCCGAGCGCCTGCCAGCGGTCGGCCAGTTCGGGGTTGTGCAGCGCGGCGCGCAGCGGCCCCTGGATGCGCCCGCGCGGGCCGGAGACGATGCGGTCGTGGACGGCACGCTGGGCGTCGTCCATGGTGTCGGTGGGGAACAGCGTGATGCGCGGCATGCGGGGGTGTCTCCGGTCGGGGGGGCGTTCGTTGCGGGCGGAGCGGAGTGCGAGCCGCCCAGGGGCGCTCGGGTCGAACCCGCTCGCCCGGCGAGCTTAGGTCCGGTGCCGGCGCCGTGCGTCGTCCGCCGGCGCAACGCTGCTATGCGCGCGCGGCCAGGGCGGCGTTCCACATGCCGGTGCGGGCACTGTCCTCGACGATGGCGACCATCTCGGCGGCGACCGCCGACACCGCCCGGCCGGGCCCCTTGGTGCGCGCCAGCGCCATCGACACGCTGCGCTGCAGCGCCGGCGCGACGATGCGGGCGGCCTGCAGCCGGCCCTCGCGCAGCTCGGTCCACACGGCGTGCAGCGGCAGCACCGTGTAGAGCCGCGCCTCGGCCACCAGCGAGCGCATCAGCGGCAGCGAGTCGGCCTCGATCGCCGGCACCAGCGTGATGCGCTCCTGCCGCGCGATGGCGTCGAGCGCCGTGCGCAGGCCGTTGGGCGCGCCCGGCAGGATGAAGGGCAACCCGTCCAGCGCGGCGAAGGGCACCTCCGGTGCGGCGGTGAGGCGGTCGCCGGCCGGGCCGATCAGGTAGCTGTCGACGGTGGCGAGCACCTGCTCGTGCTCCGGGTGCGCGGTGCCGTAGCGGTAGAGGATGGCGATGTCGACGCGCGCGTCGGCCAGCCATTCCTCGACCTGGCCGCTGGAGCCTTCGAGCACCTTGAGCTGGATGCCCGGATGGCGCTCGCGCAGCTGGCGGAACAGGCGCCCGACCATCGGGTTGGTGATCGAGGGCAGCGAGCCGATGGTCACGCGCCCGGCGGGCTCGCGCGCGTCGCCGCGGATCTCCAGCTCCAGCTGCTCGGCGCCCGCCAGCATCGACTTCACCAGCGGCAGGATGCGTTCGCCGACGTCCGACAGCGCCACGCCGCGCCCGGTGCGGTTGAACAGCCGCGCCTTGCACTCGCGCTCCAGCGCGTTGAGATGCCGGCTGAGCAGCGACTGGTTGCTGTCGAGGAACAGCGCCGCGCGCGTCAGGCTGCCGAGCTCGGCGATGGCGAGGAAGGCCCGCCACTTCTGCAGGTCGGACGTGAGTTCGAGCCGGATCTGGGTGGCTTTGCTGGCTTGCATGGCGGTGGCGTGAGGGGGAGCGGCGGGTGCGGGATTGTGGGGTCGATCGATGATGTCTGTAAAATACATGCATTCCGCTGGACGCTTTCGTCCATACGCCCGTACAGGGAATCGCCTTGATCTCTCCAGACACCCATTCCACGGTCACCAGCCGCGAATTCACGCGGGATTTCGGCGCCGCCAAACGGGCGGCCGGCGGGGGTCCCGTGATCATCACGGACCACGGCCGTCCGGCCTTTGCCCTCCTGAGCATCGAGGACTACTACCGGCTCGCCGGCGAGCAGCCGGTGAGCCTGTTGCAGGCGATGGATGCGATCGCGTGCGACGACGCCCCCGACTTCGAGGCACCTCGCCTGCAAGGCGACCCGCGCGTCGTGGATTTCGGCGAGGACATGCGCTGATGTACCTGCTCGACACGAACGTCCTGTCCGAACTCCGCGGCAACAAGCCCCGGCAGTCCGAGCGGGTCAGGAACTGGGCGGCGGGCGTGCCGTTGCCGCAGCTCTTCGTTCCGGCCGTCGTTCTCTTCGAACTGGAGCGCGGCGTGCTGGCGCTCGAACGGCGCACCCCACCGCAGGGCGCGGCCATGCGGCGTTGGCTTTCGGGGGTCCGCGACACCTTCAAGGGACGCATCCTGCCGTTCGGGGAAGACGCCGCGGTGCGATGCGCGCTCATGCATGTCCCCGACCCCGGACCGCTGGCCGACAGCATGATCGCCGCGACCGCCCTGGCGCATGGGCTGACGGTCGTCACCCGGAACATGGCGGATTTCGCTCCGTTGGGCGTCAAGGTACTGGATCCGTGGGGGGCTTAGTTCGCTTCGGCGGAAGTCCGTCCGTCATGGCACGGACAATGCCCGGATGCAACCGAGCGCCCTGATCATCACCCTGCAGATGGACGCGGCGGCGGCCGCGCACTTCACCGAATTGCGACGACGCCACTTCCCGCCGCACCGCAACTGGCTGGCGGCACACATCACGCTCTTCCACGCCCTGCCGATGCCCGCGCAGGACCGGGTCCTGCGCGACGTCGCCGACCTGGCCGGCGCGACCGACGCGTTCCGGATGCGCGTCGACCGGCTGCTCTTCCTGGGCGGGGGCGTCGCCTACGGCGTCTCGTCCGAACATGGCGCGGGCCTGCGCCGGTCCCTGGCCGGGCGCTGGGACGCGCTGCTGTCCCGGCAGGACCGGGCGTGGCACGGGCGGCTGCACGTCACGGTGCAGAACAAGGTCGAGGCGCCGAAGGCCCGGGCGCTGCACGCCGAGCTGGAGCGCGACTTCGCGCCCTGGGAGATCGGCGCAACGGGCCTGCAGGTCTGGCACTACGTGGGCGGGCCCTGGGAAAGCGTCGCGACCTTCCCGTTCGTCGGATCGCCCGCTTGAACGTGTCCGCGACCGCCCCGCCTTTCACCCTGAGCCTGCGCAGCTACGACGCCGAGGGCGAGGCGCACGTCCACGATTTCTCGCAGCTGGTGCTGCCGCTGGCCGGCCGGCTGCGGATCGACATCGGCGGGCGCGAGGGGCTGCTGCAGGAGGGCCGCGCCGCGTTCGTCGCCAGCGGCATCCGCCATGCGCAGGCGGGGCAGGGGGCCAACCGCTTCCTGGTGCTCGACCTCGCGGACGCGGCCGGCAGCGCCGACGCGGCCGATGCCCTGGACCTGGCGGGATTCGCCGAACGCCTGTCGGCCCGGCCGTTCCTGACGCTCTCGCCGGCGGCGTACCGGCTGATCGACTACATGGGCGGGATGCTGCGCGCCGGCCCGGCGCGCGCCGCGATCGCGCGGCACTGGGTGCCGCTGATGCTGGACGCCCTCGCCGATGCGCCCGCGCGGCCCGTCTCGCGCCTGACGGCCCTGCTGGCCGTGGTGGAGGCCCGCCCGGGCGAGCCGTGGACGACCGCGTCGATGGCCCGCGCGGCCTGCCTGAGCCCGAGCCGGCTGCATGCGCTGTTCCGCGCCGAACTCGACACCACCCCGGCTGCCTGGCTGTCGCAGGTGCGCCTGCGGTGCGCGCGCGACGGGCTGGCGCGCACCGACCGGCCGATCGCCGAGCTGGCCGTGGCCGCCGGCTACTCGGACCAGAACGCGCTGACCCGGGCGATGGGGCGGGCCTTCGGCGTCACGCCGGCCGCGTGGCGGCGGCAGGCGAAAGACCGGGCCTAAGTCGCAGGAGTCCGGGGAGAGACGGACGGCGGCCGATCGGCGACAGTCCGGGCATGACGCCTGGCATCGCACTTTCCCCCTCGTCGACCGATCGCAACACCTGGACGGGCATCGCCTGCGGCATGGCCGCCGGCGCGCTCTGGGGGCTGGTGTTCCTGGCGCCGGAACTCGCGCGCGGCTTCACGCCCCTGCAGCTGGCCGCCGGACGCTTCCTGGCCTACGGGCTGTTCGCCGCCGTGCTGCTGCGGCCGCGCTGGACGGCCCTGCGATCGACCCTGCGCACGCGGGACTGGCGCGCCCTGTGCTGGCTCAGCCTGCTGGGCAATTCGCTCTACTACGTGCTGCTGGCCAACGCCGTGCAGCGCGGCGGCATCGCCATGACCTCGCTGGTGATCGGCTTCCTGCCGGTGGCCGTCACGGTGATCGGCAGCCGCGACGACCACGCCGTGCCGCTGCGCCGGCTGGCGCCGTCGCTGCTGCTGGGGCTGGCCGGCGTCGGCTGCATCGGCTGGCAGGCGCTGGGCGCGGAGACGGCGCGGGGCGGCCTCGTCGGCCTGCTCAGCGCCATCGGCGCGCTGGTCTCCTGGACCTGCTACGCCGTGGGCAACAGCCGCCAGCTCGCGCGGCTGCCCCGGGTGTCGGTGCACGACTGGAATCTGGCGACCGGCGTCGTCACCGGGGCCCAGGCGCTCGTGCTGCTCGCGCTGACCTTCCTGCTGGGCGACGGCGTCGGCCACACGGCCGCCGAGTGGGGGCGCCTGGTGGCGGTGGTGACCGGCGTGGCCCTGGCCGCGTCGATCGTCGGCAACGCCTTCTGGAACCGCATGAGCCGGCTGCTGCCCCTGACCATGGTGGGCCAGATGATCCTGTTCGAGACGTTGTTCGCGCTGCTCTACGGCTTCCTGTGGGAGCGGCGCCTGCCGACGGCGTGGGAGGGCGCGGCGATGGTGCTGGTGGTGCTGAGCGTGCTGTCGTGCGTGCGGGCGCACCGGGCGACGCCGGCCGTGTGACACCGCATGGCCGACGTACGGACCCGCGCTCTCGGGCGTGTCTGGATGGTGCTCCGGCTTCACGCGGTATCGATGTCCGATACCCGGCGCAGAACCTTGGCTCGGCCCACGGGTCGACGACGTTCTCGGGACGTGGTCGCTCGACGACGCGCCGTCGTCAGGGCCTGGCCTGGCGCCCGATGGTGCGCTGGAAGAACGCGAGCACGGCCGCATTGAATGCCGCATGGAAGACCGCGCGGTCGAAGCCGGGGCGGTCGTGACAGATGGTCGGTGCCATGCTGGCCAGCGCCGGGGCGCAGGGCGCGAGAAACGCGAAATGCGTGGCGCCCTTGGCCACGTGCCAATCGGGAGGTGCAGGCAAGCTCTTTCGGACCGCCTCGACGCTCTCCGGCGTCACTCCGTCGCCGCCATGGGCCGAGGCCCAGAGCTGGACTGGCACCGTGACGTGCCTGAGGCCCTCGGCATCGAAGACGCTCAAGGTATCGACGATGACGGCGGCCCTGATGCGCGGGTCTCGCTCAGGCGCGGGAGGCCATTCGTTGCGACGGATCTCCTCGCACAACGCAAGCGTCGATCCGGCAGGGCAGAGGTCCTTGCGCAGCGTCCAGTTCGGAATGGCGCCCACGGCGGCCAGGCCCGTGTGGCCGCCTCGCGAGAAACCGAAGATGCCCACCCGGTCGGCGTCCAATCCGGCATGCTCCGGCCACGTGCCGAGCATGTGGTCGATCAGGCGCTTCATGTCGACGGGTCGTGTGGCGAACGCCGACAGATGAGCTTGACGACCGAGATCCTGGAAGTTGTCTCCGGGGTGGCTGATGGCCGCGACGACGAAGCCTGCGTCGGCCAGTCTCGCCGCCGTATCGTGATGCCCCAGGAAGGAGCCGCCCGTGCCGTGCGAGACGACGACCAGCGGCAGTCGGGTTCCTGTCGCCGCGCAGTCCCTGACGAACGCCTGGGGGCTGTCGTAACCCACGGCCAGCGCCACCTGGACGATGCTCTGTCGGCCCGCTTCCAGCAGACGTGCAGCGAGCGCCAGCCGGACACGACGCACCGTGGCGGCCACCGTCTCGCCCACGACGCTGCTGTAGACGCGATGAAAGTGGCAGGGCGAGAAATGCGCCATGGCCGCCAGGTCTTCCAGACGATGCGCTTCCAGCGGATGCGCCACGATGAAGGCGACGACGCGCGCGACGCGCTCTCGGTAGCGTTGTTCGGCGCTGCGGGTTCTCATGCCGTCGAGTGTGGACCGGCCGGGCTGGCGATGCTTAGCCGACTTTGCGCATTCAACTCGAGAAGCGAAGGGACACACCCGCTCAGATCGTCGCGAGTCGCATGGGCACGAAGGCGATGCCATTCGTCTCCACGCGAGGCCCTGTCGCTCTAAACCCGAGACGCTCGTAGAAAGGCATTGCGAAGGGCGTCGAATTGACCGTCGTCGGCATGGCGTCGGACGGCCATCCGCACGTCGCCTTCGCATGCATCCACAGCGTCATGGCATGGCCTCTCTTCTGGAACGATGCATCGACGAAGAGATGGAACAGGTGCGTTCGACGTCGAACGGCGACGACGCCCGCCAGCACGTCACCGAGCATGCCGACGTGGTAGTCGATCTCGGGCGAGGCGATGTGGCGCTCGATGCCCTCGGGTTGCAGGGCGAGCACAAAGGCCTCCGCGCCCGAGCCGTCGGCATTCAGAAGGAAGTGATGCGCCAGCGACAGGATCAATGCGCTGATTGCCGATGCGTCAGCGTGCGTCGCCTTGCGGATGTGCAATGGACCTGTCATGAATGGAGGTGGCTTGAAAAGCGTGGTCGCGAACCGAGGTCGAGCGATCGATCGTCGCATGCCGACGCAGACAGGTCTGCCTCCAGAATGCAGGCTCGCTTCTTGCCTCCAACATCCTCGATCATTCCAGGAGATTCCTTCCCATGCGCATCGCGCCGCTCGCCCGTCCCGTCCTCGTCCTCACGACCCTCGCCGTGCTCGCCGGCTGCGCCATGCCGCCGCCATCGCCCGGCACGCCGCCGGCCCCGGCGCCCGCACCCGTCGCCAAGCCCGCGACCTCGCACCTCGACACCGTCCAGTCCGCCGCCACGCTGCGCATCTGCACCCCGGGCGACTACCGCCCCTTCAGCTTCCAGCTCGCCGACGGCAACTACGAAGGCATCGACGTCGACCTGATGGCGCCGTTCGCCGCCAGCCTGGGCGCCAAGCCGCAGTGGATCAAGACCACCTGGGCCAACCTGCTGCCCGACCTGGCGGCCGGCAAGTGCGACATCGCCGTGGGCGGCGTGTCGGTGACCACCGAGCGGCAGAAGCGCGCCTTCTTCAGCGCGCCCTACATGGTCAACGGCAAGACGCCGATCGCGCGCTGCGCCGACGTCGGCAAGTACCAGAGCGTCGCGGCCATCGACCAGCCGTCGACGCGCGTGATCTTCAACCCGGGCGGCAGCAACGAGCGCTTCGCGCGCGCCAACTTCAAGCGCGCGAGGATGACGCTGCACGGCGAGAACGTGACCATCTTCGACGAGATCCTGGCCAACCGCGCCGACGTCTTCGTCACCGAATCGGCCGAGGCCATCACCCAGCAGAAGCTCAAGCCCGGCCTGTGCGCCGTCAACCCCGACAAGCCGCTGCAGTACGGCGAGATGGCCTGGATGCTCCCGCGCGACGACGTCGCCTTCAAGGCCTACGTCGACCAGTGGCTGCACCTGTCGCGGGCGGGCGGGGAGTTCCAGCGGGTGATGGACCGCTGGCTGAAGTAGGGCGCGGCACGCGCGCAACGGCGGCGCCGCATCCACCGATCGGCATCGGACACCGGAGGAGTCCCCCCATGTTTTCCCACGTCTTCACCAGCGTCGGCGACTTCGACCGCGCCCTCGGCTTCTACGGGCCGTTGATGGACGGCCTCGGGCTCGAACTGCGCTTCTGCGAGCGCGACAGGCCCTGGGCCGGCTGGCACGCGGCCGGTGGCGCCCGCCCGCTGTTCGTCATCTGCCGGCCCCACGACGGGCGGCCCCACGATCCGGGCAACGGGCAGATGGTGGCCTTCGCGGCGGCCTCCCGGGCCGTCGTGCGGGAGGCCCACCGCATCGCCCTGGCGCACGGTGGCACCTGCGAAGGCCCGCCCGGACCGCGACCGCAGTACCACGCCGACTACTACGGCGCGTACTTCCGCGATCCGGATGGCAACAAGCTGTGCGTCGCCTGCCACGACGCCGTGCATGGGGATGCGGACCGCTGATCGGCGTCGGCATCGGTATCGGCGGCGTGGCGCGGGGAGGCGCGAGCCGCTGCCGACCGGACTCCCGGCCCGCCGTTCAAGACTCGCCGTGCGCCTCCGGGTTCTTTTGGTAGCGCAGCCAGCCCGCGACCAGTGACTTGCCGTCCGGCCGATCCTTGGGATGCGAACGCCCCTCCAGGACCGGCACCTCGGCGAAGTCGAACGGGCTCATGCCCTCGATGCAGGCCACGTTGACGCCGTACTGATGGGGCACGGAGCGACGCTGGTGGAACGTGTAGATGCCGCAACGTGCGCAGAAATAGTGCCTGGCCTCGCCGGTGTTGAATCGGTAGAGCGTCAGCGCCTCCCGGCCCTGCAGCACCTCGATGTCCGCCAGATTCGCCGATACCGCGACGGCGCCTCGCATGCGGCAGTAGGAGCAGTTGCAGCGTCGGACGCTGCGCAGGCCGTCGGCGAGCCTGAGGGTGAAGCGGACGGTTCCGCAGTGGCAGGCCGCGTGGCGGACGGCGCCGGGATCGGGTTCGGAGGGGTCCTGGGTCATGCGCGTCGCCTCCATGTCGGGGATGGGGATGGTCGAGCCATCGGTGGATGGCGAAAGTCTATGGCGCACCCGATCCGACCGCCATCCCCGACGGTGATCGACCATGCGTCCGGACCGTCCGGCTACGCGTACGTGTCGACCTGCGTGCCGAGCCTGCCGCTCACGTCCTTGGCGGCGGCCTTCCCGATCGCCTGCGTCGTCGCCTTTCGTTCCGTCTCGCGCGTTTTCTCGTCGGGCCGCGACGCCGCGGCCGCCGCCTTCGCCTGGACGCGCTGCGCCTCGGCCTGCTGCAGGGCGACGATCTGCTGCTGGATCGCGGCGATCTGGGCCTGCAGCAGCTTCTGCTTGACCTCGCGCGCCTTGGCGTCGAGCGAGCCGTCGGTGGTGACGGCCTGCAGGTCCTTGTAGGTTTCCTTCAACTGCTTCTGCAGTTTGGCGATCTGCGCGCCGCTGCCACCCGCACCGGACGTGGAGGTGGCGGAAGAGACGGAGGTGCTGGTGGAGACTTGCATGGTGGCTTTCACAGAGGGCTGTGACTGGATATCGGCACGCCGCCGCAGAACTTGAGACGACGCCGCGCTGGCACGCCGCTTGCATCTCGTCATGTACACAAGACAGGATGCTTGATGATGGTGCACGACGACACGACCCCGACCCCACCGACGCCTTCGCCTTCGCCGGCGACAGCGACGTCCTCGACATCGCCCGCGCCGGGCGCCGATCCCGCCGCCGCGTGGATCGCGCGGATCGAGCCCCCGCTCGCCGACCCGGCCGCCGCCGCGGCGGGCGACGGCCCGCTCGCCGGTCTGCGCTTCGCGGTCAAGGACAACATCGACGTCGCCGGCTGGCCGACCACCGCCGCCTGCCCGGACTTCGCCTACGACGCCGCGGCGCACGCGAGCGTGGTGGCGCGGCTGCTGGCCGCCGGTGCGGTGCTGGTGGGCAAGACCAACCTCGACCAGTTCGCCTGCGGCCTGAACGGCACGCGCTCGCCCTACGGCGCGGTGCCCAACGCCTTCGACCCGCGCTACGTGTCGGGCGGCTCCAGCGCCGGCTCGGCGCGGGTGGTGGCGACGGGGGAGGTCGACTTCGCGCTGGGCACCGACACGGCGGGTTCCGGCCGCGTGCCCGCCGGCCTCAACAACATCGTCGGCCTGAAGCCCAGCCGGGGCCTGATCAGCGCGCGCGGCGTGGTGCCGGCGGCGCAGAGCGTGGACTGCGTGTCGGTCTTCGCGCGCACCGTCGCGCTGGCCGCGCGCGTGCTCGCCGTGGCGATGGGCCACGACGCGCTCGACCCGTACTCGCGCGACCTGGCGCTGGCGACCGCGCCGCTGCCCGCCAGGCCGCGCCTGGGCGTGCCCGCGACGCTCGAGTTCTTCGGCGACGCCGACGCGGCCGCCGCCTTCGAGCGCTCGCTGGCGCAGCTCGAAGCGCTCGGCGGCGTGCGGGTGCCGGTCGACTACGCGCCGCTGGCCGAGATCGCCGCGCTGCTCTACGACAGCGCGCTGGTGGCCGAGCGCCATGCCGCCGTGCGCGGCTTCTTCGACGCCCACGAGGAGGCCGTGATCGAGCCGGTGCGCGGCATCCTGGCGCAGGGCCGGCGCTACAGCGCATCGGATCTCGTCGACGCCCAGACGCGGCTGCGCGCCCTGGCGCAGCGCGTCGCGCCGATGTGGAACGACATCGACGTGCTGGTGGTGCCGACCGCGCCGACGCACTGCACCATCGAGGCGATGCGCGCCGACCCGGTCGCGCTCAACCGCCGGCTCGGCGCCTACACCAACTTCGTCAACCTGCTCGACTACGCCGCGCTCGCGGTGCCGACCTGCCTGCGCGCGGACGGCCTGCCGTTCGGCGTCACGCTGATCGGCCCGTGCGGCAGCGACCTCCAGCTCGCGCGGCTGGGCCAGCGCCTGCACCACGCCAGCGGCCTGACGCTGGGCGCGACGGGCGAGGCGATGCCCGAGGCGCTCCCGCTGCCCGTGCCCGCCTTCGGCGCCGTGCCGACGGCGAAGGTGGCGGTGGTCGGCGCGCACCTCTCGGGCATGCCGCTCAACGGCCAGCTGACCGAGCGCGGCGCGGTGCGCCTGCGCGAGACGCGCAGCGCGCCGCACTACCGGCTCTACGCGCTGCCCGGGACGGTGCCACCCAAGCCCGGCATGGTGCGCGTGCCTGCGGGCGAGGGCGCGTCGATCGTCGTCGAGGTGTGGGAAATGCCGATGGCGGCCTACGGCTCCTTCGTCGCCCTGATCCCGGCGCCGCTGGGCATCGGCACGCTGACCCTGGAAGACGGCAGCGCCGTGCAGGGCTTCGTGTGCGAGTCGATCGCGCTCGACGGCGCCGAGGACATCACGCACCACGGCGGCTGGCGGCACTACGTCGCGTCGCGGCAGGCGCCGGAGGCGGGTCCGGGCTGAGGGCGGGCACGGCCCTTGCGCCGGGTCGCGCCGTCGATCGCCCGACGCCGCCACCACCGACCGCCCGACTCCGCCGCCCCATGACCTCGCCGCCGTCCGCCACGTCCTTCCGGATCTCCACTTTCGGTTCTTCATTCTTCTCGCAAGGAACTCCATCCATGGCCTCCCGCACTTCCTCCCTCGCCACGCCGGACACCACCGGCACCGCCGCGCCCACGCGCCGCCGCGTGCTGCGCACCGGCGCCGCCGCCGGTCTCGGCGCGCTGGCCGCGCTCGCGGCGCCGTCCCTGGTGCTGGCGCAGGCCGCGCCCAGGCTGCGCATCGGCTACTGGCCGGTGGCGGCGGGCCTGCCGTTCTTCGCCGCCGTCGAGAAGGGCTACTTCAAGGAGGCCGGCCTCGACGTCGAGCCCCTGAAGTTCGCCGGCGCGCAGCAGGTGATGGAGGCGATGCTCGCCGGCCGCTCCGACGGCAGCGCCAACGGCACCGGCTCGGCCAACCTGGCCATCGGCGAGATCGCGCAGCCGGGCCTGTTCAAGATCTTCTGCACCAACCCGAGCAACGCGAAGTTCGTGCTCGACGAATTCATCGCCGCCAAGGACAGCCCGTTCAAGACGGTGGCCGACCTCAAGGGCAAGCGCATCGCCTCCGGCCCCGGCATCCAGAACGTGACGCTGTGCAAGACCATGCTCGAGCGCGCCGGCGCCACCGGCGCGACGGTGAGCGAGCTGCCCATCGGCCAGCACGTGGCCGCACTGGTGGCGGGGCAGGTCGACGCCTGCTACACGCTGGAGCCCACCGGCACGGTCGGCCGCATGAACGGCACCACGCGGGTGATCGAGGCTGGCGTCGTCGCGAAGTACATCCTGGGCGACCCGATGGCGCCGTGGCACGGCGGCGCGGCCAGCCTGACGACCGAGTTCATCAAAAAGAGCCCCGACGCGGCGAGGAAGTACATCGCCGCCTACACGCGCGGCGTGGAACTGGTGCGCACCCAGCCGGCCGAGGCGCGGCAGTACATGAAGGGCTACACCGCCATCGAGGGCGCGCTCACGGCCGAGGTGCCACTGGCCTCGTACATGCTGCACAACGAGTTCACGCCGAGCGACGTCGCCTACTTCCAGAAGTTCTACGACCTGTTCACCCAGAAGGGCATCTTCGACAAGAAGGTGGTCGTGGACACCTTGCTCTACAGAGGTTGAGGCCATGGCCGACACCCTCGCCACCCCGCCGGCCGGCGCCGCCTGGACCCCGCCGGCCGACGGCGCCGCTCCCGCCGTCCCGCGCCGCCCCCTGGGCGATCGCCTGCTGCCCTTCATCGGCCCGGTCGTGCTGTTCATCGTCTGGGACCTGGTGGTGCGGCTGGGCTTCATCAAGCCGATCCTGCTGCCGACGCCGGCCGACACGCTCGCCGCGCTGGTCACCGGGCTGGCCGGCGGACCGCTGCTCACGGATTTCGCGGTCACGGTCTGGCGCACGCTGCAGGCCTTCCTGATCGCGGCGGTGCTCGGCGTGCCGCTGGGCGTGCTGCTGGGGAGCAACGAGCGCGTCTACCGCAGCGTCGAGTTCCTGATCGACTTCTTCCGCTCCACGCCCTCGTCGGCGCTGATCCCGCTGTTCCTGCTGATCTTCGGCGTCTCCGACGTCAACAAGGTCGCGATCGCGGCCTTCGGCGCCTTCCTGATCGTGATCTTCAACAGCGCCTACGGCGTCATCAACGCGCGCAAACAGCGCGTGATGGCGGCGCGGGTGATGGGCGCCTCGCGCTGGCGCGTCTTCAAGGACGTGCTGATTTGGGAGAGCCTGCAGCCGAGCTTCGTCGGACTGCGCTCGGCCGTGTCGATGGCGCTGGTGATCGTCATCGTGGCGGAGATGTTCATCGGCTCGGACGCCGGCCTGGGCAACCGCATCATCAACGCGCAGCAGGTGCTCAACGTCAAGAGCATGTACGCCGCCATCCTCGCGGCCGGGGCGCTGGGCTATGCGCTCAACGTGCTGTTCCTCGTCGCCGAGCGCCGCATCGTCCACTGGTCCGGAAGGTAGTCGCCATGTCCGTCGTACTCAACTCACCCGTGTTCGCCGACGTCCCCCGGCCGGCTTTCCAGCCCGGCCCGGCCGGCACGCACATCACCATCCGCGGGCTGACCAAGCACTTCGCGGGCTGGCCGCTGTACGAGAACTTCGACCTCGACATCCCCAAGCACAAGATCGTCTCGGTCTTCGGGCCCAACGGCTGCGGCAAGTCGACGCTGATCAACATGATCGCCGGGCTGATCCCGATCGATGCGGGCGAGATCCTGTTCGACGGCAAGAGCCTGAAGGACACCAAGATCGGCTACGTGTTCCAGAACTACCGCGAGGCCCTGTTCCCGTGGATGCGCACCATCGACAACATCGCCTACCCGCTGCTGCTCGAAGGGCGTGGCAAGGCCGAGGTCGACCGCCGCATGGCGGAGCTGGTGGCGTCCTTCGACGTCAAGTTCGACCTGCGGCGCTATCCCTACGAACTCTCCGGCGGCCAGCAGCAGACCGCCTCGATCATGCGGGCGCTGGCGCCGAACCCGGAGGTGCTGTTCCTCGACGAGCCGTTCTCCGCGCTCGACTTCGAGATGACGCTGTTCATCCGCGAGAAGCTGCAGGAGGTGTTCATGAAGACCGGCACCACCATGCTGCTGGTCTCGCACGACCTGGAGGAGGCCGTCTACCTGGCCGACCAGGTGCTGCTGCTGACCAAGCGGCCCACGCGCGTGGCCGAGATCCTCGACTACGGCGATACCCGACCGCGCACGCTGGAGACGCTGAGCGCCGACAGCTTCGTCGCCATGAAGAAACGCAGCCTGGAGATCTTCCAGCGGGAGGTGCGCCGATGACCCCCGCCCAGATCGAAACCTACGTCGACGCCGCCGCCGTGGCACTCGACTTGCCGCTCGACCCCGAACACCGCCCCGGCGTGCTGCGCTTCTTCGCGCTGGCGGCCGAGATGGCGGCGCTGGTCGAGGCGGTCCCGCTCGACGCGCACGCCGAATCGGCCGTGGTGTTCGCGCCGGTGGGGCCGCAGGAGAACGCCGCATGAACCACGGTCTGTTGTTGCTCCCTCTCCCTCCGGGAGAGGGCGGGGGTGAGGGCCGCGGCGGCCATCGAAGCGCGGCGCCCGTTCGACGGCCCGGAGCCCTCACCCCAACCCTCTCCCCAGGGGGAGAGGGAGCGATGAACCCCACCGAACTGCTTTCCCCCAGAGAGAGGGAGTCATGAACGCCGCCGAACTGCTGCTGCAGGACGCCACCGCCATGGCCGACGCCGTGCGCGATGGCGCCGTCTCCGCCACGGCGCTGGCGCGGGCCAGCCTGGATCGCATCGCCGCCACCGACGGCCGCGTCAACGCCTTCACCGACGTGGTGCGCGAGCGCGCCCTGCGCCGTGCCGGGCAGATCGACGCGTCTCTGGCCTCGGACGCCGCCGACCGCACGCGTGAGCTGCCTCTGCTGGGCGTGCCCTTCGCCGTCAAGAACCTGTTCGACGTCGCCGGCCTGCCGACGCTCGCCGGTTCGAAGATCGAGCGCGAAAGCGCCCCGGCGCGCGCCGACGCCGCGCTGGTGCGCCGGCTGGAGCGCGCCGGCGCGGTGCTCGTCGGCGCGCTGAACATGGACGAGTACGCCTACGGCTTCACGACCGAGAACAGCCACGTCGGGCCGTGCCGCAATCCGCACGACCTCGCGCGCATCGCCGGCGGCTCGTCGGGCGGCTCGGGGGCGGCGGTGGCGGCGGGGCAGGTCGCGCTGACGCTGGGGTCGGACACCAACGGCTCGATCCGCGTGCCGGCGTCGCTGTGCGGCGTCTTCGGGCTCAAGCCGACCTTCGGGCGGCTGCCGCGCACGGGCAGCTATCCGTTCATCTCCAGCCTCGACCACCTGGGGCCGTTCGCCCGTTCGGCGCGCGACCTGGCGACGGTGTACGACGCCCTGCAGGGGCCGGAGGACGAAGAGGGCGCGCCGCGCGATCCGGGCTGCGCGCAGCGCGCCGTCGCGCCCACGCTCGCCGACCTCGGCCGCGGCGCCGGCGGCCTGCGCATCGGCGTGCTGGACGGCTACTTCCGCGAGCGCGCCCTGCCGGAGGCGCTGGCCGCCGTCGACCGCGTGGCCGAGGCATTGGGCGCGCACCGGCGCGTCGCGCTGCCGATGGTCGAGGCCGGCCGCGCGGCGGCGTTCCTGATCACCAACGCCGAGGGCGCGGCGCTGCACCTGGACGACCTGCGCCGCCGCGCGCGGGACTTCGAGCCGCTGTCGCGCGACCGCTTCCTGGCCGGCGCGCTGATCCTGGCCGCCTGGGTCGCGCGCGCCCAGCGCGTGCGGCGGCTCTACGCCGAGCAGGTCGCGCGGCTGTTCGGCGATTTCGACATCCTGCTGGCGCCCTCGACGCCGTGCGCTGCCACGCCCGTCGGCGCGGAGTGGTTCGACCTCGGCGGGCAGCGCCTGCCGGTGCGCCCGAACATGGGCGTGCTGACCCAGCCCTTCTCCTGCATCGGCCTGCCGGTGTGCGGCGTGCCGGTGTGGGGGGCGCATCCGAGCCTGCCGATCGGCGTGCAGGTGGTGGCGGCGCCCTGGCGCGAGGACCTGGCGCTGCGCGTGGCGGCGGCGCTCGAGGCCGCCGGCGTCGCCCGCGCACCGGTCGCCGCGCTGGACTGACATCGACACACGACCAACCATCCTTCGAGGACGACCATGGAACCCGAGATCAACCGGCCCGACGTGCTGGCCGAAGTCACCGCCGCCTTCGCGCGCTACGAGGACGCGCTGGTGCACAACAAGGTCGAGGTGCTCGACGCGCTGTTCTGGGACAGTCCGCACACCCTGCGCTACGGCGCGACCGAGAACCTCTACGGCGCCGACGAGATCGCCGCCTTCCGCGCCGCGCGGCCGTCGCAGGGCCTGATGCGCGAGCTGCTGCGCACCGTGATCACCACCTACGGGAGCGATTTCGCCACCGCCAACTGCGAGTTCCGCCGCGAGGGCGGCGCCAGGACGGGGCGCCAGAGCCAGACCTGGATGCGCACCGCACAGGGTTGGCGCGTGGTGGCCGCGCACGTCAGCCTGCTGGGTTGATTCCAATGGGCATGGAATTTGCACACCGACTTGTATCCAAGAAATCGAGCGACCTCGACGCCGATCCGTCTTTCCCGATCCACACCTTCCAACGCGGAGCCTTCCCATGAAACCGATCGATCGCCGTGACTCCCTCAAATCCCTCGCCGCGCTCGGCGTCGCCGGCACGCTGGGCGGCTGGAGCGCCCTGGCCGGCGCGCAGACGAAACCGCTGACCGTCGGCGTGATCTACGTCGGCCCGCGCGACGACTACGGCTACAACCAAGCCCACGCCCAGGCGGCGGCCGAGGTCAAGAAGATGCCCGGCATCAAGGTGGTGGAGGAGGAGAACGTGCCCGAGACGGCGGCCGTGCAGAAGGCCATGAGCGGCATGATCCAGCAGGACGGTGCCAAGCTGCTGTTCCCGACCTCGTTCGGCTACTTCGACCCGCACATCCTGGCCGTGGCGCCCAAGAATCCCGACGTGCGCTTCTCGCATTGCGGCGGCCTGTGGAGCGAGGGCATGCCCAAGAACGCCGGCAGCTTCTTCGGCTACATCGACGAGTGCCAGTTCCTGAACGGCGTGATCGCCGCGCACATGACCAAGAGCAACAAGATCGCCTTCGTCGCCGCCAAGCCGATCCCGCAGGTGCTGCGCAACATCAACGCCTTCACGCTGGGCGCGCGCTCGGTCAAGCCCGGCATCACCTGCAGCGTGATCTTCACCGGCGACTGGTCGATGGCCGTGAAGGAGGCCGAGGCCACCAACAGCCTGGCCGACCAGGGCTGCGACGTCTTCACGATGCACGTCGACGGCCCCAAGGTGGTGGTGGAGACGGCCGCCAAGCGCGGCAAGATGGTCTGCGGCTACCACGCCAGCCAGGCCAAGCTGGCGCCGCAGGCCTACCTGACGGGCGCCGAGTGGAACTGGCTGACGGCGTACAAGACCATCATCGAGGCCGCCCAGGCCGGCAAGCCGCATCCCAACTTCCTGCGCGGCGGCCTGAAGGAGGGCTACGTGAAGATGTCGCCCTACGGCCCCGCCGTGACCGACGCCGCGAAGAAGCAGGCCGACGGCATCAAGGCGCAGATGGTCGCCGGCGGCTTCGACATCTTCAAGGGCCCGCTCAAGGACAACAAGGGCAAGGAGGTCGTCGCGTCGGGCAAGTCGTTCAAGCAGGCCGACATCGAGCTGGAGAAGATGAACTACCTGGTCGAAGGCGTGACGGGCTCGATCTGAGCGCACGGCCATGCCCTCCGCGCTGAAGGAAATCGCCCTGCCGGTGTTCGCCATCGCGATGGCGCTGCTGCTGTTCGGGCTGCTGGGCGCGCTGGCGGGCGCCGATCCGGTGGACGTGTGGACGACGCTGTTCACCGGCGCCTTCGGCAGCTGGTTCTCCTGGCAGAACACGCTGCAGCGCGCGGCGCCGCTGATGCTGACGGCGCTGTGCGTGGCGATCCCGGCGCGCGCCGGGCTGGTGATCATCGGCGGGGAGGGCGCGCTGGTGCTGGGCGCCCTGGCCTGCGCGGCGCTGCCCTACGCCGTCGCGCTGCCGGACAACGCGGCCGGTACGGTGGCGGTGTGCGTCGCGGGCGCGGTCGCCGGCGGTCTGTGGATCATGCTGGCCGGCTGGCTGCGCCAGTACCGCGGCATCAACGAGACCATCAGCAGCCTGCTGCTGGCCTACATCGCCATCGGCATCTTCAAGCACCTGGTGGAGGGGCCGCTGCGCGATCCGGCGAGCCTGAACAAGCCTTCGACCTTCGCCCTGGGCGAGGGCCTGCGCATCGGCGGCATCGCCGGCTCCGACATCCACTGGGGGCTGGCGATCGGCGTCGTCGCCTGCGTCGGCCTGGGGCTGTGGCTGCGCATGACGGCCTCGGGCTTCTCGGTCCGCGTGGTGGGCGGTAACCCGCGCGCGGCGCAGCTGGTGGGGCTGCCTGCGACGCGGCTGATCCTGGCGGCCTGCGGCGTGGGCGGGGCCTGCGCGGGGGTGGCGGGAGCGGTCGAGGTCGCGGCCGTGCACACCAACGCCAACGCGTCGGTCATCGCCGGCTACGGCTACGCCGGCATCCTGGTGTCCTTCATCGCCCGCCACAACCCGGTGGCGATCGTGCCGGTGGCCATCCTGTTCGGCGGCTTCGGCGCGGCGGGCAGTCTGCTGCAGCGGCGCCTGGGCCTGCCCGACGCGTCGGTGCTGGTGCTCCAGGGCATCGCCTTCGTGTTGATCCTGGCGAGCGAGGGGTTGCGCATGGTCGACTGGCGCCGCTTCCTCTCCCTCCCCTCCCGGGGGAGGGCCGGGGTGGGGGCCGACGGCGCATCCACCTCCACGATCTCCTCCACCGTCGCAGCCCCCATCCCGGCCTTCCCCCGGGAGGGGAAGGAGCAGCAGCCATGACCCCGGACCAATGGATCGCCCTCGTCGCCGGCATCGTCGGCGGGGCGTTGCGCGTGGGCGCGCCGTTCCTGTTCGTGAGCCTGGGCGAGTGCCTGACGGAGAAGTCCGGCCGCATCAACCTGGGGCTCGAGGGCGTGCTGGTGCTCTCGGCCATGGCGGCCTTCGGCGGCGCGTACCTCACCGACTCGGCCTGGCTGGGCGTGCTGATCGGCGCCGGCGCCGGCGCGGCCCTGGCGCTGCTGCACGGCCTGCTGTGCTCGCTCGACCGCGTCAACGACGTCGCCACCGGCATCGCGCTGATGCTGTTCGGCACCGGCCTGGCGTTCTACCTGGGCAAGCCGCTGATCCAGCCGCAGGCGCCACAGCTGCCGGCGATCCCGCTCGGTTTCTGGAGCGACGACGCGGTGGTGCGCTCGGCCCTGCAGCTCAACGCGCTGGTGCCCGTCGGGCTGGCGCTGGCGGTGTTCCTGGCCTGGGCCTTCGCGCGCACGCGCGCTGGCCTGCTGGTGCGGCTGGCCGGCGACTCGGCCCACGCCACGCGCGCGCTGGGCTACTCGGTCCCGGGCATCCGCATCGCGGCGACGACGGCCGGCGGCTTCATCGCCGGGCTCGGCGGCGCGTCGCTCACGCTGTTCTATCCGGGCAGCTGGAACGAGGGCATCTCCAGCGGCCAGGGCCTGATCGCCGTGGCGCTGGTGATCTTCGCGCGATGGAGCCCGCTGCGCTGCGTGGGCGCGGCCTTCCTCTTCGGCGGCGCGGGGGCGATCGGCCCGGCGCTGCAATCCATCGGCGTGGGCTGGGGCTACCACCTGTTCAACACGGTGCCCTACGTGCTCACGCTGGTGATCCTGATGTTCACCTGCCGCCCCGGCAGCGTCGCCACCGGCAGCCCGGGTGAACTCTCCTCGAATCGTTAAGGAAATCTCCTCATGAGCGGATTGGGTGGCTTGAACAAATCGGCGCACGGCGTCGTCATCGGCCTGGTGCAGCTGCAGCTGCCGGTGGTGCGCACGCCGGACGATCTGGCCGCGCAGACGCGGCGCATCGTCGAGCTGGTGGCCAAGGCGCGGCGCAACCAGGGCACCATGGACCTGGTGGTGTTCCCGGAGTATTCGCTCCACGGCCTGTCGATGGACACGTCGCCGGAGATCATGTGCACGCTCGACGGCCCCGAGGTCGCGGCCTTCCGCCAGGCGTGCATCGACAACACCATCTGGGGCTGCTTCTCCATCATGGAGGCCAACCCCGGCGGCAATCCTTACAACAGCGGCCTGATCGTCGACGACACCGGCGCCATCCGGCTGTACTACCGCAAGATGCATCCGTGGGTGCCGGTGGAGCCCTGGGAGCCGGGCGACCTGGGCGTGCCGGTGTGCGACGGCCCCAACGGCAGCAAGCTGGCGCTCCTCATCTGCCACGACGGCATGCTGCCCGAGATGGCCCGCGAGGCCGCCTACAAGGGCGCCGAGATCATCCTGCGCACCGCCGGCTACACCGCGCCCATCCGCCACGCCTGGAAGATCACCAACCAGGCCAACGCCTTCTGCAACCTGGCCTGCACCGCCAGCGTGTGCATGTGCGGCAGCGACGGCAGCTTCGACTCGATGGGCGAGGGCATGTTCTGCAATTTCGACGGCACGGTGATGGTCGAGGGCGGCGGCCGCGTCGACGAGATCGTCACCTGCGAGCTGCGGCCCGACCTGGTGCGCGAGGCCCGCACCGGCTGGGGCGTGGAGAACAACATCTACCAGCTCTACCACCGCGGCTACGTGGCGGTGAAGGGCGGGGCCCAGGACTTTCCGTACACCTACATGCGCGACATGGCGGCCGGCCGGTACAGGCTGCCGTGGAGCGACGACGTGAAGGTGGTCGACGGCACCTCCTGCGGCTTCGCGGCACCGGTGCGCGCCTACGGCGGCGCCGGCACGCACCCGCTGGTGCCGACGAACGTGCCGCGCACCGTGCCCGATGAGCAGGAAGCGCCCGACTCGGCCCACCGCAAGGCGCTGCGCTCGTGACATCCGCCACCGTCACCACGAGCGCCGCGCCGCGCACCGTCGACGCCGCGCCCTACGCCTGGCCCTACGACGGCGACCTGCGCCCGGACAACACCGCCCTGATCGTCATCGACATGCAGACCGACTTCTGCGGCGTCGGCGGCTACGTCGACGTGATGGGCTACGACCTGTCGCTGGTGCAGGCGCCCATCGCGCCGATCGCACGCGTCATGGCGCGCCTGCGCGCGCTGGGCTATCACGTCATCCACACGCGCGAGGGCCACCGCCCGGACCTGGCCGACCTGCCGGCCAACAAGCGCTGGCGCTCGCGCCGCATCGGCGCGAACGGCGTGGGCATCGGCGACGACGGGCCGTGCGGCCGCATCCTGGTGCGCGGCGAGCCGGGCTGGGAGATCGTCCCGGCGCTGGCGCCGCTGCCCGGCGAGGTGGTGATCGACAAGCCCGGCAAGGGCTCGTTCTACGCCACCGACCTGGAGCTGATCCTGCGCACGCGCGGCATCGCCAACCTGATCCTCGCCGGCATCACCACCGACGTCTGCGTGCACACCACCATGCGCGACGCCAACGACCGCGGCTTCGAGTGCCTGCTGCTGTCCGACTGCACCGCCGCCACCGACCACGGCAACCACCTGGCGGCGCTGAAGATGATCACGATGCAGGGCGGCGTCTTCGGCGCGCACGCCGAATCGGCCGCGCTGCTCGACGCGCTGTGAACCGTCCGGAGCCGCCATGAACGACGCCGTCCCCACCCCCATCGGCGCCCTGCGCGCCGGCACCGGCGCCCTGGCGCTCGACACCTACCGCCTGACCAAGCGCTTCGGCGCCTTCACCGCCATGGACGGCGTGACGATGCGCGTGGAGCCCGGCACGGTGCATGCGCTGCTGGGCGAGAACGGCGCCGGCAAGAGCACGCTGGTCAAGTGCGTCGCCGGCTTCCAGCGCGCGGAGGAGGGCAGCATCCTGATCGACGGCCGCGAGCAGGACATCGCCAACCCGATCGTCGCCCGCGCGCTGGGCATCGGCATGGTCTACCAGCACTTCACGCTGGCCCCGGGCATGACGGTGGCCGAGAACCTGCTGCTGGCCGGCGGCCGCACGCCGGCGGTGATCGACTGGCGGGCCCAGCGCGCCGAGCTGGAGGCCTTCCTCGCGACCACGCCGTTCCGGCTCGACCTCGACGTCACGCCGGCCTCGCTGGCGGCCGGGGAGAAGCAGAAGCTCGAACTGCTCAAGCAGCTCTACCTGCGCCCGCGCCTCCTGATCCTGGACGAGCCGACGTCGGTGCTGACACCGCAGGAGGCCGACGAGGTGCTCGGCCACGTCCGCGACATCGCCCGCGGCGGCCGTTGCACCGTCCTCATCATCACGCACAAGTTCCGCGAGGTGATGGCGTACGCCGACGGCGTGACGGTGCTGCGGCGCGGCCGGGCCGTGCATCACGGCCGTGTCGCCGGCACCACGCCGGCGCGGCTGGCGGCGTCGATGATGGGCGTGGCGCAGGACGACGCCACGGCGGTGCCGCCGCCGCCCGAGGGCGAATCGACGGCGGCGCCGGCGGCGAACGACACGGCCTTCGCCGTCGGCGGCGACACGTCGCGCGTCCGAGGAGCGACAGGAGGTGATCCGGCCGCCGCCACGTCGCCTGCCGACGCGGTCCCCGCCGCCATCGCGATGCCGGGTGGCACGGCACCGGTCGCCGGTGGCATGGCAGCGGTCGCCAGCGGCGCGGCGTCGGTCGCCGGCGGCACGGCGCCCGTCCGCGAGGCGCTGGCCGGCGACGCGCCCGTCGCGCTGGCCGTCGAGCGCCTGCAGGCGATGGGCGACCGCGGCACGCTGGCGGTGCACGACCTGAGCCTGACGGTGCGCGCCGGCGAGATCCTGGGCGTGGCGGGGGTGTCGGGCAACGGCCAGCGCGAGCTGGTCGAGGCGCTGGTCGGCCAGCGTCCGCGCCTGTCGGGGAGGGTGACCGTGCGCGGCCGGCCCTACGCCGCCAGCCGGCGCGAGAACCGCGAGCTCAAGGTGCGCAGCCTGCCGGAGGAGCCGCTGCGCAACGCCTGCGTCGGCGACCTCAGCGTGGCCGAGAACATGGCCCTGCGCGACTTCGACCGGGCGCCGCTGGCGCGCGGCGGGCTGCTGAACTTCCCGGCCTGGCGCAGCCGCGCGCGCGCCTGGATCGCCGAGTACGGCGTCAAGACGCAGGGCGAGGGCGCGCCGATCCGCAGTCTCTCCGGCGGCAACGTGCAGCGCGCCGTGCTGGCGCGCGAGCTCGCCGGCGACATCGACGTGCTGATCGCCGCCAACCCGGTGTTCGGCCTTGACTTCGCCGCCGTCGCCGAGATCCACGCGCGCATCGTGCAGGTGCGCGAGAAGGGCGGCGCCGTGCTGCTGGTCAGCGAGGACCTCGACGAGCTGCTGGCGCTGTCCGACCGCATCGTCGTCATGAGCGAGGGCCGCGTCGTCTTCGAGACGCCGGCGGCCACGGCCGAGCGCCACGTCCTGGGCGCCCACATGGGCGGCGGCCATTGATGACTTGCGCATCCGCCGTCCGGTCCTGCTCCCTCTCCCGCGCGGGAGCGCCAACGAGCAAGGGCCGTGAAGATCCCGGCTGCCGGTCTTGCTCCGTCTCCCGCCAGCGGGAGAGGGCAGGGGGTGAGGGCGGCAGCCGTGGAAAAAGCGTTCTCCAACCACCGCCGCAGCCCTCACCCTGCCCTCTCCCGGGGGGAGAGGGGAAAGATCGACGCCTACCCTTGCGCGTCCGCCGTCCGGTCCTGCTCCCTCTCCCTCTCCCCCCTGTGGGAGCGCCAACGGGCAAGGGCCGTGAAGATCCCGGCTGCCGGTCTTGCTCCCTCTCCCGCCTGCGGGAGAGGGCGGGGGTGAGGGCGGCGACCGTGGAAAAAGCGTTCTCCAACCACCGCCGCAGCCCTCACCCTGCCCTCTCCCGGGGGGAGAGGGGAAAGACCAAGGCCCGACGTGGCCGTCCGGTCCTGCTCCCGCTCGCGGGAGAGGGCAAAGACAGATCCCTGAAAGCCCGCCCATGCGCATCGACGACGCCCGACCGTTCCCCTACGAATTCGACCTCGCCCACACCGTGCTGGTCCTCATCGACATGCAGCGCGACTTCATCGAGCCCGGTGGCTTCGGCGCGTCGCTGGGCAACGACGTGTCGCTGCTCGAGGCCATCGTGCCGGCGACGCGCGCCGTGCTGGAGGCCTGGCGGCGCGCAGGCGGGTGGGTGGTGCACACGCGCGAGGCACACCTGAGCGACCTGTCGGACTGCCCACCGTCCAAGCGCGATCGCGGCCATCCGGCATTGCGCATCGGCGACGTCGGGCCGATGGGCCGCGTCCTGGTGCGCGGCGAACCCGGTAGCCGGATCATCGACGCGCTGGCGCCCGTCGAGGGCGAACTCGTGATCGACAAGCCCGGCAAGGGCATGTTCCACGCCACCGGCCTGCACGAGACCCTGCAGGCGCGCGGCATCACGCACCTGCTGTTCGGCGGCGTGACCACCGAGGTCTGCGTGCAGACCAGCATGCGCGAGGCCAACGACCGCGGCTACGAGGGCCTGCTGCTGGAGGACTGCACCGAGAGCTACTTCCCCGCCTTCAAGGCCGCGACGCTGGAGATGATCTGCGCCCAGGGCGGCATCGTCGGCTGGACGGCCTCCGGCGCGTCCCTGATGTCGGCCCTGCGGGACTAACATCGCTGCCGTGTCCGCGCTCGCCCCTCCTTCACCGCCCCCGGCCGAGGCCGCCGTCTTCCGCACGCGCGCCGACGAGGTGCATGCACAGCTCAAGCGCGACATCGCCGAGTTCAGGCTCGTGCCGGGCGACCGCTTCACCGAGAACGAAATCGGCGAGCGCCTGGGCGTCTCGCGCACGCCGGTGCGCCAGGCGTTGTTCAAGCTGCAGCAGGAGGGCTTCGTCGAGGTGCTGTTCCGCAGCGGCTGGCGCGTGCTGCCTTTCGACTTCGACCAGTTCGAGCAGTTCTACGACCTGCGCATGGTGCTGGAGACCACCGCCGTGCACCGCCTGTGCGAGACCGACCGCCGCATCGACCACGCCCTGCTCGACGGCCTGGCGGCCATCTGGCTGGTGCCCGTCGCCGAGCGCAGCGGCGCCACCGCGCAGGTCGCGCAGTGGGACGAGGCCTTCCACTGCGCGCTCGTCGCCGCCGCCGGCAACGCCGAGATGGCGCGCGTGCATCGCGAGGTGACCGAGCGCATCCGCATCATCCGCCGGCTCGACTTCACCCAGCAGCCGCGCATCGACGCCACCTACGACGAGCACGCCAAGATCCTGAAGGCCGTGCGCGCCCACCGCGGCGACCAGGCCGCCATGCTGCTGCGCGCCCACATCGCGACCAGCCAAGCCGAGGTGCGCAAGATCACGCTGCACCAGATGCACATGGCCCGCCGCGGCGGGCAGAGCGCCTGAGTGGGGGCCATGCCCTGGCTCGGCGCGCTCGTCGGCCTCGTCCTCGTCACGCTCACGCTGCTCGACGCCTTCGAGGTCGTGCTGCTGCCGCGCCCGGTGCGCCGCCGCTGGCGCATCAACCGGATCTTCTTCGCCGCCGCCTGGGCCGCCTGGGCGTGGCTCGCCCGCCGGCTGCCGCCGGGGCGCCGGCGCGAGGACTTCGCCGGCGTGTTCGGCCCGCTGTCGATGGTAGCGCTGTTCAGCGCCTGGGCGATCCTGCTGATGTTCGGCTTCGGCCTGCTGCACTGGTCGCTGCAGCAGCTGCTGGGCGGCGATCCGCCGATGACGCTGGCGCAGGCCATGGGCGTGAGCGGCGACGCCTTCTTCACCCTGGGCTACGGCGACGTGGTGCCGCACCACGCGAGCGGGCGCCTGCTGGTGATTTTCGAGGCCGGCACCGGCTTCGGCTTCATCGCGCTGACGATCTCCTACCTGCCGGTGCTCTACCAGCACTTCTCGCGCCGCGACTACCAGCTCGTCGAACTGGCCGCGCGCGCCGACACGCCGCCCACCGTGGCGGGCCTGCTGGCCTGGCACGCGGCGGTGGACGACCCCGCCGCGTTCCTCGCGTGGCTGCGCGACTGGGAGCTGTGGGCCTGCGACTTGGTCGAGAGCCACGCGGCCTATCCGATGCTGGCGTTCTACCGCTCCCAGCACGAGGGCCATTCCTGGCTGGCGGCGCTGGCCGTGCTGCTGGACGTCTGCGCGCTGGGAATCGCGGGCGACGAGGCGGGCGGGCCGCCCCAGGCGGCGGCGACCTTCACGGCGGCGCGGCGCGCGCTGCGGGTGGTGGCGGGGTCGCTGGGGGTCGCCGTGCCGTCGGCATCGGTCGTGGCCGAGGGCGCGCCGGACGCCGCCGACGTCGCGCACCTGACACCGGTGCTGCGGGCGCTGTGGCCCGGCCGGGGCGCCGACGCGGGCACCGCCGAGCGTCTCGGCCGGCTGCGGCGCACCTGCCGGCCGCACCTGCGCGCGCTCGCGGCGTACCTGCTGCTGGACCTGCCCGAATGGGGCGACGCGCCATCGCCGCGTCGATCCGACGACGTGATGGCGCGCCTGACGAGCGACGACGGATCGCAGGACTGAGCTGCTGAACTGAACGGGCGAGGGCGCCGCGGCACGCGGCCCGGCGCGCCGGGCTACCGGTAGACCGCCCAGCGCACCTGCGTCCCGCCCACCGTCGAGAAATCCTGGATGCGGTCGAGCACCCGCGCCGTGATCTGGTAGCCGCGCGCCACCAGCAGCACCCCGTTGGGCGTCTTGACGTCCTCGGCGAACACCATGCCCACGCGCAGCTCGCGCATCGTGAGGTGCTGGACCCCGGTCTCCGCCCCGGCGCCGCGCACCGCCTCCAGCGCGTCGAGCAGGGCCGGCGCGTAGGTGCCGACGCGCCCGCGCAGGGTCCGCAGCACGGCGTCGAAGGGCGTGCCGTTGTCGGCCGATTCCAGGATGTCGTGGTCGATGGCGAGCCTGAGCACGCTCGCGCCCTGCCGCGCGACGAGCGCGTCCGCCGTGCCCAGGGCGCGCGTGTCGGCGGCGCCGCCGTGGCCGACGGGGTAGAGGCGCAGGATGGCCAGCACGACCTCCAGCCGCGGGATGTGGGCCAGCATCTTCTCCACCAGGGCCGGCAGACCCTGGACCAGGCGTTCCTCGTCGGCCGACAGCGGCGCGCCGTAGTAGGCCTTCTCCGCGACGTCCGGCGGCAGCGTGGCGTGGCCGATCTGGGACAGCATCGCCGCCACCTCCAGCTGCCAGCGTTCCCGCATCCCGACCTGGTCGGCCAGTTCGCCGGCGAGCTTGCGGATGCGCACGGAGCGGCCGAAGGCGATCGGGTTGACCATCGCCAGCATCTCGGTCAATGCCTGGATGCTGCCGAGGAGCGTCTGCTGGAGCAGCACGCGCTCGGAGGTGATCAGCCGGTGCTGCGTCACGGCCGACGCCACCGCGTCGAGCAGCACCGTCGGCGCGCAGGGCTTGCTCAGGAAGCGGAAGACCTGGCCGTCGTTCACCGCCGAGATGGCGGACTCGATGTCCGACTGCCCGGTCAGCAGCAGGCGAACCGCGTCCGGTGCCTTGTGGCGCGCCTGCGCCAGGAAGGCCGCGCCGTTCATCGACGGCATGCGCATGTCCGAGACGATGACGGCGACGTCGCGCGCCTCGTCGAGGAGGGCCAGCGCCTCCGCGCCGCCGGCGGCCGTGGACACCGTGTAGAGCCGGCGCAGGTTGAGCTTGAGCGATTCCAGGACCTGCGGTTCGTCGTCGACGCACAGGACGTGAGGTTTCGGGGCTGGATTCATGAACGTTGGTTTTCAGGCTGTTGCCGGCATGTTCGCAGGCCGCAGTGGATCGGGTTCAGGCCGGCTTGCCCGCGATGGGCAATTGCAGGGTGAAAGTCACGCCGCCGTGCGCGTTGTTCTCGAACCGGATCTCGCCGCCGTGCTTCTCCGTGATCACGGACCACGCCATCGCCAGGCCCTGGCCCGTGCCCTGGCCGACTTGCTTGGTGGTGAAGAACATCTCGAAGACGCGCGAGGCGATGTCCGGCGCGATGCCGGTGCCGGTGTCGGCGACGGTGACGAACGCATGCGTCGCGTCGCAGGAAGTGGTGATCCCGATGGTGCCCCGGCGGTCGGTGCCGGCGTTCCTCTGGGCGATCGAATGGGCGGCGTTGACGATCAGGTTGAGCATGACCTGGTTGATGTCGCCGATCAGGCAGACCACCGGCGGCAGGGCGCCGAAATCGGTCTTCAGATCGGCGACGAAGCGGTATTCGTTGCGCGCGATGGTCAGGGTGCTCTGGATCGCCTGGTTCAGGTCCGAGGGCGCCATGACGTCGTTGGCCGGATGCGCGAACACCCGCATCGCCCGGACGATGGCGCTGACGCGGTCCAGGCCGTCCTGGCAGCGCGCGAAGGCCTTGGGGATGTGCTCGGCGAGATCGCCGACGTCGATCTCGTCGGCGCTGCCCACGAGCGCGGCGGCGGCGGCTTCCAGGCCGTCCGGGCCCGGGGACGCCGCGCCGTCGCCGAGCTGCCGGCGCAATGCATCGACGTGCCCCAGGCACGCGAGCAGGTCGTCGGAGGCCTGCCGCAGGAAATGCACGCTGTCGTTGACGAACTGGATCGGCGTGTTGATCTCGTGCGCGATGCCCGCGGCCAGCGTGCCGACCGAGGCCATGCGGTCGGCCAGGCGCAGGCGCGCCTCCAGCCGGTTGCGCTCGGCCAGGTCGTGGCAGACCGCGACCAGCAGCACGGCCTTGCCGTGCTCGTCGCAGATGGGGGACTTGGTCGTGTGCACCCGGATCACCTCGCCGTCGGCGCGCGTCAGGGGCTCGTTGGGGACGACGATGGTCTGGTGGTCGTTGAAGACGGCGGCGTCGGCCTCGACGTACTGGCGCGTGTACTCGGGGCGGTAGTGCGAGGTGTCGACGACCTTCTTGAAGTGCTCCTTCGACATCCCGTAGGCGGCGCGGAAGGCGGCGTTGGCCCAGACCAGGCGCGAGCCGGGCGCCTTTAGGAGCAGCATGTCGGGGACGGCGTCGAGGATCTGCTTGAACAGCGTCTCGATCTCCTCCTTGGAGAGCTTGTCGAGTTCCTGGCTCAGGCTTTGCATCGTCTCGCGTCCGTTCGTCCGTCCATTGAAAATCCGGTGTGAAGGGTCATGATAGGCAGCGCTCCATGCCCCCACAACATCGTTTCCCCATCCCTCGATCACCAACCCCAACGAAGCAGGACCATGACTCAGCCCCTTTCGCCCCGGACCATCGCCATCGTCAAGTCCACCGCTCCCGTCATGCAGGCGCATGGCGTGGCGATCACGACGCGGATGTACGAACGGCTGTTCGACGCCCATCCCGACATCGAGGCGCTGTTCGACCGGGCCGCCATGACCTCGGGCGCCCAGCCCCGGCGACTGGCCGGGGCGATCCTCGCGTTCGCGCAGAACGCCGACGACCTGGGCGTGCTCGGCGGCGCCATCGAGGGCATCGCCAGCCGCCACGTCCGCACGCACATCCGGCCCGAGCACTATCCCGCCGTCGCCGAGGCCCTGCTGCCGGCGATCCGCGACGTCCTGGGCGATGCCGCCGACGACGACGTCCTCGCCGCCTGGGGCGAGGCCTACTGGTTCCTGGCGGACGTGCTGAAGGGGAGGGAGGCCGAGCTGTACGCGGCGCAGGCGGCCTGAGGGAGCGGGAAGGCGGCGCGACGCTGTCGAATCCGTGGAGCGGGTGAAGGGAACAAAATTTCGTTCACCATCACTCCTAATCAAATCAACAACTTAGCTCAAAAGTTGCCTATTATTTAAGCAGTAATGTGTGGGTTAGATGTGTGAGTAGCCAGTCTAGCGCATCCACTGTGACAGTGAATGCTGGTCCTTGACCCCTGCTGTGATACGTAGGACTTGATAGACAGGAAATAAAAAAGCACCTCAAGGGTGCTTTTTTGCTGTTAATTACTGAATTACTAAATAATTGGCATCATCTAATTATCAGAGTAACTATATCAATTTATTCGAATCTAAATTTGGAAGCCTCAAGATACTCTTCCACGTTATCAATTCCAATCCATTTTCGATTCAAACCGTCGGCAACAAATCCTGTTGTCATTGAACCTCCAAATGGATCTACAACCGTATCACCTTCATCAGTCAGCATTTTGATAAAAAATTCCGGCAATTGGGCAGGAAACCGGGCAGGATGAATTTTCATTCCTGCGGCTTTACATTTTTTTGTATAGCCATCATTGCTTGAATTATTTCCCATCTTAAACATATCAACAGGGATTTCATCTTCAATCATATTTGGTGGAATTGAGCCACCGCTATGAATTTTATCCCAAGATTCATTAATATTATGACCAGATGGACGGGTAGTGGACTTCACCCCTTTGGCATTCAAGCGAAGCATATCTTTTGAGTACGGCCTCAAAACTTTGCGGTTGTCAGCCTTAGGCCAAGGTGTTTTGGAGAACCACCACACGTACTCAACGGCATCTTTGACACGAATTCGGCGTACGGTCACCCACTCAGCAGGTGCAGGCATCTTTGCTGGGTTGTACCAAAAGGTCTCTTGTGCCAAGTGCAAGCCCAACTCTTCTACGAGTGCTGCAACCAGCTTGAAGTGATAGATGCTACGGGTAGGCTGACCCTTCTGCCAAGTCCCACCAATGTTGAGAACAAAGCTTCCATCGTCGGTTAGGATACGTTTGATCTCTTTGGCAAATTCCATGAACCAAGCGACATAGTCGCCTTGACTCACATTGCCATATTCTTTTTTAAAATGGAGGGCGTACGGCGGAGAAGTAAAAACCAAATTAACTGAAGAATCTGGGATTTTTTTAAGAACTTCCAATGCATCAGCATGGAAGACTATCCCCGTTCGAGTTTCATAAAACGGCTTCACACCTTTGACTAGTTCAACGGGTGACTTCATATCGGCACTGAACAAGCTTTCTTGTTCGTTAGTGGCAGTGGTCATCTAGCGACATCCTAATTTTTAACAGACGCCAAAGTCTGGCGCGCTTCGAACACCAACGCAAGGCCCCATCGTGACCCCTGAAGAGATAAATACAATCATCGGCTCGTTGTCTTGGCAAGATCAACAGCATTTGCAAATCGAATTACGAAAAATTCATCCCATACACCCGCTCGAAAGTCAATGGAATATTTCTGCGGAATTCATATTGGAAGCAATCGCCAGGAGTCAAGATATAACAAAAAGAGGAGTGCGCGGCATCGTTGCTGAACTTACCTTTTTAAATTATATCATAACTCCGATGGAGCGATTGGGATGGAGAAATATTCCACTAATCGGAGATCTTCCCTATGATGCATTAATAGAGCATTCCAGTGGGAGACAAGTAAAAATTCAAGCCAAAAATCAACGAATGAAACTTGGGTTCCCACTATATGCAACTCAGCAATCTGCGAGAAAATTCTCAGGGTTTGAAAATTGGTGGGTGGCAGAATGTCAGAAAACCAGATCGGGCATAGATGCTGATGGTTTAAGTACCAGGCCTTATCGATTCGGAGAATTCGATATATTAGCTGTTTGTCTTCACCCATCAACAAACGATTGGTCGAAATTTATGTTCACGCCGAGCACTCGGCTTTTTCCCAGGCCTGCAACCCCAAATTTGATCGAAATATTCCAACCTGTACCACCTTCAAAAACAGGATACTGGACGGATAATCTAGAGGAATGCATAAATTGGTTATAGGCTTTTCCTGTCAATAGTTAATTTGAACTATACATTGGAGGGGTTGACTTTCAACCAGAATATGTCAATATAGAATCGTCAGGATTGACGGCACTAACAACATTGTGACGACAACGAAAAAGCCACCTAATCAGGTGGTTTTTTTATTGGCTTGACATTTTTGAACAAATTTGTTTAGTTGGTCTTGTCAATAGGTGGTGCACGTCAGTCCTGACAGACTCCCGGTTTCTACCTGCTCAGTAAGTTCCTTTAGGAAGGTTTGATTCAGTAGACGAAGCGGAAAACAATAGCAACTACCTGGTAATCCAGCGCTTAAGCCGAACCCAATAAAGTAAAAGATTACAGACACAAGGCGGTAGAAATACTGACTGAAGGGATTAAAGCGGATTTTGTGCATAGTCTCACCGAAGCTAAAGCGAACCGGGCACAAGCAGTGTGAATACTGCGAATCGTAAAAAGTTGAGAGATTTACCTTCTCACTCAGGATAATGGCAACAGAGATTTTTATTGCTCTGAAGACACCCAAGAAACATAGCCCACCCCGAAAAATTTTAAAAAATTTGGGTTGGGGTGAGCTATTTTCAGGACCCGGCAGGGGACTGAAAATAGTCAAAGTAAGAATTAGAGTGAAACCAGAGTAAATATGGAGGCGAAGCACTAGTATTCGACTGGCGAAGCTGGAACTCTGCAAGAGATGTAGTTAAAGAAAATAAATGGAGCGGCTGCGCAAATTACAATTTGAGATTTTGAATATTTGAGTTTCTTCTTAAAATATCATTCTCAATCAAGACATTAGAAAATTTTTTCTGCAAATCCTTGTTATCTATTTGCAACTGATCTAACTGCTGAATGGCTTTTGTTTGTCTGTTAAGTTTTTCTTGAAGAGCTTCTTTTTCACTTTCCAGCTTGTATCGCAACTTTTTTGCATCATCTTCAACACGCTTCCAATTGGTCAAAATTTTCTTAGCCTGCTGAATTAATTTATTTTCATAGACCGTGCTGGCAAATAATCTGGCTACTTTTGAGATTATTTTTGCTTCCTGCTCATTTAAATAAACCTCGGGGTTCAACATACTTTTTATCGTAGGCGCATCCAGCTTCACAATCTTCTTTAAATTCTCAGTGCTTACCTTGGCTGGTTGTTTGATTTGGTCATAGAACTTCTTAACTTCTTGGTGAGTAGCTCTGGAGCCTTTGGAGCCACGTTGCAAGCCAAAATCTTTGTTGTGGGTGGCATACCTAGTCTGTAGAACGCTCAATGCGTTCCTGGCCCCTAAAAAATGCCTGCAATTTAACTTGGCTTTTGGGTCAATGGGTACTACAAAAACTTCGATGTGTGGAGTTTTTTCGTCCATATGAAGATACATGCAAAGAATATTTTTTTCTCCATGCTCCTTTTTCATGAAGTTAATTTGAGCTTCACACCATTTTTTTAACCTTTCGTCCCGTTCATTTTTTGGACCTTCGTCAAAAAATTCTGGACTCGCAGTCAACAAATATTCGATTGCAAGCACTCCATTTTTTCGAATATTATTTCCAGCTTGCTCATATTTTTCGAGAAAATTTCTGAGACCTTCTGCATAATTTTCTTGACCCAGCAGCAATTTATTGCGACTTAACTTTGCAGGGTCGGCGTTCGGAGTTTCTACACGTCTGTAGGTGTGATTTTCTCTTGACTGTAGACTGGCTATTGACTTGTGTTTTCTTTTTCTTATTATTGCGTACATGGTATCCCTGCTTTCGGTTTTCTTCTTATTCTCTCTTTATCTTATATGGTTTTTGGGCTTTGTAAAATTTCCACGTAAAGTGGAACTCACTCCACAATTTACTGCGTAAATTATCCCCACTGCGTGGGGGTTCGCCCCTTCGGGGAAATACCAAAATACCAACAGCCTTCCGCACATAAAAAAAGCCGCCTACTGGCAGCTTTATTTTAAGCACGGCCTTTTTTAAAAGACCTGTTTTCCGCCATCCGGCGCTCTGGCTTCGCAGATGTTACTTTCGATTTTCAAGTGTAAGGGTAACGCTTCAAAATCTTTACGCTACGCCCGTTTCTTTGTAGTCTGCTCCGATGTTACTTTTACTCGTCTTTCAGTCAAACACCGTGTAAGCATTGAGAAAATCGAAGTTATCAAAATCAATTTTCTTGTGCCAGTCCAATGTCTCAATCGCTTCCTTGAGTGCAGTCATCGGCAGTTCATGCAGATAATTGTAGTGAGTTGATTTATCACTGACATGGCCCGAGAGCACATAAATGGTGGAGTTGTTTACCTTACGGGCAACCAGTCTTGTGATGACTGTGTGCCTCAAAGAGTAAAAGCAATTGTCATCTTCCTTGACTCCGACCTCTTCCAAATATTCAGAAAATTTTCTGGACAGGTTCTTTTTTGTGCCGTTGTGACCATTCTTCAAGTACCAAAAAAGCTTTTCTTTTGACTTGATTTTCTCCAAATAGTCAAACAGCCCCATTTTAATCAACTGGGAATGGATGGGAACAGGACGAATGCCCGCCGCAGTTTTGGCATCTTTGACCTGAAAAAAGTAAACGCCATCATCCTGCCTGATGTTTCTAATTTCAAGAGTGGTAATTTCTTCTGGCCTCATTCCTGTATAAAGACAGATGAGTGGGCCCCAAAAATAATCAGGCTTGTTGGCAAAACTCTTATAAGTAGACCAGTCAAAGATGGTTTTCAGGTCATCTTCATAAAACTGGTCCCGAGCCTTCAACTGCTTTTTGCTGTTCTTGATGTACATCCCATCAACCGGGTTGACTTGCTCCACCCTCAAGCCGTTCTTGATGGAGTAATCAAACAAACCTTTGAGGCATCCCAAAAATCCATTGATGGTATGAGGCACCTTCTTTTCTGCCAGCATCTTATTCTTAAAGGTTTTGATGTCTTCTTTTGAATAGGAGTTGATGTCTACATTGGAAAAATAATTCCTAAAAAATTCGAAGGATTTTTTGTACTTGTAGACAGTGGTAGCTTTCAGGGCCGGCGTAATTTCACTCAGATAATCACGCACTGCCTCATCATAAAGAGTGACTTTAATATTATTGACGGGAACCGATGCAACTGCTGGCAGTGGCTGTCCTGCTTGGGCTTGGCCCATAGCTTGCAGGATTCTCAATCCCCGCTCCTGCTCTTCGGGCGTGTCTGCCTGAAAAATGCCATTTTTCAGGTCAATATTAATTAGCTCACGAATATTGTCAAAATCAATGTAGGGCTTGGTCATTTCTACTCGCAAATTAAGGACGGCAGCTTTGGCCCGTGCTACCTTATTTTCGCGGGTTTTCAAAGAGAAATACATTGACTTCTGTTGCAGACCAGCGACAGAACGAGGAAGCACCAGCCGGAAGAAGTAGAGACCAGACTTGGCGTCCCGAATGAGCCGGGGCATGTGGATCGGCATGTTGGAGGCTCCAACTGCCTAAATTTTCAGCGCCTGTGTGAGTATCAGGTGTGAGTTTGATTCTTCAGCTACCCTAAAATATCGTTATAAATCAACGACTTCAGGAAGATGGAGCGGGTGAAGGGAATCGAACCCTCGTCAGTTGCTTGGGAAGCAACAGCTCTGCCATTGAGCTACACCCGCGTCGGAGGCGGATTGTAGGGGCTTCGGGTCCCGCGACATCGCAGTGGCCCAGTCCGCATCCGCAGACACCGCGACGCGGCCCGGTCCTGCCGCAGTGCAGCATGCGGCGCGCCAAGAATCGGGGCTTCACCACCGACTGGAGCCTCGTCCCCATGGCCGACACGATCGCCGAATTCATCGTCAAGACCCTCGCCAGCGTCGGCGTCGAACGCATGTGGGGCGTCACGGGCGACAGCCTCAACGCGATCAACGACGCCTTGCGCGCGCACGGCGGCATCGAATTCATGCACGTGCGCCACGAGGAGGCCGGCGCCTTCGCGGCCGGGGCCGAGGCGGCGGCCACCGGCAAGCTGGCGGTGTGCGCGGGCAGTTGCGGCCCCGGCAACCTGCACCTGATCAACGGCCTGTTCGACTGCCACCGCAGTCGCGTGCCGGTGCTGGCCATCGCCAGCCACATCCCGACCGCCGAGATCGGCCTGTCGTACTTCCAGGAGACGCATCCGACCGAGCTGTTCCGCGAGTGCAGCCACTTCTGCGAGATGCTGACCAGCCCGCAGCAGCTGCCCGAGCTGCTGCACCGGGCATTGCGCACGGCCATCGGGCAGAACGGCGTGGCGGTGCTGGTGATTCCGGGCGACGTGTCGCTGCTGGAGATGCCCAAGGGCGTGTCGACCGACTTTCCCGTGCTGGCCGCGCCGCGCCTGGTGCCGGCCCGATCGGAGATCGCGCGCGCGGCCGAACTGCTCGACGGCGCCACCAAGGTGACGATCCTCGCCGGCGCCGGTTGCGCGGGCGCGCACGACGAGCTGGTCGCGCTGGCCGACCGGCTGGCCGCGCCCGTCGTGCATGCCTACCGCGGCAAGGAGCACGTCGAATGGGACAACCCTTTCGACGTCGGCATGACGGGGCTGATCGGCCTGTCGTCGGGCTACGCCGCCGTGATGGACTGCGAGGTGCTGCTGATGCTGGGCACCGACTTCCCGTACCGGGCGTTCTATCCGAAGGACGCCAAGGTCATCCAGGTCGATCGCGATCCGTCGGCGCTCGGCCGCCGCACGCCGCTGGCGCTGGGCGTGATCGCCGACGTGCGCGAATTCGCGGCGCTGCTGGCACCGGAGATCGGCGAAGGCCGTTCGCGGACCTTCCTGGAGACGTCGCGCCGGAACTTCCAGGACGCGCAGAAGGGCCTCGACGACCTGGCGACGCCGCGCGAGGCCGGCCAGCCGTTGCATCCGCAGTACGTCTCGAAGATGGTCGACGCGCTGGCGGCCGACGACGCGATCTTCACCGCCGACGTCGGCACGCCGGTGGTCTGGGCGGCCCGCTACTTCCGAATGAACGGCCGGCGGCGCCTCATCGGTTCGTTCAACCACGGCTCCATGGCCAACGCGATGCCGCAGGCGCTGGGCGCGCAGGCGGCGTTCCCGGGACGGCAGGTGATCTCGATGTCCGGCGACGGTGGCTTCGCGATGCTGATGGGCGACCTGTTAAGCGCGGTGCAGCTGAAGCTGCCGATCAAGATCGTCGTGCTCAACAACGGCTCGCTCGATTTCGTGGAGATGGAGATGAAGGCGGCGGGCTACCTGTCGACCAACGTGGCGCTGAAGAATCCGGACTTCGCGGCCATGGCCAACGCCATCGGTCTGCTGGGCCTGCGCGTCGAGGATTCGGAGAACCTGGAGGCCGCGCTGACGGCGGCCTTCGCGCACGACGGGCCGGTATTGGTCGACGTGGTGGCGGCGCGGCAGGAACTGATCATGCCGCCGAAGATCCAGGCCGAGCAGGCCAGAGGCTTCAGCCTGTACGCGCTGCGCGCGATCCTGTCGGGGCGGGGGGACGAGGTGCTGGAGCTGGCGAAGACCAATCTGCTTCGCTGATCGATCCATCGCACTGGAATGAGGTTGACGAGCCTTACCCCCGGCACTGACTACGCAGTTAGGGCTGCTTGGTTCCCCACCTGACCCGGTTGGCCGCTTCACCATGCGGGGAGGCCCGTCAGCACGCATTCTAAACCGAAGCTTGCTTGCCCCTCGTCGATCCCGGTCATTGGACGGGCGCTCCACAGGTCGTGCGCCCGCATCGCCCTGTCGCCGGACCGACCCACCGCCCCACGTAAAATCGCACCGATGTCCTATCTCGTGCTCGCTCGCAAATACCGGCCCCGCAACTTCGAGGAAATGGTCGGTCAGGAGCACGTGGTGCAGGCGCTGTCGAACGCGCTGACCACCGGGCGGCTGCATCACGCCTACCTGTTCACCGGCACGCGCGGCGTCGGCAAGACGACCGTCTCGCGCATCCTGGCCAAGTCGCTCAACTGCCAGGGGTCCGACGGGCATGGCGGCATCACGGCCCATCCGTGCGGCGTGTGCCAGGCCTGCGTCGACATCGACGCCGGCCGCTTCGTCGACTACACCGAACTCGACGCCGCCTCCAACCGGGGCGTCGACGAGGTGCAGGCCCTGTTGGAGCAGGCGGTCTACAAGCCGGTGCAGGGGCGCTTCAAGGTCTTCATGATCGACGAGGTTCACATGCTGACGAACACCGCGTTCAACGCGATGCTCAAGACGCTGGAGGAGCCGCCCGAGTACCTGAAGTTCGTCCTCGCCACCACCGATCCGCAGAAGGTGCCGGTCACGGTGCTGTCGCGCTGCCTGCAGTTCAACCTGCGCCCGATGGCGCCGGAGACCGTGCTGGAGCACCTGACGCAGGTGCTGGCGACCGAGCACGTCGAGGCCGATCCGCAGGCGTTGCGCCTGCTCTCGCGCGCGGCGCGCGGGTCGATGCGCGACGCGCTTTCGCTGACCGACCAGGCCATCGCCTTCGGCAACGGCGTGCTGCGCGAGGATGGCGTGCGCCAGATGCTCGGCAGCGCCGACCGGGGCCACGTCTTCGGCCTGATCGACGCCCTGGCGCGCAGCGACGGCCGCACGGTCGTCGAGACCTCCGAGGCGCTGCGCCGCGACGGCATCGCCGCCGCGTCGACGCTGGAGGAGATGACCGCCGTGCTGCAGGCGATGGCCGTGCTGCAGGCCGTGCCCTCGCGCGCCGCCGCGGCGGCCTCGAACGACGCCGATCCCGACGCCGCCGAGATCGCGCGCCTCGCCGCCGCCATGCCCGCCGACGAGACGCAACTGCTCTACAGCCTGTGCCTGCACGGCCGGGGCGAACTCGGCCTGGCGCCCGACGAGTACGCGGCCCTCACGATGGTGCTGCTGCGCCTGCTGGCCTTCAAGCCGGCGGGCACGCGCCCCGTCGAGGCGGCGGCGGGCACCGAGACGGAAAAAAAAACTCCGCCGGATGACCGCCGGCTGACGCCGCCCGCGACGGCGGCGCGTCCGATGCCTGCCGAGCGCGGCGGCGCGGAAGTCTCGGCGGCCGATGTCGATACCGACGTCGATGTCGATGTCGACGTTGTTGCCGAGGCCGAGCATGCCCCGGTGACGTCTGGCGTCGCGGCATCGAGTCCGATGGCGACCATGTCGTCGATGTCGCGCCCGACGACCTCACCGGCGTCGATGAATGAAGCGCCCGCACCGACCGCGCCGACCGCTGCAACGGCACCGCTTTCTTCGTCGACGGCCGCGCCGTCGTTCGTCTCCCGTGCCACCGCGCCGCACGGCCATCGCCTGCCGGTGCGCGAGACGCCCGCGCCCGTGGCCGTGGCCGACGCGGCGCATGCCGATGCCGGCGAGCCGCCGGACGACCTGCCGCCCGCCGATCACGTCCTGGCGATGCCGGTGCGCGTGCAGCCGCCGCCTCGCGGCCGCGAAACGCCGCCGCGCGATCGATCGGTGGTCGACGCGGGCGACGCGGTGCGCCGTGTGGCCGGTGCCGGCATGCCCGGCGCGAGCGCCGCGTCCCAACCCATCGAGCCCAGCGAGACGGGCGACTTCTGGCACGCCACCGTCACGCGGATGGTGGTGGCCGAGGCCATCACGGCCCTGGCGCGCGAACTGGCGCTGCAGTCGCAGCTGGTCGCGCGCGACGCCGAACGCTGGCTGCTGCGCGTCGAGCGCGAGTCGCTCAACCAGCCCTCCAGCCGCGAGCGGCTGCAGGCCGCGCTCGCCGGGCTCGGCCACGCGGTGACGGTCGCCATCGAGATCGGCGCCGTCGCCGACAGCCCGGCGCGGCGCAACAGGCTCGCCGCCGAAGCCCGCCAGCGCGCGGCGGAGGAAGCCATCCACAACGACCCCGAGGTGCAGTCGATGATGCGCGACTGGGATGCGAAGATCGTCCCCGGTTCGCTCAAGCCGGCCTGAGTCGGCCGACGCGCACGACGCCTCCTTTTCCTTTCCATTCACCTTTCTCAGGATCAAGACCATGTTCAACAAGGGACAACTCGCCGGCCTCATGAAGCAGGCCCAGGCCATGCAGGACAACCTCAAGAAGGCGCAGGAGGAACTCGCCCACATCGAGGTCGAGGGCGAATCCGGCGCCGGTCTGGTGAAGGTGCTCATGACCTGCAAGCACGACGTCAAGCGCATCACCATCGACCCCAGCCTGCTGGCCGACGACAAGGACATGCTGGAGGACCTGGTCGCCGCCGCCTTCAACGCCGCCGTGCGCAAGGCCGAGGAGGTGAGCGAGCAGAAGATGGGCAAGCTCACCGCCGGCCTGCCGCCGGGCATGAAGATGCCGTTTTGAGCGCGCCGCACCATGGCTGACGCCAGTTCGCTCGACGCCCTCGTCGAGGCCCTGCGCCGGCTGCCCGGCGTGGGCGTCAAGTCCGCCTCGCGCATGGCCTTCCACATGCTGCAGCACGACCGCGCCGGCACCGATCTGCTCGCCCGCGCGCTGCAGCAAGCGGCGGCCCACGTGCGCCATTGCGACCGCTGCAACACTTTCACCGAAGGCGAGCTCTGCAACGTCTGCCGCGATCCGCGGCGCGACGCGACCAAACTGTGCGTCGTCGAGACGCCGGCCGACCAGGCCGCGCTGGAGCGCACCGGCGCCTTCCGCGGCTACTACTTCGTGCTGATGGGCCGCCTGAGTCCGCTCGACGGCATCGGGCCGCGCGACATCGGCCTGCAGAAGCTGTTCGATCGCGCGCTCGACGGCGTGGTGAGCGAAGTCATCCTCGCGACCAACTTCACCGCCGAGGGCGAGGCCACGGCACACGTCGTGGGCGAGACGCTGCGCCAGCGCGGCCTCACGGTCACGCGACTGGCGCGCGGCGTGCCGGCGGGCAGCGAACTCGAGTACGTCGACCTGGGCACGATCGCCCACGCGTTGGTCGACCGCCGCTGACCAAGAAAGAACATCCCCGATGACCATTCCGTCCCTGACGTTCGCCTACTGGTGCGTTCTGATCGCCGCCGTGCTGCCCTACCTGAGCGCCTACCTCGCCAAGGCCGGCGCCTACGGGCCGCGCGACAACGCCGCGCCACGCGAGTGGGCGTCGCGCCAGAGCGGCTGGCGTTCGCGCGCCAACGCGGCCCAGGCCAACGGCTTCGAAGGGTTGCCGTTCTTCATCGGCGCGGTCGTGATCGCGCACCAGCTGGGCGCCGCGCAAGGGCGCATCGACCTGCTGGCCGGTGCCTACGTGCTGCTGCGGGTGGTCTACGTCGGGCTCTACGTGGCCGGCATCGGCGGACTGCGCAGCGCGGTGTGGGCCCTGGGATTCCTGGCGAACGTCGCCATCCTTTTCGCGGGGCGATAGCAGCGTCGCACCGCCGCGGAAACGGTGCCGGCGACGGGCCAGTCGAATGCCTTCGTCGTCGCGTGGAAACCCGCACGGGATGTTCCCGATGACGTGGCGCGGACACGCGCTCTAAGCTCGATCAAGACCACGATGAACGGACGGGGCGCGACGAACGGACGCGGCTTCGGAGAGAACCAACGCTCAATGACGAATCGCCGCACTTTGCTCCATGTCGCCGCAGCGCTCGGCGCCGCCTCCATCCCATGGCCCGGCGTCCGGGCGCAGGTCAGGCCGGAGAAGAATCGGGTCACCCTGGCCGTGGGTGGCAAGTCGGCCTTCTACCACCTGCCGCTCACCATCAGCCAGCAACTGGGCTACTTCCACGACGAGGGACTGGATGTCGAGATCGCCGACTTCGCTGGCGGCGCGCGCGCCCTGCAGGCGGTGATCGGCGGTACCGCGGACCTCGGCGCCGGCGCCTACGAACACACCATCAACCTGCAGTCCAAGGGCCAGGTCTTCCAGTCGATCGTGCTGCAGGCGCGCGCGCCGCAGATCGCCGTGGGCGTGTCGACGCGGGCCCTTCCGGGCTACCGCGGCATCGCCGAACTGCGTGGCCGGAAGATCGGCGTCTCCGCGCCGGGCGCGTCGACCCACATGGTGGCCAACCTGGTGCTGACGCGTGCCGGACTGCATGCCGGCGATGCGAACTTCGTCGGCGTCGGCATCGCGGCGGGCGCCCTGGCGGCGATGCGCGCCGGGCAGATCGACGCCATCAGCAACGTCGACCCCGTGATGACCATGCTCGAGCAGAAGGGCGACGTGAAGATCGTCTGCGACACGCGCACGCAGAAGGGCACGCTCGAGCTGTTCGGTGGGCCGATGCCCGCGGCCTGCGTGTACGCGCCGGCCGAATTCGTGCAGAAGAATCCCCGCACCTGCCAGGCGATCGCCAACGCGGTCGTGCACGGCCTGAAGTGGCTGCAGACGGCCGGGCCGGGCGACATCATCAAGACGGTGCCGGAGGCCTACCTGCTGGGCGACCGCGCGCTGTACCTGTCGGCCTTCGACAAGATGCGCGAGGCGATCTCGGTGGACGGCATGGTGCCGTCCGACGGCCCGAAGACGGCGCTGGCCGCGCTGGCTGGTTTCGACCCCGCCATCCAGGGCGACCGGATCGATCTCGACAGGACCTACACGAACCGCTTCGCGCTGCGCGCGAAGGACCGCTTCCACGCCTGAGCGCCGACGCCGTCAGCGCTTCTCGACGTTCTTCTTCCTGGCGGACGTGGCGGCGGGCGTGACGGCGGCGGCGCGCTTCTCGCGCACGACCGGCTGGCGCGCGGCGGCCGCGGCCGGTGGCGATTTCCTGGCCGCCGGCGTGGGTGTCGACGCCATCTTCTTGAACGAGCCGCCCTTCTGCGCCGGGATCGCGACGGTGGGCGCGGGCGCGGCGGGCGCCGGGGCCGTGCGGACGGCGCTCACGGCGGTGCCCGCACCGACCCGGGACGTGCCCGCCGCGCGCACCGGCACGAATACCACCACTTGGTAGCCGCGCTGGAAGGCATGGGTCGGCTTGACGTCGTTCCATTCGGCGACGCTGGCCGCGCTCACGCGGAAGCGGCGCGCGATGCTCGCGACGCTCTCGTTGCGCCCGGCGTTGACGAGGGTGCGGCGGGTGACGATCTCGGGCTGGAAGCTCAAATGACCGGTGTCGGCGACCAGCGCGTCCACGTCCTCCAGGACGCGCGATCCGCGCGGCACGATCAATGTCGAGCCGGCCTTGATCAGCATGCGCGGGGGCACGTTGTTGATGGCGCGCAGGTCGACCTCGCTCATGCCCGAGCGCTGGGCGGCGTCGGTCACCGTCATGGTGGTGGGCACGGTCCAGGCGGTCCAGCTCGCGTACTGGCCCTGCGTGTAGGCGTCGAAGTTGCGTTGGAAGACCGCCGCGTTGTCCCATGGCAGCAGCAACTGCGGCGTGCCGGCGGCCAGCAGCACCGGCTTGTGCGCGGCGGGGTTGAGGGCGCGGAAGTCCTCGACGCGGACGTCGGCCAGCTTGGCCGCTAGCGCCACGTCGACGTCGCGCGTGAGCGTCACGGTCTGGAAGTAGGGATGGTTGGCGATCACCGGCAGGTCGACCCGGAAGCGCTGCGGGTCGGCCACGATGTTCTTCACCGCCTGCAGCTTGGGCACGTAGTTGCGCGTCTCGGCCGGCATGGCGAGGTCGGTGTAGCCGGTGGGCAGGCCCGCGCGCTGGTTCTTGGCGATGGCGCGGCCGACGCTGCCTTCGCCCCAGTTGTAGGCCGCCAGCGCCAGGTGCCAGTCGCCGAACATGGTGTAGAGGCGCTGGAGGTAGTCGAGCGCGGCGCGGGTCGAGGCCAGCACGTCGCGCCGGTCGTCGCGGAAGATGTTCTGCTTGAGGTCGTAGTCGGTGCCGGTCGCGGGCATGAACTGCCACATGCCGGCCGCGCGCGCGCTGGAGACGGCCTGCGGATTGAAGGCGCTCTCGATGAACGGCAGCAATGCCAGTTCGGTGGGCATGTCGCGACGCTCGAGCTCCTCGACGATGTGGAAGATGTAGCGATTGGAGCGCTCGGTCATGCGCTGGACGTAGTCGGGCCGGCTCGAATACCACTGCTCCTGGTCCTGCACCAGGTCGTTCTGCAGGTCGGGCATCTTGAAGCCGCGCCGGATGCGCTCCCACATGTCCGTCGGCGGCGCCAGGTTGGCGACGCTGCGCGTGGGGGTCGATCCGGCGGTGATCGGGGTGAGGGTGCCGTCGGGATAGACCGGCGCGGCGGTGCCGCTCTGGAGGGCCGTGCCGCCGGCCGAGGGAGAGCCGACGGAGGTGGGCGTGCTGGCGCAGCCCGCGAGGAAGAGGGCGCCGGCCAGGAGGGCCGCGGTGAGAAGTTTCATCGGAAATCGTTTTTCCATTGGCGCAGCGCGGCGAAGACGTCGACCTGCGCGCTGTCGGCGGCAAGTCCGTCATGCGCCTGCAGCGCTCGGAGGACGGTGGCTTCGCGGCTGCGAAGGAAGGGGTTGATCCGGCGTTCGAGGCCGAGTCGCGCGGGCAGCGTGGGCCGCCCTTGCGCGCGCAGTGCCTCGCACTGCGCGGTGTAGTGAGTCAGATCGGCATTGGCCGGTTCCACCGCGCGGGCGAAACGCAGGTTAGCAAGTGTGTATTCGTGGCCGCAGCACACGCGGGTGGCGTCGGGCAGCGCGGCGAGCGCGTCGAGCGAGGCCAGCATCTGCGCCGGCGTGCCTTCGAACAGGCGGCCGCAGCCGCCGGAGAACAGGGTGTCGCCGCAGAACACGAGCGGCGCCTCGGCATCGGCGCCTTCGCCCGCGGGGAGGAAGAACGCGATGTGACCGGCCGTGTGGCCCGGGATGTCGAGCACCTCGAAGCGCAGGCCGAGCGCCGCCACCTCGGCAGGGTCGCCCTGGGCGAGCGGCACGTACGGCGCCGGGATGCGTTCGCTCGCCGGTCCGAAGACGGTGGCATCCGTGGCGTCGCGCAGGGCGGCCACGCCGCCGGTGTGATCGGCGTGATGGTGCGTGACTAGAATCGCCGCCAGCTGCAGGGAGTCGCGCGCCAGCGCATCGAACACCGGCCCGGATTCCCCGGGGTCCACCACGATCGCGTGGGTCCCGTCGTGCAGCATCCAGATGTAGTTGTCGGCGAGGGCGGGCAGCGGAACGAGGGTCATGAGCGGTCAAATTATAGGTTTGGAGGATTGGTTCGAGACCCCGCCCGGACGCCACCTGCTGGCTTGGGAACAGGCCCAGTTCGACCAAGCCGTGGCCGACGTCTTCGGCTATCACGCCTTGCAGCTCGGCTGCGCCGGCGTCGACGGCCTGCGCGCCAACCGGATGCCGCACCGCTGGATCGCCGACGCACGGAGCGACGTCTGCAAGGGCCGTGCCGCGGCGCTCCTGACCGAGTTCGACGCCCTGCCGTTCCAGGCGGCGAGCCTCGACCTGGTGCTGCTGCCGCACACGCTGGAACTCAGCCACGATCCGCACGCCGCCCTGCGCGAGGTCGAGCGCGTGCTGGTGCCCGAGGGCCGCGTGATGCTGTGCGGCTTCAACCCGGCCAGCCTCTGGGCCATGCGCCAGCGTCGCGCGCACCTGTGCCGGCGGCTGGGCTTCGGCGAGCCGTTCCTGCCGGAGAGCGGCGAGTCCATCGGCTACTGGCGCATGCGCGACTGGCTGCGGCTGCTGGGCTTCGAGGTCGAGTCGGTGCGCTTCGGCGTCTACCGCCCGGCGTTCCGCACCGAGGCCTGGCTGGAGCGCTTCCGCTGGCTCGACGCCGCCGGCGAGCGCTGGTGGCCGATCTTCGGCGCGGTCTATTTCATGGTGGGGGTCAAGCGGGTGCGCGGGCTGCGGCTGCTCGGAACCCAACGTCGGCGTGGCGTGCAGCGTGCCGGCGCGCCGGTGCCGGTCGCCGGCCGCGTCCACCGGGAACCGCCCGAGTCTTCCTGAGGTTCGACGCCTGAATTCCCGGGCGCATGCGGACGGTGCCGCATCCGTCGCCTCCCATCCATCACGACATCACGACACGAGGGCATTTCCATTGACCGAAGTACAGATCTACACCGACGGCGCCTGCAAGGGCAATCCCGGCCCGGGCGGCTGGGGCGCCTGGCTCAAGTCGGGCGCGACCGAGAAGGAGATCTTCGGCGGCGAGCTCGTCACCACCAACAACCGGATGGAACTCGAGGCCGTCATCGAGGGCCTGTCCGCGCTCAAGCGGCCGTGCAAGGTCGTCATCTACCTCGACAGCCAGTACGTGCGCCAGGGCATCACCGAATGGATCCACGGCTGGAAGGCCAAGGGCTGGCGCACCTCGACCAAGCAGCCGGTGAAGAACGCCGAACTCTGGCAGCGGCTGGACAAGCTGGTGCACGAGAGCGGCCACCAGATCGAATGGCGCTGGGTCAAGGGCCATTCCGGCGATCCGGGCAACGAGCGCGCCGACATGCTGGCGAACAAGGGCGTGTTGCGCGCCCAGGGACGGCTCTGAGCCGATCGCGTCGGGGTCAGGCCTCGGCGCGCCGGGCCGCCAGCTGCGCGAGGATCTCCGGCAGGCGTTCCTTCGCGCTGGCCTGCTCCTCCGCGTACAGGCTGCGGCCGTGCGCGTCGATGCCGACGGTGGCCGGCCCCAGGCCCTCGACGCGCAACCGCACCAGCCGGTAGTGCGTGAGCATGTCGCTCCAGCCGATCTGCAGCACCTCCTTGACGGCCGCCGACAGCAGCGTGCAGCCGCCGCCCAGGAACGACAGGTAGACGCAGCCGGCCGCGCGCATCGCCGGCAGGCTGGCGGCGTCGAGTCCGCCCTTGCCGCCGACGGCGTGCCAGCCGAAGCCTTCGATCAACCGTGGCATGACCGGGTTGAAGCGCGTGCTGGTGGTCGGGTTGACGTAGAGCACCTCGAAGCGGCCGTCCGTCTCGCGGCTGAAGCTGCCGAGGTGGAAGATGGAGGCGCCCCGCAGTTCCATCGGTGGCGTCTCGTGGCCGTCGAGGCAGCGCAGCATGCGCTCGTGGGTCGGGATGCCGGCGGTGACGATGATCTCGCCGTCCATCACGACGAGGTCGCCGGCGCGCAGTCCGCGCGCGTCGGCCTCGCTCAGGGGGAAGGTCAGGCGGTGGGTGCGGATGGTCATGGCGGTGCGGTGGCGATGTCGTTCACTCCACGGTCTCGACCCGGCCGTCGTTGTACAGGCGGGCGCGGGTGCGGCGGTTGATCCAGCAGTTGAAGGCCACCGCCACCGGCGTGAAGCCGTGGCCGGCGCAGTAGTCGACGTGCACGGCCATCGCGGTGCTGTCGCCGCCCGTGCCCATCGGGCCGAAGCCGGTGGCGTTCACGGCCTCCACCAGGCGCCGCTCCATGGCGGCGACCAGCGGCTCGGGGTGCGACTGGCCGATCGGGCGCAACGTCGCCTCCTTGGCCATCTTGGCCGCGTAGTCGAAGGTGCCGCCCACGCCGACGCCGATCACCACCGGCGGGCAGGGCTGCGAGCCGGCCTTGACGACCGTCTCCAGCACGAAGCGCTCGATGGTGGCCAGGTCCGGGAAGCTGAAGATCTCCAGCGCCGCCCAGCGCCCGGAGCCCAGCGCCTTGGGCGAGCAGGTGATGTCGACGAAATCGCAGTCGTCGACCAGGTCGAAGGTGACGATGGGCATGCCCTTGCCCCGGTGGCCGCGCTCCAGCGTCAGCGGGTGGGTCACGTGCGGCAGCAGGGGCGGCTGGATGGTTTCCACGAGCCGTTCGAAGCCCTCGGTGATCGCGGCGCGCACGTTGCCGGCGAAACGGGCCTGGGTGCCGATGCGCACGAAGTACACCGGCACGCCGGCGTCGGAGCAGACGAAGTGCTGCTCGCGCGCCGCCGCCTCGGCGCTCTGCAGCATGATCCTCAGCGTGTGGCGCGCCGTCTCGTTGCCGTCGTGCGCCAGGGCACGCCGCAGGGCCGCGTCCGTGTCCTCGGGAATGCCGCGCAGCGAGCGGTCGTAGAGCCGGGCGCTGACGTCGCGCAGGGTGTCGTAGGCGATGGCCATGGTGATTTGTCTTCCTGACGGCCATTGTGGACAGCGTCGCCCGCCGGGACAGGGCGTGGAAGTACTAGCAGCTATGAGCGAATCCGACCGGTGTCGCGAGGTCGGACGGACGATCCCGACGCCGCGCCGTGGCGGCGCGCTACATCGCGCCGTCGAAGGGCATCACGTCGACCAGTTCGCCCGCCGCCACGGCCTCGACCCCCGGGCCGAGCACGACCAGCGCGTTGGCCGACGCCATCGCGCTGAGCACGCCCGAGCCCTGGTGGTCGGCCAGGCGCACCTCGGGCCAGTCGCCCGGCACCGCCGTCACGAAACCGCGCGGGAACTCGGTACGGCCGACGCGCTTGCGCAGGGGCGCCGCGAGGCGCGCGCGCATCAGCGGGGGCGCGCGGCGGGCGGCTTCGTTGCAGCCCATGAGCTTCTGCAGCGCCGGCCGCACGAGGACCAGGAAGGCGACCATCGCCGCCACCGGATTGCCCGGCAGCCCGAAGAGCAGGGCGTGCCGGCCGGACCCGGCGGTGCAGGAGGCGTCGGCGATCAGCCCGACCGCCATCGGCCGTCCCGGGCGGATCGCCAGGCTCCAGAAGGCGACGTCGCCGAGCTCGTGCATCACGCGCCGGGTGTGGTCGGCGTCGCCCGCGCTGACGCCGCCGGTGGTGAGGATGGCATCGGCCTCTCGCGCGCCGCGGCGCAATGCCGCTTCGAGCGCCGCGGGGTCGTCCGGCACCGGCCCCAGGTCGACCACCTCGCAGCCCAGGCGCGTCAGCAGGCCGCCGATGGCGGCGCGGTTGCTGTCGTAGACGGCGCCGGCGCGGGGTGCGTCGCCCGGTCCCAGCAACTCGTCGCCGGTGGAGAAATACGCCACCCGCAGGCGGTCCAGAACCGGCAGCGTGGCCCGGCCGATGCTCGCCGCGAGTCCGAGCGCGGCCGGCGTCAGCCGGTCGCCGGACCGCAGCACGGGCCGGCCGGCGCGCAGGTCCTCGCCGGCGCGGCGGCGGTTGGCGCCGCGCGCCAGGAGCGCGCGCGGAAAGCTCACGACGCCGTCGGCGACGCGGCAGAGTTCCTGCGGCACGACGGTGTCGAGGCCCGTCGGCATCATCGCGCCGGTCATGATCCGCACCGCCTCGCCGGCGCCCGCGCGACCGTCGCGCACGCTGCCGGCCAGCGCGGTGCCCTCCGCGACGCGCAACCGCACGGTGTCGCCGTCGATCGAATTGACATCGGCCAGGACGTCGCCGTCGAAGGCGTAGCCGTCCATGGCCGAGTTGTCGTGCGGAGGTACGTCGACGTTCGAGACGACGTCGCAGGCCAGCACGCGGTCGAGTGCGTCTCGCAGCGGCAGCTCGCGCGCCGCCAGCGCGGCCGGTGCGGCGACGAGCCGATCGAGGAAGGCGAGCGCGACGTCGACGTGCACGCCGGTCGGGTCATGGCCGGGCAGGGCGGCGGCGATGTCGGCGAGGCGGCTCATGGACGAGGCGTGTCGGTCACCGGCTCGCCGACCAGGATGGAAGACCGGCCGCGCAGAGCATCGAGTTCGTCGTGCGTGTTGGCGTTGCGGAAGGCGTCCGGGTCGTCGCCGGGCCGGTCGAAAGGCACGAGCACGGTGCGGTGGCCGGCGGTCCAGGCGTCGATCTTGCGACCGCCTCCGGCGACGAACGCCCGCAGGCTGCCCATCAGGTCGGCGCGCATCAGGCAGCAGACGGGCTGCGGGCGCAGCGAGACCGTGCCGTGGCGATCGGCCTGCGGGGCACCGGCCACGGCCAGTTCCGCGTCCGCCGTGCCGAGCGCCCGCGCGAGCCGGTCGGCGAGGTCGAGCGGGAACAGTGGCGTGTCGCAGGGCACGGTGAGCAGGAAAGGCGTCCCGCACCGGCCGAGCCCGGCCAGGAAGCCGGCCAGCGGTCCGGGATGGTCGGGCAGGTCGTCGGACCAGACCGGCGCGCCGAACGCTTCGTAGGTCGATCGATGGCGGTTGGCGTTGAGGGCGACGCGGCCGACCTGGACCTGCAGCCGGCGCAGCGCATGCAGGGCCAGCGGCACACCGTCGAGATCCTGCAGCCCCTTGTCGACGCCGCCCATGCGCGTGCCCCGGCCGCCGGCGAGCACGAGGCCCGTGATGTCCTGCGACCCGATCGGATTCATCCGCCGATGTAGCTCATCTCGACGCGCCGCGGCGCCGCGGCGCCGTCGGCCGGCTCGCTCGGGCGCGAGGCGCGCAGTTCGGAGTAGCGGTCGGCGCGGCCCTGCCAGATGCCGGCGATCTCGTCGAGGATGCGTTCGTCGCTCGCCGCCGAGGCGAGCCGACCGTCGATGCCGACGTGCTCACGCACCAGCGGGCGCAGATCGTGGCCGCGACCGGCGAACAAGCACAGATAGAGCTGGCCCTCGGTCGACAGCCGGGCACGGCTGCAGTCGCCGCAGAAGGCCCGTGTCACGCTGCTGATGACGCCGATCTCGCCCAGCGCCGGATCGGCGTCGCCGGCGGCGTCGGCGTAACCCCAGCGCTGCGCCGTCTCGCCGGGAGCGCTGGCCTCCAGCGGCACGAGCGGGAATTCCTCCGCGATGCGGCGCACCACCTCGGCCGAGGGCACGACCTCGTGCATGCGCCAGCCGTTGGTGGCACCGACGTCCATGTACTCGATGAAGCGCAGAGTGGCGCCCGAGCCGCGGAAGCGGCGCGCCATCGGCACGATCTCCTGCGCGTTGGTGCCGCCCTTGACCACCATGTTGATCTTGACCGGGCCCAGGCCGGCGTCGAGCGCGGCGTCGATGCCGGCGACCACGTCGGCCACCGGGAAATCGACGTCGTTCATGCGGCGGAACACGGCGTCGTCGAGGGCGTCGAGGCTGACCGTCACGCGGTTGAGGCCGGCCGCCTTGAGCGCCTTCGCCTTGCGCGCGAGCAGGGAACCGTTGGTGGTGAGCGTCAGGTCGAGCGGCGCGCCGTCGGGCGTGCGCAGGGCGGCGAGCTGCTCGACCAGTACCTCGAGGTTCTTGCGCAACAGTGGTTCGCCGCCGGTCAGGCGGATCTTGCGCACGCCCTGCGACGCGAACAGGCGCGCGAGCCGGGTGATCTCCTCGAAGCTCAGCAGCGCCGAATGCGGCACGTAGCGATGGTTCTTGTCGAACACCTCCTTGGGCATGCAGTAGCTGCAGCGGAAGTTGCAGCGGTCCGTCACGCTGATGCGCAGGTCGGTCAGGGGGCGACCCAGACGGTCGAGCAGGACGCCCGTGGACGGGCGTGTCTGCAGGGTCGGCGACGGCACCGAAGCGGGCGCACGGCGAATGTCGGCGATGGGGACGAAGGTTTCGATCATGGGCAGCGAAGCAATTTAACCCAAGGGTCGTCGCTCGACGCTTCGCGTGGTTACTGCCCGGCCGTAGGCGCCGACGACGCCTTGCATGGCCTTGGCGGCGTGTCCGACAGAGTCGTTAAGAATAACTATCATCCCATGTCGAGTTCCGCCATCAACTTCAACGAAGGATTCTCATGACCTACGCATTGCCCAAGCTTCCCTACGCCTACGACGCGCTCGAGCCGCACATCGACGCGCAGACGATGGAGATCCACTACACGAAGCACCACCAGACCTACGTCAACAACCTCAATGCCGCGCTCGACGGCACCGAGCATGCCGACGTGCCGGTGGAGCAACTGATCGCGGGCGTCGAGCAACTGCCCGAGAAGCTGCGTGCGCCGGTGCGCAACAACGGTGGCGGCCACGCCAACCACAGCCTGTTCTGGACCGTGATGTCGCCCCAGGGCGGTGGTGCGCCGACGGGCGAGCTGGCCCAGGCGATCGATGCGGACCTCGGCGGCCTCGACGCCTTCAAGGAAGCCTTCACCAAGGCGGCGCTCACGCGTTTCGGCAGCGGCTGGGCTTGGCTGACGGTGTCCAAGGACGGCAAGCTGGCCGTCGAGAGCAGCGGCAATCAGGACAGTCCGCTCATGACCGGCATCGGTTCGGGCAACACGCCGATCCTCGGCCTGGACGTGTGGGAGCACGCCTACTACCTGAAGTATCAGAATCGTCGTCCCGAGTACATCGCCGCGTTCTATAACGTGATCGACTGGAACGAAGTGGCCCGACGTTTCGCCGCGGCTCGCGGCTGACCGGACCGCCTCGACGGGCAGGCCGGCCGCAGCGGACATCCTGTTTCGCTTCGTCCATCCCTGCAACTCCCGCGACGCTGAAGGTGAATCGAGACATGGAAGATCGGACTTCGGCGCAGACGGTACGCGTTCCGCGCTCCTTGCGCGAACGCGTCGGACTCGGATTCCTGCTGGCAGGCGGCGTCTGGGTCCTGACGCAGACCTGGCTGCTCGCCAGTGGCGATCCGGTCATCATGCAGGCCCTGGTCGGCGGTTCGGTCGCCGCCATGGCGACCGCATTGGGCACCTTGCCGGTGCTGTTTTCCCAGCGTCTGTCGGACCGTGTGCAGGACACGTTGTTCGGCTTCGGTGCCGGCGTGATGCTGGCCGCCTGCGCTTTCTCGTTGGTGATTCCGGGGCTGGAGGCCGCCAAGTCGATCGGCGTCTTCGGGGGTGGCCGCTGGGCGGCGGGCAGCGTCATTGGCATCGCCATCCTGCTGGGCGCGGCGGCCCTCCTGGCCATGGACCGCCTGCTGCCGCACGAACATTTCATCAAGGGCCGCGAAGGCCACTCGGCGCAGAAGCTGCGCCGGACTTGGCTCTTCGTCATCGCCATCGCCCTGCACAACCTGCCCGAAGGACTCGCCATCGGCGTCGGTTATGCCGGCAACGAGGGTGTGCGTGCCAACGCGCTGGCCACCGGCATCGCCATCCAGGACGTGCCCGAGGGGTTGGTGGTGGCCGTGGCGCTGCTGTCGGCCGGCTACCGGCGCACGTTCGCCGTCGCGCTGGGCATGGCCTCGGGCTTGGTCGAACCGATCGGCGCGGTGTTCGGCGCCGCCATCGTCGGCTACTCGGCAGCGTTGCTGCCGTGGGGTCTGGGCTTCGCGGCGGGTGCGATGCTGTTCGTCATCAGCCACGAGATCATTCCCGAATCGCACCGCAAGGGTCACGAGGCCTTCGCCACGGCCGGTCTGATGGTCGGCTTCGTGCTGATGATGCTGCTGGACACGGCCCTGGGCTGACTACGGCCCGTCCGGGCGGTACCGTCCCGGCTCAACCGTGGCGGATGGCCACGGTCTTGAGCGTCGTGAAGCCGTAGAGCGCTTCGAAACCCTTCTCCCGGCCGTAACCCGACGACTTGACGCCGCCGAAGGGCAGTTCCACGCCGCCACCGGCTCCGTAGTTGTTGATGAAGACCTGACCGGCGCGCAGGCGCTTGGCCATGCGGAACTGGCGTGCGCCGTCCTGCGTCCAGACGCCCGACACCAGGCCGAACTGCGTCGCGTTGGCCAGCGCGATGGCCTCGTCCTCGTCGCGGAACGACATCGCCGCGAGCACCGGGCCGAAGACCTCCTCCTGCGCGAGCCGGTGGTCGACCGGCACGTCGCGCAGCAGGGTCGGCGCCTGGTAGAAACCGGTCTCCGGCGCCTCGTCGACCACCACGCCCTGCGCCACCATCGGAATGCCGGCGACCTGCGCGTCCGACAGGAAATCCCAGACGCGCTGCTGCTGCGACTGGCGGATCAGCGGGCCGACGTCCAGGTCCATCGCCGCCGGGCCGACGCGCAGCGCCTCGAAGGCGCGGCCCAGGCGCTCCAGCAGCAGTTCGTAGATGTCCTGCTGGATCAGCACGCGCGAGCCGGCCGAGCAGGTCTGGCCGGCGTTCTGCACGATGGCGTTGATGATCATCGGCACGGCCGCGCCGAGGTCGGCGTCGGCGAAGACGAGCTGCGGGCTCTTGCCGCCCAGTTCCAGCGTGACCGGGCAGTAGCGTTCGGCCGCGACCTGCTGGATCAGCGTGCCGACCGTCGGGCTGCCGGTGAAGCTGATGTGGTCGATGCCCTCGTGGCGCGCCAGGGCGTCGCCGACCTCGTGGCCGTAGCCCGTGACGATGTTGAGCGCCCCGGCCGGAAAGCCCGCCTCGGCCGCCAGTTCGGCCACGCGCAGCAGCGACAGGCAGGCGTCCTCGGCCGGCTTGACCACGCAGACGTTGCCCGCGGCCAGCGCGCCGCCCACGCTGCGGCCGAAGATCTGCATCGGGTAGTTCCACGGGATGACGTGGCCGGTCACGCCGTGGGGCTCGCGCCAGGTGAAGACGCTGTAGCCGTCCTGGTAGGGGATGGTCTCGCCGTGGAACTTGTCGCAGGCGCCGGCGTAGAACTCGAAGTAGCGCACCAGCGCCAGCGCGTCGGCGCGTGCCTGCTTCACCGGCTTGCCGCAGTCGCGCTGCTCCAGGGCGGCGAGTTCGTCGACGTGCTCGGCGATCTTCTGCGAGAGGCGATGGAGCAGGCGACCGCGCTCGGCGGCGCTGACCTTGTGCCAGACGCCCTCGAAACAATCCCGCGCGGCGCGCACGGCGGCGTCGATGTCCTCGGCGTTGCCGCGCTGGATCTCGTCGAAGGGCTGGCCGTCCGACGGGTCGATGACGGGGATCGTGCGTCCGGAGGAGGAGGGCACGGCGGCGTTGGCGATGTGGTTGAGCTGCATGGCGATCGGGAGGGGGAACTGGGGTGGACGGTGCATCGGTGCGGGCGTGGCGCACGGGCGTGCATGGTAAGGCGACCCGGTACCGCCGCGCCACTTGCAAAGTCTCCGAAGCGCCCCAACTGGCCTGCATGAACGCAACACGCTCTTCCACTTCCAAGGCACCCCATGCCGGTCTGGACGTCGCCGAAAGGCTGGCGCACCTGCTCGAACGGCTCGACCGGAGTGCCGTCCCCGTCGGTGCCGACCAGTACCGCTCGGTCGTGATGCATCTGGTGCACGAGTTCGCCGATGTCGAGTCGGGCCCGGCCCTCGGCCGCCTGCTCGACCACTATCCGGCCGCGGCCGAACTCTACGAGAACGTCAACTACGCGCATGCCGGCCTGTGCCGTACCGCGCTGGACGTGTCGCTCGCCGCCGAGATGCGGGCGCGCGAAGCCATCGCGCGCGCCATGCGTCGCACCGAAGCCGACCAAGGGGGCGCTTCCGATGTCCAAGGCTGACGTGAAGACGGCCGTGGTGGCCGACGGCCTGCGCTACAAGTCCAAGCCCTCCGGCTCGCCGTTCCGGGCTTCGGCCTCGTTCAGCGGCGCGACCATGTCGTGCTTCATGTGCGGCAAGCATCGGCTGCGCTCGCAGATGCGCACGCGCCAGGTGCTGGGCAAGTCGCAGAGCGTCTGCGCGCCGTCTTGCAAGGCGCTGCAGGAAGCCCTCGACGCGGGAGAGAACGGCGTCGCTCCCGCCGCACCGTCCACGGGCGATTGATCGAACCGCTTCGAGGGAAGGCCCGCCATCCGTGCGGGCGTCGTCGTTGGGCCCGTGGCACAGGGAAATCGCTGGCCCGACGGTGACCGGTCGCAGGTCAGACTCGCCGGGGCAACGGCGCACTCGGGTCAGGAAAGTAAACTGCGGATCGGTCCGAGCCGTCGCATGCGCATGCTCGCGGCTTTTCTTCCCCCATTTCCACTCCACCGACAACGAACATGTCCCTCGACAAAGTCTCCCCCGGCAAGAACATCCCCGACGCCTTCAACGTGGTCATCGAGATCCCGATGAACTCGGACCCGATCAAGTACGAGGTGGACAAGGAGTCCGGCGCCCTGTTCGTCGACCGCTTCATGACCACCGCCATGTACTACCCGGCCAACTACGGCTTCGTGCCGCAGACGCTGTCGGGCGACGGCGACCCGGTCGACGTGCTGGTCATCGCGCCGTACCCGCTGCTGCCGGGCGTGGTGGTGCCGTGCCGTCCGCTGGGCATCCTGATGATGGAGGACGAGGCCGGCGTCGACGGCAAGGTGCTGGCCGTGCCCACCACCAAGGTGCTGCCGATCTACAGCCACTGGAACTCGATCGACGACGTCAACCCGATGCGCCTGAAGGCCATCAGCCACTTCTTCGAGCACTACAAGGATCTGGAAGCGGGCAAGTGGGTCAAGGTGCTGGGCTGGGAAGGCCTGGAAGCCGCGAAGAAGGAAATCCTCGACGGCATCGCCAACTACAACAAGTGAGTCCGGCGGCGGGGCCGGTCCGGTGCGGACTCAGTCCGTGCCGGTCGACGACCCGGCCGCCGACGGCGCCGGGGTGGGCGCCGCCGTCCTGAAGGGGCTGCGTTCCTCCAGGTGTTCCATGTAGTTGCCGATGCCCGCGCCCTCGCGCTCCAGGAAGCGCTCCACGGCATCGGCGAAGGACGGATGGGCCAGCCAGTGTGCGCTGGTCGTCTTCACCGGCATCAGGGCCCGCGCCATCTTGTGTTCGCCCTGCGCACCCCCTTCGAAACGTCCCACGCCGTGCGCGATGCACCATTCGAGCGGCTGGTAGTAGCAGGCCTCGAAATGCAGGCAGTCGACGCGCTCGATCGCGCCCCAGTAGCGTCCGTAGGCCGCCCGGGGTCGGCCGGCAACGTCGATGCCACCATCGACCGACAGAGCGATCAGGCTCGACGCGATCGGCCGGCCCTCGCGCTCGGCGATGAACAGCAGCCACGCCTGCGGCAGGGTGTCGGCCATGCGGCGGAAGAAGTCGCGCTTCAGGTAGGGCGCGTTGCCATGCTCGCGGTAGGTGCGGGCGTAGCAGCGGTAGAAGAAATCCCAGTCGGCCTCGGCGATGTCGGCACCGCGCGACCAGCGGAACGTCACGCCCGCGTCGCGCACCTTGCGGCGCTCCTGGCGGATCTTCTTGCGCTTGTCGTGCGCCAGGCTGGCGAGGAAGGCCTCGAAGTCCGCGTAGCCGGCATCGTGCCAGTGGAACTGCACGGTGTTGCGCAGCATCAGTCCGACCTCGGTGCTGGCGGCGATGTCCTCGTCGGCGCCGAAGAGCAGGTGCAGCGACGACACCCCCGCCTGTCGGCACCACTGGATCAGGCCGTCGACCAGCAGCGTGCGGCTCTGCGCGTCGCGCGCCAGCAGCCGGGCGCCGGGCACCGGCGTGAACGGCACCGCCACGACCGCCTTGGGGTAGTAGCTCAGGCCGTGCTGCTCGTAGGCGTTGGCCCAGGCCCAGTCGAAGACGTACTCGCCATACGAATGGTCCTTCACGTAGAGCGGGCAGGCCGCGAGCAGGATCTCGTCGCGCCAGAGCGTCGCGAACTGCGGCGTCCAACCGCTCTCGGGCGTCGCGCTGCCGCTGTCGTTCAGGGCGGCCAAGTATTCGTGGCGCATGAACGGGCTGGGCGCGGTCTGTGCGGCGAGCAGGCCGTTCCAGGCGGCGGCATCGATGGCGGAGGGGTCGTCGTGGAGGCGCAGGATCGGCTGGGTCATGGGGCGGGTGGGGTGGGGCGTCGGTGGGCGCCCAGGTGTTCGGCGATGTAGATGCCGCCCAGCACCAGCGCGAGCGCCACGGCGTGGAACGTCGACAAGGGCTCGCCCAGCACCAGGACGGCCAGGAGCGGCCCGAAGATCGGCACCAGGTTCATGAACATGCCCGCGCGCGCCGGGCCGATCAAGCTCACCGCCTGCATGAAGGTCAACTGGGAGACGAAGGAAGGCAGCAGGCCGATGAACAGCACCAGCGCCAGGCCGGTCGGTGTCGGCAAGAAGGCCTGGCCGCGGGCGATCTCGATCGCGACCAGCGGCAGCGAGACCAGCGCCGCCACCGCCGCCGTGGCGGCGAAGAAGACCACCGCCGGCACGGCGGGACGCCGGCGCAGGCCGAGCGCATAGCCGGCATAGAGGACGCAGGCGACGATCATCCACACGTCGCCGGCATTGAAGTCGAGTCCGGCCAGCTCCGAGAGGTGTCCCCGCGACGCCACGACCGCTATGCCGGCCAGCGTCAGCGCCACTCCCAGCACCTGCAGCACGCCGATGCGGGTGCGGTAGACCACCAGGCTGCCGAGCAGCACGAAGACGGGGATCGTGCCCTGGATGATCGCGATGTTGATGGCGGTGGTGTGATGCGCGGCGGCATAGAACAGCGCGTTGAAGCCTGTGAAGCCCAGCGCTCCCATGAGGGCGACGTAGCGCCAGGAAGGCCGCAGCACGTGCCAGTGCTCGGCGATCTGGCGCCGCGACGTCAGCAGGAGCGCCACGCAGCAGACGGCCCAGCGAAGGAAGGTCACGACCATGGGCGAAACCTCGCCGACCGCCAGGCGCGCGGCGACCGCGTTCGCGCCCCAGATCAGCATCGTGAAGACGAGCAGCACGTAGGGCTGGCCGGAGAACCACCGGAACGCGGCCCGAGGCGGTGCCGAGGTGGCGGGGGTGCCCGGGGCGTCGGCGGCCGTGGAGCCAGGAAGGGAGGGGCGCATCGCCGATCGAGGTTAACAGCGAGCGCGCGGCGGTGCAGGCGAGCGGCCGATTCGCGTTAATCTCTCCTTTTGCCCCCGCCACGAAACCTCAGGAAGCACATCCCATGAAGCTCATCACCGTCATCGTCAAACCTTTCAAGCTCGACGACGTGCGCGAAGCCCTGGCCGAGGTCGGCGTCTCCGGGCTCACGGTCACGGAAGTCAAGGGTTTCGGCCGGCAGAAGGGCCACACCGAGCTCTATCGCGGTGCCGAGTACGTGGTCGACTTCCTGCCCAAGATGAAGATCGAGGTCGTGGTCAACGAAGGCGACCTCGACCGCAGCGTGGACGCCATCATCGGCGCCGCGCGCACCGGCAAGATCGGCGACGGCAAGATCTTCGTCACCAGCGTGGAGCGCGTGGTGCGCATCCGCACCGGCGAGGAGGACGAAGCCGCGGTCTGACCGGTCGACGGAGGCCAGCCTAGACGACGTCGGCCAGGCGATCCCCGCCCGGACGGTGCCGCGATTCCTCGATCAGGGCCTCCAGCAGCGGCTCGCGGGCATCGCCGCTGCGAACCAGTTCCATCTGCCAGGACGACATCAGACCTTCGCTCACGCTGTGGGCCATGAAGGCGAGCAGGCCGTCGTAGTAGCCCGCCACATTCAGGATGCCGATCGGCTTGTCGTGGTAGCCCAACTGGCGCCAGGTCCAGATCTCGAACAGTTCCTCGAAGGTGCCGATGCCGCCGGGCAGCGCCAGGAAGGCATCGGCGCGCTCGCCCATCAAGGCCTTGCGCTCGTGCATGGTGTCGACGATCAGGAGTTCGTCGCAGGCTCGGTTGGCGACCTCCTTGTCCACCAGCGCCTGGGGGATGATGCCGACGACGCGGCCGCCGGCTTCGCGCGTGGCTTCGGCCACCGTGCCCATCAGGCCGGTCCGGCCGCCGCCGTAGACGAGCTGGCCTCCCCGTTCGCCGATCCAGTGACCGACGGCGCGGGCGGAGGCCGTGAATTCGGGGCGCTCGCCGGGGCGCGAGCCGCAATAGACGCAAATCGAAAAAGCAGGATTCATGCGGCGATCATGCCGCCAATGTGTGACGGGCGACGGCCGCACCGATGGTCGGGCGTCAAGGTGTCGTCCCGAACCGTTGCCACAGGGCCGCCGCCCAGATGGCGCCGCACAGCAGCAGCGACAGCAGCACGGCCGCGCTCCCCAGGTCCTTGGCCTTCTTGGACAGGGCGTGCCATTCGGGGCCGACGCGGTCGATCGCGGCTTCGATGCCGCTGTTGAGCAGTTCCACGATCAGCACCAGCATCACGCTGGCCGACAACAGGGCGACTTCCATCCAGCCGCGCCCGACCCAGAAGGCCATCGGCAGCAGTACCACAGCGCCCAGGGCCTCCTGGCGAAACGCCGTCTCGCCCCAGCCGGCGCGCAGGCCGGCGATCGAGATCAGGCCGGCGTGGAGGATGCGATCGAGTCCACGCCGTGCCTTCTGCGGGTTCGCCGGGCCGGGTGGTGGCGTGCCGTCCGCCGCTTCTCCGGCCGCCCTCGACGCTGTCTGTCCGCCATCGGCGCGATCGTCGTTGCAATGGCGATTCATGAGGTCGTCGAGTCTTTCAATGACGGCTCATCGGCCTGGACGTCACGAGGCGCGTGCCGGCCCAGGCGTCGTGCCAGAACTGTCGTTCCGGGTGGAAGCGTGCGAGCAGCGCCCAGACGATCACCCAGCCGGCCACGAGCAACGCCGATTCGCCGCCGGACAGACGGAACGGCGCGATCGCCGCCAGCGGCGGCAGGAACCAGATCCAGCACAGGAGGTAGCGCAGCCCCGCGCGGGCCTGGGTCACCGGCCGGCCGTGCCGGTCCACCAGGCGCAGCCCCCAAGTCTTCATCGCCAGGGTCTGTCCGCGTGACCAGAACCAGCCGAAGTAGATGCCGAAGACGACGAAGAGGAACGCCTGGAGCAGGTGGCGTCGCGAATCCATCGCATCGCGCATCTGCCCCAACGTGCTGAACAGCCAGCCGGCGACGAAGACGACCGCGAACAGCAGCATGCCTTCGTAGAGCCAGCAGGCCATGCGGCGCCAGAGGCCGGGGACGGGGCCGAAGGGCGAAAGGGCAGGCGTCGGAGCAGGGGCCGGCGATGGATGCGCGTCGATGTCGACGTCGGGCACGACGGGTTCCGGACGCATCGAAGACGCGATCTCAGAGCGGTCGGTCGCCGGCCGGAATCGGATCCGGTCGCGTGGGCGGCATGGGCTGCGTCGATGGCATCGGCGTAGCGGCGTTGGCGGTCGTGCCGTTCCTGTGCGTCGGTGCGACGACCGGCGCGAGCTTGCGGGCAGGAACGGGTGAGATCGTCGGGGCCACGCCGGCCGGCCGGGCCGGGGCGCGTTCGGCCAGCTGGCGCTTCTCTTCCGGGCTGAGCGCCTGGTAGGCCTCCCACTTGGCCTTGCGTTCGTCGGCGGGGACCTGCTTGATCGCGGCGAAATTGAAGCGCGCCTGGGCACGTTCCCTCTGGCCGATCGTGGCCCATTCCGTCATGCGGCTGTGCTGGACGGCCTGTTCGGCGGGCGAGAGCTTCGCATGGTTGCGCGACAGGGCCAGCCATTTGCGCTTGTGCTGTTCCGACAGCTCGTCCCATACCGGCGCCAGCGGATGGAGCGCCTGCTGCTGTTCGGCCGTCAGTTCGCGCCAGGCCGGCCGGGACGGCGTCGCGGGCACGGCCGGCTTCGCCTGCGAGGCAACTGCGTCGGACCGGGCGGCGGGCATCGACTGACCCTGCACGTTCCCGTGCATGGCGAGGACCGTGGCACCGCCGAGCAACGCGATGCCCAGACCGCAACGCAGCGAGAAAGAGATGGAAGACACCGTGGTGGACCGTGAGTGCGGAAAGAGAAACGAAAGGCAATGAGCGCGCGAACGGCGGACCCGGAGGTCGATCGACCGTCTCGGCCGGAGCATCAGTGCGTGGATGCGTCGCTCTTGATGAACTGCGCGAAACCGGGGTCGGCGTAGGCCGTCGGCGGCAGGTCGTCGGCGAGCAGTGCCGAGTCCACGTCCGCGAGCTCGCTGGTGCGATCGTCGTCCTGCACGATGCTGATGGCCATGAGTCCGACCACCAGGGCCACCAAGGGGAGGGCCGCTCCGAGCCGGGCCCACCAGACCTGACCCAGGCCCAGGAGCGCCGCGCCTCCCGACGTTCCCACGGTCGCCGTCTGCCGGACCGGTCGGCGGCGATGCGCCACGGCCTGGGTCCGTGCCACGCGCAGGCGTTCGGCGACGTCGTGCGGCAACTCGTGGGCGCCAGCGGAAAGGCGCGCGGTCAGGCGCCGGGCAAAACGTTCATCCGCGGATCCCGCGGGGCCCGAACCGGCCGAAAACCGTGAAAGTGCTTCTCTGGAAGTGATTGACGACGTGTTCATAGCGATATTCCCTTGGCCGTGAGCGCTTTGCTCAACGCGTGGACGGCACGCGAACAGTGGGTTTTGACGCTGCCTTGCGAGCAGCCCATGGCCGCAGCGGTTTCCGCCACGTCCATTTCTTCCCAGTAACGCATCAGGAAAGCCTCGCGTTGACGACCCGGCAGGGCGGCGATCTCCTCTTCGATCTCTCTGAAGATCTGCGAGCGGCGCGTGGCGTCCTCGGCACTTTCGGATTCGCGCGAATCGGTCGGAGAGGCGAGGTTCTCCAGCAGGTCGAAGTCCCCATCGCCATCGGGCGCTTCGAAATCGCTCAGGTTGGAGAACAACGCACGTCGCGTCTTCTGACGCCGGAACCAGTCGAGCGTGCAGTTCGAGAGGATGCGCTGGAACAGCATCGGCAATTCGCCGGGGGGCTTGTCGCCGTAATGTTCGGCGAGCTTCATCATGCTGTCCTGCACGATGTCGAGTGCCGCTTCCTGGTCCTTCACGTGATAGACCGAGCGCTTGAAGGCCCGGCGTTCGACGCTTTTCAGAAAATCGGAAAGTTCTTGTTCGGTAGCCAAGTCGCAGGAGCGCATCGTGGCGCCATGTGGGGGTCTGTCTTCCGCGGCAATCGAGTTCTTTTCGGCGCGGATTATGGCACTGCCCTCACGCGGGGCATCGAGCCATGTCTCGTCGATGTCATAATGCGCATTGCAAGTCAAAAGGCAAACGGGTCACGGTCCGGCGAAACGCATCGAGTTCGTCCATGGCTTTGGCCTCAAGTCCCGACGCGACCCCACAAGGGTTGGCAAGGGGCACCCAAGGTTTTTCGTGCCCGAAAAAACGCAAAGGTTCATCATGGAAATCTCGAAGGCGGAACTCGCTTCCGCAGCAGCCGCATCCGCCACCTCCGGTCATCCGTCCCAGGAGCTCATGGGCGCCGAAGTGCTCATCAAGGCGCTCCAGGCCGAGAACGTCCAGTATGTCTGGGGCTATCCGGGCGGCGCGGTGCTCTACATCTACGACGCGCTCTACAAGCAGGACACCATCCAGCACGTGCTCGTTCGCCACGAACAGGCGGCCGTGCATGCAGCAGATGGCTTCGCACGCGCGACGGGCGAAGTCGGCGTGGCATTGGTCACCTCGGGTCCGGGCTTGACCAACGCGGTCACCGGCATCGCCACGGCCTACATGGACTCGATCCCGATGGTCATCATCTCGGGACAGGTGCCGACGGCCGCCATCGGCCTCGACGCGTTCCAGGAATGCGACACCGTCGGCATTACGCGCCCCATCGTCAAGCACAACTTTCTCGTCAAGGATCCTAAGGACCTGGCGATGACGATGAAGAAGGCCTTCCACATCGCTCGCAGCGGCCGTCCGGGCCCGGTGGTGGTGGACGTCCCCAAGGACGTGTCCTTCAAGAAGGTAACCTACACCGGCTATCCCGACAAGGTCGAGATGCGCTCGTACAATCCGGTGCGCAAGGGGCACGGCGGCCAGATCCGCAAGGCGCTGCAGCTGCTCCTCAACGCCAAGCGTCCCTATATCTACACCGGCGGCGGTGTGCTGCTCGGTAACGCGACGAACGAACTGCGCACGCTGGTCGACATGCTCGGCTATCCGGTCACCAGCACGCTGATGGGCCTGGGTGCCTATCCCGCGAGCGACCGCAAGTTCCTCGGCATGCTGGGCATGCACGGCACCATCGAAGCCAACAACGCGATGCAGAACTGCGACGTGCTGCTGGCCGTGGGCGCGCGCTTCGACGACCGCGTGATCGGCAACCCCAAGCATTTCGCGCAGAACGAGCGCAAGATCATCCATGTCGACATCGATCCGTCGAGCATCTCCAAGCGCGTGAAGGTCGACGTGCCGATCGTCGGCGACGTCAAGGACGTGCTGACCGAACTGATCACGATGATCCGCGAGGCCACCCAGAAGCCCGACGCGGGTGCATTGTCCGATTGGTGGAAGAACGTCGAGTCTTGGCGAAGCCGCGATTGCCTGGCCTACGACCGTGGCAACACCGATGTCATCAAGCCGCAGTTCGTGGTCGAGACGCTTTGGAACATGACCAAGGACGCCGACACGTACATCACGTCCGACGTGGGCCAGCATCAGATGTGGGCGGCGCAGTACTACCGTTTCGACGAGCCGCGCCGCTGGATCAACTCCGGCGGACTGGGCACCATGGGCGTGGGCATCCCCTACGCGATGGGCATTAAGCTGGCCAAGCCGGAGTCCGAAGTGTTCACCATCACCGGCGAAGGCTCGGTGCAGATGTGCATCCAGGAACTCTCCACCTGTTTGCAGTACAACACGCCGATCAAGATCTGCGCGCTGAACAACCGCTATCTGGGCATGGTGCGCCAGTGGCAGGAGATCGAGTACTCCGGCCGCTACAGCCACAGCTACATGGACGCGCTGCCCAATTTCGTGAAGCTCGCCGAGGCCTACGGCCACGTCGGCATGCTGATCGAGCGTCCCCAGGACGTGGAGCCGGCACTGCGCGAGGCGCGCAGGCTCAAGGACCGCACGGTGTTCATGGACTTCCGCACCGACCCGACCGAGAACGTCTTCCCGATGGTCAAGGCCGGCATGGGCATCACCGAGATGCTGTTGGGTTCCGAAGACCTCTGATCCACGGTTTGTGACGCGGTCGAGTCCGATCGCGTTCCGTTTTCCCACATCCTTTTCGACGAATCTATTGCCCGCCGAGCCCGCGCATTACCGTGCGCGGGGGAGGGCGGCGAAAAGAGGAGTCCGCACTCATGAAACACATCATTGCTGTCCTGCTGGAGAACGAGGCCGGTGCCTTGTCCCGCGTGGTGGGCCTGTTCTCGGCCCGTGGCTACAACATCGAATCCCTGACCGTCGCACCGACCGAGGACCCGAGTCTGTCGCGCATGACGATCGTCACGGCGGGTTCGGACGACGTGATCGAGCAGATCACCAAGCATCTCAACCGCCTGATCGAGGTGGTCAAGGTCGTCGATTTGACCGAAGGTGCCTACACCGAGCGCGAGCTCATGATGGTCAAGGTCCGTGCCGTCGGCAAGGAGCGCGAGGAGATGATGCGCATGGCCGAGATCTTCCGTGGCCGCATCATCGACGTCACCGACAAGAGCTACACCGTGGAACTCACGGGCGATCACGGCAAGAACGATGCTTTCCTGGAAGCGATCGATCGGGGTGCGATCCTCGAGACCGTGCGCACCGGTGCCAGCGGCATCGGACGCGGCGAACGCATCCTGCGCGTCTGACGTCCATGCATCGGGGCTCAGTCGCCGTCCGTTCGGACTGAGCTTGTCGAAGCCTTCGCGCGAGCGGGGACCGCATTGAGCCCTTCGACAGGCTCAACACGAACGGCATCACCACATTGCATCTGCATATCTATCTGGAGAACATCATGAAGGTTTACTACGACAAGGACACCGACCTCAGCCTGATCAAAGGCAAGACGGTCGCCATCATCGGCTACGGCTCGCAGGGCCATGCGCACGCACAGAACCTCAACGACAGCGGCGTGAAGGTCGTGGTCGGCCTGCGCAAGGGCGGCGCGTCCTGGCCGAAGGTCGAGAAGGCCGGCCTGAAGGTGGCGGAAGTCGCCGAAGCCGTGAAGTCTGCCGACGTCGTCATGATCCTGTTGCCCGACGAGCAGATCGCCAACGTCTACAAGAACGACGTGGCTCCGAACATCAAGGAAGGCGCTTCGCTCGTCTTCGCGCACGGCTTCAACGTGCATTACGGTTTCGTGCAGCCGCGCGCCGATCTCGACGTCTGGATGGTCGCTCCCAAGGCACCGGGCCATACCGTCCGCGGCACCTACACGCAAGGCGGCGGCGTGCCCCACCTCGTGGCCGTGCACCAGGACAAGACTGGCAAGGCCCGCGACCTCGCCCTGAGCTATGCCGCTGCCAACGGCGGCGGCAAGGCCGGCATCATCGAGACCAACTTCCGCGAAGAGACCGAGACCGACCTGTTCGGCGAGCAGGCCGTTCTGTGCGGCGGCACGGTCGAACTGATCAAGGCCGGTTTCGAGACGCTGGTGGAAGCCGGCTACGCGCCCGAGATGGCGTACTTCGAATGCCTGCACGAACTCAAGCTGATCGTCGACCTGATCTACGAAGGCGGCATCGCCAACATGAACTACTCGATCTCCAACAACGCCGAGTACGGCGAGTACGTCACGGGCCCGCGCATCGTGACCGAGGAGACCAAGAAGGCCATGAAGCAGGTCCTGAAGGACATCCAGACCGGCGAATACGCCAAGAGCTTCGTGCTGGAAAACGCTGCCGGCGCGCCCACGCTGATCAGCCGCCGCCGTCTGAACGCCGAGCATCAGATCGAAGTCGTCGGCGAGAAGCTGCGCGACATGATGCCCTGGATCAAGAAGAACAAGCTGGTCGACCAGACCCGCAACTGAGTCCCCGGACTCGGCCTCTTGGAGCCACCCTCGCGGTGGCTTTTTCCGTTCTTGGCGTTCCGGACGCTCAACTACACTGACTGCGATGAACCTCACATTCTGTTTCGGTGCGCCCCCGTGCGCGGTCGATGCGGCACCTTCGCGACCAAGGAGCGACCTCGATGCATGACGACACGCTGGCCGACGACCTGGTGCCACGCAAGCGCCGCAAGGGCATCTACATCCTGCCCAATCTGTTCACGCTGGCGGCGTTGTTCGGCGGCTTCTACGCCGTCGTGATGGCCATGAACGCGCGCTTCGATCTCGCCGCCCTGGGCGTCTTCGCAGCCATGGTGCTCGACAGCCTCGACGGCCGGATCGCCCGCATGACGAACACGCAGAGCGCGTTCGGCGAGCAGATGGATTCGCTCTCCGACATGGTGTCGTTCGGCGCCGCGCCGGCGCTCATCGCCTACGAGTGGTCGCTCAAGGGACTGGGGCGCTGGGGCTGGATCGCGGCCTTCGTGTATTGCGCCTGTGCCGCGCTGCGGCTGGCCCGCTTCAACGTCAACACCGGCACGGTCGACAAGCGATGGTTCCAGGGGCTGCCGTCGCCGGCCGCAGCGGCCCTGGTGGCCGGCTTCATCTGGTTGATGACGGAATGGGGCAAGCGTGGCGACGAGGTGCTGTACCTGTCATGGAGGCAGATCACATGGATCACCTTCGCCTTCACGCTGTATGCGGGTCTGACGATGGTCACCAATGCGCCGTTCTACAGCTTCAAGGACATCCAGATGAAGAAGAGCGTGCCCTTCGCGTCCATCGTGTTGATCGCGCTGGCGATCGCCGTGGTCAACATCCATCCGCCGACCGTGCTGTTCGGGGTCTTCGTCGCCTATGGGCTGAGCGGTTACGTGGTCTACGCCTGGCGCAAGGCCAAGGGCGCGCCGGTCAGTCTGATCAGCATGTCGACCGACGAGCCCGACGAGCGGGGGCTGCACAAGTGAAATGGCCTGTGCTACATTCGCCAGTTCCATGAGCAAGATGTCGCTGGCCCTACTAATCATCCCCTACGGGCGGATGAGGTAGCGCACGCGCGTTTCCACACCAACGGCCCGTTCGCACCAGCAACGGGCCGTTTTGTTTGGGGTTGCTGGTGGATTTCTCCTTCCATCGAAAGAACCGTCATGTTGAAGCAACCCGACACCAAGTACCGCGCCTTCGCACCTATCGGCCTGAAGGATCGCACCTGGCCCGATGCCGTCCTGAGCAAGGCGCCGATTTGGCTGTCGACGGACCTGCGTGACGGCAATCAGGCCCTCGTCGAACCCATGGACATCGCGCGCAAGATGCGGATGTTCGAGACGCTGGTGTCCATCGGTTTCAAGGAGATCGAGATCGGATTCCCGTCGGCATCGCAGGTCGAGTTCGATTTCGTCCGCAAGCTCATCGAAGAGAACCGCATTCCCGACGACGTCACGATCCAGGTCCTGACGCAGGCGCGCGACCACCTGATCGCGCGGACGTTCGAATCGCTCCAGGGCGCACCGCGTGCCATCGTTCATCTCTACAACGCCGTGGCGCCGATCATGCGCCGGGTGGTGCTCGGCATGGACGAGGACGAGATCGTCGAACTGGCAACCACGCATGCGCGCATGTTCAACGAATGCGCCGCGAAGCAGCCCGGAACGCAGTGGACATTCCAGTATTCGCCCGAAATGTTCTCCGGTACCGACGTGGCGTTTTCCAAGCGCGTGGTCGATGCAGTCACCGAAGTCTGGGCTCCGACGCCCGAGCGCAAGTGCATCATCAACCTGCCGTCCACCGTCGAGCATTCGACGCCCAACATCTTTGCCGACATGATCGAGTGGATGCATCGCCACCTCGAACGGCGCGATGCCATCGTGCTGTGCGTGCATCCCCACAACGACCGGGGTACCGGAACGGCGGCGGGCGAGTTCGCATTGATGGCGGGGGCCGACCGCATCGAGGGATGCCTGTTCGGCAACGGCGAGAGAACCGGCAACCTCGATCTCGTCAACGTCGCACTCAACCTCTATACGCAAGGAGTCTCGCCAGGACTCGATTTCTCCAACATCGACGAGATCCGGGTCACGGTCGAGCAATGCAATCAGATGGCCGTGCATCCGCGGCACCCGTATGTCGGTGATCTGGTCTATACGTCCTTCTCGGGATCGCATCAGGACGCCATCAAGAAGGCCTTCGCGGCTCGCAAGGAAGGCGACATCTGGGACATGCCCTACCTGCCGATCGATCCGAAGGACGTGGGGCGCAGTTACGAAGCCGTGATCCGCGTCAACAGCCAGTCGGGCAAGGGCGGCATCGCCTACCTGCTTGAGAGCGAGTACGGGCTCGAATTGCCGCGTCGGTTGCAGATGGAGTTCAGTCAGGTGGTGCAGCGCGTGATGGACGTCGCCGGCAAGGAACTGACCGCCACCGATCTGTGGCAACTGTTCGAGGACGAATACCGGGTGCGCACCGTCGTGGGTCCGCAGCATCGGGTGCTCGAAGAAGTGGGCGAAGGCAATGCCTCGACCGTCGTGCTGCGTGCGGACCTGGCCTGGGACGGCGAAACGCATCCGATCGAAGGGCGTGGCAACGGGCCGATCGACGCCTTCATCCAGGCCCTGTCGCACACCACCGGGCATTCGATCCGTGTCGTCGACTATCACCAGCATGCGATCGGCGAGGGCGCCGATGCACAGGCGATGGCCTATCTCGAATTGCGTGTCGACGAGAAACACACGCTGTTCGGCGTGGGTCGGGACGCGAACATCATCTCGGCATCGCTCAAGGCCATCGTCTGCGGACTCGAGCGAGCCCGCGCGCAGGGTGTTGCCAAGGCTCGACCCGTCGCAACCGTAGACAACTGAGCAGGAAAGCGTCCAGACGTCGGGCGACCCTCGAAGAGGGTTGATTTCGTCGTCCGGCGATCCCGTGTCGACGATGCCGCAGCCATGCGCGTTGATGAACGATCGACGGTTGCCGACATGAATGAATGAATGACAGCCGTCGAACCGTGAAGTCTCTTCCGCACGGGTACCTCCATCGAAATCCTGACTTTGGCAAGCGTGGCGATTGATTCTTAAGTAGTCTTTTGCTTCTGAATGAAGAAAGAAGCGCAAGTAATTGTCATTGCATGCTTTTTTCGATTTCGATACACTGCTGGACCGTAGTCGTCGTCGCTGGAGAAGTTTTGATGTCAGAAGCCCGTGCAAACCGAGTTTCAAGCCAGCGTTTGATGTCCAACGTTCGTGCAATCACCATTGCATTGTGTGCGACGACTCTCTTCTGGCCCGGTGCCCAAGCGGCGACCAAGAAAGTCGCACCGACGAAGAAGACTCAAGTCTCGGTCGAGAGCAAACGCAAGGGCGCTGCGCTGGTCGCCGTGTCTCCCCGGTCTGGGAAGAATGCGGTAGCGGTGGAAAAATCGGTGAGTGGCGGCCGCAACATCGTCGCCACGTTGCGCAAGCGAGGTGGCAAGACGGTCGTGGCGGTCGAACGCCGCTCGGTCGTTCGGCTGGCCGAGACGCCCAGGCTTTCGTACGGCCAGATCGCCGGACTTCACGGGACCGAAGATGCACTCGACCTCAAGTCGAGCGCAGCGCTCGTCATCGATCAGGATACGCGCGAAGTCCTGTTCAGCAAGAACGATCATGCCGTCTTGCCCATCGCATCGATCACCAAGCTCATGACAGGTCTGCTGGTCAGTGAAGCACGTCTTCCGATGGAGGAGTTCGTCACCATCACGCAAGACGATGTCGACACGGAAAAAGGCAGCAGTTCGCGCCTGCGCATCGGCACGACACTGTCGCGTGGCGAACTTTTGCATCTTGCACTCATGTCGAGCGAGAACCGCGCGGCCCATGCCCTGGGTCGGACCTATCCGGGTGGCCTCTCGACGTTCGTCAGCATGATGAACGCCAAAGCCAAGATGCTGGGGATGCGCGACACCGTCTACGTGGAACCCACGGGCCTGTCGAGTCGCAATCAATCGAGTGCGCAGGACTTGGCGCTGCTGGTGAATGCTGCTTCATCCAATTCCATGGTGCGAGAACTCTCGACGTCACCCAACTATCAGGTGGCAGTGGGTAATCGGACGCTTCAGTACAACACGACGAATCGTTTGGTCAGAAGCCCGGATTGGGACATCGGTGTCCAGAAGACGGGATACATCTCGGAAGCGGGACAGTGCCTCGTGATGCAGACCAAGATCGCTGGCAGAAAACTCATCATGGTTTTCCTGGATTCGGCCGGCAAGCTCAGTCGCATCGGGGATGCAGAACGTGTGCGTCGTTGGGTGGAGGCCACTCACCTGATGGCGCCCGGTCTCCAGGCTTCAGGAATGCCGCATTCTGCTGGAGATTGATCTTTTGCTGTCTGACCGCGCGAGCGGTCGTTGCCGTAGCTGGCAATGTGGGCTCAGGAAGCAGAAGAGGGTGGATCCGCGTTGTAGCCCAGGGCGCTCGATATTTCGTTGGCAGTCGCTTGAAGCTTCGGCAGCCAGTTGTCATCGAGACGATCCGCCGGTGCCGAGATCGAAAGCCCGGCAATAAGCTTGCTCTGGTCGTCGTAAATGCCTGCAGCCATGCAGCGCACGCCCAATTCCAGTTCTTCGTTGTCTCGTGCGATGCCTTGCTGACGTGCTCTGGCCAGTTCCCTTTCCAGAATCGGCAGTTGCGTGATGCTGTTGCGTGTGTGACCTGAAAGACCGGTGCGTGTCGCATAGCTGCGCACACGTTGCGGTTCCTCCGCTGCCAGGAACAGCTTGCCGGTCGATGTCAGGTGCAGAGGTGCTCTGCCACCGATGGCACGCACCACCTGCATGCCCGAGCGCTCACTGAAGGCTCTTTCGATGTAGACGATCTCATCGCCTTGCCGCAGACTGAGATTGACCGGCTGCTGGATGAGTTTGTGCAATTCGCGCATGGGCGCCAGGGCTGCGTCGCGAACGCTGAGCCGGCCTTTGACGAGATTTCCCAATTCGAGGAGCCGCATTCCGAGTCGGTAGCTGCCAGCCGCAGGACGATCCACGAAGCGTCCGACCGCCAGGTCGTTGAGGATGCGATGCGTCGTCGAAGGATGAAGCCCTGTCTTCTCGCTGATTTCCTTCAGGGAGATCGCATCCGTCCTGGAAGCCAGCACATCGATGAGGGCGAACATGCGCTCGATCACCTGGATCACAGGCGTCGCAGGGATGTCTGAATGTGGCTTTGTCATGGATGCAACCCGAAGAAGACTGGGTCACAATTTTACTTGGTGAAATCGCTTCCGTCTTTCCAGTGGCCACCCACCAGCACCTCGCACGGCTGGAAATGTTTCTTGTAGGCCATCTTGGCACTGTCCTCGATCCAATAACCCAGGTAGACGTGGGCCAGGCACAGCCGACGTGCCTGTTCGATCTGCCACAGCACGCCGTAGGTGCCGTAAGCAGCGCCCGCATCGGTCTCGTAGAAGGTGTAGACCGCTGAAAGTCCATCGTCGAGCACATCGAGGATCGAAACCATTTTCAATTTGCCGGCGCTACCGTCGGGCAGGTTTTCACGAAACTCGACGAGCCTCGAGTTGACGCGGCTCTGCAACAGGAATTGGGTGTATTGATCGATGCTGTCGTGATCCATGCCACCGCCGGCATGGCGATGGCTTTGGTAACGCAAATAGAGCTGGTAGTGCTCCGGCGTGAAGCACAGCTTGAGCACGCGCACCTGAAGGTCCGAGTGTCGCGTCCATGCACGACGCTGGCTGCGATTGGGCTTGAATCGGGCCACTGGCACGCGCAGCGGTGTGCATGCATTGCAGCCATCGCAATACGGACGGTAGGTGAACATGCCGCTGCGACGGAAACCGTCGCGCACGAGATCCGAATAGGCGTCGCTGTGGATCAGGTGGCTGGGCGTGGCGACCTGCGAACGAGCCTGGCGATTCGGCAGGTAACTGCACGGATAGGACGCCGTTGCATAGAACTGCAGGGCGTGGAAAGGGAGATCCTTGAGGTGCGTCACGTCGACGAAGCGGATGGCCGTTGCAACAGTTCGGACCAGTATACGGGGTCGAAATGCCAGTCGAGCACAGCTTTCTTCTGCGCGTTCGCGACATGCGCGACGAGTTGTTCGCGCGAGATCTCGACAGCGCCCAAGCTGGCCAGATGTGCCGTGTTCTGCTGGCAGTCGACGAGTTCGACGCCTTCGTGCAGACACAGGCACACGAGGGCCGCGAGCGCTGTCTTCGACGCGTCGGTGCGGCGCGCGAACATCGATTCGCCGAAGATCGCGTGTCCCAGCGCGACGCAATACAGCCCGCCTGCCAATTTCCCATCGACCCATGTCTCGACACTGTGCGCCAGGCCGGCGCGATGCAGTGCGACGTAGGCCTCGATCATCGGCTGCACGATCCATGTTCCCGTCTGACCTTGGCGCGGAGTCCCTGCACACGCACTGATCACGGCTTCGAAGTCATGGTCGATGCGGATCTCGCAGCGAGGGTCTGCGCGAAACGCCTGCAGCGACTTGCGCAACGATCGATGCAGCCGAAAAGACGTTGGTGCAAGGGTCATCCGGGGATCGGGGCTCCACCAGAGGATCGGTTGACCATCGCTGAACCATGGAAACACCGCTTTGCCATAGGCGTCCCTCAATGTCTCGACGTCGAGCGATCCCCCCGCAGCAAGCAGGCCCGGCACCGGGTCATGTGCGCCCCAAGCGCTGAAAGGCTCGGGAACATGTTCACTCGGCGCGAGCCAGGGAAGTTTGGTCGTCATGATGCGATATGCATCGGCAATTCGATTTTGCCCATACATGAATTCTCAGAATAAAACGGAGCCTTGGATGAATTTGGCATCGACTGAATTCCCTTCAGCGGTTTCGATCGTGGCTTGTCGTGGATGATAGAGGATGGTCAATCAAAGGCGATGAAGGATTTCGCTGGGAATGGAAAAAGCGGCTTCGACCGGTAAATCGAGAATTCGCTCAAGCAAATTCTTCGAGTCGAAAAGTTCGAAGCGTTTCGCATTTTCCAACGCAAGGATGAGATTCTGTCTCGATGTTCGTCGGCGAGTGCGATCGAGCATCGAGGGCAAGCGTTCGCAGTTGCATCACATCGGCACACAAGGCCGGGAGAGACGGACCTCTCGCCAACGATCGAAGGGCAGACGAACACAGATGCGAAGCGGGTCCTCGAGTCGATGCAACAAATTTTCAAGATGGGGTGGACAACCTGGAAAAAGCGACGATATAATCTGAGGCTTGTTCCTCGATAGCTCAGTTGGTAGAGCGCCGGACTGTTAATCCGTAGGTCCCTGGTTCGAGCCCAGGTCGAGGAGCCACTACAAGCCGCAAGGCCACTGGATGCCCCGCTATCACTTCGATAGCGGGGCATTTTCGTTTGGGTCTTTCCTCGGGGGGAATGGCAACAAATCCACCACAGGTTCATTGCTCCGCGCTTTCGTGCAGATCATCTGCCTCGGTTCCGGTTTCGCACGAAGAGGTCTGCGGAAAGTTGACTGTCTCCGGAGGTTTCCAAGACTGCTTCGGACGCATGTGCGTGCATCCCTCGTGCCGAGCAACGTGGTCATCTGTCGAGGCATGGCGACACGATTCCGGATGTTTACTGCTTCCTGTTGACTGATCGTCACAAAAATGACGAGCGAAAAGTTTTCGCAAGGTCCGGCTTCGGCGCCGGAATTTTTTAACGAAATATCTTGGCGGACGCGGTCGTCTCGTTTCGATTTGACAAAAGTTCAGATTGATGCAATTTCGTTGCAATGAGAATGGAAGGTTACCTCCTGACGCACGGGCGAGTTTCCTGAAATAAAAGAAATCACGCCGGTCATGCCGCCGTGAAAAAAATTGCATTTCGAAGTTGCCACGATTTCCATCGCGGAATTCTTTCTTCTTTGTTTCTGACGCTCGTCGGTGCCTGCCTGACATCGGGCATTGCCGAAGCGCAGACGGCTTCGACCCCGAAGCCCTTCGTGGAAGACCAGCGTCAGCAGGAACGAGAACGACTGCTGCGCGAAAGGCAGGAGCGTGGCGTCGATGTGCGTCTGACTCCCGCCGGCAGGGCTGGCGCAGCACATCTGCCCCGCGATGAGACACCTTGCTTCCCGATCGCCCGTCTCGCACTCCAGGGTCACTCGGCCGCGCGTTTCGAGTGGAGTCTGGCCGATGTCGCAGGAGAAGGCGGAGACGATCCGCCGGTCGGCCGGTGCCTGGGCGCCGAGGGCATCAACGTCGTCCTGGCGCGGGTGCAGAAATCGATCGTCGAGCGCGGCTACATTACGACCCGCGTGCTCGCCGGCCCCCAGGACCTGAGCACCGGCACTTTGACCCTGACGCTGGTGCCGGGGCGAGTCTCCGACATTCGTTCCGACGGCGAGGGCGGTACGGCGACGACGGAGTTCCACAACGCCATCCCCTCGTCGCCGGGCGACCTGCTCGAACTGCGGGCCATCGAGCAGGGGCTGGAAAACCTGAAGCGACTGCCCACCGTCGACGCCGATGTCCGGATCGCGCCGTCGACCGCGTCCGATGCGCGTCCCGGCGACAGCGACCTGGTTGTGAAGTACCACCAGAAGTTTCCGCTGCGCGCCACGCTGAGCCTGGACGACACCGGCACCACCGCCACCGGCAAGACGCAGATCGGCGCGACCGTGGCCTGGGACGGCCCGCTTGGACTCAACGACCTGGCCTACCTGAGCATCACCCACGACGCGTTCAATCACGACGACCGGGGCACCGGCGGGCAGACCGTCCACTATTCCATTCCGTTCGGCTACACCTTGTTCGGAGTGACCGCCAGCAGGAGCCGGTACCACCAGACGGTCCATGGCTACGACGTCGACCACATCTACGCGGGAACCAGCAGCAACGCCGAGGTGCGGCTGTCGCATCTCGTCCACCGTGACCAGCACCGCAAGACGACGATCGCCTTGCGCGGGTTTCGTCGCGCCTCGACCCACGTCATCAACGACACGGAAAACGAGAGTCAGCGCAGCATCGTCGGCGGCTGGGAGACGAGCCTCAACCACCGTGAATTCATCGGCGACGCCACGCTGGACGGCACGCTGGCCTACCGGCACGGCACGGGTGCCTTCGGCGCCATCGCCGCATCGGAAGAGCTGTTCAACGAAGGCACCTCCCGGCTGAAGCTCTACACGGCCGACGTGAGCGTGAACGCGCCGTTCCAGCTGGCCGGCCACAGGCTGCGCTACACGGCCCTGTGGCGTGCGCAGTGGAACCGCACGCCGCTCGTTCCGCAGGACCGCTTCGCCATCGGCGGGCGATTCACCGTGCGCGGTTTCGACGGCGAGACCAGCCTGCTAGGCGATCGCGGCAACCTGCTGCGCAGCGATCTGGGCATCGCGCTGGGACAGAGCGGGGCAGAACTTTACGCGGGTCTCGATCACGGGCAGGTCAGCGGCGAGTCGACGGAGAGATCCCCGGGCCACCACCTGATCGGCGGTGCCGTCGGCATGCGAGGCCAGTTCATGGGCCTGACCTACGACCTGTTCGTCGGTGCCCCGATCCGCAAGCCCGAGGGCTTCCGCACCGCCAGGACGGCGGGCGGCATCAATTTCAACTATAGCTTCTGAGCGCCCGGGGAGGGCCACGGCATGAACAGGAACTTCCATCGGATCGTCTTCAACGCCACGCGCGGCCTGCGCATGGTGGTGCAAGAGACGGCGCGCAGCATCGGTCGCGGCACGCGCAAGGCCACCCGGGGTGGCACTGGTGCCGCTGTCAGCATGGTGGCGACCCTGGCCGCGCTGGCGAGCAGCGCGCCGCTGCACGCGCAGATCCACGCCGATCCCGACGCCCCGGGACGCCAGCGCGCGACCGTGCTGCTGGCGCCCAACGGCGTGCCGCTGGTCGACATCCAGACGCCCTCGGCGGCGGGCGTCTCGCGCAACGTCTATCGCCAGTTCGACATCGACGCCAAAGGCGTCATCCTCAACAACAGCCGCACCAGCGTCCAAACCCAACTCGGCGGCGTCGTTCAGGGCAACCCGTGGCTGGCGCGGGGCCCGGCGCGCGTCATCGTCAACGAGGTCAACAGCAACGATCCGACGTACCTGCGCGGCTTCGTGGAGGTCGCGGGCTCACGGGCCGACGTCATCGTCGCCAATCCCTCGGGCATCTCGGTCAATGGCGGCGGCTTCATCAACGCCTACCGGGCCACGCTCACCACCGGTGCTCCGCAGTACGGCGCCTCGGGCAGTCTGGAGAGCTACCTGGTGCGTGGGGGCACGGTGAGCATCGGCGGGGCCGGACTGGACGCGAGCGCCACCGATTCGCTAGCCATCCTGGCGCGCGCCTTCGAACTGAGCGCCACCCTTCATGCGGCGGATCTTGAGGTCGTGGCCGGCGCGAACCGCATCGACGCCGATCTGGTGGGCATCGTGCCCATCGCCGGCACAGGCGCGGCACCGGCCTACGCCATCGACGTCGCCCACCTGGGCGGCATGTATGCGGGCCACATCGCCCTGGTGGTCAACGAGGCCGGCGTGGGCGCGCGCAATGCCGGCACGATCCAGACCGCCGCCGGTGGCTACACCCTCACCGGTGCCGGACGCCTCACGCTGTCGGCCAGCGGACGGCTGGAGAACAGCGGAATGATCCAGGCCGCCTCGGATGCCACCATCGACGTGGCGGGCCTGGCCAACAGCGGCACCGTGCAGAGCGCGGCGAGCCTGAGGATCGCCACGCAGGGCGAGCTGGCCAACCACGTCGATGCGACCGGCGGCACGCTGGAAGGCGCGCGGGTCGAACTCGCCAGCGCGGCGGGCGACATCGACAACCGCGGCGGCACCGTGCGCCAGACCAGCGCCGCGGCACTCGTGGTCAGCGCGGCGCGCCTGAGCAACACGCAGGCGGGCTTCGTCGGCGCGCCGCCGGTGGCGCAGTCGGCGACGACGGGGGCCGGAGCGGCGTCGGGCGGCAGTGGCAGCGCCACCGCACCGACATCGTCCGGCAGCAATGACAGCAGCGCTGGGACAGGCAGCAGCGGTGGCAGCGGTGGCAGCGGCGGCACCGGAAGTTCAGGCAGTTCAGGCGGTGCGGACGGCGACGGCGGCACGGGCTCGACCCCGGCGGCGACCCCGACCGTCATCGCTCCCGGCACGCTCACGGCCGCCGGCGCCGTCCTCAACGACGGCGGCAGGATCCACGCCGGCGGCGACGTCACCTTGCGCACGCCGATCGTGGACAACGCCGGCGGCGTGCTGCGCGTGGCGAGCATGGCCGTGAGCGGACCGGTCTTCGACAATGCCGGCGGCACGCTCCATGTGACGAACACCTTCGCCGCCGACGTCGCCGGCTTCGACAACGCCGGCGGCACCCTGCGGGCGGGCACCCTCGCCATTGCGACCACCGGGGATCTGGACAACCGCGGCGGCACGCTCGCGAGCGACAGGGCGGCGCGCCTGGGCGTGGGCGGCCGCCTCGACAACGCCCGAGGCACCGTCTCCGCCGTCGATGCGCTCGACGCCACCGTCGCAGGCGCCGTGGACAACACGGCGGGCCGGCTGCTCGGCAACGCCGCGGTGAACATCGCCGCCGGTGTCCTGGACAACACACTCGGCGCGGTGCAGTCCGCCGCCGGCGCGACGCGACTGGCCGTCGCCGACCGACTCCTGAACGACCGGGGCGGCATCGGCGCGGGCACCGACCTCCTGGTTCGGGCCGGCAGCCTTGCCAACACCGGAACGATGCGCGCCGAGCGCGACGGCACGCTCGCCGTGGCGAACGGGCTCGCCAACGGCGGCGGCATCGTCTCGGGCCGCGACACCACCGTCACGGCCGGACGCCTCGACGGCGGTGCCGCCGGCGTGCTGGGCGCCGGCGTCGCGGTCGACGGCACGCTCGGCTCCGCCGGCGACCTGAGCGTCACGACGACAGGCTCGCTCATGACGGCGGGCACCCTGATCGCGGCGGGCCACATCGCGGCCCGGGGTTCCAGCGTCGATCTCACGGGCGGCAAGGCCAGCGGCGCGAACGTCACCCTCACGGCCACCACCGACGACGTGACGACCCGCCGTGCGAGCGTGACCACGCCGGGGACCCTGCGCGTGACGGCGAACGCGTCGTCGGATCGATCCCTGGTCAACGACGCCGGGACACTGAACGCGGGCCAACTCGACCTGCAGGTCGCCAACCTGCGGAACACGAACGCGGGACGGATCGTGCAGACGGGTGCGGAAGCGACCGCCATCGCCGTCACCGGAACGCTGGACAACACCGCCGGCACCATCGTCGGCAACGGCATCGACCTGAGCCTCTCGGCGGGTGCGCTGTCCAACGCCGATGGCCATCTGCAGCATGCGGGCACCGGCACGCTCAGCGTCGCGGCCGGTCGCTACGACGGCGTGGGCGGCGAACTCGTCACCCATGGCGCACTGATCGCCAAGGTCGCGAACGACTTCGACCAGAGCGGCGGCACGACCACCGCCCGGCAGATCACCATCGAGGCAGGATCGCTGCGCAACGCCGGCGGAGTCATCGCCCAGACCGGCTCGGCCGCGACCCGCATCGCAGTCGCCACCGATCTGGACAACGCCGCGGGCACCATCGCCAGCAACGGGTCGGACGTCACGCTGTCGGCCGACACCTTCCTTAACACGGCGGGCACCGTGCAGCATGCCGGCAGCGGCACCCTGGAGATCGGCGTCACGCGCGCCTTCTCGGGTACGAAGGGCCGGATCGCGAGCGATGGCGTGCTCGATGCCCACGGTGGCGACTTCGCCCTGGACGGTGGAGCCACCAGCGCCGCTCGGGTCACCCTCGATGCGGCCAGCCTGAGCAACAAGGCCGGCTCCATCGTCCAGACCGGCGCCGGCATCACCCGCATCGCCACGACCGGTGCGCTGACCAACGACGGCGGCACCATCGCCACCAACGCCACCGAAGTCGAACTCGCCGTCGGCGGGACGCTCTTCAACCGCGACGGCCATCTCCGGCACGCGGGGGACGGAACCCTGAAGGTCACCGCCGGCCGCTACGACGGTGCCGGGGGCGAACTCGTCGGCAACGGTGCGCTGCTCGCCCGCGTGGCTGGCGGCTTCGATCAGGACGCAGGCATCGCCTCGGCCCGGCAGGTCACGATCGAAGCGGGCAGCCTGTCCAATCGCTCGGGCGAGATCGTCCAGACCGGCGCAGGCGCGACCCGCGTGGCCGTCACCGGCACGCTGGACAACGACCGCGGCACCATCGCCACGAACGGCACCAACGCGAGCATCTCGGCCGATTCGCTCTCCAGCGCGGGCGGGCGCATCCAGCATGCGGGCACCGGTACCCTGAGTCTCGCGGCCGGCCGCTACGGCGGCGCCGGCGGCGAGATCACCTCCAACGGCGACTGGAGGGCCGACGTCACCGGCGCCTTCGACCAGGACGGCGGCACGAGCACGGCCCGCAGGATCACGCTGACCGCCGGCGCCCTGAGCAATCGCGGCGGCACGATCGTCCAGACGGGCGACGCTGCGGGCCGCATCGGCCTGACCGGCGTGAACGGCGCGCTGGACAACACCCGGGGCGTCATCGCCAGCAACGGCGACCTGACCCTCGCGGCGGCATCGCTCGCGAACCGGGGCGGCAGCGTGCGCACCGCCGGCACGGCCTCGCTGGACGTCACCACGACCGACCTCCTGGACAACGCCGACGCGGGCGTCGTCGGCGCCGCTCGGGACCTGACGCTGCGCGCCGGGCGCCTGTCCAACGACGCGGGCTCGGTCACGGCCGTGCGCGACCTCGGCGTCCGCGTGTCCGGCTCGCTGAGCAACGTGGGCGGCACCCTCGCGGCCAACGGCGGCACGAGCCTCGCCGCGACGACCCTGGACAACACCCGGGGCACCGTGAGCGCCGTCAAGGGCGATCTCGCTGTCACCACCACCGGCCTCACGACCAACGTCCTGGGCACCCTGCAGGCCGCGGGCCGCACCTCGCTCGTCGATGGCGGCCTCGCCAACACTCAGGGCAAGGTCACCGGCCATGCCGTCTCGGTCGACACGAACGGCGGCGCGCTGGACAACACCCTGGGCACGCTCGCGGCGGCGACCGCCCTCGACGTGACGAGCGGCGCGCTGACCAACGACCGCGGCCTCGTGCAGTCGGGCGGCGCGATGAGCGTGGACACGCACGGCCAGGCGCTGGTCAACACGAACGCGGCCGGTCATGCCTCGGGTCAGGGCGGCATCGCCAGCGCAGGCACGCTGGTCCTGAACGCGGGAGCGACGGACAACACCGCCGGCTTCATCGGCGCTGGCGGCACGCTCACGGCGATCACCGGCGGCTTCACCAACGCGGCCGGCGGCGTGGTCCTGGGCCAGGCCGACGTGGCCATCGCCACGAACGGCGCTACCTGGGACAACCGCGGCGGCCGGACCCTGGCCGTGGGCGACCTGAAGGTCGACGCCGGCGGCGGCAGTGTGCGCAACGGCGGCGCGCTCGTCCGTTCGGGCGGCACCACCAGCCTCGCGGCCGCCACCGTGGACAACGGCGCCACCGCCGGCACCGACCAGGGCATCGAGGGTCGCCACGTCGCCATCGTCGCGACGAACCTCGACAACACCACCGGCGCCAAGGCCGATGGCGACCCGGCCAAGGCGGCGGCCCAGGCCATGGAGCAGGCCGTTGCCGCGAACACGAACGGGGAATACACCCGGGCCTTGGCGCTGCTGAAGAACGCACAGATCCAGGCACCGGCATTGTTCGTCTATGGGGCGTTGAGTGCGGCGGCGATGGGAGTGGGCGGAGCGAGGGCGAACGAGGCAGGGAACGCGGGGACAAAAAATATAGGAGGACAAATTGCAAATGGGCACGCTTTTGACAAGCATGTAATTAAACAAAATGAATACGCGGAATTTGGAATCAATACGCCAGATGAATTTGGCCGACTAATTAATGGAATTATCAATAGTCCATCTTTAACCAAATCTTTGTCGGGTGGTCGTTCGGCATTTTGGGATGATCGTACCGGAACAGTAGTTATACTGAATCCTCGAGCGACTGATGGGGGTACCGCATTTAGACCGAAAAATGGCCAAGTATACTTTCAAGGACTAAGATAATGAAAATTGTTGAAATAAATAACGATTCTATCAGTGTATCGTTGAATCTGGATCAGCTTTTGATCATTCATTGTGCTCTGAATGAGGTCGTCAATGGATTGGATGTTTTTGAATTTGAGACAAGAATTGGCTCTACATTGGAGGAGGTTGGTGAATTGCAAAAAAAAATTAATGAGATTATTGATTCTGTTGAGTTGAACAAGTTGCAATCAAACGCACATGGAAAATCTTTCTAGTAGCAGCCATCGACGCGGTCAGAGATGTGGCGCCTGGATGCGCTCAACTCACTGGACCCGAGAAACGTCGGCGCGCTCAACACGCAGGAGACCACGGCCACCAGGAACCAGAACCTCCTGGCCTGCCGGGGAGCGGCAGGTTGCATCGACGACGTGAACGAGCGCTACGACCGGCTGGTAAGCGATCGATCGGAGACGATGCTTACGACGATCAACGCCATCAATGCGTACAACCGGTGCGCCGGCGGTGACACGGGTTGCGTGGCCGAGTCGTTGGTGCAGATGCAGGCCTTGCAGACGGATCTGAAAGCCAGAGGGGTCAAGCTGGAGGACACCGAGCGCATCGGATTGAACTCCTACATTGCGAGTGCGCAGGCGGCGTTGGGCAATGGGTATGGGGCGTTGAGTGCGGCGGCGATGGGAGTGGGTGGAGCGAGGGCGAACGAGGCAGGGAACGCGGAAGCGAAGAGTGGGGCAAATGGGGGAGTGAATGCGGTTGATGCGGCTGTCGCCACCGGCTCCCCGATCACCACTCGATTTGTGAACGGCGTCACTGTTGTTGATCAACGAACCGGAGCCATTTTCAATGGTACGGTTGACCTTCAACCTACCTTCGATCGAATTGCTGCAGGGGCAACGAGCTTGTCAAGAAATGACGGTACGGTGTTTAAAAATTTACCTGACCGGACTACGGGGCAGATTTTGTTGCCAACCAAACCACCTGGCTATTGCACGGAGTACGTCGTACCGACACCAGGAATCAATGGGGCAGGACCTCAACGCATCGTTACAGGACAAAGCGGTGAAATGTTTTACACCCCGGATCACTACCTTAATTTTATCCCTGTGAAAAGCCATGAGTCAATCAATACCATTTTCTTTTGAATATTTAGGATCCGACACAAGCAGAGATTTTTATGCTCGCCTTGGCCCAGAAATTTATGAGACGGAGCGGCTTTTGCAAGCTTTATATTATCTGCTTTGGCTGCCAGGGTACTTCGGTTTCAATTGGAATGCCTTGTACGATTGCTTAACAGATCTATCTTGGATAAAAGAAAAAAGGATTGTTCTTGAACATTCTAGATTACCCAATATTCTAGAAAATGATCTGAAAATTTATTTAGAAATTTTGCGTGATGCCGTTTTGGATTGGAATGACGAAGACGATCACCACTTCAAAGTTGTTTTCGATGCGCAGGATAGAGATAGAGTTATTGGGTTGCTTGGACCTTAATCAAAACGAAAGCCAGGTACATACCACGCAGAGCTGAAAAGACAGGCCGAGCCGGGCATCGAGTTCGTCCCGACATGGCAGGTTTTGCGGGGTAATTTTGCTAAGCGAAGCAAAGCGTCGACCACAACTACCGGAGCGCCACGGGTCAGAGCGGCATCGCCGCGGGCAGCGGCGGCTTCGACAGCACGGTCAAGGGCAACACCGATCTGTTGGGCGGCGCCATCACCAGCACCGCGCCCATCGACAGGAACAGCTTCACGACCGGCATCGGCAACATGCGAAAGGCGTTGTTGCCCACGAAACAGGAGACCGTGGCCCTGCCGTCCGATGTGGTGGCGTCCATCCAAAACAACTTTTATCGCGATGGCGGGATGGCCGACCCGATCCTGCCCATGTCTACGAGCGGGCCTTGGAAGTCGGTCGCCGAATTCAGTGCGCCCCAAGCCAATGCGATGGCGGTCAACAAGCTGCCGGCGGGCGTGTTGGTGACGCAGACTTACAGCGCCGACGCGTTGAATCAGCTCATCGTGCAGGCCAACCCCAACTACAAGCCGTCCTACATGCCGGGTACCCAGATCCTTGAATTCACGACGACGACGGAGACAAAGTTCGTTCGCGTGTCGGGCGGTCAATCTCAGGCAACGGCGAATTGGGTTATGAAAGCGGAAGACATCGCCGGCCTCAGTCCTGCGCAGATCGCCGCCAAGTTCGCCTTGCCCGCCGTGCCGATGAACGTGGGCGATGTGACGATTCCGCCGGGTATCAAGTTGCAGGCGAGCGTGGCCAATGGGATATTGCTGGGCAACAATCCGGGTGGGGGTGGGGTGCAGTTTTATATTCCTATGGAACAACGTTCATTGCCCAAAGAATGGTTTGATTTAGTGAGGCCAATCAATGTCAATTGAAGACTTCAAGCAATACGATTCTCGGAAATTAAACATGTCTGATGGCGGAAAGATTGTTTGTTTTTACTATGTTCCAGTAAATAGCGTGCATAAGTCTGGAGTCGACGACGGCAACAGAAATGTTTTTCGCTTGGACAAGCATGGTCGTGTAATGTGGCAAGTGACGCGCATCGATTACCCTGAAACCAATTGGGAGTTCAAGCATGAATTGGCGCGCAAGCAAGGACTGCCTGGTTGCATCGAGCCTTTCATGTATTTCCAATTGAGATTTCTAGACGGAAGAACGAACGTGGAAAACGGCATGCCTCCTGAAAGCATGGATTGGATTCCCGGTTGTGCCGTAGAGCTGGCCAACCTGGGTATCGGCAGTCAATGGTTTTCTCTGGACGTGGACACGGGGGTGGCTGTGGAAATCACGCCCAAGGGGTTAAGGCCTTGGTGATCCGATATCGGGAGAAGATTTGACGCATGGCGTGAATGCGATGACATAAAGATGGGGATTTGCAGAAATGGACCTCGGTGATCGTTTCCTCAACGGCCATCTCCAGCGCGCCCTGCTCATGCCCGATGGCTGCCACATCTTCACGGTCGACTTCGATCCGCCGGCCACGCGCCAGGACGTCTTCAACGGCAATCGCAACGTCTTTCGTCTGGCCGAGCAAGGCGGCGTGGTCTGGCAGGTCACCCGCATCGACCGACCGCACACCGATTGGGAGTTCAAGCGCTGCAGTGTGCGCAACCAAGGCTTGCCCAGATGGATCGAGCCATTCACCCGGTTTCCCCTGGTCTACCCCGATGGCAGCGTGAACCGGGCCATGCCGTGGGGCGTGCTGGCCGATGCGGTCGATTGGGTGGCAGGCTGCGAGGTGCGGATATGCAGCCTGGGAACGAGCACGCAGTTGTTCTCGCTGGATGTGAGGACGGGAATGGCGGTGAAGGTGGCGTCTAAGGAAGTGTGACGGTGTGGGCACGGGCTTAAGGTTTAAAAGTTCAATGGAGCCGAGCCGCGCCGGCTCTATCCGGCACGCTCGATGCGTTCACCAACAAAGTGGCCCATGCGATCGCGGGCTGCGCGGTGGGTGCGGCGCGTATGGACAGCAAGAGCGGATGCGGCGCGGGCGCCATCGGGGCAGCGGTGGGTGAGATGGCGGCGGAGGCCTACGGGCGCCGGAATGACACCACACAGTTCGCTTCGATGATGGGTGGGATTGCTGCTGCCTTGGGCGGGGCGGATGCGCAGGAAGCCAACGTGGCGAGTCAGGCCGGGGCGAATGCGGCGGCGAACAATTACTTGAATCACGACGACGCGAAAACGCTGAGTCAACTGGTCGATGCATGTAAGACCCAATGCACGCCGAGCCAGCGAGAGCAACTCGCGGACCTGATCGCGCAGGACAGCACGACCACGGCGGCATTGAACGGTTGCGCCGGTTCGCAGAGCACTGCCTGCCAAGCCATTCGCTCCGACTATGCTGCGGCGGCGGCGGCGGCGGCGGCGGCGAGTTTCCTGCCGACCGATGGCGACATCTGGACCTGGGCACGCACACAGGCTGGTGCATCGAACGGTAGATACAGCGCCGCTGAGATCTACGACGCCTACCGGACGAACTTCATCGCTGGCGCAGTGCCCAACATGAGCGTGGGCGACCTCACGCAAGCGGCCGAGTGGATGCGAGGCCGCATCGTCGGTGACGGCACGGCGGCCAACCCGGGCGAAGGACCGTTGAGTCCGATTGCGATGGGATGGGCGGTTGGCAACAATGCGTCGGCGCAGGGAGCGTTGTCTGCTGGGCTTCTGGCAATGGCCGGCACGCGGTATGGGTCGCAACGCTCGCACTGGACGCGAGCTTGCCCGCAAGCGCGCCGGCCGTCTTGGTTGAGCAGCAAAGGATTCGACTCCAGGACATCGCGGATCAGTTCAATGACAAGTCGATCACGCCGGCCAACATGACTTTGAGATTGGGAGGGAGAACACTTCTGGCCGATGCTGCCGCAAGCAAGGGTGCGCCGGTTTTTGTTGGAGCGACAGATGCAGAAATCGCTGGATATTTCAGACAGATTGCGGGTATTGATGTCATGCCTGCACCATCGATGAATGCGTTGAGGCAGGGAGAACTGATTTATTCTTTCGAGATTGTCCAAGGAGAATATGCAGGCTCAACGATAATTTTGAGAGATTACTCGAGTTCGAAAGATTTAACGGCTGCAAGGTGGACTATAGACATTACAGGTCTTCCTGCTGGAATCGATGCAAAGAGAGCTGAAATAAAGTTCAAATAAAATGTTTGAAGAAAAATATATTCAAAATATTTTGAGTTGTGACATGGGTCATTCCATCGCCGCTATTTGGGATTGGTCTAGAGATTATCCTCCTTTTGCCGGGGACTTGGATTTGGCAAAAAAAGGATTTTTCTATTTAGCTGAGCGTTTCATGCGCCAAGGGATCCTGAAACTTGCCAATAATGGAATTATTTGGGAGGGGTCTATCGAGAATCAATTGAAAATATTTGAGGCGGCCTGGCCCAAGGAATATGATAAAAACGATGAGGAAAAGGATATTGAAAATTTATGGTGGTATATCTTTGCCCCGGCTGGAGCTGTTTGGGTATATCCAGATGGAAAATTAGTCTGGACATAGAAAATTCCGATTGCGTTGAGAGTTTCTGGTTTTAGCAACTCTCTTCTCGCGATCTTGGTCCACGACCCCGCGATGGTCACCAAATGCCTGTGGGATGGCTTCTACGAGCAGCGCCTCATCCACGAGCAAGTCACCCCTTTACAGACTCCTGCTGACTCAGGCGTTTCCAGAACGATCTGAGCCAGTACGGCGCCATCATGGATAGCGAACGCCACCTTCGCCGTGGTAGTGCAAGTCGACCCGCGTATTGCGCTTGTCGTCACGAAGGCACCGACCGCAAACCGACCAACACCGTGCCATAGCAACGACCAAGAAATCAACTAGGGAGCATCAATGTCATATCCAAAAGCAAATCGATTCCACGAACCGGCGAGAACCAGCTATCACATGGAACCGGCCATGTCGTCGTCCGCGCGCATGGCGCCTTCCAGAAGCAGACGACTTCCGACCCTTCTTCTGTGTGTCACCACCGGCCTGCTCGCCGCCTGTGCCTCTCGAACCCCGTCACCTCCCGCACCGTTGCCCGTCGTCCATCGCATCAACGTCCTGCCCGTGAGGCCGATCGAGCGGCTCTATACCGAGAACAAGGGAATCCCGGTCGGTGCGCTGTGGCAGGCCCTCGCCGATCGCATCAAGAGCAACAGCTTCACGGAACTGATGGATGAGACGCGCAAAAACATGGGGCCGCGCATGACGGCGGCACTGGTGCGTCGCTTGAAGGAGCAAGGCTTCGAGGCCCGGGTGCTCGACGGCGTCGATCGCCCCGCGAAGTCGCCCGAAGACATCGACTACGCACGCATCCCCGGCGACGATCCGGTCCTGCACGTGCACTTCTACGACGTCGGCATGTACTCATCGCGGTTCTCGCTCGCGTACAAGCCGCGCGTGAACGTGGGCGTGGCATTCCTGCGTCCCCGCGACGAGGACTATCTCTACAGCGAGAGCATCTATTACGGCGCCGACGCCGACGCGGGGCCGCCGACGTCGGGAAGCGTGCCCGCCGACGAGCGCCATGTGTGGACCAGCTTCGACGAGATGGTCCGAAAATCCGACGACGTGGCGCGCAGCTACGAGGATGCGGTCGACACCCTCGCGGCGCGGATCGCCACCAACATCCGCGCCCGCACCACCCTCAATTGATGTTCGCCCCTCCCATCTGGAACGGCTTGCCCGGCAACACGTGGCCGCCGGCGTACTCGAAGGGCAGGCCGTCGCGCAGGGCGCAGCCCTTGGGGTGGGGGCAGGGCGCGGTCTTGGCGTCGTAGGTCCACATGACGATCGGGCCGTAGGGGTAGTTATGGACAGTCCTGCCCTGGTAGTCGGCCACGGTGAGGATGTAGCTCTCGGTGCCGTGGTTGTCCACGTCCTCGATGGCGATCGGGTCGACCAGCCGGCTGTCCTGCAGCGTCTTGAACACCTTGGCCGATTCGAAGCGCGGGTCGAACTGCAGCATGGTGGCCTTGCGCTCGCCGCGCGAGAGCACCCACAGGAAGTCCTCCGGCCGGCGGCGGCCGAACAGGGCGCTGGTGGCGGTCGGGTTGAGGATCGCCTTCTCCTTGACGTAGGCGATGCTGGTCGGGTTCTTGCCCACGTCGAGCGAGAACATCGGCGCGATGTCCTCCGGCCGGCCCCTGGCCTCGCCCTTCTGGTCGAGGTAGCGGGTGCCGAGGTCGAACACGCGCAGCTTGCCTTCCTGGGTGGCGATGAAGGCGCGATAGGGCGGCTCGCGCGTGAGCTTCACGGCGGTCGGGCGCTCGGGCAGGTCGATCACCTTGACCACCACCGGCGTCTGCACCGGCGCCGCCTCGAAGGTGAACGGCCACTGCCGGGGGCCCGGACCGCGCCCGGAGATCATCGTGCCCCACTCCCACGCGCCCTGGTCGAAGTACTGCTTGCGGTAGTACTGGAACAGCGGGCGCAGGTCGACCACGGCCGCGCGCCGCTCGCTCTTGCTCACCACCACCGCCAGGCCGCTGCGCGCGATGGCCTGGGTCCAGTCGCCGTCGAAGTACCTGCGGCGGTTGTGGTCGCTCTGCAGGTGGTCCTGGAAGAAGTTCTGGATGCGCTGGTAGTCGCCGTTGGTCTTGCCGGTGGTGGCGCTGATCTCGGTCGGCGCCTTGAGGGTGTCGGGCAGGTCGACGAAGCCCACCAGCTTGGCGCCGAGGTAGTTGCCCAGGCCGGGCAGGCCGGCGTAGGCCTGGCGGTGGCTGCCCCAGTTGGCGTTCCACTGGGCCTCGGGCAGGGTCTCGCAGCCCTGGCAGCCGTCGGCCAGCGCGATGACGGCGATCTGGCCCTTGAGCGCCGCCGTGTCCCATACCGTCACCAGCGCGAACTCGCCGCTGTTGGTGATGGCGATGGCCGTGGGCGTCTTGCCGTCGGGCAGCTTGAGCTTCACGAAGTTGTGCGAGGTGTTGCTGCCCGAGCTGGTGATCCAGCCGTTGGCGAAAACGGTCAGCACGTTGTTGACCCAGCCGCCGCGACCGTAGCCGCGCGCCGCCGCGACCGGCCGGCCGTCGAGGTCGCCGGTGCCGATGGGCGAGCCGCCGCGTGCGCCGGCCAGGCGGACGGTGTTCTCGTCGTTGTCCGCGTTGTTCATCTGCGGGCTGATGTAGGTCGTCCAGCTCGGTTCGGGCTTCCAGGCGATGGTGTTGTGGCCGACGTTGATCGTCTGCAGGCTGGCCACGCCCCAGTAGCGCGCCTCCGGGAAGTTAGGCCCGGGCTTGGCGTCGGGCAGGTAGGCGACGTTGACGATGCTGGAGCTGTAGTCCCCCGGCAGGCCGAGCAGCCGGTCGCCGATCTGGTATTCGCCGCACCAGCCGTCGCGGGCGCAGCCGCGTCCGCCGACGATGCCGTCGCGCTGCTTCTCGGCGCGCTGGCCCGACAGGGTCAGCAGGCTCTTGCTCGGGCGCGGGCCGGGGTAGGTGTTGGTCGCGCGCGGCGTGCCGTAGGCGGCGGCGTCCGGGCCGTAGCGGTAGTCGATGCCGGCCTCGGTGCCCATGCGGGACGCCATCGCGCGATAGGCTTCGGGCGTGGCGACGTCGTAGGCGCCCTCGGGCACGGGCAGGCGCGCCGGGGCGGGCGTGGCCGCCGTCGTCGTGGCCGTCGGTGCGGCGGTCGTGCCGCGTGCGGGCGCCGAAGCCGTCCCGGTCGGCCCGGCGGCCAGGACGACGCCCGAGGCGCCCAGCGCCGCGGCGGTCGCGAGCGCGACTGCGAGACCCGGGAACGGGCGGGGAAGGGTGCCAGGGAAAGGGCGGATGCGTCGAGAGGTCACGGGGGGCTCTTTCGGGTCGGGATGCGGATCAGGACACGGCGTGCGACGGCGCGAGCTCGCCGGGCGCCGGATCGGGAGGCGCCGGCGCGGACAGGTCGCGCATGACCTCCTCGACCTTGGCGATCAGCGCGTCGGAGTCGAAGGGCTTGACGATCAGCGCCATGCCGGGCCCGAGGAAGCTGGCGTTGGTGGCGACCTCGGCGGCGTAGCCCGTCATCAGCAGCACCTTGATGCCGGGCCGGCGCTCGCGGGCGTAGTCGGCGACCTGGCGGCCGTTGGGTCCGGGCAGGCCGACGTCCGACAGCAGCAGGTCGTAGGCGACGTCCTGGTCGAGCATCGTCATGGCCTGACCGCCGTTGACGGCCTCGTTCACGGCGTGGCCCCGGTCGCGCAGCAGGTCGACCACCAGCAGCCGCACGACGTCGTCGTCCTCGGCCACCAGCACGCGGTAGACGTCGCGCTCGGCGTCGCACGGGCGGGGCGCCGGCGCGCGCGCCGCTTGCGGCAGCTCCGGCGAGCGCGGCAGGCGCAGCCGCACCACCGTGCCGGCGCCTTCGGTGCTGTCGACCGTCACGTAGCCGCCCGACTGGCGGATGTAGCCGTAGACCATCGACAGCCCCAGGCCGGTGCCCTGGCCGATCGGCTTGGTCGTGAAGAACGGGTCGAACACGCGCGCCAGCACCTCCGGCGGCATGCCCACGCCGTCGTCGGCCACGCTGACCTCGACGTAGTCGCCCTCGGGCAGGTCGGTGCCTTCGAGCACGTCGGCCGCCAGTGTCAGGTTGGCCGCGCCCAGGCGGATCGATCCGCCGTGTGGCATGGCGTCGCGCGCGTTGATCACCAGGTTGAGCAGGCTGCTCTCGAACTGGTGCGTGTCGGTGCGCACCGGCCAGAGGTCGGCCGGCAGCTCGACGCCCAGCGCGACGTTCTCACCGCAGGTGGTGCGCAGCAGCGGCTCGACCGTGCGGATCGACAGCGCGACGTCGGCGACCTTCTCGTCGAGCGGCTGGCGGCGCGAGAACGCCAGCAGGCGCTGGGTGAGCGAGGCGGCGCGCCGCGCCGAGGCGATGCCGGCCTCGACGTAGTCGTCCAGGCCCTCGTGGCGCTGCTGCGCGAGTCGCTTGCGGATCACCTGCAGCGGCAGCACGATGCCCTGGAGCATGTTGTTGAAGTCGTGCGCGATGCCGCCGGTGAGCTGGCCGACGGCCTCCATCTTCTGCGCCTGGCGCAGGCGCTCCTCGATCTCCTCGGCGCGGCGGGCCAGGGCGGCGTTGTCCTGCTCGAGCTGCAGGGAGACGATCTTCCGGTCGGTCACGTCGGTGCCCACGACCAGGATGCCGGTGACGGTCGCGTCGGTCTGCAGCGGCTGGTAGATGAAGTCCAGGTAACGCCGCTCGAGCGGCGCGTCGGCGGCGCGCTGGAACAGGATCTCGGTGCCGCTGCCCACGGCGGCGCGGCCGGTGCGGTAGACCTCGTCGAGCAGGTCGAAGAAGAACTGGCCCTGCAGGTCGGGCAATGCCTCGCGCACGGTCAGGCCGATCGGGTCGCGGTGGCCGATGAGCGCGCGGTAGGGCGCGTTGGTCATGCTGAAGCGGTGCTCCGGCCCGTTGAGCACGGCCATGAAACTGGGCGTGGCCTCGAACAGCGAGGCCAGGTGCGTCGACTGCGCGAGCACCTGGCGCTCGGCGTTCACGCGCTGGGTGAGTTCGTTGCAGGCGCAGAACATGCCCGTCACCGTGCCGGCCTCGTCGCGCACGGGGGTGTACGAGAAGGAGAAGTGCGTCTCCTCCGGATAGCCGTTGCGCAGCATCTCGAAGGCGATGTCGTCCATCTGGGTCGACTCGCCGGCGTAGGCGGCGGAGATGATCGGGTCGACCAAGTCCCAGATCTCGTACCAGACCTCCCTGAAGCGCTGGCCCATGGCCGCCGGGTGGCGCGCGCCCAGCATCTCGGCGTAGTGGTCGTTGTAGAGCGTGATCTGCTGCGGACCCCAGACGATCAGGATGCCCTGGCGCGCCGCCAGCATCACGCCCACCAGCGTGCGCAGGGACAGCGGCCAGGTCGCCGGCTCGCCCAGCGGGTTGCGCGACCAGTCGAGGGTGCGCATCAGGCGGCCCGATTCGCCGCCGCCTTCGAGAAACTTCATCGATCACGCCCCGGGGTGGAAGGTTGCTTCAGATTCGGCCTCGATTATCGGTAGCTTTGACGGCCGGACGGACCTTCCTCCCCGTGGGCCGGCGCGCCGCGCCGGGCCGTGTCGCTCAGAGCGCCGCGGTCATCATCAGCCGCAGCGTGCGCGGCGCGCCGGGGAACAGATAGACGTGGCCGAACTGGTAGGGCGATTCCTTCCAGTAGCGGCGGTCGGCGAGGTTCTCCACACCCAGCGTCCAGCTGGTGGCGACGCCGTTGACGCGCGTGTCGTAGCGCAGCGCGGCGTCGAAGCGCGTCCACGACGGCAGCTCGATCGAGCCGTCGGGCAGCACGCTGCGCCGGCCCTCGTGCGACATCCGGCCCTGCAGTTCCAGCCCCGGCACGGCGGCCACGCGGTAGGCGACCTGCGCGCGCAGCACCTGGCGCGGCACGTTGGTCGGGCGCTCGCCGTTGATGGCGGGCTCGACCAAGCTGCCTTCGCGCTTGGCGTCGATGGCGGTGACGCCGCCGGCCAGCCGCCACGGACCCTGCGCCCATTGCGCGCTGGCCTCGACGCCGCGATGCACCGCCCGGCCGTCGGCACCGCCCAGGCAAGGCCGGATGTCGAGCCGGTTGCAGGCGTCCACGTTGGTCACCGGCCGCGCGATGTCGAAGTACGCCACCTGCCAGCCGAAGGCGTCGGCGCCGCCCTTGAAGCCCGCCTCCCACTGGCGCGACTGCACCGCCGGCAGCGCCTCGCCGGCATTGACGTACTGCGATGCCCGGTTCGGCACCACCTGCGACTCCACGCCGCGTCCCCAGCTCGCATAGGCCAGCAGGCCCGGACGCAGCGCGTAGCTCAGCGCCAGCCAGGGCGAGGTGATGCCGTCGGCGTAGCCGGTCGGGCGCGAGCCGTCGGTGCGGATGCTGTCGCGGTCCAGGCGCGTGTGGCGCAGGCCGACCCAGGTGGTCAGGCGCTCGTTCCAGCGGATGGCGTCCTGGAACGACAGCTCGGTCGAGCGCTCGTCGCGGTCGGTGCTCGGGTCGGTCAGCGTCGGGTCGGCCGGCACCACGGCCGTGCCCTGGACGTTGCCGGTGCCCACGTAGTTGAAGGCCTGGTCCTGGAAGCGGTTGCGCACGCGGCTCGCGAGCAGGCCGAAGGACAGGTCGTGACGGATGTCGCCGGTGCGGGCCTGGCCCTTCAGGTTCAGGCTGCCGGCGGTCTGCGTGCGGCGCTCGTTCTCGCTGCGGAAGTCGTAGAAGTCGAAGGTGCCGTCCGAGCAGTAGCGGTCGAAGTTGCCCTCGGCGCCGCAGCCGAAGGCATAGGCCAGGCGGTCCTGGCTCTTCAGGCGCTGCTGGCCGAGCTGGGCGCTCCAGCGCCAGTCGGCGTCGATGGCCTGCGTGAAGCGCAGCGTGCCGGTCAGGCCCTCGAACACCGAGGGCTGCGACCAGCGCTGGTTGTTGAGGTTCAGGCGCGGGTCGACCGGCGCGGGCAGCGCGTTGCCCAGCAGGCTGAAGCCGTTCTGGCTCGGCTGGGTCTTCTTCGAATACTCGACCTCCGCCTCGAACAGCGAATCGCGCGTCACGCGCCAGTCGGCCGCGAGCGAGAACAGGTGGCGCTGGCCGTCGAGGTCGAAGGTGCGCGGCTTCAGGTTCTCGGCCGCCGCGTTGAGCCGGTAGCCGAACTGCCGGTCCTCGCCGAAGCGCCCGCCCAGGTCGACCGCGCCGAGCACGCCGCCGCGTCCGGTGACCTCGGCGCGCACCTCGCGCAGGTCGCGCTCGGTCGGCCGCTTGACGACGTAGTTGACCAGCCCGCCCGGCGCGCTGGTGCCGGCCTGGATGCCGCTGGTGCCGCGCAGGATCTCCACGCGCTCCTTGTTGTCCAGCGCGATGGAGGTCTCGGCGCTGATCGGCAGGCCCTCGCGGCGGTAGTTGAAGCGGTTGTCCAGCACGAAGCCGCGCACCGTCAGGTAGTCCCAGTAGCCGGCCGAGTTGTACGCGTCGGTCACCGACGAATCGAACTGCGTCAGGTCGGCCAGCCGACGCGCGCCGGAAGCGCGTAGCGTGGCGCTGTCGACCACGGTGGCGGAGATCGGCACCTCGCGCAGTGGCAGGTCGCTGAAGCCGCTGACGTCGGCCTGCGCAGCGGCGGCGCGCGCGTCGACGGTGACGGTGGAGAGCGCGGCCTCGGCGCCGGCGCCCGTCGGCGCGGCCGGCTGCGTCTGCGCCGAAGCGGCCGCCGACGCGAGCCACAGCAGCGTCGCGGCGGCACGGGCGACGGGCGTCGCGGTGAAGGCGTCCCGGCGGCGGAGCGCGGCGGCGGGGTCGGAGCGGGAGGGGCGGATGGAGGTCATGGGGTCGGATCGAAAAAGAAAGGAAGGAATCGGGGCGGACGGGAGCGGGGGAGGCGAGCGGGGCGAGGGCGATGTCGACGGGGTCAGGTCGCCCTTCCTTCGCGCCGGTGGCGCAGCCCGGCCGCGATGGCGGCGGTCCAGGCCCGGGCGGTCGTCTCGGGGTCGTCGGCCGCGACCAGCGCGCGCACCACCGCCACCGAGCCGACGCCGGTAGCCAGCACGGCCGGCCGGCGCGCGGCGTCGATGCCGCCGATGGCCACGCACGGGTAGTCGCGCATCAGCCGCGCGTAATCGCCCAGGCGCGCCAGGCCCTGCGGTGCCGTGGCCATGGCCTTGAGCGTGGTCGGGAACACGGCCCCCAGCGCGACGTAGCTGGGACCGACGGCGTCGGCGCGCACCATCTCGGCCGGGCCGTGGGTGCTCACGCCCAGGCGCAGGCCGGCCTCGCGCAGGCGCCGCAGGTCGGCCGGCGCGAGCGCGTCGAGGTCCTCCTGCCCCAGATGCACGCCGTAGGCGCCGGCCTCGATGGCGGCCCGCCAGTGGTCGTTGACGAACAGCGTCGCCCCGGTGCCGCGCACGGCCTCGATGGCGGCGCGGACCTCGCGGTCGATGGCGAGCGCGTCGGTCGACTTGAAGCGCAGCTGCACGGTCGGCACGCCCACGCGCGCCATGCGGCCGACCCAGTCGGCGTCGGGCAGCACGGCATAGAGGCCGAGTTCGGCCGGGCAGGGCGCGAAGGCGTCGGCGCGGCCGGCCACCGGTCGTTCGCGCATGCCGAAGTCGGCCGGCGTCGCGGGCCACGCCGCCGCGTCGAACGCGCCCGTGCGCCGCGTTTGCGCGCGCCAGGCGTCCGCCAGGCAGCGGGCGTCGGTCCCGATGAAGCCGAGCGCGCGGCAGGCCGCCTCGACGCCGGCGCGGACCGAGTCCGGATCGCCCTCCGGCGACGTTCCGGCGGCCTCGGCTTCCGGTGGCGGCGACGTCGCGCCGAAGCGCCCGGCGTGGGCGGCGAAGACGGCCGATGCGACGGCGGTCGATGAAGTCGGGGCGTGGGGCATGGTGATCGGGTGGTGGAGGAATCGGCTCAGGCGTGGTGCCAGAACGGCGTGCCCAGCACCGGCGTGCTCGGCTGGGCGGCGTCCTGCGCCGTCATGGCGCCGGCGCGGTGCGCGGCGCGACCGGCGGCCACGGCGTCGGCGAAGGCGCCGGCCATCGCGACCGGGTCCTGCGCCAGCGCGACGGCGGTGTTGAGCAGGACGCCGTCGTAGCCCCACTCCATCACCGTGCAGGCGTGCGAGGGCAGGCCCAGCCCGGCGTCGACCAGCAGCGGCACGTCCAGCCGCTCGCGCAGCACCCGCAGCGCGTAGGGGTTGACGGGCCCGCGGCCGGTGCCGATGGGCGCCGCCCAGGGCATCACGGCCTGGCAGCCGACGTCGACCAGGCGCTGGCACAGCACCAGGTCCTCGGTGCAGTAGGGCAGCACGAGGAAGCCGTCGCGGATCAGGCGCGACGCGGCCTCCACCAGGTTGAGCGTGTCGGGCTGCAGCGTGTAGTCGTCGCCGACGAGTTCGAGCTTGATCCACGGCGTGTCGAACAGCTCGCGCGCCATGTGCGCGGTGGCGACGGCCTCCTCGATGCCGTGGCAGCCGGCGGTGTTGGGCAGCACCGGCACGCCCAGGCGGCGCAGCAGCGACCAGAAGTCGCCGACGGCGCCGGCCGCGCCGTCGGCCGCGGGCGCGGCGGTCTGCCGGCGCAGCGACGCCGTCAGCATGGCCGGGCGCGCGCGCAGAACGGCGGCCTCCAGCACGGCCGGCGACGGATAGCGGGCCGTGCCCAGCAGCAGTCGGCCGGGGAAGCGTCGGCCGTAGAGGACCAGGTCGTCGTCGGTCGGGATCGTGTTCGTGGCGGTCATCGGCGGGTCCTGTGTCATTCGGTTCACCCGCCCGTGACCGGGCGGATCACTTCGACGCGGTCGCCCTCGGCCAGCGCGCGCGTCGCGTGCAGCGAGCGCGGCACGAAGGCGCGGTTCACCGCGACGGCGTAGGGCGCCACGGCGCCGATGCGCGCCACGGCGTCGGCGACGGTGGCGGGCGCGTCCAGGGTGTGCGGGACGTCGTTGATGCGCAGGCTCAGGGGCGGCGGGGGTATGGAGGCGGTCATGCGGCGACTTCCGTTGCGGTCGCCGCCCGCGGCGCGTCGAGCCCGCAGCGCGCCGCCAGCGGCGACTCGCCGGTCGCGAGCAGTTCCAGCGCCATGTCCAGCAGCGCCGGGGCGATCAGGAAGCCGTGGCGGTACAGCCCGTTGACCTGCAGCACGCGCGGCGCCGACCAGCGCAAGGCCGGCAGGTGGTCGGGCAGCGTCGGGCGGCAATGGGTGGCGATCTCCAGGATGCGCGCCTCGCCGAAGCCGCTGTGCACGGCATAGGCCGCGCTGAGCAGTTCGAGCGTCGAGCGCACGCTGGCCGGCGACATGTCGGCCGACTCGATCTCGGTCGCGCCGACGACGAAGACGCCCCCGGGCTTGGGCGCGATGTAGAGCGGATAGCGCGGATGCAGCAGCCGCGTCGGGCGGCTCAGTGCGACGTCGGGCGCGTGCACGCGGATCACCTCGCCGCGCACGCCGCGCAACGCCTCCCACTGCGGCCGAGCGCCCAGGCCCCGGCAGTCGATCACGCGCTCGGCCGGGCCGGGATCGAGGTCGTCGGGCGACATCGGGGAATGCCAGTGCAGCGTCACGCCCGGCGCCGTTTCCAGCGCGGCGCGCAGGGCGGCGAGCAGCGCGCGGTTGTCGAGCTGGCCTTCGCCGGCCAGGAACAGGCCTTGCGCGAAACGCGAGCCGCGCAGGGCCGGCTCCAGCGCGACGACGCCGGCGGCGTCCAGGCGACGCATCGGCGGCAGGTCGTCGCCGATCCAGCCGCGCGTGCGCTCGAGCACGCGCGAGAAGCGCTCGGCCTCGCCCGCGTCCTGCCGGTGCCAGAGCACCAGCGTGCCCTCGCGCTGGAAGAACACCGGCGGGGCCGTCCCGGCCAGGTCGGCGAGGAGTCGCGGCCACCGGTCCAGCGCATGGCGGCCCATGCGCACGACCGGCGCCGGGGCCACGGCCGACTCGGCCAGCGGCGCCAGCATCGCCGCCGCCACGCGCGCGGCGGCGCCCTCGGCTTCCGGTCCCCGCGCGTCGTGCAGGTCGACCCGGCAGCCGCGTCGCGCCAGGGCCAGCGCGACGAGCCGGCCCATCAGGCCGGCGCCGAGGATGCGGGCCGACGCGAACGGCAGCGCGGCGGTCGCCTCGGCCGTCATGCGCGCCACCCATAATTTCCGGCATGACCCCGACGACCCCTTCGCGCTATGCGCGCGTCCTGACCATCGCCGGCTCCGACAGCGGCGGCGGCGCCGGCATCCAGGCCGACCTGAAGACCTTCGCCGCGCTCGGCTGCTACGGCACGACGGCCATCACCGCGCTGACAGCGCAGGACACGCACGGCGTCGCCGCGCTCCATCCGGTGCCGGCCGATGTCGTCAAGGCGCAGATCCGCGCCGTGGTCGAGGACATCGGCGTCGACGCGGTCAAGCTGGGCATGCTGCACACGCGCGAGATCGTCGAGGTGGTGGCGTGGGCGATCGACCGCTACGCGCTGCCGCACGTCGTGCTCGACCCGGTGCTGACCGCCACCAGCGGCGATGCGCTGGCCGCGCCGAGCCTGGTCGGGGCGATGGTGCGCGAGCTGTTTCCGCGCGTGGCGCTGGTCACGCCCAATCTCGACGAGGCGGCGCGGTTCCTCGGCCGCGCGGTCGCGGGCATCGACGCGCTCGACGGCACGGCCGACGCGCTGCTGGCGCTGGGCGCGCGGGCGGTGCTGCTCAAGGGCGGGCACCTGGCGGGGGACGAACTGGTCGACGTGCTGGCCGTGGCGGGCGACGGCGGTGGCCATCGCCGGCATGCATCGCCGCGCATCGTCAGCCGCAACCTGCACGGCACCGGCTGCACGCTGGCCTCGGCCGTCGCCGCGCACCTGGCGCTCGGCCACGCGTTGCCGGAGGCGGTGGTGCGCGCGCGCGATTTCGTGCGCGGCGCCATCGCGGCGGGCGCCGGTGTCGCGACCGGCACCGGCAACGGCCCGCTCAACCACGGCTTCGCGCCCGTGCCGGCGCATCGCCTGCCGGCGGCGGCCTGAGGCGCGTGCGGCCGGCATCGGCGCCGGCCTGGAGATCGTTCGAATCGGTGGTGGGTGTCGCCATTGTTCTTTTGCTCCGCGCAAAGGACCTTCTGGCAGGGGGATGGGCCCGGGGCGCCCTTCGTGGGGAACGAAGGGCATGGCACGTCCGATGCGAATCGGCGTGTCGGCCACCGGGCCGGCTTCCCTGCGCGAGGATTAACTCAATCAGGTTCGAAGGGACTTTCTCAGCCACGTCGACCCGATCGTTCGTCCGGTCGACGCAGCACCCCTAGCTCGGTGCGGATTGTAGGCAGGAAAGCGCGCGACGCCTCAGGGCTTACGGCATTGCCGCCCCCGGCGCGCGGCCCCAGACTGTTTCCATGGACGAGGTGATCTTTGCCGGCGACGAGACCTACTTCCCGCACGCCCGGCTGACGCCCATCGGCGGGATGTGGGAGGGCGCCGTCGAGATCGTGTCGCCCAACGGCCGCGTGACGCTGGTCAGCGCCGGCGTCCACGACGATTCGGAGAGCGCCTTCGCCGAGGCGGTGGCGGATGCGATGGCGTTGATCAGGGGGCGCGACCGGGTGGGCGAGCGGCGGCGCTCGCCGTGAAGCGTCGACGGCGAAGACGAAGGTCCGCCATCGATCGGCTCGTCATTGCAGCTTCGCCAGGTCGATGGCGGCGGCCATCGCGCCATAGCCCGCATCGTTCGGATGCAGGTGGTCGCCGCTGTCGTAGGCCGGGTTGATCTCCGCCGGAGCGACGGGGTTCCGCATCACGCGGTCGAAGTCGACGATGCCGTCGACGTCCCGGTTGTTCCTGATCCAGGCGTTGACGACCTGCCGGTCGGCGTCGACCGAGGCCGGGCAGTAGGTCTCGCCCTTGCACGGCATCAGCGTGCCCAGCAGGACCTTGAGGCCCCGGGCCCTGGCCTTGCCGACGGCCGTGGTCATCGAGGCGATGACCTGGTCCGTCGTCACGGCTTGCGCCGGAAAGCGGAACGAGTTGCGCAGGTCGTTGATGCCCAGGAAGACGAGGGTGTGGGTGACGCCCGCGACGCCGAGGACGTCGCGATCGAACCGGCTGTTCGCGTTCGGGCCGAAGACGTCGAGGATCCAGCGGTTGCCGGCGATACCGGCGTTGATCACGCCCGTGCGCGCCGCGCCGGCGGCCTTGAGCCGATCGTCGAGCTGGTTGGGCAGGCGCTTGGCCGCGTCGACCGTGGACTTGTCGCCATCGGTGATGGAGTCGCCGAACATGACGAGGACCCGCGTCTGCTCGGTGCTGGCGGTCTCGACCACGGCCAGGCCGTAGTAGGACTGGCGCTGGTTGGCTTCCGTGGCCGCGATCGTGGCGGCGGCGAGCTGGTTGCCGGCGCCGATGTACGCCGTCTGGCGTGCTAGGGCATGCGTCGTGTCGAGGGTGGCGGGGGCGGCGAAGTACATCGTCACGGCCACGTTGCTCAGGGGTGTGGCGGAGAACGCGATGGCGTCGCTGAGCCGTTCCTCGCCCGCCGCCAGGGTGACGCCGGGCTGACCGTTGAAGCTCACCACCCGGCTGCTGGTCGCGTCGATGCCGGACCCCCCGGTGCTCCTGGCGATCTGCACGCCCGAGAACGTGACCGGCGCCTTGCCGAACAGGTTCGACACCTTGACCCGGACCGCGTCGCCGCCCAGGGACAGGCGCAGCACCTGGCGCACGGACTGGTTGTCGAAGACCTCCACGACGGGCGTCGTGCCGGCCCGCACCTGGGTGGCGTCCATCATGGAGGCGGCCCAGGAGGCGTGGCTGACGCTCCGCGCGGGCGTCCCGCCGTCGTCGTCGCCGCCGCCGCAGCCCAGCAGGGCCATGGAGAGCGCCGTCGCGGCGATCAGCGAGCGGGCGAGGCCGCGACGCGTGGCACGGATGTCTTCGAGCAGGGTCATGGGATGTGTCTCGCGGGTTGTTTCTTCTGGATGCCGATGAAGTTCCACGCCGCCGACCGGTCGTGGTGCCCACGACGGATCGCGCGCGCCCGATGCCGCGCGATGCCGATCTCACCGTCGCGCTTCATCGGGCGCGAGTTTGCCCGGTGCGGGCATGCATCCGCTCAGGGTTATCCTGCGCCGCCGAGCGGATCGGCCGGCGCCACGACCGAGGCCTGTCCGGTGGTCTCAGGCGCTCCGCCGAGCGGTCGGTCCCGCGCCACGCCCAGCAGTTCGTGCAGCCGCGTGCTGGTGGTCGTGTACTGCAGCGGCACCGCCTTGTCCGGGAAGACGATCGACGTCGCGCCCCAGGCGGCCAGGGTGGCCTCGTGGAAGCCGCAGACGATCAGCTTCCTCTTGCCCGGGTAGGTGTTGACGTCGCCGACGGCGAAGACGCCCGGCTCGCGCGTCTCGTAGCGCGCGGTGTCGACCGGCACCTGCTTGCGCTCCAGGTCCAGGCCCCAGTCGGCGATCGGCCCCAGGCGCGGCGAGACGCCCAGGCAGGCGACGAACGCGTCGACCGGCGCGGCCACGACGTCGCCGTCCGGCCGCGTGACCTCGACGTGTTCGTCGTCGAAGCCCGTGGGCTGGCCGACGACAAAGCCCAGCGCGCCCTCGGCGATGGCGGCGCGCACCCCGGCGACGAGCGTCGCGTCGGCCTGGAAGCCGTCGCGGCGGTGCAGCAGCGTGATGCGTGCGGGCCTGCCGCTGTCACGGGCCTGGGCGACGAGGGCCAGCGCGGTGCGCAGGGCGTCGTCGCCGCCGCCGTGGACCACCACGTCCTGGCCGATGAAGCGGTCCAGCGCATCGGGGTGATAGAACAGCCGCGTGCCCTCGAAGCGGCCGATGCCCTCGATGGTCAGGCGACGCGGCACGAAGGCGCCGACGCCGGCGGCGACGAAGACGGTCCTGGCGACGAAGACCGTGCCGCGATCGGTCGTCAGGCGCAGCCGGCCGTCCGGCTCGCGCGCCAGCGAGGCGACCTGCTCGCCCAGGTGCATCGGCACCTTGAACGGCGCGATCTGTTCGAGCAACGAATCGACCAGGCCGCGCCCCGTGGTGGCAGGCGTGCCGGGGATGTCGTAGATGGGTTTGTCGCCATAGAGCTCGACGCACTGGCCGCCCGCGTGGGGCAGCGCGTCGACGACGTGGCAGGAGATCTCGAGCAGGCCGAGCTGGAAGGCCTGGAACAGCCCGACCGGACCGGCGCCGATGACCAGCGCGTCGGTGTCGACCGGGTTCGCGGCCATGGTCAGCGCACCAGTTCCGCGATCTTGTTGGGCTTGTCCTTCCACTCGTCGGCGTCGGGCAGGGCGGGCTTGCGCTTGGTGATGCTCTTCCAGCCGTCGGCCAGGGCCAGCTCGGCGTTGAGCTTGATGAAGGCGAGCTGGTCGGCCGGCAGGTCCTCTTCCGCGAAGATGGCGTTGGCCGGGCACTCGGGGATGCAGACCGCGCAGTCGATGCACTCGTCCGGGTCGATCACGAGCATGTTCGGACCTTCGCGGAAGCAGTCCACCGGGCACACGTCGACGCAATCGGTGTATTTGCAGCGGATGCAGTTTTCGGAGACGACGTGGGTCATGGGAATCTGAGGGGTCGGTTGCCGGCGGGTCGCGGCGAATTGAACGGGGGGTAGCCGGGCATTTTAGATGCCCGGCCCGGGCTTCTTCAGCGGGCGGGGGGTTGTACCAGCACCGCCGCGGCGGTCTTGTGCGAGGCGGTGTCCACCAGCACCAGCGAGCCGAGCGCGCGCGACTGCGCGAAGGGCAGCACGGCCAGGGGCTGCTGCAGCGCCAGCACGATGTCGCCGATGGCGTTGGCCTCCAGCTGCGTGGCCGGCTCGGCGTCGAGCGTGTTGATGTTCAGCCGGTCGACGATGCGCGCCACCTTGGCCTTGACCCAGCGGTGGCCCTGCAGCGCCCAGTACACGCGGCCCGGCACCAGGGGCTCGTCGTCGAGCCAGGCGACCGTGGCGGTGATCTCGCGCACCGGTGCGAAGGCGTCGGGCGCGAGCAGCCAGTCGCCGCGCGAGACGTCGACCTCGCGGTCGAGCACGATGCCCGCGCTGTGGCCGGCGTGCACGGTCTTCGGTTGGCGCGTGTGGCTGAGCACCTGCGCCACGGTGGCGCTTTGCCCGCTGGGCAGCACGGTCACGCGCTGGCCGGGCTCGACGTGGCCGGCGGCCACGCGGCCCCAGAACACGCGCCGGCCCTGCGAGGTGTCGGCCGAGGCGGAGAACTTCTCCACCCACTGCACCGGGAAGGCGAAGGGCACGTTCTCGTCGGGCACGGTCACCGGCAGGCCCTCGAGCAGTTCGAGCAGGCTCGGGCCCTCGTAGCCGGCCCAGTCGGGATGGCGCGTGACCACGTTCCAGCCCTTGAGCGCCGACACCGGCACGATCGCCTCGACCCGCACGTCGGCGTTCTCGGCGAAGGCATTCAGGGCGGCCGAGATGCGCTCGAAGGCCAGGGCGGCGTCGTCGATGGCGTCGAGCTTGTTGACCGCGAAGACGATCGACTGCACGCGCAGCAGGCCGCACAGCAGCGTGTGGCGGCGCGTCTGCGCCAGCAGCTCGCGCGCCACGACCGCGCCGTCGCCGACCTCGGCCGCCCACCTGAGCTTGGTGGCGTCCACCAGCACCACGGCGGCGTCGGCGCTGGAGGCGGCCGTGACCATGTTGCGCGTGTACTGCTCGTGGCCCGGCGCGTCGCCGATGATGAACTTGCGCTTGGCGGTGGCGAAGTAGCGGTACGCCACGTCGATGGTGATGCCCTGCTCGCGCTCGGCCGACAGGCCGTCGGTCAGCAGCGCCAGGTCGGTCTCGCCGCCGCGCTGCACGCCCGCGAGCTGGTCCTGCAGCACGGTCTTGCTGTCCACCAGCAGCCGCCCGATGAGCGTGCTCTTGCCGTCGTCCACCGAGCCGCAGGTGATGAAGCGCAGGGCCGCGCCCGTGTCGATGGCCACGTCGGCCGTTCCGGAATCAGTCAAAGCATTCATTCGTTCTTCTCCATTCAAGAGACACCGAGGAACCGGCTTTGCCGGGCCACTGGTGTCGCCCCCTCGAAGGGGGTGGGCGCTGCCACGCGCAGCGGGCAAGCCTGGGGGTGGTCTAGAAGTAACCGTCCTTTTTCCGCTTTTCCATCGAGGCTTCCGACGTCATGTCGTCCATGCGCGTCGCGCCGCGCTCGCTGACGTCGACCGACAGCGTCTCCAGCACCACGTCGCCGGCATCGGCCGCGAGGCTGGGCACCGGACAGGTGGTGGTGATGTCGCCCACGGTGCGGAAGCGCACGTCGCGCACCTGCACCTCCTCGCCGTCGCGCGGCGGGGTCAGCGGCGTCACGGGCACCAGCAGGCCGCGGCGGTCGACCACCGGGCGCTGGTGCGTGTAGTAGATCGACGGCAGGGCGATGGCCTCGCGCTCGATGTACTGCCAGACGTCGAGCTCGGTCCAGTTGGAGATCGGGAAGACGCGGAAGTGCTCGCCCGGCGACAGGCGCGTGTTGAACAGCGTCCACAGCTCGGGGCGTTGGTCCTTGGGCTGCCATTGGCCGAAGGCGTCGCGGTGCGAGAAGATGCGCTCCTTGGCGCGCGCCTTCTCCTCGTCGCGCCGCGCGCCGCCGATGAGGGCGTCGAAGCGGAACTCCTCGATGGCCTCGAGCAATGTCACCGACTGGTGCGCGTTGCGCGACTCGCCCGCGTGCGCCAGGCGCACCGTGCCGCGCAGCATCGAGTCCTCGACGCTGCGCACGATCAGCTCGGCGCCCAGTTCCTTCGCCCGGAAGTCGCGGAAGTCGGTGACCTCGGGGAAGTTGTGGCCGGTGTCGATCATCAGCAGCGGATAGGGGATGCGGCCGGTGCCGAAGGCCTTCTCGGCGCACTTGAGCAGCACCAGCGAATCCTTGCCGCCGGAGAACAGCAGTGCCGGGCGCTCGAAGGCCGCGGCGACCTCGCGCAGGATGAAGATGGCCTCCTCCTCGAGGGCGTCGAGGTGGGCGTTGGACAGGCGGGCCGTGGCCGGGGCGGTGCGGGCCTGCGTCTGCAGGTCGGCTTCGGAGCGGGCGTTCATGGATCGGGGGGTCTGGAAGGGAAAGGGAGAAAGACGGGGGCGACGCCGGTTCAGTGCGCCAGGTGCAGGCCGCACTCGCGGTTGTCCTCGCCCTTGGTCGGATCCACGTAGTCGAAGTTGTTGGGCAGGCCATGCGCCTGGCAGTAGGCGTGCAGGTCCTTGGAGGTCCAGTGCAGCAGGGGCGCCACCTTGACCAGCCCGTCGGGGTTCACGCTGACGGGGTCCATCTGGGCGCGCACGGCGGTGTCGGTGGCGCGCAGGGCGGTGAACCAGACCTTCGGGGCCGTCTCGCGCAGGGCGCGGGCGAAGGGCTCGAGCTTCACCTCCTCGGTGAAGGCGGCGTGGCGCGGGTCGTCCAGCGCCGGGGTGGCGCCGTCGACCGCCTCGCGGTGCGCGCGCGAGCGGCGCGGTAGGTAGATCCGCAGGTCGAGGTCGAGCTGCTTCGCCAGCTCGTCGGCGAAGCGGTAGGTGGCCTCGGTGTTGTAGCCGTTGTCCATCCACACCACCGGCACGTCCGGCCGGGCGCGGGTCACCATGTGCAGGATCACGGCCTCGAAGGGGCGGAAGTTGGTGGTGACGATGGTCGGGCGGTCCAGGCCGATGGCCCAGTCCACCAGGCCCTGGGCGTCGCGGCCGAGGCGGGCGTTGACGTCGGCGAGGTCGATGTCGGTGGCGGAAGCGGATCGGACGATGGCGTTCATGGGGCGGTGCGTTTTCTTGTCGGGGCGTGCCGCGGCCCGACGGGCGGGCGCGGCCGGATGCGCGCGGGAATCAGGCCTCGGCGCGCGCGAAGAGCGGCTCGATCTCCACGGCGTCGCCCTGGTAGAAGGCCGGGAAGCGCTCGAACTGGCGTTGCGCGTCGGCGGCGTCCACGCCCGGCTTGAGCGCCGCGCTGGAGAAGCCGGTGCGCTCCATCTGCACCAGCTGGTCGATCAGCACGTCGCCGGTGGCGCGGATGTCGCCCTTGAAGCCCAGGCGGCGGCGCAGCAGGAAGGCCTGGCTGAAGGCGCGGCCGTCGTGGAACTGCGGGAAGTCGAGGTCGATGCGCTCGATGGCGTCGAGCCGGTCCTTGAGCGTGTACGGGTCGGCGTCGTTGGGCAGGCGCACGACCTTCGGGTCGTCGACGGCGCCGTCGGCGTGGTCCTCGGCCGAGACGAGGCGGATGGGTTGCAGCGTCACGATGCGCTCTCCTGGGCGGCCACGGCGAAGCGCGCGGCGTTGGCGGCGGCCTTGAACGGGTCGAGCCCGACGCGCCGCACGGTGTTGATGAAGGTCTCGCCGGCCAGGCGGGTGTCGCGGTAGGTGGTGAGCACGGCCTCGATCACGTCGGGCACCTCGGGCGCCGAGAACGACGGGCCGATCACCTTGCCGGCGGCCGACTTGCCGCTCAGCGCGCTGCCGTCGGAGCCGCCGAGGGTCACCTGGTACCACTCCTTGCCGTCCTTGTCGACGCCCAGGATGCCGATGTGGCCGCTGTGGTGGTGGCCGCAGGAGTTGATGCAGCCGCTGATGTGCAGGTCGATCTCGCCGATGTCGTCGAGTTCGTCGAGGTCCTGGTAGCGCTCGGTGATGGCCTCGGCGATCGGGATCGAGCGGGCGTTGGCCAGGGCGCAGAAGTCGCCGCCGGGGCAGGCGATCATGTCGGTGAGCAGGTGCACGTTGGCGCTCGCCAGGCCGGCGTCGCTGGCGGCCTGCCAGAGCTCGAACAGGTCCTCGGCGTGCACCCAGGGCAGCAGGATGTTCTGGTCGTGCGTCACGCGGGCCTCGCCGGCGGAGAAGCGGTCGACCAGTCCGGCCAGCACGTCGAGCTGGTCGGCCGAGGCGTCGCCCGGCGCCTGCAGGCGGCGCTTGAACGACAGCGTGACCGCGCGCAGGGCGGGGTCGGCGTGCAGGGCGACGTTGCGGGCGATCCAGCGCGCGAAGGGCACGCTGGCGGCGACCTGGCGCTGCAGCAGCGCGTCGCGCTCGCCGGCGGGCATCGCGTCCTGGCGCGCGGCCAGCGCCGGCGGCACGAAGCTCGCGGCGACGCGGTTGAATTCGGCCTGCGTGATGGTGTGCGGGCCGCCGTCGATCTCGACGATCTCGCGGTACTCGCGCTCGACGTCGTCGACGTACTGCTGCCCCTCGGCCTTCACCAGGATCTTGATGCGCGCTTTGTACTTGTTGTCCCGGCGGCCGTAGCGGTTGTAGACCCGCACCACGGCTTCCAGGTAATTCATGATCTGGTTCCAGGGCAGGAACTCGCGCACGACCGGCCCGACCATCGGCGTGCGGCCCATGCCGCCGCCCACCGCCACCTTGAAGCCCAGCTCGCCGGCTTCATTGCGCACCAGCTTCAGGCCGACGTCGTGCCAGTCGGTGGCCGCGCGGTCCTCGGTGGCGCCGGTGATGGCGATCTTGAACTTGCGCGGCAGGAAGGCGAACTCCGGGTGCAGCGTCGACCACTGGCGCATGATCTCCGCGAAGGGGCGCGGATCGGCGACCTCGTCGCGGGCGATGCCGGCGCGTTCGTCGGTGGTGATGTTGCGGATGCAGTTGCCGCTGGTCTGGATGCCGTGCATGTCGACGCTGGCGAGCAGGTCCATGACGTCGGCGCTCTTCGACAGCGGGATCCAGTTGTACTGGACGTTGGTGCGCGTGGTGAAGTGCGCGTAGTGCGTGGGCAAGGTCGCGGTGCCCAGCGCGCCCTGCGTCTCCAGGGCGGTGCGGTAGACCTCGGCCTCGGGCTCGTCGTACTCGCGGGCGATGACGGCCAGGGCGCGGATCTGGCGGCTGGAGAGCTCGCCGTAGGGCACGGCCACGCGCAGCATCGGCGCGTAGCGCTGGACGTACCAGCCGTTCTGCAGGCGCAGCGGGCGGAATTCCTCCTCGCTGAGCTTGCCGGTCTGCCAGCGGCCGAGCTGGTCGCGGAACTGGTCGGCGCGCTGGCGCACGAACTGGCGGTCGAAGTCTGTGTATTGATACATCGTGGGTGGGGTCTTGGAATGCGGCGCGGGCGCCCGTCAAGAGAGGCGGAACTGTAGAAGCGCGGCTTATGGAAACAAACTATTTTCTAATTCGCGCTTTATGCGGATAAGCATATTCGCCAGTCTCCATGCGGGCTGCGGGGCGAAAAGCTCCGATTCCCGGATAAGGGCGATCGAGGCGGGGCCGACACGGAAAAAAGGCGCTGCGGACCCCGATTGTCCAGGACCCGACGGCGCCGCGCAGCGCAGGGGCGTTCAACGGCACATCCCGAAGCCGCCCGTCTCCAGGTGGAAATGGTCGCGGTGGGCCGCGTTGTAGTCGGGGCCGAGCACGCCGTCGAAGAACCGGCACGCCCCCCGGCGCGCATCGCGCAGCAGCAGCGCGGCGGTGGGCACCGACACCACGGCCGGATCGTCGTCGACCTCGGGCGAGCGCCAGTCGCGCACCAGCGAGATGCGCCGGCCGTCGGCCAGCACGAAGGCCGCGACGTCCAGGGCATCGGCCGTCGCGTGGCGGCTGCGCGAGGCGCCCGACGCCGCGCCCTCGCCGAGGTTGACGTTGCGGCAGGCATAGCTGCCGAGGTGCTCGATGGCCGCCACGCGCTGGCCGTAGCGGGCCTCGGCGGCGGGCTGCAGCGCATGCCGCTCCCACATGTAGAACGACAGCGCCATCGGACAGCTCAGCGTGAGCGGCGCGGTGCCGAAACGCACCGGCGCCGTGCGCAGCCGCACCGCGTGGCTGAAGCCGCAGCCCGGACCGGTCGCGCGGTCGGGCACCGGGTCGTACTGCATGCCGGTGCTGGCCAGGGCGGCGGCGCACAGCGCCGGATCGCGCCGGGTGCGGGCGAGCCGGATGTCGGTCAGCCAGTCGGGCTCGGCCTCGACCTGCAATGGCGCCCAGGGGTTGTACCGCGCCGGGACGGTGAAGGCGCCGACATGGATCGCGTAGGCCGCGGCGGCGAGCGCGGCGACGAGCAGGAGAACGATCCAGCGAAGAACCATGAAGACTTTTCTACGCACGCGCGAAGGCCGCTGCTGAAGGAAAACACCGGGCGCCACCGGGAGACGAGGGCGCGTGGCGCGGGGTCGGCGCTCACTGCGCGAGACGCCGCCGGAGGTCGCGCCGACGCGCCGCGACCGGCCGGGGCGTCGGACGCTGGACCGTCACTTGGCGCGCCGGCTCACCTGGACCGTGGCCTCCAGGCCGACGTAGGCGTCGGGCTCGCCGAACCAGCTGCCCGAGACCGGCGCCGCAAAGGCCGGATCGCGCGCCACGGCGACGCGGATGAGCTGGTTGCCGCCCAGCAGGTTGTTGGTCGGGTCGAACGCCACCCAGCCGGCGCCCGGTAGGTAGGCCTGCAGCCAGGCGTGCGTGGCGCCCGCGCCGGTGGTGGCGACACCGCCGGGCATCGCGTTGGCGTCGAGCGCGGCGTCGTAGAGGTAGCCCGAGACGAAGCGCGTCGCCACGCCCAGCCGGCGCGCCGCCTCCATCATCAGCAGGGCGTAGTCGCGGCAGCTGCCGCTGCCGCGCGCGAGCGTCTGCAGCGGGGTCTGCGTGCCCTGTTCGTCGCGCATCTCGTAGCGGAATTGCTGGAAGATGTGCTGGTTCATGCGCGCGAGCAGGTCGCGCGTGTGGGTCGGTCCGCCGTTGAGGAAGAACTGGTGCGCCCAGGCGATGAGCTTGCCGTCGGGGTCGTCGTGGTGCGGACGCAGGTAGTGCTCCAGGTCGAGCCGGTCCTGCAGCGAGTAGGCGAAGGGCAGGAACTCGGCCGCCGGCGACAGCAGCGACAGGTCCTGCATGACGTCGGCGCGCTCGATGGTGAAGGAGCACACCAGTCGCAGTTCGGTCGCCGGGCCGAGCGGCTGCACCAGCGCCACCGAGTTGGAGTGCGGGTCCTGGATCATGCGCACGATGGCGTTGGGGCTGACCTTCAGGTCGGTGGCCAGCACGCGCAGGTCATGGCTGTCGCGGGGCCGGAACATGACGCGGTGTTCCCCGAAGGTGACCGGCTTCGAATAGCGGTAGAGCGTCGTGTGGACGATGTCGTAGCGAGTAGGCATGGGGGATTGTGCGGTGCGGCAGACCGACGGTGCCGGCAGGCGACCGCGATGCCGGATGGCCATGGGCCACGCCGGCATCGGTGCAAGATTCAGGCCGCGTCGTCCGGGTCGGCCTTCTTCGCGTCCGGATCGCTGGGCGTGTTGGTGCCGGAGAGCTGCTCCGCCGGCGGGCCCAGCCGGCCACTGTCGCCGCCCGCGGCGTGCGTGGTGCCGCCGGTGCGCGCGTTGTTGCCCCGGCCCGAATAGATCTCGTCGTCGTCGAAGTTCAGCGGCGCCGTGTCGGGCCCGCCGCCGCCGAGGACGGCATCGCCCGTGGGCTCGTCCACGCCATGCGGCCCGATGGCGTCGATCGCCGCGTCGTCCTCGACGCGCCGGTCGGCGGCGTCCGTGTCGTCGGGACGCCCGTCGCGGGCGGGGTGGGATGCGGAGGAGGATTGGTTCATGGTGGATGTCCTGGTCGAGGGGTGAAGAGGTGAGCGGGATGCGGGCGAGATGGCGTCGGACGGCGCGTCCCGCTCGATGTCCGGACGTTCACCATCGCGGCATCCGATCTCCGGGCGCGCGCGGCACATGTCGCTTCGGAATGCGGGAGCGGTCCTACCGACGAGGTGGAGCTTTGTGCGTGCCGTGGCGCTGCCGCAGTCGTCCGGCGCCAGGTGTCAGACGATCCTGGGAGCCTTCGCGCTCGGCACGGCGGCCGTGCGGGGCGCGCGCGCCGTGCGGGCCGTGTCCAGCGCTTGCGCCAGCGTCGCAGGCAGCGGCAGGGGCTCGCCATGCCAGCGCGCCGCCAGCAGCTCCGCGCACAGCACCGCGAAGCTCAGGCCGCGCGACCCCAACGCGGTACAGAGCCACGGTCCGTCGGGCAGGTCGGGGTCGAGCGGCCCGACCAGCGGACGGCGGTCGGCCGACGCGCAGCGCACGCCGGCCCAGGCGCGGACGCCGTCGGCCCGATGCGGCGCGTTGCCGTCCCGCTGCGTCGAGGTCTCGCGCGCCTCGGCGGGCGTCGCGACGCCCGTCAGCAGCGCGTGGGCGGCCGGATGCAGCCGCGCCAGGCGCGCCAGGTTGGCCTCGGTGTCGGATGCCGAGATTCCGACGTCGCCGCGGTCGCGGTCGAAGGTCGCGCCGGTGAGCCAGAAGGCGCCGGCCGCGTCGGGGACGTGGGCGACCAGGTGGCCGTCGCCGTTGAGCGGCGTCGTCGGCAGCGTGTCGGCCAGGCCGATGGCGAGGTCCATGCGGCCCCAGGCGAGCTGACCGCGCACGCGCTGCAGCGGCACCCGCGATCCGGCCAGGGCGGCGCTCTCGAAGCCGGCGGCGACGACGACCCGGTCGCCTTCGGCGAGGCGTCGGCCGTCGGCGTCGAGCACGGCCCAGCGCGCCCGGCGCCGTGCGCCGTCCGGGGCGTCGCTATGGCTGCCGGCGAAGGTGCGGGCATCGGCGACGGCGCCGTTGTCGGCACCCTGGTCCTCGCGGCCATCCGCTTCGACCCCGTCCGCGATGCGCTCGATCCGGCCGACCCTCGCCCGCGTCTTCAGCGCGATGCCCGGCGATGCGAGCCAGGCCTCGACCAGCCGGGCCGGCCGCACCCAGCCGGCGCGCGCGTGCCACAGCGCGGTGGCGTCCGCCGGCAGGCCGTGGGCGGCCAGCCGGGCCGGCGTGGCGCGCCAGGATTCGTTCGGGCCGTCGGCCCGCCAGCCGGCGGGCAGCCGGTCGTCGCCGGTTGCGCGGCGCTCCAGCACGCCGCCGTCGCGCCAGTCGACGTCCTCGCGCAGGAGCGCGCGCAGCTGCTGGCGCGTCAGGCGCAGCCCGGCGCGGGTCAGGCGCGAGAGCAGGGCGTCGTCGGACGAGACGTGCGGCGCGAAGACGCCCGCCGGCACGCCGGAGGCGCCCGTCGCGGCTTGCGCTCCGGCGTCGAGCACCGTCACCCGCCAGCCGCGCCGCGCCAGACTGGCCGCCACGGCGGCACCGGCGAGCCCGGCGCCGACGACGATGCAGTGGCCGGGAACGGCGTCGCCGCTCCCGGTCGCTGCGGCCGATCGCCCACGCACGTTCCACGTCGGAGCGAATTCACCGACCAAGCCGGATGCGTGGACGGGACGGGGCGCTCCGTGGGGGCGGGCAGTGACGTCGATGCCGATCGGGTCGGAAGCCATCGGCGTGCCGGCCGGTGTGGAGGCCGTGCGACCGTCATCGCCGATCGCGCTCAGCCGGAAACCCTGCGGCTCCAGCGCGGCGCGAAAAGCCGGCGCTTCGACGTCGGCCCGGATCCGGGTGCCCGGCCGGGCGAAGCGGGCCAGGGCCTTGGCCAGGTCGATGGCGGTGGTCGGGGTCGACGACGGACCGATGGTCGCGTCGGGTGCCGATGCCGGATCGATCGCCCGCAGCGTCGAGGCGTCGACGACGATCTCGTCGGCCTCGAAGTGCTGCGCGCGCAGCATCGGCTGCACCTCGCCGACGCACAGGGTCAGCAGCACGCGGCCGTCGTCGAAGGAAAGGCGATGGAAACCCGGCAGCAGGCCGTGCCACTGGTCGGCCAGCAGGCTTCGAAGCCCATCCGGATCGTCCATGCCTGCGGGCGAGCCGAGGGCGTCCGCCGGTACGGGACGCGACGTCAGGGCCACCCAATGCAGCATCCGGGGCCGCCGCGCATCGGTACACCACGCCCGCCAGGCGGCGAGGAAGCGCGCGCCCGTGGTGAAACCGGTGTCGAGGACGCGCCACTGCGCGAGGCCCTGCCAGCGCCGGGACGGCTCGCCGTCGTCCGCGACGTCCGACGGCGTGTCCGGTCGGCGCCGGTCGATCGGAGCGGGCGACGCGGGCGGCGCGGGCAATGCGGAAGGCGACGTGGCCGCGTTCAGGCGCTGGGCGGGACGTAGCCCTGCACCGCGTCGGCGCCGTCGCCGAAGAAGTGCTTGTCCATCTGGCGCTTGAGATACTCGCGGGCGCGCTGGTCGGCCAGGTTCAGGCGGTTCTCGTTGACCAGCATCGTCTGCTGCTTGAGCCAGGCGGCCCAGGCCTCCTTGCTGACGCTCTCCCACAGGCGCTTGCCGAGTTCGCCCGGATACGGCGGGAAGTCGAGACCCTCCGCTTCCTTGCCGAGCTTGATGCACTGGACCATGCGTGCCATTGTTCTGTTTCCTGCTGTTCGAGTGGGGGATGGACGGACCGCGCGGGGCGGTCCTTATTTGATCTGGTTATTTGGAACCAAGAATTCAATCGTTCCTGGTTCGCAACGTCCGATTCAGAATCGGCGGCTTCTTCGACCTGCCCTTCATAGAACGAGCCGACCCATGAGCCTTCGCCGCGACTTTATCAAGCTTTCCCTCGGTGCCGCCGTCGCGGGCGGCATGGCCCTTTCGGCGCTGCCGTCGTTCGCCCAGACCGTCAACCTGCTCAACGTGTCGTACGACCCGACGCGCGAGCTCTACGTCGAATACAACCAGGCCTTCGCCAAGCACTGGAAGGCCAAGACCGGCCAGGACGTCGCGGTGCGCCAGTCGCACGGCGGCTCCGGCAAGCAGGCCCGCTCGATCATCGACGGGCTGGAGGCCGACGTCGCCACCCTGGCGCTGGCCGCCGACGTCGACGCGCTGGCCAAGAACGGCAACCTGCTGCCGGCCGACTGGCAGAAGCGCCTGCCGCACAACTCGGCGCCCTACACCTCGACCATCGTGTTCCTGGTCAAGAAGGGCAATCCCAAGGGCCTGAAGGACTGGGACGACCTGGTCAAGCCCGGCGTGCAGGTCATCACGCCCAATCCCAAGACCTCCGGCGGCGCGCGCTGGAACTACCTCGCCGCCTGGGAGTTCGCCAAGCGCAAGTACGGCGGCGACGCCAAGGCCAAGGAATTCGTCGCCAACCTCTACAAGAACGTGCCGGTGCTCGACACCGGCGCGCGCGGCTCGACCATCACCTTCGTCCAGCGCGGCGTCGGCGACGTGCTGCTGGCCTGGGAGAACGAGGCCTACCTGGCGCAGAAGGAGTTCGGCGCCGGCAAGTACGAGATCGTGACGCCGTCGGTCAGCATCCTGGCCGAGCCCACCGTGGCCGTGGTCGACAAGGTGGTCGACAAGAAGGGCACCCGCGCCGTGGCGGAGGAGTACCTGAAGTACCTCTATTCCGACGAGGGCCAGGACATCGCCGGCAAGAACTACTACCGCCCGACCTCGGACAAGGCCAAGGCCAAGTACGACAAGCAGTTCGCCAAGCTGACGCTGTTCACCGTCGACCAGGCCTTCGGCGGCTGGACCAAGGCCGACAAGGACCACTTCGCCGACAACGCGTCCTTCGACCAGATCTACACCGTCAAGTAAGGCGTGGCGGGCCGCGATCCGACGAGCGCCGTGGCCTTGTTGGATACTTCCTTCCTCCCGCAATCCCGGCCGCATCGGGCCGGCGAGCGGACATCACGAGGAAGGCAGATGGCCCAGTACGAGATCGACGACATCGTGCGCGCGCTGCGCGAGGCGCGCCACGAATGGCGGGACGCGCGCAAGCGCTCCCGCGAACCCATGGGACGCGAGTTCCCGTCCCGCGAGGCGATGGAGGACATCGTCGAGGCGCTCAAGGGCGCGCTCTTCCCGATGCGCCTGGGCCCGCCGGAGCTGCGCCACGAGAGCGAGGACTTCTACGTCGGCCACACCATCGACGCCGCGCTGGCCCGCCTGGAGGCGCAGGCCCGGCTCGAACTGCGCTACGTCGCGCGCCAGCACGGTGCCGACGACCCACAGGTGGATGCCGGGGCCACGCATGCGGTGCGCGCCTTCGGCGCCGAGCTGCCTCTGATCCGCCGCCTGCTCGACAGCGACGTGCTCGCCGCCTTCCAGGGCGATCCGGCCGCGCGCAGCGTCGACGAGGTGCTGCTGTGCTATCCGGGCGTGCTGGCCATGATCCACCACCGCCTCGCCCATGCGCTCTATCGGCTGGGGCTGCCGCTGCTCGCGCGCATCGTCGCCGAGCTGGCGCATGCGCAGACCGGCATCGACATCCATCCGGGCGCGGCCATCGGCGCGGGCTTCTTCATCGACCACGGCACGGGCGTCGTGATCGGCGAGACGGCCGTCATCGGGGAGCGCGTGCGGGTCTACCAGGCCGTGACGCTGGGCGCCAAGGGCTTCCCGGTCGACGCCGACGGCGTGCTGCGCAAGGGCCTGGCGCGCCATCCGGTGGTCGAGGACGACGTCGTCATCTACGCCGGTGCCACCATCCTCGGGCGCGTGACGCTCGGGCGCGGCGCGGTCATCGGCGGCAACGTCTGGATCACGCACGACGTGCCCGCCGGCGCCAGCCTGACGCAGGCCAGCCTGCAGAACGGCATCCAGCCGCGCCTGGGCTGCGTGCCGGCCGACCGCGTCTGACAGACAGCGCGGCGCCATCTGTCACGCTCGTCCGAACCATCCACTTCCAACCGGAGCCCATCGCCCATGAGCCAGTACAAGATCGCCGTCGTCGTCGGTAGCCTGCGCAAGGATTCGTTCAACCGCAAGCTCGCGCTCGCCCTGGCGCACCTCGCCCCGGAGGACTTCACCTTCGAGCACATCGAGATCGGCGACCTGCCGCTCTACAACCAGGACGACGACGGCCATCCGGCGCCGTCCGTGCAGCGCATCAAGACCGAGATCGCGTCGGCGCAGGGCCTGCTGTTCATCACGCCGGAATACAACCGCTCGATCCCCGGCGTGCTCAAGAACGCCATCGACCATGCCTCGCGGCCCTACGGCCAGAGCGTGTGGGGCGGCAAGCCCGCCGGCGTGATCGGCGTGTCGGTCGGTGCCATCGGCACCGCGCTGGCGCAGCAGCACCTGCGCAACGTGCTGGCCTACCTCGACGTGCCCACGCTCGGCCAGCCCGAGGCCTTCATCCAGAACAAGGAAGGCCTGTTCGACGACAAGGGCCACGTCGGCGAGGACAGCCGCAAGTTCCTGCAGACCTGGGTCGACAAGTACGTCGCCTGGGTGAAGATCCACAACGGCTGATCGCCGGGGCCACGGCACCAGAGGAAACGCCCGCGATCGCGGGCGTTTTCCATTCGTGGCGCTGGCGCCGGGCGCGGATCAGGCCGTGGCTTCGGCCTCTTCGCGCGCCGTCCGCACGATCGCCTCGCGCGCCGACGCGATCGCCGCCGCCTTGGCCGCCTCGCCCATGTTCAGGCCCTCGGCGCGCACGATGCGCACGTCGGTAATGCCGAAGAAGCCGAACATCACCTTCAGGTAGCTCTCCTGGTGCTCGGCCGCGCGGCCGCCCTCGGTGGTCGAGTACATGCCGCCGCGCGTGGACACCACGATCACGGTCTTGCCGCCGGCCAGGCCGACCGGACCGGTCGCGCCGTAGTTGAAGGTGCGGCCCTTCTGCGCCACGCGGTCGAGCCAGGCCTTGAGCTGGGTCGGCACCGAGAAGTTGTAGAGCGGGGCGCCGACCACGACCACGTCGGCCGCCAGGAACTGGCTCACCAGACGCTCGGAGACCGCGTTCTCGTGCGCCTGGCGCTCGGTGGGCTCGGCCTGCGCGCCGGTCTTGGCGCCGAGCGAGTGGGCGTCGAAGTGGCTGGGCGCGTCGACGGCCAAGTCGAGGTATTCGACCTCGATGTCGGGGTGGACGCGGCGCCACTCGGCGACCACTTCGGCGCTCAGTTGGCGCGAGACGGACTGGGCGTCGAGGACGCTGGAATCGATGTGCAGCAGTTTCATGGCAGCTCCCTGTGGAAGAGGTCAGGATGGAAAGACGATGAAATCATTCTATTTTTGAATCGAGTCTTCGATAAGTGCTCGAAAACGACCAAAGGAGTTCTTCCAGTGGAACAATGAGTCGGATGCAAGACCTCAACGACATGGTGTTCTTTGCCGAAGTCGCCGAGCGCGGCGGTTTCACGGCGGCCAGCCGGGCATTGGGCGTGCCCAAGTCGCGGCTGTCGCGCCACGTCGCCGAGCTGGAGGCCCACCTGGGCGTGCAGCTGCTCCAGCGCAGCACGCGGCGCCTGTCGCTCACGCCGGCGGGCGAGATCTACCTGCGCCATTGCACGGCGCTGCGCGATGCCGCGGTCGCGGCGGACGAGGCGGTGGCGCAGGTGCAGACCGAGCCGCGCGGCACGGTGCGCCTGAGCTGCCCGGTGACGCTGGCGCAGGCGAGCGTCGGGCCGTCGCTGCCGCTGTTCATGCGGCGTCATCCCCACGTGCGCATCGAGATGCGGGTGGTGAACCGGCCGGTCGATCCGGTGGAGGAGGGTGTCGACATGGCCCTGCGCGTGCGCACCACGGTCGAGGACAGCGCCACGCTGGCCGCGCGCCGTTTCGGACTCAGCCGCAGCCTGCTGGTGATGAACGCCGATCGCCTGCGCGCGCACGGACCGCTGGCCGGGCCGGACGACCTGGCCCGGCTCGACACCGTGTCGATGAGCGTGGGCGACGGCCGCGCCACCACCACGCTCCTCGGTCCCGACGGCCGCACGCACGAGGCCGCGCACGCGCCGCGCTTCGTCGCCGACGACCTGCTCACGCTCAAGTGCGCCATCCTGCAGGGCGTCGGCGCCGGCCTGCTGCCCGACTACATGTGCCGCGCCGACCTCAAGGCCGGCACGCTGGTCGAGGTGTTGCCGGGCTGGGGCCCGCCGCCGGGCATCGTCCATGCCATGTACCCGCCGCGCCGTGCCCTGGTGCCGGCGGTACGCGCGCTGATCGATTTCCTGGCCGAACGGCTCGACGGCGACGATCCGCACGTGCTGACCGAGGCGAGCCGGCCCGGACGGTCCTGATCCGAGCGTTTGAAGGCGTCGGCTGGCATGTCCCCGTCCTCTTCATGCACAAAAACGAATATCCAAACAAGTAGATATTCGTTCCCCTTCTGAGCGATCGTTCCGACAATCGCTGCCCAACTTCCGAGGAGAGGATCCCATGGCCACGCTTCGCATCGGCGACACCGCACCCGACTTCACGCAGGAATCCAGCACCGGCACCATCCGTTTCTACGACTGGGCCGGCGATTCATGGGTCATCCTGTTCTCGCACCCGGCCGATTTCACGCCGGTGTGCACGACCGAACTGGGTCGCACGGCGGCGCTGTCGAGCGAGTTCGCCAAGCGCGGCGTGAAGCCCATCGCCATCAGCGTCGACCCGGCGGACAAGCACCGCGAGTGGATCGCCGACATCGACGAGACGCAGTCCACCACGGTCGACTTCCCGATCCTGGCCGACCCGGACCGCAAGATCGCCGAGCTCTACGACCTCATCCACCCCAACGCCTCCACCACGGCGACCGTGCGCACCGTCTACTGGATCGATCCGCAGCACAAGATCCGCGCCACGCTGACCTACCCGGCGAGCACCGGGCGCAACTTCGACGAACTGCTGCGCGTCGTCGATTCGCTGCAGCTCACCGACAGCCACAAGGTCGCGACGCCGGCCAACTGGAAGGACGGCGACGACGTCGTCATCGTCCCGAGCATCCAGGACCCGGCCGAGTTGGCGGAACGCTTTCCCAAGGGTTTCAAGGCCGTCCGACCCTACCTGCGCGTGACGCCGCAGCCCAACAAGTAGTTCGGTCCCGACACCCCACGACATGAAACGCGGCCGCTGCCGCGTTTTTCCGCTTCTTCCTCTTCCTCTTTTGTTCAGAATTCGATGAATTTCCGTTTCAAGACCTTCGCCACCGCCGTGGTGCTCGCCTCCGCCGGTTTCGGCGGCGCCGCCCTCGCGCAGACCACGACGCTCCTCAACGCCTCCTACGACGTGGCGCGCGAGTTCTACAAGGACATCAATCCCGCCTTCATCGCCAGCTACAAGAAGGCGACCGGCCAGGACGTGAAGATCGACCAGGCCCACGGCGGCTCCAGCGCGCAGGCGCGCGCGGTCAACGACGGCCTGGAGGCCGACGTCGTCACCTTCAACACCACCACCGACGTCGACTTCCTCGCCGCCAACGGCGTGGTCGCGAAGGACTGGGCCAAGCGCTTCCCGGACAACGCCTCGCCCACGCTGTCGACCTCGATCTTCCTGGTGCGCAACGGCAACCCGAAGAACATCAAGGACTGGGACGACCTGATCAAGCCGGGTGTGCAGGTCATCGTGGTCAACCCCAAGACCGGTGGCAACGGCCGCTACGCCTACCTGGCCGCCTGGGGCTACGTGAAGAAGAAGGGCGGCACCGACGCGCAGGCGGCCGAGTTCGTCGGCAAGCTGTTCAAGAACGTGCCGGTGCTGGGCAAGGGCGGGCGCGACGCCACCACCATCTTCCTGCAGCGCAACATCGGCGACGTGCTGATCACCTTCGAATCGGAGTCGCTGTCGATCGACCGCGAATTCGGCGCCGGCAAGGTCGACGCCGTGTACCCCTCGATCAGCGTGCTGGCCGAGAACCCGGTGGCCATCGTCGAGCGCACCGTCGCCAAGAAGGGCACCGGCGCCGTCGCCAAGGCCTACCTCGACTTCCTGTATTCCGAGGAGGGCCAGGAGATCGCCGCCAAGCACGCGCTGCGTCCGCGCTCGGCCGCGGTGCTGAAGAAGTACGCCGGCACCTTCAAGCCGCTGCAGCTGTTCACGGTGCAGGAGATCTTCGGCAGCCTCGGCGAGGCGCAGAAGGTCCACTTCAACGACGGCGGCCAGTTCGACAAGATCTACACCGGCGCCAGGTAATCCCATGAGTGCCACCATCACGGCCCTGCCGTCTCCGGCGGCGGGGTCGACCTCGCGCCCCGGCGGGCGCGGGGTCTCCCGACGCGTGCTCCCGGGCTTCAACATCACGCTCGGCTACACGCTGCTCTACCTCAGCCTGATCGTCCTGATCCCGCTGTCGACGCTCGTCTTCAAGACATTCACCCTGACCTGGGATCAGTTCTGGACCGCCATCAGCGCGCCGCGCGTGATGGCGTCCTACCGCCTGACCTTCGGCGCCTCCTTCCTGGCGGCGGTGGTCAACCTGTTCGCCGGCCTGCTGGTGGCCTGGGTGCTGGTGCGCTACAAGTTCCCGGGCAAGAAGATCGTCGACGCGCTGGTCGACCTGCCGTTCGCGCTGCCCACGGCCGTGGCGGGCATCGCGCTGACGGCGCTGCTGGCGGGCAACGGCTGGATCGGGCAGTACCTGGAGCCGCTGGGCATCAAACTGGCGTTCACGCCGGCCGGCGTGGTGATCGCGCTGATCTTCATCGGCCTGCCCTTCGTGGTGCGCACGGTGCAGCCGGTGCTGGAAGACTCCGAGAAGGAACTGGAGGAGGCCGCGACCTGCCTGGGCGCGACGCGCTGGCAGACCTTCACGCGCGTCGTCCTGCCGACCATCCTGCCGGCGCTGCTGACCGGCTTCGCGATGGCCTTCGCACGCGCCATCGGCGAGTACGGCTCGGTCATCTTCATCGCCGGCAACATGCCCATGATCTCGGAGATCACGCCGCTGATCATCATCGGCAAGCTGGAGCAGTACGACTACGGCGGCGCCACCGCCGTGGCGCTGGTGATGCTGGTGGTGTCCTTCGCGATGCTGCTGGTCATCAACGGGCTGCAGGCGTGGCAGCGGCGGCGTTCCGCGGGAGCCTCGGCATGAGCGCGCCGAACCCCGCGCGCCGCGCGATGGCCGGCACCACCGAATCGGCCTGGGTGCGGCGCCTGCTGATCGGGCTGGCGCTGCTGTTCATCGCCCTGTTCCTGGTGCTGCCGCTGGCGGCCGTGTTCACCGAGGCGCTGAGCAAGGGCGTCGACGCCTTCTTCGCCGCGCTCAAGGAACCCGACGCCTGGAGCGCCATCCGGCTGACGCTGCTGGTGGCCGCGATCACCGTGCCGCTGAACCTGGTGTTCGGCGTCTGCGCGGCCTGGGCCATCGCCAAGTTCGAGTTCCGCGGCAAGGCCTTCCTGACCACGTTGGTGGACCTGCCGTTCGCGGTGTCGCCGGTGGTCGCCGGCCTGATCTACGTGCTGGTGTTCGGCGCGCACGGCTGGTTCGGGCCGTGGCTCGCGGCGCACGACGTCAAGATCATCTTCGCCGTGCCGGGCATCGTGCTGGCGACGGTCTTCGTGACCTTCCCGTTCATCGCGCGCGAACTCGTGCCGCTGATGCAGGCCCAGGGCACGGACGAGGAGCAGGCGGCGATGGTGCTGGGCGCGACCGGCTGGCAGACCTTCTGGCGCGTGACCCTGCCCAACATCAAGTGGGGCCTGCTCTACGGCGTGATCCTGTGCAACGCGCGGGCGATGGGCGAGTTCGGCGCGGTGTCGGTGGTCTCGGGCCACATCCGCGGCCAGACCAACACCATCCCGCTGCACGTCGAGGTGCTCTACAACGAGTACCAGTCGGTCGCGGCCTTCGCCGTGGCCTCGCTGCTGGCGCTGCTGGCGATCGTCACGCTGGTCATCAAGTCGGTGATCGAATGGCGCCACGAGCGCGACCTCAGGGCCGCCGCCGACCTGCCGCCGGAGCGGCCGCCGTCGGTCGACGCCGCCACCGCCGCCGGCGCGGCCGCCGCGCATTGAACCGTCAGGGAAGAAACACACCATGAGCATCGAAATCAGGAACGTCAGCAAGCATTTCGGCGATTTCCAGGCGTTGCGCGACGTCAGCCTGGACATCGATTCGGGCGAGCTGATCGCGCTGCTGGGCCCCTCGGGCTGCGGCAAGACCACGCTGCTGCGCATCATCGCGGGGCTGGAGACGGCCGACGCGGGCAGCATCCACTTCTACGGCGAGGACACCACCGACGTCCACGTGCGCGAGCGCAAGGTCGGCTTCGTGTTCCAGCACTACGCGCTGTTCCGGCACCTGACGGTGTTCGAGAACGTGGCCTTCGGCCTGCGCGTGAAGCCGCGCGACCAGCGTCCCTCGGACGCGCAGATCAAGGCCAAGGTGCACGAGCTGCTCAAGCTGGTGCAGCTCGACTGGATCGCCGACCGCTATCCGCCGCAGCTCTCGGGCGGCCAGCGCCAGCGCATCGCCTTGGCACGCGCGTTGGCGGTGGAGCCCAAGGTGCTGCTGCTCGACGAGCCCTTCGGCGCGCTCGACGCCAAGGTGCGCAAGGAACTGCGCCGCTGGCTGCGGCGCCTGCACGACGAACTGCACGTCACCTCGATCTTCGTCACGCACGACCAGGAGGAAGCGCTGGAAGTGGCCGACCGCGTGGTCGTCATCAACCAGGGCCGCATCGAGCAGAGCGGCTCGCCGCAGGACGTCTGGGACCACCCGGCCAGCCCGTTCGTCTACAGCTTCCTGGGCGACGTGAACCTGTTCCACGGCCGCGCGCAGAGCGGCGAGGTGAGCGTGGGCGGTCTGCGCATCGACGCGCCCGAGCACCGGGACGTGGCCGACGGCAAGGCGATGGCCTATGTGCGCCCGCACGAGTTCGAGCTCGCGCCCTGGGTCGAGGGCGGCAACGGCATCGCCGCGACCATCACGCGCGCCATCGTCGTCGGCCCGACCGCGCGGCTGGAACTCGAACCCCTGGCCTCGCACGCCGCCCATGCCGCCGCCTCGCCGGCCGTGATCGAGGTGCACATGCCGTCCCAGCAGTTCCAGGCCACGGGTTTGCGCGAGGGCGACCGCGTGCTGGCGACGCCGCGCAACGTGCGGCTGTTCGTGCAGCCGGCCTGAGGGGCGGGGGCGAGGGCGCCCGCCGCGCGTCGATGCCGCTTCCGGGGGGCATCGACGGGGTCGCCGCAGCGCCTGCCACGCCTTCCGGCGCCGGACGTTTTCGGAATCGCCGCGACGGCGCCGGAACCCGGGCGCCGGATCGGGCTCCGATAATCCGCGCACACCCGGACGGGCCGGCGGCGACCGACGCTGTCACGCCGCCCGCATCCGGATCTTTCCGTCTTCGAGGGCTTTTCACCGTGATCTCCTGGTTCTTCGGCGCGCCCCGGCGCGCGCTCGCGTTCATCTGCGCCGCCTGCGTCGCCATGCTGGTCTTCGGCATGTATCTGCAGCACGTCGTCGGCCTGGAGCCGTGCCCGATGTGCGTGGTCCAACGCTATGCGTTGATCGGGGTGGCGCTGTTCACCGGCCTGGCGGCCCTGTCGCGCGGCCCGGCGCTGCAGCGCACCGGCGCCGGGCTGGCGCTGCTGTTCTCGGTCGGCGGGGCCTACACGGCGGCGCAGCAGAGCTGGCTGCAGTGGTACCCGCCGGAGGTCGTCACCTGCGGGCGCGACATCTACGGAATGATCGAGACCTTTCCGCTGCAGCGCGCGCTGCCGATGATCTTCCGCGGCAGCGGCGACTGCAGCAAGGTCGACTGGAGCTTCCTGGGCTTGTCGATCGCCAACTGGTCGTTCGTGTGCTTCGCGGTGTTCGCGGTGCTGCTGCTGGCGTTGACGCTGGCGCGGCGCCCCCGGCTGCGGACGTAGCCGGGGCGACCGGCGTCGCGTCCGTTCAGCCGGAGGTCGACGCCGTCGCCACGAAGTCCGGCAGCAGCGCGCCGACCTCGGCCAGCACCCGGCGCTGCGCCGCGTCGTCGAGCGCGGTCGCGCCGGTCAGATAGGCCGCCACGAGCACCGGCGCGCCGTCGCCGCGCGGCCGGACGATCGCGATGTCGTTGCGCGTGCCGTGGCCGCCCGCGCCGGTCTTGTCGCCGATCAGCCAGTCGGGGGGCAGGCCGGCCTTCAGGCTGGTGGCGCCGGTGGTGTTGCCGAGCATCCATCCGCGCAGCCGGTCGCGCGACGCCGGGGCGAGGGCGCGGCCGAGCAGCAGCTGGCGCATCAGGTCGAGCATCGCCGCCGGCGAGGTGGTGTCGCGGGGATCGTTGGGGGTCGCCTCGTTGAGGGCGGTCTCGAAGCGGTCGAGGCGCGTGACGTCGTCGCCCAGCGAACGCGCGAAGCGGGTCAGGCCGGCCGGTCCGCCGAAGCTCTCCAGCATCAGGTTGGCGGCGCCGTTGTCGCTCAGGGTGACGGCGGCCTCGCACAGCGCGCCCATCGTCATGTGGCCGCCGGCGTGGCGGCCGGTGGCGGGGGAGTAGGTCACGAGCCGGGCGGCGTCGATGGCGACCGGGCGGTCGAGCGATTCGACGCCCTGGTCGACCCGCCGCAGCACCAGCGCCGCGGCCAGGAACTTGAAGGTGCTGCACATCGGAAAGCGCTCGTCGGCGCGATGGCCGACGCGCTGCCCGGTGGCCGTGTCGAGGAGGGCGACACCCAGCCGGGCGCCGGCGGCGGCTTCGATGCGCCGCAGGGCACGTTGCGTGCCGGTCGATGCCAGCACCGTCGGCGCGGCCGGCGATCGCGCGACCTCCGCCGGCGACGTCCGGGCCCGCGACGGATGGGCCGCGAGGGTCAGCAGCGGCGCCAGACCCAGCGCGAAAGTTCTTCTGTCCATCTTCAATCTGCTAACGGCTTTGCGGTGATGATCGGGCTTTGCGGTCACGGCTCACGCCGTGACCGGCAGGCCGGCTCGGCAAGAGCGGAGCATGGTCTGAAAAGGCCCGGGACCTTGGGCCCGGACTCGGCAGCCGCAGGCCTCAGATCCGCCCTCGGACGGTCCGCGGCCCGTGACGGCGCCGGAGACGACGACGACTCAGAGCGGCAGCGTGTCGAACGCCGCGTAGGCGTTGGCCAGCCAGGTCTTCACGCGCTGTCGTTCGAGCAGGCCGAGCGCCTGCGGGCTCTCGCGGTCGTTGATCGCCTTCCAGAAGCTGGTGTCGTTGGCGTCGATCTTGCGCATGCTGGCCTCGTGCAGGCGCGGCAGGGCGATCACGTGGGCGCCGCTGGCGGTGGCCTTGGCGAGCGAGGGCGAGCCCAGCAGCTGGGCGAAGTCGCCGCCGCGGCCGTAGTTCTGCACCACGATGTAGTTGGGCTTGCTGCCGAAGGTGTCGACCAGGGTGCCGAGCAGCTCGCTCGAGTCCTTGCCGTCGTCGAGCACGTGCCAGAAGTTCACGGCCACGCCCAGTTCCTCGAACACGCCCAGCAGGTCCGACTCCTTGATCCAGCGCGCCAGCGGCGCCAGCGTCTGGGCGGCCAGGTCGACGATCGCGCTCTGCTGCGGGTTGGTCTCGAAGCCGTTCACGACGGTGTCGAGTCCTTCGAAGCTGTCGACCACCACCGGCGAGGCGAAGCCCTGGTAGAAGCGCGCGAACGAGCTGTGCGAGCGGTCGGTGTCGAAGCCGGTGAAGGGCCGGCTGTGGTCGATGAAGTACTGCGCCAGGACGCGCGAGACGACGGATTTGCCGACGCCGCCTTTTTCGCCGCCGATGAAATTGATGGAGCTCATGGAGTGTGGGATGGAAGGAGGAAAGGGGATGGAGAAAGGACGAGCGTGGAAACGAAAGACCACCCGGCATTCTAAAAGTCCGTGCGTGACGAATTTCGCGGAAAACCGCGATCCGAGCGGCTGGAGGCCCGGTATTCAGTGCATGGTCATCGTTTGGCCAGCGACAGGAACGGCCCCAGGTTGCCCAGCATCCAGCCCTGCGTGAAGTCCAGCGCCGCGCGCCGGTACTTCTCGTCCGCCTGGGCGGCCAGCAGGTCGAGCCGCGCGACCACCTTCGACAGTTCGCGGTCGACCACCAGGTTGCGGCCGCGCTCGCTGACCTCGGTGGCCAGCAGCAGGGGCTGGCCGTCGGCGCCGGTCTTCGAGCCGATGAGCCACAGCGAGATCTCGACGTTGCGCGCCGCGCGGTAGGCGTTCTCGGCGTCGACGCCGTCGACCATCGTCTGCGACCAGGTGCCGCCGTTGGCCTCCTTGAGCATCGAGGCCCAGCCGAACACCAGCGCGGCGACGCGGTCGCCGGCGTAGGGCGCGGGCGGCGCCGCGTCGAAGGCGAGCCGCACCGCGTCGATGCCCTTGGCGCCGCGCAGGTCGGGCGGCGGCGCGTCGTGCATCACGGCGTCCCAGGTGCGCGCGATCGCCTCGTCGGCGCTCGGTGCCCACTTGCGCCACTCGCGCGGGTTGCGCCGGTAGAGCGAGAGCTGCACGCGCCGGATCGACTCCAGGTTGTCGCGCACGGCCAGGTTGGCGAGGCGGTTGGCGCTCGACTGCGCCCACTCCTGCGTGGCGTAGGGCTCGCGACGATCGGTCTCGCGGAAGGCGGCGCAGCCCGCGAGGCCGGCCAGCCCGATCGCGCAGCACAGGACGGCGGCCGATGCCGGGCGCACGGCGGAGACAGGGGACGGAAAGCGGATTCGGTGCATGAGGCGCACGTTATCATCACGGGCTCGGCCCACCGCTGGCCGGCGGCCGGATTCTCCTTTCAAATCAATGGCTTGGCGCTGATCCAGGCCCCAACGACTTCCCGTGCGTCTCAACTCCATCAAGCTCTCGGGCTTCAAATCGTTCGCCGAACCCACGAATTTCCTGCTGCCGGGACAGCTCGTCGGGGTGGTCGGGCCCAACGGCTGCGGCAAGTCGAACATCATGGACGCGGTGCGCTGGGTGCTGGGCGAATCGCGGGCGTCGGAACTGCGCGGCGAGTCGATGCAGGACGTCATCTTCAACGGCACCACCACGCGCAAGCAGGCCAGCCGCTCCAGCGTCGAGCTGGTGTTCGACAACGCCGACCATCGCGCGGGCGGCCAGTGGGCGCAGTTCGCCGAGATCGCCGTGCGCCGCGTGCTCACGCGCGACGGCACCAGCAGCTACTACATCAACAACCAGCCGGTGCGCCGCCGCGACGTGCAGGACGTGTTCCTGGGCACCGGCCTCGGGCCGCGCGCCTACGCCATCATCGGCCAGGGCACGATCAGCCGGATCATCGAGTCCAAGCCCGAGGAACTGCGCCTGTTCCTGGAAGAGGCCGCCGGCGTGTCGAAGTACAAGGAGCGCCGCCGCGAGACCGGCAACCGCCTGGCCGACACGCGCGAGAACCTCACGCGCGTCGAGGACATCCTGCGCGAACTCGCCGCCAACCTCGACCGGCTGGAGAAGCAGGCCGAGGTCGCCCAGCGCTACAACGCCCTCACGGCCGACGCCAGCCGCAAGCAGCACCAGCTCTGGTTCATGAAGCGCGTCGAGAGCGAGGCCGACCAGGCCCGCGTCAAGACCGAAGCCGACCGCGCGCTTGTCGACCTGGAGGCGCGCACCGCCGAGCTGCGCCACGTCGAGGCCGATCTGGAGGCCGTGCGCCAGGCGCATTACACCGCCGGCGACACCGTCTCCCAGGCGCAGGGCCGGCTGTACGAGGCCGGTGCCGAGGTCGGCCGGCTGGAGGGCGAGATCCGCTTCGTGGTCGAGGGCCGCCAGCGCGTCGAGCAGCGGCTGGTCCAGCTGCGCGCGCAGTTCGCCCAATGGAGCGAGCGCCGCGAGGCCGCCGAGGCCGAGCTCGAGGCGCTCGCCGGCCAGGGCGTCGACGCCGAGGAGCAGGCCGAGCTGCTCGCCGCGCAACTGGAGGAGCACGACGCGCGCCTGCCCGGCCTGGAGGACGCCCGGCGCCGGGCCCAGGCCGAGGCCGACGCCCAGCGCGCCGCGGTGGCGCAGGTGCAGCAGCAGATCCAGGTGCTGGCGGCCGAGCAGCGCCACATCGAGGAACAGCGCCGCCAGCTGACCCTGCGCGGCGAGCGCCTGCGCGGCGACCGGCAGGCCCTGGCCGCGCCGGACGACGCGCGCCTGGTCGACCTGCAGGACCAGCTCGCCGCCCTGCAGGAAGCCGCCGCCGAAGCCGAGGCGCGCCTGCAGGAGTGGCAGGACGCGGCCCCGCAGCGCGACGACGAACGCCGCGCGCGCCAGCAGGCCGCCAACGCCGAGAGCGCGCGCCACGCCGAGTTCTCGGCCCGGCTCGAAGCCTTGAAGGCGCTGCAGGAGCGCGTGCGCACCGACGGCAAGCTCGCGCCCTGGCTCGCCAGGCACGGGCTCGACGGCCTGCAGGGCCTGTGGAGCCGCCTGCACGTCGAGCCCGGTTGGGAGAACGCGCTCGAATCGGCCCTGCGCGAGCGGCTGGGCGCGCTGGAGGTGTCCAGGCTCGACCTCGTGCGCGCCTTCGCCGCCGACGCGCCGCCGGTGCGGCTGGCCTTCTTCACCCCGCCCGCGGCCGGCGGCGCCGTGGCGCCGGACGGCGCGCTGCGGCGCCTGTCGGAACTGCTGCGCCTGAACGACGCCGGCCTGCAGGCCCTGCTGACCGACTGGCTGCACGGCTGCTTCGTCGCGCCGACGCTGGACGAGGCCCTGGCGCGGCGCGCGACGCTCGCGCCCGGCGAGACGATCCACGTGCCCGACGGCCACGCCGTCACCGCGCACGGCGTGGTGTTCTACGCGCCGGATTCGGCCCAGGCCGGATTGCTGGCGCGCCAGCAGGAGATCGAGAACCTGGAACGCCAGGTGCGTGCGCAGACCCTCCTCAGCGACGAGGCGCGCATCGCGCTCTCGCGCGCCGAGGCGGCCTATGCCGACGTGGCGCAGCGCCTGGTCGGCGCGCGGCGCGAGGCCGCCGAGACGCAGTCGCGCGCGCACGCGCTGCAGGTCGAGACCCTGCGCCTGGCCCAGCTCGCCGAGCAGCGCCGCGTGCGCGGCGAGCAGCTCGCGGCCGACATCGGCGAGGTCGACGTCCAGCTCGAGGATTTGCAGGAGCGTCGCCTCGACGCCGAGGGCCGCTTCGAGGAGCTCGACCTGCAGCTCGCCGACGGCCAGGAGCGCCATGCGCAGCTCGACGAGCGCGTGGTCGAGGCCGGCCGCGTGCTGGATGCGAGCCGCGAGCAGCACCGCCGGCTCGAGCGTCAGGCCCAGGAGGCCGCCTTCGCGCGCCGCAGCGTTGAGGCCCGGCGCGGCGAACTCGCCCGCGCCATCGACACCGCCGTGCAGCAGGTGGCCGCGCTCGCCGCCGAACAGGCGCGCGCCGAGGACGAACTCGGCCGCCTGAGCGACGCCACGGCGCAGGCCGGACTGCAGGACGCGCTGGCGCTGCGGCTGGAGCGCGAGCAGGCGCTGGCCGCCATCCGCGGCCAGTACGACGACCTGACGGCGAAGCTGCGCGCGAGCGACGAGGCCCGCCTGCGGCTGGAGCGCGAGCTCGATCCGCTGCGCCAGCGCATCACCGAGCTGCAGCTCAAGGAGCAGGCCGCGCGCCTGGGCGTCGAGCAGTACGCCGCGCTGCTGGCCGACGCGCAGGCCGACCTCGACGCCGTCGCGCGCTCGGTCGAGGACGGCAAGGTGCGGCTCGCCGGCCTGCAGGGCGAGATCGACCGGCTCAACCGCGAGGTCGCCGCGCTCGGCGCCGTCAACCTCGCCGCGCTGGACGAACTCGCCAGCGCGCGCGAGCGCAAGGATTTCCTCGACGCCCAGTCGGCCGACCTGAACGAGGCCATCGACACGCTGGAGGACGCCATCCGCCGCATCGACGTCGAGACGCGCGACCTGCTCGGGGGCACCTTCAAGACCGTCAACGAGCACTTCAGCCGCATGTTCCCCGAGCTTTTCGGCGGCGGCAACGCGCGCCTGGTGATGACCGGCGACGAGATCCTGGACGCCGGCGTGCAGGTGCTCGCGCAGCCGCCGGGCAAGAAGAACCAGACCATCCACCTGCTCTCCGGCGGGGAGAAGGCGCTGACGGCCATCGCGCTGGTCTTCGCCATCTTCCAGCTCAATCCGGCGCCGTTCTGCCTGCTCGACGAGGTCGACGCGCCACTGGACGACGCCAACACCGAACGCTATGCCAAACTGGTTTCCGCCATGAGCCAGAGCACCCAGTTCCTTTTCATCAGCCACAACAAGATCGCGATGGAGATGGCCGAGCAGCTCATCGGCGTGACGATGCAGGAGCAGGGCGTCTCGCGCATCGTGGCGGTGGACATGGAAGCGGCCGTGTCGATGGTCGCAGCAGCCTGAAAGTCCCAGATCCCATGAGCAGTCTCACTCTCGCCCTCGCCATCCTCGGCGGGCTCGTGCTCGCGGGCCTGGTGGCCTACAACACCTGGATGTCGCGCCGCAACACCCCGCGCCAGCCCGACGCCCTGGACGAGGCGCTGGCCGAGGACGCCGCGCGCTCCGCCGCCGCGCTCGCCGCCGGCCGCATCGACGGCGAGGACGGCCCGGTGCTGCACGTCCAGCCGCATCCGGTGCCGGGCAACGCGCGCCACGAACCGCTCTTCGACCCCGACCTGCCCGCGCCCAGCGCCTTGCCCGGCGCGCTCGCGGGCGAGCGCCGCGGCGGGCTCGATCCGCTGATCGACGTCATCGCGCCGATCGCGCTCGACGGCCTGGTCTCCGGCGACGCCGCCATCGCCGCCATGCCCGCCACCCGGCGCGCCGGCAGCAAGCCGGTGGCCGTCGAGGGCCTTAACGAGCACAACGGCGAATGGGAGCCGCCCGTCGCCGGCCAGCGCTACGGCGCCTTCCAGATCGGCGTGCAGCTGGCCAACCGCACCGGCGCGCTTAACGAGATCGAGTATTCGGAGTTCGTCGTCAAGGCCCAGGCCTTCGCCGACGGCATCAACGGATCGCCGGAATTCCCCGAGATGCTCGACGAGGTGGCGCGCGCGAAGGAACTCGACCAGTTCGCCAGCGCCCACGACGCGCAGCTGGGCTTCGTGCTGCGCGCCCGCCACGCCGCCTGGAGTCCCGGCTACGTGCAGCAGAACGCGGCGCGGCTGGGCTTCCTGCCGGGCATCATCCCCGGGCGCATGGTGCTGCCGGCGAGCGAGGCCGGTCTGCCGCCGGTGATCGGGCTGGCCTTCGACACCCAGGCCGCGCTGGCCGACGACCCGGCCCAGTCGGCGATCCGCGAACTCACGCTGAGCCTCGACGTGCCGCAGGTCGACCGCGCCGAGCGGGCGTTCCAGCGCATGCGCGAGGCCGCCGACGCCCTGGCGCTGGAGATGGACGGCGTCGTCACCGACGGCGACGCCCAGCTGCTGCGCGAGGAGACCATGGACGCCATCGGCGCCGACCTCGAGCAGCTCTACGACACGCTGGAGTCGCGCGACCTCGCCGCCGGATCGCCGCTGGCGCGTCGACTGTTCAGTTGAATGGAGCTCACCCCCAGGCTTGCCCACTGCGTGTGGCAGCGTCCACCCCCTTCGAGGGGGCGACACCGGCGGCCCGGCAAAGCCGGTTCCACGGTGTCACTGGCCTCGAGCTGCGCGGGTTTGCATGAGTCGCGGGCGAGGCATGCGCCTGCATGAACGAGAAGTTGTAACGACGATGAAATCATGAGCGAATCCCTGCCCGCCGATGCGGCATTGGCGCGCGAGGCCGCCGAGCTGCGCCAGCAGCTGCGTCACAACGCGCATCTCTACTACGTGCTCGACGCGCCGGCGCTGCCCGATGCCGAGTACGACCGGCTGTTCCAGCGCCTGCAGGCCATCGAGAGCGAGCATCCCGAGCTGCGCACGCCCGATTCGCCGACGCTGCGCGTGGGCGGCCAGGTGCTCGCGGGCTTCGTCAAGGTGCGCCACCGGGTGCCGATGCTGTCGATCCGCACCGAGACCGACATCACCGCCGCCGGCGCCGTCGCCTTCGACGCCCGCGTGCGGCGCGAGCTGGGACTGGCGGAGGACGCGGCACCGGTCGACTACGCCTGCGAACTCAAGTTCGACGGCCTGGCCCTGAGCCTGCGCTACGAGGACGGCGTGCTGGTGCAGGCGGCCACGCGCGGCGACGGCGCGATCGGCGAGGACGTGACGCAGAACCTGCGCACGCTGCGCCAGATCCCGCTGCGCCTGCACGGCGACGCCGCGCCGCCGCCGGTGGTCGAGGTGCGCGGCGAGGTCTACATGCGGCGCGACGACTTCGAGGCGCTCAACGACCGCCAGCGCGAGAAGATCGCGGCCGGCCAGAAGAACGAGAAGGTCTTCGTCAATCCGCGCAACGCGGCGGCCGGCGCCGTGCGGCAGCTCGATCCGGCCATCGCGGCGTCGCGTCGGCTGAGCTTCTTCGCCTACGGACTGGGCGAGGTCTCGGCGCCGGAGGAGGGCGGGCCGGACTGCCCGACGCAGATCGACTGGCTGGCGCAGCTGAAGGCCTGGGGTTTCCCGGTCGCGCCGCAGACGCGGCGCGCGAGCGGCGCGGCCGAGCTGGTCGCCTTCCACGAGGCCATGGGTCGCCAGCGCGACGCGCTGCCCTACGACATCGACGGCGTGGTCTACAAGGTCGACGAGGTCGCGCTGCAGCGCCGGCTGGGCTTCGTCTCGCGCGAACCGCGCTGGGCCGTGGCGCACAAGTACCCAGCGCAGGAGCAGTTGACCGAGGTGGCGGCCATCGAGGTGCAGGTCGGGCGCACCGGCAAGCTGACGCCGGTGGCCAAGCTGGCGCCGGTGTTCGTGGGCGGTGTGACGGTGACCAACGCCACCCTGCACAACGAGATGGAAGCGCGCCGCAAGGACGTGCGCGTGGGCGACACGGTGGTCGTGCGGCGCGCCGGCGACGTGATCCCCGAGGTCGTCGGCGTCGCGCCCGCCAGCCTGGCGCGGCCCGAGGGCGAGCGCGGCACGGTCTTCACGATGCCCGCCCATTGCCCGGTCTGCGGCTCCGACGCCCTGCGCGCGGAGGGCGAGGTCGACCACCGCTGCACCGGCGGCCTGTTCTGCGCCGCCCAGCGCAAGGAGGCGGTGCTGCACTTCGCCGCCCGCCGCGCCGTCGACATCGAGGGGCTGGGCGACAGGCTGGTCGAGCAGCTGGTCGACGCGAACCTCATCCGCACGCTGCCGGACCTCTACCGGCTGGATGCGGAGACCCTGTCTGCGCTGCCGCGCATGGCGGAGAAATCGGCGGCCAACCTGGTCGCGGCGCTGGAGGCCTCCAAGGACACGACGCTGCCGCGCTTCCTGTTCGGGCTGGGCATCCGCCACGTCGGCGAGAGCACGGCGAGGGACCTCGCGCTGCACTTCGGCGGCCTCGACGCGATCATGGCGGCGGGCGAGGCGGAGCTGCTGGAGGTCGACGATGTCGGCCCGGTCGTGGCGACGAGCCTGCGCGCCTTCTTCGACCAGCCGCACAACCGCGAGGTGGTCGATCAACTGCGCGCCGCCGGGCTGCGCTGGGAGGAGGGCGCGCCCGCCGTCCGCGCGCCCCGGCCGCTGGCGGGCAAGACCTTCGTCATCACCGGCACGCTTCCTACGCTGTCGCGCGACGAGGCGAAGGACAAGCTGGAAGCGGCCGGCGCCAAGGTCGCGGGCTCGGTCAGCAAGAAGACCGACTACGTCGTCGCCGGCGCGGAAGCCGGCAGCAAGCTCGAAAAGGCGAACTTGTTGGGCGTCGCGGTGATCGATGAACAGGGGATGCTCGACATCCTCGATCACGGTCCGGGACCGGACGCCGTCGCGACGCCGTGACGGACGCCGGGGACATCCCGCGCCGCCCGACGGGATCGAAAGGAAACGCCATGATGATGAAGAACACGCGCTGGATCGCCGGCTCCCTCGGACTCTGCGGAGTGCTGCTGCTCGGCGGCTGCGCCGCGCCCGGTGCCTATGGGGACTATGGCTATGGAGCGTCGTCGTACGGTGGCTATTCCCAGTCCTACTACGGCTCGGCTCCCGTGGTGGTGCCGGCCCCGGTCTACATCCAGGGCGGTTATTACGACCATCCCGGTTACTACGGTCGGCCGGGGTACTACGGTCGACCGAACTACGACCGTGACCCACGTGGCTATGCGCCGCGAGCCGGTTATGACGGCGGACGTTCGGGCCGGCCCAACCAGGGACGTCGGCCCGGAAACGACGCCGGTCCGCGCGCCATGCCCGGCAATCCGACACCTCAGCAGCTCGCACCGGGCATCTGGCCGAACGCCGGCGGCGGTGGAGCAGCAGTTCCTGCGAACCGGTCCGGCGGCAACTTCGGCCCCAGTGCCAGGCCCGGCAACCCGACACCCCAGCAGCTCGCGCCCGGCCTCTATCCGAACCCTTGAGACATCGACGCGAATCGCACGACGAAACCAGATCGACATGACCGTCCGAGACATCCTGAAGATGGGCGACCCGCGGCTGCTGCGCGTCGCGCAACCGGTCGAGGCCTTCGACACCGACGCCCTGCATCGGCTGGTCGCCGACATGTTCGACACCATGCGCGCCGTGAATGGTGCCGGACTCGCCGCGCCGCAGATCGGCGTCGATCTGCAGGTGGTGATCTTCGGCACCGACGCGCCCAATCCGCGCTATCCCGAGGCGCCGGTCGTGCCGCGCACCGTGCTGGTCAACCCGGTGATCACGTCGGTGGGCGACGAGGAGGAGGAGGGCTGGGAAGGCTGCCTGTCGGTGCCCGGCCTGCGCGGGGTGGTGCCTCGGTTCTCCAGGATCCACTATGCCGGTTTCGACCCGTATGGCGATCCCATCGAGCGCACCGTGAGCGGCTTCCATGCCCGGGTCGTCCAGCACGAGGTCGATCACCTCCTGGGCACGCTCTACCCCATGCGCATCCGCGACTTCATGCGCTTCGGTTTCACCGAGGTGCTGTTCCCCGGCCTCGACGCCACCGACGACGACTGACCGGCGCGCGTCAGTTGTATCGTCCGGCGATCCCGCCGATGCTGAAGCGGCCGGCGCCCAGGAAAGCCACCGCAATCGCCGCGAAGAGGAACATGCCCTGCAGTTCCAGCGCCCAGCCGCCGCTCTTGCCGAGCGTGGCGATCTGGCCGGCATGGGCCAGCCAGAACGCCACTCCCATGTTGAACGCGATGACCAGCGCGGCCGGCCGCGTCAGCAAGCCGATGATCACCAGCGCCGGGGCCACCACCTCGCCGACGTAGACGCCGTAGGCGAACGCGGCGGGCAGGCCGTTCGAGGTCACCATGCCCACGATCGATCCGATGCCGTTGCTGAGCTTGGAGATGCCGTGCAGGAGGATCAGGATGCCGAGGGTCAGGCGCAGCACGAGCTTGCCGGTGTCGTCGGAAGTGGTCATGGGAAGGAGCCTTTCGGGAGGTGGGAAGGGATCCGGATTGTGGTCCATCGCCGCCGGCAAGGACCCGGGCACCCTCGTAAACTGCACGGCACGTTTTTGCGAGGAGAAAGTCACCCATGAGCCATCATCCATCCGCCCGCCATCGGGTCCTGACGGCCGTTTGTGCCGCCGCCGCCGTGCTGTGCGCCGCTCCGGCCTTCGCCGGCAAGACCCTGGACGCCGTCAAGCAGCGCGGCGCCGTCAAGTGCGGCGTCACCAACGGCGTGGCCGGCTTCTCGGCGCCGGACACGCAGGGCCAGTGGTCGGGCCTGGACGTCGACATCTGCCGCGCCATCGCGGCGGCGGTGCTGGGCGACGCGAAGAAGGTCGAGTTCGTGCCGCTCAACTCGCAGCAGCGCTTCTCGGCCCTGCAGGCCGGCGAGATCGACATCCTGGCGCGCAACACGACCTGGAACCTCACGCGCGACGCCTCGCTGGGCTTCCACTTCACCACCATCAACTACTACGACGGCCAGGGCTTCCTGGTGCCGAAGAAGATCAAGGTGACGAGCGCCAAGCAGCTCAAGAACGCCACCATCTGCACCCAGGCCGGCACCACCAACGAGAAGAACGTCGCCGACTACTTCCGGGCCCAGAACATCCCCGTCAAGACGGTCGTCTTCGAGAGCTTCGAGGCCTCGTTCAAGGCCTTCTTCGCCGGCCGCTGCCAGGCCTTCACGACCGACGTGTCAGGGCTCGCCGGCCTGCGCAACAAGGAGGCGTCCAACCCCGACGACTACCTCATCCTGCCGGAGCTGATCTCCAAGGCGCCGCTCGCGCCCGTGGTGCGCCGGGGCGACGACGAGTGGTTCGCCATCGCCAAGTGGGTGCCCAACGCATTGATCGAGGCCGAGGAGGTCGGCGTCACGCAGGCCAACATCGACGCCCTGAAGGCCGGCAGCAAGGACCCGGCGCAGCAGCGCCTCGTGGGCGCCGGCGACGACCTCGGCAAGCTGCTGGGGCTGGACAAGGACTGGTCCTACCGCGCCATCAAGGCGGTGGGCAACCACGGCGAGATGTTCGAGCGCAACGTCGGCGCGAACTCGGTGCTCAAGCTGCCGCGCGGCGCCAACAACCTCTGGAACAAGGGCGGCCTGCTCTACGCGCTCCCGGTCCAATGAACGCGGCGGCGCCCGGACGGCGCTCGGCGGCGCTCGCCCTGGCGCTGCAGGCGCTGCTCGTCGCGGCCGTGCTCGGCGGCCTGTTCTGGGTCGTGCAGCACGCGCTCGACGTGCTGCGCGCACGCGGCGTGCGCTCGGGCTTCGACTTCCTGGCCCAGTCGGCCGGCTTCGAGATCTCCGAGGGCTGGCTCGACTACGACGGTGGCCAGCCGTTCTGGCGCGCTCTCCTCGCCGGGCTGATCAACACCGTGCGCGCGGCGCTGCCCGCGGCCGTGCTGGCGGTGGTCTTCGGCACGCTGCTGGGCATCGGCCGGCTGGCGCCGCACGCGCTGGTGCGCGGGCTGTGCGCGGTCTACGTGCAGACGGTGCGCAACGTGCCGCTGCTGGTGCAGATCCTGATGCTGTACTTCGCGCTGACGCAGCTGCTGCCCGATTCGGCCGAGGCGATCCGGCTGGCGCCGGGCGTGTTCCTGAGCAAGGGCGGGCTGTCGCTGCCGTGGCCGGTGCGCGAGGCCGGCGCCTTCTGGCCGAGCGGCTTCGAGTGGCCCGAGCAGGGCGGCTTCAACATCGTCGGCGGCGCGGCGTTGAGTCCGGAATACCTGACGGTGGTGGGTGGCCTGGCGCTCTACACGGCGGCCTTCGTGGCCGAGATCGTGCGCGCCGGCATCGCCTCGGTCGCGCCGGGTCAGAAGCTGGCCGCGCAGGCGTTGGGACTGGAGCCCGGCGCGCAACTGCGCCTGATCGTGCTGCCGCAGGCGCTGCGCCTGATCGTGCCCTCGCTGACCAACCAGTTGCTGAGCCTGACCAAGAACTCGTCGCTGGCCGTGGCGGTCGGCTATCCGGAGCTGGTGTCGGTGGCCAACACCTCGCTCAACGCGACCGGGCGCGCCTTCGAGTGCATCGCGATCGTGATGGCGGTGTACCTGGGGCTGTCGCTGGCGATCTCGGCGGGCATGAATGTCTACAACGCGCGCGTCGCGTTGCGGGGCTGGCGATGAGCGTGTGCCGGACGATCGTCCTGGCTCGGAGGCCCCGATGAGCGTCCTGCCATCGTCGGCATCCGCGCAGGTCGTCGACCTCGACGGCCTGCCGGTCGGCCCGGGCGCCGTGGCGCCGCCGCCGGCCGCGCCCTGGGCCCGCCGCTGGGGCGCGGAGCTGTTCGGCACGCCCTGGCGGGCGCTCGCCAGCGTGGTCCTGCTGGTCGTGGTCGCCTGGGCCGCCGCGCACGCGTTCGACTGGGCCGTGCTGCGCGCCGTCTTCCGTCCCGACGCCGACGCCTGCCGGGCGCCCGGCCAGGGCGCCTGCTGGGGCGTGATCGCCGAGAAGTGGCGCCCGCTGCTGTTCGGCCGCTATCCGTACGACGCGCAATGGCGCCCGGCGGTGGCGGTCGTCGTGCTGTCGGCCGTGACGCTGCTCAGCGCCTGGCCGCGCAGCTGGCGCTGGTGGCTGGCGCCGCTGTGGATCGGCGCGCTGGCGCTGTTCGTCGCGCTGATGTTCGGCGGCGTGGCGGGGCTCGAGCCGGTGCCGACGAATCGCTGGGGTGGCCTGCCGCTGACCATCGGGCTGGCGGTGGTCGCGCTGGCGGCGGCGTTTCCGCTGGCGCTGCTGCTGGCGCTGGGGCGCCGCTCGCGCTGGCCGGCGGCGCGCGCCCTCTGCGCCACCTACATCGAACTGGTGCGCGGCGTGCCGCTGATCTCGGTGCTGTTCATGGCGTCCTTCCTGCTGCCGCTGCTGTGGCCGGCGGGGTGGCAGCCCGACGTGCTGATCCGCGTGCTGGCCGGGCTGGCGCTGTTCGTGGCGGCCTACATGGCCGAGATCGTGCGCGGCGGCCTGCAGGCGGTGCCGCGCGGGCAGGTCGACGCCGCGATGGCATTGGGCTTCGGCCGCTGGCCGGTGCAGCGCGACATCGTGCTGCCGCAGGCGCTGCGGCTGGTGGTGCCGGCATTGACCAACACGGTGGTCGGCACGCTCAAGGACACCTCGCTGGTGACGGTGGTGGGCCTGTTCGAGCTGACCGGCGCGTTGGGCCTGGCGCTGGGCGGCGACCCGACCTGGCGGCCGTTCTACCTGGAGGGCTATCTGTTCATCGCCGGGGTGTACTGGGCGATGTGCTTCGGGCTGTCGCGCTACAGCGCGTGGCTGGAGCGGCGGCTGGCGGCGGGCTGAATACGGTCGCGCCGCCATGCCGCCCAGATCTCGCGGAGTCGCCAGGATGTCTTCGATCGGGTCGGCGGGCGCCCAGGACGGGAGCCTGCATGTCGTCGTGCTCACGGTCGGAACGCTCGGCGACATGCATCCCTTCATCGGCATCGCGGTGGCCCTGCGGCGGCGCGGCCACCGCGTCACGTTCCTCACGACGGCCGTCCACGAGGAGGTGGTGCGGGAAGCCGGCCTGGTGTTCCATCCCCTGGGCCGCCGCGAGGACCACCTCGCGCTCGTCGACGATCCGGACGTGTGGCATCCGCGCAAGGCGTTCGCCACGCTATGGCGCGGCATGCTCGGCGATCTGCTGCGGGAGGTGCCCGCCTTCGTCTCGGCCCTGCCGTGCGACGACTCTCTACTGCTGCTGGCGCATCCCCTGCTGCTTCCGGCGGCGGGACTGGCGCGCGCCACCCATCCCGGCGCGGTCGTCGTCGGCGCGTACCTGGCGCCGGCCAACCTGCGCACCGTCCACGACCCCCTGACGATCGGACCGCTGCGCATCCCGGCCTGGATGCCCGTCGGCATGCGGCGCTGGATCTGGCGCCGCATCGACGTCGGGCTGGTCGACCCGGTCGCCCTGGCCGACCTCAACGCGCAACGGCATCGCCACGGACTCGCGCCGGTGGCGCACCTGATCGGGCATCTGCACGACGTGCCGGACCTGTCCCTGACCCTGTTCCCGCCGTGGTTCGCGGCGACCGCGCCGGACTGGCCGCAGCCCCTGCACGCTGGGACGTTCCCGTTGCATGAGCCGCAGCCCGGACGGCCGCTGCCCGATGCGCTGGAGCGCTTCCTCGCCGAAGGCGACGCGCCGCTCGTGTTCACGCCGGGGACGGGACACCGGCACGCGAAGGCCTACTTCGTGCGGGCGCTGGACGCGACCCTCCGGCTGGGCCGGCGGGCGGTCTTCCTGACGCCGTTCGGCGAACAGGTGCCCGCATCGTTGCCGGCGGGCGTGCTGTGGCAGTCGCACGTGCCCTTGCGCGGCCTGCTGGCCCGGGCCGCGGCGATCGTCCACCATGGCGGCGTGGGCACGACGGCCGAGGCCATGCGCGCGGGCCTCCCGCAGGTCCTCGTGCCCTTCGCGCACGACCAGTTCGACAACGCCGCCCGGGTGGAGGCGCTCGGCGTGGGCCGATCGATCGGGGCCGCGCGCGCGTCCGGGCCGATCCTGGCATCGGCGCTGGCGGCGCTGCTGTCCTCGCGTCCGGTGGCCGAGCGATGCGCGGCCGTGGCCGCCCAGCTCGCAAAGGCGCCGGACATCGACGCCCTGTGCGGGGCGATCGAGCGTGCCAGGAGCGCGCGGCGGACGCCGCCGGCCTGAGGCGGCGGCCGAGGACGCTCAGGCCGCCAGCACGTCCATCAGCTCGCGCTCGATCGCCAGCTGCGCCCGCTGGCCCTGCAGCTGCGGGCCGCTGATCAGGAAGGTGTCCTCCACCCGCTCGCCCAGGGTCGTCACCTTGGCGAACTGCAGGTGCAGCTGGTGCTGCGCCAGGATGCGCGCCACCGAATAGAGCAGGCCGGCGCGGTCGCTGGCGGAGATGTTGAGCAGCCAGCGCTGGGCCTTGTCGTCGGGCGTCAGGCTGATGCGCGGCTGGATCGGGAAGCTGCGCACCCGGCGCGAGACGCGGCCCTTGCCCGGCGCGGGCAGGGCGCCGGCCTCGGCCAGGGTCTTCGCCAGCCCGGTCTCGACCATGCTGATGAGGTCGCGATAGTGCTCCGGCACGAAGGTCGTCACGACCTGGAAGGTGTCGAGCGCGCAGCCGGTGCTGGTGGTGTGGACCTTGGCGTCGAGGATGCTGAAGGACGACTGCTCGAAATAGCCGCAGATGCGCGCGAACAGGTCCTGCTGGTCGGGCGTGTAGACCACCACCTGCAGGCCCTCGCCGATCGGCGAGAGCCGGGCCCGCACGATCGGCGGCACGGCCGGGTCGACGGGGGCGGCCCGCAGCCGCACGTGGCGCGAGAGCTGCTTGGTGTGCCAGGCGATCTCGGAGGCGTCGTGGCGCATGAAGTAGCCCACGTCCAACGTCTCCCACAGCGCCTTGTGCGAATCGAAGGGCATCGCGCGCAGCGCCAGTTCGACCAGCGCCTCGCGCTTGCGCGCCTCGACCTCGGCGTCCGGGTCGGGCATGTGGCCGCCGAGCACGCGCGAGGTGGCGCGGTAGAGGTCCTCCAGCAGCTTGCCCTTCCAGGCGTTCCACACGCGCGGCGAGGTGCCGCGGATGTCGGCGATGGTCAGCAGGTAGAGTGCCGTGAGGTAACGCTCGCTGCCCACGTGCTTGGCGAAGGCGGCGATGACCTCGGGGTCGCTCAGGTCGCGCTTCTGCGCCACGGTGCTCATCGTCAGGTGCTCGGCGACCAGGAACTCGATGAGCTTCGAATCCTCGCGTTCGATGCCGTGCTGGCGGCAGAAGCGGGCGACGTCGCGCGCGCCCAGCGTGGAGTGGTCGCCGCCGCGCCCCTTGGCGATGTCGTGGAACAGCGCGGCCACGTACAGCACCCAGGGCTTGTCCCAGCCGGCGGCCAGCTGCGAGCAGAACGGGTACTCGTGCGCGTGCTCGGCGATGAAGAAGCGCCGGATGTTGCGCAGCACCATCAGGATGTGCTGGTCGACCGTGTAGACGTGGAACAGGTCGTGCTGCATCTGCCCGACGATGCTGCGGAAGACGCGCAGGTAGCGCCCGAGCACCGAGGTCTGGTTCATCAGCCGAAAGGCGTGCGTGATGCCGCGCGGCTCCACCAGCATGCGCATGAAGGTGACGTGGTTGACGTGGTCGTTGCGGAAGCGGCTGTCCATCACGGGCCGCGCGTTGTAGAGCGCGCGCAGCGTGCGCGCCGACAGCCCCTTGACCCCGGCGGTCTTCTGGTAGAGCAGGAAGGTCTCCAGGATGGCCTGGGGCTCCTTCAGGTAGAGGTCGTCGCTGGCCACCTCGATCATCCCGGCCTTCTCGAAGAAACGCTCGTTGATGCGCGTGGGTTCCTCCTGCAGCGGATGCAGCCGCTCGGCGATGTTCAGCAGCAGGATCTGGTTGAGCTGCGTGACCGCCTTGGCGGCCCAGTAGTAGCGCCGCATCAGGGCCTCGCTGGCCTTGCGCCGCGACTCGCCGACATAGCCGAAGGTGGCGGCGACGGCGGTCTGCAGGTCGAACACCAGGCGGTCCTCGCGCCGGTTGGCCGTCACGTGCAGCCGCGCGCGGATCAGGCTGAGCAGCGCCTCGTTGCGCTTGATCTGGCGCACCTCGAAGGGCGTGGCCAGGCCGTTCTTCGCCAGGTCCTCCCAGCGGTTGCCGTAGCCCGCCGCCTTGGTCACCCACAGGATGGTCTGCAGGTCGCGCAGGCCGCCGGGCGACTCCTTGCAGTTGGGCTCCAGCGCGTAGGGCGTGTCGTCGTACTTGTGGTGGCGGTGGCGCATCTCCTGCGACTTGGAGGCGAAGAAGGCACGCGGGTCGATCTCGGCGAAGAAGCGCTTGCGGAACGCCGTGTAGAGCTTCTTGTCGCCCGTGATCAGGCGCGACTCGATCAGCGCGGTCTGCACGGTGACGTCCTTGGCGGCCTCGGCCAGGCACTCGCCGAGCGTGCGCACGCTCGAGCCGATCTCCAGTCCCGCGTCCCAGCACTGGCCGATGAAGGCCTCGATGCAGGCCGGGTCGACGGACTCGGCATGCGACTCCGGCAGCAGCACGAGCACGTCGACGTCGGAGTAGGGGAACAGCTCGCCGCGTCCGAAGCCGCCGACCGCCACCAGCGCCGGCACGCCGCCGAAACCGGCTTCCTGCCAGAGCGCGACGAGCGTCTCGTCGGCCAGCGCGGCGAGCTGGCGCAGCACGGCATGCACCGCGCGCGTGGGCGCGCGCGACAGGCGCAGGGTGTCGAACAGCGCGAGCTTGCGGGCGCGGTAGCTTTCGCGCAGCGTGGCGGTGTCGACCTTGGCGACCTCGATCACGGCGGGATGTCCGCCGGTCTCAGGCCGCGACGCCGGCCGAGGCCTGGGCGCGGGCCTCGGCCTCCAGCACGAAGGCCGGCGGCGGCGGACTGCCGGCCGACAGCGTCAGCACCTCGTAGCCGGTCTCGGTCACCAGCACGGAATGCTCCCACTGCGCCGACAGCGAGTGGTCGCGCGTGACGATGGTCCAGCCGTCGTACTGGCCGCCCTTGGCGTCTTCCTTGATGTCGCGCCGGCCGGCGTTGATCATCGGCTCGATGGTGAAGATCATGCCGGGGCGCAGTTCTTCCAGGGTGCCCGGGCGGCCGTAGTGCAGCACCTGCGGTTCCTCGTGGAACTGGCGGCCGACGCCGTGGCCGCAGAACTCGCGCACCACCGTGAAGCCGTGACCCTCGGCGTACTTCTGGATCGCGTGGCCGACGTCGCCCAGCCGGTTGCCGGGACGCACCTGCAGGATGCCGTGCCACATCGCTTCGTAGGTCACGGTACACAGGCGCCTGGCGGCGATCGAGACGTCGCCGACCATGAACATGCGGCTGTTGTCGCCGAACCAGCCGTCCTTGATGACGGTGACGTCGATGTTCATGATGTCGCCCTTCTTCAGGGGCTTGTCGTTGGGGATGCCGTGGCACACGACGTGGTTGAGCGAGGTGCACAGCGACTTCGGATAGGGCACGCTGCTGGCGCCCTGGTAGCCCAGGGTGGCGGAGGTCGTGCCCTGGCCGACCATGTACTCGGCCGCGAGACGGTCGATCTCGTTGGTCGTCACGCCGGGCTTGATGAAGGGGGTGAGGTAGTCCAGGACCTCGGAGGCGAGGCGGCAGGCGATGCGCATCGCGGCCACGCCCGCAGCGTCGTTGTAGGTAATGCTCATGGGGCGGGATTATCCCATCGGGGGTCCATGGCGGCAGGCGCCGCTCGCGCATGCCCGCGCCGACGCATCGCCTAAAATCCGCGCGTCCGCGCCACGGAACGCCCCAGTCAGCGGCGCTCCGGCGCTCCGGCCTTTCTCTCCACCTCAATCCCTCCCGCCGGCCTCCGCGCCGGCCCACCGACCGTGACGCAGCCCATCCACACCGCCCCGCCCATCGTGACCGTGTTCGAGGGCGGCAGCGCGCTCGGCGGCTTCCGCGCCCGCCAGCTGCTGCCCCGCCTGCGCGAGATCGAGCCGCGCATCGCCGCCATCGCCGCGCGCTTCGTGCACCTGGTGGTGACCGAGACCGCGCCCGACGCCGCCGCGCGCGAACGCTTCGCCGCGCTGCTCGACTACGGGCCGGGCTACGAGGCGCCCGAGTCGAGGCACGGCGTGTCGCTGGTCGTCACGCCGCGCCTGGGCACCGTCTCGCCCTGGGCCTCCAAGGCGACCGACATCGCCCACAACTGCGGCCTCGCGCTGCGCCGCGTCGAGCGCGTGGTGCTCTACCGCATCGCGCTGAAGGCGCCGCTGCTCGACGGCCTGCTGGACAAGGCGCGCGGCACCCAGCCGATGCTCGGCGCCGAGGCCTCGGCGGCCGTGGCGGCGCTGCTGCACGACCGCATGACCGAATCCGTGGTGGGCGGCATCGACGACGCGGCGGCGCTCTTCGCTGAACTGCCGGCCCCGCCGATGGCGCAGGTCGACGTGCTCGGCGGGGGCCGCGCCGCGCTGGTCGAGGCCAACGCCACCTTCGGCCTGGCGCTGGCCGCCGATGAGATCGACTACCTGGTCGACGCCTTCACGAAACTCGGGCGCAACCCGAGCGACGTCGAGCTGATGATGTTCGCCCAGGCCAACAGCGAGCACTGCCGCCACAAGATCTTCAACGCCGACTTCGTGATCGACGGCGAGGCCCGGCCGCACAGCCTGTTCGGCATGATCCGCCACACCGAGCGCCAGAACCCGCAGCACACGGTGGTCGCCTATGCCGACAACGCTTCGGTGATGGAAGGCGGGCGCATCGAGCGCTTCGTGCCGCGCGCACCCGACGCTTCCGCCGACGGCGGCGTGCCGGCCGCCTCGGGCGGCGCCTACCGCAAGGAGGAGACGCTGGCCCACGTGCTGATGAAGGTCGAGACGCACAACCACCCGACCGCCATCTCGCCGTTCCCGGGCGCCTCCACCGGCGCCGGCGGCGAGATCCGCGACGAGGGCGCCACCGGGCGCGGCTCGCGCCCCAAGGCCGGCCTGACCGGCTTCACGGTCTCGAAGCTCTGGCCGGAGGCGGGCCACTACGGCCGGCCGGCGCACATCGCCAGCCCGCTGCAGATCATGACCGAGGGCCCCCTGGGCGGCGCCGCCTTCAACAACGAGTTCGGCCGGCCCAACCTACTGGGCTACTTCCGCGAGTACGAGCTGGCCATCGACAGCCGGGGCGCCGACGGCGCCGCCGAGATCCAGCATCGCGGCTACCACAAGCCCATCATGATCGCGGGCGGGCTGGGCAGCATCGATGCCTCGCAGACGAAGAAGATCCTGTTCCCGGCCGGCTCGCTGCTGATCCAGCTGGGCGGCCCCGGCATGCGCATCGGCATGGGCGGCAGCGCCGCCAGCTCGATGGCCACCGGCGCCAACGCGGCCGAGCTCGACTTCGACTCGGTGCAGCGCGGCAACCCCGAGATCGAGCGCCGCGCCCAGGAGGTCATCAACCACTGCTGGCAGCAGGGCGCGGCCAACCCGATCCTGGCGATCCACGACGTCGGCGCCGGCGGCCTGTCCAACGCCTTCCCGGAACTCACCAACGACGCCGGCCGCGGCGCGCGCTTCGACCTGGACGCCGTGCCGCTGGAGGAATCCGGCATGGCGCCCAAGGAGATCTGGTGCAACGAGAGCCAGGAGCGCTACGTGCTGGCCATCGCGCCGGAATCGCTGGCGCAGTTCCGGGCCTTCTGCGAGCGCGAGCGCTGCCCGTTCGCGGTCGTCGGCGTCGCGACCGAGGAGCGCCGATTGGTCGTGGCCGACGGCGCCGGCGACGTCGACGGCCACCCGGTCGACATGCCCATGGACGTGCTGCTGGGCAAGCCGCCGAAGATGCTGCGCGACGTGAAGACCGTCGAGCGCACGTTCCGGCCGCTCGACCTGACCGGCGTCGAGCTGCAGCAGGCCGCCATCGACGTGCTCTCGCACCCGACGGTGGCGTCCAAGCGCTTCCTGGTCACCATCGGCGACCGCACCGTGGGCGGCCTCACGCACCGCGACCAGATGGTCGGGCCGTGGCAGGTGCCGGTGGCCGACTGCGCCGTGACCCTGGCCGACCACGCCGGCTTCGCGGGCGAGGCCATGAGCCTGGGCGAGCGCACGCCGCTGGCCGCGCTCGACGCGCCGGCTTCCGGACGCATGGCGGTGGGCGAGGCCATCACCAACCTGCTGGCGGCGCCGTTCGAGCTCTCGCGCGTCAAGCTGTCGGCCAACTGGATGGCGGCCTGCGGCGAGCCGGGCGAGGACGCCGCGCTCTACGAGACCGTGAAGGCCGTCGGCCTGGAGCTGTGCCCGGCGCTGGGCATCTCGATCCCCGTGGGCAAGGATTCGCTGTCGATGCGCACGCAGTGGAACGACGCCGGCGAGGCCAAGAAGGTCACCTCGCCGGTCAGCCTGATCGTCACCGCCTTCGCCACCCTGGCCGACGTGCGCGGCACGCTGACGCCGCAGCTCGACCGCGAGGAGGCCGACACCACGCTGGTGCTGGTCGACCTGGGACGCGGCCGCCGCCGCATGGCCGGCAGCATCCTGGCGCAGGCGCTCGGCCAGAGCGGCTGCCCGGTCGCCGACGGCGTGCCCGACCTCGACCACCCCGAGGACCTGGTGAACCTGGTGCGCGCCGTCAACGCGTTGCGCGCCGAGGGCCGCATCCTGGCGCTGCACGACCGCAGCGACGGCGGCCTGTTCGCCACCGCCTGCGAGATGGCCTTCGCCGGCCACGTCGGCGTGGCGCTCAACGTCGACATGCTGATCACCGAGGGCGACGGCATCTCCGACAGCCGCGCCGAGTACGGCGACGCCAAGAACTGGGCCGGCCAGGTGAGCGCGCGGCGCGAGGAGCTGACGCTGCAGGCGCTGTTCAACGAGGAACTGGGCGTGCTGCTGCAGGTGCGCACCGCCGAGCGCAACGAGGTCATGCAGGTGCTGCGTGCCCACGGCCTGAGCACCCACAGCCACTTCGTCGGCAAGACCCGGCCCGACGCCTCCACCCTGGCCGCCGGCAAGGGCAAGGTCGAAGTCTGGCGCGACGCCAAGTCGGTCTTCAGCGCCAGCCTGCACGACCTGCACCAGGTCTGGGACTCGGTGAGCTGGAAGATCGCCCGCGAGCGCGACAACCCCGAGTGCGCCGACGCCGAGCACGCCGCCGCCGGCGAGCCGACCGATCCCGGCCTGCACGTCTTCCTTCCCGTCCCCCCGGAAGAGGCCGAGGCCTGCACCGCCCAGGCTCCCGCCATCCTCCAGTCCCGCCCCCGGGTCGCCATCCTGCGCGAGCAGGGCGTCAACTCGCACGTCGAGATGGCCTACGCCTTCGGCGAGGCCGGCTTCGAGGCCTTCGACGTCCACATGACCGACCTGCAGGCCGGCCGCGCCGACCTGGCCGACTTCAAGGGCGTGGTCGCCTGCGGCGGCTTCAGCTACGGCGACACGCTGGGCGCGGGCATCGGCTGGGCGCGCAGCATCACCTTCAACCCGCGGCTCGCGGCGCAGTTCGAGGCCTTCTTCGGCCGGAGCGACACCTTCGGCCTGGGCGTGTGCAACGGCTGCCAGATGTTCGCCGAGCTGGCCGACATCATTCCCGGTGCCGACGCCTGGCCGCGCTTCACCACCAACCGCAGCGAGCGCTTCGAGGCCCGGCTGTCGATGGTCGAGGTGCTGGAGTCGCCCAGCCTGTTCTTCGCCGGCATGGCCGGGACGCGCCTGCCCATCGCGGTGGCGCACGGCGAGGGCTACGCCGACTTCGAGCGGCGCGGCGACGCCGGGCGCGCCATCGCGGCCATGCGCTTCGTCGACAACCACGGCCAGCCGACCGAGCGCTACCCGTTCAATCCGAACGGCAGCGCCGGCGGCCTGACCTCGGTCACCACCGCCGACGGCCGCTTCACCGCCGTCATGCCGCACCCCGAGCGCGTGTTCCGCAATATCCAGATGAGCTGGACCGACGGCGAACGCGCCGCGCACAGCCCCTGGATGGGGATCTGGCGCAACGCGCGCCGCTGGGTCGGCTGAGCGTCACGCCGCCGGGTGCCCGCCGACCCGCGCGCGGCGTCCGGCCGCCACGACGGCTCAGCGCCCGGTGCTCGCGAGGTAGGCCTTGCGGGCCGCGACGGCGGTGTTGGCGAAGTCGGTGAAGACGCCGTCGATGCCGGCGGCGAAGTAGGCCGCGTACTCGGCCGCCGGATCGCCCCTGTAGACGCCCGCGAGGTACTGCGGCTCGTTCCTGAAGGTGAAGGCGTGCACGAACAGTCCGGCCCGGTGGGCGTCGGCGATCAGGCTCGTGGGCGCGACGTTCGTGACCTCGGCCAGCGTGCCGGTGGCCGATGACGACGAGGTCCTGAACGGCACGATCGTGTGCGCCATCACCTGCGGCTTCCACGGGCCGATGCCCTCGGCGTAGGTCCCGATCTCCGCCAGGCCGGCCGGCGTGAGCATCGCGCCGAAGGTGCGCGGGTCGCCCGCCAGGGTCCAGCTGTAGGGCCGGGCGCTCACGAAGGTGGAGGCGTCGTCGGTGACGTAGATCATCGCGCCGGTGCGGAAGTCGATGTCGTTGCCGTCCACCAGCTGCACCGCGCGGGCCGTCATGCCGGCCGAGCGGAGGTACTTCAGGCTCGCCGGATCGAAGCTCTGGACGAAGATCGGCGCGTCCTTGCGGTCGAGGCCGTTGGCCCGCATGACCTTCAGGATGGCGTCCTCGAACGGATGGCTCCCGGCCGCGCCGCAGCCGTTGGCGATCGCCTGCGCGTTGTTCCAGTACGGGTTCTTGCTTTCGGGGTACACCGTGATCGTGCGGCCCGACGCGGCGCCCTTGGCCCGGGCGATGTCGATGACCTCCTGGAAGCTCAGGATCGGCAGCTTGCCGTCGAGTTCGCTCGGGCGCTGCGAGCGGGCGTCGTAGGCGGTGCCGCCGATCCACTGCCTGAGCTCGGCCATCGTGAAGTCGGTGATCGACCAGTCGCCGGTGTGGTCCTCGCCATCGACCACCAGTGACTTCAGCACCGACCTCGGGTCGTTCGGGTCGGTCAGGTCGCTCAGGTACCGCGACGGACCGTTGGCGGCGATCGCCGGGTACTTCACGTCGACCTGCACGCCCGGCACGGTCCGCTTGCGGCCGGCCACGGCGGCGTTGCCGGCCGCCACCTGGGCGATGTTGGTGTTGTCGGCCAGCCAGGGGTTGTGGCGCACCACCGGGACGCAGTCCTTGGTCAGGTGCAGGTCGAGCTCCAGCGCATCGGCGCCCGCGTCGGCGGCGGCCTCGTAGGCGGCGCGGGTCTCCTCGGGGTAGAGGCCGGGGAGTCCGCGGTGGCCGATGACCAAGGGCGCACCGCCGTCCAGGGTCTTGAGCGGCGCGATGCCGGTCGCGGCAGCGGAGGAGGCGCCGCCATCGCCGTCACCGCCCCCGCAGGCGCTCGCCAGCAGAGCGCCGGCCAGGACGGCGGACAGGCGGAAGGGACGCCGCGGCGACGCGGGAGCGGATAACGCGGTGGAGGAGGTCATGCGGTGCAGTCGGAGGTGGAACGGGGTGCGGGAGCGCGCGCGGATGCTAGACCGTGCCGGTGACCGACCCGTGACGCCCGCCCATCAAGAAGTCCCGCGGCCTGTCGATAAGGAATGCACATCCCTGCCAAAGACCGCTCCGGTCGTTCCTCCCGACGCATTGCAGCGCCTCCTCCGGCGCCATCCTCATGAACCAATTCAAGATCAGGACCCGGCTGCTGGCCGGGTTCGCGAGCGTGCTGCTGCTGCTGGCGGTGATCACCGCCATCGCCTGGTGGCGCCTGGACGGCAACACCGCCGCCACGCGCGGTCTGATGACCGAGCCGCTGGCCAAGGAGCGCCTGGTGTCCGACTGGTACCGCACCATCCACACCAGCGTGCGGCGGACCACGGCCATCGCGAAGAGCGCCGACCCGGGGCTCGCCACCTTCTTCGCGCCCGATGCCACCGAGTCCAGCCGCATGAGTTCGTCCATGCAGAAGCAGGTCGAGGCGCTGCTGCGCACGGAGGCCGAGAAGCGGGAATTCGCGCGGCTGGGGGAGATCCGCAAGAACTACGTCGACGTGCGCGACCGCCTCGCGGCACTCAAGACGACCGATCCGGCCCAGGCCAGCCAGATGTTCGAAGCCTCGTTCATTCCCGTCAGCAAGGAGTACCTGGCCAGCCTGCAGACGCTGCTGCAGCTCCAGCGCGACCAGATCGACCAGACCGCGCGCGACATCGAGTCGTCCGCCGCCACGGCCTGCCGCTACCTGCTGGCGCTGGGCGTGCTGTCGCTGCTGCTGGGGGGATTCTTCGCGCTGGCGATCACGCGCAGCGTGACGGTGCCGCTGCGCGACGCCGTGGCGCAGGCCCAGCGGGTGGCCGCCGGCGACCTGAGCGCGCTGCCGGCGAACACCGCCCGCGACGAGACCGGCCAGCTGCTGGCGGCCCTGGCGGAGATGCAGGGCGCGCTGGCCGGCATGATCCGCGACATCCGCGTCTCGACCGACAACATCGACCTGGCGAGCGGCGAGATCGCCTCGGGCAACCACGACCTGAGCCTGCGCACCGAGCAGACCGCCGGCAGCCTGGAGGAGACCGCCGCGACGATGGAGGAACTCACCGCCACGATCCGCCAGAGCGCCCAGGCCGCGCAGCGGGCCGACGAACTGGCGGCCGCCGCCGCCCTGACCGCCGAGCGCGGCGGCGAGGTCGTCTCGCAGATCGTCGCCACGATGGGCGGCATCAACGAGTCGTCCAGGCGCGTCGTCGACATCATCGGCGTCATCGACGGCATCGCGTTCCAGACCAACATCCTGGCGCTCAACGCCGCCGTCGAGGCGGCGCGGGCGGGCGAGCAGGGCCGCGGCTTCGCGGTGGTGGCCAGCGAGGTGCGCATCCTGGCGCAGCGCGTGGCCGAGGCCGCCCGCGAGATCAAGAAACTGATCGGCGCCTCGGTCGAGCGCGTGGACGCCGGCGCGACGCTGGTCACCGAGGCCGGCGACACGATCCGGGACACCGTCGAATCGGCCCGGCGCGTGTCGCAGATGATCCGCGAGATCACCGCCGCCGCCGGCGAGCAGAGCCTGGGCATCGGCCAGGTCAACGATGCCGTGTCGATGCTCGACCAGATGACCCAGCAGAACGCCGCGCTGGTCGAGGAGAGCGCCGCGGCGGCGCAGAGCCTGCGCGATCAGGCCGGCCAGCTCGCCGGCACCGTGCGGCGCTTCCGTTTGGAGGGCGGCGGCCTGCCGGCATGACCCGCGGCCGCGGCCTGGGACGACTCGGAAGGGTCGCGCGGACCGCCACCGGTGACCGCCGGACCCGGCGCCCGGACTCAGGCCGGCAGCGGTTCCGGGTCGACGGCGTCCCGCGCGAGATCGGCCAGCAGGCCGGGCAGCTCTCGCATGTCGGCGAAGACCGCCACAGCGCCCGCGGCCGTCAGCACGGCCGCCTGCCCGGCGACGACGTGGCTGCCGCCCAGGAACCCCAGGACCCGCATCCCGGCGGCGTGGGCGGCGCGCACGCCGGTCGCGCTGTCCTCGACCACCACGCAATGGGCGGGCGCCACGCCCAGCCGGCGCGCCGCGTGCAGGTAGCCGTCCGGTGCCGGCTTGGGCCGGCCCACGTCCTCGGCGCTGTGGACGTGCTCACCCACCAGCGGCAGCAGCCCGGCGCGCTCGACGCTGCGATGCAGGCGTGGGAAGGCGCTGTTCGACACCACCGCCACCGGCAGGCTCAACGCGCGGTAGACCTCGGCCACATGGGGAATGGCGCTCGTGCGTTCGGCCACTTCCGCGTCGATGGCCCGCAGCAGCGCGGTCCGCGCGTCGGGCGCGAGCGCGATCCCCACGCGCTCCTCCATGAACCGGACGACCTCCACCAGCCGCCGGCCGACCAGCTCGACCGGAAAGCCCTCCAGGTCCGGCCGCCCGAAGGCGACGCGCAACGCGCCCAGCGTCACCTCTTCGGCGATCGCCTCGCTGTCGACGATCACCCCGTCGCAGTCGCTCAGGATGCAGTTTACCCGCCGGCTCGACGACGTCATCGACGACATGTCCACGGTTGAAGAACAAATTCCAGGCCGCTTGAAACGACAGCCGAGCGCAAAGCCGTCAGGCGAGCCGATTCACGCCAGAGACACCGAGGAACCGGCTTCGCCGGGCTTCTGGTGTCGCCACCTGAAGGGGGGAGGCGCTGCGACACGAAGTGCGCAAGCCTGGGGGTGATCCCAGGACACGAGGAACCGGCTTCGCCGGGCCTCTGGTGTCGCCCCCTGCAAGGGGGTCGGCGAAGCGACACGAAGTGCGCGAAGACTGGGGGTCGAGTGCCTATTCAATCTTGGCCTTGGCCCGCAGGTCTTCCTGGTACTTCTGCAGGCGCTGCTGCTGCAGCTGCTGCGTGACCTGTGGCTTGACCTCGTCGACCTTGGGCAGCTGGGCCGAGCGGACTTCGTCGACACGGATGACGTGGTAGCCGAACTGCGACTTCACCGGCGCGGGGGTGGTCTCGCCCGGCTTGAGCTTGATCATGGCCTCGGAGAACTCGGGCACGAAGCTCGACGGGTTGGCCCAGTCGAGGTCGCCGCCGTTGGCGCCCGATCCCGGGTCCTTGCTCTGCTTCTTGGCGATGTCCTCGAACTTGGCGCCCTTCTTCAGGTCCGCGATGATTTTCTGCGCCTCGGCCTCGGTCTCGACCAGGATGTGGCGCGCCTTGTATTCCTTGCCGCCGTTGGCCGCGGCGAACTTGTCGTACTCGGCCTGGACGTCGGCGTCGGTCACCGGGTTCTGCTTGCGGTAGGTGTCGAACAGGGTGCGGATCAGGATCGCCTGGCGCGCGAGTTCGAGCTGGGCGCGGTACTCGGGCGTGGCTTCCAGGCCCTGCTTCTGCGCTTCCTGCATGAAGACCTCGCGGGCGATGATCTCCTCCTTCAGCTGCGGCTCCAGGTCCGGCGTGACCGGGCGGCCGCTGGCGGCGAGCTGCTGCGCCAGTGCATCCACCCGCGCCTTGGGCACCGGCTTGCCGTTGACGATGGCGATGTTCTGGGCGAGGGCGCCCGCGGACGCCACACCCAGGACGAGGGTGGCCGCAACGGTCTTCAGGAGTTGTTTCTTCATGGGATGTGCTTCTGCAGTCGAGGAAGGAGAAGGGAGGGAGGGTGGAAGAGAGGGGGAGATGGCGCGTCGGACGCCGGGAGATCCGGGACGCTTCGTCAGAGCGTTTCGACGGCGATGGCGTGGACGCCCTGGTCGATGAAAAAACGCAGGGCATCATACACAAGGCGATGTCGCGCCACCCGGGTGCGGCCCTCGAACAGCGGGGTGGCGATGCGGACCCGGAAATGGGTGCCGCGCCCCAGCCCGTTGGCGCCGGAATGGCCGGCGTGGGCCGCGCTCTCGTCGATGACCTCCAGCGTCGTGGGCCGCAGGGCCGCGCGCAACGCGGCGTCGAGGTCGGCCGCGCTCGGCGGCGATGTGGGGGAGGCGTCGTTCATGCGGAAGGCTGGTCGCCCGATTTGAGGTGGGGGGAGATGTAGAGGCCCTGCGCGACCAGGAACACCAGCGGGAAGGCATAGCCCCAGAGCTTGAAGTTGATCCAGGCTTCGGTGCTGAAGTAGACCGCCACGTAGGCGTTGAGCGCCGACATGAAGAGGCAGTAGCCGATCCAGGCGATGTTCAGGTGCGTCCAGATGCGCGTGGGCAGCTGCAGCTGGGCGCCGAGCATGGTCTGCAGGAAGTTCTTGCGGAAGCCCCACATCGCCACGGCCAGGGCGATGGCCATGGCGCCGTAGAGCACGGTCGGCTTCCACTTGATGAAGCGCTCGTCGTGCAGCAGCAGCGTCAGGCTGCCGAACAGCAGGATCAGCACCAGCGTGGCCTTCTGCATGGTCTGCAGGCGGCGCTCGATGGCGTAGGTGATGGCCATCTGCACCACGGTCGCGGCCATCAGCACGCCGGTCGCGACATAGATGTCGGCGAGCTTGAAGGCGCCGAAGAACAGCAGGATGGGAAGGAAGTCGAGCAGGAATTTCATGAGGGGTATTGGAACCTGTTCGCGTCCCCGGTCCGGACGAAGCCGACCGGCGGGCGGGGGCAACCCGGCGCTCCCGTCGGCCGGCGGCGGGCCTCAGGCCTTCGGCTCGAACTCCAGCGAGGCCGAATTCATGCAGTAGCGCAGGCCGGTCTCGGTCGGGCCGTCGGGGAACACGTGGCCCAGGTGGGCGCCGCAGTTGGTGCAGACGTTCTCGGTGCGCACCATGCCGTGCGAGCGGTCGATGATGTCGGTGATGGCGCCCGGCACGGCCTCCTTGGAGAAGCTCGGCCAGCCGCAGCCGGCGTCGAACTTGGTGGCGGCGTCGAACAGCTTGGCGCCGCAGCACACGCAGTGGTAGGTGCCGTCGGCCCACTCGGCCTCGTACTTGCCGGTGAAGGGGCGCTCCGTGGCGGCGTGGCGCGTGACCTCGAAGGCGGCGCGCTCGGCGCCCTTCTCGGCCAGGATGGCCTTCCATTCGGCGTCGGTCTTCTGGATCCTGGGAACGTGGGATGAGCGTGAGTTGGTCATGACGAGCAGCTGATTTCGATCGTGGAAGCCCAGTCGGGCGGGAAGCCGGCGAACGCATCGTGGCCGGCGTGGTCTTCACATGGGGATTCGAGCACGCGGAGCAAGGTCGCGACGACGGAGAAGTCCCCGTGCTGCGCCGCCTCGATGGCTTGCTGACCCAGGTGGTTGCGCAGGACGAACTTCGGGTTGACCGCACGCATCGCCGCCGCCCGACCGGCCGGCGTCCGGGACGGGGCCGCCGCGCGGCGTTCGAGCAGCAGCGGCAGCCAGGCGTCGAAGCGCGCGACGTCGACGAACAGGTCGCGCACCGGGGCGTGGTCGCCGGTCGCGGCGGCATCGGCGAGGCGGCGCCAGAAGATCGTCCAGTCGGTGCGCTCGACGGCCAGCAGCCGCAGGGTGTCGTCGATCAGCGGCCGGTCGTCGGCACCGGCGTCGTCCAGGCCGAGCTTCGCGCCCAGGCGGGCGTCGAACTCGCGCGGGAACACGGTCTTGTACGACTGCAGCGCGGCGACGGCGACGTCCTGCTCGCCGATGAGCGGCAGCAGCGCCTGCGCCAGGCAGAACAGGTTCCAGTAGGCGACGTTGGGCTGCTGGTTGAACGCGTAGCGGCCCTGGGTGTCGCTGTGGTTGCAGACGTGCGCCGGGTCGAAGCCGTCGAGGAACTGGAACGGGCCGTAGTCGATGGTGAGCCCGAGGATGCTCATGTTGTCGGTGTTCATCACGCCGTGGCAGAAGCCCACCGCCTGCCACCGCGCCATCAGCGCCGCCGTGCGCTCGCTGACCGCCTCGAGGAAAGCGGCGTAGGCATTGCCGCCGAAGGCGTCGGTGGTCCGGCATGCCGGATAGAAGCGGTCGATCACGTGATCGGCCAGGGCGCGCAGTTCGTCGATGCGCCCGGCGGCGGCGAAGTGCTCGAAGTGGCCGAAGCGGATGAAGCTCGGCGCCACGCGCGCGACCACGGCGGCGGTCTCGATCGCCTCGCGGCGCACCGGCTGGTCGGACCCGGTGACCGACAGGGCGCGCGTGGTCGGGATGCCCAGACCGTGCATGGCCTCGCTGCAGAGGAACTCGCGGATGCTCGATCGCAGCACGGCGCGGCCGTCGCCGCCGCGCGAGTAGGGCGTGCGGCCGGCGCCCTTGAGCTGGACCTCGAAACCGCCGGCGGTCTCGCCCAGCAGGATCGCGCGGCCGTCGCCCAGCTGCCCGGCCCAGACGCCGAACTGATGGCCGCTGTAGACGCTCGCGAGCGGATCGCTGCCGGGCAGCACGAGGTTGCCGGTCAGCGCCTGCAACGCCTCCTCGGTGCCCAACCAGCCCGGCGCGAGGCCGAGTTCGCGCGCCGCGGCCTCGCTGCGGCCGACCCAACGGGGCGCGGGCAGCGGCGTCGGGCGCAGGTGGGTGAAGAAGGCCGGGCCGAGCGCGGCGAAGCGCCGCGTCCAGGCGATCCCGCCGATGCCTTCGTGCGGGGCGTCCGGAGCGGGCGCGGTCGTGGCGTCGGTGGCGATGGAGGCGACGCGATCGTCGGAATGGAGCGGACTCATCGGCGGGATTTTCCCCGCAGGCGGGTGTCGCCCGGATGCTTGCGGGCAATCCCCCTACGCCGCGACATTGCAGCGCGCAACAATGACCGATCGGTCGGCCGGACCACGCCGATCGGCATTCTTCGCTTTCCCGATTCCAATCACAGGAGACACCCGATGCTGGGTTTGATGCAAGACCAACCGTTGTCGATCTCGTCGCTGATCGAATTCGCCGACCGCCACCACGGCGACGGCGAGATCGTCTCGCGGCGCGTGGAGGGCGACATCCACCGCAGCACCTGGTCGGAGATCGCCCGGCGCGCGCGGCAGGTCGCCCACGCGCTCGACGGCGAGGGGCTGGCCTTCGGCGACCGCGTCGCCACGCTGGCCTGGAACGGCTACCGGCACCTGGAGCTGTACTACGGCGTCTCCGGGTCGGGCCGCGTGCTGCACACCGTCAACCCGCGCCTGCACCCCGACCAGATCGCCTGGATCGTCAACCATGCCGAGGACCAGGTGCTGTGCTTCGACCTGAGCTTCCTGCCGCTGGTGCAGGCCGTGCACGCGCGCTGCCCCACGGTGCGCCGATGGATCGCGCTGTGCGACGCCGACCGCCTGCCCGCCGACAGCGGCGTGCCCGATCTCGTGAGCTACGAGGCGTGGATGGGCACGCAGCGCGACGACTACGCCTGGCCGACCTTCGACGAGAACACGGCTTCCAGCATGTGCTACACGAGCGGCACCACCGGCAACCCCAAGGCCGCCCTCTACAGCCACCGCTCCAGCGTGCTGCACGCCTACGCGGCGGCGCTGCCCGACGTCATGGGCCTGTCCGCGCGCGACGCCGTGCTGCCGGTGGTGCCGATGTTCCACGTCAACGCCTGGGGCCTGCCGTACTCGGCCGCGCTGACCGGCTGCAAGCTGGTGTTCCCCGGTCCGGCGCTCGACGGCCGGTCGGTCTACGAACTCATCGAGCGCGAGCGCGTCACCTTCGCCGCCGGCGTGCCGACGGTCTGGCAGATGCTGCTCGGGCACATGAAGCCCGAGGGCCTGCGCTTCTCGACCCTGAAGCGCACCGTCATCGGCGGCTCGGCCTGCCCGCCGGCCATGATCCACGCCTTCCAGCAGGACTACGGCGTCGACGTGCTGCATGCCTGGGGCATGACCGAGATGAGCCCGCTGGGCACGCTGTGCACGCTGAAGAACAAGCATCTGGCGCTGCCGCCCGACCAGCAGGACGCGATCCGCCAGAAGCAGGGCCGCGCGATCTACGGCGTCGACATGAAGATCGTCGACGGCCAGGGCGACGAGCTGCCCTGGGACGGCAAGGCCTACGGCGACCTGCTGGTCAAGGGACCGTGGATCGTGAAGGCCTACTTCAAGGGCGAGGGCGGCGACCCGCTGGTGCCCGACGCCCAGGGCCGCGGCTGGTTCCCCACCGGCGACGTCGCCACCATCGACGCCGACGGCTACCTGCAGATCACCGACCGCAGCAAGGACGTGATCAAGTCCGGCGGCGAGTGGATCAGCTCGATCGACATCGAGAACATCGCCGTCGCGCACCCGGGCGTGGCGATGGCCGCGTGCATCGGCGTGGCGCACCCGAAGTGGGACGAGCGCCCGGTGGTGGCGGTGGTGCGACGTCCGGGAAGCGAGGTCACGCGCGAGGAATTGCTGGCCTTCTACCAGGGCCGCACGGCCAAGTGGCAGATCCCCGACGACGTGATCTTCCTCCACGCCATCCCGATCGGCGCGACCGGCAAGATCCTGAAGACGAAGCTGCGCGAACAGTTGCGTGGCTACGTGCTGCCGGGGGTCTGAGCGGGCCGGTCCCCGGGGGACGTCTGTCGCGTTGGCGATAACTGGAGGCCCTGTCGCGGGAGCGTTACGGGCATTCCCTGAGGGGTGCTCCGACCAAGGCTTGTAACCTGCGCCGCAGACCAGAACCATCCCGGAGACACGCATGACTTTCGCAGTGAACGCAACGCGATCGGCCCTCGCCGCCGCGGCCCTCGTCGCCCTCGGCACCACGGGGGCGCTGGCCCAGCAGGGCGAGACCGTCAAGATCGCCTGGCTCGATCCGCTGTCGGGCCTGATGGCCGCGGTGGGCACCAACCAGCTCAAGAGCTTCCAGTTCCTGGCCGAGGAGTTCAACAAGAAGAACGTCGCCGGCGTGAAGTTCGAGATCATCGGCATCGACAACAAGCTCAGCCCCCAGGAGACCACCAGCGCGCTGCGCTCGGCCATGGACCAGGGCGCGCGCTACGTGGTGCAGGGCAACGGATCGGGCCCGGCGCTGGCCATCATCGACGCGCTGGAGAAGCACAACGCGCGCAACCCGGGCAAGGAGGTGCTGTTCGTCAACTACGCCGCCGTCGACCCCGACCTGACCAACAGCAAGTGCAGCTACTGGCACTTCCGCCTCGACGCCGACACCTCGATGAAGATGGAAGCGCTCACCACCTTCATCAAGGACCAGGCCGACGTCAAGAAGGTCTACCTGATCAACCAGAACTACTCGCACGGCCAGCAGGTCTCCAAGTTCGCCAAGGAGAACCTGAAGGCCAAGCGCCCGGACGTGCAGATCGTCGGCGACGACCTGCATCCGCTGGCCCAGGTGCGCGACTTCGCGCCCTACATCGCCAAGATCAAGCAGTCGGGCGCCGACACGGTCATCACCGGCAACTGGGGCTCCGACCTGGCGCTGCTGATCAAGGCCTCCAACGACGCCGGGCTCGACGTCAAGTTCTACACCTACTACGCCGTGACCACCGGCACCCCCACGGCCATGGGCGCGGCCTCCGCCGGCAAGGTCTACGCGGTCGGCTACAGCCACTACAACGCGCCGGGCGTGATGCCCGCGCTGATGGCCGACTACAAGAAGCGCTTCAACGACGACCTCTACACCACCGACATCTACACCGTCTTCGCGATGCTCGGCGAGGGCTTCGCGAAGGCCAAGTCGACCGAGCCCGTGAAGGTGGCGCCGGTGCTCGAGGGCCTGAAGTTCAAGAGCTTCAACGGCGACGTCGAGATGCGCAAGACGGACCACCAGCTCCAGCAGGGCCTGTGGATCACGCGCTGGCAGAAGACCGACGCCAAGAACCCGTACAGCCCGGAGAACACCGGCTACACGCTCTACCCGGTGAAATACTACGAGGCCTACGTGGCCAGCACGCCGACGTCCTGCCAGATGAAGCGGCCTTCCTGAAGGCGACGACGCTCCCGCGCGCGGCCCCGGTGCCTGCCCAGGCACCGGCCTGAACCTTTTCCCACCGATCGATGAACGTCGAATTCTTCGCCATCTCGCTGTTGAACGGCGTGAGCTATGGCCTGCTGCTGTTCATGCTGAGTTCCGGGCTGACGCTGATCTTCAGCATGATGGGCGTGCTCAACTTCGCCCATACCAGCTTCTACATGCTGGGCGCCTACCTGGCCTACACGATCTCCGGACTGGTCGGCTTCTGGCCGGCGCTGGTGATCGCGCCGGCGATCGTCTTCGCGCTGGGCGCGGCCTTCGAGCGCTACAGCCTGCGGCGGGTGCACAAGTTCGGCCACGTGCCGGAGCTGCTCATCACCTTCGGGCTGTCGTACCTGATCCTGGAGATCGTGCAGCTGCTGTGGGGCCGCTCGACCGTGCCCTACGGCCTGCCGACGCAGCTGCAGGGACCGCTCTTCACGCTCTACGGCACGCAGTTCCCCAAGTCGCGCTCATTCATCATGCTGCTGGCGCTGCTGATGCTCGGCGCGGTCTGGCTGCTGCTCACGCGCACGCGGGTCGGGCTGGTGATCCAGGCGGCGCTCAAGCACCCGGAGATGGTGGAGGCGCTCGGGCACAACGTGCCGCGCGTGTTCATGCTGGTCTTCGGCGGCGGCGCGGCACTGGCGGCGCTCGCCGGCGTGATCGGCGGCAACACCTACGTCACGGAGCCGGCGATGGCGGCCTCGGTCGGCTCGATCATCTTCGTGGTGGTGGTGGTCGGCGGCATGGGCTCGCTCGCCGGGGCCTTCCTGGCGTCGTTGCTCATCGGCATCGTGCAGACCTTCGCGGTGGCGATGGACCAGTCGCTCGCCACCGGCCTGCAGGCCCTGGGCGTGGCCGTCACCGACCAGACGCCGGGCTACGAACTGCTGCGGCTCACCATTTCGCAGGTCGCGCCGATCCTGCCGTACCTGCTGCTCGTGCTGATCCTGATCTTCAGGCCCAAGGGCCTGCTGGGCACGCGAGAGGACTGACGCCATGAACACCCTCGCATCCGGGGCCGTCCGGCCCGCCGGCTACCGCTACGGCGTCAAGCCCTTCAACGCCACGCGCGTGCTGACGTGGGGGCTGTTCGCCCTCGTGCTGGCCGTCGCGCCGCTGGTCTTCCGCAGCAGCCTGGCGCTCACCATGCTCTCGCAGATCGGCTACCTGATCATCATCTGCCTGAGCTACAACATGCTGCTGGGGCAGGGCGGCATGCTGAGCTTCGGCCACGCGGTCTACACCGGCCTGGGCTCGTTCATCGCCATCCACACCATGAACCTCGCGGCCAAGGGCAGCCTGCCGGTGCCGCTGGTGCTCGTCCCGCTGGTGGGCGGGCTGGGCGGCATGTTCTTCGCCGTCCTGTTCGGCTACGTCAGCACCAAGAAGTCGGGCACCACCTTCGCCATGATCACGCTCGGCCTGGGCGAGCTGGTGGCGTCGATGGCGTTGATGTTCCCGACCTTCTTCGGCGGCGAGGGCGGCATCACCACCAATCGCGTCTACGGCACGCCGTTCCTGGGCCTCACGTTCGGCCCGCAGATCCAGGTCTACTACCTGATCGCGGTGTACTGCTTCGTCTGCACCGGACTGATGTACGCCTTCACCGCCACGCCGCTCGGGCGCATGCTCAACGCCGTACGCGACAACCCCGAGCGGGTCGAGTTCATCGGCTACAACACCCAGCGCGTGCGCTACACGGCCTTCATCATCGCGGGCTTCTTCGCCGGCATCGGCGGCGGGCTGGCGACCATCAACTTCGAGATCGTCAACGCCTCCGACAGCCTGAACGGCATCCGCTCGGGCGGCTACCTGCTGTTCACCTTCCTGGGCGGCGCGACCTACTTCTTCGGGCCCATCATCGGCGCCGTGCTGCTGGTGTTCGCCTCGATCCTGCTGTCGGAGCTGAGCAAGGCCTGGCTGCTCTACCTCGGCCTGGTCTTCATGTTCATGGTGATGTTCGCCCCCGGCGGCGTCGCCAGCCTGGTCATGACCAACCTGCGGGTGGCGCGCTTCGGCCGATTCGGTCCGTTCTGGTCGCTGTACGCCGGGCTGCTGGTCACCGGCGCGCTGGCGGCGGCGGGCGCGGCGGCGCTGGTGGAGATGATCTATCACATGCAGCTCAACGCCGCGCTCGGACCGAACCTGCGCTTCCTCGGCTTCACGCTCGACACCTCCGCCGCGTCGAGCTGGGCGCTGGCGGCGGCCCTGCTGGTGGTCGGCGGCGTGCTGCTGGAGCTGGTGCGGCGGCGCTTCGTGCATGCCTGGGGCCAGGCGCAGGAGGCGATCGAGGCCGAGATCCAGCGCCGCCTGGGCCACCGCGCCACCCCCGCCGAGGGAGCCGCCCGATGAGCCGCGGGACGTCCACCCCGGCGGCCGGCGGCGAGGGCGCCTGGGCGCTCGAACTCAAGGGCTTGCGCAAGAACTTCGGCAAGACCGAGATCATCCGCGGCGTCGACCTGGCGGTGCGCGCGGGCGAACGCATCGCCGTCATCGGACCGAACGGCGCGGGCAAGTCGACGCTGTTCAACCTCATCAGCGGCCGCCTCGCGCCCACCAGCGGCGAGGTGCGCCTCGACGGCCGCCGCATCGACGGCCTGCGCCCGTACGAGATCAACCGGCTGGGCCTGTCGCGCAGCTTCCAGATCACCAACATCTTCCCCAAGCTCAGCGTGTTCGAGAACCTGCGCTGCGGGGTGCTGTGGAGCCTGGGCTACCGCTACACCTTCCTGCGCTTCCTCTCTCGGCTGGACGACGCCAACGCGCGCGCCGAGGAGCTGATGCGCCAGGTCGGCCTGGAGCCCAAGCACGACGTGCTGGCCATGAACCTGACCTACGCCGAGCAGCGGGCGCTGGAGATCGGCGTGACCATCGCCGGCGGTGCCGGCGTGATCCTGCTGGACGAGCCGACCGCCGGCATGAGCAAGACCGAGACCGCGCACTTCATCGCGCTCATCAAGGAGGTGACCGTGGGCCGCACGCTGCTGACCGTGGAGCACGACATGGGCGTGGTCTTCGGCCTCGCCGACAAGATCGCTGTGGTGGTCTACGGCGAGGTCATCGCCTTCGACACGCCGGCCGCCGTGCGCGCCAACGCGCGCGTGCAGGAGGCCTACCTGGGCTCCTCTGTGGCCGACGCGCAGGGAGGGCACTGAGCATGCTGCAGCTGCAGGACCTGCACGCCTACTACGGCAAGAGCCACGTGCTCCACGGCGTGTCGTTTTCCGTCGGCGCGGGCGAGATCGTGGCGCTGCTCGGGCGCAACGGCTCGGGCCGCTCGACCACCGCCAAGGCCATCATGGGCCTGGTGCACGCCGAGGGCACGCTGCGCTGGAAGGACCGGGACATCCTGCGCCGCAAGGCCTACGAGATCGCCCACCTGGGGATCGGCTACGTGCCGGAGAACCGCGACATCTTCCCCAAGCTCACGGTGCACCAGAACCTGATGCTCGGCCAGAAGGGCGCCAAGGCGGCCAAGGCCAGCCGCTGGTCCTTCGACGACATGTACGCCATGTTCCCGCGCCTGAAGGAGCGCCAGCACACCGAGGCCGGCGTGCTCTCCGGCGGCGAGCAGCAGATGCTCACGCTGTGCCGCACGCTCATGGGCGACCCCGACCTGATCATCATCGACGAGCCCACCGAGGGTCTGGCGCCCAAGATCGTCGAGCTGGTGGGCGAGTACCTGCGCCGGCTGAAGGACCGGGGCGTGTCGGTGCTGCTGATCGAGCAGAAGCTGACCATCGCCATGCAGATCTCTGACCGCGCGCTGGTCATGGGCCACGGCAGCATCGTCTTCGACGGCACGCCCGACGGACTGCGCGCCGACGCGGCGACGCGGAAGGAATGGCTGGAGGTGTGAGGGCTGCGGGACCTGCATGGTTTGCGTGGTCTAAACCAGACTTGTAGAAGTACAACGCCGAGGACCTGCGCCGTATGGGGAAGGCGTCGCCTTACGTCTCCGCCGGCCAGTACCGCCAGCGGCCGGCGACGCCCGACGGCGGTGTCATCCAGCCCGACATGCTGTAGATCGTAGAGGCCGTGTCGGCGAACGTGGTGAAGTGGTGCGGCGGTGGGACCTGGGCGCGTCAGCATCGGGCGACTTCACTACCAATGCGCGTTTGGGCCGGATGGCCGACAGGCGCTTCGTCATCGCCGACCTAGTGCGCGAGCAGTACGAGACGAACTAGCGCGACGCCCTTATCAAGAACACGGCGGTGCGCGACGGTCGCGCCCACAAGCAGAGCCTGCCGTAAGACCCGGGGCAGGCCGGCAAGAGTCAGGTGCAGGTGCTCGCCGCGCTGCTGGCTGGCCACAGCATGCACTTCAGCCCGGAGCTATGGGACAAGATGACGCAGGCCGATCCGCTGTCGAGCCAAATTAACGCCAGCAATGTTGTGATGGTGCGCGGGTCATAAGGCGTTCACGGACGAGTGCCAGCTGTTCCCGTTTGGGAAGTACGACGACCAAGTCGATGCTGCGGCACGGGCATTCAACGGACCGATGCATCCTTAGGCAAGAATATTTGCTTGAGGTGTCTTTCAAGTTGCACTTTGCCCATCGTCGCTCAAATAACCCATAACTTTTTTGTTTGGACCGCAATAAATAATGAATCTGAATGTTGTTTTGCGGGCATTGCCAAAAACATCCTGGTAAGTTGCTATTGCATTTACATGAAGCATACTTTTTTGGAGGGGGACTAGCATGAGTGTGGACATTATGTCTCCAAAAAATACATGCTCTAATCTCACCTCTTGGCCAGGCATAAGAATCTGCGTTAATTTTGGGTCAGCAATTTTATGTTTGTAGTTATATTCGTGAGAACTGTCGATAGGTTTTGGTTCGTACCCGCGGGCTGTGCCTAAAAATAAAGCAGGTGTGCTGCCATGATTTTTATAAATTAAAGTGAGATGGGGGCGCGGAGGATAGACAAAAAGATCTTTGTAAGACTCGTCAATTGTTATACCCACGTAGGCCCTGAGTTGTGCTTCAGAAGTTGTTTTGGCCAAATCTAAGCCATCGCTTGCAACTTTGATTGAAGCGCGGTTCTGACGCAAGCTTCCAAATAACAAATAGAGACTTACTAAAGCTCCAAAAGAGCTAACCAAGGTAATCCAAAACATCCACTTTGCCCAGTGGGCCATATCTTTTTGCGCTTCTAGATCCTCAATCTCAATTTTGTTTTTCGCTTCTTCACTTTTGGCTTGTCCTTCATCTTTTTGCAAGCCAGATATGACGGTTTGCAGTTGGTCGCTTATGCGTGAAAGATGCTTATTTTGCTCATCAATGAGATAAGAAAATGTAGGAGCCAACGATTTGGCTTCGGTGGGCTCTGCATCTACGGAAGAAGCACATACGATGCTTGCGAGAAAGGCTAAAAATGCGAAGCGGGAAAGTTTGGCCATAAGGGGTAGAAGGTGAGAAGGCACTGATCCTAAGAGCTATCACTCCCTAGCATGAGTCGGCATGACCGACTCCGACACCATCCGCTCCCGTGAGGTCATGTTCTCCTTTCCCATGGGCCTAGATGGCAAGCGGCCCGGCGCCTGGAAGTCCTGCGGCTACAAGTGCACGCTGACCTTCAAAGACTTCTAGCAAGCCTATGAACGCGGCGGCGCAGACCAAGCGGTCGTCTTCAGCAAGCCGTACCGCACGCGCGCGCAGATCGCCCGAGTGCGCTCGAAAGAGTACTGGACCGGCCTGACCTCACAGACCCGCTCCGACCTGGCGGGCTCATAGGCCGCGCGGTGGTCGAGGGCAAGAACCCGAAGGCGGTGCGCGCCGAGATCATGGAGCGGCTGGACGTGAGCGAGAACGCAAAGGAGCAGATAGGCATTAAGACGGCGCTGCCTTGGACCTCGGCCTTCAAGCCCACGACGCGCACGTGGCACGCGTCACGCTCGGGCCGTATCTACTCGCGCGAAGATGTCCGTGCCTTCTACGCCACCAACGGCAATCGGTTCCGCTGCTACTGCGTCCAGACGGAGTGCCTGCTCGACGCTAATAGTCAGCCAATCCTCACGAAAAGCCTGCAGTCGGCTATGGCGAACGAGCGTAAGCGATGGGGCGCGACTAAATCGTTGATATCTCTGATGCATACATGGTGTATTGATTTGCATCGTTTTTAGTTAAGCCATTCTGTTGAGAAATGGTTATTAAAAGTTTTTTCCCCTCATCTGTATGAAGCTCATAAATATTGCCTGATTTGAGCGCGCTTAGTAAGTCGGTTTCAGATGAAAAAATAATCGAAACGTCATTTAGGATGCGGATATTATTTGTATCTATGTAATGCTCTGCATTTTTAAATTGAACATTGTTTAGTGTTGCGATTGCTGCGTGGCTGTCGTTGCTGGCTGAGGGGTGATAAAAAATTCGATAGTTCATGCGAAAAAATGCAATGTGGATTTGCGCGGTGGTTGACGTTGGCACTTTGTATTGCTGAGACAGATTGAAATTCATGCTCGCTAGAGCCTTCCTGGCATCCCAGAACATCTCAAACAAAGGGAATGCATATGGCAGGCAAGAGTCTTAAGCGGCGCGTACACATCGTCAGCGTTGTCAACGCATCGAACATTACCAGGGACGGAAGTAGGTACACCATCCGCGACGTGTGCGGCGCTACCGACGACATCGTCATGAACGGCGTGCTGTACCCGGGCGACCAACTCGCAGCCGGCGCGCCGTCGCTGAGTGACAAGCTGCCGCCGGCAGGGCACCCCAAGAACGCCGCAGGCCAGCATGTCAAGCGCTAACAGCGCCGCCGCACTGGGCGCGAAGTGGATCGGCGCGAACTGCATGAACGCGCGCTACGAGGTTGGCCGTACGCTCGTCGACATCGTCTTCAACAGCCGCATGGCGAAGGCCAGCGACGAGGCCGCCGCGCTGCTCGCGCGCCTGGATGCAGCCATCGCTGACACGAACGTCGAGCCCATCCACGTGTCCACCGGCCTGATGTACGCGCCCATCGTCGCAAACGGCGAGAGCCGCGGGAAGAAGCACAGCCGCATCGCGACCAACCTGCAGTACGACCACTTGGCCATCCTGCTCGACGAGCCGGGCGCCGGGAAGCCGGAGGGCGGCGTCGGCATGCTCGTCAACGCGTAGGGCAACGAAGAAGAGATCAAGGTCGTGCAGGCCAACGCCGCGCCCGACGACCTGCGCAAGCCGCCGGGCCTCCTCGCGACCTGGCTGCCCTGGTGCTTCACCGGCACTGCGGCGAAGTTGTCATTCGACCAGATCTGCGAGGCGCTGCGCACCCTGAAGCCCGACAGCTGTTGGCCGCGTGAGGTCTACGACGACCACTTCATCTGGAGCGACAGCGCGTCGCGGCTGTGGAAGCAGAAATACACGATCGCGAAAAACCTCTCCCTACCATTTGACGATCAGGCCGGAGAGAAGCGGCGGAAGTCACCTACCAATCGATCACCAACCACCAGAAGGACGATCCAGTGAAAGACAAGATCCTCGCCACGCTCAATACTGCCGGCATTGCTCTGGTAGGACTCGACGACGCCCAGTAGCTGGCCCATGAGTTTTCCTCCCGCCCAGCCCATGTCGCGGCAGGGACTGACCCGATGGTCCGGACCGCGTCGAATGCCTAGAATTTCACGCAAAAGAACACTCGTTCTTTTCTCCTTCGGGAACCTTTCGCGGAGATTGCCGCGGCCGGCGCGGCACCTGGGCGTGCCACCGGCCTCGCCCTCGCCGTCGTCTTCCATCCATTCCCGCAACCTCTCTCACCATCGAAGGAACGCACAGCATGACGGCTGAATACAAAGTGCTCGGCGAGGTCGCCGTGATCACGCTGGCCAACCCGCCGGTCAACGGACTCGGGCATGCCACGCGACAGGGCATCACCGAGGGGCTGGCGCAGGCCAACGCCGACGACGCGGTCAAGGCGGTGGTCATCACCGGCGCCGGCAAGGCGTTCTCCGGCGGCGCCGACATCAAGGAGTTCGGCACGCCGCGCGCGCTGCAGGACCCGAACCTGCTCAGCGTGATCCTGGCGCTGGAGGCCTCGCCCAAGCCGGTGGTGGCGGCGATCCATTCGGTGTGCATGGGCGGCGGGCTCGAACTCGCGCTGGGCTGCCACTACCGCGTGGCCGCGCCGGGCACCAGCGTCGCGCTGCCGGAGGTCAAGCTCGGCCTGCTGCCGGGCGCCGGCGGCACGCAGCGCCTGCCGCGCGTGCTGGGCGTGGAGACCGCGCTCAACATGATCGTCAGCGGCGAGGCCGTCAAGAGCGAGGTGCTCGCCGGCCTGCCGGGCCAGAAGCTGTTCGACGCCATGGCGCAGTCGCGCGAGTCGCTGCTCGACGAGGCGGTGATCTACGCCAAGTCGGTCGGCGGGCGCGATCCGGCCGACCTGCCGCTGGTGCGCAACCTGCCGTGCCGCCACCCGCAGGGCGACGCCTACTTCCAGTTCGCCCGCAACATGGTCGGCGGCATGTCGAAGAACTACCCGGCGCCGCTCAAGTGCGTCGATGCCGTCAAGGCCGCGGCCAGCGGCAAGAAGTTCGACGAGGGCCTGGCCGAGGAGCGCCGCCTGTTCACCGAACTCATGTTCACGCCCGAATCGCTGGCCCTGCGCCACCTGTTCATGGCCGAGCGCGCCGCCAGCAAGATCCCCGACGTGCCCGAGGACACGCCCAAGCGCGAGATCAAGGCGGTCGCCGTGATCGGCGCCGGCACCATGGGCGGCGGCATCTCGATGAACTTCCTCAACGCCGGCATCCCGGTGACGATCCTGGAGACCAAGCAGGAGGCGCTGGACCGCGGCATCGCCACCATCCGCAAGAACTACGAGGCGCAGGTCAAGAAAGGCAAGCTCAAGGCCGAGAAGTACGAGGAGCGCATGGCGCTCCTGAGCACCACGCTCGACTACGCCGACCTCAAGGACGCCGACCTGATCGTCGAGGCGGTGTTCGAGGAACTGGGCGTGAAGGAACAGGTGTTCAGGCAGCTCGACGCCGTCGCCAAGCCCGGCGCCATCCTGGCCTCCAACACCTCCACGCTCGACGTCGACAAGATCGCCGCCTTCACGAAGCGACCGCAGGACGTGGTCGGCATGCACTTCTTCAGCCCGGCCAACGTGATGCGCCTGCTCGAGGTGGTGCGCGGCGCGAAGACGGCCAAGGACGTGCTGGCCACCGTGATGGCGCTGGCCAAGAAGATCAAGAAGACGGCCGTGGTCTCCGGCGTGTGCGACGGCTTCATCGGCAACCGCATGATCGAGCAGTACAGCCGCCAGGCCGGCTTCCTGCTCGACGAGGGCGCGACGCCGCAGCAGGTGGACCGGGCGGTCGAGAAGTTCGGCTTCGCGATGGGACCGTTCCGCATGGGCGACCTCGCGGGCAACGACATCGGCTGGGCGATCCGCAAGCGCCGCGCCACCGAGCGCGCCGACATGAAGTACAGCCGCACGGCCGACAAGCTGTGCGAGCTCGGTCGCTTCGGCCAGAAGACCGGCGCCGGCTGGTACGACTACAAGCCGGGCAAGCGCGACGCCATCCCGAGCCAGGTCGTCAACGACCTGATCGAGCAGCACCGCAAGGACGAGGGCATCACCCCGCGCAAGATCAGCGACGAGGAGATCGTCCAGCGCCTGGTCTATTCGCTGGTCAACGAGGGCGCGCGCATCCTGGAGGACGGCATCGCCAGCAAGGCGAGCGACATCGACATGGTCTACCTCACGGGCTACGGCTTCCCGATGTGGCGCGGCGGCCCGATGCACTACGCGGGCCAGGTCGGGCTCTACAACGTGGCCGAGTCGATGAAGCGCTTCGCGCGCAATCCGCGCGACGACGGCAAGTTCTGGGAGCCGGCACCGCTGATCCAGCAGCGGGTTGCCGAAGGCAAGACCTTCTCCTGAACGCGCCGAACGCGCCGCTCGCGACACCGGCACGGCTTCGGCCGGCCGGTGGCTTCGACTCCGATTCTTCTTTTTCCCCCTCTTCCGAAGGACTCCCGCCATGACCAGCGCCGTCATCGTCTCCACCGCCCGCACGCCGCTCGCCAAGAGCTGGAAGGGCGCCTTCAACATGACCCACGGCGCCACGCTCGGCGGCCACGCGGTCCAGCACGCCGTGGCCCGCGCGGGCATCGACGGCGCCGAGGTCGACGACGTCATCATGGGCTGCGCCACGCCCGAGGGCGCCACCGGCTCGAACATCGCGCGCCAGATCGCCCTGCGCGCCGGCCTGCCCATCACCACCTCGGGCATGACCATCAACCGTTTCTGCTCGTCGGGCCTGCAGACCATCGCCACGGCGGCCCAGCGGATCATCGCGGGCGAGGGCGAGGTCTACGTGGCCGGCGGCGTGGAGAGCATCTCCTGCGTGCAGAACGAGGCCAACCGCCACATGATCGCGGACCCCTGGCTGGTCAAGCACAAGCCCGAGATCTACTGGAACATGCTGCAGACCGCCGAGCAGGTCGCCAAGCGCTACGGCATCGACCGCGACGCCATGGACGAGTACGGCGCCGCCAGCCAGCAGAAGGCCACCGCCGCGCTGGAGGCGGGCCGCTTCAAGGAGGAGATCGCCCCCATTACCGTGACGGCCGGCGTGGCCGACCCCGTCATGGGCCTGCGCACCAAGGAGGTCACGGTCGAGAACGACGAGGGCATCCGCCCCGGCACCACCAAGGAAGGCATCGCCGGCATCCGCCCGGCCATTCCCGGCGGCGTGATCTCGGCGGGCAACGCCAGCCAGTTCTCCGACGGCGGCGGCGCCTGCGTGGTGGTCGACGAGCGCTATGCCGAGCGCCACGGCCTGAAGCCGCTCGGCCGCTTCCTGGGCTTCGCGGTGGCGGGCTGCGAACCCGACGAGATGGGCATCGGCCCGGTCTTCGCCATCCCGAAGGTGCTCAAGCGCCTGGGCCTGACGGTCGCCGACATCGACCTGTGGGAGTTGAACGAGGCCTTCGCCGTGCAGGTGATCTATTGCCGCGACAAGCTGGGCATCCCCGCCGACCGCCTGAACGTCGACGGCGGCGCCATCGCGGTGGGCCACCCCTACGGCGTGAGCGGCCAGCGGCTGACGGGCCACGCGCTGATCGAAGGCCGTCGTCGTGGCGCCAAGAAGGTGCTGGTGACGATGTGCATCGGCGGCGGCATGGGCGCGGCGGGCGTATTTGAAGTCATTCCTGGAGCCGGGCAATGATTGATTGGCTCTTCGATGCCAGCAAGAAGGCCTTGGAGTTGGGTGTCGATGCTTGGAAAAAGGATCAAGCCAACAAGAATCTGAGGAATGCAATTGCGGGTCGGCTCGTGCGAGAACTGAATTTCATTGAACAGATCCTCATGGAGTTCTGCATCAATCAGGAATTCGGAGCCACCCGGACACAGGTATTTGACGAAGAGTCGAGCTCTTTGGCCGCCAAGCTCTATGCCGACTTGAAAACCGAAGCATTCGATACGCTGACAAATTCGCCATCGCCGCTGGAAGCTTTCCTTCCGGAGGGCGTTGCGACTTGTGGTTTCTCACGCCCCGACCGCCGACTCGACTATGGAGGCCGCATCAAGGATCGAACAGTCTCGGACGTGATCGAGCGCTGCTATCTGAGGGTCAAGATCCTGCGGCAACGGGCGAAGGCTGAATTGGATCTGGGCGATGTCGATTACGTGATTTTCCTGGTGCGCAGTGCCAAGGCTTCCTTGAAAGTCAACGAGCGTTCGCCATGACCTTCCGCCCGACCCTCGACTTCCTGCTCTACGACTGGCTCGACGCCGAGGGCCTGGCGAAGCGGGAGCGCTTTTCGGACCACTCGCGTGAGACCTTCGACGCGGTGCTCGATACCTGCGAGCGCATCGCGCGGGAGAAGTACGCGCCGCACAACCGCACGGTGGACATGCAGGAGCCGCGCTTCGACGGCGAGCGCGTGATCCTGCCGCAGGCCACGCACGACGCGCACGCGGCCTTCGCGGGCTCGGGCATGCTCAGCGCGGCGCAGGACTACGAGATCGGCGGCATGCAGCTGCCCTACACGGTGCAGGCGGCGGCCAACGCCTTCTTCGCCATGGCCTCGGTCAGCATCGGCTCGGGCATGCTGACCAGCGGCAACGCCAACCTGCTGATGGTCCACGGCACGCCGATGCAGCGCGAGGTGTTCGCGAAGAACGAGTTCTCCGGCCGCTGGTCCGGGACGATGTGCCTGTCGGAGCCGCAGGCCGGCTCGTCGCTGAGCGACGTCGCCACGCGCGCCGTGCCCGACGGCCCCGACTTCGCCGACGATCCGCTCGGCCCGCGCTACCGCCTGACCGGCAACAAGATGTGGATCTCCTCGGGCGACCACGAGCTGACCGAGAACATCGTCCACATCGTGCTGGCCAAGATCCCCGACGCCGAAGGGCGGCTGGTGCCGGGCACGCGCGGGATCTCGCTGTTCATCGTGCCCAAGAAGCTGGTCGACACCGGCGGCGCGCTGACCGGCGTGCGCAACGACGTCGCGCTCGCCGGCCTCAACCACAAGCTGGGCTGGCGCGGCACGACCAACACGCTGCTCAATTTCGGCGAGGGGCGGTTCCCGGTGGAGGGGCGGGCCGGCGCGGTCGGCTACCTGGTGGGACGGCCGGGCAAGGGCCTGCACTGCATGTTCCACATGATGAACGAGGCGCGCATCGGCATCGGCATGGCCGCCACGATGCTGGGCATGGCCGGCTACCAGGCCTCGCTCGCCTACGCGAAGCAGCGCCCCCAGGGCCGCCCGACCGGTCCGGAAGGCAAGGACCCGGCCCGGCCGCAGGTGCGCATCGTCGAGCACGCCGACGTGCGCCGCATGCTGCTGGCGCAGAAGTCGTACTGCGAGGGCGCGCTGGCGCTGGCGCTGTACTGCGCCCGGCTGGTCGACGAGCAGAAGACCGCCGGCGCCGCCGATCCGCAGGCCGCCGACGACGCGCGGCTGCTGCTGGAAGTGCTCACGCCGATCGTCAAGAGCTGGCCGAGCGAGTGGTGCCTGGAAGCCAACTCGCTGGCCATCCAGGTCCACGGCGGCTATGGCTACACGCGCGACTTTCCCGTGGAGCAGTACTGGCGCGACAACCGGCTCAACATGATCCACGAGGGCACGCACGGCATCCAGGCGGCCGACCTGCTGGGCCGCAAGGTGCTGATGGAGGAGGGGCGGGGGCTGGAACTGCTCGCCGGGCGCATCCGCGACACGGCCGCGCGCGCGGCGGGCGTGGCGGCGCTGGCGGGTTTCCCGCAGGCGCTGGAGGTGGCGCTCGCACGCGTGGTCGCGGCCACTCGCGCGGCCTGGTCCACCGGCGATCCGAAGGAGGCATTGGCGAACGCGGTACCCTACATGCAGGCCTTCGGCCACACCGTGCTCGCCTGGATCTGGCTGGACGTCGCGCTGCGATCGCTGGAAGGCGATGCGGACGCCGCCCGGCCCGCCACGGCGGGTCGTGTGGGCGCGGCCCGCTACTTCTTTCATTACGAACTGCCGAAGATCGGCGCCTGGCTCGAGGTCGTCGAGCGGCGCGACCCGACCTGTACGGCCCTCCCCGAGGACGCCTTCTGATGGCCATCGATTCCCGCAAGCCCACTCCCGCCACCGCCAACCCCGCCAACCCCACCGACACCGCCGCGCCGGAGGCGCCCAAGCCGCATGCCCGGCTGGAGAAATGGATGTGGATCCTGATCTACGTCGGCATCTCCGTCGCCGCGCTGGGCTGGTACACCGCGCGCACCGACACCGCCCTCGGCTGGCTGATCGGCGTGCCCGGCGCCCTGGCCGTGGCGACGGGCATCGCGCTGATCTACGTCCGTTCGCGGCTCGACTGACCCCCGGCCACGGCGCGGCTCCCATCCTTTCCTCTTCACCGCAGACAACCAAGGACAACGAACCATGATCAAGCACATCGTCATGTGGAAGCTCAACGACCCGGCCGACGCGGCGCGCTTCAAGAGCCTGCTGGAGACCTGCAAGGGCCTGGTGCCGGGCATGCGCGAGTTCGAGGTCGCCGTGCGCGGCGAGGGGCTGGAGGCCAATCACGACGTGGTGCTGTACTCGGTCTTCGACGACGCCACGGCCCTGCAGTCGTACGTGATCCATCCGAAGCACCAGTCGGTGGCCACCACGCTGGGCACGCTGCGCGAATCGCGCGCGGTCTTCGACTTCGAGGCCTGAGGGGAAAGAGCGCCATGACCGCCACGACGCCCACGACCGCCCGCACCGTCTCCCAGCTGTTCGACCTCACCGGCAAGACCGCCCTCATCACCGGCGGCTCGCGCGGCCTGGGCCTGCAGATGGCCCACGCGCTGGGCGAGGCCGGCGCGCGCGTGATGCTCAGCTCGCGCAAGGCCGACGACCTGGAGCAGGCCACGGCCGACCTCCAGGCCGCCGGCATCGACGCGCGCTGGATCGCCGCCGACTGCGCCAGGGAGGAGGACGCGCGCCGCCTGGCCGACCAGACGCTCGAGCGCATGGGCGCCATCGACATCCTGGTCAACAACGCCGGCGCCAGCTGGGGCGCGCCGGCCGAGTCGCACCCGGTGGCGGCCTGGGACAAGGTGATGAACCTCAACGTGCGCGGCTATTTCATCCTCGCGCAGCAGGTGGCCAACGCCTGGATGATCCCCCGGAAGGGCGGCCGGATCATCAACATCTCGTCGATCGCCGGCCTCAACGGCAACCCGGCGGAGATGCAGACCGTGGCGTACAACACCTCCAAGACCGCCGTCATCGGCTTCACCCGGACGCTCGCGGCCGAGTGGGGCAGGTACGGCATCAACGTCAACGCGATCTGCCCGGGTTTCTTCAAGACCAAGATGGCGAGCGTGCTCATCGAGAGCATGGGCGAGGACAAGATGGCCGCCCACGCGCCGCTGCGCCGGCTGGGCGACGACGAGGACCTGAAGGGCATCACGCTGCTCTACGCGAGCGATGCCGGCAAGCACATCACCGGCCAGTGGCTGGCGGTCGATGGCGGCGTGAGCGTGGTGACCGGTGCCTGAACCGATACCGGACATGAACGAAGACACCACGCCGACCGCCAACCCCGTGCCCGACCTGGGCACCTACATGCAGCAGATCCCGTTCGCGCGGCTGCTGGGCTTCGAGCTGGCGAAGTTCGGCGGCGGGCTCTCCGAGATCCGCTACACGCCGGCGCCCGAGCACTTCAACACCTTCGACGTGACGCACGGCGGCGCCTGCATGACGCTGCTGGACATCTCCATGGCCGCCGCCGCGCGCAGCGACACGCCCGAGTTCGGCGTCGTCACCATCGAGATGAAGACCAGCTTCATGCGGCCCTCGGTCGGCGCGCTGCGCGGCATCGGCCGCCTGATGCACCGCACCGCCACGCTGGCCTTCGTGGAGGCCTCGATCCTCGACGACAAGGACCAGCTCTGCGCCCACGCCACCGGCACCTTCAAGTACGTCAAGCGCCGCCTGCCCACCGGGCCGGCCAGCGCCAACGCGCAGCGCCTGCCGTCCACCGACTGACCGATCCACCACCGATTCCCCGATCCCAGGAGACCCCGACATGCCCACCAACCGACAGCAACTGCTCGACAACCGCCCCGAGGGCGAGGCCGTCGCCGGCAACTTCCGCCTCGCGACCGCCGAGACCCCGGCGCTCGCCGACGGCCAGGTGCTGGTGCGCCACCACTTCCTGAGCCTCGACCCGTACATGCGCGGGCGCATGAACGATTCGAAGAGCTACGCCGAGCCCCAGCCGCTGGGCGAGGTCATGCAGGGCGGCACGGCCGGCGAGGTGGTGGAGAGCCGCCATCCGAAGTACGCCGTGGGCGACTTCGTGGTCGGCTTCGGTGGCTGGCAGGAGTACAGCGTGGTCGACGCCAACCAGCCGGGCACCCTGCGCAAGGTCGACACCACGCACGTGCCGCTGTCGCACTACCTGGGCGCCGTCGGCATGCCGGGCGTGACGGCCTGGTACGGGCTGGTGAAGATCATCGCGCCGAAGGAGGGCGACACGGTGGTGGTCTCGGCCGCCACCGGCGCGGTCGGCAGCGCCTTCGCGGCATTGGCCAAGGCGCGCGGCTGCCGCGTGGTGGGCATCGCCGGCGGGCCGGAGAAATGCGCCTACGCCACCGACACGCTGGGCTTCGACGCCTGCATCGACTACAAGCGGCACGAGGACGCCAGGAGCCTGGGCAAGGCGCTCAAGGAAGCCTGCCCGGACGGCATCGACGGCTACTTCGAGAACGTCGGCGGCATGATCTTCGACGCCGTGCTCTCGCGCACCAACGCCTTCGCCCGCGTCGCCCTGTGCGGGATGATCGCCGGCTACGACGGCGCGCCGCTGCCGCTGGCCAACCCGGCGCTGATCCTGGTCAACCGCCTGAAGGTCCAGGGCTTCATCGTCAGCGAGCACATGGACGTCTGGCCCGAGGCGCTGAAGGAACTCGGCGGCCTGGTGGCGTCGGGCAAGCTGCGCCCGCGCGAGTCGGTGGCCGAGGGCATCGAATCGGCGCCGGAGGCCTTCCTGGGCCTGCTCAAGGGCCGCAACTTCGGCAAGCAGCTGGTGAAGCTCGTCTGAACCACGCCGCATCAAGGAACCCGCCATGCCCGACCTGATCCTCCACCACTACCCGCGCTCGCCGTTCTCCGAGAAGACCCGGCTGCTGCTGGGCCACAAGCAGCTGGCCTGGAAGTCCGTCGTGATCCCGGCGATCAGCCCCAAGCCCGACGTGGTGGCGCTGACCGGCGGCTACCGCCGCACGCCGCTGCTGCAGGTGGGCTGCGACATCTACTGCGACACGGCCCTCATCGCCGACGTGCTGGAGCACCTCGCGCCGACGCCGACCGTCTACCCCGAGCCCGAGAAGGGCATGTCGCGCATCCTCGCGCAGTGGGCCGATTCCACCCTGTTCTGGGCCGCGATGGCGTTCAACCTGCAGCCCAAGGGGGCCGCCGAGCTGTTCGCCAACATGCCGCCCGAGGCCGCCAAGGCCTTCGCCGAGGACCGCGCGAAGATGAGCGGCAGCGGCATGACGCGCCTGCGCCCGGCCGACGCCGCGGGCGCCTACAAGTCCTACCTGCGCCGGCTCTCGGACATGCTCGACGACAAGCCCTTCCTGCTCGGCGAAGTGCCGTCCATCGCCGACTTCTCGGCCTACCACCCGCTGTGGTACACGCGCCGCATCGACGCGCTCAAGGACATCCTCGAACTCACGCCCGCCGTGCTCGACTGGATGGACCGCATGGCCGACATCGGCCACGGCGAGTCGACGCCGATGACCTCGGCCGAGGCCATCGAGGTCGCCCGCGCGGCGACGCCGCACACGCTGCTCTCGGACAGCACCTTCCAGGACGACCACGGCATTCCGCTGGGCAGCCAGGTCACCGTGCGTGCCGAGACCTTCGGCCCCGAGGAGACCGCCGGCGAACTCGTCGCCGCCTCGCGCATGCACTACACGTTGCGGCGCACCGACGCGCGCGCCGGCACGCTCGACGTGCATTTCCCGCGCATCGGCTACGTGCTCAAGCTGGCCGAGGTGGGCACGCCATGATCGACGACTTCCACGGCCGCACGGCGGTGATCACCGGCGCGGGCTCGGGCTTCGGGCTCGAGGCGGCGCGCATCGGTGCGGCGCGCGGCATGAACCTGGTGCTGGTCGACGTGCAGCCCGACGCGCTCGACGCCGCGCGCGCCGAACTCGAGGCCACCGGCGTGGCGGTGACGGCGCACCGCGTGGACGTCGCCGACGCGGCGCAGATGGAGGCGCTCGCGCAGGCGGTGCTGGAGCGTTTCGGCGCGCCGCACTTCGTCTTCAACAACGCGGGCGTGGGCGCCGGCGGACTGGTGTGGGAAAACACGGTCGCCGACTGGGACTGGGTGCTGGGCGTCGACCTGATGGGCGTGGTCCACGGCGTGCGCCTGTTCGTGCCGATGATGCTGGAGGCCGCCGCGCGCGACCCGGCCTGGCGCGGCCACGTCGTCAACACCGCCAGCATGGCCGGCCTGCTGACGCCGCCCAACATGGGCATCTACAACGCCGCCAAGGCGGCGGTCGTGAGCCTGACCGAGACGCTCTACCAGGACCTGGGCCTGGTGACGGACCAGGTCGGCGCCAGCCTGCTGTGCCCGTACTTCGTGCCCACCGGCATCACCACCAGCGACCGCAACCGTCCCGGCGCGCTGCCCGTCGGCGCGGAGACCCGCAGCCAGGCGATCGGCCGCGCCATGATCGCCAAGGCCGTGGGCAGCGGCAAGGTCGGCGCGGCGGACGTCGCGGCGATGGTGTTCGACGCCATGGCCGAGAACCGCTTCTACGTCTTCAGCCACCCCCAGGCCCTGGGCAACGTGAGGAGCCGCATGGAGCACATCGTCGCCGGCACCAACCCGGCCGACCCGTTCCTGGAGCGGCCGGACATCGGCGAGCGGCTGCGGGCGCAACTGCGGGGCTGAGGCGCCCCGCCTCGGGTTTCATCGGTCACTCCGCGACCGGCGGCAGCACCGCCACCGGACTGCGCTCGGCGGCCTGGCCGTTCCAGTACGGGTAGTAGGGGTAGGGCGGCGTCACGGCGCTGGCCGCGTCGAGGCGGCCGACCTGCTCGGCGGTCAGCGACCAGCCGACCGCGCCCAGGTTCTCCCGGAGCTGCGCCTCGTCGCGCGCGCCGATCAGCACGCTGGCCACCGTCGGCCGCCGCAGCAGCCAGTTGATGGCGATCTGCGGCAAGGTCTTCCCCGTCTCCCCGGCGATGTCGTCCATGGCCTCGACCACCCGATGGAGCAACTCGTCGGGCACCGGCGGGCCGAAGCCGGCGGTTTCGTGCAGGCGACTGTTGGCGGGCAATGGCTGGCCCCGGCGGATCCGGCCGGTGAGGCGGCCCCAGCCGAGCGGGCTCCAGACGATCGCGCCCACGCCCTGGTCGAGGCCCAGCGGCATCAGCTCCCACTCGTAGTCGCGGCCAGCGAGCGAGTAGTAGGTCTGGTTGGCGACATAGCGCTCGAGCCCCAACCGGTCGGCCGCGGCGAGCGACTTCATCAATTGCCAACCGGAGAAGTTGGACACGCCGATGTGGCGCACCTTGCCCGCGCGCACCAGGTCGTCGAGCGTGCGCAGCACCTGCTCGACCGGCGTCATGGCGTCGAAGGCGTGCAGTTGCAGGATGTCGACGTGGTCGGTGCCCAGGCGCGTGAGCGCCGCGTCGACGCCCTCGAGCAGACGGTGACGCGACGAGCCTACGTCGTTGGGTCCGTCGCCCATGCGCAGCGACAGCTTGGTCGAGACGATGGCCCGGTGGCGCCGGCCCTGCAGCGCCGCGCCCAGGATCGATTCCGAGGCGCCGTCCGAGTACACGTCGGCCGTGTCGAACAGGTTGACGCCGGCGTCCAGGCACAAGTCGACGATGCGGCGCGCCCCGGCGACGTCGGTCGAGCCCCAGGCGCCGAACAGCGGGCCCTGGCCGCCGAAGGTGCCGGCGCCGAAGCCCAGGACGGGCACCTTGAAGCCCGAGCGGCCGAGAAAACGGTGTTCCATGACGTTCTCCTCGATGGTGGGAGGGTGGGAAGGGAATCGGGATGCGAACGAGGCGCCGGCGATGCGGGAACTCAGGTCCGCGAGGGCGTGGGAGCGCCGGCGACTCCCGCGTCGCGCCGCTCCAGCGCGCGGCTCCACAGCGCCAGGCCCAGGCCGGCGAGCGTGAGCACCGCGCCGGCCGCGCCGAGCGCCCGCAGGCCGGGTCCGTGGTCGATGACGAGGCCGCCGACCCAGGCGCCCAGCGCGTTGCCGAGGTTGAAGGCGGCGATGTTCAGGCTCGACGCCAGGTTCTGGCCGGCGCCCGCGGCCTGGTCGAGCACGCGCACCTGCAATGGCGCCACGGTGGCGAAGGCGGCGATGCCCAGCACCACCAGGAAGGCCATCGCCGGCACGCTCAGGTGGATCCACAGGTCCATCGAGCCCAGCACCAGGGCCAGCGCCAGCAGCGTGCCGAGCACCGCCGGCATCGGCGCGCGGTCGGCCAGCCGGCCGCCGAGCAGGTTGCCCGCCGCGAGGCCGGCGCCGAACAGCAGCATCGCCGGCGACACCGCCGCCGCCGACAGCCCGGTGACGCGCGTGAGCAGCGGCTGCACGAAGGTGAAGACGGCCAGCACGCCGGCGAAGCCGAAGACCGTCATGCCCAGGCCGAGCCAGACCTGCGGGCGCGCCAGCACGGCGAGTTCGGCGGCCAGCGGACCCGGCGCCTCGCCGGCGCGGTCGCGCGGCACGAAGGCGGCGAGCACCGCCAGCGCCGTCACGCCGATGGCCGCGACCGCCCAGAACGCCGAGCGCCAGCCGAAGTGCAGGCCCAGCCAGGCGCCCGCCGGCACGCCCAGCACCGTCGCGGCGGTCAGCCCGGTGAACATGACGGCGATGGCCGAGGCGCGGCGCTCCGGCGCCACCAGCCCGGTCGCCACCACCGAGCCGACGCCGAAGAAGGTGCCGTGCGCGAGCGAGGTGACGATGCGCGCCGCCATCAGCGTGGCGTAGTCCGGCGCCAGCGCGCAGGCCGCGTTGCCGAGCGTGAAGATCGCCATCAGCACCAGGAGCACCGTCTTGCGCGGCATGGTGCGGGTGCCGATGGTCAGGAGCGGCGCGCCGACCGCGACCCCGAGCGCGTAGCCCGAGATCAGCAGCCCGGCCGTGGCGATGGAGACGTGGAGGTCCGCCGCGACCTGCAGCAGCAGGCCCATGATGACGAATTCGGTGGTGCCGATCCCGAAGGCGCCGGCGGTGAGTGCGAGGAGTGCGATGGGCATGGTGGGGCGACTGTGCGCGCCCCTGGCGACGATGACTAGAATGCCGCCCCGACCATCACCTGTGAGGCGAAGTCACGAATGCCACGTCCCGACGTCAACCGCTCCGGCGAGATGGAGGCCTTCGTGCAGGTGGTCGAACGCGGCGGGTTCTCGGCCGCGGCGCGCCACCTGGGCATGACGCCCTCGGCCGTCAGCAAGCTGATCGCGCGGCTGGAGGCGCGGCTGTCGGTGCGGCTGGTGCATCGCTCGACCCGCAAGCTGCAGCTCACGCCCGAGGGCCGGCAGTTCCACGAGCGCAGCCTGCGCGTGCTGGCCGACCTCGACGAGGCCGAACGCTCGGCCAGCGCGGCGGCCATCGGCGCCACGCCGCGCGGGCGGGTGGGCATCAACACCAGCGTCTCCTTCGGCCACCAGGTGCTGATTCCGCTGGTGCCGCGCTTCCTGGCGCTGCACCCGGAGATCACGCTGGACATCGGCCTGACCGACCGCGTGGTCGACCTGATGGACGAGCGTGCCGACATCGCGATCCGCTGGGGCGGCCTGCCGGCGTCCGATCTGGTGGCGCGCCGGCTCGGTGCGACCGAGCAGGCCATCGTCGCCGCGCCGGCCTACCTGGCGCGGCGCGGCACGCCGATGGTGCCGCGCGATCTCGAGGACCACGACCGCATCGGCTGGTCGTACCGGCGCAACGTGGCCGACTGGCCGCTGCGCGTGGACGGCCGCACGCTGATGCTGCCGGTGGCCGGCCGCGTGCGCGCCGCCGACGGCGAGGCGATCCGCGCCCTGGCCGTGGCCGGCGTCGGCCTGGCGCGGCTGTCGCTCTACCACGTGGGCGCCGACCTCGACGCCGGCCGGCTGGTCGAGGTGCTGGACGACTTCAATCCGCGCGACGTCGAGCCGATCCACGCGGTCTACGTCGGCAAGCCCGGCCACCTGCCGGCGCGCGTGCGGGCGGTGCTGGACTTCCTGGTGGCGGCGGTGGCGCTGCATCCGCGCGCGCTGCCGATGCGGACACCATCCCCCGCCTGAGGGCGCGCGATCGCTCCCGGAACGTCCCGGAGCGCGGTCGTCAGCGGGTTTCCAGCGTGAACGACGCGTCGGTCTTCTGCTGCGCGTTGCCGGTGCTCGGCATGGCCAGGAGCTGGTAGTCGAAGTGCCGCAGGTAGAGCGAGGTGTTCCCGTACCACTGCAGCGAGACCATGCCCGTGTCGCCGTTGAGGGCGGCGGTCTTGCGGAACGTGGCGTCGCTCCTGAAGGCGGCGTTGTCCGCGTAGGTGTCGACCCAGGTCAGGTTCTTGCGGTCGGCCGTCGCCACCCAGTCCAGGCCGTAGCCGCGGTTGGCCTGGCTGGCGCTGTCGCCGGCGGGCCAGCGGGTGGAATCGGCGCTGTCGATGCGCAGGTAGCGGCCGGGGTAGCCCACCGACTCGAAGGACACGAGGTTGGCGTCGCCGGGATTGGCCAGGCCGGGGACGGCCTTCCACTTGAAGTCGGTCGGCGACTGGCCGTTGCGGGTGTCGTCGGGCGTGGTGATCATGCCGTGGAACCAGGAGTGGGCGACGTAGAACGGTACGCCGCCCTCGGCGTACGTCGTCTTGATGCGGGTGGCCGGCGACGCCGCGCCGTAGCGCGCCTTCAGGGCGTCGAGCTGGGCCTGGGTCACGCGCACCGTGTTGGCGTGGCGCACGCCGGCGGGCAGGTTGAAATCCACCTCGTCGGTGAGCTTCGTCCAGGTGGCCGGGTCGGCGTCGAGGTCGGTGGTCGTCCAGCAGCCGAAGACGCCGCCGTTGCCGTAGTAGTCGGCGTAGAGGTACCACTTCTGCTGGCCGGGCACCTTGACGACCAGCGGCCCTTCGGTCCCCTGCATCATGCCCTGGTTGCCGCCGCGCGTGAGGTAGTTGGGCGAGATGCGGGTGAAGGAACCCGCCACCAGCCCCGAGCCGGAGGACTTGGCCACCTGGATGTCCTTGCCCGAGCCCGTCTCGTCCTTGTAGAACAGGTAGTTGTAGCCGTCGTGGGGCACGACCGTGGCGTCGATCTCGTCGTAGCCGGGATCGAACAGGACCTGCGGGGTCGCATCGAGCAGGTTGACGAAGTCCTGGGTGTAGCTCACGTAGGTGCGGTTGCGGTCGGCGTCGCCCGTCCACACGATGGCGTAGCTGCGCTTGCTCGCGTCGTAGTAGGCCTCCGGCGCCCACGCGTGCGGCGTGGTGTTGCCGCCCAGTCCCGACGGGGCCAGGTTCAGGAAACGGGGGTTGGTGAAGGTGATCAGGTCGTCCGAATCGGCCACGAAGATGCGCGAACTCGGCCGTCTCCAGTAATTCGAGTCGTTGACGGCCAATGTCCAGTCGGTGGCGATGTAGACGAACTTGCCGTCGTTCTTGCGCAGGACGAACGGATCGCGGATGTGGCCGGAGCCGTCGACCCCGCCGATCGTGGTGGGCGCCTGGTAGACGGGCTTGCCGTCGTTCAGACCGGTCCAGTGGAGGCCGTCCGTGCTGAAGGCCAGGTGCAGCGAGTCGTTGGGCAGGTCCTGGTTGGGGCCGAAATAGGTCATCACCCAGGCCACCGAGGTGTCGGGGCTGGTGTCCGGCGCGATGTCGCCGGTCTTGGCCAGGCGCGTGGCACCGGTCTTGGACGCATCGGTCTTGGTCGTCACCACCGACGGATTGGCCTGGGCCGATGCACCGGCCGGTTCGTCCGATCCGCCGCCGCAAGCCCACAGCAGGGACACGGCGGCCAGCAGGGTCACACCGGCCCTTGCCAGTCTCTTCATCGAATTCATGTTCGTCTCTTTCATGGTTGGATCCGGGACCCGATGCCATCCGGGAAGGCCATCGAAATGCATGAGGCGAACCGATCGGAATTGGAGTCGCAATTGGAATTGCAATGGAATTGCGATCGAGTCGGGTTCCGGTCCGGTCGAATATAGGCCGTGGATTTGATTCGATTAAGTCCCGTATTTACCCTGAAGATTGCCCGATCGATATCTCCCCGCCATTCTTTTGGCATTGATTCATTGCATCGCTTGTCATTGGTCTGTATTGATTCACGCATCGATGAATTGATTTTCTAATCGTTTCGTTCGCGTTCCGGCATCGATTCCGGGATGTCATCGGCCGACATCGCGCGGGGCGCCATGCACGGCATTTCCGTGGCGAGGACAATCGTCCCGATGATTTCCTCGCGTTTCCTCAAGATGGCCCTCGTGCTGGGCCTGCTCTCGGCCATCGGACCCTTCGCCATCGACATGTACCTGCCGGCGTTGCCGGCCATCGGCGCCAGCCTGGGCGCGGAGATCGGCGCCGTGCAGTGGAGCCTGACGGCCTTCTTCCTGGCCCTGGCCGTGGGGCAGCCGTTCTACGGGCCGGTCTCGGACATGGTCGGGCGCCGTGCGCCGCTGGTCTTCGGGCTGGTGCTGTTCGGCGTGGCGAGCGTGGGGTGCGCGCTGGCCGACGACATCCGCACGCTGATCGCGATGCGCTTCCTCCAGGGCCTGGGCGCCGCGGCGGGGATGGCGATCCCGCGCGCGGTGGTGCGCGACCTGCACACGGGCAACGACGCGGCGCGGCTGATGGCGTTGCTGATGCTGGTCTTCAGCGTCTCGCCGATCCTGGCGCCGCTCGCGGGCAGCGCCGTGATCGCGCTGGCGGGCTGGCGCGCGGTGTTCTGGTTCGTGTGCGCGGCGGCACTGGCGGGGGTGGTGCTGATCGCTACCTCGCTGCGCGAGACGCGCCCGGCGGCCGACCGGGTGGAGAGCGGCTTCGCCAGCGCCATGGCCGCCTACGCGCTGCTCCTGCGCGACCGCCACTACCTGGGACTGGTCTTCATCGGCAGCTTCGCGATGGCGGGCTTCTTCACCTACCTGGCCAACTCGTCCTTCGTGATGATCGGCCACTACGGCCTCACGCCGACGATGTACAGCATCGCCTTCGGCGTCAACGCGGCGGCGTTCATCGCCGTCTCGCAGTTCACCGGCGCGCTGGGCGAGCGCTTCGGGCTCGTGCGCGTGGTCAAGGGCGGCGTCGCGGGATGCTGCGCCGTCATGGTGGCGATGTTCGGCTACTACGCGGCGGGCGGCGACGCCCTGTGGGTGCTGATCGTGCTGTACTTCGTCGCCAGCGGCTGCATGGGACTGGTGATCCCGACCACGGCGGTGCTGGCGCTGGAGCAGCACGGCGCCATCGCCGGCACGGCCTCGGCCTTGCTGGGGACGCTGCAGATGCTCACCGGTGCCATCGTGATGGGCGTGGTGGGCCTGTTCACCGACGGCACGCCGTTGCCCATGGTCGCCGGCATGGCCGGCGGCGCGCTGGTGGCGGGGCTGCTGACCTGGGGCACCTTGGGCGGCGCGGCGCGTTCGGCGGCCTGCGCCGCGAACTGAGCGCCATCCGCATCCGAAGCAGCCACCGGCCCGTACTTCCGACACGACATGAAAACCGACGACAGCATTCCCGTCCACGGCGCCCGTCCCGCGGCATCCTCCGCCGACCCGGCCGTGGCGCCGCCCGTCCAGGACGGCCTGCCGCAGCCGCAGCGCCTGCGCGCGATGGTGGTGATGGTGATGGGCATCTCGGTGGCGGTGCTCGACGGCACCATCGTCAACCTGGCGCTGCCGGGCATCGCGCGCGAACTCAATGCCAGCGCCTCGCATTCGATCTGGGTCATCAACGCCTACCAGATCGCCACGCTGGTGCTGCTGCTGCCGCTGGCCTCGCTGGGCGATCTGGTCGGCTACCGACGCGTGTACCTCTGGGGCATGGCGCTGTTCACGCTGTCGTCGCTGGGCGCGACACTGGCCGACTCGCTGCCCACCCTGATCGCCGCGCGCACGCTGCAGGGGCTGGGGGCGGCCGGGATCATGAGCGTCAACGCCGCGCTGGTGCGGCTGATCTACCCGGCCGACCGGCTCGGGCGCGGGGTGGCGATCAACTCGATGGTGGTGGCGATCGCCTCGGTGGCCGGGCCGTCGGTGGCCGCGGGCATCCTGTCGGTGGCGTCGTGGCCCTGGCTGTTCGCCTTCAACGTGCCGCTGGGGCTGGCGGTGGTGCTGATCGGGCGCAGGGCATTGCCGCGCAACGTCGCGAAGCCGGCGGCCGGGTCGCGCTTCTCCTGGGGCGACGTGGCGCTCAACGTGCTGATGTTCGCGCTGATCTTCGTCGGCGTCGATCGCCTGGGCGTGCGCGGCGACGCCGCGGCGGCGGGAGGCGCGCAGCCGATCGCCTGGGCGTTGCTGGCCGGCGGGCTGGGCGTCGGCTTCGTCTACCTGCGCCGGCAGCGCACGCTGGCCGTGCCGCTGTTCCCGGTCGACCTGCTGCGCATCCCGGTCTTCGCGCTGTCGATGGGCACCTCGGTGGCGGCGTTCTGCGCCCAGATGCTGTCGTACATCGCGTTGCCGTTCCTGCTGCTGGACGTCTACGGCCGCACGCACCTGCAGGCCGGGCTGCTGATCACGGCGTGGCCGCTGGCGATCGTGGTGATGGCGCCCATCGCCGGGCGGCTCATCGGGCGCTACCCGGACGGCCTGCTCGGCGGCATCGGGCTGGGCCTGCTGGCCACCGGCCTGGCGCTGCTCGCGGCATTGCCGACGGCGCCGTCGAACCTCGACATCGCCTGGCGGCTCGCGCTGTGCGGGGCGGGCTTCGGGCTGTTCCAGTCGCCCAACAACCACACCATCGTGACCTCGCCGCCGCGCCATCGCAGCGGCGCGGCCAGCGGCATGCTGGGGACGGCGCGGCTCACGGGCCAGACCATCGGCGCGGTGGCGGTGGCGGCAGTCTTCAGCGTCTGGAACCCGCACCAGGGCCGGGGTCCTTTCATCGCCCTGGTGCTGGCGGCGGTCTGTGCGGCGGTGGCCGGCATCTTCAGTAGTCTGCGTCTGAGGACGGCACCCGTCGTTCACCCCTAGATTCACGGCTTACGAATCGATGCAAGTCACCCTCCGCCCATGAAGGAAGTCCCCACGGCGATCGTCTGCGACGGCTGCGACGCGGTCTGGCACCGCACGCCGCTGCACGCGCGCGAGATCGCCCGCTGCCCGCGCTGCGGCACCGAACTCGACCGCCATCCCGGCGCGCAGCGCGAGCGCATGCTCCCGCTCACGCTCGCCTGCCTGATCCTGTTCGCCATCGCCAACCTGTTCCCGATCGTCGAGATCGAGCTGCGCGGCCTGCGCAGCCACACCACGCTCGCCGGCGCGGTCGTCGCGCTGACGGGGGAGGACATGTCGCTGGTGGCGTTCCTGGTGCTGGCCACCACCATCCTGTTCCCGCTGATGCAGTTGCTGATCCTGGTCTGGCTGCTGGTGCCGCTGCGCCGGCATCGCCGCGCGCTCGGCTTCGCGCTGCTGGTGCGGCTGATGCAGGCCCTGCGGCCGTGGGGAATGATCGAGGTCTTCCTGCTGGGCGTGCTGGTGGCGCTGGTCAAGCTCTCCAGCATGGCCAGCGTGCTGCCCGGACCGGCGCTGTGGGCCTTCGTGGCGCTCACGCTGCTGCTGACGGCGGTGCTGGCCTTCGACCCGCGCGGCTTCTGGGAGATGGCCAAGCACAAGCTCGACAGCACGCCGGCGGCCGACACGGACGTCCCCGCGCCGCCGGCCGCGATCGATCCGGAGCGCGTCGCATGAAGGCGAGCACCTTGCGGCGGCTGGCCTTTCCGCTGCGCGGCCTGCGGCGGCCCGTCTCGGCCGACGAGCGCGCGCAGGCGGCGGCCGCGCCGCGCGCCATCGACGTCGGCCTGCTCGGCTGCCGCCAGTGCGGCACGGTGTGGGAGGGCGCGGCCGAGGACTCGCCCTGCGGGCGCTGCGGCACGCCCCTGCGCACCCGCAAGCGCGACAGCCTGAACCGCACCTGGGCCTTCCTGATCGCCGCCTGCGCGATGTACCTGCCGGCCAACCTGCTGCCGGTGATGGTCACGCGCTCGCTCTTCGGCACGCAGAACGACACCATCCTCAGCGGCATCATCTATTTCTGGGTCACGGGCGACTACGAACTCGCGGCCATCGTCTTCATCGCCAGCTTCCTGGTGCCGCTGTTCAAGCTGGCGGCCTTGTTCGTGCTGGTCCTCAACGCCCAGCGCGGGACCAACTGGCGGCGCGGCGAGCGTTCGAAGCTCTATCACGTCATCGAGATCATCGGCCGCTGGTCGATGCTCGACGTCTTCGTGGTGGCGCTGCTCGCCGGGCTGGTGCGCATCCAGGGCTTCGCCGAGATCACCGCCGGCGTCGGCATCGCCGCCTTCGGCATGGTGGTGGTGCTGACGATGCTGGCGTCGCTGAGCTTCGATCCCAAGCTGACCTGGGACGGCGCCGCCGAAGACCCCGAAGACTCCGACGACCTCGACGACGAAGCCGACGATCCCGCCACCGCCGTCACCGACGCCGTCCCGGCACCCGTTCCACAGATGCCGGCCACCGCGCCCGCAAGGACCCTCCACCGATGACCGACCGCGAACCTCCCGCGCCCCCGCCCGCCGCCCCTTCCGCCGACGACGGCGCACCCGTCGCCGCCGCGCCGCCCGCGCTGTCGCGCCCGCGCGTCGCGCGCCGCCGCGCCTGGCTGCCCTCGCTGATCTGGCTCATCCCGGTGGTGGCGGCGCTGGTGGGCGTCACCCTGGTGGCCAAGGCGCTGTTCGGGCGCGGTCCGGAGATCATGCTGAACTTCCGCACCGCCGAGGGGCTGGAGGCCGGCAAGACGATCGTCAAGTACAAGGACGTGCAGATCGGCCTGGTCGAGAGCGTGCGGCTCGCGCGCGACCGCTCGCACGTGCGCGTGCGCGTGCAGCTCAACAAGGACGCCGACGCCTTCACCGCGCAGGACACCGCGTTCTGGGTCGTGCGGCCACGGCTGGACACCTCGGGCATCTCCGGGCTGGGCACGTTGCTCTCCGGCGCCTACATCGGCGCCGACGCCGGCGTCTCCGAGGAGAGCAGTTCGGAGTTCACCGGGCTCGAATCGCCGCCCACCGTCACGCGCGACGCCTCCGGGCGGCAGTTCATGCTGCGCGCCAACGACATCGGCTCGCTCGACGTCGGCTCGCCGATCTACTACCGCCGCATCAAGGTCGGCCAGGTGGCGGCCTACGAACTCGACCCCGACGGCAAGGGCGTGACGCTGCGCGTCTTCGTCAATTCGCCCTACGAGAAGTTCGTCGGCGCCAACACGCGCTTCTGGCACGCCAGCGGCCTGGACATGCAGCTGAGCGCCAGCGGCCTGACGCTGCGCACGCAGTCGCTCGCGACCATCCTGCTCGGCGGCATCGCCCTGGGCGCGCCGGAGGAGGGCGCCGGTCCGATCGCCTCGGAGAACACCGCCTTCGTGCTGGCCGGCGACGAGGGCGCCGCCATGAAGCGCCCGGACGGCCCGGCGCAGACGGTGCTGTTGTACTTCAACCAGTCGCTGCGCGGGCTCTCGCCCGGGGCGCCGGTGGATTTCCGGGGCGTGGTGATCGGCGAGGTGAAGTCCATCGGCATCGACTTCGACCGCAGCGAACGCGAGTTCCGCATGCCGGTGCTGGTGCAGATCTACCCCGAGCGCCTGCGCCGCGGCATGAACGCGCAGCCGCCCGAGTCGCGCTACACCGAGGAGCAGCGCCTGCGCTACATGGTCGGCAAGGGCCTGCGTGCGCAGCTGCGCACCGGCAACCTGCTGACTGGCCAGGTCTACGTGGCGATCGACTTCTTCCCCAAGGCGCCGAAGGCGACCATCGACTTCAGCAAGGACCCGGTCGAACTGCCGACGATCCCCGGCAGCCTCGACGAGATCCAGTCGCAGGTGCAGGAGATCGCCGCCAAGCTCAACAAGGTGCCCATCGAGCAGATCGGCAACGACTTGCGCACCACGCTGGCGACGCTCGACAAGACGCTCAAGGGCGCCGAGAAGCTCACGCGCACGCTCAACGACGACATCTCGCCCGAGATCAGGGCCGCCATGAAGGACGCCCGCAAGACCATCGACAGCGCCGGCCGCGCCCTCGACAGCGCCGACCGCTCGCTGCTGCAGCAGGACGCCCCGCTGCAGCAGGACATCCGCCAGACGATGCAGGAACTCACCCGCGCGGCCGGCTCGGTGCGCGTGCTGACCGACTACCTGGAGCGCCACCCCGAGTCGCTGCTGCGCGGCAAACCGGAGGACAGGAAATGAAGAGGGGGTCCATGAAAACGATGACGATGAAATCCGCCCGATCCGCGGCGACCGTGCTGGCGGCCGTGATGGCGGTGCTCGCGACCGGTTGCGCCAACTCGCCCGACCGCTACTACACCCTGGCCGAGCCGGTCGCCGAGACGTCGCTGCCGTCGGCCTCCGCCACCTTCATCGACATCGCCCCTGTCGCGATGCCCGAGCGCCTGGCGCGGCCGCAGCTGGTGGTGCGCCGCGGCGGCGCCTCGACGGCCGAGGTCGCGCTGCTGGAACAGCACCGCTGGACCGCTTCGTTCGAGAGCGAACTGCGCGACGCCCTCGGCGCGGGCATCGCGGCGCGGCTCGGCGCCGTCGACGTCACCAAGGGCGCGCGGCTGGCCGGGGCACCGGCCTGGCGCATCGCGGTGCAGCTGCAGCGGCTCGACCTGGTCGAGGGCGAACGCGCCGACGCGTCGTTCTCCTGGACCGTGCGCCGCGCCGACGTCGAGCGCGGCACGGCCTGCCAGTGGCGTGGCAGCGAGAGCGCCGCCGGCGGCATTGACGCGCTGGCGCTGGGCGCGCGGCGCCTGACCGGCGGCGTGTCGGCGCAGATCGCGCGCCACGTCCAGGCGCTCCAGGCCGATCCGGCCGCGGCTTGTCCGGGGGGCTGAGGAACGGGACCGTGGGAGCGCCCCCGGTCAACCGGCCCGTCGGAAGGCATCGGCCATGCGCTCCTGCTCCCGTGCGGGAATCCCCAGACGCTCGGCGATCCTCGGCCATTGCCTCACGACGGAGCGGAAACGCGCGATGACCTCGTCGGCCTGGGGGCCGCGAAGCCGGAAATACGACGCCACGGCGCGGGCCAGATCGAGGTCGATGGCGTTGTCCGCCTCGCTCACGTTGAGCTTGAGGCCATGGGCAACGGCCACGGGATTCATGTCGTAGGCCTCGGACAGGCGCCAGCCCTTGCCGGGCACGAGGATGAAGCCGTGGTTGCGCAGGTGATCGTCGGCGTTGGACACCAGCATGTTGAACACGATCCGCGACCACAGCTCGCGCAGGTCTTCGGCCGTCCTGCAGCCGTGCTCGATCAGCACGCGCGCGATCTCCAGGTAGCTCGCGCCGGTGGCGGCGTCCTCGCCGTCGACGTGGCCGGTCAGCGTCATCGCCGAGGCGAAGTGCAATCGGCCCCCGGGCGCGCGGTCGAAGCGCTTGACGAGGAAGGTGTGATGCGGGCTGGCGAAACGGCGCGCCAGGCCCGGCGGCACGTCCAAGCCGCAGCCCCGGGCGAGGGTCTGCACCAGCAGCTCCCAGGCCCCCACGTCGTGCTCGTCGCGCACGCTGGGGAACTTGGCGATCCAGAGATGTCCTTCGGGATCGACCACGCTGGCCTTGGGTCGCGCGCCACCGAGCGATCCGCCCGGCGCGATCAGCATGCGCAGCCAGTCGTCGCCGGCGGCGGCGATGTTGTCGGCGTCCCGTTCCAGCGCCAGGCTGGCGGCTTCCAGTTCACGCAGCTTCACGAACGGTGGCGCGGCCGAGCCGTGTCGATCGTCGAGGAAGTCGCCGGCGTCGTCGAGCCGGAAACGCAGGGCCCCGGAGCGATAGACATCGTGCACGCCCAGCAGGCAGTCCGATTCGTGCAGGCGAACGTCCTTGCCGACCTGCCCGGCGCGCTGCGCGCGTTCCAGCCGGCGGCGCATCAGCAACCGGCCCCAGCGATCCGGGCTCGCATCGGCGAACACGCCGAAGGTCTCGTGCCCCTGCGGCGGGTGCTGCCGGCCCTCGAAAAGGCCCAGGCGGGGATCCAGGTGCAGCCGCACGATGGCGGGATGGGCCAGTACCGGGGCGTCGAACTCGAACTCGAAGATCTCCCGGCCCGCGCCGCGCCGGGCATGCAGCCATCCCAGCCGCAACGGTCCCGCGAGGCCGACCCAGTCGGCATGGACGGCGATGGTCGTGGCCATGGGCTCAGCGGTCCTCGTCCCTCGGTGGCGCTGGAGGCTCGATCAGGCCGGCCAGGGCATCGGCGCTGGTGAAACCGCTTTCCGTGATCCAGTCCGGCACGGCGGTGTCCGAGGGCGCGCGGGGCGTTTCCGTGAGCCGCTCGTCGGGCGCCGCGATGACCTCGGGCTCGTGCGGGTGCAGCGAGGTTTCACCGACAGGGCGACGTTTCGGCGGATCGCTGGCGGGCGACGACGGTCTCCGGTCCGATGCCTGCCGTCCGACCGTCGCTGGCCCGTCGGATCGGGACGTCTTCGCGCGTGCGGGCAGCCGCGCATCCTGGAGTTCCCGCCCGACGGGATCGGACCGGCCGAGCAGGTCGAGGTCCTGCTCGATGCCCAGCACCTGCATGACGGCGAGGTAGGCCCCGATGGTCACGCCCGACCCGCCGCGCTCCAGGCTGCGCAGGGTCATGGGCGCCATGCCGGCCCGCTCCGCCACCTGCTTGGCGGAGAGCCGGCGCCGCAGCCGGGCCAGGCGCAGGCGATCGCCGAACCGGCGCAGCAGTTCTCCGGTGACGGGCAGCAAGGCGGCGGTTTTCTGGGCCATGAAGGCCATTATTTCATCGAATTGGCTGCAAAATCGCTAAAATAGTTACACTGATTGTCGTTCGACACGTCAAATCAGCTTGCGGATCGGCTTCTTGCGCCACACCAGCCGGTAGTAGGCCGCCTGCAGCGCGAACATCGCCACGAAAGTCACCGGATAGGCGACCCAGACGCCGTTCAGGCCGATCTGCCGGCTGGCGAACCAGGCCACCGGCACCTCGATGACCGCGATGCAGGCGATGGAGATCGCGGTGGGCACCAGCACCGAGCCGCTGGCGCGCATCACGCCCGAGAGCACCGAGGCCATGCCGAAGACGACCGTGCCCCACAGCATGATGTGCAGCAGCGTCTGCGCCACCTCGATCACCGGCTCGCTGGTGATGAAGAAGCCCATCAGCCGGCGCGAGAACAGGTAGCCCGCGAGCACCAGCGCGCCGGTCAGCACGAGGTTCATCAAGAGCCCCGTGCGCGCGATGGCGCCCAGCCGGTCGACGCGGCCGGCGCCGATGGCCTGCGCGCCCAGGATCGAGGCCGTGATGGCGATCGAGATCGCCGGGAACTGCACGTAGGCGACCACCTGGTTGACCGCGCCGTAGGCCGCCGTGGCCTGCGAGCCGAAGCCGTTGACCAGCGCGAGCAGGGCGATCTCGGCGATGGCGATGACGATCATCTGCACGCCCGTGGGCACGCCGATCTTCAGCACCGCGCGCAGCAGCGGCAGGTCGACCCTCAGGTGGCGCGCGAACTCGGCGTCGGGTGCCAGCGGACTGCGGCGCGCGCGCAGGCGCCACCCCAGCCACAGCGTGGCGACGACGAAGGACACCACCGTGGCAGCCGCGCCGCTGGCCACGCCCAGCGTCGGCAGGCCGCCCCAGCCGCGGATCAGCGCCGGCGTCAGCAGCAGGCCGAGCGCGGTCGACAGACCCAGCGTGAACAGCGGCGTCACCGTGTCGCCGATGCCGCGCAGCATGGCGGTCGACAGCAGGAAGACGAACAGGCCCGGCATCGCGATCAGCATGATGCGGGCGTAGCGGGTGGCGTCGGCCAGGATGTCCGGCGGCGTGCCCAGCGAGCGCAGCAGCGGCGTGGTGAAGAAGCCGCCGAACACCGCCACCGCCAGGCCGAAGGCGATGCCCACCGCGAGCGTGGTCCCGGCGATGGCCTTGACGCGCCCCGTGTCGCGCGCCCCCCAGGCCTGCCCGATCAGCACCGACGCCCCCGCGCCCAGGCCGATGGTGAAGGCGATGAAGAAGAACATCACCGGAAAGAAGCTCGACACCGCCGCCAGCGCGCCCACGCCGAGCATCTGGCCGACGTAGACGTTGTTGAGCGTGCCCGAGAGCGACTGCAGGATGTTGCTCAGCAGCATCGGCGCCAGGAAGAAGGCGAAGGTCTTCCAGAGCGGGCGCTCGCCGCCGGCGGCGAGGGTGGGGTGGAGGGTGGGGGTCATGCGGTGGCGGCCTGCAACGGAGAACGTAGAAGCAATTCTTTGAAATCCAGATGTCTCTTCGATTCGATTTGCAAATCGTTAATGCAATTGTTTGAAGATTCGAGTTTTCTGGATTGGAGACTTGCTGCAAAAGTATATATCAAAACGTTCAATGCACGATAGTTAATGAAATGGTTCCGATGGATTGATATGGATGGCGATCGATAGAATCGCTGGTCTTGGAATTGGAATTAAACATACAAGGAATTGGGATGTCGTTTCTGGAAAAAATCAAGTCGGATCTCCAGGATTATTTGGATGAAGTTCATCGAGACAGGCATCCTTATCTGATGCCGCAAGCAGGATTATTCGGTGTCGCATGGAAAGTAATGCGAGGCGCTGACGGCTGTCGGCCCGTACAGACTCAAAAAACCATGCTCATGGAAAAAAATCCTGCGCCACTTCCGAAGGAAATTCCCTTGGCCGGGCCAACCCACATGCCAGCGCATGCCCGGTCTATCGAGAAGAGCACGGATGGTCGCGGTACGGTTGAATCAAAATCGCTGGTATCGAATGACTCAAAGAATTCATTGCAGTCAGACATGAATTCGAACAAGAAAGAAGAATGTCCGCAGCTTCCGCCTTTCGATATGATGGATCTGCCGCAGGCCATGAATGAATTGGGTTTCAAGTATTCTGCGCGTTGTGCGGAACGATGGTTCAATGGCAAATCTCATGAAATTTCAGACGGGTCCAGGGTCATCGAGTTTCCGCAATACGTGGATGCCGAAAATCTAAAAATCAACTGGCTCTTGAAGTTTGGTACCGTGCGGCGGCGATACGAACACCTCCAGTCAACAAAACTGAAGAAAAACGAATCTCAAAACATATACAACGATTCTGCTCGAGAGAAGCTGGCCAAAATATTGAAGGATTTCATGGCTCACTACCGCGATCGTTGTCCTGATGTTCTGAATGCTTGGGACAAATGCAACAAAGACATACAGGAGTTGCATAGGAATTTTCAGTTTCAGTTTGCTGGTGTTTCCATGCTCGATGCAGTGGGTGATAAATGGAAGATCGCAGAAAATGAATTGCGCGGAATTTCTCCAATGAACGATTTGGCGGCTTCTCTGGCCAACTTCAATTTTTATGCGGCGATTGCAAAAGCGAGATTTTCGACGACGCAGAACATGTACTACGGCACAAATCCTTGGAAGGTGCGACGCCATACCGTGGCGGAGGTCACTCACATTTTTTTGTATGCGAAAGATATTTATTCATTCAATGATAAGACTGATATTTCTCAGTATCTTGGGCATTGGAATCGTCATGGTGTCATTGTTGCCTATGACGTCTATGCCGCCGAAAAATTGAAGTTGAAAGCAGGAGATGATTCGAGGTCGTATCTTCCTCCTATCCCACCGAATCTCGACAAGCCAGTCGATGTGGGAAGCAGTTTGAAGGACAAAGAGGTTTTTTATCCTGTGAGGAATCGTGATTTCAGAAGCTGGCGACAAATAAAAAAACAGAGGCGGCGATTTTTTGATATTTTCCGATCTCGAGATGGTAAAGCTTCCGGTGCCGATCACCATCGATCTGGGTGAAAGATACCACGATTACGTAAGATGAAAAAAAAGTGTACTACTGTTTTCAAGTCGATTTTTTTATTGGCTTGTGCCGTTCCTGTCTATGCCTTCGCCTACGTCGCAATGCTTCTGTATTGGGAATTCTCGGTGCCTTCTGGCAGCGAATTTCTCTCCCTCTACTTGCCAACTGCGATTTTCATTTTGATCCTTGTCTCCATCAATTATCTCTCGATAAAATGGATTGTCGAAAAGATTGCATTTATTCCCGGGGTGTTGGCGTCGGTATTTTTTTCGGTCCTTGCTTTTTGCGCGATTTGGTTCGCATTGTTGCCAAGTTCGAATGATTATCGACAATGTGATTTTTATACCAGGCAAATGAAAGGTGGAGTCCATGTGTTTCGAGGGGTGCCGTACGTGATCGAACTCTGTGGCCTCAACGGATTCATTCAGCCGGAAAATTTTCCTGACGACGAAGTGCGCCTCCGAGTGCTGTCCATGGACAACGAATTGCTCGCTGAAAGATTCTTCAGTCCATTGTTGGCCATGGGGGAGCCGGTCACTCCGTTGAAATATGAGGATGATTCCCTTGCCTATCGCATGAAAGACCAAGGTCCGGAAAGGAGGGTGCGCATGCCACCGTCGCGTCTCGACTGGCTGCGCTCTCGCTTGCCGAGGCTTTGGCCTTGAGTGGATCGGGAAAATGCCTTGTTCGAGCACGCATCGGTGATCGATGCGCTTGGCACCGACGACTGATGCTTGAAATTCCGCTTCAGGACACCCGCCAGAACCCACGGCAGAACACCCGCCAGCGCCGCCGCGTGCCCGAGCGCCACCGCCGCACCGCGCGCCAGGGCGCGCTGCGGCGCACGATGCCCAGCCACTGGTTCTTCCAGGCCGTCCAACGCGGATACCAGAGCGCGAACCAGGGCAGGTGCATCAGCGCCGGCTGCACCAGTTGGAAGATGCGCGCCACCATCGCCGTGCCGACCAGCTTGGCGCCCGCCAGCAGCGCGACGCCGCCCGCGTAGTGCCCGTTGCCGAACAGCACCAGCGCCAGCAGCTTGACGGGGAACAGCAGCAGCACGGGCACCAGGAACACCAGCACCGCGCCCCACGGCGGCATGGTGCGCAGGCGATGCTCCAGGCGCGCCCACAGCGGCAGGCGCGCCAGCTTCGCCACCTGCGCGGCCAGCGGGTTCCAGCCCCATTCCTCGAACAGCAGCACCGGAACGAGCAGGACCCCGACGAGGGCGTGCAGCAGCTTGCGGAAGGCGGACATGGCCGCCATTGTGGGCCGGACGGCGGGATCGGCCGGACCCGGCCCGGGTGCCTTCAGCGCCCGAGCGCGGTCTCGATCGCGTGCGTGACCTGTTCGAGCAGCAGCGGCTTGGTCAGCAGCTGCGCGTCGCCGGTCATCGACGGGCGCACGCCGTCGACCTCCGCCTGGCCGGTGACGAAGACCAGCGGCAGCGCCGGCCAGCGCGCGCCGATCTCCTGGGCCAGCATCGAACCGTTCATGACCGGCATGCCGCAGTCCACGATCATCACGTCGGGCGGCTCGGCGGCGATGGCATCGAGCGCCGCGCGGCCCGTGAACACGCCGCGCGCCCGGTAGCCGGCGTCGACCAGCAGCTCGCACCAGGTCGCGCACTGCACCGCGTCGTCGTCGACCAGCAGCACGCGCGCGCCGGAGGCCGGCACGGCGGTGCGGGGCGTCTCGGCGGCGCCGCGCGCCGCGCCGGTGCCGGGCGAGGCCTTGAGCCACAGCGCGACGGTCGTGCCGCGGCCCGGGACGACCCGGATGCGGGCGGTGCCGCCGGCCTGCAGCGCGAAGCCGTAGACCTGCGCCAGCCCGAGTCCCGTGCCGCCGGCGCCGGTCTTGGTGGTGAAGAAAGGCTCGAAGGCGCGCTCCACCACCTCCGGCGGCATCCCCGGGCCGCTGTCGCCGACCTCCAGCACCAGGTAGCGGTCGCGCGGCAGCGTGGCGTCGCCCTCGAACTCCACGACCGAGGTCGCGATGCGCAGCGCGCCGGCACCGCACATGGCGTCGCGGGCGTTGACGCACAGGTTGAGCACCGCCGCCTCGAGCTGCGTCACGTCCAGGTTCACGGTGACGCCGGCGGCGCCGGGACTCAGGGTGAGCTGGATCTCCGGGCCCAGGGCGCGATCGAGCAGGTCGCGCATGCCGGCGACGAAGGCGTCGACCTCGACCACCGAGCGCTGCGCCACGTTCGAGCGCGAGAAGGCCAGCAGGTGCGAGGTGAGCTTGGCGCCGCGCGCCACCGCGTCCATGGCGCCGCCGGCCCAGCGCTTCAGGTCGGGCCGCTCGGCCTTGCGCAGGATCAGCTGCAGGCTGCCGTTGATGGTCTGCAGCAGGTTGTTGAAGTCGTGCGCCAGGCCGCTGGTGAGCTGGCCGATGGAGGCGACGCGGTGGCGCTGCTGCAATGCCGCGTGGGCGCCGGAGTCGTCCGTCAATGCGGCCGTGACCTGGCGCTGCAGTTCCTCCGAGTGCCGGCGCTGGGCGATGTTCATGGCGCGCAGCCGGATCAGCGCCGAGGTCTGTCGCGCCAGGGCCCGCAGGGCGGCGGCCTGCGAGGCGGTCAGGGTGCGCGGCACCGTATCGATCACGCACACCGTGCCGAGCGCGAAGCCATCGGGCGAGAAGATCGGCGCGCCGGCATAGAAGCGGATGTCGGGGTGGCCGGTGACCAGCGGATTGCCCACGAAGCGCGCGTCCTGCGTCGCGTCCTCCACCACCATCAGGCGGTCGGGTTCGAGCAGGGCGTGGGCGCAGAAGGCCTGGTCGCGCGGCGTCTGCTGCGCCGCCAGGCCGACGCGGGCCTTGAACCACTGCCGCTCGCCGTCGACCAGCGACACCAGGCCGATGGGCGTGCCGCAGATCTCCGAGGCCAGCGTGACGATGTCGTCGAAGTCCTCCTCCGGGAGGCTGTCCATCAGGTCCAGCCGGCGCAGCGCGTCGAGGCGTCGGTCCTCGGGGCTGGGGGGCGGGGTGGCGTCGGACATCTGCAGGGAATGTAGCCTAAAGCTTGCACGATGCCGGGTCCTCCGGGACCCGACGCGACGGGCTTCCGGTCCGTGGGCGCTATGGCAAACTTTCCGGCTTCCGTCGCCGGAGTCCCGTGGCTCCGCCGACCCGTCTCGTTCGCCTCACCGGGCCGGCATCGCCTGCCGCGTCTCCTTCGGACCCCTCCAGCCATGCAACAGATCATTCGCCAGCTCGCCACCGAGATCCGGATCGGCGAGCACCAGGTGAAGGCCGCCGTCGACCTCCTCGACGGCGGCGCCACGGTGCCCTTCATCGCCCGCTACCGCAAGGAGGCCACCGCCGGCCTCGACGACGTGCAGCTGCGCGAGCTCGAGGCGCGCCTGTCCTACCTGCGCGAACTCGAGGACCGCCGCGCCGTGGTCCTGCGCGGCATCGACGAGCAGGGCAAGCTGACCGACGCGCTGCGTGCCGCCATCGCCGCCGCCCCCACCAAGCAGGAGCTGGAGGACCTCTACCTGCCCTTCAAGCAGAAGCGCCGCACCAAGGGCCAGATCGCGCGCGAGGCCGGCATCGAGCCCCTGGCCGACCGGCTGCTGGCCGACCCGACGCGCGATCCGGCGGTCGAGGCGCAGGCGTTCCTGCGGCCGGCGACGACGCTCGACGACGGCAAGCCCGGCCCGGACTTCTCCACCGTGGCCGCCGTGCTCGACGGCGTGCGCGACATCCTGGCCGAGCGCTGGGCCGAGGACGCGGTGCTGGTGCAGGGCCTGCGCGAGTGGCTGTGGGCCGAGGGCCTGTTCCGCGCCAGCCTCATGAGCGGCAAGGACGAGGCGAACGCCGACGTCGCCCGTTTCCGCGACTACTTCGCCTACGACGAGCCGATCGGCCGCGTGCCCTCGCACCGGGCGCTGGCCGTCTTCCGCGCCCGCGCGCTCGACATCCTCGACGCCCGGCTGGTGTTGCCGGTCGAGCCCGAGCCCGGCCAGCCCTCCATCGCCGAGGGCCGCATCGCCTTGCACCTGGGCTGGAGCCACGCCAAGCGCCCGGCCGACGACCTGATCCGCAAGTGCGTCGCCTGGACCTGGCGCGTGAAGCTGTCGCTGTCGACCGAACGCGACCTGTTCGCCCGCCTGCGCGAGGAGGCCGAGCGGACCGCCATCAAGGTCTTCGCCGACAACCTGCGCGACCTGCTGCTGGCCGCGCCGGCCGGGCCGCGCGTCGTCATGGGCCTGGACCCGGGCATCCGCACCGGCGTGAAGGTGGCCGTGGTGGACGCCACCGGCAAGCTGGTCGAGACGGCGACGGTCTTCCCGCACGAGCCGCGCCGCGACTGGGACGGCGCGCTGCACGCCCTGGAGAAGCTGTGCGCCAAGCACGGCGTGAACCTGATCGCCATCGGCAACGGCACGGCCAGCCGCGAGACCGACAGGCTCGCCGGCGAATTGATCAAGCGGCTGGCCAGGCAGGCGGCCGACGCCGGCGGCGCCGTCGCCGCGTCGGGGGCGAAGGCACTGGAGAAGGTGGTCGTCAGCGAGGCCGGTGCGTCGGTCTACTCGGCCAGCGAGTTCGCCTCGCTGGAGATGCCCGACGTCGACGTCAGCCTGCGCGGCGCGGCGAGCATCGCCCGGCGGCTGCAGGACCCGCTGGCCGAGCTGGTGAAGATCGACCCGAAGTCGATCGGCGTCGGCCAGTACCAGCACGATGTCGACCAGGGCGCGCTCGCCCGCACCCTGCAGGCGGTGGTCGAGGACTGCGTGAACGCGGTCGGCGTGGACCTGAACACGGCCAGCGTGCCGCTGCTCTCGCGCGTCTCGGGCCTGTCGCCGAGCGTGGCGCGCGCGGTGGTGCGCTGGCGCGAGGCGCATGGCGCCTTCTCCACCCGCCGCCAGCTGCTCGACGTCGGCGGCTTCGGGCCGAAGGCCTTCGAGCAGAGCGCAGGCTTCCTGCGCATCCGCGGCGGCGCCGATCCGCTGGACATGACCGGCGTCCATCCGGAGACCTACCCGCTGGTCCAGCGCATCATCGAGCGCACCGGCCGGCCCGTCGCCGAACTGATGGGCCGCGCCGAGATGCTGCGCACCCTGCGGCCGGAACTCTTCGCCAACGAGACCTTCGGCGTCATCACCGTCAAGGACATCCTGGGCGAGCTGGAGAAGCCCGGCCGCGATCCGCGCCCGGACTTCAGGGTCGCGCGCTTCAACGACGGCGTCGAGGACATCGCCGACTTGGTCGAGGGCATGGTGCTCGAAGGCACCGTGAGCAACGTCGCGCAGTTCGGCGCTTTCGTCGACCTCGGCGTGCACCAGGACGGGCTGGTGCACGTCAGCCAGCTGGCGCACAAGTTCGTCGCCGACGCGCGCGAGGTGGTCAAGACCGGCGACATCGTGCGCGTGAAGGTGCTGGAGGTGGACGCGGCGCGCAAGCGCATCGCGCTGTCGATGAAGCTCGACGCCGCCCCGGCGCGCCGCGACGCCCCGCGCGACAACCGCTTCGAGAGCGCTGGCCGGGGCCGCCAGGCGAGCGCCCCGCGGCGCGACGCATCGCCGCAGCCGGCCGGCCAGATGGCCAGTGCGTTCGCCAAGTTGCAGGGACTGCGCAAGTGAGCCGTCGAGCGAATCAGCAAATCTTTCACGGAAATTGAATCCGCCGGGCGAGGGCGCCCGTATGGATGACAACTGCCACGCGAACCGTGACAGCCGAACCCATCCCAACCCAGGAGTCATCCATGCCAGCCAAGCTTTCCCGCCTCGCCTCCATCGCCCTCGCCGCCGCCCTGTCGGTGGGTGCCGTATCCGCCATGGCCGCCGACGTCATGGTGGGTGGCGCCCCGATGTCGCCGACCAAGGACATCATCGACAACGCCGTCAACTCCAAGGACCACACGACGCTGGTCGCCGCCGTCAAGGCCGCCGGTCTCGTCGACACGCTCAAGGGCCCGGGTCCGTTCACGGTCTTCGCCCCGACCAATGCCGCCTTCGCCGCGCTGCCGGCCGGCACGGTCGACACGCTGCTCAAGCCGGAGAACAAGGCCGCCCTGACCGGCGTGCTGACCTATCACGTGGTGCCGGGCAAGATCGACGCCGCCGCCCTGACCAAGCAAATCACCGAAGGCAAGGGCACCGCCATGCTGAAGACGGTCGCCGGCGGCACGCTGACGGCCAAGAGCAGCGGCGGCAAGGTCATGATCACCGACGAGAAGGGCGGCACGGCCAACGTCACCATCGCCGACGTGATCCAGTCCAACGGCGTCATCCACGTCGTCGACAAGGTCCTGCTGCCTAAGTGATCGACGTTCGCGCCGGGCGGCGATGATGCGCGGGGCGAGCGCCGCACGCATCGTTGCCGCCGATGATCGCGAGGAGGGCGCGCCGCGGATCGGCAACGATCCGGGGCGCGCCCTTCTTCCGTTGGCGCCGAGCCGATCGGCATGGCGCTCCGACCCGACCCCCACCCCGACCTGGAGACCCTGCCCATGAACCCGTCGAAGTTTCCCGGACTGCGCGCCTTGCTGTGGACCCTGGCGATCGCCTTCGCGCTGGCGCCGCTCTGGCTGGCGCCGGCGTTCGCCGCGCCCGCGTCGGCGGCCGGTGACAACCCCCTGGTCGCCGAGCGCTGGAAGACGCGGCCGGTGGTGCTGGTCGTGCCGTCGCAGGACGATCCGCTGCTGCGCCGCGTGCGGGCCGCGCTGCGCGAGACCGCCACGCGCGAGGCCTTCCGGGACCGCGAGATGGTGCTCTACACCGTCGTCGCCGGTCGGGGCAGCCGCGACGACCAGCCCCTGACCGAGCGTCAGACGCGGGCGTTGCTCGCCGCCCTGGGGCTCGACGCGAAAGGCGCGCCGACCTTCGTGCTCGTGGGCAAGGACGGCGGCACCAAGATGACCGAAGGATCGGACGTCGATCTGGCCACGGTGTTCGCCGAGATCGACCGCATGCCCATGAGGCGTTGAGGGGTCGCCCCCCGTCTTCGCGCACCGCCTGCCGCTTCGCCCGCCCCCTTCCAGGGGCGACGCCGGCGGCGCGGCGGAGCCGGTTGCGCGGTGTCCCGGGCGTCGGGTGCGCGTCGTCGGAGACAATGAGGGCCACCCTTTCCTCCGGCATCCGCCTTTCTCCCGTTCATGGACTTCTTCCTACTGGCGGCCCTGTTCGCCGCCGGCGCCTTCGTGCTCAAGTCGAAGCAGCAGCGCAGCCGCATCGCCCTGCTGGGCAGCCACCTCGGGCAGTACCAGATCGAGAAGCTCATGGAGACCGTGACGCAGGGCTACCTGCGCTGCCTGGGCGAGGACGATCCGGTGCGGCGCGAACAGATCTGGGCCCTGCTGGAGCCGAGCGAGAAGTCGCTGGCCTCGCAGTTCGGGCGCTTCGCCCGGGACTTCGCCAAGGTCGACGCCGCGCAGGCCCGCGTGAGCCGGCTGCCGGTGGCGCTGCCCTATGCCGGCCACGTCTTCCCGGGTCTGAGCTTCGACGTGCGCGAGGCCTTCGCGATCCACGCGCGCGGCATCGCCGAGGCCGCGACCCAGCGGGAGGGCCGCAGTGCCAAGGCGCGCGCCTTCACGATGTCGGCCGAGCTGTTCCTGATGCAGCACACCTGCCACTGGTACTGCCGTTCGAAGGCGGTGGCCTCGGCGCGCATGCTGGCGCGCCACCAGACCTCGTACGCGCTGCTGCTCGACTCGGTCTCGCCCGCCACGCGCAAGGCCTACCGCGAACTGACCGGCCAATAGCGGCCGCCCGGCCGGCGGGTCGGCGGCGGGCCTCAGCCCAGCTTCTTGACCAGCACGTGGCTGCGCCGGTCCCAGTTGTACTTGCGCTTGCGCGCCTCGGGCAGCCAGTCGGGGTCGACCTGCACGAAGCCGCGCTTGATGAACCAGTGCATGGTGCGCGTGGTGAGCACGAAGATGCTGTCGAAGCCCTGCGCCTTGGCGCGCTGCTCGATGCGCTTGAGGATGCGCTCGCCGTCGCCCGTCGACTGGGCCTGCGGCGACACCGTGAGCGCCGCCATCTCGGCCGTGCGCGCCTCGGGGTAGGGGTAGAGCGCGGCGCAGCCGAAGATCACGCCGTCGTGCTCGATCACGGTGTACTGGTGGATGTCGCGCTCGATCTCGGTGCGGCTGCGCTTGACCAGGGTGCCGTCGCGCTCGAAGGGCTCGATGAGCTGCAGGATGCCGCCGATGTCGTCAACCGTGGCCTCGCGAAGCGATTCGAGCTTCTCGTCGATCACCATGGTGCCGATGCCGTCGTGCACGTAGATCTCCAGCAGCAGCGCGCCGTCGACCGAGAAGGGGAGGATGTGGCTGCGCTCGACGCCGGCCTCGCAGGCCTTCACGCAGTGCTGCAGGTAGAACGCGGTGTCGGTGGGGCGCTGGGGCGGCGGCAGCGTGGCGAGCAGCTTGCGCGCGACGTCCAGCGGCAGCTCGGTGTCGATCGGGTTGTCCTCGCTCTCGGGCAGCTCGCTGTCGACGCGGATGCCGGGGATCTCGGTGAGGAAGATCAGCTTGTCGGCCTGGATGGAGGTGGCCACGCTGGTGGCGACTTCTTCCATCGTCAGGTTGAAGGCCTCGCCGGTGGGCGAGAAGCCGAAGGGCGACATCAGCACCATGGCGCCGAAGTCGAGCGTGCGGCGGATGCCCACGGCGTCGACCTTGCGTACCAGCCCCGAGTGCTTGAAGTCGATGCCGTCGATGACGCCGACGGGCCGGGCGGTGATGAAGTTGCCCGAGATCATGCGCACGGTCGAGCCGGCCATCGGCGTGTTGGGCAGGCCCTGGCTGAAGGCGGCCTCGATCTCGTAGCGCAGCTGGCCGGCGGCCTCCTGGGCCGAGTCGAGCGCGACCTCGTCGGTGATGCGCAGGCCGTGCGAGTAGCGCGCCTCGTGCCCCTTGGCGCGCAGCTGCTCGTTGACCTGCGGACGGAAGCCGTGCACCAGCACGATCTTCACGCCCATCGACTGGATGAGCGCCAGGTCCTGGGCGATGTTCTGCAGCTTGCCCGCCGCGATGGCCTCGCCGGCCAGGGCGACCACGAAGGTCTTGCCACGGTGCGTGTGGATGTAGGGCGCGACCGAGCGGAACCAGGGCACGAAGGTGAAGTTGAAGACGGCGGACATGGGAGGGTGGGAGGGTTGTCGGTGGTGCGCCTCAGGCGAGGGCGGTGAACGGGTTCAGGAGGACGAGGTCGCCGAAGCGCTGGCCGTGCGGCATGTCTTCGCTGTAGAGCGTGCCGACGCCCGAGCGTATCGCCGCCTCGACCACCATCGCGTCCCAGATCGAGAGGCCGTGCTCCGAGGCGCGCGCCATGGCCTTGAGCACCAGTGCGTTGTCGCTGTCGATCACCGGCCACTCGCAGAAGGCGGCCGTCATCAGGGACGCCGTCGGGGCGGCCACCTTGAACTTGCGCACCAGGTCGTGGAAGAGCTCGATGAGCACCTGCGTGCTCAGCACCGCCTTGCGCTCGCGGCCCAGCCGCTCGATCAATTTCCGGGCGATGGCCTGCTTGGTCGGCTGGGTGTCGTCGAACGCGTAGAGCAGGACATTGGTGTCGAGGAAGCAGCGGTCGCCCGAGGTCATGCCCGATCCGCCAAGGCGCCGCGGAGCCGGTCGCGCGCCCTGAAGTCGCCCTCGTGGAGTTCTTCCCGCAGCGAACGGGATGCGGGGGTGGACGGCCCGGAACCCGCGCCGGAACCGGAAGCATCCGCGGCGGCGTTCTGCCGCACTTCCGTGCGCACGTCGTCGATCATCCGCAGCAGGTCGGTCGTGGCGTCGCCGGAGAGGCGGTCGGCGGTCCCGCTGGCGTAGGCGGCGATGTACTCGCGGATCTTGGCGCTCAGCGACGTGCCCTGCTGGATGGCGCGCACGCGCGCCTGCTTGATCAGGTGGTCGTCGATGGAGATCGTGAGGTTGGACATGCGGGCCTCCGAAAAAGAGGATTCACTTTACACGAGAACACGTGAACTCGTGTGGCATCGATAATCGACGGCAATGCAATCCCTCACCATCGAATTCCCGGAATCGCTGCCCGTCTCCGCCCGGCGCGACGAGATCGCCCGGGCCATCGCCGAGAACCAGGTCGTCATCGTCTGTGGCGAGACCGGCTCGGGCAAGACCACGCAGCTGCCCAAGATCGCCCTGCAGCTCGGGCGCGGCAAGCTTGGCAAGCCGCCGGGGCAGGGCCGGCTGATCGGCCACACGCAGCCCCGGCGCATCGCCGCGAGCTCGGTGGCCAAGCGCATCGCCGAGGAACTCAAGACGCCGCTGGGCGACGTCGTCGGCTTCAAGGTGCGCTTCCAGGACCGGCTCTCGCGCGACGCCTCGGTCAAGCTGATGACCGACGGCATCCTGCTGGCCGAGACGCAGACCGACCCGCTGCTCAAGGCCTACGACACCATCATCATCGACGAGGCCCACGAGCGCTCGCTCAACATCGACTTCCTGCTGGGCTACCTGCGCGAGATCCTGCCGCGCCGGCCCGACCTGAAGGTGATCGTGACCTCGGCCACCATCGACGCCGAGCGCTTCGCGCAGCACTTCCGGTCGGCTCGCCCGGCGTCGGGCCGTCCCAAGGCGGGCGCGGCCTCCTCGGGGGGCGGCGATCCGCACGAAGTGGGAGAGCGTGGGGGCGACATGGTGCCGGCGCCGGTCATCTACGTGTCGGGCCGCACCTTCCCGGTCGAGCAGCGCTATCGGCCGTTCGAGGAATCGCGCGAGTACGACATGAACGACGCCATCGCCGACGGCGTCGACGAGCTCTGGCGCGATCCGCACAACGCCGGCGACATCCTGGTCTTCCTGCCCGGCGAGCGCGAGATCCGCGAGGCCGCCGACCACCTGCGCCGTCACCTTGCCAACCAGCCGGTGATGCGCGATGCCGAGGTGCTGCCGCTGTTCGCCCGCCTGTCGCCGGCCGAGCAGGACCGCATCTTCGAGGGCCACACCGGCCGGCGCGTGGTGCTGGCCACCAACGTCGCCGAGACCTCGCTGACCGTGCCCGGCACGCGCTACGTGATCGACACCGGCACGGCGCGCGTCAAGCGCTATTCGTTCCGCAGCAAGGTCGAGCAGCTGCTGGTCGAGCCGATCAGCCAGGCGGCGGCCAACCAGCGCGCCGGGCGCTGCGGCCGCGTGGCCAACGGCATCTGCATCCGGCTCTACGACGAGAAGGATTTCGAGGGCCGGCCGCGCTTCACCGACCCCGAGATCCTGCGTTCCTCGCTCGCCGGCGTGATCCTGCGCATGAAGTCGCTGCACCTGGGCGACGTCGAGCGTTTCCCGTTCCTGGAACCGCCGCAGCGCCGCGCCATCGCCGACGGCTACCAGCTGCTGGCCGAGCTCGGCGCGGTGGACGAGGCCAACGAGCTGACGGCGGTCGGGCGCGAACTGTCGCGGCTGCCGCTCGATCCCCGCGTCGGCCGGATGATCCTGGAGGCGCGCGAGCGCGGCGCCCTGGAGGAGGTGCTGGTGATCGCCGCCGCGCTGAGCGTGCAGGACGTGCGCGACCGGCCGATGGACGCCCAGCAGCAGGCCGATCAGGCGCACGCCAAGTTCGACGACGAGAAGAGCGAGTTCAGCGGCTACCTGACGTTGTGGAAATGGCTGCACGACGCGCGCGGCGGCGCGCCCGTGGCGACCTCGCGGCGCGAGATGGCGCAGCAGCAGGGCGGGCCGAGGCGCGCCAGCGCGGCGGTGCTGCCGGTGGCGCAGCGCCTGTCGCGCCCGACCGTGGAGGCATTGCCGGCCGAGGCCGCCGCGCAGCCCACGCACAAGCTCACCAACCGCCAGTACGAGCAATTGCTGCGGCAGAACTTCGTCAACATCCGCCGCGTGCGCGAGTGGCGCGACATCCACTCGCAGCTGCTGACGGTGGTGGCCGAGCACAAGTGGCCGCTCGGCAAGCAGGCGGCGAGCTACGAGGCGCTGCACCTGTCGATGCTCGCCGGCTTGCTGGGCAACGTCGGCTGGAAGATGGAGGACCCGGTCGCCACCGGCGGCCAGGCACCGGCGGCCGGGCAGGGGCGACCATCGGGCTCGGGCGGCAATGGCGAGTACCTGGGCGCGCGCGGCATCAAGTTCTACCCGCATCCGGGCGCGCACCTGCGCAGGAAGCCGGGTCGCTGGATCGTCGCGGCCGAGCTGGTGGAGACCACGCGCCTGTTCGGACGCGGCATCGCGAACATCGAGCCGCAGTGGCTGGAACAGGTCGCCGGCCACCTGCTGAAGAAGCAGCTGCTCGACCCGCACTGGGAGAAGAAGGGCGCGCAGGTCACGGCGCTGGAACGCGCCACGCTCTACGGGCTGGTGGTCTACAGCGGCCGGCGCATGGACTTCGCGGCCATCGACCCGGTCGGTGCGCGCGAGATCTTCATCCGCGAGGCGCTGGTCGGCGGGCAATGGGAGAGCAAGTTGCCGTTCCTGGCGGCCAACCGCAAGCTGGTCAAGGAGGTCGAGGGGCTGGAGCACAAGTCGCGCCGGCAGGACGTGCTGGTCGACGACGAGCTGATCTACGCCTTCTACGACGCCCAGCTGCCGGCCGACGTGGCCAGCGGCGCCTCCTTCGAGCACTGGTACCGCGAGGCCTCGCGCGCCCAGCCGCGCCTGCTGCATCTCTCGCGCGACGAGCTGATGCGCCACCAGGCGGCGGGCATCACGGTGCAGTCGTTCCCGCCGACGATCCGCCTGGGCGGCGTCGACTGCGTGGCGGCGTACCTGCACGAGCCCGGCGATGCGAAGGACGGCCTCACGGCCACCGTGCCGCTGTTCGTGCTCAACCAGGTCAGCGAGGAGCGCTGCGAGTGGCTGGTGACCGGCATGCTGCGCGACAAGGTGCAGGCGCTGCTCAAGAGCCTGCCGCAGCGCCCGCGCTCGCGCCTGGTGCCGCTGCCCGAGTCGGCCGCGCGGCTGACCGAGGCGCTGTCGGCGCCCGAGGTGTTCGGCGCCGGCTCATTGACCGACGCGCTGCTCAAGCGCGTGCGCGAGCTCACCGGCGTCGACGTGCTGCGCGCCGACTTCAAGCTCGACATGCTGCCGCCGCACCTGTTCATGAACCTGCGCGTGGTCGACGAGCACGGCCGCCAGCTGGGCATGGGGCGCAACCTGGGCGCGCTCAAGGCCGAACTCGGCGCCCAGGCGCGCGGGGCCTTCCAGGCGCTGGCCGGGCTCAACGTGCGCGCGACGCCGGCCGAGGCCGCCGGGGCGTCGCCGGTCGGCGGCGATGCCCCGGGCGCACCCGGCGCCCGGCGCAAGGCCGCGACGGCACCCGCCGCGCCGGCGACGCCGTCGCTGCCGGCCGGCGCCCGCTACACGGCCTGGACCTTCGGCGAACTGCCCGAACTGATGGAGGTGCGGCGCGGCGCGCAGTCGCTGATCGGCTTTCCGGCGCTGGTCGACGGCGGCGACGCCGTGAGCATCGAGGTCTTCGACGAGCCCGCCGTCGCCGCGGCGAAGCATCGCGTCGGCCTGCGCCGACTGTTCGCGCTGCAGCTGAAGGACGCCCTCAAGTACCTGGAGAAGAACGTCCCCGACCTGCAGAAGATGGCCGCCGCCTACATGTCGCTGGGCACGGCCGAGGAGCTGCGCCAGCAGATCGTCGACGTGGCCCTCGACCGCGCCTTCCTGCAGGAGCCGCTGCCGACCGACGAGTTCGCCTTCAAGCGCCGGCTCGACGAGGGACGCGGCCGCCTCACGCTCATCGCCGTCGAGGTCGCGCGGCTGGCCGGCACGATCCTGGTCGACTACGCGGCGGCGGTGCGCAAGATCAAGGACACCAAGGCGCAGCCCGCGGCCACGGCGGATGCCACCCAGCAACTGCAGAAGCTGATGGGCAAGCGTTTCATCGCCGACACACCCTGGGCGCAGTTGCAACATTTCGCACGCTACCTCAAGGCCATCACCCTGCGCCTGGACAAGCTGCGTGGCGACCCGGCGCGCGACGCGGCGCGCCTGGCCGAGCTGCAGCCGCAGGAACAGCGCTATTGGCGCCTCGTCACCGAGCGAAAAGGGGTGGTGGACGAGCGCATGCTGGAGTTCCGCTGGCTGCTCGAAGAACTCCGAGTGAGCTTTTTCGCACAGGAACTGCGAACGCCTCAACCCGTCAGCGTCAAGCGCCTCGACAAGGCATGGCTACAACTTTATAGTTAACATTTAATAACAACTTGGTCGGATGTAGGCATGATGTACTACGAATTCAATCAAGGTAAACCCGCACGCCTTGCCTGCTTCCACCTCTGATTCCTCCATGCACGCATCCAACCTGTCCCGCTGTTTCAACGACAAATGGAGCGTTCTGGCATTGATGAGGTTCGCGCTGGCCTCCATCGTGGCCATCACCCACCTCTCGGATTTCGGGCCGCTGGGCGTGTGGGCGTTCATCCCGATGTTCGGCGCCTTCGAAGCCATCGCCGGATTCCTGGTGATCAGCGGCTATTCCATCGGGGCGTCCTATCAGAAGGAATCGAAGGGCTTCATCTGGCGGCGCGCCCGCCGCATCTATCCGGTCTACCTGGCGAGCATGGTCATCGTGTGCGTATCCGCGGTCCTGCTGGGCGGCAAGTGGCCCGGTTTCTGGGAGGTCGTCGTCAACGTCCTGTTCCTCAACCAGATCGTCACCTCGACTTCGCTGGTGGGGCCGGCCTGGAGCCTGTCGCTGGAGTTCTGGCTCTACTGCCTGACGCCGCTGCTCTTCGGCCTGTCGGACAAGACCATCGTGCGTCTGATCGCCGCGTCCTTTGTCGCCTTCTGCGTCTACACCTGCGGCCGGACGCTGTTCCACTGGGACTTCTATGCGGGCGTGGGGTACGGCCTGAACCTTCCGTTCCTGGCCTTCATCTGGCTGGCCGGACTCCGCCTGGCCCGGCGGCCGGATGCCACGGTTCCCGTGCTGAAGATGATCGGCCTGCTGTTCGGCCTGCACATCCTGCTGACGGCGACGATCCAGTTCGGCTTCCGGCTGAAGAACGGCAAGCTGCCGCTGTTCTTCAGCGGCGACGTCTGGAGCCTGCTGATGCAGGCGGCCACGCTCGCGGTCGTGGTCTACCTGTTCGCCCGCGTGCTGCGGCCGGACGTGGAGCGCACGCCGTCGCACGTCATGCGGTGGCTGGGCGACATCTCCTTTCCGCTGTACCTCGTGCACTACCCGATCTTCACGCTGCTCGACAGCACCGGATTCAAGTCGCCGGTGCTCTATTTCCTGACCGCCATCGCGGCGGCGGCGGTGCTCTACCGCACGGTCGACTTCTATTCGCAGCAGCGGCCCGTCGTCGTCGACGCGCCGGCGGCCGGAAAGCGCGGCTTCGCGTTCGGCCGGTCGGGGGGTGCGTCGGTACCGGTGCCGGTGCCGGTGCCGGTCAGGGTCAACGAGCCGACGAACGCCAGCCGGAATTCGGTGGATCGGAACTGACGCCGAGAGCCGATGTGAAGGCCTCGCCCCGATGGCGGCCTGCGGGCCGCTGCGCACGGCCTTCCCACGGTTCCCGGACGGGTGTGGGTGCCCGCCGTGGGAGTCAGAGCTGCGCCAGCCGCTCCAGCGCCAGTTCCAGCGTCGCATCCTGCTTGGCGAAGCAGAAGCGCACCACGCGCTGGTCGAAACCGTCGCCGTAGAAGGCCGACAGCGGGATCGCCGCCACGCCGATCTCCTCGACCAGCCACTGGCAGAAGGCCGCCTCGTCGAGGTCGGTGACCGGGGCGATGTCCACGCACTGGAAGTACGTGCCGGCGCTGGGCAGCAGCTTCAGGCGCGTCTTCGCCAGGCCGGCGGCGAACAGGTCGCGCTTGCGCTGGTAGAACGCCGGCAGGTCGAGGTAGGGCCGCGCATCGGCCATGTAGTGCGCGAGCGCGTGCTGCATCGGCGTGTTGACCGTGAACACGTTGAACTGATGCACCTTGCGGAACTCGGCCGTCAACGCCGCCGGCGCCGCCACGTAGCCGACCTTCCAGCCGGTCACGTGGTACGTCTTGCCGAAGCTGCTGACGATGAAGCTGCGCGCCGCCAGGCCGGGGAAGCGCGCCGCGCTCTGGTGGCGCTCGCCGTCGAAGACCATGTGCTCGTAGACCTCGTCGGCGATCACCAGCACGTCGGTCGGCGCCAGCAGGTCCTCCAGGGCGCGCATCTCGGCGGCGCTCCAGACGGTGGCGCTGGGGTTGTGCGGCGTGTTGACGACGATCGCGCGCGTCCGGGGCGTCAGCGCCGCAGCGATGCGGCCGAAGTCGGGGCGGAAGGTGCCGGGGGTGAGGGGCACGCGCACGACGGTGCCGCCGGCCAGCTCAATGTTAGGCACGTAGCTGTCGTAGCAGGGCTCCAGCACGATCACCTCGTCGCCCGGGCGCACCACGGCGAGCACCGCCGTGATGATGGCCTGCGTGGCGCCGGCGGTGACGGTGATCTCGCTGCCCGGGTCGTAGCGGTGGCCGTAGAGCGCCTCGATCTTGGCGGCGATCGCCTCGCGCAGGGCCGGCACGCCGGGCATCGGCGGGTACTGGTTGTGGCCGGCGGCCATCGCCGCGCCGACGGCCGCGGGCAGGGCCGGGTCGCAGCCGAAGTCCGGGAAGCCCTGGCCGAGGTTGACGGCGCGGTGCTCGGTGGCGAGCGCCGACATCACGGTGAAGATGGTCGTGCCGACGGCGGGCAGCTTGGTCGCGACGGCCGGCGTGCGGGGTGTGGAGACGGAGGAGGTCGACATCGCCGGCATGCTCACAGTTCGTAGTCTTCGGGGTGGCCGCTCAGGGCCTTGGCGATCAGGTTGCGGTCGAGCCGGTCGCTGAGCAGCTCGGCGAACTTGAAGACGAAGTTGCGCAGGTAGGCGCTGCGCTTGAAGGCGACGCGCGCGACGTTGCTGCCGAAGAGCTGTCCCATCGGCCGTACCACGAGGTCGGCGTTGGAGTCGTCGCGCACCGCCATCTCCGCCACGATGCCGATGCCCAGGCCGAGCCGCACGTAGGTCTTGATGACGTCGGAGTCGATCGCCTCCAGCGCGATGCGCGGCGTCAGCTTCTTCTGCGCGAAGGCGTGGTCGATGCGCGTGCGCCCGGTGAAGGAGGGGTGGTAGGTGATGATCGGCTCGGCCGCGAGGTCCTCGAGCGTCAGGCGTTCCTTGGCCGCCAGGGGGTGCTCCTTGGGCAGCACCAGCACGTGCTGCCACTCGTAGCACGGCAGCGTGACCAGCTCGGCATAGCCGTCGAGCGATTCGGTGGCGATGCCGATCTCCGCGACCTCGTCAATCACCATCCGCGCCACCTGGTCGGGCGAACCCTGGTGCAGGCTGACGTTGACCTTGGGATAGGCCTCCCGCAGGTTCACCACCGGGATCGGCAGCACGTAGCGCGCCTGGGTGTGCGTGGTGGCGATGGACAGCGTGCCGCTGTCCTGGGCGCTGAACTGCTCGCCGATGCGCTTGAGGTTGCCGACCTCCCGCATGATGAGCCCGATGCTCTCGATCACGTGCTGGCCGGGCTCGGTCACGCGCTTGAGGCGTTTGCCGTGGCGCGCGAAGATCTCGACGCCGAGCTCCTCCTCCAGCTCGATGATGGCCTTGGACACGCCAGGCTGCGACGTGTGGAGCGCCTTGGCGGCCTCGGTCAGGTTGAGGTTGCGCCGGACGGCTTCCTGGACGAATCTGAATTGATGCAGGTTCATAACGAATTTGTTTTTATATGTAATTCATTATGCCGTAAGAATCTATAGGAACTGTTGTATTCAGCCGTCGAGCGCGATGTGCGCCAGCAGATCGATCACGCGCGGGTCTTCGCCGACGGCCGACGCCACGCCGACCTCCACCGACGGATGCGCGGCGCGCAAGGCGTCGACCAGCAGCGGCAGGTCCTCGCGCGCATGCTTGCCGATGCCCAGGAACAGCGGAACGATGCGCAGCGTCGTCACACCCTCGGCCGCCAGTCGCGCCGCGGCAGTGGGCAGGTCGGGCTCGACCATCTCGAGGTAGGAACAGGCGACCAGGACCTGCGGGTCCTGCGACCGGATGCGCGCGGCCACGGCCTCGACCGGTTCGCGCCAGCGCGCGTCGCGCGAGCCGTGGGCGAAGAGCAGGACGCCGCGGCGCGCGGCGGCGGTCGTGGTCGTGGAAGAGGATCGGAGGTCGGTCATCGGAGGCCGCAGGTTGGTAATGAGGGTGGCGACGAGGACGAGGACGCGGATGCCATGCTAGCGCCGCAGCACCAGCCAGCCAAAGGTCGCGAGCGACAGCACCGTGTAGATCAGCCCCGGCGCCGCCGCCGTCAGCCACGGCAGCCAGTTGCTCAGGTTGCCGATGTAGCCGAACACGTTGTTGAGCAGGAAGAAGCTGATGCCGATCATCACGCCGCCGAAGACGTAGCTGGTGATGCCCTTCTGGCGGAAATGCAGGTAGGCGAAGGGCAGGGCGAGCACCACCATCACCAGGCACGACAGCGGATAGAACACTTTGCGCCAGAACTGGATCTCGTAGCGCTGCGCCGTCTGCGCGTTGGCCTCCAGGTGGCGGATGTACTCGAACAGGTCGATGGTGGGCATGCGCTCGGGCTTGAGCAGCGCCACCGAGATCATCTCGTTGGTCAGCGACGTCGGCCAGCGCCATTCGGGCAGGGTGGTCGTCTGGATGCTCGCCGTGTCCTTGGCGTTGCGCGTGTCGTAGCGCTGGCGTTCGACCTGCGACAGCACCCAGGCGCCGTCGACGATGCGCGCCGAGGCGGCCGAGGTCTGCGACGACACGTAGCCCTTGGCGTCGAACTCGAAGATGCGCGGTGCCACCAGCATGCCGTCGCGGTTGAGGGCCGAGACGTTGACCGCGTAGGACATGTCGCCCTGCTTCTCCTTGAGCCAGGCGCCGGTGATGCCGGTCGCGGCCGCGTACATCTCGCCCCGGTAGCGCGACTTGACCAGCTGCGCGGCGCGGTCGGCATAGGGCGCGACGTAGTCGCCGACGGCGAAGGTCAGCACCACGAAACCCAGTCCCAGCAGCAGCAGGGTGCGTAGGGCGCGCCAGGGTCCCAGGCCGCTGGTGCGCAGGATGGTGTATTCCGAGCTCTGCGCCAGCCGCGCCATCACGAAGATGGTGCCGATCAGCACCGCGATCGGGAGCAGTTCGTAGAGATGGCTCGGCACCAGCAGGGCGACGTAGAGCAGGGCCTGCGGCACGCCGTAGTCGAGGCTGTCGGAGCGGCCGATGCTGGAGAGCTCGTCGATGAAGTCGAAGAAGAAGAACAGGGCCAGGAAGCCCAGGGTGACGAAGGCGACCGACTTCAGCACCTCGGCGTAGATCAGGCGGCGGATGGTTCTCACGGGCGCGGGTCCGGGGTCGGGGTCGAGGGCACGGCGGCCTGGCGCGTGCGTCGGACCCAGTTGTTGTTGCGCTTGGCCAGCCAGAGCGAGGTCAGTGCCAGCACGCCGCCGTGCAGCACGACGAGGTAAGCGGCCATGCCGATGCGGCCCGAGCCGACCCAGCTCTGGCCGAGGTTGATCATGTTGAGGTAGACCACGAAGGCGAAGAAGGCCAGCATCAGGTTGCCGCTGCGGCCCACGCGCGGGTTCACGCTGGTCAGGGTCAGTGCCAGCAGCACGAAGTTGGCGCCGGCCAGCAGCATGCCCAGGCGCCAGCCGAGTTCGCCGCGGTTGATCGGCGTCGGATCGGCCAGGAGCGCCGTCGTGGGCAGCGAGCGCGCCGGCTTGGCCTGCAGCGAGTTCGCCGCGTCCCCCCCGACCTTGGCGCCGTAGGTGCCGAATTCGCTGATCTTCAGAGGCCCGGCGGCGAGCGGGCGTTCGAGCCGCTGACCGTTGCTCAGCAGCAGATAGCGCGCGTCGTCGATGGTGTCGATGCGGCCGCTGCGCGCCGACGTGACGAGCTGCTTGCCACGCTCGATCGAGGAAATGAAGACGTTCGTCGCCGTGGCGCCGTCGGGTGTGTCCTTGTCGATGAAGAAGACGCGGTTGCGGCCGGCCGACTCGCGGAACTCGCCGGGCGTGATGCGTTCGAGGTCGCCGCGGCGCTCGTACTGGTCGCGCATGCCCTGAGTCTGCGAATTGGCCCAGGGCCAGCCGAAGACCGCCAGCAGGCCGACCAGCACCAGCACCGGCCAGGCGAAGCGGAACAGCGGCTTGACGAAATCGACCAGTCCGCGACCGCTGGAGAACCAGATGACCATCTCGCTGTCGGCGTACATGCGCGAGAGCGTGCCCACGATGGCCACGAACAGGCTCAGGCTCAGGATGGTGGGCATGTAGCCGAGCACGGTGTAGGCCATGACCAGCAGCACGTCCGACGGATCGACGCTGCCCTTGGACGCCAGGCCGAGCGTGCGGATCAGCATCATGGTCATCACGATGGTGGCCAGGACCACCAGGGTGGCGCTGAAGCTGCGCGACAGCTCCTTGCGTAGGGAGGAATGAAATAACATCGTCGGAGGAAAAAAAGGATTATGGACTTCCAGCTCAAGACCCTCACGACCGCCCAGGCGGCGAACGACAAGACCGACGCACTGATCGTGCTCGTCGCCGAACAACCCGGGGTCGAGGCGGTGGCGAAGTCCTCCTCCTCTGCCGCCGCGCCCAAGGACGACGCGCTCGCCGCGCTGATCGGCCAGGTCCGCGAGGCCGGCGACCTGCCGGCCAAGGCGGGCAAGCTGCTGTCGCTCTACCGCCCAGCGGGCATCGCCGCACCGCGCGTGGTGCTGGTCTCGACCGGCGACGGCCTGCCGGGGTCGGTGCGCAGCGCCGTGCTGGCGGGCGTCGGCGCGGTCAAGGCGGCCAATCCCAAGCGCCTGACGATCGTCTTCGCCGGCGCGACGCAGCCGCCGTCGGTGCACGCGGCGGTGCTCGCCGTGGCCGATGCCACCTATGTCTACGTCACCACCAAGCCCAAGGCCGAGGCGCGCAGCGTGCGCCAGTTGGTGCTGGGCCTGCCCGATTCGGGCGCCGCGGCCGATGCGTTCGCGCAGGCCTCGGCGACGGTCGCGGGCATCGAGCTGGCCAAGGAGTGGGGCAACCGTCCGTCCAACCACGCCACGCCCACCCTGCTGGGCGAGGCCGCGCGCGAACTCGCCGCGCTGCCGCGCATCCAGTGCGAGGTGCTCGGTCCCAAGGAAGTCGCCAAGCTCGGCATGGGCTCCTTCATGGGCGTCGCGCAGGGCTCCGACGAGCCGCTGCGCTTCATCGTGCTGCGCTACCAGGGCGCGGGCAAGGGCGAGGCGCCGGTCGTGCTGGTGGGCAAGGGCATCACCTTCGACACCGGCGGCGTCTCCATCAAGCCCGCCGCCGACATGGACGAGATGAAGTACGACATGTGCGGCGCGGCCAGCGTGCTGGGCGTGTTCCGCGCGCTCGGCGAGATCCGGCCGGCGATCAACGTCGTCGGTCTGATTCCCTCGTGCGAGAACATGGTCAGCGGCCGGGCGCTCAAGCCCGGCGACGTCGTCACCAGCATGAGCGGCCAGACCATCGAGGTGCTCAACACCGACGCCGAGGGCCGCCTGGTGCTGTGCGACGCCCTGACCTACGCCCAGCGCTTCTCGCCGCGCGCGGTGATCGACATCGCCACGCTCACCGGCGCCTGCGTGGTGGCGCTCGGCGGCGTGCGCAGCGGCCTGTTCGCGTCCGACGACGCGCTCGCCACCGCGCTGGCCGAGGCCGGCGAGCGCGCCCTGGACCGTTGCTGGCGCATGCCGCTGGACGACGAGTACGCCGACGGTCTGAAGACCAGCTACGCCGACGTCGCCAACATCGGCGGCCGGGCCGGCGGCGCGATCACCGCGGCCAAGTTCCTGCAGCGCTTCGCCGTCGATGTCCCGTGGGCTCACCTCGACATCGCCGGCACGGCCTGGAAGAGCGGCGCGGCCAAGGGCTCGACCGGCCGGCCGGTGGGCCTGCTGCTGGCCTACCTGCTGGCGCAGGCGGAAGCGGGTGTCGCCGGCACGGACGGTGGCGCCGCGGAACCGGCCGTGGCGAAGACGCCGCGCAAGAGCGCGCGCAAGGCGGCAGCCAAGTCGTCGCAGTCCGCCGCGAAGTCCGCGCGCAACGCGCCGTGACCGGCATCGATTTCCACTTCAACACGCCCGACAAGGTCCATCACGCCTGCCGCCTGCTGCGCAAGGCCGTGGCGGGGCATGGGGCCCGGGTGGTGGTGATCGGCGACGCCGCGACGCTGGATGCCGTGGACGCCGCGCTGTGGCAGCTGTCGCCCGCCGACTTCATCGCGCACTGCCGCGCCGACGCCGCGTCCGGCATGCTCGCGCGCTCGCCCGTGGTGCTGTCGGCCGCCGGTGGCGACGCGGGCGTGCCGCACCACCAGGTGCTGCTGAACCTGGGCGCGGAGGTCCCGGCCGGGTTCGGCCGCTTCGAGCGCCTGATCGACATCGTCAGCGACGACGAGACCGACCGGCAGGCGGCGCGGGCGCGCTGGCGCCACTACGCCGACCGCGGCTATGCCATCACTCGGCACGATTTCCAGGCCGGAGGCCGCGCATGACCGAACCGATTCCCACCCGCACGCCGCCGCGCTTCGTGCCCACGTTGACGTCGGTGATCGAAGCCGGCCGCGCCGACACCACCGACGCGGACCCGATGGAGGAGCGCATCCTGCAGCGCCTCATGGCGCAGATCGACGGTGAACTGGAAACCCGCCTGGGCGACGCCGTGGCCGCCGCGGTCGAGGCGCAGCTCGACGTCATGGTGCCGCGCCTGCGCCGCGACATGCAGGCCGCGCTGCGCGTCCTGATCGGCGAGGCGATGGCGCGAGAACTTGCGGAAAACCCCCGGTCGCCCGCCGTCTGAACCCCGTCGCGCGCGGGCTACACTGCGCCCGGCTCGGCCACGCACGCAAGGGCCCGGACGCACGACGGCGCGGAACTTGCTCCGCTGCCCAAGGTGGTTTCAACGACCGGTTTCCCGTCACTCTCAACTCGTTTCCTGGAGTTTTCTCATGCAATTGAAATGGACCGCGGTCGCACTGGCCGCCCTGACCCTGGTGGCCTGCGGCAAGAAGGAAGAGGCAGCGGCACCCACCGCGACGCCGACGGCCGCCGCACCGGCCGCCGCCCCCGCGGGCGAGACCATCACCGTCAAGATCGGCCACGTCGCTCCCGTCAGCGGGGCGATCGCGCACCTGGGCAAGGACAACGAGTTGGGCGCCAAGATGGCCATCGAGGACCTGAACGCCAAGGGCATCAAGATCGGCGGCAAGACCGCCAAGTTCGAGCTGCTGCCCGAGGACGATGCCGGCGATCCGAAGCAGGGCACCGCCGTGGCGCAGAAGCTGGTCGACAGCAAGGTCAACGGCGTGGTCGGCCACCTGAACTCCGGCACCACGATCCCCGCCTCCAAGCTCTACAGCGACGCCGGCATCCCGCAAATCTCGCCGTCGGCCACCAACCCCAAGTACACCCGCCAGGGCTTCAAGACGACATTCCGCGTCGTCGCCGACGACACGCAGCTCGGCGGCACGCTCGGCCGCTATGCGGTCGACACGCTCAAGGCCAAGAACATCGCCGTCATCGACGACCGCACGGCCTACGGCCAGGGCGTCGCCGAGGAGTTCGAGAAAGCCGCCAAGGCCGCCGGCGCGACCATCGTCGGCCACGAGTTCACGACCGACAAGTCGACCGACTTCAACGCCATCCTGACCAAGCTCAAGGGCGCCAAGCCCGACGTGTTGTTCTTCGGCGGCATGGACGCCGTCGGCGGCCCGATGCTCAAGCAGGTCAAGCAGCTGGGCCTGAACGTCAAGTTCATGGGCGGCGACGGCCTGTGCACGGGCGAGCTGGCCAAGCTCGCGGGCGACGCCATCGGCGAGGACATGGTGGTGTGCGCCGAGGCCGGTGGCGTCGACGGCGACTTCAAGGGCCCGCTGGATGCCTGGAAGACGAAGTTCAAGGCGAAGAACGGCGTCGACGTGCAGATCTACGCGCCCTACGTGTACGACGCCGTCCAGGTCCTGGCCGCGGCCATGGAGAAGGCCGGCTCCGCCGACCCGGAGAAGTACCTGCCCGAGGTCGGCAAGATCGACTACAAGGGTCTGACCGGTCCCATCGTGTTCGACGAGAAGGGCGACATCAAGAACGGCGCCCTGACGCTCTTCACGTACAAGGGCGGCGCCCGCACGCAGATCTCCGTGGTGCGCTGAGCGCGACGGACTTCCACCGGTCTCCGGGCCGGTGCGCAACGGAAAAAGGGGCCTCGCGCCCCTTTTTTGCTTTTCGTCGCGCCGGCGCGGACCCGGGCTCAGGCGCCGTCGGGAATCAACTGGCGCACGTAGCGCGCCAGCGACGCGTCGGGCCCCAGCGCCACCAGCAGCGAGGCCTGGGCCCGCGCCATGTGCTCCGCCAAGCGACCGCGCGTGGCCGCCAGTCCCAGCAGCGCGACGAGGGTCGACTTGTCGGCGTCGCGGCCGACGTCCTTGCCCAGCGTCGCGCTGGTCCCGCAGGCGTCGGCGATGTCGTCGGCGAGCTGGAACGCCTGGCCGAATTCGGCGGCGAAGGCCGCCAGCGCCACCCGCGTGGCGGCGTCGGTCTGCGCGGCCAGCGCGGCCATTTCCACCGCGGCGGTGAACAGCGAGCCGGTCTTGAGCTGGTTGGTCTGGACGATCGCTTCGGCATTGCGCTGGATGCGTCCATCGTGCAGGTCGCGGCATTGGCCGCCCACCAGTCCGCGCGGTCCGATGGCCTCGGCCAGCACCGTCATGCAGCGCACCCGCACGGCGGGCGCCAGCGTGCTGCTGCCCGCCGCGGCGAAGGCCTGGCCCAGCAGCGCGACGGCCGCCAGGATGGCGATGTCGTCGCCGTGGAGCACGTGGAGGGCGGGGCGGCCGCGGCGCAGCCGCGCGTCGTCCATGCAGGGCAGGTCGTCCAGGGCGAGCGACGCGGCATGCACCATTTCCAGCGCGCAGGCCGCGTCGATCACGTCGCCGGCCTCCACGCCCAGGTCCCCGGCCGCCAGCAGCAGGAGCAGCGGGCGCAGCCGCTTGCCCGGTGCCAGGGCGCAGTCGTGCATCGCGCGGGAGACGGTGTCGGTGTCGGGCTGCGGCGCCGGGATCCAGGCCAGCAGGCGTTCGTCGATGCGCGCATGCAAGGCCTCCACGTGGGCTGCGAAACCGATCGACGCGATCACATCGAGTGCCGGGAAGGGGCGGAGGACGGAGGAGGGCAGCATGAGCGGCTTTTTATAGCGTGACAAATGTCAAAGCGGTGTCGGCCGACAGCGCACGCTCCCGCGACTGCCCAGAATCGACCGATCGTCCCTCCGCCCTCCATGCCTCACCTCGCGATCATCGCGCCTCCCTTCACCAGCCATGTTCGCGCCCTCGAGGCATTGGCAGATGCATTGCACGAGCGCGGCCACCGCGTCAGCTGGCTCCACCAGGCCGACGTCGGCGCGCTGATCCGTAGTCCCCGCATCGAATTCCATGCGTTGGGCGCGGCCACGCATCCGGCCGGCTCGCTCGACGCTGTCGTGGCGCGCGCCGCCCGACCGGGCGGGCCGTCAGGCCTGCGACGCGTGATCCGCGACGTCGCCGCGACCACCGACATGCTCTGCCGCGAGGCGCCCGCGCGGCTGCGGGCGCTGGGCGTCGATGCGGTCGTCGCCGACCAGATGGAGGCCGCCGGCGGCTTGGTCGCCGCGCACCTCGGGCTGCCGTTCGTCTCGGTCGCCTGTGCCCTGCCGGTCGATCGCGAGCCCCGGATTCCCCTGCCGGTGATGCACTGGATGGCCGCCACCGATCCGGCCGGGCTGCAGATGAACCAGGGCAGCGAGCGGGTGTACGACTGGCTGATGCGCCCGCACGCGGAGGTCATCGCGCGCCATGCCGCCGCCTTCGGACTGCCACCGCGCACGCGGCTCGACCAGTGCCTGTCGCCGACCCTGCAGATCGCGCAGACGGTGGACGGCTTCGACTTCGCGCGCGAGGCCGCGCCGCCGACGCTGCACGCGGTCGGCCCCCTGCGGGGTGTGGCCGGACAGCAGGACACGCTGGAGCGCCATGCGCCCGGCCTCGTCGCCGACCGTCCCGTCGTCTTCGCCTCGCTGGGCACGCTGCAGGGTGGCCGGTTCCGGCTGTTCCTGCGGATCGCGCGCGCCTGCCGGGCGCTGGGCGCGCAGCTGCTGGTGGCGCACTGCGACCGGCTCGACGAGCGTCAGGCCGAGGCCCTGCGTCGCGCCGGAGCGACGTGGGTCACCGGCTTCGCGCCGCAGCACGCCGCCGTGGCACGAGCGGACGTCGTCGTCACCCACGCCGGACTCAACACCGTCATGGACGCCCTGGCCGCCGGCAAGCCGATGCTGGCGCTGCCGATCGCCTTCGACCAGCCCGGCTGCGCGGCGCGGGTGGTGCACGCGGGCGCGGGACTGCGGCTCTTTCCGGGACTGACCACCACCGGCGCGATCCGCGACGCGCTCCGGCGCCTGCTGGACGAGCCCCGCTTCGCCGAGGCGGCGCGGTCGCTGGCGCCGGCGGTCCGTGCGGCCGGCGGCACGATGCTGGCGGCCGATCTGATCGAGCGGATGCTGTCCGGGCGAGCCATCGAGCGTCCGGCCGCCGCGCCGGCGACGATGCAGCGGACGACGATGCCGGCGACGGACTGCGACCTGCTGCTCGTCGGCGGCGGCCTGAGCAATGGCCTGATCGCCCTGCGCCTGGCGCAGCGGCGTCCCGAACTGCGCGTGATCGTCCTGGAGCGCGGCGACACGGCCGGCGGGAACCACACGTGGTCGTTCCACGACGCCGACCTCGACGCGGCGCAGAACGCCTGGGTCGATCCCCTGGTGGCGCATCGCTGGCCGGCCCACGCCGTGCGATTTCCGGAGCGCCGGCGCCGGGTCGAGGGCGGCTATGCGTCGATCCCCTCGGCGCGTTTCGACGCCGTGCTGCGCGAGCGCCTGGGCGACCGACTGGTCCTGGGTGCCGAGGTGCGGCGACTGGATGCGCGCTCCGTCACCCTGGCCGACGGCCGCGTGCTGACGGCCGGCTGCGTGCTCGACGGCCGCGGCGCGCGGCCGGGTCCGCACGTCGCGCTCGGCTTCCAGAAATTCCTCGGCCAGGAGATCCGCACGGCCGCACCGCACGGCCTGACCGAGCCGGTGCTCATGGACGCGACGGTCGATCAGCACGATGCCTACCGCTTCGTCTACCTGCTGCCGTTCACGGCCGACACCTTGCTCGTCGAGGACACCTACTACGCCGACGGCGGCGACTTCGACGACGCCGTGCTGCGCGAGCGCATCGCCGACTACGCCCGCTCGCAGGGCTGGCGCATCGCCGAGGTGCTGCGCGAGGAACGCGGCGTGCTGCCGATCGTGCTGGCCGGCGACATGGAGGCCTTCTGGTGCGACGCGGCCGAGGGCGCGGTGCCGGTCGGGTTGGCGGCGGCGCTGTTCCATCCGACCACCGGCTACTCCCTGCCCGACGCCGTCCGCCTGGCCGACCTGATCGCGGCGCTGCCCACGGTCGACGTGGCGTCGGTGCGTGCAGCCGTGCGCGGGCACGCGTTGCGCGCCTGGAACGACCGGGGCTTCTTCCGCCTGCTCAACCGCATGCTGTTCCGCGCCGCCGAGCCATCGCGGCGCTGGCGCGTCATGCAACGCTTCTACGGCCTGCCGGCACCGCTCATCGCCCGCTTCTACGCGGCCCGGCCGACCTTGTCCGATCAACTCCGAATTCTCACGGGCAAGCCGCCGGTGCCGCTGGGCGCCGCGCTGCGGGCCGCCCTGGCGACCGACCTGCGCGGCGCGCCCGAACTCCAGGAACACACGTCATGAAACCCGCCCGCAGTGCCGTCGTCGTGGGAGCCGGCTTCGGCGGCCTCGCGCTGGCCATCCGCCTCCAGTCCGCCGGCGTCCGGACCACCCTGCTCGAGGGGCGCGACCAGCCCGGCGGGCGGGCCTACGTCTATCGCGACCAGGGCTTCACCTTCGATGCCGGGCCGACCGTCATCACCGATCCCTCGGCCCTGGAGGAACTGTTCGCGCTCTCCGGCCGCCGCATGGCCGACTACGTCGAACTGCTGCCCGTGGCGCCGTTCTATCGCCTGTGCTGGGAGGACGCGCCGCCGTTCGACTACGCCAACGACCAGGCCGACCTCGACGCCCAGATCGCCGCCCGCTCGCCCGAGGACGTCGAGGGCTACCGGCGCTTCCTGGCCTACTCGCGCGCCGTCTTCGACGAGGGCTACGTCAAGCTCGGCACGGTGCCCTTCCTGTCGTTCCGCAGCATGGTGCAGGCCGGGCCGGCGCTGGCCAAGCTGCAGGCCTGGCGCAGCGTCTACGGCATGGTGTCGAAGTTCATCAAGGACGAGCACCTTCGCCAGGCCTTCAGCTTCCATTCGCTGCTGGTGGGCGGCAATCCGTTCGCCACCTCGTCGATCTACGCGCTCATCCACGCGCTCGAGCGCGAATGGGGCGTGTGGTTCCCGCGCGGCGGGACCGGCGCCTTGGTGCAGGGCATGGTGCGCCTGTTCGAGGACCTGGGCGGGACGCTGCGCCTGAACGCGCCGGTCGAGCGCATCGAGCTGGAGAAGCGCCGGGCCACGGGCGTGGTGCTCGGCGGCGCATCGGCCGGCGAGCGCATCGCCGCCGACATGGTGGCGAGCAACGCCGACGTGGTCCACACCTACGAGGCGCTGCTCGGCCACGAGCCCCGTGGTCGGCTCGAGAGCAAGCGTCTGAAACGCAAGAACTTCTCGATGTCGCTGTTCGTCATCCACTTCGGCCTGAAGCGTCGACACGAGCACCTGCGTCACCACACGGTGTGCTTCGGCCCGCGCTATCGGGAGCTGATCCAGGAGATCTTCCACGGCAAGGAATTGGCCGACGACTTCTCGCTCTACCTGCACGCACCCTGCGTGACCGACCCGTCGCTCGCGCCCGAGGGCTGCGGCGCGCACTACGTGCTGGCACCCGTTCCCCATCTTGGCAACGCTGACATTGACTGGGCCGTCGAGGGTCCGCGCTTCCGGGACCGTATCTTTCGATACCTGGAAAAGTATTACATCCCCGATCTGCAGGCCGACCTCGTGACCAGCCGAATCTTCACTCCCGCCGACTTCCGCGACGAACTGGGCGCGCACCTGGGCTCGGCCTTCTCGCTGGAACCGCTGCTGACGCAGAGCGCGTGGTTCCGCCCGCACAACCGCGACCGGCTGATCCGCAACCTCTACATCGCCGGTGCCGGCACGCACCCGGGCGCGGGCGTGCCGGGCGTCGTGGGGTCGGCCAAGGCGACGGCGGGGCTGATGCTGGAGGAGGGTGCATGAGCAATCAGAGGTCCGCTGTGCGTCGACCCGGTGTCGACAGCACCTCGATCCACGCCGAGCAGGCCATCCGCCAGGGCTCCAAGAGCTTCGCCGCGGCCGCCCGGCTGTTCGACCCGGCCACGCGCGACAGCGCCGTCAAGCTCTATGCCTGGTGCCGGCATTGCGACGACGTGATCGACGGCCAGTCCCTCGGACACGGTCAGGTCGAGGGCGATCGCGGCGATGGCGCCGCGCGCATCGCCGAACTCCGCGCCCTCACGCGCGCCGCCTGCCGTGGCGATCCGATGACGCACCCGGCCTTCGTCGGCCTGCAGGAGATCGTGCGGACCCACGGCATTCCCGAGCACTACCTGATGGAGCACCTGGCCGGTTTCGCGATGGACGTCGATCCGGACGTGCGCTACGAGTCGATCGACGACACCTTGCGCTATGCCTGGCGCGTCGCCGGCGTGGTGGGCGTGATGATGGCGCTGTTGATGGGCACGCGCGGCGGCGACGCGGTGCCGGCGAGCGTGCTCGATCGCGCCTGCGACCTGGGCGTGGCCTTCCAGTTCACCAACATCGCGCGCGACATCGTGGAGGACGCCTGCATCGGCCGCGTCTACCTGCCGGCCCAATGGCTGCGGGAGGCGGGGCTGCCGGTGGGCGATCCGGCGGCGCTCGCGCGGCGCGAGCACCGCGCGGCGCTGGCCACCGTGGCGGCGCGGCTGGTGGAGGCGGCGGAGCCGTACTACCGCTCGTCCATGACCGGTATCGCCACGCTGCCCATCCGCTCGGCCTGGTCGATCGCCACCGCACGGGGCGTGTACCGGCACATCGGGCACTTGGTGCGCGAGCGGGGTGCCCGGGCCTGGGACCAGCGCGCCGCCACGTCGCGCTGGGACAAGCTGCGCTTCGTGGCGCGGGGTGGCATGGTGGCGTTGCTGTCGCGCGCGCTGCCGCCGCGTTCGCGGGCGCCGCAGCTGTGGCGGCGACCGGTCTGACAGAGCGAAACTAGATTTCCTGGTCGGGACGGCGCCGCTGGTCGGCGCGCCGCACCTGAGCCGCCTGCAGCTGCCGCTTGAGGCGCTGCGGCGACGGGGCCCACAGGAAGCCGAAGGACACGCAGCCCTCGCGCCCCTGCACCGCGTGATGCAGGCGATGCGCCTGGTAGAGCCGCTTGAGGTAGCCGCCGCGCGGCGTCCAGCGCAATGGCCAGCGCCGGTGCACCATGCCGTCGTGCGCCACGAAGTACAGCGCGCCGTAGAGCGTCATCCCCGCGCCGATCCATTGCAGCGGCCAGGCACCCCGCGTGCCGAACCAGATCAATGCGATCGCCACCCCCGCGAAGACGATTGCGTAGAGGTCGTTGGCCTCGAACCAGCCGCGCCGGGCCTCGTGGTGCGACGCGTGCCAGCCCCAGCCGAAGCCGTGCATCACGTACTTGTGCGCCACCCAGGCGAAGACCTCCATGCCGGCGACGGTGGCGAGGACGATGAGGGTGTTGGCGAGGAAGGGGGGCACGGCGGTCGATGACAACGATGAGAACGGCGGCGACACCGATCGGCGAGTCGCAGGTCCCATTGGATATCGTTTTCGAAATGCACGTCTCGAAGGCGGGCATCCCGCCTCGTCGTGAGGCCGTCTCGTCGGGGCGAAAAAAAAGGCCCCGTGAAGGGCCTTTTCCTGAGCGTCCGACATCCGGGTTGGAAGGCCGGGTCGTTCGTCTCGATGTCTTCTGGCGGAGCAGGCGGGATTCGAACCCGCGGAGGGCTGTTAACCCTCACACGCTTTCCAGGCGTGCGACTTAAACCGCTCATCCACCGCTCCGCGAAGCCCTCGACTATAGCAGCGTTTCAGTTCATGGTCGTCGGTTTGCCGGCCTGCACCATGCGCATCGCCGAGGCGATCAGCGCCGAGGTCTCGGTCATGTTGCCCGGCACGATCAGGGTGGTGTTCGAATCCGCGGCGACCTTGCTGAAGGCGTCGACCGCGCGCTCGGCGATCTTGAGCTGCACGGCCTGCTCGCCGCCGGGCTGCCGGATGGCCGCGGCCACGCGCTCGATGGCGCCGGCCGTGGCCTCGGCCAGGGCGGTGATCGCGGCCGCCTCGCCCTGGGCGTTGTTGATCTGCGCCTGCTTCTCGCCCTCGGAACGGGCGATGAAGGCCTCGCGTTCGCCGGTGGCGATGTTGATCTGTTCCTGGCGCCGGCCCTCGGAGGCGGCGATGAGGGCGCGCTTGCCGCGTTCGGCCGTGATCTGGGCCTGCATCGCCAGCAGGATCTCCTTGGGCGGCGTCAGGTCCTTGATCTCGTAGCGCAGCACCTTCACGCCCCAGTTGAGCGCCGCCTCGTCGATGGCCGCGACCACCTGGGCGTTGATGACGTCGCGCTCCTCGAAGGTCTTGTCCAGTTCGAGCTTGCCCACGACGCTGCGCAGCGAGGTCTGCGCGAGCTGCGTGACGGCGACGATGTAGTTGGACGAGCCGTAGCTCGCGCGCATCGGATCGGTGACCTGGAAGTAGAGGATGCCGTCGACCTGCAGCTGCGTGTTGTCGCGCGTGATGCAGATCTGGCTGGGCACGTCCAGCGGGATCTCCTTCAGGCTGTGCTTGTAGGCCACCTTGTCGATGAAGGGGATCAGGAAGTTGGCCCCGGGCGTCATGGTGCTGTGGTACTTGCCCAGGCGCTCGCGCACCCAGGCGTTCTGCTGCGGCACGAACTTCACCGACTGGCTGATGAAGATGACGGCGATGACGAGGAAGACGATGGGAACGGAATATTCCATGCGGCGCTTTCGGTGGAGGAAGTGAAGGGGCGATGGACCGGCGACGCCTCAGAGCCGGTCGACGACGAGCCGGCTGCCGACGATCTCGCCGACGCGGTGTTCGCCGGGTTCGGGCGCATGGCCGTCGCGCGGGATGGCGGTCCACTGCGCCCCGCGGTAGCGCACGCTGGCGGTGCCGTCCGCGTTCCAGCATTCGATGTGGACGTGCGAGCCGATGTCGAGGTTGACGTCGCGATTGGCCCGGCTGGGCGGTGGCGCGGGCCGGCGCCGGCGGATGGCGTACCACGCGGCCACCGCGCCGAGACCCACCACCGCCGCCGTCGAGATCTGCGCGCCGAGCCCGAAGCCCGCGTGCGCCATCAGCGCGGCGGCCGCGAAGCCGATGCCCAGCAGCAGCAGGTAGATCGTGCCCGAGAGCAGTTCCAGCACGATCGTGCCGCCTGAAACCAGCCACCAGAAAGTGGAATTGGCCATGTGCAGTTCCTCCTTGCGCAATGGCTGTCATTCTCGGCGCATCGGTCCGTCCCGTTCTGTCATGCGGATTCCGTACACTTCGCGCCTTTCCCGATCCCCCACCACCGTCCCGTCGCCCGTTTCCTGGAGCCTTGCCGCATGAAATTTCGCTTTCCCATCGTCATCATCGACGAGGACTTCCGCGCCGAGAACACCTCGGGACTGGGCATCCGCGCCCTGGCGCAGGCCATCGAGAGCGAGGGCCTGGAGGTGCTGGGCGTCACGAGCTACGGCGACCTGAGCCAGTTCGCGCAGCAGCAGAGCCGCGCCAGCGCGTTCATCCTGTCGATCGACGACGAGGAGTTCACGCCGGGCCCCGACCTCGATCCGGCCGTGCTCAACCTGCGCAGCTTCATCGAGCAGGTGCGGCGCAAGAACGCCGAGGTGCCGATCTACATCTACGGCGAGACGCGCACCTCGCGCCACATCCCCAACGACATCCTGCGCGAGCTCCACGGTTTCATCCACATGTTCGAGGACACGCCGGAGTTCGTGGCGCGCCACATCATCCGCGAGGCCAGGAGCTACCTCGAAGGCGTGCAGCCGCCGTTCTTCAAGGCGCTGATCGACTACGCCGAGGACGGCTCGTACTCGTGGCACTGCCCCGGCCACTCCGGCGGCGTGGCCTTCCTCAAGAGCCCGGTCGGCCAGATGTTCCACCAGTTCTTCGGCGAGAACATGCTGCGCGCGGACGTCTGCAACGCGGTGGAGGAGTTGGGCCAGCTGCTCGACCACACCGGCCCGGTGGCCGCGAGCGAGCGCAACGCGGCGCGCATCTTCAATGCCGACCACTGCTTCTTCGTCACCAACGGCACCAGCACCAGCAACAAGATGGTGTGGCACCACACGGTGGCACCCGACGACGTGGTGGTGGTGGACCGCAACTGCCACAAGTCGATCCTGCACGCGATCATCATGACCGGCGCCATTCCGGTCTTCATGAAGCCCACGCGCAACCACTTCGGCATCATCGGCCCGATCCCGAAGAGCGAGTTCGAGCCCGCCGCGATCAAGGCCAAGATCAAGGCCAACCCGCTGCTCGCCGGCGTCGACCACGACAAGGTCAAGCCGCGCGTGATGACGCTCACCCAGTCGACCTACGACGGCGTGATCTACAACACCGAGACCATCAAGACGATGCTCGACGGCTACGTCGACACACTGCACTTCGACGAGGCCTGGCTGCCGCACGCCGCCTTCCACCCGTTCTACGGCGCCTACCACGCGATGGGCAAGCGCCGCGTGCGGCCCAAGGAGTCGCTGGTGTTCGCCACCCAGTCGACGCACAAGCTGCTCGCCGGCATCAGCCAGGCCAGCCACGTGCTGGTGCAGGACTCGCAGAACCGCGCGCTCGACCGCGACCTGTTCAACGAGGCCTACCTGATGCACTCCTCGACCAGCCCGCAGTACGCGATCATCGCCAGCTGCGACGTCGCCGCGGCCATGATGGAGCCGCCCGGCGGTACCGCGCTGGTGGAGGAGAGCATCCTGGAGGCGCTCGACTTCCGCCGCGCCATGCGCAAGGTGGAGGAGGAGTTCGGCAAGGACGAGTGGTGGTTCAAGGTCTGGGGCCCGGAGAAGCTCGTCGACGAGGGCATCGGCCGCGCCGAGGACTGGATCATGAAGGGCGAGGGCAGCACCGACAGCAAGGCCAAGAGCGCCAAGCGCAACTGGCACGGCTTCGGCAAGCTGGCCGACGGCTTCAACATGCTCGACCCCATCAAGTCGACCATCGTCACGCCCGGACTGGACCTGCAGGGCAAGTTCGCCGACACCGGCATCCCGGCCAGCGTGGTGACCAAGTTCCTGGCCGAGCACGGCGTGATCGTCGAGAAGACGGGGCTCTACAGCTTCTTCATCATGTTCACCATCGGCATCACCAAGGGCCGCTGGAACACGCTGCTGACGGCGTTGCAGCAGTTCAAGGACGACTACGCGCGCAACCAGCCGATGTGGCGCATCCTGCCGGAGTTCTGCCAGCAGCACCCGGTCTACGAGAAGCTCGGCCTGCGCGACCTGTGCCAGCACATCCACAAGCTCTACGCCCGCTACGACGTCGCGCGCCTGACGACCGAGATGTACCTGAGCGACCTGACGCCGGCCATGAAGCCGAGCGACGCCTTCGCCCACATCGCGCATCGCAAGACCGAGCGCGTGGAGATCGACGAGCTCGAAGGCCGCATCACGACCAGCCTGATCACGCCGTACCCGCCGGGCATCCCGCTGCTCATCCCGGGCGAGGTCTTCAACAAGAAGATCGTCGACTACCTGAAGTTCGCCCGCGAGTTCAACCGCGAGTGCCCGGGTTTCGAGACCGACATCCACGGCCTGGTGGCGCGCATCGACGAGACCGGCAAGAAGCGCTACTACGCCGACTGCGTGCGCAAGCCGGACTGAAGACCGTCGAAGACGGGGGCGGCGGGCCGGTGGTCCGTCGGCTCCCGGGCCGGGCGTTCAGTTCGCCGGCGTTGCCGGCATGTCTTCGCGCACGCGCAGGAAACGCGCGAAGCGCGGCAGCCCGTCGGGGTGCGTGCCGTTGTAGCGGTAGGTGATCCAGGCGCCGATCGGCGGCGGATCGTCGCGCTGCGCATCGGTGAAGCCACCGCCCAGCCGGAAGCGCTGGCCGTCGGGCATCTCCACCAGCAGCGCCCCCAGCCGTCCGGCATGCCGGCCCTTGCCTTCCAGGTGCGCCACCACGCGCGCCTCGGCGTCGTCGTAGGGCTTGACCTTGAGCAGGTCGGCATTGCGCTCGCCGCGGTAGAGCGACGCGCCGCGGTGCAGCACCAGGCCCTCGCCACCCATCTGCACCGTCTTGTCCATGAGCGCGTGCAACGCCTCGTGCGTGGTCGCGCGCTCCTGCGCCACCGGCACGACCCACGGCGCGCCGACGATGGGCAGGAGCTTGCGCAATGCCGCTAGGCGGGTCGTGAAGTCGCCCGGCTGCTTGGGCAGGTCGAACACCATGAAGCGCATCTCGCGCCAGGCGAGGTCGTTGGGCGTCTGGCTGCGCACGGTCGAGACGGCGAGCGCGAAGCGGCCGCGCCCGGCCCACAGTTCACCGTCGAGCGGCATGCGCGGCAGCGGCGCCGTGAACCAGGCCGGTGCCGCGACACGCTCGCCGCCGCGCGTCCACAGGGCGCTGCCGTCCCAGTAGCCGCGCACGCCGTCGTACTTCTCGCTGACCCAGTAGTCTTCGAGCGGTACGCCCTGGCGGTAGACGTCGGCCAGCATCAGCGCCGGCGGCGATGCCGCACGGCTGGCCAGGACCGCCGGTGCGATCAGGGCGGCGATCGCCGCCCGGAGCAGAGCGCGTCGTTCGGGCATCAGGAAACGACGGGGAAGTCGATCTCCAGGATGGCGCTCGGGATGGACGGCCTTCTCAGGCCTCGGCGATGCCGCCGACCACCTGGCTGAAGCCGCCGTCGACGTAGGTGATCTCGGCCGTCACGCCGCTGGCGAGGTCGCTCAGCAGGAACGCGGCGACGTTGCCGACCTCGTCGATCGTCACGTTGCGCCGGATCGGCGACACGTCGGCGACCACCGACAGGATCTTGCCGAAGCCCTTGATGCCGCTGGCGGCCAGGGTCTTGATCGGGCCGGCGCTGATGCCGTTGACGCGGGTGCCCTTCGGTCCCATCGACTCGGCGAGGTAGCGCACCGAGGCCTCCAGGCTGGCCTTGGCCAGGCCCATGGTGTTGTAGTTGGGCAGGGCGCGCTCGGAACCGAGGTAGGTCAGGGTGAGCAGGGCCGACCTGTCGTTCAGGTAGGGCAGCGCGGCCTTGGCCATGGCCGGGAAGCTGTAGGCGCTGATGTCGTGCGCGATGCGGTAGCCCTCGCGCGAGAGGCCGTCGAGGAAGTCGCCGGCGATCGCCTCGCGCGGCGCGAAGCCGATGCTGTGGACGAAGCCGTCGAATTTCGGCCAGGTCTGCGACAGGTCGGCGAAGAGCTTGTCGATCTGGGCATCGTCGGCGACGTCGCAGTCGAAGATCAGCGTGGAATCGAACTGGGCCGCGAACTCGGCGGTGCGGTCCTTGAAGCGCTCGCCGACATAGCTGAACGCCAGTTCGGCACCCTGCTGGTGGCACGCGCGGGCGATGCCGTAGGCGATCGAGCGATTGCTCAACACGCCGGTGATCAACAGCTTCTTGCCGGTGAGAAAACCCATGGATCCGTCTCCTGAAAATCGTGGGGCAGAATTCTCGCATGCGAATCTGGCTGCTCTCGGCGTTGGCGCTCCTGGCTTTCTCGGCGTCCCCGTCCTGGGCGGCGCATGGACTGGGGATGGGATACGAGCCCAAATACCCGGCGTCGTTCAAGCATTTCGACTACGTCAATCCCGACGCTCCCAAGGGCGGCGACCTCATGCTGTCGGCCAGCGGAACCTTCGACAAGCTCAATCCGTTCACCTTGCGTGGCGTGCCCCCGGCGGGCATGGGCTACAGCGCCAACGGCTTCGTCTTCTCGGAATACGGGCTGGTCTTCGAGTCGCTCATGACGCCCAGCGAGGACGAGCCGTTCTCCAGCTATGGCCTGCTCGCCGAGGACGTCGAACTCGCCGCCGACCGTCTGAGCGTCACGTACCGGCTCAACCCCAAGGCGCGCTTCTCCGATGGCTCGCCGGTGCTGGCGCAGGACGTCAAGCATTCCTTCGACACGCTGGTGAGCAAGCAGGCCGGGCCGACGTTCCGCTCCTACTGGGTCGACATCAAGGGCGCGGTGGTGGTCGACGATCGCACGGTGCGCTTCGATTTCAAGCGCCGCAATTCCGAACTGCACATGATCATCGGGCAGATGCCGGTGTTCTCGCGGGCCTGGGGAGGCGGCAAGCCGATCGACCAGATCGTGAGCGAACCGCCAATCGCGAGCGGCCCCTACGTCGTCGACCGGGTCGACTTCGGCAAGCACGTGTCGTACCGCCGCCGTGCGGACTACTGGGCGGCCGACCTGCCCGTGCGCAAGGGCATGTTCAATTACGCCACGGTGTCCTACCAGTACTTCAAGGACCGGCTCGGCGAGGAGGAATCCTTCAAGGCGGGCATGTTCGATGCGCTGGAAGAGCGATCGATCATCGCCTGGATGAGGCGCTATACCGGGCGCCGCTTCGATTCGGGCGAACTGATCAAGGAAGAGATTCCCCACCGTCGCGCCACCGGCATGCAGGGCATCGCGGTGAACCTGCGACAGCCCCGGTTCACCGATGTCCGGGTGCGCCGGGCGCTGGCGCTGGCCTTCGATTTCGACTGGCTCAACCAGCACCTGTTCTACGGTCGTCGGGCCCGCACGACGAGCTATTTCCAGAACAGCGACGACCTCATGGCACGGCGCGACGTCACCCCCGACGAGCAGGCGATCATCGATGCCCTCAAGAGCCGGCAGCGTTACCTCGACAACACGCGCGGTGAACTGCCCCGGCCTGCCAGCACGGGCGACACCGCAGCGGGTCTGCGGCGCAACCTGGTCGAAGCCCAGGCCCTGTTGGGCGAAGCCGGATGGACCTACCGCGACGGCGCACTGCGCGACCCGGCAGGCGAGCCGTTCGTGATCGACCTCGACATCGCGGACAGGAGCTCGGGGACGGTGCTCGCGCCCTATGCCCGCAACCTCGGCAAGCTCGGCATCACGCTCAACTATCGTCTGCGCGACCCCAGCCTGCTCAAGAAGAAGCTCGACGATTTCGACTTCGACATGGCGATCAGCGTCCTGGGCGGTTCGACGAGCCCGGGCAACGAATTGTTCGACGATCTGGGCTCCAAGGCCGCGGCCGAGAAGGGCAGTCAGAACCTCAGCGGAATCAGCGATCCGGTGATCGACGAGATCCTGGAGGTTATCGTCGACAGTCCGGATCGCAGATCCCTCGCCGCGGCCGCGCGGGTGCTCGATCGTTATTTGCTGCATCAGCACTACGTGGTGCCGATGTATTACGGGAAACAGTACTTCATGGCCCACAAGCGCTACATGCGGCGTCCCGCCGCCGCCTTGCCGCAACGCCTGCTCGTCGATTCGGCGATGCTGACGATGTGGTGGATCGATCCGGCAAAGTAGACATCGACCCATCGCATGGCTGCCTATGTCCTTCGACGCCTGCTGCTGATCATCCCCACGCTGCTGGGCGTGCTGCTGATCAATTTCGCCATCGTCCAGTTCGTGCCGGGCGGACCGGCCGAGCAGCTGCTCTCCCAGCTCACCAACAAGGAGAACCGCGCATCGAGCGGGCCCGGCGTGCGCACGCTCGATCCCAAGCAGGTCGCGGAGATCAAGGCGCTCTACGGTTTCGACAAGCCCGCGCCGGAGCGTTTCTGGCAGATGCTCCAGCAGTTCGCACGCTTCGACCTGGGCAAGAGCTTCTTCCAGAGCAAGGACGTCTGGCAGCTCATCAAGGAGAAACTCCCCGTCTCGATCAGCCTGGGCCTGTGGACCTTCCTCATCAGCTACCTCGTCGCGGTGCCGCTGGGGGTGGCCAAGGCGGTGCGGGCCGGCTCGCGCTTCGACTTCGTGACCACGCTGTTCGTGCTGATCGGCTACGCGATCCCGGGCTTTGTGCTGGGCGTGGCGCTGCTGGTGATCTTCGGCGGCCAGCTCCAGTGGTTCCCGCTGCGCGGGCTGACTTCGCCCAACTGGGAGAGCCTGAGCTGGGGCGCGCGCATCGTCGACTACCTCTGGCACATCGCGCTGCCGGTGACGGCGATGGTGCTGGGCAGCTTCGCCGTCACGGCCATGCTGACCAAGAACGCGTTCCTGGAGGAGATCCGCAAGCAGTACGTGCTGACCGCCCGCGCCAAGGGCCTTGCCGAGCGGCAGGTCCTGTGGAAGCACGTGTTCCGCAACGCGCTGATCCCGATCGTCACGGGCTTCCCGGCGGCCTTCATCGGCGCGTTCTTCACCGGCTCGCTGCTCATCGAGACCCTGTTCTCGCTCGACGGCCTGGGCTTGCTGAGCTACGAGAGCGTGATCCGGCGCGACTATCCGGTGGTGCTGGGCACGCTTTATTTCTTCACGCTGATCGGGCTGGTGACCAAGCTCGTCTCCGATCTCTGCTATGTCTGGGTCGATCCCCGTGTCAAGTTCGATTGAGCCGGTCGTGCCCGCGCCGGTGTCCCCGATGCCGGTCACGGTGTCGGTGAGTCCGGGCCGTCGCGCCTGGCAGCGCTTCAGGCGCAACCGCCTGGGTTTCTGGAGCCTGTGGGTGTTCGGCGTGCTGGTGGTGCTGAGCCTGTTCGCCGAGGTCCTGTCGACCGACAAGCCGCTGATCGTGCGCTACGAGGGCCGGACCTACGTTCCGGTGCTGCGCGACTACTCGGAGAAGACCTTCGGCGGCGACTTCGAGACGCCGGCCGACTACCTCGATCCCTTCATCCGCGAGCGCATCACCGCCGGGAGCAACTGGGCCGTCTACGCGCCCAATCCCTACGGCCCGAAGACGCTCAACTACTTCGCTTCCGCGCCCAATCCGGCGGCGCCCTCGCGCGAGAACTTCCTCGGCAGCGACGACCGCGGGCGCGACCTGCTGGCGCAGCTCATCTACGGCTTCCGCGTCAGCGTGCTGTTCGCGCTGGCATTGACGGTCATCGGCGTGGTGCTGGGCGTGGTCACCGGCGCGCTCCAGGGATTCTTCGGCGGCCGGACCGACCTGGCGTTCCAGCGCTTCATCGAGATCTGGGGCTCGATGCCCGAGCTCTACCTGCTCATCATCTTCAGCGCCATCTTCGCGCCCAGCGTCGCGCTGCTGCTGATCCTGCTGAGCCTGTTCGGCTGGATGGGCCTGTCGGACTACGTGCGCGCCGAGTTCCTGCGCAACCGCCAGATGGACTACGTGCGCGCCGCCCGCGCGCTGGGCGTGTCGAACCTGCAGATCATGTGGCGCCACATCCTGCCCAACAGCATGACGCCGGTCGTCACCTTCCTGCCGTTCCGCATGAGCGCGGCCATCCTGGCGCTGACCTCGCTCGACTTCCTCGGCCTGGGCGTGCCGCCGGGCACGCCCTCGCTGGGCGAACTGCTCAGCCAGGGCAAGGCCAACATCGACGCCTGGTGGATCTCGCTGTCCACCTTCGCCGTGCTGGTGGTCACGCTGATGCTGCTGACCTTCATGGGCGACGCACTGCGCGACGCGCTCGATCCGCGGAAGGCCGAGCGATGAGCGCGCCGGCGACCTCGCCCCTGCTGCTCGACGTGCGCGGCCTGCGCGTGGGCTTCGGCGGGCGCGACGTGGTGCACGGCGTCGATTTCCACATCGCGCCGGGGGAGAAGCTGGCGCTGGTGGGCGAGTCCGGCTCCGGCAAGACGGTGACCGCGCTGAGCCTGCTCCGGCTGGTGGCCAACGCCGACGTGGCCGGCACCGCGCGTTTCTCCGCAGCCGGCGACGGCAGCGCGGCCGATGCGTCGCGCGACCTGCTGTCCCTGTCCGAGCACGCCTTGCGCGGCATCCGCGGCAAGGAGATCGCCATGATCTTCCAGGAGCCGATGACCGCCCTCAACGCGCTCTACACCGTCGGCGACCAGATCGCCGAGGTGCTGGAACTGCACGAAGGACTGTCCAAGCGCGATGCCCACGACGCCGCGGTGAAGCTGCTGGCCGACACCGGCATCCCCGAGCCCGAGCGGCGCGCGCGCGCCTTCCCGCACCAGCTCTCCGGCGGCCAGCGCCAGCGCGCCATGATCGCCATGGCCCTGGCCTGCAAGCCGCGCCTGCTGCTGGCCGACGAGCCGACGACGGCGCTCGACGTCACCGTGCGCGCCCAGATCCTCGAGCTGCTGGCCGACCTGCAGCGGCGCCACGGCATGGCGGTGCTGCTCATCACGCACGACCTGAACCTGGTGCGCCGCTTCGCCGACCGGGTGGCCGTGATGGAGCGTGGGCGCATCGTGGAGGAGGGCCCGGTGGGCGGCGTCTTCGACGCGCCGCGCCATCCCTACACGCGCCGCCTGATCGACAGCCTGCCGACCCGCGATGTCGTGCCACCACCCGCGAAAGAAGTGGCCGTGCCTCTGCTCGAGGCCAAGGGCCTGCGCGTCACCTACCCGATCCCGCTGCCGGGCCTGCGCGGCTGGTTCCGGAAGGGCGCCTTCGTCGCCGTGAAGGACGCCGACCTCCACATCGCGCCGGGCGAGACACTGGGCGTGGTGGGCGAATCCGGCTCGGGCAAGTCGACGCTCGCGCTGGCGGCGCTGGGGCTGCTGCGCCATACCGGCTCCCTGGCGATCGAGGGGCGGCCGTGGGGCGCCGGGCGCGACGAGGACCGGGCGCTGCGGCGCGCCATGCAGGTCGTGTTCCAGGACCCGTTCTCGTCGCTGTCGCCGCGCATGACGGTCGAGCACATCGTCGGCGAGGGCCTGACGGTGCACGAGCCCGCGCTCGATCTCGCCGGGCGCCGCGTGCGTTCGCTCGCGGCGCTGGCCGACGTCGGACTGACCGAGGCGCAGTTCCCGGCGCTGCTCGACCGCTACCCGCACGAGTTCTCCGGCGGCCAGCGCCAGCGCCTGGCGATCGCGCGGGCGCTGATCGTCGGCCCGCGCCTGCTGGTGCTCGACGAGCCCACCAGCGCGCTCGACGTCACGATCCAGAAGCAGGTGCTGGGCCTGCTCCAGCGGCTGCAGCGCGAGCGCGGCCTGGGTTACCTGCTCATCACGCACGACGTCGAGGTGATCCGCGCCATGGCGCATCGCGTGATCGTGATGAAGGACGGCGCCATCCTGGAGTCGGGACCCGTCGCTCGCGTGCTCGACGCGCCCGATCACCCGTACACCCGCCAGCTGGTGTCCGCCGCGCGGCTCGCCTAGATCGAACGGAGACGGACGGAGACGCGTATGCCGACCCCTGTATACGACCGGCGCGCCGCCTGGCGCGCGGCGCTGGCCTGCATGGCGGCGCTGTCGGTGGCGATGGGCCTGGGCCGCTTCGCCTTCACGCCGATGCTTCCGATCATGCTGCACGAGGGACGGATCAACCTCCAAGGTGGGGGATTGCTGGCGTCGCTGAACTACCTGGGCTATTTCCTCGGCGCGGTGACCTGCGCCGCGCTGCGGGTGCGACCGGCCAACATGGTGCGCGGCGGGTTGCTGGCCACGGCCGCGCTGTTGCTGGGCATGGGACTGCTGCACGGCTTCACCGCCTGGGGCGCGCTGCGCACCCTGGCCGGCGTGATGAGCGCCTGGGTCTTCGTCTTCGCCTCCGGCTGGGGCCTGCGCCGCCTGGCCGAGACCGGCGCGTCGCAGCTCGCCGGCGTGATCTATTGCGGTCCGGGCATCGGCATCGCCGCGACGGGGCTGCTGGGGGGCGTTGCCGGTCGCTGGGGCGCCGACGCCGCCTGGATCGGCTTCGGCGTCCTGGCGCTGGGATTGATCGCCGCGATCTGGCGCATCTTCGACGACGGCGTCGTGGCGGCGACGGGGGGAGCGAACCCGTCCGTGGTCGCGCCTCCGGCGTCACCACGCGACCGCGTCGATGCCGGCTGGCTCGTCGGACTCTACGGTCTCGCCGGCTTCGGCTACATCATCACGGCCACCTTCCTGCCCCTGATCGCGCGCCAGGCATTGCCAGGCTCGTCCTGGCCCGACCTCTTCTGGCCGCTGTTCGGCCTGGCGATCGTGCCCGGCGCGCTGATCGGTTCGCGCGCACCGCCGTCATGGGACAACCGCCTGCTGCTGTCGGTGGCCTATGCGCTGCAGGCACTGGGCGTGGTGCTGACGGTCGCCTGGCCGACGGTGGCCGGATTCGCGCTGGGCAGCCTGCTGCTGGGCATGCCGTTCACCGCGATCACGCTGTTCGCCGTGCGCGACGCGCGGCGCCTGCGCGGCAACGCCGCCGCCGGGCTGATCGGCTACGCCACCGCGTCCTACGGCGTCGGGCAGATCCTGGGGCCGCTGTTCGCGGCGCCGCTGGCGCACCGCACCGGCTCGTTCGCGGTGCCGCTCCTGGTGGCCGCGCTGGGACTGGGCATCGGCTCGCTGCTGTTCGCCCGGGTCTGGTGGCGTTCGCGCAGCGAAATGAAGGCGGTCCGGGCCTGAACATCGGCCGAGACCGCTCGGCGACGTAACCATTTGGCATATAATCCGAAGCTCACGACCAAACGGGCGGGTACTCACCGCCCGTTTTTTTATGGGTCGAAACATTTCCGATGTGGCGTTCGCGGGCTGGCGACGCGGCATCGGACGCACCCCCGCATTCCAAAGGCGATTACAGACACGTGGCATTGCAGCAGACAGTGGAACAAACCGTGGCCGGTCTCGGCTACGACCTCGTCGAAATCGAACGATCGGCGGGCGGACTGCTGCGTGTCACGATTGATTTGCCCTGGACCGCCCCCAGCTCGGAAGCTGTGGCGGCAGGTGTCCCCGAACCCTTCGTGACGGTCGAGGACTGCGAGAAGGTCACCCGGCAGCTGCAGTTCGCGCTCGAGGTCGACGGTGTCGACTACAAGCGGCTGGAGGTCTCGTCGCCGGGCATCGACCGGCCCCTGCGCAACGAACAGGATTTTCAACGTTTCGTCGGTGAAGTCGTCGACGTGACGCTCAAGGCGCCGATGGGTGCCGCCGCGGGCGGCCAGGTGGCGGCCAATCGCAAGAAGTTTCGCGGCACGCTCGAGCGCGCCGACGACGGAGGCTGGCAGATCGTCTGGAGCGACGCGCCGGCCGTGAAGCCGGGACAGAAGATCGGCAAGAAGCGCGCGCTCGCACCGCTGCAGGCGCTGGGCTTCGTGCTGGACGAACTGCGCGAAGCGCGGCTCGCGCCGATCGTGGATTTCAAGGGCCGCAGGGCCAAGGCCGCCGAAGGGTTGCCGGAGCAGGGTCCGGATGGAGCCTCTTCGGAGGATGGCGGCACGCAAGTGTCGGACTGACAAGAGGAGCTAGTGGCAATGAATCGCGAAATGTTGATGTTGGTGGATGCGATCTCGCGCGAGAAGAACGTCGAGCGCGACGTCGTCTTCGGCGCGGTCGAATCCGCGCTGGCGCAGGCCACCAAGAAGCTCTATCAAGGCGAAGTGGACATCCGTGTGGTGGTGGACCGCGACAGCGGCAACTACGAGACCTTCCGCCGCTGGCACGTGGTCCCGGACGAGGCCGGCCTGCAATTGCCCGAGCAGGAGATCCTGCTGTTCGAGGCCAAGGAAGAGATGCCCGACATCGAGGTCGACGAGTACATCGAGGAATCGGTGGAGTCGGTGCCCATCGGCCGCATCGGCGCGATGGCGGCCAAGCAGGTGATCCTGCAGAAGATCCGCGACGCCGAGCGCGAGATGCTGCTCAACGACTTCATGTCGCGCGGCGACAAGATCTTCGTCGGCACCGTCAAGCGCCTGGACAAGGGCGACATCATCGTCGAGGCCGGCCGCGTCGAGGGACGCCTGCGCCGCAGCGAGATGATCGCCAAGGAGAACCTGCGCAACGGCGACCGCGTGCGCGCCATGATCATGGAGGTCGACCTGACGCTGCGCGGCGCGCCGATCATCCTGTCGCGCTCGGCGCCGGAATTCATGATCGAGCTGTTCCGCCAGGAAGTGCCCGAGATCGAGCAGGGCCTGCTGGAGATCAAGAGCTGCGCCCGCGACCCCGGCTCGCGCGCCAAGATCGCCGTGCTCTCGCACGACAAGCGCGTCGACCCGATCGGCACCTGCGTCGGCGTGCGCGGCACGCGGGTCAACGCCGTGACCAACGAGCTCGCCGGCGAGCGCGTCGACATCGTGCTGTGGAGCGAGGACCCGGCGCAGTTCGTGATCGGCGCCCTGGCGCCGGCGAACGTCTCCTCGATCGTCGTCGACGAGGAAAAGCACGCCATGGACGTGGTGGTCGACGAGGAGAACCTCGCGATCGCCATCGGCCGGGGCGGCCAGAACGTGCGTTTGGCTTCCGACCTCACGGGCTGGAAGATCAACATCATGGACGCCAACGAGTCGGCCCAGAAGCTCGCGCTCGAGACCGATTCGAGCCGCAAGCTCTTCATCGAGAAGCTCGACGTCGACGAGGAGATCGCCGACATCCTGATCAACGAAGGCTTCACCAGTCTGGAAGAGGTGGCCTACGTGCCGATCTCCGAACTGCTCGAGATCGAAGGCTTCGACGAGGACACGATCAACGAGCTGCGCACCCGTGCAAAGGATGCGCTGCTCACGATGGAAATCGCCAAGGAAGAAAGCGCCGAGGGCGTCTCGCAGAACCTGCGCGACCTCGAAGGCCTCGACGCCGAACTCATTCCGAAACTGGCCGAGGCGGGTGTCCATACCCGCGACGACCTGGCCGACCTCGCGGTCGACGAACTCACCGAGATCACCGGCCACAGCGCCGATGACGCCAAAGCCCTCATCTTGAAAGCCCGCGAACATTGGTTCGCGGGCCAAGAGTGACGGTCATGGAGGCACGAAGCACATATGTCCAGCACCACAGTCGCCGAGTTCGCGAACGAACTCAAGAAGACCCCCGAAACCCTGCTTGACCAGCTCAAGAGCGCCGGCGTGCCCAAGGCGGCGCCCACCGACGCCCTGACCGAAGCCGACAAGCAGCGGCTGCTCGGTTTCCTCAAGGCCAGCCACGGCACGGCCGAGCCGGAACGCAAGAAAATCACGCTCGTGAAGAAATCCACCAGCGAAATCAAGCAGGCCGACGCCATGGGCCGTGCACGCACGATCCAGGTCGAAGTGCGCAAGAAGCGCACTTTCATCCAGCGCGACGACGCCCCGGCGTCGCCACCCGAGCCGGTGCAGGCCATGCCGGTCGAGCCGCCCGCGCCCGAGCCGGTGGTGCCCAAGGTCGACGAAGCCGAACTCGCGCGTCGAGAGGAAGAAGCGCGTCGCCAGGCCGAGCTGATCCGCCGGCAGGAAGAGGAACTGGCCGAGAAGCGTCGCCAGCGCGAGGAAACCGAAGCTCGCGCCCGCGAACAGGCCGAGCGTGTCGACCAGGCCGAACTGGCCGAGCGCCAGGCCCGCGACAAGGTGGAAGCCGATGCGGAAGCGCGTCGCAAGGCCGCCGCAGCCGCCGCCGCCGCGACGGCCGCCACCAACGCCTTCTCAAAGAGCATCGCGCCGTCGCACCGCGCCGCCGCCGCTGCCGCCGAGAAGGCTGCTGCCGAGAAGGCCGCCGCTGAAAAGGCCGCTGCCGAGAAGGCCGCCGCCGCCGCGGCTGCCTCGGCCGCCGCAGCGCAGTCGCGCGAAGATGCCAAGGCCAAGGCCGCCGCCGAATCCAAGGCCCGTGCCGACGAGGAAGCCGCGCGCGCCAAGGACCTGGACGAGCGTCGCCGCAAGGCCCTGGCCGAAGCCGAAGCCATCCGCGCCATGATGAACGCACCGGCCCGCGTGCTGGTGCCGCACAAGGCGCCCGAGAAGGAAGTGCCCAAGCCCGCCGTCAAGGGCACGCTGCACAAGCCGGTCGCTCCCGCGGCCCGCCCGGGCGCGCCCGCCGCACCGGGAGCCGCTGCGGCGCCCGGCGCGGCCGCCGGCAAGGAAGTCAAGTCGGCCAAGCTCTCGTCGAGCTGGGCGGGCGATCCGGCCAAGAAGAAGGAAATCAAGACCCGTGGCGATGCCAGCGGCGGTGTCGGACGAGGCAACTGGCGCGGGGGTCCGCGTGGACGCCGTGGCAGCAACGACCGGGGTGGCCACGACGATCAGCACGTCCAGTCGGCACCGGCGGAAGTGCGCGTGCTCGAAGTTCACGTGCCCGAGACCATCACCGTGTCCGAACTGGCGCACAAGATGGCCGTCAAGGCCCAGGAAGTCATCAAGCAGTTGATGAAGTTGGGCATGATGGCGACCATCAACCAGTCGCTCGACCAGGACACCGCGATGATCATCGTGGAGGACATGGGCCACACGGCCGTGGTCGCCGCGCTGGACGATCCGGAAGCCTTCACCGACGAGGACGTCGGTGCCCAGGCCGGCGAGTCGTTGCCGCGCGCACCGGTCGTGACCGTCATGGGCCACGTCGACCACGGCAAGACCTCGCTGCTGGACTACATCCGGCGCGCCAAGGTGGCTGCGGGCGAGGCCGGCGGCATCACCCAGCACATCGGCGCCTACCACGTCGAGACCGACCGCGGCATGGTGTCCTTCCTCGACACCCCCGGCCACGAGGCGTTCACCGCCATGCGTGCCCGCGGTGCCCAGGCCACCGACATCGTCATCCTGGTGGTGGCGGCGGACGACGGCGTGATGCCGCAGACCAAGGAAGCCATCAAGCACGCGAAAGCGGCCGGTGTGCCGATCGTGGTCGCCATCAACAAGGTGGACAAGCCCGATGCCAACCTCGACCGCGTCAAGCAGGAGCTGGTGGCCGAGGAGGTCGTGCCCGAAGAGTACGGCGGCGAAGTGCCGTTCGTGCCGGTGTCGGCCAAGACCGGCCAGGGCATCGACGACCTGCTCGAGCAGGTGCTGCTGCAGGCCGAAGTGCTGGAACTGAAGGCGCCGGTCGAAGCCGCCGCCAAGGGTCTGGTCATCGAAGCCCAGCTCGACAAGGGTCGCGGTCCGGTCGCGACCGTGCTGGTCCAGTCCGGCACGCTCAAGACGGGCGACGTGGTGCTGGCCGGCTCGACCTATGGCCGCGTGCGCGCCATGCTCGACGAGAACGGCCGCGCGAGCAAGTCGGCCGGTCCGTCGATCCCGGTCGAGATCCAGGGTCTGACCGAGGTGCCACAGGCCGGCGACGAGTTCATGGTGATGGCCGACGAGCGCCGTGCGCGCGAGATCGCCACCTACCGTGCCGGCAAGTTCCGCAACACCAAGCTGGCCAAGCAGCAGGCCGCCAACTTGCAGAGCGTGTTCACCGACCTGTCGGCGGGCGAGGTGCAGACCTTGCGCCTGATCATCAAGGCCGACGTGCAGGGTTCGCAGGAAGCGCTGGCCCAGTCGCTGCTCAAGCTGGCGACCGAGGAAGTCAAGGTGCAGGTGGTGTACGCCGGCGTCGGCGGCATCAGCGAGAACGACATCAACCTGGCGATCGCTTCCAAGGCGGTCGTGATCGGCTTCAACGTGCGTGCCGATGCCGGTGCGCGCAAGCTGGCCGAGAACAATGGCGTGCAGCTGAACTACTACAGCATCATCTACGACGCCGTCGACGAGATCAAAGTCGCGATGTCGGGCATGCTGGCGCCGGAACGCCGCGAGGAAGTCATCGGCACGGCCGAGATCCGCACGGTGTTCGTCGCTTCCAAGATCGGCACGGTCGCGGGTTCGTACATCACCTCGGGCTCGGTCAACCGCAGCGCGCATTTCCGCCTGCTGCGCGACAACGTCGTGGTCTACACGGGCGAGATCGACTCGGTCAAGCGCCTCAAGGACGACGTCCGCGAAGTGCGCGAAGGTTTCGAGTGCGGTATCAAGCTCAAGAACTACAACGACATCAAGGAAGGTGATCAGCTGGAGTTCTTCGAGATCCGCGAAATCGCCCGGACCCTGTAAGCCGGCGAATCGACGCACATGCCCAAGAGAAAAGCCGCCGCGCCCAACCGTTCGTTCAAGGTCGCCGACCAGATCCAGCGCGATCTGACCGAGTTGATCGCGCGCGAACTCAAGGACCCGCGCGTGGGCATGGTCACGATCCAGGCGGTCGAGGTCACGCCCGACTACGCGCACGCCAAGGTGTTCTTCAGCGTCCTCACCGGTGACCCGGTGGAGACGACCGAAGCGCTCGGCCAAGCCGCGGGTTTCCTGCGCAGCGGCCTGTTCAAGCGTCTGCACATCCACACCGTGCCGACCCTGCATTTCGTGTTCGACCGCACCACCGAGCGTGCGGCCGACATGAACGCCCTCATCGCCCAGGCCGTCGCCTCCCGTTCGAAGGACGACTAGTCATGAACGCGCCACGCACGAGGGTGCAGCGGCGCCCCGTGCATGGGGTGTTGCTGCTCGACAAGCCGCTCGGTCTCTCCAGCAACCAGGCCTTGCAGAAGGCCAAGTGGTTGTTGCGCGCCGAGAAGGCCGGCCACACCGGTACGCTCGATCCGCTCGCCAGCGGCGTGTTGCCGCTGTGCTTCGGCGCGGCGACGAAATTCAGTCAGCTCCATCTGGAAGCCGACAAGACCTACGAGGCTACGGCCCGGCTCGGCGTCAAGACGTCCACCGGCGATGCCGAGGGCGACGTGATCGCCGAACGCGCCGTGAGCGTCACGCCGGACGATCTTTTCCGTGTCGAGGCACGTTTCACCGGCCCCCTGCGTCAGATCCCGCCGATGCACAGTGCCCTGAAGAAGGATGGCAAGGCGCTCTACGCGTACGCCCGCGACGGCATCGAGGTCGAGCGCGCGCCGCGCGATGTCGTGATTCGTTCGCTGTCGCTGACGATGATCGAGCCCGACCTGATCCGCATCGTCGCGACCGTCAGCAAGGGCACCTACATCCGCACGCTCGGCGAGGACATCGGCGAGGCACTCGGCTGCGGTGCGCACCTGCGCTCGCTGCGGCGCCTGGCGACGGGCGATTTCGACGTGGCGCGCTGTGTCACGCTCGACGCGCTCGAAGCGATGGGCCAAGACGAACGGCAGGCGCAACTGCTGCCGGTCGAGTCGCTGGTGGCCGGCCACGACCGTGTCACGCTCGGCGCCGAAGATGCGGCGCGCTTCCTCTCCGGACTGCGCCGGCGCGGAGCGTGGGCCGATGCCGAAACGATCGCTGTGTTCGGCAGCGAGCCGGCGGCATTCCTCGGGACCGCCCATGCGCGGGCCCGCGAACTGATCCCGGGGCGCTTGCTGAACCCCATCGAAATCCAGCAGATCCTTTTGAACGCACCTGTGAACGCAACCCTTTGCGAAACGACACCATGAGTACCAAGCAAATCCGCAATATCGCCATCATTGCCCACGTGGACCATGGCAAGACCACGATGGTCGACCAGCTGCTGCGCCAGTCGGGCACCTTCGCCGACCACGAGAAGGTCGTCGACACCGTGATGGACAACAACGCCATCGAACGCGAGCGCGGCATCACCATCCTGGCCAAGAACTGCGCGGTGAGCTGGGAAGGCACCCACATCAACATCGTCGACACCCCCGGCCACGCGGACTTCGGCGGTGAAGTGGAACGCGCGCTGTCCATGGTGGACGGCGTCGTGCTGCTGATCGACGCCCAGGAAGGCCCGATGCCGCAGACGCGCTTCGTGACCAAGAAGGCGCTCGCCCTCGGCCTGAAGCCCATCGTCGTGGTCAACAAGGTCGACAAGCCCGGCGCGAACCCGGACAAGGTCGTGAACGCCGCCTTCGACCTGTTCGACAAGCTCGGCGCCACCGACGAGCAGCTCGATTTCCCGGTCGTCTACGCCTCGGGCATCAACGGCTGGTCGTCGCTGGAAGAGGGCGCGCCCAACGAGCAGTGGGGCCCGGACATGTCCGCGCTCTTCAACACCATCCTCAAGCACGTACCGTCCCAGAAGGGTGACCCGGCCGCGCCCCTGCAGCTTCAGATCTCCGCGCTGGACTTCTCGACCTTCGTCGGCCGCATCGGCGTCGGCCGCATCAGCGCCGGGACGCTCAAGCCGATGATGGACGTGGTGGTCATGGAAGGTCCGGACGGCAAGGTCGTCAAGGGCCGCGTCAACCAGGTGCTGAAGTTCCACGGCCTCGACCGCGTGCAGGCGACCGAAGCCGGCCCGGGCGACATCGTGCTGATCAACGGCATCGCCGACATCGGCATCGGTGTGACGATCACCGATCCGTCCAATCCGGCGCCGATGCCCATGCTCAAGGTCGACGAGCCGACGCTGACCATGAATTTCTGCGTCAACACCAGCCCGCTGGCCGGTCGCGAAGGCAAGTACATCACCAGCCGCCAGATCTGGGACCGCCTGCAGAAGGAACTGCAGCACAACGTCGCGCTGCGCGTGAAGGAAACCGACGAGGAAGGCATCTTCGAAGTGATGGGTCGCGGCGAACTGCACTTGACCATCCTGCTGGAGAACATGCGCCGCGAAGGCTACGAGCTGGCCGTGTCGAAGCCGCGCGTGGTGTTCCGCGACGTCGACGGCGTGAAGCACGAGCCGATCGAACTCGTCACCGCCGACATCGAGGAGAACCATCAGGGTGGCGTGATGCAGGCGCTCGGCGAGCGCAAGGGCGAGCTGGTGAACATGGAGTCCGACGGCCGCGGCCGCGTGCGCCTGGAATACCGCATCCCCGCGCGGGGCCTGATCGGCTTCACCAACGAGTTCCTGAACCTGACGCGCGGTTCGGGCCTGATCTCCAACATCTTCGACAGCTACGAGCCGCACAAGGGCGAGATCGCCAGCCGCAAGAACGGCGTGCTGATCTCCATGGACGACGGTGAGATCTTCACCTACGCCCTGGGCAAGCTCGACGACCGCGGCCGCATGTTCGTCAAGGCGAACGATCCGGTGTACGAAGGCATGATCGTGGGCATCCACAGCCGCGACAACGACTTGGTCGTGAACGCCACGCGCACGAAGCAGCTGACCAACTTCCGTGTCTCCGGCAAGGAAGACGCCATCAAGATCACCCCGCCGATCGAGCTCACGCTGGAATACGGCGTGGAATTCATCGAGGACGACGAACTGGTCGAGATCACGCCTAAGAGCGTGCGCTTGCGCAAGCGCTTCCTGAAGGAACACGAGCGCAAGCGCGCGAGCCGCGACTGATCGGTCTTCGCCGGGCGCGTGGCGCCCGGCGAGCAGCGTGCCGAGTCGACTCGTTCGCTCCAATGAAAAAGCCGGCCCATGGGCCGGCTTTTTCATTGGCTTCGGATCGGGGGGATCAGGGCCGTGCGACCTTCCAGTTGCCGCCGACGCCGTCACCCGTGCGATCGCCGGCCTTCGTGTCCTTGGTCCAATAGTAGAGCGGCGCGCCCTTGTAGGCCCATTGCTTCGCGCCGTCGTCGCGCGTCACGATGCTGTAGTCGCCCATCGGCTTGGCGGTCGCCGGCGCGGTGAGTGCGGGCCAGTTGGTGATGCAGGGACCGTTGCACACGGACTTGCCGCTGCCCACCGTGTCGCGGCTGAAGGTGTAGAGCGTCATGCCGTTCGGGCCGACGAGCACGCCGTCGGCCGTGCGCGTGGGCGTGTCGGGCATCGTGGAAGACGCCGACTTCGACATCGGCGAATAGCTGCCGCAGCCGGCGAGGAGGGCGGCGGCGAGGATCGATGCGCTGAGCAGTTTCATGGGATATCTCCTGGGGTGGATGGTCGAGAACGAAACGGAATCTGATGACATGGGCAGTCTAGCCGCCTCGCTGTCGCAGTTCGCGGTGCTTGATCAGTTTGGCGGGATTGCCCGCATAGACGCCCCAGGGTTCCAACGAACGGAACGCCACGCCCCGCGCACCCAGCACCACGCCTTCGCCCACGTCCACGCCCGGTCCGACGAAGGCCTCGGCGGCGATCCATGCCTGCGCGCCGATGGTGATCGGCCGCGTCGTCAGCTGGAAGGCCGGCGAGCTGATGTCGTGCGAGCCGGCGCACAGGTGCGCGCCTTGCGACACGATCGCGTCGTGACCGATGCGGATCGGTGCCATGTTGTAGCAATTGACGCGCGGCCCGATGAGCGCGCGTTCGTCCATGTGGAGGTGCGGCGGATACCAGACCTTGGCCGTACCGCGCACGTCGCTGCCCGCGGCCATCGTCGCGCCGAAGGTTCGCAGAAGGAAGCGGCGCCAGGCGCGCAGGGGCGGCGGCGTCCAGGATGCGAGCACCGCCCAGGTGAGCATCCAGAGCGCGCGCAGCAGGCGGTTGGACAGGGGAAAGCTCGGACCGCCCCCCAGGGGATTCGATTGCTCGGCGTCGAGGGGTTGGAGTGCCATGAGGTGGGTCGGGTCGATGGGAATGGAGTCGGTGGAGAGGCGTTGGGAGGTCAGCGGCTTCGGCTCTTCATGGCGCGTTCGACCTCGCGCTTGCCTTCGCGGTCCTTGATGGTGTCGCGCTTGTCGTGTTCGGCCTTGCCCTTGGCCAGGGCGATCTCGCATTTGACCTTGCCGGCCTTCCAGTGGAGGTTGAGCGGCACGAGTGTGTAGCCCTTCTGCTCGATCTTGCCGGTGAGCTTGCGGATCTGCTCCTTATGCAGCAGCAGTTTCTTGGTGCGTACCGAGTCGGGCGTGGTGTGCGTGGAGGCGCTGCGCAAGGGATTGATCTGGCAGCCGACGATGAACATCTCGCCGTCACGGATCATCACGTAGCCGTCGGTCAACTGCACCTTGCCTTCGCGCAGCGACTTCACTTCCCAGCCTTCGAGCACCAGGCCGGCCTCGAAGCGCTCCTCGAAGAAATAGTTGTACGCGGCCTTCTTGTTGTCGGCGATGCGGGCGGAGGGGTCTTGGGTTTTCTTGGTGGCCATGGCTGTCTGAAGTGGGGTCGCATGGCATCAATACAATCGAAGCGCACACACCGTGCCGATTCTATGAAAACCGTCCACAAGTCAGTCCTCATCTGGTACAGCGCCGATGAGATGTATTCCCTGGTCACTGACGTGGCGAGATATCCCGAATTCCTTCCCTGGTGCGACAAGACCCGCGTGCTCGACGAGGACGCGACGGGCATGACCGCCGAGATCGGGCTCTCCTTCGGCGGCATGCATCAAAAGTTCACGACCCGCAACACGCACGTTCCCGGACGCGAAGTGCGTCTGAAGCTCGTCGACGGCCCGTTCTCCAACCTCGACGGCATCTGGAAGTTCGAGCCGGTCGGCGAAGCGGGCGAGCGCGCTTGCCGCGTCGACCTGGATCTGAGCTACGGCTTCAGCAACTTCGCGCTGCAGGCGGTGGTCGGACCGGTGTTCGACAAGGTGGCGTCGAGTCTGGTCGAGGCCTTCGTCAAGCGCGCCGAGCAGGTCTACGGCGCGACGTGACGCCCTGACCGACATGACCATCGCCGTCATGCTGCTGTGTTCGCCGGCCGCCCGCGAGGTGTTCGAACAAACGATCGAGATCGCCCCGGGAACGACGGCCGCGGCCCTGGTGGCCGACAGCCGGTTGCACGAGTGCCATCCCGGCCTGGACTGGCGGGCGATGACGCCCGGCGTCTGGGGCAAGCCCGTCGATTGGGACCGGGTGCTCGTCGAAGGCGATCGGTTGGAACTGTGCCGACCGTTGACCGTCGATCCCAAGGTCGCCCGGCGCGAACGCTTCCAGCGCCAGGGGGCCCGTGCCACGGGACTTTTCGCTCGCCGGCGGGAAGGCGGAAAAGCCGGCTATTGAGTATTCGATCGAGTGCTCAGCTGCATTCGTTGTCGATGATCGATTGCAGTCTCTGGGTTTCCGCCGCTCGCGCCGTGTCGTCCATGATCTCCCGCTCGCCGTTGGCATTGATGCGAGCCATGCGGATGCCGCTGTCGAAGGTCGATCTTCCCTGACGGGCGCGCGCGCAGTTGTCGGCCTTGGCCCTGGCGACGCGTTCGGCTTCCGCCGCCTGACGGGCCTTGTCGGCGTCCTCGGCCCGGCGTGTCTTCTCTTCCAGGTCGCGGTCCACGCCCGAAGGCCTCGGAAGTGCGGCCGATGCGCTCGCACGCGGCAGGGCCGCCGATGCGGCGGTGGTGGCAGGTTGCGATGGGGGCTGGGACTGCGACTGGGACGGCGCCGGAATCCGAGGCGCGGATGTCCCACCGGGACGTCGCACGATGTCCTTCTCCGGAACGCTGATCGGCGGTGCCTGATCGCTGAACACCTTCTTGCCGTTGCCGTCGATCCATTGCCACTGCGCGGTGGTTGCCAACGACAGCATGCCCAGGCACGCCGCGACCAGGAGGTGGGAAACTTTCATCCACGGCAGTTTAGCGCTCGCCTGTCCATCCCGAATGCTCGGAAACGTCGATCGGTGATCACCGAGGTCGAGGGCGACGGCGGGTCCCTGCGGGTCGAAGCGCATGGCGCCCTCGTTACAATCCGTCTTTTGGAGCCTCACCCATGCGCCTTCTAGGCAAAGCGCTCACCTTCGACGATGTGTTGCTGGTGCCAGCGTTCTCCCAGGTCCTGCCCAAGGACACTTCCCTCGCTACCCGGTTCTCCCGCAACATCTCGCTGAACCTGCCGCTCATCTCGGCGGCCATGGACACCGTGACCGAAGCCCGCCTCGCGATCGCCATCGCGCAGGAAGGCGGCATCGGCATCGTGCACAAGAACCTCACCGCGCAGCAGCAGGCGGCCGAAGTCGCCCGCGTCAAGCGCTACGAGTCGGGCGTGCTGCGCGATCCGGTGGTCATCACGCCGGGCCATTCGGTGCGCCAGGTGATGGCGTTGTCCGACCAGCTCGGCATCTCGGGTTTTCCGGTGGTCGACGCCGGCAAGGTGGTCGGCATCGTGACCGGGCGCGACCTGCGCTTCGAGAACCGCCACGACGTGCCGGTCAGCGAGATCATGACGCCGCGCGACCGGCTCATCACCGTGCCCGACGGCACCACGCTCGCGGACGCCAAGGCGCTGCTCAACAAGTACAAGCTCGAGCGCCTGCTGGTCATCAACGACGACTGGGAGCTCAAGGGGCTCATCACCGTCAAGGACATCACCAAGCAGACCACCTTTCCCAACGCCGCGCGCGACGCCAACGGCCGCCTGCGCGTCGGTGCGGCGGTCGGCGTGGGCGAAGGCACGGAAGAGCGCGTCGAGGCGCTGGTGCGCGCCGGCGTCGACGCCATCGTGGTCGACACGGCTCACGGCCACAGCAAGGGCGTGATCGACCGGGTGCGCTGGGTCAAGCAGAACTACCCCCAGATCGACGTGGTCGGCGGCAACATCGCCACCGGCGACGCCGCGCGGGCACTGGCCGACGCGGGCGCCGACGCGGTGAAGGTCGGCATCGGTCCGGGATCGATCTGCACCACGCGCATCGTCGCGGGCGTGGGCGTGCCGCAGATCATGGCGGTCGACAGCGTGGCGACGGCGCTGCAGGGCACCGGCGTGCCGCTGATCTCCGACGGTGGCGTGCGTTATTCGGGCGACATCGCCAAGGCGCTGGCCGCCGGTGCGAGCACGGTGATGATGGGCAGCATGTTCGCCGGCACCGAGGAAGCGCCCGGCGAGATCGTGCTGTACCAGGGCCGCAGCTACAAGAGCTACCGCGGCATGGGCTCCATCGGCGCCATGCAGCAGGGCAGCGCCGACCGCTACTTCCAGGAGTCGAGCACCGGCAATCCCAACACCGACAAGCTCGTGCCCGAGGGCATCGAGGGACGCGTGCCGTACAAGGGCTCGATCGTCTCTATCATCTACCAGATGGCCGGCGGCGTGCGCGCCAGCATGGGCTACTGCGGCTGCGCCACCATCGACGAGATGAAGGAGCGCGCCGAGTTCGTCGAGATCACCTCGGCCGGCATCCGCGAGAGCCACGTGCACGACGTGCAGATCACCAAGGAAGCGCCGAACTACCGGGCTTCCTGAGCGCGTCATCTCCATTCACACTTCGCACGCCGGGACCAGCGTTCCGGCGTGCTTCGGCGATCACCACCGATGCATCAAAAAATCCTCATTCTCGACTTCGGCTCGCAAGTCACCCAGCTGATCGCGCGGCGCGTGCGCGAGGCCCACGTGCTGAGCGAAGTCCATCCGTGCGACGTCACCGACGAGTGGATCCGCGACTATGCGAAAGACGGTTCGCTCAAGGGCGTGATCCTCTCGGGCAGCCATGCCAGCGTCTACGAGGAGTCGACCGACAAGGCGCCCCAGGCGGTGTTCGAACTCGGCGTGCCGGTGCTGGGCATCTGCTACGGCATGCAGACGATGGCGCACCAGCTCGGCGGCAAGGTGGAAAGCGGCCATCAGCGTGAATTCGGTTTCGCTTCCGTGCGGGCGCGCGGCCACACGGCGCTGCTCGAAGGCATCGCCGACGCCACGACGGACGAAGGCTTCGGCATGCTCGACGTCTGGATGAGCCATGGCGACAAGGTGACCGAACTGCCACCGGGCTTTCGGCTGATGGCCTCGACCGGCAACTGCCCGATCGCCGGCATGGCCGACGAGACGCGCCGCTTCTACGGGGTGCAGTTCCATCCCGAGGTCACGCACACGAAGCAGGGCCAGGCCATCCTGGAGCGTTTCGTGCTCGGAATCTGCCAGGCCCGGCCCGACTGGGTCATGCGCGACCACATCGCGGAAGCCGTGGAGAAGATCCGCGAGCAGGTCGGCGACGAGGAGGTCATCCTGGGGCTCTCGGGCGGCGTCGATTCGTCGGTGGCGGCGGCGCTGATCCATCGCGCCATCGGCGACCAGCTCACCTGCGTCTTCGTCGACCACGGCCTGCTGCGGCTCGACGAGGGCGATGCCGTGATGGACATGTTCGTCGGCAAGCTGCACGCCAAGGTCATCCGCGTGGATGCGAGCGAACTGTTCCTCGGCAAGCTCGCCGGCGTGAGCGATCCCGAAGCCAAGCGCAAGATCATCGGCGGCGAATTCGTCACCGTCTTCAAGCAGGAGGCGGCCAAGCTCACCAGCGCCGGCGCCAAGGGCGCCAAGTGGTTGGCTCAGGGCACGATCTACCCGGACGTGATCGAGTCCGGCGGCGCCAAGAGCAAGAAGGCCGTCACCATCAAGAGCCACCACAACGTCGGCGGACTGCCCGAGCAGCTCGGCCTGAAGCTGCTGGAACCCCTGCGCGACCTGTTCAAGGACGAGGTCCGCGAACTCGGCGTGGCGCTGGGGCTTCCTCCCGCGATGGTCTACCGCCATCCGTTCCCCGGCCCGGGGCTGGGCGTCCGCATCCTGGGCGAAGTCAAGAAGGAGTACGCCGACCTGCTGCGCCGGGCCGATGCCATCTTCATCGAGGAACTGCGCAACTTCCACGATCCGGAAACCGGCAAGAGCTGGTACGACCTGACCAGCCAGGCCTTCACGGTCTTCCTGCCGGTCAAGAGCGTCGGCGTGATGGGCGACGGCCGTACCTACGACTACGTCGTCGCACTGCGCGCCGTGCAGACCAGCGACTTCATGACCGCCGACTGGGCCGAGCTGCCCTATGCCTTGCTGAAGAAGGTTTCGGGCCGGATCATCAACGAGGTGCGTGGCATCAATCGCGTGACCTACGACGTGAGCTCCAAACCGCCCGCGACGATCGAGTGGGAGTGAAATCGGATCTTTCATGGGCCATCGCCGCTCGCGCGATGTAGAGGAACCGGCGCCTGCTTTCGAAGGGCAATCGAAGAGCGCCGTGCTTCGGGTGAAGGCGTGCGAGATCGCGGCCGAACGGCCATTGCATGCATTTCGGCATCGACCCATCGATCCTGAATCGTGTCCGACCGCGATGAGCAGGGGCTGGGTAGTGCAGGAGGAGGTGTTCATCCCTGGATGACGACTTTTCCTGGCGGGTGATTCCGGTGGTCTTGCCTTTCCAGGCACTGGTCAGGTATCGTGGATGAGAAAAATTCTCATTCATATCTTCTTCGACTGTCACTTTCCATCCAGCCGCCATGAAATCCGCATCGAACCAGATCGACCAACTGATCGACGAGCATCGGACGTTGATGCGGCACTTTGGCAGGGCGCAGGCGCGCTGCAGCGATCTGGTGCGTATCCAGGCAGCCGAACTGGTGGAACTCCGGTCGCAGGCGGTGCGTCTGCGCGCGGCCGTCATCGTTCGAGAAACGACCCTGGCTTGGGAACGTGAGGATCGGGCGGCATTGAGGGCGCTGATTCCCGGGTTGCCGCGTCGCATGGCGCTTGCGCGCCGGGTCGACCAACTGGTCGAACGCGTCCATGAGTTGATGCGGGAACGATTGCACTGGCAATGGCGCCGTTCGACGGATCACGCGCCCCCGTCGGTCATGTCCGGTACTGTTGCATCCGATCCGACCGAAGCCATCGCGATGCCGACCGGCGGAGCGGAGCCGGTGGAAGATCCGGTTGGCTTCGAAACGAGCCTGGCGGAGGCCGATCTCGTGATCTGCCAGACGGGCTGCCTCAGTCACGACGACTATTGGCGGGTGCAGGATCATTGCAAGCGCACCGGCAAGGCGTGCGTCGTCGTGGCACAGCCGGATGCGGTGAGGATCGTACGGATCCATCAGGTGACGTCTCGCGAGAAACTGGTGGACATGCCTGCCCTGGGTGATCCGACGGTCGTTCCGGTTTCGATCGCATCCAACGATCCCGTTCGAAGCTGATCTTGAGAAGCACGATAGAGGTGAGCGCCGATTCAAGGCCGACTGTGCAAAGCTTCGGCTAACGCCATGACGCTCAAGGGTGCCGACCCTTCAGCCTTGTTGTTGATCGTGACGTAGACCGGGTGGTGCGCCGCGGCCGTGGCTGCGATGACGCGAGCCAATGCATCGCGGGTGTCCGGGTCCGGATCGACCAGGCGGTCGAAAGGTTCGTAAAGATCCTTCGCGGTTTCGTAGCCATAGGCGCCATGCAATTGATGCAAATTCCAACGAGCGACCAATGGACCGGGCCACAGCGCCCGCAGCATCGGCAACTGGGCATCGATGGGAGGCATCTTGGCGTGCAGACCCAGACAATAGGTGGCGCCGGCGTTCCGCAACACATCGGCCAGTTCCGGCGTGACGAGTTCGGGATTGCGCACCTCCACGGCCACGACGCCATCCGGCGCGATGGGGTGCAGTGGGGGGAGAGCGGCCAGCATGGCGGTCAGCTTGTCGAGAACTTCCGGAATCCTTGAAAGCATCGACGGGGGCAGGGGACTGAGTTGAAAGACCATCGCGCCGATCTTCGATCCGAGTCCTTCGAGCGCTGGCTGGAAGAACTCGCGCATCGCGATCTCCGGATCGAGAAAATCCGTATTGCGCCGCATGCCATGACCATGGTCGCGCACCATCGCATCGGAGACGATGCTGGGGGCTTTGACGACGAAACGAAAGTCTTCCGGCACCTGCGCCGCCAGACCTGCGTACTCCTCGATACTCAGCGGTTTGTAGAACGCGCGATCGAGGCTTACGGTACGAAGGAGCGGATGGCACGCGTAGGCTGCCAGACCTTGGCGTGCCAGTTGGGTCGTCGTGTACGTTTCGGCCCAGACGAGGCCTGCCCAGCCCGGAAATCCCCAGGACGACGTGCCCAGCCGAATCTCGGGGGCGAGCGCGGCTGCCGATGCCGTCACTTCCGCATCGGCCGGGTGCGGCGCGACATCGGGTCGAACGCGCGGTTTGCGACAGCTCGCCTCGCGATGGACGCCACCGTCCTTGGCGGCATCGGTTTCTTCCGGGAAAAGCGAATCCTGCATGATCGATCTCGAATTAGATCCGAGATGATGATCGAACTTCGTAGCGTTGCAGGTCAGCGCTTTCCGGGTCGGCTTGCAGGGGTGGGGGACAATTCGCCTTTCAACAAGGAGCAAATCGCGTGCGCATCTTCGGACTCGTCGGTCTCGTACTGGTGTTGGTGATCGTCGGATTCGTGGCCAGGAAGCAGGCATCAGGACACGAGGGATCCATGGCAGTTGGCGCCGGTGCAATCTCTCCGGGATCGGACACCGCTGTCCGGACGCGGCAGGTGCAGCAGGATATCCAGCGCTCCCTCGACACCGTCATGCGCGCATCGCGAGACATTCCGGGCGAGCCATGATGCCGTCGGACGAGCAGTGGATGCGCCATGCCTTAGAGCAGGCGAACGCGGCCGACGCAGAGGGCGAAGTGCCAGTGGGCGCCGTACTGGTAAAGGATGGCGTGATCGTCGCCACGGGCCGCAACACGCCACGGGCTTCTCACGATCCGAGCGCGCATGCCGAAATCAACGCCTTGAGGGCCGGATCCGCAGCGCTGGGGAACCATCGACTCGACGGTTGCGAACTCTTCGTCACGCTAGAGCCGTGCGCCATGTGCGCTGGAGCCATCTTGCATGCACGGCTCGCACGCGTGGTCTACGGGGCGCGCGATCCCAAGACCGGGGCTGCCGGTTCCGTGGTGGATCTGTTCGGGTTGCCACAGCTCAACCATCGCACGCGAGTCCAGGGTCAGGTTCTCTCCGATGCCTGTGGCGGCCTGCTTCAGGCTTTCTTTCAAAGGCGACGCTTGGAAAAGCGTCAGGCATCCATGCCCTTGCGCGACGATGCATTGCGCACGCCGGAGGAGCGCTTCGCGGGATTGATCGATCAAGGAGTGCGATCGTTCTGGTCTGTGGGAGGGGCCTTGCAGCGAGGATGGCGCATGCATTGGCTCGATACTTCTGCTAACGGCTCCAGCGTTTCTGTTCTATGCCTTCATGGCTTTGGGCAATGGGGTTACTACTTCCGAAGTCTGATGTCAATGAAAAAAATACGTTTCATCGTCCCCGATTTGATCGGATTCGGCAGAAGCGACAAACCCAAGCGCGAAACGGTGCATGCATGGAGTTGGCATCGCGATGTGCTGCTCGAGTGGGCGAAAAGCCTGGAGACCGGGCCGATGCTTCTGGCTTGCGCAGAGGGGACTGAACCGTTCGCCGAGCTGCTGCTGGCTGAAGGTACCGATCTTTTCGCCGCCACATCCGTCATTTCGATACCGGACGCGAAAACAGGCGACGTTTCCGATATCTGGAGAGCACCGTTTCCTGATCGGGGTCACGAGGCCGCCTTGCGAGCCTTGGGTCGAACCGATGCAGCATCCTCCGGTCCATCCCTTGAGCAGGCAGAAGGGATCGCCAACGGCATCGCGGGCTGGGCGGCCGACACGATGGGATACTGCCGCCCGTGAGCAAACATATCTACATCTATTCACCGTCCAGCGCAGTGCGCGACAAGTCAGCTTTCAAAAGGGGCGTCAAGCGCCTGGAGGCTCAGGGCCATCAAGTCGAAATCGACGAAGCGGCCTTGGCGGTTCATCAACGCTTCGCGGGTGACGATGCCACGCGGTTGGCCGCGATCGGTCGTGCAGCGGCCAGTGGTGCCGACGTGGCTTTGACCACACGCGGGGGATATGGGATCACGCGCATCCTGGATGCCATTCCTTATGCGAAGGTCGCCAAGGCCATCGAGCACGGCATGAAGTTCGTGGGATTCAGCGACTTCACCGCTTTTCAGAATGCCTTGCTGACGAAAACCGGCTCCATCACCTGGGCCGGACCTTCGGTGGGGGAGGATTTCGGAGCCGCTGGAGGCCCCGACGACATCATGGAAGCCTGCTTCGAGGACTTGCTGGATGGGCAGGGTGAAGGTACGGGCTGGCGGCTGCCGGCGCGCGAAGGAGATGCCCCGGATCTGGATCACGTCAGGCACGCGAAACTCTGGGGCGGCAACCTCACCGTGCTGGTGAGTCTGCTAGGAACCCCTCACTTTCCGGACATCCAGGACGGAGTCTTGTTTCTGGAGGATGTGGGAGAGCATCCCTATCGCATCGAACGCATGCTGGATCAACTACGGCACGCAGGAGTGCTGCAGCGTCAGCAAGCCATTCTGCTGGGTCAGTTCACGGCGTTCAAGAAAGTGCCAAACGACCGGGGGTTCAGCCTGACAACGGTCTCCAACCGGCTGCGATCGCTTCTCGATGTGCCCGTGCTGACCGGACTGCCTTTTGGACATGTACCGACCAAGGTGCTGCTGCCGGTAGGTGCGGAGATCGCGATGGAGGGCCAGGGGAGGGAAGTGGTCATCATGTGGGGGCACATGCACTCGCATGAACATCGGCATTCACACACGCATTGAGCCTGCTATTGCTGCTTCAGGTCATGCCGACGATGTAAACGGGGTTTCATCGTCGACGGCAAACGGCCCCGGAAAGATCCGTTGATTTTCATGGTTCTCTTGCGCGCCACTTCGTCGCCTTCGAACTCGGTCAGTACGAGAACCAAGTCCTGCCGCAAATACCAAAGCGCTTCCACATCCTGGGCGAAAAGGACACGCTGACGGGCGCGGCTGACCTGTTCGCTGGCATAGGGTTCGAGCAATGAAAGCATGCTTGCCCTGATGTGTCGGAACCGATGCTCGTTCGTGCGACGCTGTACAAAATCTGGAAGCGCGAGCAATCGAAGTAAGCTGGGACGAGACATGGACAAGGATGGGGTTTCGACAGACCAGTCCAACGGTAAGACGGGTCGGAGCGGCAAGCAAGACCTCTGAAATACAAAACTTTCCGCAAATTCACATTTCTCACACTCACTTCAAAATTCGACTGAATAATGAATTCTTTTGTTTTAAAAATAGTGCAGTTTTTTGCGAAATATGGAGATTTTGCTGGGCCTTGGGTTGACCAGCCAATCCGCCGAGGGCACAAGTCTCTTTCATGCGCGATCGAGAGCCGCGGGACTTTCCAAAGCGTGGAGTTGCCATAATCGACCAACAGTTGCCAACAAAAAAATCACGATATGGGTGTTCATTCGACCGTAGTTTTCGCAGATCTGACAGGAAGTACAGGTGTCTTCGAGTCGATGGGCAACGTACGAGCTGCTGAAACCGTCACACGTCTCACGCAGTGGATTGCGGCTGTCTGCGAGGCCCATCAAGGGCGCGTGGTGAAAATGCTGGGCGATGGGGTGCTGGCGATCTTCCAGTCGGGCGGAGCTGCGACACGTGCGGCCTTGGAGATGCAGCGCAACCATCAAAAACGGCTCCAGAATTGGCCGGCTGCATTACGGATGGAACTTCAGATCGGCTTGGCCAGCGGCGATGTGTTGGAAGTCGATGGCGATTGCTACGGAGATGCCGTCAATCTCGCGTCGAGACTCAGCGATCTGGCAGGACCGCGACAGATCTGGGCGACGAAATCGGTCATCGATCAACTCGAAGGGCATGAGGCTCGTCACCGCAGCCTGGGGCCGATCAACATCCGAGGGAAGAACGAAATGCCCATCGTGCACCGAATCGATTGGCAGGACGAATCGGTCGAATTTCTGACGATGCCGGCGACCTTGGCACAGATGCATCGGCCCGCAGAAACTTCTTTTGGAAAGATCGAGCTGACCTGGATGGACGTGAGACAGGTTTTCAGTGCGGCTCAACTGCCCATCTACCTAGGCCGTGTCGACGATGCGGAGTTCGTCGTGAACGATCCGCGTGTCTCGAGACTGCATGCACGCATCGAATCGAGGAAGGGGAGCTGCGTACTCGTGGATGTGAGCACTTATGGCACGTGGGTGCAGTTCCAGAACTCCACAGGTTCGAGCACTGAGATCGCCTTGCGGCGAGACGAATGCGTGCTTCATGGCAGTGGTCAGATCGGTCTTGGCGCACCACTGAGCGAGCTGAGCGCACCGACCATCAATTTCCATGCGACAGGGGGGCTGACAGCTTTTGCGCGCTGATCAGCAGAAAGCCTCCAGTGTTGCCAGACCAAGCTCTGAAGCGAACGGAAGGCCACAGGACAGGAAAATTCGGCTGCATATCCGTTGTTTAACATAATATACATTGTATTTTTGATATGTGAACGCATGTGCGGAAGTAAGGTTCGTGACGACGATGTGCGAAATGAACCATCTCGAAACCAGTCAAGCCACCGGCCATGGTGCAAGCCAACGTTCTCCTGCACATCGTGATGCGGCAGTTCCTCGGCATCGAAGCCTCGTCCATCGACGCTCACCTCAAAGCGCCCAGCGGCCGCGTCGACATCCAGCACAGATGACCATGCGGTGCCTCTGCGCGTGCTCATGGACAGTGGTCGTGATTTACTGGGTAACGCTGAACAGCGCCGTCTTCACGCGCGTGACCTGTATGCCGCCTGTGATCCACCACATTGCCCGCATCGAGTGGCCATCTCCAAACACCGGTTGCAAGCGCCCTATTCCCAAATGAACCGGCGCCTGTCGGTCGTTTGGGAAATGCCATCTGCCAGATCAAATTAAATCTGCTAACGTTATTTTCTCTTTTTTGTGTAAGTTTCTAAGGTATAACCTTTGAGTCGCCAAAGCCGTTAGCAGATACATGCAATCCCTACTTCCTTTCGAAGAAGACTCGCCCCTCGAAGGTCTCAAACAACCCTTCGAGGATTGGCTTTCGGATCAGGTGGCCCAAGGCACACTGAGACAGCCGTCGTCCATCCAGGTCTATCGGGACATGTGGGGTGGATTCATGAGCTGGGCACTGGCACAGACCCCGCCCGTGACATTGGCGCACATCACGGTCAGCGACCTCCAAAGTTTCCAGACGGCGCGCTTCGGCATGAAAAGTTCCGACCTATCCCTGTCGCCTCGCCACGCACTCCGTCTACTGCGACTCGTGGATCGAGTGCTCAAACATCAGGCGGCGCAGAGCGGAGAGCCTGCGAACGAGGCAGCTTCGGAATGGATTTCTGCTCAACCGGAGGTTCGCTACGCGGAAGCGTCCCAAGCCGATCCCCTCCCCGACTTCCTGTCGATCTCGGAGACACGTCATCTGATCACGTTCCTCTCGGCAGCACGCCCTCGACCCGGTGCTGCGGGGTCGGCACGCGAAAATCCGGTCGGCCTGAGCTGGCAGCAGGTACGCAACCGTGCGGCGGTCGGTCTCCAACTGGGCGGCGGACTCACACCGGCCGACGTCCGTGCCTTGACCCTGCGATCGCCGATCGCCCAGGGTGGCCGAGTCAAGGACAGACCTTGGAAGATCGCGATACCGAACCATGGCAACTGGCCGGCGCGCGAGACTCCCATCGCTCCATGGGCCGGCGAATTGCTTCACCATTGGGTCAAGGTCCGGCAGGAAGCCGCCATCGTCGGCGACTTCCTGTTTCCGTCGACGCGCACAGGCAAGCAATGGAGCCGCGATTCGCACTACATGTGCGCCAACAAGGTGCTGGAAGAAGCAGGAATCGACAGCATCGAAGGGGGCTCCTTCAGGCTGCGTCACACCTTCGCCTTGCGCCAATTGCGTCGCGGCACCTCGTCGGAGCAGGTCGCGATGTGGCTGGGCGTCGAGCCGGACTCGATGAGTCAGTATGGCCGGCTCATGGAGACCATGCCCGAAAGCTTCTGACCTTGTAAGTCACCATGTGCCGCCGGAAGGCTTTCTGGCTTTCACGGCCGCATTCAGCAATTCCATCGCGTCGGGCCGCTGACCTCTCTTCGCGAAGTCGGCTGCCGTCATGCCCTGCTGGTTCTTCTGCAAGGGATCAGCGCCTTCGGCCAGCAGCAGTTCGACGCCCTGGCTCGATCCATACATCGCGGCCATCATGAGCGGCGTCGTTTCGTTGGGCGATGTCGCATCGATGAAGGCATGGTTCTCGAGCAGCAGTTTCATGATGGCGATGTGGCCATTGGTCGCGGCGTAGTGCAACGGCGTCCAGCCCGGTTTGTTGACGGCCGCATCCCGCGCGATGAGCTTGCGAACCACATCCTCCTGGCCGCGCAGCGATGCCAGCATCAGAGGGCTCTCGTCGTTGGCATTGCGCGCGTCGATGTCGGTCTTGTTCGAAGCCAGCAGCACGTCGATGACCCTGGGCGAGGGCTCGCGCAGCGCCAGCAACAGGCCCGTCTGTCCCTTCTCGTCTCGGGTGTTCGGATCGAAGCCGCGGTTGAGCAGCGACGCGACCCCACTGGCGTTGTCGGCGCGAACGGCCCTGAAGAAGTCCTCGAACGATCCGGCGTCCGACGCGAAGGATGCGACGAGCGCGATGAGGCACAGCAGTTTTTTCAAGCGATCTCCGATCATGTGGCGCCAGTGAACAAGGCGTCGAAATTGCGGCTCGTGATCTCGGCGATGGCCTCGACATCGGTTCCGCGCAGTTCCGCAATCTGCCGGGCCACCAGCGGCACGTAGGCCGGACTGTTGGTCTTTCCCCGGTAAGGCACCGGCGCGAGATAGGGACTGTCGGTCTCGATCAGCATGCGATCGAGCGGAACGAAGGCGGCGACGTCGCGCAGGTCCTGGGATTTCTTGAAGGTGATGATGCCGGAGAACGAGATGTAGAAGCCGAGGTCCAGTGCCGCGCGTGCAACCTCGGCGGTCTCCGTGAAGCAGTGGAACACGCCACCCGCCGAGCCGGCCGAGCCGTCCTCGCCCTCCTCCCTCAGCAGCCGCAGCGTGTCGACCGACGCCTCGCGCGTATGGATGACCAGCGGCTTGCCCACCTGCCGCGCGGCGCGGATGTGGACGCGAAAGCGATCCCGCTGCCATTCCATGTCGGCGATGGTGCGTCCGCCCTTGCGCTCGTCCATCTGGTAGTAGTCCAGACCGGTCTCGCCGATGGCGATCACCTTGGCGCGACGCGATCGCTCGACCAGGTCGTCGACGGTCGGCTCGGCGATGTCCTCGTTGTCCGGATGCACGCCGACGCTGGCCCAGAGGTTGTCGTAGCGCTCGGCCAGTGCCTGCACCGCGTCGAACTCCTCCAGCCGCGTGCAGATGCACAGTGCACGATCGACACGCGCTTCGTCCATGGCGGCGCGCACTTCGGGGATGCGTTCGATCAGTCCGGGATAGGTCAGGTGGCAGTGCGAGTCGGTGAACATGGGAGATGTTTTCTGAGGCGACGATGCATGAGGGGCACGTCGATTCGGACGGACGAAGAGGAACCGGTCGATCCGGGATCAGATGGTCTGCGTCGGCCGGTCGGAAGCCATCGCGCCACCCAGGGCACTCTCGATCCGCGCCTTGAGTTCGCGCGACTTCTCGTCGGCCGGAAAACGGATGCCGACACCCGGCGCGCGGTTGCCGGTGGCGCGCGCCGGCGTGATCCAGGCCACCTTGCCGGCCACGGGATAGCGCTGGGTGTCGTCGGGGAGCGTGAGCAGCACGTAGACGTCGTCGCCCAGGCGGTACTCGCGCGCGGTGGGAATGAAGATGCCGCCCTCGGCGAACAGCGGAATGTAGGCCGCATGCAGCGCGCCTTTCTCCCTGATCGCCAGTTGGATCACGCTCGGACGCGGCGAGAGCGGCGCGCGCTGGCTCGGCTCGTAGGCGGGGATCGTCGGTGGAATGCTCATGGGCGGGTCACCGAGTTTAGGGTGACGCGCGCCTCGCTCACCAGCGCCTCCAGCATGAGCCCCGCATTGAAAGGATGTTCGGCGGTCCGCGCTGCCTGGGCCAGCGACTTCGACCAGCGTGCGAGCGCGCCCTGCGACGGCGGCGGCGGGAGTTCGGCCGGCAGGAAGAACCGGGGTTCGGCCCCCACGCCGACGGCCATCAGGTCGTGGCACACCTTCTGCAACGCATCGATCGCCTGCGACGGTGCCTGATCGGCCAGCGCCGCGACCTCGCCGCGCAGCAACGCCTTGGGCAGCAGCGACCATGCCTTCGGCGACTGACCGGCGCGGGCCCGGCGCAGCGCCTCGTGCGGACGTCCGCCGGCCGCACCGAGCAGTGCCGGCGCATCGACCTGGGTCACGCCGTTCGACACCAGCCACGCCGTGGCCTCCATCGCGTCGGGCCAGGGCACATTGAAGCCGATGCAGCGGCTTCGAATCGTGGGGAGTAATTGCCATGCCGCCTCGCTCGCCAGCACGAAGCGCACGTCGCCCACCGGTTCCTCGAGCGTCTTGAGCAACGCATTGGCCGTGATGGCGTTCATGCGCTCGGCCGGATAGACCAGCACCACCTTGCCGCGTCCGCGTGCGTTGGTGCGCTGGGCGAAGCCGATCGCTTCGCGCATCGCCTCGACCCGGATCTCGCGACTCGGCTTGCGCTTCTTGTCGTCGATGTCGGCCTGCGACTTCTCGTCGAGCGGCCAGCCGAGTTCGAGCATCGCGACCTCGGGCATCAGCACGCACAGGTCGGCATGCGTGCGCACCGCGATGGCATGGCAACTTGGGCAATGGCCGCAGGCGCCCTGCTCGCCCGGCCGCTCGCACAGCCAGGCCGCCGCCAGGGACAGCGCCAGCTCGTACTGACCCAGGCCGGACGGTCCCTGGAGCAGCCAGGCATGGCCGCGCTGACGCAGCAGTTCGGCCAGCGGGCGCGCGAGCCAGGGCGAGATCCGGGTGGCCGACGGCGAAGGCGTCATGCCAGCCCCAGGCGCCGCTGCAGCACCGTCTCGATCTGCGTCCAGACCTGTTCGCGCGGCAACGCCGCGTCGATGCGGGCGAAACGCGAACCGGCGCCGGCGGCCCGATCGGCATAGCCGGCAGCCACGCGGCGGAAGAAATCCACCGGTTGCGATTCGAACTTGTCCGGCAGCCGGGCTCCGGCCAGCCGCTCGGCCGCCGTCTCGGGCGACAGATCGAACCAGAGCGTGAGATCCGGCTGCAGCGAACCGGTCGTCGCATCCAGGCTCCGCGTGTCCGCCTCCACGGGCGCTTGCACCCACCTCTCGAGCGTTAGCAGAAGATCGAGATCGAACCCTCGACCGGCACCCTGGTACGCGAAGGTGGCATCGGTGAAGCGGTCGCACAGCACCACGTCGCCCCGTGCGAGCGCCGGTGCGATGACCTGTTCGATGTGATCGCGTCGCGCCGCGAAGACCAGGAGCGACTCGGTCAGGGCATCCATCGGCCGCGACAGGATCAGCTCGCGCAGGGTCTCGGCCAACGGGGTTCCGCCCGGCTCGCGCGTGCGGACGACCCGCCGGCCATGGCGGGCGAAGAAGGCTTCCAGCGCGTCGATGTGACTGGACTTGCCCGCGCCGTCGATGCCTTCGAGCGTCAGGAAAAGGGAGGAGGAAGAGCTGCTCATGGACCGGTTCGGGGTGTCGATGCGGGTGCTGACGCCGGTGTGGCCGGCACCGGGGACGTCGCGGCGGCTTCGCCGGACACGCCGCCAGCGGGCGCCAACGCCGCACCGGACGCGGGTGCCGCAGACGAAGCGGCGGGCGACGGCGCCTCGATGCCGCGCTGATAGCGGTTCACCGCCCGGTTGTGCTCGTCGAGCGAGGTGCTGAAGTGGCTGCTGCCGTCGCCGCGCGAGACGAAGTAGAGCGACTTGCTCTGCGCCGGCTGCACCGCCGCCAGCAGCGCCGCCCTTCCCGGCATCGAGATCGGCGTCGGCGGCAGACCGCCACGCGTGTAGGTGTTCCAGGGCGTGTCGGTCTGAAGATCCTTCTTGCGCAGGTTGCCGCTGAAGGCCGTGCCCATGCCGTAGATGACGGTCGGATCGGTCTGCAGCGGCATGCCCACGCGCAGTCGGTTGTTGAAGACGGCGGAGATCTCGGCGCGATCGCGAGCCTGGCCCGTCTCCTTCTCGACGATGCTCGCCAGGACGAGCGCCTCGTCGGCCGTCCTGAGCGGCAGGTCGCTCCCGCGCGCGGCCCAGGCGGCTTCAAGCTTGCGGTCCATGGCGCGCATGGCGCGCTGCAGGACGGCGAAGTCGCTCGATCCCTTCGAGTAGGTGTAGGTGTCCGGAAAGAAGCGCCCTTCGGGATGGACACCGGGCCGCCCGAGTCGCGTCATGAGCGCTTCGTCGCTCTCGCCGACGGTATCGGGTTTGAGCTGCTCGGCCTTGGCCAGCGCCGCGCGCACCTGGCGGAAGTTCCATCCCTCCACCAGGGCGACGCTGCGCGTGGCCTCCTCGCCGCGCACCAGCATGTCGAGCAGCCCCCGTGGCGTGACGCCCGTCTCGAGTTCATAGCTGCCCGCGCGCATGCGGCGATCCTGACCGGAGAAACGGAACCAGCCGTAGAGCAGTTGCGCCGGCACGCGCGCCCCGGTGGCGGCGACCGCCTCGGCGATGCCACGCGGCGTGGTGCCGGGCTCGACGGTCAGGTCGACGGTGGATGCGGGCAGCGCGATCGGCCGGTTGACCCACCACAGTCCCAGGGCCCCCCCGCCCAGCACGACGAAGGCGACGAACAGGAACAGCGTGAGTAGAAAACGGCGCACGGCAGGGCTGTGGAGTGGGTCGGGAACGAAGTGGGAGCGACGTGACGGAAAGGCCGTCGCGTCGCGTGGTGAAAGGTGTCGGGATCGGAGGACCGACCCGCTCGACCGGACCCTCCGGCGCTTGGCCCTGCGGTCTCGATGGCACGACGCCGACCATGATAATTCAGCCATGACCCCTGTCGTTTTGAATGGTGTAACCACCCTCTCGCACCTCGGCGTGATCCGCGCCGAAGGCCCCGATGCCGCCGGTTTCCTCCACGGCCAGCTGACCCAGGATTTCGCGCTGCTGACACCGGCCGAGGCCCGGCTCGCGGCGTTGTGCACGGCCAAGGGCCGCATGATCGCCAGCTTCGTCGGCATCCGGCCGACGCCCGAGCGGATCCTGCTGGTCATGAGCCGCGACATCCTGGCGCAGACCTTGAAACGCCTGTCGATGTTCGTGCTGCGCGCCAAGGTGAAGCTGACCGACGCCAGCGACGACTTCGCGCTCTACGGCCTCGGCGGCACGGCGCTGGTGGCCAACGGCCTCGACGCCACGGCGTCCCCCGGTCGACGCGTGGACGCGGGTCCGGCCTCGGTCGTCTCGCTGTATCCGGCCGATGGCGTGCCGCGGGCCCTGTGGATCGCGCCGGCGGACGCCGCCGCGCCGGTGGGCGATGCGCTGGAACCGTCCACCTGGCGGTGGAGCGAGGTCCGCAGCGGCATCGCCACCCTGACGGCACCGGTGGTCGAGGCCTTCGTCCCGCAGATGCTCAACTACGAGTCCGTCGGCGGCGTCAATTTCAAGAAGGGCTGCTATCCGGGCCAGGAGGTCGTCGCCCGCAGCCAGTTCCGCGGCACCCTGAAGCGCCGCACCTACCTCGTCGCGGCCGATGCCGCCGTCGAAGCCGGCCAGGAGGTGTTCACGGCCCAGGATGCCGAGCAGCCCGTCGGCACGGTCGTCCAGTCGGCTCTGGCCCCCGACGGCCGCTGGTCGGCCCTGGTGTCGATGCAGACCTCGGCGACCGAAGCCGGCCCCCTGCACGCCGGCAGCCCGGCCGGACCAGCCCTGACCGTCGAGCCCCTGCCCTACCCCCTGCTCGCCGACATCTGACTCGCGTGGCCTGAGACCGACGCATGCGCCGCCGAGGGCACCGTGGCATCGACTTCGCCGGGCCACCGGCACCGCCCCGGAAAGGAGTCTGCGAAGGCGACACGCAGTGCGCGAAACCTGGGGGGCGAGCTAGCAGCAGCGGCCTTTTCCGCCGCCGTAGCGGGCGTCCTGGCGCTCGCGGAAGAACGCCTCGTAGCTCATCGGCGCCTGGTCGGGATGCGTGAGCCGCATGTGCTCGACGTAGGTGCCATAGTCCGGCTGGCCCACCATCAACCGCAGCGACCGGGCCAGCGAGCGACCGAGGTAGCGCCCGGCCTCCGGCAAGCTCATGCCGCCCAGGCCGGCGGCGCCGCCCGTCATCAGGCTTTCGCCGGCATCGCCGCCAGCGCCTCGAACGGGGTCTCGTGCACCGTCGGATGGTTCGCCGCGCGGGCCGCCAGGCAGGCCTTGACGCTGTAGACCAGCACGCTGAGCACGACGAACATGAACAGCGCGCACAGCCCGGCGTCGAGCCGGTCGTTGAAGACGATGCGGGCCATGGCCTCGGGCGTCTTCGCCGGCGCGATCAGCACACCCTGCGCCAGGCCGTCGGCGTACCGGGCGGCGTGCGCCAGGAAGCCCACTTTCGGGTCGGCCGAGAAGATCTTCAGCCAGCCGGCCGTCAGCGTGCAGGCCAGCAGCCACACGGTCGGCGCCACGGCCACCCAGGCGTAGCGCTCGCGCTTCATGCGGAACAGCACCACCGTGCCCAGCAGCAGCGCCACGGCGGCCAGCATCTGGTTGGAGATGCCGAACAGCGGCCACAGCGTGTTGATGCCGCCCAGCGGATCGACCACGCCCTGGTAGAGGAAATAGCCCCAGGCCGCGACGGTCAGGGCCGTGGCGATCAGGTTGGCCGGCAGCGAGTCGGTCTTGCCCAGCGCGGGCACGAAGCTGCCCAGCAGGTCCTGCAGCATGAAGCGGCCGGCGCGCGTGCCGGCGTCCACGGCCGTCAGGATGAACAGGGCCTCGAACAGGATCGCGAAGTGGTACCAGAAAGCCATCATGCCGGGGCCGCCGAGCGCCTGGTGCAGGATGTGCGCCATGCCCACGGCCAGCGTCGGCGCGCCGCCGGTGCGGCCCAGGATGGTGGTCTCGCCGACGTCCTTGGCGGTCTGGATCAGCATCTCGGGCGTGACGACGAAGCCCCAGCTGGAGATCGTCTGCGCCACGGTGGCCGCATCGCCGCCCACCAGCGCGGCCGGGCTGTTCATCGCGAAGTAGATGCCCGGCTCGATGCACGAGGCCGCCACCAGCGCCATCACGGCGACGAAGGACTCGGCGAGCATGCCGCCGTAGCCGATGAAGCGCGCATGCGATTCGTTGTCGAGCATCTTGGGCGTGGTGCCCGATGAGATCAGCGCGTGGAAGCCCGAGACCGCGCCGCAGGCGATGGTGATGAACAGGAACGGGAACAGGCTGCCCGACCACACCGGGCCGTTGCCCTGGGCGAACTGCGTGACGGCCGGCATCTGCAGCGTCGGCGCGACGAAGACGATGCCAATGGCCAGCGCCAGGATGGTGCCGATCTTCAGGAAGGTCGAGAGGTAGTCGCGCGGCGCCAGCAGCAGCCACACCGGCAGCGTGGCGGCGACGAAGCCGTAGCCGATCAGCATCCAGGTCAGGGCCTTGCCGTCGAAGGTGAACATGGCCGCCCACGCGGGGTTCTGGCTGACGGCCTGGCCGCCGAAGATGGCCAGCATCAGCAGCACGAAGCCGATCACCGACACCTCGCCGATGCGCCCGGGGCGGATGTAGCGCAGGTAGACGCCCATGAAGAGCGCCACCGGAATCGTCGCGGCCACCGTGAAGGCGCCCCAGGGCGATTCGGCCAGCGCCTTCACCACGATCAGCGCCAGCACCGCCAGGATGATGATCATGATCATGAAGGTGCCGAAGAGCGCGATCATCCCCGGCACGATGCCCATCTCCTGCTTGATGAGGTCGCCCAGGGACCGGCCGTCGCGCCGCGTCGAGATGAACAGCACGATGAAGTCCTGCACCGCGCCCGCGAACACCACGCCCGCGAGGATCCACAGGAGCCCGGGCAGGTAGCCCATCTGCGCCGCGAGCACCGGCCCGACCAGCGGACCGGCCCCGGCGATCGCCGCGAAGTGGTGGCCGAACAGCACGTTCTTGTCGGTCGGCACGTAGTCCAGGCCGTCGTTGTGGCGGTGCGCCGGCGTCTTGCGCGACGGGTCCAGGCCGAGCACGCGATCGGCGATGAACAGGCTGTAGTAGCGGTAGGCGATCAGGTAGACGCACATGGCGGCCACCACGATCCAGAGGGCGCTGATGGCCTCGCCGCGCGAGAGCGCCACGGTGCCCAGCGAGAAGGCGCCGGCGATCGCGACGAGGAACCACACGAGGTGGCGGCGGATGCTTGGCATCGGTGTTGTCTCCAGTAGAGGAAAAGTTCCTGGAGTGTTCCCGCCTTGGCGCCCCGGGGCATCCGTCGGACCGCGCACAGGGAGTACGCGTCACCTCGTAAGGGAAAACCCGCCGAGGCCCTGCGTGCCGTGCCGGGTGTCCGACCCGTCAGCCGCCGTCGAACTGCCGCGCGTGCTCGACCGCGTACTTGATCAGCTCGGCCTGGCCTTCCAGCCCCAGGCGGCGCTTGATGCTCTGGCGGTGCGCCTCGACCGTGCGCACGCTCAGGTCGAGGTCGCGCGCGATCTGCTTGCTCGACGCGCCCCGGCCCAGGGCGCTCAGGATCTCGCTCTCGCGCGGCGTGAGCAGCGGGCGCGGCGCCTGGTTGCGGAACAGCCGCTGCGACACCGCCGGGCTCAGGAAGGTGCCGCCAGCCGTCACGGCGTGGATCGCCGCGACGATCTCGGCCGCCGGCGCGTCCTTGAGCACGTAGCCGCGCGCGCCGGCCTGCAGCGACCGCTGCACATACTCCGGGTTGTCGTACATGCTGAGCATCACCACGTGCAGCGCCGGCTGGCGCGCCAGCAGCAGGCCGGCGAGCTCGATGCCGTTCATGTCCTTCATGCCGACGTCGGTCAGCACCAGATCGGGTCGTACCGCATCGACCAGCGTCAGCGCCTCCTGCGCCGAACCCGCCTCGCCGACGATCTCCAGGCCCGGCAGGCTGTCCAGGCGGGCGCGCAGGCCGTCGCGCACCAGGGGGTGGTCGTCGACCAGGAACAGGCGGATGGCCGGGGTGGTCGAGGTCGTGTCGACCGGGTCGGAAATCGTCATGCGGAAGCTCCCAGGTGCAAGAGGCCGAGCGGCACGGCGGCGATGATCTGCGTGCCGACCCCGCCGCCGTCGCGCGTGCGCACGGTGAGCTCGCCGCCGATGGCGTCCAGCCGCTCGCGCATGTTGCGCAGACCGATGCCGCGACGCGGGTCGTGCGCCAGCGCCTCGGCGTCGAAGCCCCGGCCGTCGTCGCTGACCTCCAGCCGCACGCCGGCCGCGTCGGCGTCCAGCACGATGGCCACGCGGCGTGCCTGGGCGTGCTTGTGGACGTTGGTCAGGGCCTCCTGGGCGACGCGGAACAGCGCCGTCTTCACCTCCGGCGGCAGCTCCAGCGATTCGCCGCGCACGGCGACGTCGACGCGCAGCGGCCCCTCCTCGTCGAACTCGGCGCCCAGGTGCTCGAGCGCGGCGGGCAGCCCCAGGGTGTCGAGCAGCGCCGGGCGCAGCCGGTGCGACAGGTGGCGCACCTCCGAGAGCGAGTCGTTCAGGCGCAGCAGCGCCTTGGCCAGCGCGGGCGGCGCGGGATGGTCGGCGCGCTCCAGGGCATCGACGCCCGACTCGATCAGCAGCTTGGCCGACACCAGCGTCTGGCTGACGCCGTCGTGCAGTTCGCGCGCCAGGTGGGCGCGCTCGTCCTCCTGCGACTGCACCACCTGACGCGCCAGCAGGCGCAGCCGCGCCTCGGCCACACGGTGCTCGCTCAGGTTGAGCAGCAGTCCGCCGGCGCTCACCACGCCCAGGCACGCCGCGGCGATGGCGGCGATCCAGAGCATGGTGGTCGTCACGTTGTCCGCCACCTGCTGCTGCAGGGCTTGCATGGCGAGTTCGACGTCGTCCAGGTAGAGCCCGGTGCCCAGCATCCAGCCCCAGCGCGGCAACGCGGTCACATAGCCGAGCTTGGGCGCGCGCTGCGCGCTCGACGGCTTGCGCCATTCGTACTCCACGTAGCCGCCGCCCGCCACGGCCTGCGCGATCAGGTCCTGGATGGTGCGCCGGCCCCGCGAGTCGGTGAGGTCCCAGAGATTGCGTCCTTCGAGCTCGTGCTGGCGCGAATGCATCAGCGACTTGCCCTGCAGGTCGTAGACGAAGAAATAGCCGTCGTCGCCGTAGTCGAGCGCGGCGAGCCGGCGCAGGGCCTCGTCGCGCGTGGCCGCGTCGTCGCGGCCGGTGTCGTGGAGCGGACGCACCGTGCTCACGGCCAGCTCGACATAGCTGCGCAGCTCGGAGCGCCGCTGCGCCAGCAGGCTGCGCTCCACGAGCGACCGTTCCCGCGCCGCCAGGTCGCGCTCCTGGTGCCAGACGGCCGCGGCCACCAGCGCCAGCGCGACCAGCAGCGGCGCGACCGCCAGCGCGACGATCTTGGTGCGAAGGTTCATCGGGGCGAGGTGACCGGGGCGGCCGCGTGGCGCTCGGTCACGCCGGGCGCAGCGACCGGCGCATCTCGATGTGCGCGATGCCGGCCTCCTCGAAGGGATCGCCGTGCGGCACGTAGCCCAGGCCGGCGTAGAACGACTGCGCGCTGCGCTGGGCGTGCAGCACGATCTCGTGGTCGCCCCGCGCGCGGGCCGCGTCCTCCAGCGCGCGCAGCATTGTGCGGCCGTGGCCGCCGCCGCGCAGGGCGCGGTCCACCGCCATGCGCCCCACCCGCCCCACGCCAGGCGCCTGCGTCACCAGGCGCGCGGTGGCGACGGCACGACCCAGCCCGTTGAGCGCGACGACGTGCAATGCCGTGGCGTCGTGCGCGTCCCACTCCAGGTCCTCGGGCACGCCCTGCTCCTTCACGAACACCGCCCGGCGCAGCACGCCGGCCTCGCGTCCGACGCGCTGCCAGTCGCCGACGATCACCTCGCACGCCGGCGCGCCGCGTTCGTGGCGCTCGAACAGGGCGCGCAGCGCGTCGGGTACCGGCCTGGACTTCTGCGTCGCCGGATCGGCGAAGACATGCACCAGTTCCACCTGGGCCAGCACCTCGTCGGCGCGGAACAGCGTGCCGGCGAAGGTGATCGACGAGGTGCCCACGCGATCGCAGCGCAGCGCGACGTCGAGCACGTCGTCCAGCCGCGCCGAGGCGTGGAAGTCGAGCGTCGCCTTGCGTGCGTAGAGCTCGCCGCCCAGCGCCGCCATCGACGCCGCGTACGGCAACGCCAGCGCGCGCCAATAGTCGCCGACGGCGGTGTCGAAGTACATCAGGTAGTGCGCGTTGAAGACGATGCCCTGCATGTCGATCTCCGACCAGCGCACGCGCAGGCGGTGGAAACAGCGGAAGTCGGCGCGGCGGGGGCGTCCGGCGGACGCGATCGGGGAGTTCATGGTGTCGGGGGCTCCAGGGATTCGGGAGATTCAGGGCAAAAGGGCTCGCCGCAGCGCGCGCGCGGCGTCTTCGTGGGCCTGCAATGCCTCGGGGATGGCACGGCCCATCTTGACGAACTCGTGGATCACGCCCCGGTAGATCTCCAGGTCGACCGCGACGCCGGCGGCGCGCAGCTTGTCGGCGTAGGCGATGCCCTCGTCGACCAGCGGGTCGGCCTCGGCCAGGCCGATCCAGGCCGGCGCCACGCCATCGACGTCGTCGGCGTTGAGCGGCGCGAAGCGCCAGTCCTCGCGATCGGCCGGCGTGCGCACGTACTGGTCGAAGAACCAAGCGATGAGCGTCTCGTCGAGCAGTGGCCCGCAGGCGAAGCGGCGGTGCGAGGCGGTGTCCTGGTGCGCCGTCGTACCGGGATAGAACAGCAGCTGCAGCGCGACGGGCAGGCCGGCGTCGCGGGCCATCACGGCGCAGACGGCGGCGAGCGTGCCGCCGGCGCTGTCGCCGCCCACGGCCAGGCGCGCGCCGTCGAGCCCCAGCGCGGCCGCTTCGCGCGCGACGAAGCGCACGGCGTCCCAGGCATCGTCGGAGGCGGTCGGGAACCGGTGCTCGGGCGCGAGCCGGTAGTCGACCGACACGACCGCGCAGCCGGTCTTGACCGCCAGCACGCGGCACAGGGTGTCGTGCGTGGCGATGCTGCCGACGGTGAAGCCGCCGCCGTGGAAATAGACCAGCACCGGCAGCCGGTCGTGCGACGGGGCGTACAGCCGCGCCGGCAGCGCGGAACCGTCGCGGGCCGGGAGCACGAAATCCTCGACACGGCCCAGGTCGGGCCTGGGCACTTCCAGCACCCCGGCGCCTTTCTCGTAGGCGGCCTTGGCCTCGGCGGGCGTGAGCGTGTGCAACGCCGGCTGCCGGGCGCGCGCCATGCGCTCCACCACGCCGTGCATCTTCGGCGTCAGCATGGCGCGGGTGTGCCGCGCGCGACACGGACGGGTAGGGTTTCGGTCATGGGCAAGCCGGGCTCCGTTGGCTAGATTGGGGGCCGCGCATCGTACCGCCCGCCTCCGCTCCTCTCCCCCTCAGACACCCATCTCCCGACATGGCCCTCATCCAGTACCTGACCCAGATCCAGTTCGAATTCGGCGCCATCCGCCTGCTCGGTGCCGAATGCACCCGGCTGGGCATCACGCGTCCCCTGATCGTCACCGACGCCGGCGTGCGCGCGGCCGGCGTGTTGCAGCGGGCGCTCGACGCCCTGGGCGATCTGGAAGCCACGGTGTTCGACCAGACGCCCTCCAACCCGACCGAGGCCGCTGTGCGCGCCGCCGTCGAGGCCTACCGGCAGGGCCGCTGCGACGGCCTGATCGCCGTCGGCGGCGGCTCCGCCATCGACTGCGCCAAGGGCGTGGCCATCGCCGCCACGCACGAGGGGCCGCTCAAGACCTACGCCACCATCGAGGGCGGCTCGCCCAGGATCACCGAGAACGTGGCCCCGCTGATCGCCGTGCCCACCACCAGCGGCACCGGCAGCGAGGTCGCACGCGGCGCCATCCTCATCGTGGACGACCACCGCAAGCTGGGCTTCCACAGCTGGTCGCTGATGCCCAAGGTGGCGATCTGCGACCCCGAGCTCACCCTCGGCCTCCCGCCCCGGCTCACCGCCGCCACCGGCATGGACGCCATCGCGCACTGCATGGAGACCTTCATGTCGGCCGCCTTCAATCCGCCGGCCGACGGCATCGCACTCGACGGCCTGGAACGCGCTTGGAGCCACATCGAGCGCGCCACCAAGGACGGCACGGATCGCGAGGCGCGCCTGAACCTGATGAGCGCCTCGATGCAGGGCGCCATGGCGTTCCAGAAGGGCCTGGGCTGCGTGCATTCGCTCAGCCACAGCCTGGGCGGCGTCGACCCGCGCCTGCACCACGGCACGCTCAACGCGCTGTTCCTGCCCGCCGTGATCGCCTTCAACGCCGGCGCCGAGTCGGTCAAGAAGGACCGCCGCCTGCAGCGCATGGCCGGCGCGATGAACCTGGATTCGGCCGGCGACATCGGCGAGGCGATCCGCGACATGGGCGCGCGGCTGGGCCTGCCCGCCGGCCTGGCCGAGGTCGGCGTCACGCCGGCGGTCTTCGAGCAAGTCATCGACGGCGCGATGGCCGACCACTGCCACAAGACCAATCCCCGCCTGGCCACGCGCGAGGACTACCGGGCGATGCTGGAAGCGGCGCTGTAGGCCACGCGCTCTCGAGGGAGCCGATACGCGGATGGACCAGGATGGCCCGATGTCGAATTCCGGCCATCCACGCGACCGCGCGCCTTCGACGGCCCTGCGCCGTCGTCGGATGCTGTGGTGCATCGTGGTCCTGGTCGTGCTCGGATGCCTGGCACTGGCTGCGCGCCACGCCGTCTTCCTGCTGGTCGAGCGCGAAGCCTTCGTCACGCCGCCGGCCGGCCACCTCACGCCCGACCGCTTCGGCGCGCCGTCGCGGCAGCTGACCTTCGCCAGCGGCGACCGCACCCTGCGCGCCAGCTTCGTCGCGGTGTCCCGCCCCGAGGCGCCCGCGCTGCTGATCTTCCACGGCGACGAAGAGGACATCTCTCGCTGGGCCGCCGCGCAGGCGCGTCTGTATGAAGCCGGCGTGTCGTCCTTCGTCTTCGACTACAGCGGCTATGGCGGCAGCACCGGCCGGCCCGGTGTGGCGCGGCTCGCCCAGGACGCGCACGCCGCGCACGCGCAGTTCGTCGCCCTGACGCCGCGGGCCTCGTCGCACCATGCGCTGGGCTTCTCGCTCGGCTCGGCCGTTCTGATCGACGTCGCCGAGCATCTCCGGCCCCGGCTCGACGGGTTGGTGATCGCCGCCGGTTTCGCCTCCGCCCGCGAGATGGCCGTGGCGACCGGACTGGTCGCGCCCTGGGCCGCCTGGGTGTTGCCCGACCTGTGGAACAGCGAGAAGCGCCTGGCCGACGTCGCATTGCCGCTGCTGATCGTCCATGGCCGCGACGACGAGGTGGTGCCGCTCGCGCAGGCCCTGCGGCTCTGCGAGGCCGCACGGCGCCCGCGCCGCCTGGTGGTACTGGACGATCTCCCGCACGACGCACCGCTCGATCCGACGGTCTCCACGGCGTTCTGGGACGTGGTCGCCGACGCCGTGGCGAGCGGTCGCCTGGCCGATCCCGCCGCAGACCCGTCCACCTGCCGTTCCCGCGACCGCTGAAGCCGCCGGATCCGTCGTCGTTCCGGCGCCCGCGTCGGCCTAGATCGACGGCGCGATCGCCTCGGCGTACTCGTACAGCAGCCCCAACAGTTCCTCGACGCGCTCGTCGGCGTTCTCGGACAGCGTGTCGATCTCGGCGAAGAACTGGTCGACGTTGCGCGCGCCGCCCTCACCTTCGAGCAGCTTCGCGGCACGGTGCGCCTCCCAGCGCTCGGCGTCCTCGCTCGACAGCGTCTCCGGGAAGTTGCGCGCGCGGTAGCGGAACACCAGCTCGGCCAGGCGCGGATCGTCGAAGCCCCCCCGGTCCAGCGCCAGTTCGGCCGGCGTCAGGGCGCGCAGGCGCACCAGGCGGCGCCGGTCGGCATCGCCGACGAAACCGCCGTAGAGATCCTCGTCAACGTCCGGCGCGCCCTCCGCCTTCGGCCGCTCGAACACCTGCGGCCACAGGGCGCTCATGTCGGGCAGGCCGGCGGCGCGCTCGGCGTTGGCCAGGGCGGCGGCCATGTCGATCCCCCAGCACTGCGCCATCGCGGGCGTGAGCGTCTTCAGGTTGCCCACCACCATCGGCGACTTGTTCAGGTGCACGCTCTTGATCGGCAGGCGCACGACGCCCTCAGGCAGCTCGGCGGCGCGCGTGAAGATGCGCTGGCGCAGGGTGGCGACGTCGAGGTCGATCAGCTCCGACGGGTCGTGCGCCAGGTCCCAGGCGATGACCTCGTTGCGGTTGGTCGGGTGGGCGGCGAGCGGCCACATCACGGCCAGGCAGCCGCGCTCGGGCGGGAACATGCCCGAGACGTGCAGGAAGGGTTTGGTCGCGCCGACCGCCGCCGGCAGGCCCATCTCGCTGGCGACGCGGTCCTTGCGATGCAGACCGAAGGCGAAATCGAACAGGCGCGGCTGCTTCTCCTTGATCAGGCGCGCGAGCGCGACGGTGGCGCGCACGTCGGAGAGCGCGTCGTGCGCGGCCTCGTGCGCCAGACCGTTGGCGCGCGTCAGGTCGCCGAGCTTGAAGCTGGGACGTCCGTCCTCCTTCTTGGGCCACTGGATGCCATCGGGGCGCAGGGCATGGGTCAGCCGGACGACGTCGAGCAGGTCCCAGCGGCCGCAGTCGTTCTGCCATTCGCGCGCATAGGGCTCGATCAGGTTGCGCCAGAACAGGAAGCGCGTGACCTCGTCGTCGAAGCGGATCGTGTTGTACCCCACGCCGATGGTGCCGGGCTCGGCGAAGGCCCGCTCGATGCGCGCGGCGAACGCGTGCTCGGGCACACCGCGCTCGAGCGCCACCTGCGGCGTGATGCCGGTGATCAGGCAGGCCTCGGGACTGGGCAGGTAGTCCGGCGCCGGACGGCAATAGAGCATCAGCGGTTCGCCGATCTCGTTGAGGTCGGCGTCGGTGCGGATGGCGGCGAACTGCGAGGGCCGGTCGCGGCGCGGCACGGCGCCGAAGGTTTCGTAGTCGTGCCAGAGGAAGGTGTGGGCGGGCATGGGGTTGTCGTTCGATCCTGCGATCGGAAGCGTCAGAGAAGGGGCGAGGTCAGCCGGGCGAGCGAATCGCCCAGCCGGCGCACGAAGGGTTGCCGGCGGTTGGCCTGCACCGGTGAGGAATTGCGCAGGTCGGTCCTGAACTGGTGCTCCAGCGCCTCGGCCAGCGCCGGCCCGTAGACCACGGCCATGACCTCGAAGTTGAGACGGAAACTGCGGTTGTCGAAGTTGGCCGTGCCGACCATCGCGCAGTGGTCGTCGACCACCAGCGTCTTGGAGTGGAGCATGCGGGCCTTGTACTCCCAGACCTTGACGCCGGCGGCCATCAGTTCGTCGTAGTAGGAGCGCGCCGCGGCGCTGACGATCAGGGAGTCGCTGCGGCGCGGCACCAGCAGCCGCACGTCGACGCCGCGCAATGCCGCGCTGGTCAGCGCCATCAGCGCCGGCTCGCCCGGCACGAAGTACGGCGTGGTCAGCCAGGCGCGGTGGCTGGCCGAATGGATCGCGGCGACGTGCATGCGGTGGATCGCCTCCAGCGGCGTGTCGGGCCCGCTGGTGACGATCTGCGTGGCGATGTCGCCGGCCTGGCTCGGCGGCATCATCCGCGCGATCGACTCGTCCACCATCTGATGGACGTTCTCGCCGGTGGCATAGCTCCAGTCCTCCAGGAAGGTCGCCTGCAGCCAGCGCACCGCGCTGCCCTCGATGCGCAGGTGCACGTCGTGGTAGGCGTCGGGGCGCGTGCGGCGGTCCTCGTCGTCGGTGATGTTGACGCCGCCGGTGAAACCCACCAGCCCGTCGCACACCACGATCTTGCGGTGGGTGCGGTAGTTGGTCACCGGCCGCAGCCGGCGTCCGATGCGGGTGTCGTGGAACAGCGCGACGTGAATGCCGGCCTCGTGCATCGGCGCCATGAACCGCCGGCCCAGGCGCTTGGAGCCCAGCGCGTCGACCAGCAGTCGCACCGCCACGCCGGCCTTCGCGCGTTCGACCAGCAGGTCACGCAGGGCCGTGCCGATGCGGTCGGGCTCGAAGATGTAGTACTCCAGATGCACGTGGTCCCGGGCGGCGCGGACGGCGTCGAAGATCGCGTCGAAGGTGCGCGAGCCGCCCGAGAGCAGGTCGACCCGCACCGCGCTCGACAACGGGATGCCGCACGACGCGGTGCCCAGCTCGGCGAGCTGGCGCAGCGCGGGCGGCGCACCCTCGGCCGCCTGGCGCAGCTTGGCGACGTCCGCCGGCGCCTGCGCCTTGGCCCGGCTGCGCACGCGCCGCAGCCGCTGCTTGCGAAGGCGCTGCGGTCCCAGGAAGTAGTAGATGACGAAGCCGGCGAACGGCAGCAATGCCAGCGACAGGATCCAGCTCATCGTCGAGACCGGCGCGCGCTTCTGCATGACGATCCAGATCGACAGCACGGCGATGTAGCCGCTCCACGCGAAGGACAGGCCGGTGCGCCATTCGGCGCTGATTTCGGGAAGGATCAAGATGCGGATGCGATCGGGACGGAAGAATCGGACGGCCGAAAAAAAAGCCGGTAGCGCGATGCTACCGGCCTTCCGCAGCGCTCCTTCGAGAGCACCGATCGGCACGAGCCCCGAGGTCAGCCCGTGGCGGCTTCCTCGGCCTCGGGCTTGGCCCGGCCTTCCTTCTTCGGCAGCGGCTGGATGTCCAGCTGCACCTCGCCCTTGTCGTCCAGGTCCACCGTGAGGCGGCCGCCGTCCTGCAGGCGTCCGAACAGCAGTTCGTCGGCCAGCGCGCGACGGATCGTGTCCTGAATCAGGCGCTGCATCGGGCGCGCACCCATGAGCGGATCGAATCCCTTCTTCGCCAGATGCTTGCGCAAGGCGTCGGTGAAGGTGACGTCGACCTTCTTCTCGGCGAGCTGCGTCTCCAGCTGCAGCAGGAACTTGTCGACCACCCGCAGGATGACCGTCTCGTCCAGCGCCTTGAAGCTCACGGTCGCGTCCAGGCGGTTGCGGAACTCGGGCGTGAACAGGCGCTTGATGTCGGCCATCTCGTCGCCCGACTCGCGCGGGTTGGTGAAGCCGATGGTCGCCTTGTTCATGGTCTCGGCACCCGCGTTGGTCGTCATGATGATGATGACGTTGCGGAAGTCGGCCTTGCGCCCGTTGTTGTCCGTCAGCGTGCCGTGGTCCATGACCTGCAGCAGCACGTTGAAGATGTCCGGATGCGCCTTCTCGATCTCGTCGAGCAGCAGCACCGCGTGCGGCTTCTTCGTCACGGCCTCGGTCAGCAGGCCACCCTGGTCGAAACCGACGTAGCCCGGAGGCGCGCCGATCAGGCGGCTGACCGCGTGGCGCTCCATGTACTCCGACATGTCGAAGCGCATCAGCTCGATGCCCATGATGTAGGCGAGTTGCTTGGCCGCTTCGGTCTTGCCGACACCGGTCGGGCCGCTGAACAGGAACGAGCCGATCGGCTTGTCGCCCTTGCCCAGGCCCGAGCGCGCCATCTTGACGGCCGAGGCCAGCACTTCCAGCGCCTTGTCCTGGCCGAACACCACGCTCTTGAGGTCGCGCTCCAGCGTCTGCAGCTTGCCGCGGTCGTCGTTGCTGACGTTGGCCGGGGGAATGCGCGCGATCTTGGCGACGATCTCCTCGACCTCGGTCTTGCTGATCGTCTTCTTGCGCTTGCTCGGCGCCAGGATGCGCTGGGCCGCGCCGGCCTCGTCGATGACGTCGATCGCCTTGTCGGGCAGGTGCCGGTCGTTGATGTACTTGGCGCTTAGCTCGGCGGCGGCCTGCAGCGCGGCGACCGCGTACTTCACACCGTGGTGCTCCTCGAAGCGGCTCTTGAGGCCCTTCAGGATATCGACCGTCTCCTGCACCGTCGGCTCGACCACGTCGACCTTCTGGAAACGCCGCGACAGGGCCGCGTCCTTCTCGAAGATGCCGCGGTACTCGGTGAAGGTGGTCGCGCCGATGCACTTGAGCTGGCCGCTCGAGAGCGCCGGCTTGAGCAGGTTGGATGCGTCCAAGGTGCCGCCCGAGGCGGCGCCAGCGCCGATCAGCGTGTGGATCTCGTCGATGAACAGCACCGCGTTGGGCTTGTCCTTGAGCGACTTGAGCACGCCCTTCAGGCGTTGCTCGAAGTCGCCGCGGTACTTGGTGCCCGCCAGCAGCGCGCCCATGTCGAGCGAGTAGACGATCGCCTCGGCCAGGATCTCGGGCACGTCGCCCTGCGTGATGCGCCAGGCCAGGCCCTCGGCGATGGCGGTCTTGCCGACGCCGGCCTCGCCCACGAGCAGCGGATTGTTCTTGCGCCGACGGCACAGGATCTGGATCACGCGCTCGACCTCGTACTCGCGGCCGATGAGCGGATCGATCTTGCCGTCCTTGGCCATCTGGTTGAGGTTCTGCGTGAACTGCTCGAGCGGAGACGATTTCTCGTTCTTCTCGCCACCGCCTTCTTCGCCTTCGTTGGAAGACGACTCGGCCGCGCCCTTGGCGGCCTCGGGCGGATCGCTCTTCTTGATGCCGTGGGCGATGAAGTTCACCACGTCCAGGCGCGTGACTCCCTGCTGGTGGAGGTAGTAGACGGCGTGCGAATCCTTCTCGCCGAAGATCGCGACCAGCACGTTGGCACCGGTCACTTCCTTCTTGCCGTTGCCCGTGGACTGCACGTGCATGATGGCGCGCTGGATCACGCGCTGGAACCCGAGGGTCGGCTGGGTGTCGACGTCGTCGGTCCCGGCCACCTGGGGCGTGTTGTCCTTGATGAAATTGGTGAGCGACGACCGCAGGTCGTCGACGTTGGCGGAGCACGCGCGGAGGACTTCCGCTGCGCTCGGGTTGTCCAGCAAAGCGAGCAGCAGGTGCTCGACGGTGATGAACTCGTGACGCTGCTGCCGGGCCTCGACGAAGGCCATGTGCAAGCTGACTTCCAGTTCCTGGGCAATCATGAGATTTCCTTTTGCCTTGCTGTAAATAACTTCTGAGAACTTTTCGGATATGGGTCGACCCGCACCGAAATCAAGCCTTGTTCAGCCGACGGGTTCGCTGACGCACTGCAGCGGGTGTCCGGCTTGGTGCGCGGCCTCCATCACTTGGTTGACCTTAGTGGCGGCGAGATCGCGGGAATAGACCCCGCAGACGCCGCGGCCGTCGAGATGGATCTTCAGCATGATCTGCGTCGCCGTCTCGCGGTCCTTGCTGAAGAATTCCTGCAACACCACGATCACGAATTCCATCGGCGTGAAGTCGTCATTCAACATGACGACCTGAAACATCTGCGGAGGCGCGGTCTTCAGTGGACGACGCTCCAGGACGACCGAGTCGCCATCTCCCTTGCCCGGCTTCTGCACTGACGGCGTGGGGGGATTCGTGGGGTTTCTGGTTGCCATGAAAATCATTCTATCGAGCCCTGTCGCGCCCTGTGGGAAGCCTGGGAAGTGGAGACGCGGCAGCAGGAATCAACCAGGCCGAACGAAAAAGCCCCAGCACATGTCGTGCCGGGGCCCTCGGAATTCCGGCGCGATCCGGCCGAGCCGAAGCACGCGCGTACTTAGTGATTACATGTTGGCGATCATGACGTCGCCGAAACCCGAGCAGCTGACCTGGACCGCCCCTTCCATGAGCCGGGCGAAGTCGTAGGTCACGCGCTTGCTGGCGATGGCCTTCTCCAGCGACGCGATGATCAGGTCGGCGGCCTCGGTCCAGCCCATGTGGCGCAGCATCATCTCGGCCGAGAGGATCTCGGAGCCGGGGTTGACGTAGTCCTTGCCGGCGTACTTCGGCGCCGAACCGTGCGTGGCCTCGAACATCGCGACCGTGTCGCTCAGGTTGCCGCCCGGCGCGATGCCGATGCCGCCGACCTGCGCGGCCAGGGCGTCGGAGATGTAGTCGCCGTTGAGGTTGAGCGTGGCGACCACCGAGTACTCCGCCGGGCGCAGCAGGATCTGCTGCAGGAAGGCGTCGGCGATGCTGTCCTTGATGGTGATGTCGCGCCCCGTCCTGGGGTTCGTCACCTTCATCCAGGGACCACCGTCGATCGGCTCGCCGCCGAACTCCTTCGCGGCCAGGGCGTAGCCCCATTCGCGGAAGGCGCCCTCGGTGTATTTCATGATGTTGCCCTTGTGCACGATCGTGACGCTGGGCTTGTCGTTGTCGATGGCGTACTGGATCGCCTTGCGCATCAGGCGCTCGGTGCCCTCCTGCGACACCGGCTTGATGCCGATGCCCGAGGTGGCCGGAAAGCGGATCTTGCGCACGCCGAACTCGTCCCGTAGGAACGCGATGAGCTTCTTCGCCTTGTCGCTGCCGGCCTCGAACTCGATGCCGGCGTAGATGTCCTCGGAGTTCTCACGGAAGATCGCCATGTCGATCTTCTCGGGCTGCTTCACCGGCGAGGGCACGCCGGCGAAATAGCGCACCGGACGCAGGCAGACGTAGAGGTCGAGTTCCTGGCGCAGCGCGACGTTGAGCGAGCGGATGCCGCCGCCCACCGGCGTGGTCATCGGCCCCTTGATCGAGATCACGTAGTCGCGCACGGCGTGCAGCGTCTCCTCCGGCAGCCAGACGTCGGGACCGTAGACGCGGGTCGCCTTCTCGCCGCCGTAGACCTCCATCCAGTGGATCTTCCGGCGTCCGTCGTAGGCCTTGGCGACGGCGGCATCGACGACCTTGAGCATCACGGGCGTGATGTCGGCGCCGGTCCCGTCGCCCTCGATGTACGGGATCACCGGCTCGTCGGGCACGTTGAGCGAGTTGTCGGCGTTGACCGTGATCTTCCGGCCTTCGGCGGGAACCTGGATGTGCTGGTAGCTGGACATTGGGAATTGGGACGGGAGGCGACGGGAGGGAAAAAGGCGGCCGATGCCCGAGCGTTGTGACGGGCCGACCGCGAGCCGCGGAATTCTAGGGCCGCGAAAGGGTCGACACTGCTACAAAGCGCACTCCCGCCACCGCTCCATCGCTCTCGAAAGTGACCCCCATGTTCCCGCGCCTCGCCGTTTCCCTCGCCCTCGCCTGTGCCGCCCTCTCGAACGCCAGCGCCCAGGATGCCCAGCTCGACCTGCCGCGCACCCGGCTGACGGCCGGCATGTACCAGATCGACGCCCAGGTCGCGGCCACGCCGCGCCAGCGCGAGATCGGCCTGATGAACCGTCGGGAGATGCCCCAGGCCGAGGGCATGCTGTTCGTCTTCGAGCAGCCGGCCACGCAATGCTTCTGGATGAAGAACACGCTGTTGCCGCTGACGGCCGCCTTCGTCGCCGACGACGGCCGCATCGTCAACCTGGTCGACATGCAACCCCAGACCCTGGACTCGCACTGCTCGAAGGAGCCCGTGCGCTACGTGCTGGAGATGAATCAGGGCTGGTTCGAACGCAAGAACCTGCGCAGCGGCACGAAGCTCGGCGGCCGGCCGTTCGACGGCGCGCAACGCTGACGTCACCGCCGGCCGACGCACCGTCGCCATGGAAAAAGCCGGCCCGGAAGCCGGCTCTCAGGCCGATGCGCGATGGCGCACATCCGACGCCGAAGGCGTCGGTCAGGCGAAGTTCTTCTGGGCGAATTCCCAGTTCACCAGCTTGCCGAGGAAGGTCTCGACGAACTTCGGGCGCAGGTTGCGGTAGTCGATGTAGTAGGCGTGCTCCCAGACGTCGATGGTCAGCAGCGCCGTGTCGCCGGTGGTCAGCGGCGTGCCGGCCGCGCCGGTGTTGACGATGTCGACGGAGCCGTCGGCCTTCTTGACCAGCCAGGTCCAGCCGGAGCCGAAGTTGCCGACGGCCGACTTCGCGAAGGCTTCCTTGAAGGCGTCGTACGACCCCCACTTGGCATCGATGGCCTGGGCCAGCGCGCCGCTCGGCGCACCACCGCCCTGGGGCTTCATGCAGTTCCAGAAGAAGGTGTGGTTCCAGATCTGGGCGGCGTTGTTGTAGATGCCGCCGCTGGACTTCCGGACGATGTCCTCCAGGGGCATGGCTTCGAATTCGGTGCCCTTCTGGAGATTGTTCAGGTTGACGACGTAGGCGTTGTGGTGCTTGCCGTAGTGGTACTCGAGCGTCTCCTTCGAATAGTCGGGCGCCAGGGCGTCCATCGCGTACGGCAATGGCGGAAGGGTGTGTTCCATGCTTTTTTCCTCGTGGGTTGATTCGTGTTCGTGTGAATCCCGCAATCGCTGCGATTGCCGAGACGTCCGGATTCTAGGAATCAATCGCCGTCCGGCGACACGGGCCGCGACCGCGCCGGACCGGCGACCGTCAGCGGCAGTTCGCCGTCGGCCAGGCGCGCGGACACGGCCTCGCCCGGCGCGACCTGCCTCACGCTCGTGATGGCGCATCCTTCGCCGTCGGCGAGCCAGGCGTAGCCGCGCTGCAGGACGTGCGCCGGGTCGAGCAGCCGCAGCCGCGCGGCCACCCGCTCCAGGCGGTCGCGGCGTCGACCCGTGTCGGTGGCGAGTGCCGCCGGCAGCGCTGCGCGCAGGGCCTGCTCGCGCAGCGCGAGCCGCATGCGCTGGGCGGCCACGGCGTGGCTCAGCCGCTGGGCCTCGTGCGCCAGATGCAGCTGCTGGCGCACCGCCGCCTGGGAGGGCCGTCCCAGGCGCGCGGCGGCGAGGTCCAGCCGCTGGCCGAGCGTGTCCAGGCGCGTGTCGACGCCATCGGCCAGCCGGCGTCCGATCAGGTCCAGCGCACCGAGCCAGGTCTCGCGCGGCGCAGCGACCAGTTCGGCCGCCGCCGTCGGCGTGGGCGCACGCAGGTCGGCGACGAAATCCGCGATCGTGAAGTCGGTCTCGTGGCCGACGCCGCTGACCACCGGCACCGGACTGCGTGCGATCGTGTGCGCCAGCGCCTCGTCGTTGAAGGCCCACAGGTCCTCGATCGAGCCGCCGCCGCGCACCAGCAGGATCGCATCGACCGGCGGATCGAGCGCGTAAAGCGCCTCGAGTGCGGCCACCAACGCGACTGGGGCGCCGCCGCCCTGGACCGCCGCCGGCGCGATCACCACCCGGACGTGCGGCACCCGCCGGCGCAATGCCGTAACGACGTCGTGCAGCGCCGCGGCACCCAGCGAGGTCACGAGCCCGACCGCGTGCGGCATCGGCGGCAGGGCCCGCTTGCGAGCCGGATCGAACAGGCCCTGCGCCTCCAGGCGCGCCTTGCGCTGCAGGAACTGCTCGAACAACGCGCCCTGCCCGGCCCGGGACAGGCTCTCGACGATCAGCTGCAGATCGCCGCGCGGCTCGTAGACCGCCAGGCGGCCGCGCACCTCGACCTGGTCGCCCTCGCGTGGCGTGAAGTCGAGCAGGCTGGCCGCGCGCCGGAACATCGCACAGCGCAGTTGCCCGCTCGCGTCCTTCAGCGAGAAGTAGCAGTGCCCGCTGGTGGCGCGCGAAAAGCCCGAGATCTCGCCACGCACGCCGACCGGGTTGAACCGGGCGTCGAGCGCATCCGCCACCGCGTGGCACAGCGCGCCGACGTCCCAGACACGGGGGTTCGGAGGACGCGCGCTCACGACGCTGCTCCGGCGGAAAAGCCGACTCTTCCACAATCCCTCGACGGGCGCGGAAGGGCGGACGGAGACACGCGGGAATCGCCCGGGTTGTCGTGCAACTTGTTGATTCGATTGGGAAAAGTGGTGCTCAAAATTCGTTCGACCTAAGGCGAGCCCCGGCCGGCGGGCCTCGGAGCGACTTTCAAGCGTACTTGCTCACAAAGTTATCCACAGATTCTGTGTGCCAAAGTTGGCGTTTTCGGATGCCGGGGTGCGGTCGGCACGGCGGTCATAATCGCCGCGCATTGGGAGGGACCCGTCTTGTTTTCCATCATAGTTGCCGCCGGCTGGCCGATCTGGCCCCTGCTGGCCTGTTCGATCCTGGGGCTCGCGCTGGTCATCGAGCGCTTCATGAGCCTGCAGCGCGCGCGCGTCGTGCCCTCCAGACTGCTCGACGACGCCATCACGGCTTCGCGCAACGGCGTTCCGGGGCCGGAGGTGGTCGCCAAGCTGGAACGCAGCTCGGCCCTCGGGCAGGTGCTGGCGGCCGGCTTCCGGGCCCTGGTCAGCGACCCGCACTGCACCGACGACGACCTGCGCGCGACCATGGAAGCCGCCGGCCGGCGCGTCGCGCACCAGCTCGAACGCTGGCTGCCGGCACTCGCCACCATCGCCTCCGCCGCGCCGCTGCTGGGACTGCTGGGCACGGTCATCGGCATGATCGAGATCTTCGGCTCGCAGTCGGGTGCGGGCGGCATGGGATCGGGCAATCCGGCCCAGCTCGCGCAGGGCATCTCCATCGCGCTCTACAACACCGCCTTCGGCCTGATGGTGGCCATTCCGACATTGATGTTCTGGCGCTACTTCCGCACCCGGGTCGACGGCTACCTGCTGCAGCTGGAACTGGCCGGCGAACGCTTCGCCCGCCACCTCGGCACGCTGCGGACCTGAGGCCATGACGCGCCCACGCATGCAGTTCCGCCGCGCGTCCCGCGACGAACCGGAGATCAACCTGATCCCGTTCATCGACGTGCTGCTGGTGGTGCTGATCTTCCTGATGCTGTCGACCACCTACAGCCGCTTCACGGAGATCCAGCTGCGCCTGCCCGTGGCCGACACCGAGACCCGGCGCGAGCAGCCACGGCAGGTCGTCGTCGCCGTGGCCGCCGACGGGCGCTACCTGATCGGCAAGGCGCCGCTGGCCGAGTCCGGCGTGGCCGCCCTGGCCACCGCGATCGGCGCGGCGGCGGACGGGCCGGACAGCGTGGTCGTCATCGACGCCGACGAGCGATCCACTCACCAATCCGTCGTCCGTGTGATGGAGGCCGCGCGCCGCGCCGGGCTGACGCATGTGACCTTCGCCGCGCGTTCGTCGAACGCACCGGGCGGCTGAGGTGGCGCTGCGGCACGTGTGGTCGCGGCGCGGCGCCGCGGCCTGGGCGCTGCGGCCGGTGGCATGGCTGTTCGGCGTCCTCGCCGCGCTGCGACGCGCGTTCTTCGCCCTGGGCTGGCTCCAACGCGAAGGCGTGCCGGTGCCGGTCGTCGTCGTCGGCAACGTGGTGGCCGGCGGCGCCGGCAAGACGCCGGTCGTGATGGCCATCGCGCGGCATTTCCAGGCGCGCGGCATGACCGTGGGCATCGTCTCCCGGGGCCATGGCCGCAGCACCGACGACTGCCGCGAGGTACACGACGACAGCGACCCGCGCGAGGTCGGCGACGAACCGGCGCTGCTGCGGCGCGCCACCGGGGCGCCGGTCTTCGTCGCGCGTCGGCGCGTGGAGGCGGCGCGCGCCCTGCTGGCACGGCATCCCGGCGTGCGGTTGATCGTCAGCGACGACGGCCTGCAACACCTGGCGCTGCGCCGCGACGTGGAGATCTGCGTCTTCGACGATCGCGGCGTCGGCAACGGCTGGCTGCTGCCGGCCGGACCCTTGCGCGAACCCTGGCCGCGCGCGTGCGACCTCGTGCTGCACACCGGCGGACGGGCCGACACGTCGGCCGCCCGCGCCATCCCCGGTTTCGGCGCGCGTCGCGCCCTGGCCGACCACGCGCTGCGCGGCGACGGCACCACCGTGCCGCTGGCCGATCTGCGCGACCTGCCGCTGGTGGCGGTCGCCGCCATCGCCAAGCCGGAGAGATTCTTCTCGATGCTGCGCGAGCGGGGACTGGAGCCCATGGCGTGCATGGCCCTCCCCGACCACGACGACTTCGCCGGCTGGACGCCGCCGGTATCCATCACCGGTGCGGCGCCACCGACCGTCGTCTGCACCGAGAAGGACGCCGTCAAGCTGTGGCGCCGGTGGCCTGCTGCGTTGGCCGTGCCGCTGGTATTCGAACCCGAGCCGGCCTTCTTCGAGGCACTGGACGCGAAGCTATCATCGGTCGATGGATTCCAAGCTGCTTGAACTGCTCGTCTGCCCCGTGACCAAGGGACCGCTGACCTGGGACGCCGCGAGGCAGGAGCTGGCATCGCGCAGCGCGCGCCTGGCCTACCCCGTGCGCGACGGCATCCCGGTGCTGCTCGAGAACGAGGCCCGCCCGCTGTCCGACGACGAACTCGGGCTCTGACGCCGGTGACGCCCTTCGTCGTCCTGATCCCGGCCCGGCTCGCCTCCACCCGGCTGCCCGACAAGCCGCTCGCCGATCTCGCCGGCGTGCCGATGGTGGTGCGCGTCGCGCAACGCGCCCGCCTTTCGCAGGCCCGCCGCGTCGTCGTCGCGGCGGACAGCCCGCGCATCGTCGAGGCCTGCGAGACGCACGGCGTGGAGGCACTGCTCACACGCGACGACCATCCGAGCGGCAGCGACCGCCTGGCCGAAGCCTGCGCCCGACTCGCCCTGGACGACGACGAGATCGTGGTGAACGTGCAGGGCGACGAGCCGTTGATCGATCCGGCGCTGGTCGACGCCGTGGCGGCAACCCTGCGGTCCGACACCGACGTCGCCATGAGCACAGCCGCGCACGCCATCGACTCGCTGGAGGATTTCCTCAATCCGAACGTCGTGAAGGCGGTGCTCGATGCGCGGGGCCACGCGCTCTATTTCAGCCGCGCGCCGATTCCCTGGTGGCGCGATGGCGCAAAGGACGCGGCAGGGCTGCGCGCCCTGCCCACTTCACCCGCGCCGTTGCGACACATCGGGATCTACGGCTACCGGGCCGGCTTCGTGCGCCGATTTCCGACTCTGGCACCGGCACCGGTGGAAGCCACCGAAGCCCTGGAGCAACTGCGTGCGCTTTGGCATGGATTCCGCATCGCTGTGCATGTGAGCGAATTGCGCCCCGGTCCGGGCGTCGACACACCGGAAGACCTCGTCCGCGTGCGCGCCTTGATCGAACGGGCTTGATCTTCGGAGACGGTCGACGGCGAGTGTCGATGTCGGGAATTCACTGATGTTGACGCATGTTATTCTCAAGATAACCTGCCTTGTGGAATCAATAAGTATTCACGGGGCGAAAAAGAATTCCAAAAAACGTCCGAGGACACCATGAGACTCATTTTGTTGGGCGCCCCCGGCGCGGGCAAAGGCACGCAGGCCGCCTTCATCTGCCGTCAATTTTCGATTCCGCAGATCTCCACCGGCGACATGTTGCGTGCGGCGGTCAAGGCCGGGACGCCACTGGGCCGCGAGGCCGCGGCCGTCATGGCCTCGGGCGCGCTCGTCAGCGACGATCTGATCATCAACTTGGTGAAGGAACGCCTGGCGCTGCCCGATTGCGCGAACGGCTTCCTGTTCGACGGCTTTCCCCGTACCCTGCCCCAGGCCGACGCCATGCGCAGCGCCGGCGTCAAACTGGACTACGTGCTGGAGATCGACGTGCCCTTCGGCGACATCATCGAGCGCATGAGCGGACGCCGCTCGCATCCCGCATCGGGCCGCACCTACCACGTCAAGTTCAACCCGCCGAAAGTCGAAGGCAAGGACGACGTCACCGGCGAGGACCTGATCCAGCGCGACGACGACCACGAGGACACGGTCCGCAAGCGACTCGACGTCTACAGCCAGCAGACCCGTCCCCTGGTCGACTACTACTCGCAATGGGCGCAAAACGAACCGGACGCCGCGCCCAAGTACCGCGCCATCAGCGGCGTCGGCACCGTGGACGAGATCACGCAGCGCGCGCTGGCGGCCCTGAGCGACTGACCCCCGGATCGCCGGGAGCGCATGACCCGGCGATCGAACGCACACGCGGCGGATCGATGGCGACGAGGTCGTCGTCGATCGCCGTCACGCGTCCCTCGAACCGATCAACTCCAGCAACAACGCGATCCGCGCCTTGACGGGCGTGAGATCGTTCGCGCTGCGCAGCCGAGCGGATTCGCCCGGCACTGCCTCTTCCTCTCCGGGCGGGCTCACGATCCGCCCGCCGGCGCAGCGCGTGGCCCGCAGCACGGCGATCCCTGCTGCCTGCGCCCGCAATGCCGCAGCCTGCAGATCCCGATGGACGGTGCCGTTGCCGGTCGAGGCGACGACCAGACCGTGCAGCCGGTCGGCGGGAGCCCCCATCGCGTTCTCGCGCACCAACAGATCGACGAGTCGGCCGTCGGTCCCGGCATGGCTGGTCACGATCTCCACGCGCGGCCAATTCGCGGGCGGCATCCGGGCCATCGCCTCGAAACGCCGTCGCGCGGCGTCCCGATCGGATTCCGGCCAGTCACGCAGCCGGCGCAGCACCTCCTCCTCCACGTATCCGAGCACTCCTGCATCGCCGGAATCGAACGCATCGAGCCGGTAGGTCTGCACCTTGCGCACGTCGTGGGCACCGTGCACGGCGCCGGCGGCGACCGCGCACACGCCCCGCGCGCCCGGCGTGGCGGCCACGGCGATCGCGTCGCGAAGGTTCTGCGGACCATCGGGCGCCAACGCGGTCGACGGGCGCATGGCGCTGACCAGCACGATCGGCTTCATCGGCGCCAGGACGCATTGCAGGAAAAAGGCGGTCTCCTCCAGCGTGTCGGTGCCGTGCGTGACAACGACGCCGACCACGTCCGCCTCGGCCAGCCAGGCGGCGCAACGCAGCGCCAGCGTCTGCCACGTCGCCGCATCCATGTCCTTGCTGTCGAGCTGCGCGATCTGTTCGGTGACCAGCACCACGCCTGGCGGCGCGTCGATGCCGTGGAGCATGTCCGCGACGCCGATCTGTCCAGCGACATAGCCGACGTTGTCGCCCGTGGCGGACGCCTTGCCGGCGATGGTGCCGCCAGTGCCGAGCACCACGATGCGCGACCTTCGGTTCAGAGGGTTGTCGACCATGTCTTGCAAACTTTCAAAAACTGTTCAAAAATACAGATACTGGATGTCCAGACAGTACCGCAAGGAGCTTCCATGCCATTTCCCATCAAGCTTACAACCCGGCAGCAGCAGATCCTCGACCTGATCAGCGCGGCCATCGCCCGCACGGGGGCGCCGCCCACACGGGCGGAGATCGCGGCCGAGCTGGGATTCCGTTCCGCCAACGCAGCCGAAGAGCACCTTCAGGCCCTGGCGCGCAAGGGCGCCATCGAACTCGTCAGCGGCACGTCGCGCGGCATCCGCCTCAAGGGCGACGCCCTGCGTTCGCTGAACGCATCGCGCAACAACCAGTTCTCGTTGGCATTGCCCGGCACCTCCCAGCTGCCGCTGCCGCTGGTCGGCCGCGTGGCGGCGGGCTCGCCCATCCTGGCGCAGGAACACGTCGAACAGACCTACTACGTCGAGCGGACCATGTTCCAACACCAGCCCGACTACCTCCTGAAGGTGCGCGGCATGTCGATGCGCGACGCCGGCATCATGGACGGCGACCTGCTGGCGGTGCAGTCCACGCGCGAGGCCCGCAACGGGCAGATCGTGGTGGCGCGTCTGGGCGAGGAAGTCACGGTCAAGCGCCTCAAGCGCACCGGCGAAGCCGTCGAGCTGCATGCCGAGAACCCCGACTACCCGACCATCTTCGTGCAGCCGGGCGAGCCCTTCGAGATCGAAGGACTGGCGGTCGGCCTGATCCGCAACACGATGCTCATGTAGCCGGTCCGCGCTCCTGCGGCACGACGGGTGGCGGGCGCTGGGCGCCCGGCCACGGCTCCGTCACGCCCCGACGATCCTGAATCCGCCGGTGTCCGCCACCGTTCGACAACCCCTCAGTCCACTGGAGATCCGCATGGGAATCGCTTTGCTCGCCTTGGTCGACCTGCTCTCGCCGCTGCAGTCCCTCGCCAACCGATGGATGCCGACGCGCCCGTCGAGCCCCGACGACACGGCGCAACCACGTCGCGTTCCGGCACGTCCGCTGCGTGGCCCCCGCGCCGGGGCGGTCGTCGAAGCGGACCGCCTGCCGCCGCACGCCGTCGCGACGCCGCGGCCCCTGCGCGTCGTCCGCACGGTCGACGCCCAGCGCTGCGGCGGCGTGACCGGACGACTGGTGCTGTCGGGCCGGCTGGTCGACGTCTGCGCCGAACTCGACCGGCTCGCGGCCCTGGAAGCCGCCGAACTGTCGCGCAGCGCCGGCACGCTGCACTGAGCGGGACGAGCCGTCGGGCGGGTCGGCACGGGCGGCCGATTCCCTTCGACGGCGCTGGAAATCGCGCTCCGAATGGCGAGGCACAATGACACGCCATGAACATTGTGATCCTCGACGACTACCAGGATGCGGTGCGCAAGCTGCGCTGCGCCGCCAAGCTCGATCCCTACACGGCCAAGGTCTATACCAACACGGTCAAGGGCATCGGCCAGCTCTCGATCCGGCTCAAGGATGCCGACGTGATCGTGCTGACCCGGGAACGGACGCCGATCTCGCGCCAGCTGATCGAGAAGCTGCCCCGGCTCCGGCTGATCTCCCAGACCGGCCGCGCCGGCTCCCACATCGACATCGCCGCCTGCACCGACCACGGCGTCGCGGTGGCCGAGGGCGTCGGATCGCCCCTGGCGCCGGCCGAGCTGACCTGGGCGCTGATCATGTCGGCCATGCGCCGGCTGCCGCAATACATCAGCAACCTCAAGCACGGCGCCTGGCAGCAGTCGGGTTTCAAGTCGGCCTCGATGCCACCGAACTTCGGTCTCGGCTCGGTGCTCAAGGGCAAGACGCTGGGCATCTGGGGCTACGGGCGCATCGGGCAGCTGGTCGCGCGCTACGGGCAGGCCTTCGGGATGCAGGTGGTGATCTGGGGTCGCGAGGCCAGCCGCGAACAGGCGCGCTCCGACGGCTTCCAGGTCGCGCCCAGCCGCGAGGCCTTCTTCGAGACCTCCGACGTGCTGACGGTGCACCTGCGCCTGAACGAGTCCACGCGCGGCATCGTCGGCTTCGACGACCTCTCGCGCATGAAGCCCACCGCGCTATTCGTGAACACCTCGCGCGCCGAGCTGGTCGAGCCCGACGCCCTGCTGACCGCGCTCAATCGCGGCCGGCCGGGCATGGGGGCGGTGGACGTTTTCGAGAGCGAGCCGCCGCTGCAGGGCCATGCGCTGCTGCGCCTTGAAAACTGCATCTGCACGCCGCACCTCGGCTATGTCGAACTCGACAGCTACGAGTCCTACTTCGGTCAGGCCTTCGACAATGTCGTCAACTTCGTGCAGGACAATCCGACGAACATCGTGAATCCCGAAGCGCTGCAGCGACGCCGCTGAAGCGCTCTCGACGTCGCCATCCGGTCTACGGCGGTGGACGGCGGCACCGTCATGGTGGGGGGCACGTCACAGAGAATTCCCCGATCGTGTTCCGTTTCTTCGAGAAGCTCCTTCCCCCCTACCCCGCGGCCGAGCCGGCCGTGCCACCCGCCCGGTTCATCCCCTTCCTCTGGGCCTGCACGCAGGGCACCCGGGGTCTGATCGCGACGATGGGCCTGCTGACGGCCGTCATCGCCGCCTTCGAGGCCTGGCTGTTCGCCATGCTCGGGCGCATCGTCGACTGGCTCGGCAGCCAGTCGCCGGCGCGCCTGTGGGAGGACCGCGGCACGACGCTGACGTGGATCGCCGTCGCGCTGTTCGCCAGCATCTTCGTGGTGGCGCTGCAGACCATCGTCAAGCACCAGGCGCTGGCCATCAACCTGCCGATGCGGCTGCGCTGGAACTTCCACCGCCTGCTGCTCGGCCAGAGCATGGCGTTCTACCAGGACGAGTTCGCCGGCCGCATCACGGCCAAGGTGATGCAGACGGCCATCGCCGTGCGCGACACGATCTTCGTGCTGGCCGACGTGCTGATCGCCATGGTGGTCTACGTCTCGACCATCATCGTGCTGGCCGCCGTGCTCGACCGCCAGCTGATCTGGCCCTTCGCCGTCTGGCTGGTGCTCTATGTCGCGGCGCTGTGGTTCTTCGTGCCGCGGCTGGGCAAGGTCGGCAAGGCGCAGGCCGACGCGCGCGCGCTCATGACCGGTCGCATCACCGACGCCTACACCAACGTCGCCACCGTCAAGCTGTTCTCGCACACGCACCGCGAGGCCGGCTTCGCGCGCGAGGCCATGCAGGAGTTCCAGGTCACCGGCAACGCGCAGATGCGGCTGGTCAGCGCTTTCGAGATCGTCAACCACGCGCTCAGCATGGGCCTGACCGCCGGCATGGCCGGCATGGCGCTGTGGCTGTGGTCGCAGGGCACGGTCGGCGTCGGCGCGGTGGCCGCGGCGACGGCGATGGCGCTGCGGCTGCAGGGCATGTCGCACTGGATCATGTGGGAGATGACCAGCCTGTTCGAGAACATCGGCACGGTCCAGGACGGCGTCAAGACGCTGTCGCAGCCGCGCAGCGTGCTCGACGTGCCGGACGCCCCCACGCTCGCGGTGCCGCGCGGCGAGGTGCGCTTCGAGCACGCGAGCTTCGCCTACGGCAAGGAAGGCGGCCGTCGCATCATCGACGACCTGAACCTCACCGTGCGCCCGGGCGAGAAGATCGGCTTGGTCGGACGCTCCGGCGCGGGCAAGTCGACGCTGGTGAACCTGCTGCTGCGCTTCCACGACCTGGAGAGCGGGCGCATCCTGATCGACGGCCAGGACATCGCCCGCGTCACGCAGGATTCGCTGCGCAAGCACATCGGCATGGTCACGCAGGACACCTCGCTGATGCATCGCTCGGTGGCCGACAACATCGCCTACGGCCGCCCGGACGCGAGCGACGACGAGGTCGAGGCCGCGGCCGAACGCGCCGAGGCGCACGTCTTCATCCGCTCGCTGGGCGACGCCAAGGGCCGCATCGGCTACGACGCGCATGTCGGCGAGCGCGGCGTGAAGCTGTCGGGCGGGCAGCGCCAGCGCATCGCCATCGCACGGGTGATGCTCAAGGACGCGCCGATCCTGCTGCTCGACGAGGCCACCAGCGCGCTCGACTCGGAGGTCGAGGCCGCGATCCAGGCCAGCCTCTACCGCCTCATGGAGGGCAAGACGGTGATCGCCATCGCGCACCGGCTCTCGACCATCGCCGCGATGGACCGCCTCATCGTGCTCGACGAGGGCCGCGTGGTGGAGGAAGGCGACCATGCCTCGCTGCTGGCGCAGAACGGCCTGTATGCGCGCCTGTGGTCGCACCAGAGCGGCGGCTTCCTTGGCGAGGATGCCTGAATACCGATGGTTTAGCGAAGTGACCATTAAGTCGGAAGTCCTACATGGCTCATTGCCCGTTGCCGACAGTCGATTTCCGCGACGATGGGAAGGTCATTCCATCGTCAATCACGAGGAGCGCCTTCATGAATTCAATCATCTACATCGTCGGTCTGGTCGTGGTCGTGGTGGCCGTGCTGTCGTTCTTCGGCCTGCGCTGAACCCTTTCTTTCCAACGTCCTGCATGCCGGGATCGCACGGGGCCGCCATCGCGGCCCCGTTTCGTTTTCCGACGCGTCACTGACGATCACATGGCACCGGACGTCGACTTTTCCATTCCATCGGCACGCCGCGATGCGCTGGTCACCGAGGCCGTCCGGCTCATCGAGGAAACAGGACCGCTCGACGACGACGGCGCCCTGCGCACGGCGTACGCGACGGACGGCACGATGCAGGAACGCATCGCCATGCGCGCCCGGATCCTGGGCCGGCGCATCGGGCTCGACGACGAGATCGACCGCGCGCGGCACTGGGCGCCCTGGATCGCAGCCGCCCTGGTGGTGCTGATCGTGGCGGCCGGCCTGGCGCTGGCCGGCGGCGTCACCGGCGGCGGCGACCGCCGCATCAACGTCATCGCCGCCCTCGTGAGCCTGCTGGGCGTGCATCTCCTCACCCTGATCGCCTGGCTGTTCGGCCTGGTTCTGCCGCTGCGCCTGTCCGACCGCCCGCGCGCGTCGCTGGGCTGGCTGTGGGCGACGCTCACGGCGCGCGTGGCCGGCGGCCGCCAGGGCCAGGCGCCGGTGCTGGTGCGCGCGGCGAGCCGGCTGCTGGCGCGGGCACGGCTGCTGCCCTGGGCGACCGGCATCGCCAGCCACGGCCTCTGGACGCTCTCGTTCGTCGCCGTCCTCGGCGCCATGCTGTTCGCGCTGGCCTTCCATCGCTACACGCTCGACTGGGAGACCACCATCCTCGAGCCCCGCTTCTTCCAGCGCACGGTCGAATTCCTCGGCCACGCGCCGTCGTGGCTGGGTTTTCCGGTGCCCGACGCCGTTGCCGTGCTGGCGCCCCGCACGGACGCCGCCGCGACCGATGCCACCGTGCAGCGCACCTGGGCGCTGTGGCTGGTCGGCTGCATCGTCGTCTACGGCTTGCTGCCGCGCGCGGTGCTGCTGGCCCTGAGTCTGGCGATGTGGCGTGCACGCCGGACCGCCATGGCCCCCGACTTGTCACGGCCCTATTACCGGCGCCTGGCGGCCCGCTTCGAGGCCCTGGCACCGCCCGACATCGTCGATGCCGATCCTGGCAGATCGCCGTCCGCTGCACGGCCATCGCCCGACGGCGCCGCCGTCGGCGACGCGCTCGCCGTGGCGGCGTTCGAACTCGCGCCCGGCCACCCCTGGCCTCCCGCCGACCTGCCCCGGGACGCGACGGCACTGCCCCAGGCCGACGGCGATGCGCGCAGCCGCCGCGCGCTGCTCGACGCCGTCGCCCGCCTGCGGCCGGCCGCGCTGGTGCTGGCAGTCCGCGCGGCATCGAGCCCGGATCGCGGCACCGAACGCCTGTTGCGGGAACTGCTCGCCCACAGCGGCGCCTGCCGCCTGTGGCTGGTGTCCGATGCGTCCGCCGCATCTGCCGACGTCGCGTCGCGCGCCCGCTGGCGGCAGTGGCTGGTCGACACCGGGCTCGACGCCATCGCGGCGAGCGATACGCTGGCCGACGCCCTGACGGCCACGCACCCGGAAACCATCGCATGAATCCGCGTCCGTCGCCCGACACGACCAGCCACGCCGGCACGACCGAGGCCCTGCGCATCGCCGTCGTCGGCCACACCAACGCCGGCAAGACCTCGCTGCTGCGCACGCTGACGCGGCGGGTCGATTTCGGCGCGGTGTCCGATCGCCCCGGCACCACCCGCCACGTCGAGCGCATCGATCTGACGGTCGACGGCCGTGCCGCCGTGCGCTTCCTCGACACACCCGGGCTGGAGGACGCCGTCGCCCTGCGCGAGCACGTCGAGCGCGTCACCCCGGCCGACGGTGCGGCAGCAGGTGCCGCCACCGCCGCGACGCCGCCCGAGCGCATCCGCCGTTTTCTCGACGGTCCCGAGGCCCATGGCGTCTTCGAGCAGGAGGCCAAGGTGCTGCGCACTTTGCTCGACGTCGACGCGGCCTTCCTGGTCATCGACGCGCGCGAACCGGTGCTGCCCAAGTTCCGCGACGAGATCGAGCTGATCCGCTCCTGCGCCCGCCCGGTGCTGCCGGTGCTGAACTTCGTGCGCGCCGCCGACCACCGCGAGCCCGAATGGCGCGCCCTGCTGGCGGCCTACGGCATGCACGCGGTGGTGCGCTTCGACGCCGCCGCGCCCTTCGTCGGCGCCGAGCGCGACCTCTACCAGGACCTGGTCACCCTGCTGCGCGAGCGGCGCGGCCAACTCCAGGGCGTTATCGCCTTCCTGGAGCGCGAAGCCGCCGCACGTCGGACCGCCGCCGGCGAGCGCATCGCCGAGCTGCTGGTCGACGCCGCCGCCATGCGCCGGACGGCCACGGTCGCCGAGTTCGACGACGAGGCACGCCGCGCGCCGCTGCTGGCGACCCTGCGCCGGGACGTGTTCGACAAGGCGCAGCGCTGCGCCACCGACCTGCTGGCGCTGCACGGCTTTCGCGAAGGCGATGCCAGCGAGGCGCCGCTGCCGTTGCTGGAAGGACGCTGGTCGATGGACTTCTTCAGCCCCGAGGCCCTGAAGGACGCCGGCCTGCGCCTGGGCAAGGGCGCCGCGGTGGGCGTGGCCGTCGGCGTGGCGGCCGACCTGGCCGTGGGCGGGCTGTCGCTGGGCGCCGGGGCGGCGCTGGGCGGCGCCATCGGCGGCGCGCTCGCGCAGGGCTGGGGACCGCTCGGCCGCAAGATGGTCAATGCGCTGCGCGACGTGCGCGAACTGAGCGTGGAGGACGGCGCGCTCTACCTGATCGCCGAGTGGCAGGTCGCGCTGGTGCGGGCGCTGGAACGCCGCGGTCACGGCGCCACCGGGCCGGTCGTCGCCGACGCGGCCGACGCGGTCGCGGGCGCACCCGCCACAGGTGGTCCGGGCATGCGCGACATCGCCCTCGCGGTGCGCGCGGCGCGACCGGCGCGCAACCATGCCGACTGGGAATCGAAGGCCGACGGCCCGCGCTGGCGCGCCAGCGCCTCGGCGCAGCGCCAGGCCCTGGTGGCCATCGTGGCCCGGCGCGTCGAGACGGCACTGCGCGGCGCCGATGCGCCGGAGGCACAGGGCGCCCCGGCCGCCGCCGCGACGCCGGCCTGATCGACCTGCGACTACAAGGCCCGGAGCGCGCTTGCGCTAAGGTGACGGCCTTCCTCGTCCACCGGCAATCGATCGCACCATGGCTCCACTTCCTCCCTCGGCCACGCGCCCGGCGCCCCGGCATTTCTCGATGATCCGCGGCTTCCACCTGGCCGACGCCTTCACGCTCGGCAACGCTGCCTGCGGCGTCGGCGCGGTGTTCCTGGCGATGGCCTATGTCGCCAGCCGGTCGACCGAGCTGTTCCTCTGGGCCGCCGCGCTGGCGCCGGCCGCCTTCGTCTTCGACGTCTTCGACGGCCGGGTCGCGCGCTGGCGCCAGACCCATTCGGCGCTCGGGCGCGAACTCGATTCGCTGGCCGACGTGATCTCCTTCGGTGTGGCGCCGGCCGCATTGGCCTTCGCCGCCGGGCTCGACGGCGGCTGGGACTGCGTCGCGCTGATCTACTTCGTCTGCTGCGGCGTCAGCCGGCTCGCGCGCTACAACGTCACGGCCGAGGCGCTGTCCGAGGGCGCCGACAAGGTCAAATACTTCGAGGGCACGCCGATCCCGACCAGCGTCGTGCTGGTGGGCGTCCTGGCCTGGGCCGCCTGGCAGGGCCGCGTCGGCGACGCGATCTGGGGCGGCGCGTGGAGCGTCGGCCCGGCCGTGCTGCATCCGCTGGTGCTGCTGTTCGCGCTCTCCGGCACGCTGATGATCAGCAAGACGCTGCGCATCCCGAAGTTCTGACCGACGGGGTCGCGATCACCTGGCGGCGATGCGGACGATCCGCCGCTCGATGGCGCCGACGAATCCGAAGAGGCCGCCGAACCGCCCGAACCCGCCAAGGAGCCGCGCCATGACCCCACCGCCCCCGCCAGACCGCCGCCACCGGATGCGCCGGTGCGGACCGCTCCTGTCCTGCATCGCCATGCTGTCGGGGGTCCTGTCGGGCTGCGCCGCCCCGCCGTCCGCCGACGGCACGCGCAGCGTCGTGATCGAGCGCACGACCCACGGCATCGCGCACGTCACCGCGCCGGACCACGAGGGTCTGGCCTACGGCACGGCCTACGCTCACGCGCAGGACAACGTCTGCCAGACCGCCGAGCACCTGCTCACGGTGCGCGGCGAGCGCTCGCTGTTCCTCGGACCGCAGGCCATGGGCGACCTGGGCCTGGGGCGCCTGTCGAACGCGCAGATCGACCTGTTCGTGCGCCGGCACATGGACGACGATGCACTGGCGCGCGCCGCCGAGGCGCTCGGCCCGGACGCCCGCGCGGCCCTGCGCGGCTACGTCGCCGGCTACAACCGCCACCTGCGCGACGTCGGCCCCGGCGGCCTGCCCGAGGCCTGCCGCGACCGCCCCTGGGTGCGACCGATGACGCCGGCCGACCTGGCGCGCGCCACCGAGCTGTCGATGATCCAGGGCGGCCTGGGCGCCCTGGCCGGCGCGGTGCTGGCCGCCAGGCCGCCACCGAAGGCGACGGCCCTGGGCGCCGCCCCCGCCGACGAACGGCCGGTCGACCCGCGCGAGGCCGCCATCGAGATCGCCCGTCACGGCTTCGACGCCAGACCCGACGGCGGCGAGCCGGGCTCCAACGGCTGGGCCTTCGGCCGCGAGGCCACGCCCGACGGCAAGGGCGTGCTGCTGGGCAACCCGCACTTTCCGTGGAACGGCACCAACCGCTTCTGGCAGCTGCACCTCACGATTCCCGGCCAGGTCGACGTCATGGGCGCGACCGGCGGCCTGAGCCCGGTGGTCGCCATCGGCTTCAACAAGGACGTCGCCTGGACGCACACCGTCTCCACCGGCAAGCGCTTCACGCTCTACGAACTCGCGCTCGACCCGGCCGACCCGACCGTCTACCTCGTCGACGGCCAGCCCCGGACGATGACGGCGCGCACGGTCGAGGTGCCGCTGCCCGGCGGGACGACCCTCCGGCAGACCTTCTTTTCGACCGACTGGGGACCGGTCATCGCGCTGCCACGCGCCGGCCTCGGCTGGACCACCCAGAAGGCCTATGCCCTGCGCGACGCCAACACGCTGAACGTGCGTTCCATCGAGAGCTGGATGCGCATGGCCCGGGCGCGCGACGTGACCGGACTGCGCGACGCCATGGGCAACCAGGGCATGCCGTGGATCAACACCCTCGCGGCCGACCGTCACGGCCGGGCGCTGTACGCCGACCTGTCGGTCGTGCCGGACGTGTCGGCCGGGCAGTTGCGCGCCTGCGCGCCCTCGCCCGCCGCCGCCGCGCTGTTCAAGGCGGCCGGCCTGCCGGTGCTCGACGGCTCGCGCAGCGCCTGCGCCTGGCGCCAGGACCCGTCGGCCGCCGCGCCAGGACGCATCCCGCCGGCGCGCATGCCGGTGCTGGTGACCGACGCCTGGGTGCAGAACAGCAACGACGGCTTCTGGCTGAGCAACCCCGACGTCGCACCGACGGCCGACGTCTCGCCGCTGGTCGGGCCGGTGGGCACGCCGCAGCGGCTGCGCACGCGCAGCGGCATCCTGGAGATCCGCGCCCGGCTCGCCGGCACCGATGGCCTGCCGGGCAACCGCATGGGTGCGGACGAGGTCCGCAGCGTGATCTTCAGGAATCGCAACCTGGCCGGCGCACTGGTGATGGACGACCTCGTCGCCGCCTGCGGCTCCCCGGGCCATGCAGGCCTGAGCGCCGACCAGGCCACCGGCTGCCGCGTGCTGGCCGGCTGGAACCGCACCAGCGACGCCGACGCGCGCGGCGCGCCCCTGTTCCGCGAGTTCTGGCGCCAGGCCCGGGACGTGCCGAAGGTCTGGCGCGTGCCCTTCGATGCGCGCCAGCCCGTGACGACCCCGTCCGGGCTCGACATGGCCGTGCCCGCCACGCGCGAGGCCGTCTTCGAGGCCCTGGGCGATGCCGTGGCGGCCCTGCGCGCCGCCGGCTATGCGCCCGACGCGGCGCTGGGCGAGGCGCAGTGGCACGAGGTGCGTGGCCGGCGCGTGGCGCTGCATGGCGGCGACGAGTTCGAGGGCGTGCTCAACAAGCTCGAATCGCAGGGCCAGCCGCGCATCGCGCCGGGCGGCTGGCGCATCAACTACGGCAGCAGCTACCTGCAGGTCGTGACCTTCGACGCCCGCGGTCCCGTGGCCCAGGGTCTGCTCACCTACGGCCAGAGCAGCGACCCGGCCTCGCCGCGCGCCTACGACCAGCTGCCGCTGTTCGCCGCCAAGCGCTGGCTGCCGCTGCCCTTCCACCCGGAGGACGTGCGCGCGCAGCGCGAGGGGCCGCCGCTGCGGCTGGCCTACTGAGTCCGACACGCTTTCCTCCACTTTCCTACACCATCACTTCCGACGACCACCCCGCCATGACCCGTCCCATGCCCCAAGCCGTTCCCGGACTCGCGCAGATCGTGCAGCTCGGCGCCGCCCATCCGCTCGACCCGGGCTGCGACCACTTCTACTTCCTGCGCCATGGTCAGACCGGCCGCAACGCGGCGCGCATCTTCCAGGACGTCGACGAGCCGTTGAGCGAGCTGGGCCTCGCCCAGGCGGCGCGCGCGGCCGGGCGGCTGGCCGGCGAGCCGATCCGCACCGTGGTCTGCAGCGACGCCCGCCGCGCCTTCGACACGGCGCACACGGTCGCGGCGCGGCTCGGGCTCGTGCCGGCGTCGCAGCCGCGCCTGCGCGAACGCCACTTCGGCGCGCTGATCGGCACCTCGTCGGCGAACATCGACTGGGCCTGCGAACCCGAGGGCGGCGAGACATTGGCGCAGTTCGTCGAGCGCAAGCGCGCCGCGCTCGACGCGGCGTTGGCGCTGCCCGGCCCGGTGCTGGTGGTCGCCCACGGCGGCACGCTCTACGCGCTGGCGGCGCTGCTGGGGGTCGCGCTGGAAACCGGCGCGCTCGGCAACGCGCAGCCGTTGCGCTTCGCGCGCCGCGACGGGACCTGGAGCGTCGAGACGCTGGTCCTGCCGTCCCTTCCCGAGGAGCGGGGACGCGACGCCGGCGCCGCCATCGCCTGAACGATCCGCCCCGCGTCCCGCACCGCCGCCGCTGCCCGCCCCTTTTCTTTTCCACTCCCACCGCCACGTTCAACGCCATGGACTTCAAGAACTACTACCAGGTGCTCGGTCTGGAGCGCACGGCGTCGGAAGACGACGTGCGCAAGGCCTACCGTCGGCTCGCGCGCAAGTACCACCCCGACGTCAGCAAGGAGGCCGACGCCGAGCAGAAGATGCGCGACGTCAACGAGGCCAACGACGTGCTGCGCGACAAGGAGAAGCGCGCCGCCTACGACGCGCTGGCCGACCGCGTGGCGCGCGGCGGCCGGCCCGAGGGCGACTTCCAGCCGCCGCCCGGCTGGGACGAAGGCTACGAGTTCCATCGCGGCGCCGCCGGCCCCGGCGCGGGCGGACCGGCCGACCAGGCCGACTTCAGCGACTTCTTCTCCTCGCTCTTCGGCGCGGCCGAACGGCGCGGCGCCGCCCGGCAGAACCATCGCGCCAAGGGCGAGGACCACCACGCCGCCATCGAGATCACGCTGGAGGACGCCCTGCGCGGCAGCGAGCGCGAGATCTCGTTGCGCGCGGTCGAGACCGGCGCCGACGGCCAGCCGGCCTTCACCACGCGCACCCTGGCGGTGAAGATCCCCGCCGGCGTGCATCCGGGCCAGTACGTCCGCCTGGCCGGCCAGGGCATGCCCGGCCATGGCGGCGAGCCCGCCGGCGACCTGTTCCTGGAAGTGCGCATCGCCCCGCACCGGCTCTACCGCATCGACGGCCGCGACCTGACCATGACGCTGCCGGTGACGCCGAGCGAGGCCGCGCTGGGCGCGTCGGTGGAGGTGCCGGTGCCCGGCGGCGGCGCGGTGGAAGTCACCGTGCCGGCGAAGTCGCGCAGCGGGATGAAGCTGCGGCTCCGGGGCCGGGGCTTCCCGGGCACGACCCCGGGCGACCTCTACCTGCTTCTCGACATCGCCCTGCCGCCCGCCACCGACGATGCCGCGCGCGAGGCCTACCGCCAGCTCGCCGCCGCCACCGCCGGCTTCGATCCGCGCCAACACCTGAAAGGCTGAAACACCATGGCCCGCTTTTCCGTCTCGTCGGTGACCGCCTCGCGCTCGGCCGGCGCCGTCTCCGTCACCGCTTCGGTGGTCGACGCCACGCCGTCGCTCGCCGCCCGCGATCTCGCGCACGCCTGCGGCGCCGAGGTCGCCTGGGTGGTCCAGCTGGTGGAGATCGGCATCGTCGAGCACGCGCCGCCCGATGCCGGGACCGAACCCGAACGCTGGCGCTTCCGCGACGCCGACCTGCAGCGCGCACTGGAAGCGCGGCGGCTGCAGCGCGACTTCGGCGTCGAGCTCGACGCCGCCGCGCTGATCCTCGACCTCCAGCACGAGGTCCGGCGCCTGAAGGCCGCGCTGCAGGCGAACCGGCCGGGCCACTGACCCCTCCGGTCCCGCCCGCCGGGCCCTACTTCACCTGCTGCTTGTCCAATTTGCGCGCCAGGGTGCGCCGGTGCATGCCCAGGCGGCGTGCGGTCTCGGAGATGTTGAAACCGGTCTCGGCCAGCACCTCGTGGATGCGCTCCCATTCGAGCGTCTTGATCGACGAGGCGCGGTTGGTCAGTTCGACCTCGGTGGTGCCCTCGGCGCGGCCGAAGGCGGCCTCGATGTCGTCGGTGTTCGACGGCTTGGCCAGGTAGTGGCAGGCGCCGAGCTTGATCGCCTCGACCGCCGTGGCGATGCTGGCGAAACCCGTCAGCACCACGATCAGCATGCCGGGATCGTGCGCGTTGAGCAGCCGCACGCAGGCCAGGCCGGAGCTCTCGCCGTTGAGCTTGAGGTCGACCACGGCATAGCCCGGTCCGGGCTCGCGCTGCAGCAGCGCGGCGACCTGGTCGAAGCTGTCGGCCAGGCTCACCGTGTAGCCGCGGCGTTCGAACGAGCGTCCGAGGATGCGCGCGAAGGCGGCGTCGTCCTCGACGATCAGGAGGTGGCGCGCGGGAGTGTCGTCATCGGCCATCGGCGGATCCTTTCTGCTTGTCGGCAGCCAGCAGCTGCTCCAGTTCGTCGTCGAGCGCGATCGCGGCCAGCGGCAGGCGCATCGTCACGATGGCACCGATCCCGCCCGGCCGGTTGGCGGCCGTCACGCTGCCGCCGAGCGTGCGCAGCACGTTGACCACCAGGAACAGGCCCAGTCCGCCGCCGGGGCGCCCCTTGCTCGACTGGTAGGGCTTGCCCAGCTGCGCCAGCATGCGCGGCGCGAAGCCACGGCCCGTGTCGGTGACGGTGATGACCAGCGTGTCGCCCGCGCGCGTCGCCTCGAGCGCGACATAGCGGGGCGAGGCCTCCAGGGCGTTGTCCAGCACGTTGCAGATGGTCTGCTTGAAGGCCGAGTCGGACACCATCGACAGGTCCTCGCCGAAATGGTTGGCGTAGTCGAAGGCCACCACCGGCCGCGTGGCCCGCCACTCGCGCGCCACGTCGTCGAGGAAGTCCGCCACCGTGGTCGCGGCCGAGGATTCCCCACGCGCCTCGCCGGCCGACAGCAGGATGCCGCTGACGATCGACTTGCAGCGTTGCAGCTGCACCTGCATCTCGCCGATCTCCTGCAGCAGTTCCGGGTTGCCCTTGAACTCCGGCATGCGCCGCCAGTCGCCGAGGATGACCGAGAGCGTGGCCAGCGGCGTGCCCAGCTCGTGCGCGGCGCCGGAGGCCAGCAGGCCCATGCGGACGGCGAGCTCCTCCTCGGCGGCGCGCTGGCGCAATTCGGCCAGCCGCTCGTCGCGCGAGCGCAGGTTGGCGTTGATGCGGCTGATGAAGACGATCAGCAGCGCCGCGTCCAACGCGAAGCACGCCAGCAGGCCCTGGATGTAGGGACTCGAGAGGCCCTGATCGTGATCGAGCGCCAGCGGCAGCGGCACCGAGAAGATCGCCAGCCCGGCCAGGCACAGGATGGTGACCACCGCCATGGTTGCGCTCGACCAGGCCTTGAGCAGCACGGCGCCCAGGATGACCTGCAGCAGGTAGAGGAAGACGAAGGGATTGGTCGTGCCGCCGCTCAGGTAGAGCTGCGCGGTGAGCAGGCCCAGGTCGACCAGCATGTTCAGGAACAGCTCGCCGTTGGTGACCTTGCGGCCGAGCCGCGCGCGCTGCAGGCTCAGGAAATTGAAGACGATCAGGCAGCCCAGCACGATCGTCATCTGGTCCAGCGGCAATCGGATGTCGAAGCCGAAATGCACCACGCCGATCGTCACGATCTGGCCGAAGGCGGCGATCCAGCGCAGCTGGACGAGCTGCTCCAGGTTGCGCAGGCCGGCGGCCGACTCGATCGCGTGGCCGCCGCGCGGCAGCTTGGCCTCGCGCCGCGACAGGCGACGCAGCGAAGGCAGGCGGATCATGGCCGGTCCGGACCGGCGCCGGCTGCGACCACCGTTCGCGCGCCAGGGCCGGCGCGGCGCTCGCGCCACCATTCGCGCCCGACGTAGCCGGCGGCCAGCGCCACCATCAGCGCCAGCCCGTACCACGTCAGCGCATAGACCAGGTGATGGTTGTTGAAGCGGATGACCGTCAGTCCGGCCGCCGGCCAGATGCGGTCGGCGTCGGCCATCAGCTGCGGCTGGGCACGCTCGGCGGCGGTCGCCTCGGCATCGACGAAATAAGGCAGCACCTCGCCCAGACCCCGCGCCCGGGCGATGGCCGCGACGTCGCGCGAATGCCAGCGATCGGCGGCCGGGTCGTTGTGTCGCATGAAGCCGCCGCCGGGCTCGCTCAGGCGCAGCAGGCCGACGAGCGTCGCGGTGCCGCCCTCACCCATGGCCGGCGTGCGTTCGCCGCGCACGGCACGATCGCGTCGCTCCGGCGGCACGAAGCCGCGATTGACCAGGATCTGCCGACCATCGGCCAGGCGCAGCGGCGTCAGCACCCAGAAGCCGCCACCGAGCTCGCTGCTGGCCTGCACCAGGGTCTCGCGGTCGTCCAGGAAGGTGCCGGTCAGGCGCACGCGACGGTATTCGTCGCGCTTCGGGTCGATGGTCGTCGGGGGATCGATCGGCGCGGCGCGCAGCTGCCGTTCGACACGTTCGATGAGCGCCAGCTTCCAAATGCGGCGCTCGACCTGCCACGTGCCCAGTGCCATAAGACCGGCGAACACGGCGAGCGCCACGATCGCCGCCAGCCCGCGAAGCAACGGGCCGGACCGCCGGCGCGGCGCTCCGGCATCGGACCGGCGATGCGGTTCGGCAGCCATGCTGGCGGACGGGGACCGCGACGCCGGTTCGACGCTCAAGACGACGGCGCGTGCATCCCGTGGTCCATCATGCCGGGCATCATGTTCGTGTTGAGGTGATACATCACCCACAGCGAACCGGCCAGCATGATCACGAGCAGGACCAGCGTGAAGATCAGGGCCAGCAGGCTCCACCCGCCCTCGGAGCGCGTGTCCATGTGCAGGAAGTAGATCATGTGCACGACGATCTGCACCGCCGCGAAGGCGAGGATCACGATCGCCGTGGTGCGCGGGCTCTCGATGACGTCGTTCATGACGAGCCAGAACGGGATCGCCGTGAGGATCACCGCCAGGATGAAACCGGTCACGTAGCCCTTGAGCGTGCTGTGGCTGGCGCCGTCGTGGTGATCGTCGTCGTGGCCGTGGCCGTGGCCATGGCCGTGGTCCTTGTCGTGGCTGTGGTCGACGTTGTCCGGCGGCGCATGGATGCCACGCGGAGCCTTGTTCTCGAAGGGCGCCGCGGCGCTCGGACTGGTGCTCATTTCAGCACTCCCATCAAATAAACGAAGGTGAAGACGCCGATCCAGACCACGTCCAGGAAGTGCCAGAACATCGACAGGCACATCAGGCGGCGGCGGTTCTCGGCGATGAGGCCGGTGCGACCGACCTGCACCATCAGCACCACCAGCCAGATGCAACCGAAGAACACGTGCAGGCCGTGGGTCCCCACCAGCACGAAGAAGGCCGAGAGGAACGCGCTGCGTTGCGGCACCGCGCCCTCGTGGATCAGGTGCGCGAACTCGTAGAGTTCCAGTCCCAGGAACCCCAAGCCGAGCAACCCGGTGATCGCCAGCCAGGCCAGCGTCTTGCCCTTCTGCCGCTTCTGCATCTCCAGCATGGCGAAGCCGTAGGTGATGGAGGAGAACAGCAGCAGCGAGGTGTTGATCGCCACCAGCTTCAGGTCGAACAGGTCCGCGCCCGACGGCCCGGCCGCGTAGCTGCGGCCCAGCACGCCGTAGATGGCGAACAGGCAGGCGAAGATGAGGCAGTCGCTCATCAGGTAGAACCAGAACCCCAGCAGGGTCCCGTTCTCCACGTGATGCTCGCCCGGGACGTAGAAGCGCAGGTTGTCCGGCGCGTCGACGCTGGTGGCGGTGGAGGAAGTGGTCATGACGGCGGAATCAGACATGGGCGGCCATGAGGCGGGTGCGATCGCCCTCGATGCGGACGACGTCGTCCGCGGGGATGTAGTAATCGCGCTTGTAGTTGAAGGTGTGGACGATGGAGACCAGCACCAGCAGCGCGAACGATGCGCCGGCCAGCAGCCACATCTGCCAGATCATGCAGAAGCCGAAGGCTCCGGCCAGCGCCGAGATCACGAAACCGGCCCAGGTGTTCTTGGGCATGTGGATCGGCATGAAGCCCGCGCTCGGACGCTGGTAGTTGCGCGCCTTCATGTCGGCCCAGGCGTCGCTGTCGTGGATCTGCGGCGTGAACGCGAAGTTGTAGGCCGGCGGCGGCGACGAGGTCGACCACTCCAGCGTACGGCCGTCCCACGGATCGCCCGTGTGGTCGCGCAGCGATTCACGGCGCATGAAGCTCACCACCAGCGTGATGCCCATGCAGACGATGCCGCACAGGATCAGGAAGGCGCCGAAGGCCGCGATCTGGAACCAGATCTGGAACGACGGATCCTCGAAGTGGCTCAGGCGGCGCGTGACGCCCATGAAGCCCAGCACGTAGACCGGCGCGAAGGCGAGCCAGAAGCCCACCAGCCAGAACCAGAACGAGCACTTGCCCCAGAACGTGTCGAGCTTGTAGCCGAAGGCCTTCGGGAACCAGTAGGTGATGCCGGCGAACATGCCGAACACCACGCCACCGATGATCACGTTATGGAAGTGGGCGATCAGGAACAGGCTGTTGTGCAGCACGAAGTCCGCCGGAGGCACGGCCAGCAGCACGCCGGTCATGCCGCCGATCGTGAAGGTGAACATGAAGCCGATCGCCCAGAGCATCGGCACCTCGTAGCGGATGCGGCCCTTGTACATCGTGAAGAGCCAGTTGAAGATCTTCGCGCCCGTCGGGATCGAGATGATCATGGTCGTGATGCCGAAGAACGAGTTGACGCTCGCCCCGGAGCCCATCGTGAAGAAGTGGTGCAGCCACACGAGGTACGACAGGATGGTGATCACCACCGTCGCGTAGACCATCGACGCGTAGCCGAAGATCCGCTTGCCGGAGAAGGTGGACACCACCTCGGAGAACACGCCGAAGGCCGGCAGCACCAGGATGTAGACCTCGGGGTGGCCCCAGATCCAGATCAGGTTCACGTACATCATGGCGTTGCCGCCGAGATCGTTGGTGAAGAAGTTGGTGCCGACGACGCGGTCGAGCGACAGCAGCGCGAGCACCGCGGTCAGGACCGGGAAGCTCACGATGATCAGCACGTTGGTGCACAGCGAGGTCCACGTGAAGATGGGCATCTTCATGAAGGTCATGCCGGGCGCGCGCATCTTCACGATCGTCGCGAGCAGGTTGATGCCCGAGAGCGTCGTCCCCACCCCCGCCACCTGCAGCGACCATATGTAGTAGTCCACCCCCACGTCAGGACTGAACGCGATGCCCGACAGCGGCGGATAGGCCAGCCAGCCGGTGCGCGCGAACTCGCCCACGAACAGCGACGCCATCACCAGGACGGCGCCGAAGGCGGTCATCCAGAAGCTGAAGTTGTTGAGGAACGGGAAGGCCACGTCGCGCGCGCCGATCTGCATCGGCACGACGAAGTTCATGAGGCCCGTGACCAGGGGCATGGCCACGAAGAAGATCATGATCACGCCGTGCGCCGTGAAGATCTGGTCGTAGTGGTGCGGCGGCAGGAAGCCCGGGTTGTCGCCGAAGGCGATGGCCTGCTGGGTGCGCATCATCAGGGCGTCGGCGAAGCCGCGCAGCAGCATCACCAGGCCTAGGATGATGTACATGATGCCGATCTTCTTGTGATCGATGCTGGTGATCCAGTCGCGCCACAGCGGTCCCCACAGGCGGAAATAGGTCAGGCCCGCGACCACCGCCGCCCCGCCGAGCAGCACGGCGGCGAAGGTGACCAGGAGGATGGGCTCGTGCAGCGGGATCGCCTCCCAGGTGAGGCGGCCGAAGATCAGCTTCAACAGTTCGGATGATTCGGGCATGTTCAATCTCGAGGGGTGCACATCGCCGCGACGTAGGTCCGCATCGGCGACTTGTTGTTGTCGGGTTGCCAGGGCTTGGATGCCGTGTTGTGCGCGCCGGGCTTGCCCATGCCGCCCTGCGCGTCGATGGCCATCATCTGGTTCATGCACATCTTGGTCGTGTCGACGCAGCGGTTCAGGATGGCCTGGTACAGGTCCGGCGCCACGGTGCCGTAACGACGCACCGGATCACGCTCGCTCGGCTGCTCGAGCTTCAGGTAGGCCGCGCGGTCGAGCGCGCCGCCACCGGCCTTGGTGCGTTCCACCCAGCGGCCGAAGTCGGCCGCGTTCATGCCGTGGAACTTGAAGCGCATGCCCGAGAAGCCCTCGCCGCTGTAGTTGGCGGAAAAGCCGTCGAACACGCCGGGCTGGTTGATGACCGCGTGCAGCTTGGTCTCCATGCCCGGCATGGCGTAGATCTGCCCGGCCAGCGCCGGGATGAAGAACGAGTTCATCACCGAGGACGACGTGATCTTGAAGTGGATCGGCACGTCGACCGGCGCGGCCAGCTCGTTGACCAGCGCGATGCCCTGGTCGGGATAGATGAAGAGCCACTTCCAGTCGAGCGCCACCACCTCGACGTTGATCGGCTGGGCATCGGCCGGGATCGGACGCTTGGCGTCGAGCCGCGTGAGCTGCCGGTACGGGTCGAGCGTGTGGGTGCTGATCCAGGTCACCGCACCGAGCGCGATGATGATGAGCAGCGGCGCGCCCCAGATCGCCAGCTCCAGCTGCACGGAGTGGTCCCAGTTGGGGGAATACTCCTTCTTCGCCGTCTCGCTCCCGTGGCGATAGCGCCAGGCGAAATAGAACACCAGGAAGATCACCGGGATGATGATCAGCAGCATCAGCACCGTGGAGATGACGATGAGCCGCCCCTGCTGGTTGGCGATGTCGCCGGAGGGATTGAGCAGGACTGTGTTGCAACCAGCCAACAGCATGGCGGGGGCAATCAGCAGACCGCGGAGGTTCTTGAAGGTGGGCATGCGGTAAAAATGGAGAGCGTGCTGCAGGAGCACCCGGCGAATTTACGGCCAATGAGTCGACTTTGTCATTGGACGTTTTGTCCTATGGTCACAATCGCCCAGCGGTGCGACGCTCGGGCGTGCAGCAATTACAACCGGAAAACTCCGCCTAGAACCATGACGACGTCCACTCTCGGCCCACACGGCAGCAACACATCGACCGACAAGGACATCGCGCATGCCGTGGGTGGCGACCACGGTCAGGTCGAACCCGGCGAGATCGCGGTCGGCGTGGTGATCGGGCGCGCTTCCGAGTACTTCGACTTCTTCGTCTACGGCATCGCCTCCGCGCTGGTGTTCCCGACGATCTTCTTCCCCTTCGCCGACGCACTGACCGGCACGCTCTATTCCTTCGCGGTGTTCTCGCTGGCGTTCCTGGCGCGGCCCTTCGGCACGGCGATCTCCATGGGCGTCCAGCGCCGCTACGGCCGCCAGGCCAAGCTGGCGATCGCCCTGTTCCTGCTGGGCACGTCGACGGCGGGCATCGCCTTCCTGCCGGGCTTCAACAGCCTGGGCAACGCGTCGATCGTGCTCCTGGGCGTGCTGCGCATCCTGCAGGGCCTCGCGCTCGGTGGCTCCTGGGACGGCCTGCCCTCGCTGCTGGCGCTGAACGCACCCAAGAACCGCCGCGGCTGGTACGCCATGCTCGGCCAGCTCGGCGCCCCGCTGGGCTTCGGCGTCGCGGCCGCCCTGTTCGCCTACCTGACGGCGAGCCTGACGCGCGAGGAGTTCCTGTCCTGGGGCTGGCGCTATCCGTTCTACGTGGCCTTCGCCATCAACGTGGTCGCGCTCTTCGCCCGCCTGCGCCTGGTGGCCGCGACGACCTACGTCAAGCTGCTCGACGAGCGCGAACTCGCCCCCACCGGCGTCGTCGAGATCTTCCGCGCCCAGGGCTCGAACATCCTGATCGGCGCCTTCGCCGCCCTGGCGAGCTACGCCCTCTTCCACGTCGTGACGATCTTCCCGCTGTCGTGGGTGACGCTCTACTCCGACCAGAGCGTGAGCGAGTTCCTGGTGGTGCAGCTGGTGGGCGCGGCGCTCTGCGGCGTGGCCATGGTGGCCTCGGGCAAGATCGCCGACCGCTTCGGCCGTCGCAACACGCTGGGCACCCTGGCCGTGCTGATCGCCGTCTTCAGCGGCTTCGGCCTGACGCTCATGGGCGGCGGCTCGCTCGGCCAGGACGTCTTCATCCTGGTGGGCTTCGTGCTGCTGGGCCTGTCGTACGGCCAGGCCGCCGGCGCGGTGACGTCGAACTTCTCCGGCAAGTACCGCTACACCGGCGCTGCGCTCACGGCCGACGTCGCCTGGCTGATCGGCGCGGCCTTCGCACCTCTGGTGGTGCTGGGCCTGTCGGCGCACTTCGGTCTGGCCTACATCAGCGTCTACCTGCTGTCGGGCTGCGCGGCGACGCTGGCGGCACTGTTCATCAACCGCAAGCTCGGCGAACGCGACATCGAGACCGAGGCCGAAGGCCAGGGCCAAGCAGCCCGCTGACGCAGGATCGGATCGAGCCCCGGACGGGCTCGCTCGACACGTGAAGACATGACGAAGGCCCCATCGCGGGGCCTTCGTCGTTGAAGCGTTTCGTCGGAAAGTCGCGAAGTCAGGAGGTCTCCGCCAGGGCTTTGAGCTGGTCCGCCGCAGCGCCCCAGCCGGCCTCGAAGCCCATCCGGCGATGCTGCTCCATGGCCTCACGCGTCCAATGGCGGGCGCTGGCGCGGTAGCGCGTCGCGTCGCCGTCGGCCTCGATCTCGAAAGTGCCGACCATGAAGGGCCCGGCGGGCAGCCAGTCGCCCTTGAAGGCATCCATGAAGACGAAGCGCCTGAGGGGCTCGAAGGCCAGCACCGTGCCCTCGTTGGTCATCTCCTCGCCGTCGGGCCCGTGCATCACGACGAGGCTCCGACCGCCCGGACGCCACTCCAGCACACGGGCCTCGGCCCGCCAGGGACGGGGACAGAACCACTCCTCGAAGCGCTCGGTCATCGCCTGCCAGACCCGCGCGACCGGTGCCTCGATCCGGCGCTCGATGCACAGCGTGAATGTCTCGTCGGCCATCGTCGTTCTCCTGGTGTCGATCGCGGCACGGTCCGCGAAACCCGCCGAGTCTGCACGCACCGGCCCGGCAATGGAAGCAAGGCATACGGACCAGCTCCTGCGAAACCCTCACCTCCAGATCCCGGAAACACCTCGGAACCGGCTCCGCCGGGCCGCCGGTGTCGCCCCCTGCAGGGGACTTGGCCAGGCGGCACGAAGTGCGAAGACCGGGAGTCAGAACGTGACGCCCTGCGCCCGCGCGATGCGGCGATCGGCGTCGCCGCGCAGCAGGAAGCCCTGGGCGACCAGCGCGTCGGCCGCCGCCGTCACCGCCGCCACGTAGCCGGCCGGGCTGCCGTAGAGCGATTCGAGCGACGGCCGCGTGTCGCCGGCGGCCAGGCGCGCTGCCTCGGTGGCGTGGAACGGAATGTAGGCGCCGGTCAGGTTCACGAGGTCGACGATGCCCGGGGTCGGCACGTAGTTGAACTCGATGCTGGTGCCCAGCGGCGCCTGCACGTCGACGTTGCGGATGCCCGCCACGGGCAGGCCGGTGCGGGCGTCGACGTTGGGCACCAGGATGGCGTAGCTGCGCCCCAGGTTCGCCGGCGGCAGCAGTGTCGGGATGCCCGACTCGTCCTGCGGCCGGTACAGCGGGCCGAAGTCCAGCAGCGCGAATTCGTTGTAGAGACCGCGGTAGGCGAAGTCGGGCAGCGCCACGCCGTTGGCGCGCGGGAAGCTCACGCCCTTCATGACCGGGAAGCGCAGCTGGTCGGGACGCACCAGCGAGCCGTCGGCGAGCCGGGGCGTCTGGCTGGGCGACGGGGCCTTGTCGGTGGTCACCCAGTCGGTCAGCTGCACGAACAGCGCCCGGAAGGTGTCGGCGAAATCGACCATGTTGCCGCGCGGGTAGACCGCGCCCGCCGGCGCGTAGGCGATGCCGGCTTCCAGACCGCCGGTACCGCCGCCGTGCTGCGTCCCGGCGTAGTAGTAGACGCGGGCGTTGTCCGGCTGGACCAGGTCGCGGAAGCCCCAGGCGTCGGTCAGCACCGGCGAGCCCTGCAGCTGCCAGAACTCGGTGCCCGACAGGCCCAGGAAGTATTTCGGGCAGGTGGCCGTGGCCTGGCAGCGGGCCATGACGCCGCCCGTGCGGCCGGCCACGTCGTCGCGGTAGTCGGCCGCCAGGCCGCGCGGCGCGGTCTGCCCGAACGCGCGGTGGTCGGTGCGCACGCCGCCGCCGCCGCCCGGCACGGCGAAGCGGGTGTTGATGTTGGTCTGGCGCGCCGCGACGTGCGTGTAGAGGCCGTCGAACACCTTGCCGCCGGCGAGCGACTGGTTGAAGCCCAGGTGCAGGAAGGTCTTGAGCGCGTTGCCCGACTGCGAGGTGCCCTGCCCGATCGTGGCCTTGATGCGGCCGGCCAGCGGATTGGGCCGGCCGGCGGCGTCGGCGGTGGCGTTGCGGAAGAAGTCGACGGTGTCGCGCAATGCCGCCAGGCCGACGCCCATGACGCGCGGGTCCTTGGCGACGTAGCTGACCTCGTAGAGGGTGTCGGGCTGGAAGCCGCCCTTGAGGCAGACCGAGGCCGGATCGGCCGTGCCGGGGAACGGCCTGTCGGTCGCGTTGCAGCTGGCGAACTTCCAGTCCGAGGCCGGGATGGGGATGCGCGGATCCGCCTCGTTGACGCGGCGGGTCAGCAGGTAGCCGCTCCGGGTGTTGTCCAGGCTGGCCGGGGCGTACGGGATCATGCTGCCGTTGAACACGCCGCCGGGCAGCGTGAGCGCGGGCGCCGCGACGGAGGTCAGCAGCTCGGCGGTGTAGGGGCCGGTGATCGCGCTGCCGTCCTTGTTCCTCGCGATCGGCACCGTCGCCGTCAGGCGTTGCGGCGAGCTCTTGGGCACGTCGCCCTGCCAGGCCGAGAACAGCCAGACGAAACCGCGCTCGAAGTAGATCGCGTCGCCCGGATTGGCCGCGAGGTTGGGCGCCGTGAGGATGTTGCCGCGATTGGGCGCGTCGTAGCGCAGCACGCCGCCCGCCTTGCTCATTTCCTTGGGCTTGAGCATCGTGAAGTCGGCGCTGTACTCGACCATGCCGCGCGCGTTGACCGGGGCCAGCTCGAGGTCCTGGATGATGGCGTTCTTCGCGTCCTTCGGGTCGACCTCGCCGGCGATCGTGCCGGTGACCTGCTCGTAGGCCCCGACGGCGCCGAAGCTGCCGGGATAGTCGACGGTCGAGGCGATGGTGAGCGTGAGCTGCGGCTTGGCGGCGACCGGCGTCGTGGGCGTGGTCGGTGTGGTCGTCGCCGGCGGCACGGCGGCGCTGCCGTCGCCGTCGCTGCCGCCGCACGCGGCGAGCACCAGCGCGGCGAGGCCTGCCGTCAGGCCCGGGAGGACCCGGCGGCGGGGCGTGGAAAGTCCTGGGTGGCGTTGCATGTCGTTGTCTCCGTTGGTCGATCTTGTGTTCTTGGAGCCGCGCCTGGGCCGCGCGGCGGGCCGCCGCTCATTCCGCCTCGATGCCGGCGGCCTTCACGATGCGGCCCCACTTCTGCGATTCGCCGGCCTGGAACTTCGCCAGCTCTTCCGGCGAGGTCGTGAAGACCTCGGTGCCGGTCGGCTCGTAGAAGGCGCTCTTCGCGGCCTCGCTGCGGGCGGCCTTCACCAGCAGCTCGTTCAGGCGCCTGACGACCGCCGGCGGGGTCTTCGCGGGGGCGTAGGCGGCGAACCAGTAGCCCATCTCGTAGCCCTTGACGCCGGCTTCGGAGATGGTGGGCACGTCCGGCGCGAGCGGCGAGCGCGCCGCGCTCGACACGCCGATGGCGCGCAGCTTGCCGGCCTTGACCTGCGGCAGGCCGGTCGCGGTGTCGGTGATCATCATGTCGATCTGGCCGCCCAGCAGGTCGGTCACGGCCAGCGTGTTGCTCTTGTAGGGCACGTGCAGCAGCTTGACGTCGGCCATCTGCTGGAGCAGTTCGCCGGCCATGCGGCTCGACGAGCTGCCGCTGCCGAAGCTGTACCTGCCCGGCTCCTTCTTCGCCAGCGCGACGAATTCGGCCACCGTCTTGGCGGCGAAGTCCGGACGCACCACCATGATCTGGCCGCCCTTGCCCAGCGCCGCGACCGGGGCGAAGTCCTTCACCGGGTCGTAGGGCATCTTCCTGTAGAGGTGCTCGTTGGCCGCGTGCGTGGTGTTGGTGGTGACGAGCACGGTGTAGCCGTCCGGCGCCGCCTTGGCGACGTACTGCGAGGCGATGAAGCCGCTGGCGCCGGCCCGGTTGTCGATGATCACCGCCTGCCTGCTCTCGGCGGTGACGCCGTTGCCCAGCGCGCGGGCGATCTGGTCGGTGGCGGTGCCGGCGGCGAAGGGCACGACGAAGGTGATGGATTTCTCCGGGAAGGACTGCGCCTGCGCGACGGCGGGCACCAGCGCGGCGGCACTCAGCACGGCGGCCGCGAGGGCGATCGGGCGGAAGGGGTTCATGGGTCTCTTCTCCTGGATGGTTCTATGGAATGGGGAAAGGGAAAACCGTCGCGCCTCGGTGGTCGTCCGGGCCGACCAGTCGGTGCCGCAGGTGCGCGGGCACCCGCAGCGGCAGGTCGAGCAGCAGGAACGACAGCGACTTGCCATGCGTGTCGAGGTTGAGCGCGTCGTTGACGCCGCCGTCGAGCACGGCGTCGAGCACGAAGTTCATCGCCTGCAGCCCCGGCATGACGAAGCGCTGCACGCGGCTGGGCGCGCGGTGGCGGAACTGCGCGGCCACCGCCTCCGGCGTGACCTGGTCGAGCAGCAACGGCCAGAGCTCCGGGTGCCAGGCGATCACGCTGATGTTGGAGCGGTCGCCCTTGTCGCCGGTGCGGCCGTGCGCCGCGCGGTGGAGAGGGACGACGACGATGTCGTCGTCGACGGGTCCGGTGCGACCGGCGTTCATGCGGCCGCCTCCATCATCTCGAAGCCGACCGGCACCGCATCGCGCGGCAGCAGGCACGAGACGGTGTTCAGGCGCGGCGTGAGCGTGCTGCGCACGCCGCCGCCGCCGGCCGGACCGCAGGTATAGAGCGCCATCACCTCGCGCCCCAGGGTCTCGGCCACGGCGCGCTCGGCGTGGGTCGCGGCGACGCGCAGGCGCACGTCGCGCGCGCCGCCGTCGGGCGTGGCGGCCAGCGCGCGGCCGGCGTCGTCGCCCAGGATGCTGACGGCGCCGATCAGGTCGACCCGCAGGTCCAGCGCGGGCAGGCGCTCGCGCAGCACCGCCGCCGCCAGCCGGGCGCGGGCCTCGGCACGCGCGCCGGCATAGGAGATCTCGCCCTCGGCCAGCCAGCCACCCTCGTGGCAGACGTTGACCTTGTAGTGCGTGGGCCGCGGATGCCCGCGCACGCCCGAGAGCGTCACGCGATCCGGACCCACCGAGCGCACCGACGCCTCGGCGATGTCGGCCACCACGTCGGGCGTCAGGTAGGCCGCCGGATCGTGCACCTCGTAGATCAGCTGTTCCTTGACCGTCGCCTCCGTCACGAGGCCACCGGTCGCATCGGCCTTGCCGATGGTGCAGCGGCCGTCGGCGTCGATCTCGGCGATCGGGAAGCCGACGTGGCCGAGCCCCGGCACGTCCTTGAAGCCCGGGTCGGCGAAGTAGCCGCCGCAGACCTGCGCGCCGCATTCGAGCAGGTGGCCGGCCATGGTGGCGCGGCCGAGCCGCTCCCAGTCGTCGGCGCGCCAGCCGAAGTGCGACATCGCCGGACCGACCGTCAGCGACGGATCGGCCACGCGCCCGCAGACGACGATCTGCGCGCCGGCATCGAGCGCCCGGGCGATCGGCTCGGCGCCGATGTAGGCGTTGGCGCTGACGATGCGCAGACCGTCCATCGCCGTGCCGATCCGCTCGCGCAGCAGCGCGCGGAAGCCCGGCGCCGACAGGTCGTCGCCCTCCACCACCGCGATGCGCGGCGCGACCAGGCCCAGTTCGCGCGCCATCCGCGCGATGTGGCGCGCCGCCGCGCGCGGGTTGGCCGCGCCGAAGTTGCTCACGATGCGGATGCCGTGCGCCAGGCAGCGCGCGAGCACCGGCCGCAGCATGGCATCGAGCAGGGGTTCGTAGCCCACCTCGGGGTCGGCGCGGCGGCGCAGCTGGGCCAGCGCCAGGGTGCGCTCGGCCAGGGTCTCGAAGATCAGGAAGGCGCGCGGCGCGGCGGCGGGATCGGTCGACGCCGCCGCGCCGAGCCGCGCGATCAGCGTGTCGACCACCGGCCCGGCGGCGTCGGTGCGGTCGCCTGAGAAGCCGGCGGCGCAGCCGATCAGCAGTGGCAGGGGTGTTCGGGCAGGATCGTTCATGGTCCCGTGTCTCCTCGTCGTCTTCGTGGTCGTCGGTCTGGGAAGCGGCCACTGTAGGAGGCGGTCGGCCATCCGTAAAATCGAAAATTCGGATCGATTCATCTGTTTTCCGGATCGCCACATGACCGCTCCCGATCTCTCCGCCCGGCAACTGCGCGCCTTCCTGGCCCTGGCGACGCAGCGCAACTTCACCCGCGCGGCGCGGACCTGCCACCTGTCGCAGCCGGCCTTCAGCGCGCTGATCAAGGCATTGGAGGACGCGCTGGGCACGCGGCTGTTCGACCGCGACACGCGCAGCGTCGCGCTCACGCCGGAGGGCCGGCTGTTCGAGCCGTCCGCCCGGCGCCTGCTCGACGACATGGGCGCGGCCCTGGCCGGCCTGGCCGACCACGTGGAGCGCCGCAAGGGCCGGGTGCGCGTGGCGGCCCTGCCCTCGCTGGCGGCGGGCTGGCTGCCGGCGGTCTTCGCGGAGTTCATGGCGACGTGGCCGGGCATCGCGCTGGAACTCGACGATGCCCTGTCCGACGCCTGCGTCGCCCACGTGCGCAACGGACGGGCCGACTTCGCGCTGGCGTCCTCGGGCGCCGGCAGCGTCGCGGAGGTCGACCTGGTCGGGCGCCGGCTGTGCAGCGACGGCTTCCATCTGGTCTGCCGCGCCGACCACCCGCTGGCGGCCGAGCCGGCCCTCACCGCCCGCAAGCTCGCGCCGTGGCCCTTCGTCCAGATGGCGCGCCACAGCAGCGTGCGGCAGTCGCTCGACGCGGCGCTGCATCCGCTGCGCCTGAACGCCGTGTTCGAGGTCGAGCACCTGTCCACGGTGATGGGGCTGGTCGAGGCCGGGCTGGGCATCAGCGTGGTGCCGGCCCTGACGTTGTTCCATTTCCGGCGCGAGGGGCTGGTCACGCGGCCCCTGCCGGTGCCGGGGCTGCGGCGCGACGTCTACCTGGTGCGGCGCCGCGAGGGCGGCCTGTCGGTGGCGGCGCAGACGCTGCACGACCTCGTGGTCCGGCGGCTGGGCGACCTCCGGCTGGACTGAGCCGGCTGCTGCTCCGGCACGGGCGAAGCCGTCGCCGACACGCAGGGGCGGGGCGGCATGCGTGCCGACCTTCCTTCGGATACCCGACGTGCCGCACGCCATCGGCCCCCGCCAACATAATCGTCGGCGCCCCGCCGCCCCGCCCCGCCGTCCCCCTCAACGCCGCCGAAAGAACGTCCGCCATGCTCCAGCTCCTCGTCCGCGACGCCGCCCTGCCCGACGGCCGCACCGGCATGTCCATCGCCGTGCGCGACGGCCTGATCGTCGAGGTCGCGCCCGGCCTGGACGCGCCGGCGCTGCGCACGCTCGACGCCGCCGGCCAGCTGGTCGCGCCGCACTTCGTCGACCCGCACTTCCACATGGACGCCACGCTCAGCTACGGCCTGCCGCGCGTCAACGAGAGCGGCACCCTGCTCGAGGGCATCGCGCTGTGGGGCGAGCTCAAGCCGCTGCTCAAGCAGGAGGCGTTGATCGAGCGCGCGCTGGCGTACTGCGACTGGGCGGTCGCCAAGGGCCTGCTGGCGATCCGCACGCACGTCGACACCAGCGATCCGAGCCTGCTGGCGGTCGAGGCGCTGCTGGAGGTCAAGCGCCGCGTCGCGCCGTACCTGGACCTGCAACTGGTGGCGTTCCCGCAGGACGGCGTGCTGCGTTCGCCCGGTGGCGTCGCCAACCTGGAGCGCGCGCTCGACCTCGGCGTCGACGTGGTCGGCGGCATTCCGCACTTCGAGCGCACCATGGCCGACGGTGCCGACAGCGTGCGGCGGCTGTGCGGGATCGCCGCCGCGCGCGGGCTGCTGGTCGACATGCACTGCGACGAGTCCGACGACCCGCTCTCGCGCCACATCGAGACCCTGGCCGCCGAGGCCCATCGCCTGGGCCTGCAGGGCCGGGTGACCGGCTCGCACTGCACGTCGATGCACTCGATGGACAACTACTACGTCAGCAAGCTGCTGCCGCTGATCGCCGAGAGCGGCGTCGCCGTGATCGCCAACCCGCTCATCAACATCACGCTGCAGGGCCGCCACGACACCTACCCCAAGCGCCGCGGCATGACGCGCGTGCCGGAGCTGATGGCCGCCGGCGTGACGGTCGCCTTCGGCCACGACTGCGTGATGGACCCGTGGTACGGGATGGGTTCGGGCGACATGCTGGAGGTCGCGCACATGGGCTTGCACGTGGCGCAGATGACCAGCCAGGCCGGCATCCGGCGCTGCTTCGAGGCCGTGACGACGAACGCGGCGGCGGTCATGCACCTGCCGCGCTACGGCCTGGAGGTCGGCTGCGACGCCAGCTTCGTGCTGCTGCAGGCGCGCGATCCGGTCGAGGCGATCCGGCTGCGCGCGACGCGGCTCGCGGTGTTCCGCCGGGGCGCGCTGTTGGCCGAGACGCCGCCGGCCACGGCCCGGCTGCGGCTGGAAGGCCGGCCGGCGCAGGTCGACTGGCGCGCCGCCGCGCGCTGACACCGGATCGGCCGCGGGGCCGCCGACGCCCGCGGCGGACCCCACCGATAATCCCGTCCCATGAATCCCCTGCTCGCCAAGCTGCAGCCCTACCCCTTCGAGCGGCTGCGCCAACTCTTCGCGGGCGTCGTGCCCAATGCCGACTACCGCCCCATCAGCCTGGGCATCGGCGAACCCAAGCATCCGACCCCGGCCTTCATCCGCGACGCCCTGGCCGGCGGGCTCGACGCCCTGGCCGCCTACCCGGCCACGGCCGGCGACCTGAAGCTGCGCCAGTCGTTCACGGCCTGGCTGCAGAAGCGCTACCGGCTCTCGCTCGACCCGGCGACGCAGGTGCTGCCGGTCAACGGCTCGCGCGAGGCGTTGTTCGCGCTGGCGCAGACGGTGGTCGACGCCAGCCGCCGGCCGATCGTGGTGTCGCCCAATCCGTTCTATCAGATCTACGAGGGCGCGGCCCTGCTCGCCGGTGCCGAGACGTACTACGTGCCGAGCGTGCCCGAGCGCAACTTCGCGGTCGACTGGGACAGCGTGCCCGACGCCGTCTGGGCCCGCACCCAGCTGGTCTTCGTCTGCTCGCCGGGCAACCCGACCGGCGCCGTGATGCCGCTGGAGGAGTGGCAGAAGCTCTTCGCGCTGTCGGACCGCCACGGCTTCGTCATCGCCTCCGACGAGTGCTACAGCGAGATCTACTTCCGCGACGTGCCCCCGCTCGGTGGCCTCGAAGCCGCCCAGCGCCTGGGCCGGCACGACTTCCGCAACCTGATCGCGCTGACCTCGCTGTCCAAGCGCAGCAACGTGCCCGGCCTGCGCAGCGGCTTCGTCGCCGGCGACGCCGCGCTCATCAAGGCCTTCCTGCTCTACCGCACCTACCACGGCAGCGCCATGGGCGGCGCCGTGGCGGCGGCTAGCATCGCGGCCTGGGGCGACGAGTCGCACGTGGTGGAGAACCGCGCACTCTACCGCGCCAAGTTCGCGGCCGTGACGCCGCTGCTCGAACCCGTGCTCGACGTGCGCCTGCCCGATGCCGGTTTCTATCTGTGGGCCGGCGTGCCGGCGTCCTGGAACGGCGACGACGCCGGCTTCGCCCGCGCGCTCTACGCTCAATACAATGTGACGGTGCTGCCGGGCAGCTTCCTGGCCCGCGATGCCGGCAGCGGCGCCGCCCCGGCGCCCACGCCTTCGGTGGCCGTACCGCCGGCGCCCAATCCGGGCCGTGGCCGCATCCGCATGGCGCTCGTGGCGGGCACCGACGAATGCGTCGAGGCCGCCCGCCGCATCGTGGACTTCGTGCGGCGCTGAAGCGCCTCGACTGCACATCCTTCCCTCGTATCCGTTCCCTCTCACTTCCAGAGTCTTCCAATGACCCAGCAACTCCAGCAGACCATCGACGCCGCATGGGACGACCGTGCCAACCTCTCCCCCGCCCAGGCGCCGGCCGAGGTGCGCGAGGCCGTCGAGCACGTGATCTCCGAACTCAACAACGGCCACCTGCGCGTGGCCACGCGCGAGGCCGTCGGCCAGTGGACCGTGCACCAGTGGATCAAGAAGGCCGTGCTGCTGTCGTTCCGCCTGAAGGACAACGAGCAGATCCAGGCCGGCGCGCTGGGCTTCTACGACAAGGTGCAGACCAAGTTCTCGCACCTGTCGGCCGCCGAGCTCAAGGAAGCCGGCGTGCGCATCGTGCCGCCGGCGGTCGCGCGCCGCGGCAGCTACATCGCCAAGGGCGCGATCCTGATGCCGTCCTACGTGAACATCGGCGCCTACGTCGGCGAGGGCACGATGGTCGACACCTGGGCCACCGTGGGCTCGTGCGCGCAGATCGGCGCCAACGTGCACCTCTCGGGCGGCGTGGGCATCGGCGGCGTGCTGGAGCCGCTGCAGGCCGGCCCGACCATCATCGAGGACAACTGCTTCATCGGCGCGCGCTCCGAGGTGGTCGAGGGCGTGGTGGTCGAGGAGAACTCGGTGCTGTCGATGGGCGTCTACATCGGCCAGAGCACGCCGATCTACGACCGCGCCACCGGCGAGACCACCTACGGCCGCGTGCCGGCCGGCTCGGTGGTCGTCAGCGGCAGCCTGCCCAAGGACAACGGCCGCTACAGCATGTACGCCGCCATCATCGTGAAGAAGGTCGACGCCAAGACGCGCTCGACCACCAGCCTGAACGACCTGCTGCGCGATTGACCGGCAGCTCGCTGGATCGTCGCCGGCCCCGCCCTCCAACCGCAGCGGCCACCGGCCCGGGAACACGCTCATGAAGACGATGGAACGATTCCTGCGGCTGATGGCCGATCGCAAGGCCTCCGACCTGTACCTGTCGCCGCACGCGCCGGTGCTCATGCGCATCAACGGCAACTGCGTGCCGGTCAATTCGCAGCTGCTGCCGCCGGAAGCGCCGTTGAACCTGCTGGCCGAGGTGGTGCACGAGAGCCGGATCGCCGAGCTCGAATCGACCGGCGAACTCAACATGGCCGTGCAGATCGAGGGCGCGGGCAACTTCCGCATCAGCGGCATGCGCCAGCGCGGCTGCTACGCGGTGGTGGTTCGGCACATCGCGTCGGTCATCCCCTCGCTCGATGCGCTGCTGCTGCCCGAGGTGCTCAAGACCCTGATCATGGAGAAGCGCGGGCTGATCCTGATGGTCGGGTCCACCGGCGCGGGCAAGTCGACCACCCTGGCGTCGATGCTCGATCACCGCAACGCCCACGCCACCGGCCACATCCTGACGGTGGAGGAACCCATCGAGTTCACCTTCACCAACAAGAAGTCGGTGGTCAACCAGCGCGACGTCGGCAGCGACACGCAGTCGCTGCGCATCGCCTTGAAGAATGCACTGCGGCAGGCCCCCGACGTCATCCAGATCGGCGAGATCCGCGACCGCGACACCATGAGCGCGGCCATCGCCTATGCGCAGTCGGGCCATCTGTGCGTGGCCACGCTGCACGCCAACAACGCTTACCGCGCGCTCAACCGCATCCTGAGCTTCTACCCGGCGGAGGTGCGCACCACGCTGCTGGGCGACCTGGCCGGCGCCACGCGCGCCATCGTCGCGCAGCGCCTGCTGCGCACGCCGCAGGGCTCGCGCGTTCCGGCCGTCGAGGTCATGCTCAACACGGCGCTCATCGCCGAGATGATCGAGGCCGGCGACTTCACGGCCGTCAAGGAGGCCATGGCGCAGTCGATGGCCGAGGGCTCGCAGACCTTCGAGGAAGACATCGCCCGCCTGATCGACACCGGAAGCGTCACCCGCGAGGAAGGCCTCGCCCATGCCGATTCACCGATCAACCTGACCTGGCGCCTGCAGAACCGCGCGACGCCATCGGCCCCCAGCGCCGACGAGCAGCGCGAACAGCAGCAGAACCGGCTCGACGACGAGCCCTCGTTCACCGACATCACGCTCGACGTGCGCTTCTGACCCTTCGTCCCTCCGCTTTCCGTTCCGACCCGATTCCACCCACGCCATGTCCCGCACCCTGCAGCTCGCCGAGCAACTGATCTCGCTGCCCTCCCTCACGCCCGACGACGCCGGCTGCCAGCGCCTGATCGGCGAACGGCTCGCGCCGCTGGGCTTCCGGCTGGAAACCATCGAGAGCGGCCCGGCCGACGCCCGGGTCACCAACCTGTGGGCCATTCGCCCGGCGGCCGCCGACGTCGTCTCGCCGCGCACCGTCGCCTTCGCCGGCCACACCGACGTCGTGCCCACCGGCCCGCTCGACCAGTGGACCCACCACCCCTTCGCGCCCACGCACCGCGACGGCCGCCTGTACGGGCGCGGCGCCTGCGACATGAAGACCTCGCTGGCCGCCTTCGTGGTCGCCATCGAGGAATTCCTGGCGAACGATCCGCGGCCCTGCCTGAACCTGGCGCTGCTGCTGACCAGCGACGAGGAAGGCCCGGCCATCGACGGCACCGTCGTCGTCTGCGACGCGCTGGCCGCGCGCGGCGAGGCGATCGACTACTGCATCGTCGGCGAGCCGACCTCGGTCGAACGCTGCGGCGACATGATCAAGTACGGCCGGCGCGGCACCATGAGCGGCCGCCTCACCGTGCACGGCCTGCAGGGCCACATCGCCTACCCGCACCTGGCGAAGAACCCGGTGCACGCCGTCGCCCCGGCGCTGGCCGAGCTCGTCGCCATCAACGCGTCGGGCGACTGGGACGCCGGCAACGCGCACTTCCAGCCGACCAGTTGGCAGATCAGCAACTTCCACGCCGGCACCGGCGCGAGCAACGTGATCCCCGGCGCCGCCGTGATCGACTTCAACTTCCGTTTCTCGACCGAATCGACGCCGCAGTCGCTGCAGCGGCGCGTCGAGTCGGTGCTGGCGGCGCACGGCGTCGAGCACACGCTGGCCTGGACCATCGGCGGCCTGCCCTTCCTGACCCAGCCCGGCGAGCTGGTCACGACCGTGGAGCAGGCCATCCGCGACGAGACCGGCATCCAGACCGAGCGCTCGACCAGTGGCGGCACCAGCGACGCCCGCTTCATCGCCCGCATCTGCACGCAGGTGATCGAGCTGGGACCGGTGAACGCCAGCATCCACAAGATCGACGAACACGTCGCCGTGGCCGACATCGAACCGCTGAAGAACATCTACCGCCGCACGCTCGAGGGCCTGGCGGCGCTGCAGCCGAAGGCGACGGCATGACCGCCGGATCGACCCCGACCGTCATCGGACTCGTCGAAGACGCCGCCGCGCGACTCGACGCGGCGGGAGTGGCCTTCGGCCACGGCACCGCCAACGCCTTCGACGAGGCCGCCTGGCTGGTGCTGTGGCAGTTGCGCCTGCCGCTGCACGATCTCGACGCCGTCGCTGCGCAGCCCGTGTCGCCGGCCGACGCGCGGCGGGTGGAAGCGCTCGTCGCGCGCCGCATCGAGACCCGCCAGCCCGCCGCCTACCTCACGAAGGAGGCCTGGCTGCAGGGCGTGCCCTTCTACGTCGACGAGCGCGCCATCGTCCCGCGCAGCTTCATCGCCGAGTTGCTGGCCGAAGGCACCATCGACTACTGGCTGGGCGAGCACACGCGGCGCGTGCTGGACCTGTGCACCGGCAACGGCAGCCTCGCCGTGCTGGCGGCGCTGACCTACCCGGAGGTGGTCGTCGACGCGGCCGACCTGTCGACCCCGGCGCTCGAGGTGGCGGCGATCAACGTCACGCGCCACGGGCTCGACGAACGCGTCACGCTGCTCGCCTCGGACGGCCTGGCCGACGTGCGCGGCCCCTACGACCTGATCCTGTGCAACCCGCCCTACGTGAACGCGCGGAGCATGGCCGCGCTGCCGGCGGAGTACCGCGCCGAGCCCGAACTGGCGCTGGCCGGCGGCGCCGACGGCATGGACTTCGTCCGCGGCCTGCTGCGCGACGCCCCGGCGCACCTGAGTCCCCGCGGCGTGCTGGTGCTGGAGATCGGCAACGAACGCGACCATTTCGAGGCCGCCTTCCCGACGCTGGAAGTCTTCTGGCTCGACACCTCCGCCGGCGAGGACCAGGTGCTGCTGGCGACGCGCGACGCGCTGGCCGACCTGGCCCCGCGCTGACGGCGCCTTCCCCGCGCCACGGGTCGCGGACCGGGTCTCGGGCGGCCCCCATCCATCCGGGGTCTTCGACGCCGCACGGTGCGCCACCTACAATACGAGGGCTGGCGAGCTCGCATCCGAAGCCCTCCACGGCACGGCCTCGCGGCACCGGCGAGACCGGCCGCCCCGGACGCCCGCCCCACCCCCGCTGCCCGATCCCCGAGTTTTCCCGATGAAACCGTGGCGGGAAACCGTTTCATCCAAGCCCACGACACGCAGGCCGTCCCCGGTCCCGGCTGCGGTCGAAGCCCCGAGCCTCATTCCGTCCCGTCCATGATCCATCTGAAGAACGTCGTCCTGCGCCGGAGCGCCAAAGTCCTGCTCGACGGCGCCAACGTCACCCTCAACCCCGGCGAGCGCGTCGGCCTGGTGGGCCGCAACGGCGCCGGCAAGTCGACGCTCTTCGCGCTGTTCAACGGTACTCTGCACGAGGACGGCGGCGATTTCTCGCTGCCGCGTCACTGGCGGATGGCGCAGGTGGCGCAGAACATGCCCGAGACCGACGAGTCGGCGACCGACTTCGTGGTCGGCGGCGACACCCGCCTGGTCGAGCTGCGCGAGGCGCTCGCCGCCACCGAGGCCGCCTACGAAGCCGACCCGGACGACGCCGACATCGGCATGGCGCTCGCCCATGCCTACACCGACCTGGCCGATGCCGGCGAGCACGACGCCGTGCCGCGCGCGCAGGCGCTGATCCTCGGCCTGGGTTTCAAGCTCCACGAACTCGACCTGCCGGTCAACAGCTTCTCCGGCGGCTGGCGCATGCGCCTGCAGCTCGCCCGCGCCCTGATGTGCCCGAGCGACCTGCTGCTGCTCGACGAGCCGACCAACCACCTGGACCTCGACGCCCTGGTCTGGCTCGAGGCCTGGCTGCAGCGCTACGCCGGCACGATGATCGTCATCAGCCACGACCGCGAGTTCCTCGACGCCGTGACCACCGTCACGCTGCACATCGTCAATGCCCAGTTGACGCGCTACGGCGGCAACTACAGCAAGTTCGAGGAGATGCGCGCCCTGCACATGGAGCAGCAGCAGGCCGCCTTCGGCAAGCAGCAGGAGAAGATCGCCCACCTGCAGAAGTTCATCGACCGCTTCAAGGCCAAGGCCAGCAAGGCCAAGCAGGCGCAGAGCCGGGTCAAGGCGCTGGAGCGCATGGAGAAGGTCGCGCCGCTGCTGGCGGAGGCCGACTTCACCTTCGAGTTCAAGGAACCCGGCCACATCCCCAATCCGATGCTGTCGATCAGCAACGCGAGCTTCGGCTACCGGATGGAGGACGCCGCGCCGCGCACCATCCTGCGCGGCGTCAACCGCTCGGTGCTGGCCGGCCAGCGCATCGGCATCCTGGGCGCCAACGGCCAGGGCAAGTCGACCCTGGTGAAGACGATCGCGCGCGAGATGGGCGCCGTCGCCGGCACCGTGACCGAGGGCAAAGGCCTGAACATCGGCTACTTCGCCCAGCAGGAACTCGACGTGCTGCGTCCCCAGGACACGCCGCTCGAGCACATGGTGCGCATGGCGCGCGACCTGGGCGCGGCGGCCAAGGAGCCGACCGGCGAGCAGGCGCTGCGCGGCTTCCTGGGCAGCTTCAACTTCAACGGCGACATGGTCAAGCAGGCCGTGGGCACCATGAGCGGAGGCGAGAAGGCACGCCTGGTGCTGGCCATGATGGTGTGGCAGCGGCCCAACCTCCTGCTGCTCGACGAGCCCACCAACCACCTGGACCTCGCCACCCGCGAGGCCCTGGCCATGGCGCTCAACGAGTTCGAAGGCACGCTGATGCTGGTGAGCCACGACCGTGCGCTGCTGCGGTCGGTCTGCGACGAGTTCTGGATGGTGGGCCGCGGTGCCGTGACGGACTTCGACGGCGACCTCGACGACTACCAGCGCTACCTGCTCGACGAGGCCAAGCGCCAGCGCGAGGAAGCAAAGGAAACGGTGCGGAAGACGGCGAGCGATGCGACGGCCGTTCCGGCAATCGCCACGCCGGCGCCCTCCGCACCCGTCAAGGCGCCCGCGGTCGAACGCGCGGAAGCAACCGCCGGCGCCGGACGCGACCAACGCCGGCTCGGGGCCCAGGAACGCCAGCAGCGCGCCGAACAGGAAAAACCGCTCAAGCGCGAGATCGCCCGCATCGACGAACGCCTCTCGGCCATCGGCACGGAAAAGGTCGCGTTGGAACAGCGCCTCGCGCAGCGCCTGCCGGCGGCCGAGATCGCCGACGTCGGCAAGCGGCTCAAGGTCCTGGCCGGCGAGGTCGAGCGGCTGGAAGAGCGCTGGCTCGCGCTTTCCGACCAGCTCGAAACGTTGGCCGCCTGACCCATCGACAGAAAGCCGCCGCATGCCCTCCGCCATCGAACTCGCACGAGGCGATCCCCGCTTGATCGAGGCGATCCGGCGCAGCCGGCGCCTCATCGGCCGCAAGGCACTGATCGCGGCGGCCGCCAGCGCGGTGCCGCTGCCCGGCGTCGACTGGGCCGCCGATGCGGCCTTGCTGTCCCGTCTGGTGCCGCAGATCAGCACCGAATTCGGCCTGTCGCCGACGCAGATCGACCGGCTCTCACCGCACAGGCAGGAGCGCATCCAGCAGGCGGTGGGGACGGTGGGTGCGTTGCTGGTGGGGCGGCTGGTGACGCGCGACCTGCTCGTCACGCTGGCGAAGCACGCCGGAATGCGACTGACGGCCAAGCAGGCCACCAAATACGTGCCTCTCGCCGGCCAGGCCGTCTCGGCGATGCTGGGCTATGCCGCCCTCAGGGCCCTGGGAGAGCACCACATCAAGGATTGCGTGCGGGTCGCCGTGGCTGCGCAGCACCTGCTGCCGCCCCTTCGGCCGTCATCTGTTACCGCGCACGAGACTGAACAAAAGCTGAACCCGTGATACTCTGTAGAAAGAAGTTGTGAATTCAGTTCGTCAAGCGGGCATTGACGAAGGACTTACCAAGCTCAACAACAGAGATATCGGATGAACAACACAGAGCTTGCCGCCTCGGTCGACCGCCTCATGGCGCAAGTCGACTACTACCTTCATTGCGAGCTCGACGAGGAGTACGACCACGATCAGCCGAACTCCGCTCGTCACCGTCTCCAGAACGCCATCAAGCAGGAGTTGCTCAGGGCCAGTGCCATCGGCATCGTGACGTCGCTCACGACTTCCGTGTCGATGTCGGGCATCGACGATCTGGCGGCCTGAGCCTTCGTCTCACTCGTAGGCTTTCCGGTAGAACTCCATCGGTTTCAGGAACTCGGCGAGCGACGCCTTGGCCAACGCGCTCCGCTTCGCATAGGCTTCCTCGCTCATGCGGATAGCCTCGTTCATGCGCTGCGCCAGATCCTGGACATTCCCCGGCTCCGCCACCAGAGCGGCCCGGCCACCTGACTCGGGCAGCCCTCCGTCGCGGGTCACGATGGAAGGAACCCCCGCGCAACGGGCCTCGATCGGCGTCAGTCCCAGGTCCTCCTGGGTCTTGGCCGGCGCCAGCAGCCACTTGCACGAGGCGATCATTTGCTGCTTGGTCTTGTCGCTCACGAAGCCAGGCAGGGTGACGTTCTCCACACCCGTCTTCTCGATCAGGCCGTGCACGCGATCGTGCAGAGGGCCATCGCCCAGGATCGTCAGGGGCCACTCCGGGTTGTCGATCGATTTGTAGGCCTGGATCAGTTCCTCGAGGCCCTTGTTCTCGATCCAGCGACCGACGAAGAGAAAACCCTTGCGGTCTCGCGGTGGAACGTATTCATCCGGAAAGCGGCACACCGTCGGGATGCAGGCGCTGTTCTTGTCCTTCTCGCCGGGCTCCCAGGTGTTCCAGACGAAATTGGAGTTGAACCATCGCTTGTCGGCCAACCGGATCGTGAGACCCCACATCAACCGATGAAGACTCGCCTGCGGGAATTTCTTGTTGTGCACCGTCAGCAGGATCTTCTTGCGCTTCAGGAAGGCAGGAATCACGATGTCGGGCGGCATGTTCTGCGCATGGACGATGTCGGCCCACCGCACGAGATTCATCAGTTCGCGCGAACCGCGGCGGACGAAATGCACCGAGTGGCAGTATTTGCGTGCCATGCTGACGATGTGCTCGTCGGCCTGGACTCCCTTGACCAGCTTGAAACACACCTTCACGTCGAGTTCCGGCCACTTCTGGGCGGCCTCGGCCACGGCCATCATGAAGGCTTCGATGCCCCCGTAGACGCCCTGCGTGGAGCCGATGATCAGCAGTTTTTTTCTCTCGGCAGACATACGTGATTGAATGTTTCGGTGACTTGGAAAAGAGGAACGCCGATCACGGCACGCGTAATTTTATGTTTTAAATGTAAACAAAAATTGCTACTTTGTCGCACAACGTCCCACAATCGGCGGGTTTGCAAGCAACCGCTTCCTCATGCGAGACCCTTGGAGCCTCCTGCGACGGAGTGGTTCACTCGCTGGAAGCCCTGACAGGGTCGACCCATGACCACGAAGCATGCACGCTTGCGATGTCGGTGTGGTGGCAATCAGGCCACAGATCCAAAGACAAAGGGTCAGCGGGCATCGGCCGGCTGACCCTTCGGGTTGTTGGTGGGACGTGCGGGGGTCGAACCCACGACAAACGGATTAAAAGTCCGCTGCTCTACCAACTGAGCTAACGTCCCGTGGATCACCGAGGAGCAATCCGACTGACTTCTGATTTTCGCCAGCGTCGAGTCCGGCAAAGCCTGCGATTATAGCGTCTTCGCCGAGGCGATCCTGTCCACGATCCATCCGGCCGCGCATTGGCCGAAAGTGGCCGTCACGCTGACCACCGAGCCGTAGCCGCTGCAGTTCAGCGTTCCATCGCCCTCGACCGCGCAGGATGCGTCCGGTCCGGCCACGCTTTCGCGGCTGAAGACGCAGGCGAGCTTGATCTTCTTGCCATCGCGCGGCGCGCCGTGTTCCTTGCGGAGGCGATGACGCAACTGCGCCAGCAGCGGGTCGTGCGTGACCACGGAGAGATCGTCGATCTCCACCCGGTGCGCGTGTCGCTTACCCCCCGCCGCGCCGACGGTGACGTAGGCCGTCGATCGATGGCCACGCGCCCATTGGCTCATCACCAGCTTCGCCTTCAACTGGTCGCAAGCGTCGATCACGGCATCGATGGGCCCTTGCGCCTCCTCGGCCGATCGCACCAGTGCCAACCAGTTGGCTGGTTCGACGAAATCGTCGATCGCCAGCACCCGGCAGTCCGGATTGATGCCGCCGATGCGGTCCCGCATGGCTTCGACCTTGGCCTGGCCGATCGTCGAGTCCAGGGCATGGATCTGCCGGTTGATGTTGGATTCGGCGATGTGATCGAGGTCGATCAGCGTCAGGCGCTCGACGCCGCAGCGCGCCAGCGCCTCGACGCTCCACGAACCCACACCACCGATGCCGACCACCATGACGTGCGCGGCACGGATGGCCGTGGCACCCGGCACGCCGTACAGCCGCTCGAGCCCGCCGAACCGCCGGGCGGGGTCCGCGACGCTGTCGGAAGTCTTCGACGGCAAGGACGATGCCGTCGTGGCCAGGGCGTCTTCAACGCCGGCTGCATCGACCATGCGGAGGTCTCGTCACTTGAGCCGCGACAGGCGTTCGCGACCCGCCTGTGCCGCCTCGGACTGGGGATAGGCCTTGGTCAGGTCTTCCAGCGTCCGGCGCGCGGCGCGCGTGTCCTTCAATTCGATCTGGCAGTTCGCGATCGACAGCACCGCCTCGGGCGCCTTGGCGTGATCGGGCGCCAGCGACAGCATGGAACGGAAATTGGCGATCGCCTCGTTGTAGTTGCGCGTCGCATACTGGGCATTGCCCAGCCAGAACAGGGCCGACGCGTTGTAGCCGCTCTGCGGATAGCGCTTCACGAAATCGGCGAACGCGGTCTGTGCCTGAGCGAACTGTCCGGAGCGGAACACGCCGAGCGCCGCATCGAACTCGGCCTTCTCGCGCGGGTCGGCGGTGAACTCGCGGCCGTCGACCGTGATCTTCGACGGCTCGGTCTTGCGCAGCCGCTCGTCGACGTCGGTCTGGCGCTGCTGGACCTCGGACACCGAACGCGTGAGCTGCTCGTTCTGCCCGGTCATGCGTGCCAAATCACCGCGCATGGCCTCGATCTGTGTCTGCAGGTCGAGCAGGCTGCGCCGCAACTGGGCGTTCTCGTCGGTCAGGCGCTGCTCGGTCTGCACACGCTGCGCCTCGACGCGCTGGCGCAGGTCGAGGATGGCGCGCCGCGCTTCGTCGTCCTCGAACAGCGCGGCGTTCGCACCCAGCGAGGCGCAGAACAGCGCGGCGGCCAGGGCCGCGCGCTTCCAGCTCAAAGGGGTGCCGTGCATCATCAACGGTAGCTGATCTCGGCGCGGCGGTTCTGGGCCCAGGCGGATTCGCCGCCGCCCTGGACCGAGGGCTTTTCCTTGCCGAAGCTGACGGCTTCGATCTGGGCGTCGTTGACCCCGAGCAACGTCAGGGCGCGACGCACGGCTTCGGAACGCTTCTGGCCCAGCGCGAGGTTGTATTCGCGGCCGCCCCGATCGTCGGTGTGGCCTTCGATGGACACGCGACGCTGGGCATTGGCCTTCAGGAAGCGCGCATGGCCGTCGATGAGCGACTGGTACTCGGGCTTGACGGTGTAGCTGTCGTAGTCGAAGTACACGATGCGCGCCACGCCCACCGGGCCGGCCGCGTTCTGCGCGTTGGGATCGATGGTGACCGGTGCCACGCCGCTGGCGGCACCGCCGCTGCCACTGCCCTGGCCGGCCATGCCGCCGACGCGATCGACCACCGGCGTGTCGTTGAGCTTGGTGCCCGACGAGCAACCGGCGATGAGCGCCACGATGGCGAGCGAATAGATCGTACGTTTCAACATTTCGAACTCCTCTTATGAATCATTGCTTTTGGAACGGACCCCAGTCCGGCTCCCGGATGTCGCCGGCCTGCCCTGCCAGTCGGGCCTTGATCTTGCCGTCGAGCGTGGTGGTCATCAGCGCTTCGCGGCCCTGCAGTTGCGTCGCGTAGACGATCAGCTTGCTGTTGGGCGCGAAGCTCGGATTCTCGTCGGCACTCGTGTCGGTGATGGCGGCGACGTTGCCCGTCGCCAGTTCCATGACGTGCAGTTTGAAGGCCCCGCCGACGCGCGAGATGTAGGCCAACCACCGGCCGTCGCCGCTGATGGAAGGCGAGATGTTGTAAGTGCCGCTGAACGTGACGCGCGTGGGCGTGCCGCCGCTGCTGCCCATCTTGTAGATCTGGGGCGCGCCGCCCCGGTCGCTGACGAAATAGATGGTGCCGCCGTCGGCCGAGAACACCGGCTCGGTGTCGATGCTGTTGCTCTGCGTCAGGCGCCTGGGCTCGCCGCCGCCGGCCGGGATGGTGAAGAGCTGCGAGCCGCCGTCGCGGCTGAGCGTGACGGCCAGCGAGGCGCCGTCCGGCGCCCAGGCCGGCGCGCTGTTGGAGCCGCGGAAGTTCGCCAGCAGCCGACGCTGCCCGCTCGCCACGTTGTGCACGTAGACCACCGGCTTGCGCGACTCGAAGGACACGTAGGCGAGCTGGCCGCCGTTGGACGACCACACGGGCGAGATGATGGGTTCCGGGCTCGCCAGCGCGGCCTGCGAGTTCTCGCCGTCGGCGTCGGCGACCCAGAGGTTGTAGCGCCCGCCGTTCTTGGTGACGTAGGCGATGCGGGTCGAGAAGATGCCTTTCTCCCCCGTGAGCTTCTCGTAGACGTAGTCGGCGATGCGGTGCGAGGCCAGGCGCAGGTCGCCCTGGGGCACGGTGTAGCTCTGGCCGCCGAGGTCCTGGCCGCGGACCACGTCCCACAGCCGGAAGCGCACGTCGTAGCGGCCGTCGGCGAGCCGGTTCACGCTGCCCACCACCAGCGAGTCGGCCGTGCGCTGGCGCCACAGGGTGAGGTCGGGGCGGGAGGACTCGTCAAGCGCCTGACCCGAGGCGTCGACGCCGCGGAACTGGCCGCTGCGCTCGAGGTCGGCCTGCACGATGGTGGAGATCTTCTGCGGCGACGCGTCCTGGCCCTTGAAGGGCGCCAGGGCGATCGGCAGCTGCGTCAGCCCCACGCCCGAGACCTCGACCCGGAACTGGGCGAGCGCGGGAACCAGGGGGGAGGCCGCCATGGCGGCGACGAGGCCACGGCGGGCGAGGAACGATGAAGAAAGGGTGCGGGAGGGATCGGGCAGCGGCTTGTTCATGCGGTTCGGAGAGGTTGCCGGCAACAAAGTTTCACCGGTCGGGAGCAGGCGACATGGTACACACCGGGCGTGGCGCCCCGGCAGCAGCAGCGCGTCTCGCGGGACCGGATGGCACGTCCGGCGCGCGCGGAAGGCGCCTTTAGAATCCGCCGCCATGCCTCCTTCCCCCCCTGGCGACGCCGCGCGGCCTCCCCTGACCCGCCGCCTCGCCCGCCTGATGACCTGGTTCGGAGGCTCGCGGCGCTGGTGGGCGCTCGCCCTGGGCGCCGCCCTCCTCGCCGCCGTCACCGAACCGCTGATGCCGGCGCTCCTCAAACCCCTGCTCGACCGCGGCTTCACACGCGGCCAGTTGGCCCTGTGGATGGTGCCGGCGGCCATCGTCGGCCTGTTCGCGGTGCGCGGTCTGGCGCAGTTCGTGTCGCAGTACGCCTTGGCGCGCATCGCCAACGAGGGCATGCAGCGCCTGCGCCGCATGCTGTTCGAGCGCCTGCTGGCGGCGGAGCTGGCGCTGTTCTCCAAGCAGTCGGCCAGCACGCTGTCCAACACCGTGGTCTACGAGGTGCAGACCGGCTCGATGCTGCTGGTGCAGGCCCTGCTCGGGCTGTCGCGCGACGGCTTCACGCTGGTGGCGCTGCTGGGCTACCTGATCTACCTGAACTGGAAGCTGACCCTCATCGTCGGCCTGCTGGTGCCGGGCGTGGCGTGGATCATGAAGGTGCTTTCCAAGCGCCTCTACCACCTCACGCGACTGGGCCAGACGGCCACCGACGACCTCGCCTACGTCGTCGAAGAGAACGTGCTGGCCCACCGGGTGGTGCGCCTGCACGGCGCCGAGGCCGCCCAGGCCGAGCGCTTCGAGCGCCTGAGCCGCACGCTCAACCGCCTGGCCGTCAAGTCGACCATCGCCTCGGCCGCCATGACGCCGCTGACCCAGCTGCTGGCCGCCGTGGCGCTGTCGGTGGTGGTGATGATCGCCCTCTGGCAGAGCAGCGAGCAGGGACTGACGGTGGGCGGCTTCGTCGCCTACATCACCGCCATGCTGATGCTCATCGCGCCGATCCGCCGCCTCGCCGACATGGCCAACCCGATCACGCGCGGCCTGGCGGCATTGGAGCGCGGACTGGCACTGGTCGACGACGTGCCCTCGGAGTCCGGGGGCGGCTTCACGCTCGAACGCGCCACAGGGCGGATCGAACTGCGCGACGTGCGGGTGCGTTACCGCGGCGAGGACGAGGGCCATGCGCTCGACGGCGTCAGCCTGGACATCGCGCCGGGCGAGATCGTGGCCTTCGTCGGGCCGTCGGGGTCGGGCAAGAGCACGCTGGTCAACCTGCTGCCGCGCTTCGTGCTGCCGAGCGCCGGCGAACTGCGCCTCGACGGCCACGCGCTGCCGGACTGGCGCTTGGCCGGCCTGCGCGCCCAGTTCGCCATGGTCAGCCAGGACGTGGTGATGCTCAACGACACGCTCGCGGCCAACGTGGCGCTGGGCGCGGCCGTCGACCGCGAGCGCGTCGCGCGCTGCGTCGCCGCGGCCAACCTGGCCGATCACGTCGCGGGCCTGCCGCAGGGCATCGACACGGTGCTCGGCCACAACGCGACGCAGCTCTCCGGCGGCCAGCGCCAGCGTCTGGCCATCGCCCGCGCGCTCTACAAGGACGCCCCGGTGCTGCTGCTCGACGAGGCCACCTCGGCGCTCGACACCGAGTCGGAACGGCTGGTGCAGGACGCCCTTCAGCGCCTGATGCAGAGCCGCACCACGCTGATCGTCGCGCACCGCCTGAGCACCATCCAGCATGCCGACCGCATCGTGGTGATGGAGCGCGGCCGCATCGCCGAACAGGGCTCGCACGCGCAGCTCATGGCGCTCGACGGGCTCTACGCGCGGCTGCAGAACAACGCCGTGCGCGCCACGCCGGCCGGCCGGACACCGACGCTCTGACGCCTTCGCCGCGGCGCGAACCGCTCCGGTGGGCGGCCGACGCGCCCGGGCCTATCGGTCGGGGTGCGGCGCCGCGCGCTTCGCGAAGTACCGGGCCGGCGATTCGCCGAACGCGCGCCGGAACATCGCGATGAAGTTGCTCGGCGTGGCGTAGCCCAGCGCGTCCGACACGCCGGCCACCGATGCGCCCCGGGCCAGGGCCTCGAGCGCATGGACCAGCCCCGCCTGCTGGCGCCACTGCGCGAAGCTCATGCCCAGCTCGGCCTGGCACAGGCGGGTGAGGCTGCGGGGCGACAGCCCCGCCCAGGCGGCCCACGCGTCGAGCGTGCGCGCATCGCCGGGTGCCCGCAGCACGGCATCGGCGATGCGCAGCAGGCGCCGGTCGGTCGGCATGGGCAGGTGCAGCGGCTCGCGGGGCGCGTCGCGCAGCTCGTCGAGCAGCACGGCCGTCACCCGGCGCTGCGCGGCGGTGAGCCGGTCCTGGCCGCTCCAGCCGACCGCGCGGCGCACCAGCGCGCGCAACAGCTCGCTCACGCCCACGACGCAAGGCTCGGCGGGCAGCCCCCGCGCGGCCTCGGGCGTCACCAGCACGTTCCAGCCGCTCATCACCCCGCTGATGCTGGCCATGTGCGGCATGCCCGGCGGCACCCAACCGGCGCGGTGCGGCGGCAGCAGCCACGAACCCTGCCGGGTGCGCACGTGCACCAGGCCGTTCTCGATGCAGAAGAGCTGGCCGCGCAGGTGACGGTGCCAGGCGGTCTCGCGCGTGCCGAGCTGGAACTCGCTGTCGATCTGCGCGCTGCCCCGGACGGCGATCAGTGCCGGGCCGTCCGCCCGTTCGCTGAGTTCGAACAGCGCCGCGTTGGGCGAGACGGCGGAGCCGGGGACGGCGGCGGGCGCGCGGGTTGCGGACATGGCCGGATTCCATTGTTTTACGTCCATACGACGTTATCAGCATCACCCGGTCCGCCCGGACACTGGATCCTCTCGAACCACCGGAGTCCTTCCATGCGCACCGCCGCACCGCCCGCCCCCGCGCCCCTGCTGCGCGCCCACCTGCCGCCATGGCTCGTCGTCGCCATGGCCTCCCTCGCCTCCTTCATGGTGGTCATGGACGGCTCCATCGTGAACGTGGCCCTGCCCGCGATGCGACACGACCTGCGGCTGTCGCACGAGGCCCAGCAGTGGGTGATCGACGCCTACCTGCTGAGCTTCGGCGGCTGCATGCTGCTGGCGGCACGCGCGGGCGACCTCTACGGGCGGCGGCCGGTGCTGCTGGCCGGCCTGTTCCTCTTCACGCTGTCCAGCCTGGCCGGCGGCCTGGCCTCGGGCGCCGCGCTGCTGCTGGCGGCGCGCGCCGTGCAGGGCGTCGGCGCGGCGGTGCTGGCGACATCCTCCATGACGCTGGTGATGGCCGCGACGCACCACGACAGGCAGGCACGCACCAGCGCGCTGTCGCTGTGGGCGGCGCTGAACTCGGCCGGCTTCGCGCTGGGCGTGGTCATCGGCGGCCTGCTCACCGAGGGCGCGGGCTGGCGCTGGGTGATGTTCGTCAACGTTCCGGTCGGGCTGGCGCTGATGGCGGGCATCGCCGCCAGCCTGCTGGCGCCGTCGGCCGGCGTGCCCCGGCCCCGGCTGGACGTGCCCGGCGCGCTGGCGTCTACGCTGGGCAGCGCCCTGCTGGTCTACGGCATCACGCAATCGATCGCGCGGGGCTGGGGCTCGCCGATCGTGATGGGCGCGCTGGTGCTCGCACTGGGCCTGTTCGCGCTGTTCGTCGCCATCGAGCGGCGCAGCGCCAGTCCGCTGCTGCGCCTGTCGATCTTCCGGCTGCCCGGCCTGGCCGCGGGCAACCTGCTGATGCTGTGCCTGGGCGCACTGCTGGCGGCGTCGATCTACCTGCTCTCCATCACCCTGCAGCAGGTGGCGGGCTACGGCGCGCGCGAGACGGGACTGGCCCTGCTGCCGATGGGCCTGGCGCTGGCGGCCGTGCGGCTGCTGTTCACGAAAGCCATGGGCGCGGGCACCGTCCGGCACCTGCCGCTGTGGGGTGCCCTGGCCGCCGCCGCGGGACTGGCCTGGCTGGGCGGGCTGCCCGTCCAGGCGGCGTTCGCGCGGCACGTGCTGGGTCCGACGCTGCTGGTGGGCACCGGCCTGGGCCTGCTGATCCTGGCGGCCACGCACGCGGTGACCTCGGGCGTGCCGATGGAGGACGCCGGCCTGGCCTCGGGACTGGCCAACACCGCGCGCCAGCTGGGCGGCGCGCTGGGGGTGGCCGCGCTCGCCACGCTGGCCGGTGCGGTCGCGCGGATGCAGTCCGCGGGCATCGACGCGCGCAGCGCCTCGCTGGCCGGCAGCCATGCCGCCTTCCTCGTCGCCGCGGGCCTGGCGCTGACGTGCGGGCTGATCTCGCTGCGCCTGGGCCGGCGGGCCTGAATTCCTCGAACCACCGATCCTTCGAACGTCCTTGCAGGAACACACCATGACCTTGAATCCGGCAGATTTCACCCTTCACGACGTCTCGCGCTTCCCGTTGGTGCTGGCGCACGGCGACGTCTCGCCCGGCTACGCGGCCCGGTGGGAGCGCGAGATGGAGGCGCTCGTCGCCCATGGCGAGGCCTTCGTGTTGATACAGCCCCGAGCGCGCGCGGAGGAAGCGCACGAAGACCGCAAGCGCCGGGGCATCTGGCTCAAGCACAACAAGCAGGCACTGGGCGCCTGCTGCAAGGCCGTGATCGGCGTCGAGGCCGACGACGCGCGGCGCACGGCCCTGGCCGCCCGGTCGGCGCTGGCGGAGAAAGCCTTCGGCATTCCGATGCGCTTCGCCGCCACGCTGCGGCAGGCCTGCGACGACGGCCTGGCGCTCGTCGGCGTGGACGCGTAGCGCTACGCGCTTTCGGCACCGTCGACGAAGTCGTGCCGGTGCCGGCGTGCCCACGTCGCCACGTCCGTGGGCTGGAAGCCGGCCAAGCCGACCTGACGTTCGAACGGTCTCGCGAGGATCGCATCGGCCTCCTCGGGATGGCGAGCGAAATAGCGGAACTTGGAGGCCACCCGGCGCCCCGTGCCCGCACCCATCGCGGCATCGACCTCGCGCTCGAAGGCATCGATCGGCTGCGCCCGGTAGGCGACGCGGCGCCCCAGGCCCTCGGAGAGGCACGCCGCGAGTTCGTCGCCGGTCAGGCCGCGCGGACCCGCGATGCGGTGGTCGCCGGTGGCGCCTCGTTCCATCAACGCGATCGCCGCGCGGGCGCAGTCGTCCACGCAGGTCCAGGCGATGCGCTGCGCGGAGTCGACGGGCGGGGCGAAGACGCCGCTGCCGGCGATCTCGTCGCGCACCGAGGGCTTGAGCAGGTTGTCGAGGTACATCGTGGGCCGCACGGCGGCGAACGCCAGGCCGACCTGCCGCAGCGCGTCCTCGACCCGGGCATTGCCCACGAAGCTCGGCTCCGCGCACGGCGCGGCCCGGCTGGCGCTGGCGAGCCTGAGCACGACGTGGCGCAGGCCCGCCGCGACGCACGCGGACGCCGCGTGCCGCGCCCGCATGGCCATCGTCTCGGCGGGTCCGGTGGGCACCTGGAGCACGGCGTGGCCGATGCCCGCGCTGGCCGCGTGCAGGGAGGCCGGGTCGTCGAGATCGCCCTCGACGAATTCGACGCGATCCGCCGGGAACGCGGGCGCCCGGGCGCGGTCGCGCACCAGCGCCCGGACCGGGAACCCGCGCGCCAGCGCGGCGCGCACGACGGCGCTGCCCTGCACGCCGGTGGCGAGATGGACGAGAACGAGGGGTCTGGAGGGATCGGCGACGGTCATGGAAGGGCTCCTGGGAGAAGGCCCGATGGAGCGACATCGCCGTCGATGGCACCGATCAGGCCCGCAAAGCGCACGGCGGCGCGGGACTGTCGGGTACCGCGCCTGCGCGGCGCGGAAAGTGCTTTCCCGGATCGGGAAAGGGCCCGGGCCTACCCAGACCGAGCCTGCCATTTCGACGCCCGGAGTGTAGCCGCGCCCAGCCGGAACCGAACCGCGGAACGGACTCAGCCCGGCCGCCGGCGTTGCCCCCGACGGGGGTGGTCGCCGCGACACGAAATGCGCAAGCCCGAAGGCGAGTCAGGAACGCCGCGGAACGGGCTCAGCCCGGCCGCCGGCGTTGCCCCCGGAAGGGGGTGGGCGCCGCGACACGAAGTGCGCGAGCCTGGGGGCGAGTCAGAGCAACACGATGTCGAACTGGCCCTGCCCCATCGCCGGCTCCGACTGCAGCGAGATCGGCTTGCCGATGAAGTCGCTCAAACCGGCCAGGTGCTGGCTCTCCTCGTCGAGCAGCAGTTCGATCACCTGCGGCGCGGCGACGATGCGGAACTCGCGCGGCGTGAACTGCCGTGCCTCGCGCAGGATCTCGCGCATCACGTCGTAGGCGGCGCTGCGCGCGGTCTTGACGATGCCCTGGCCACCGCACGCCACGCAGGGCTCGCACAGCATGTGGGCGAGCGATTCGCGGGTGCGCTTGCGCGTCATCTCGACCAGCCCGAGCGGCGAGAAGCCGCCGGCGCTGGTCTTCACGCGGTCGCGCGCCAGCTGCTTTCTGAACTCGGCCAGCACCTGCTCGCGGTGGTGCTCGCGCGCCATGTCGATGAAGTCGACGATCACGATGCCGCCCAGGTTGCGCAGCCGCAGCTGCCGCGCGATGGCCTGCGCCGCTTCCAGGTTGGTCTTGAAGATGGTGTCGTCGAAGTTGCGTGCGCCGACGAAGCCGCCGGTGTTGACGTCGATGGTGGTCAGCGCCTCGGTCTGGTCGACCACCAGGTAGCCGCCCGACTTCAGGTCGACTCGCCGCCCGAGCGCCTTGACGATCTCCTCGTCGATCGAACAGAGGTCGAAGATCGGCCGCTCGCCCTTGTAGAGCTGCAGCCGCGCCACGGCCTGCGGCATGAACTCGGCGCCGAAGGCGCTCAGCGCCTCGAACTGCTCGCGCGAGTCGATGCGGATGGTCTGCGTCTCCTCGGTCGTCAGGTCGCGCAGCACGCGCTGCAGCAGGCTCAGGTCCTGGTGCAGCAGCGACACCGGCGGCAGGCGCGTGGAGCGGTCGCGGATGCGCGACCAGGTCTTGCGCAGGTAGGCGATGTCCTCGGCCAGCTCGGCGTCGGAGGAATCCTCGCCGTTGGTGCGCAGGATGAAGCCGCCGGTGGGACCGGGCGGCGCACCGGCGGCGTCGGCCACCGCCGCAGCGTCGATGAGCACCTGCAGCCGCGCGCGCAATGCGTCGCGCAGGTCGCCGGGAATCTTCTGCGAGACGCCGATGTGGTTGTCCTGCGGCAGGAACACCAGGAGCCGCCCGGCGATGCTGATCTGCGTCGACAGCCGCGCGCCCTTGGTGCCGATGGGGTCCTTGATCACCTGCACCAGCAGCGCCTGGCCCTCGAAGACCTGCTTCTCGATCGGCACCACGGTCGTGGCCTGGCCGCGGTGGTCGCGCTCGGGCACCTGCGTCGACGGCCGCGAGCCCGGCGTGAACGGCGCCACGATGTCGGCCACGTGCAGAAACGCGGTGCGCTCCAGGCCGATGTCGATGAAGGCCGACTGCATGCCCGGCAGCACGCGCGAGACCTTGCCCAGGTAGACGTTGCCCACCAGGCCGCGCTCCAGCGTGCGCTCGACGTGCAGCTCCTGCACCGCCCCGTGCTCGACCAGCGCGACGCGGGTTTCCTGGGGCGACCAGTTGATCAGGATGTCTTGCATGGCGTGGGCGCGTGGGCGGTCAGGTCGTGAAACCGGCCTGCCGGAGCAGCCGCGCGGTCTCGTGGAGGGGCAGTCCCATGATGCCCGAATGGGAGCCGGCGATGTGTTCGACGAAAGCGCCCGCGCGGCCCTGGATCGCGTAGGCGCCGGCCTTGCCCATCGGCTCGCCGCCGGCGGCGTAGGCGACGATCTCGGCGTCCGACAGCGCGGCGAAGCGCACGCGCGAGACCTGGAGCGCGGCGTGGCGGTGGGGTCCGTGCTGCAGCGCCACGGCGGTCAGCACGCGGTGCGTGGCGCCCGACAGGCGCGAGAGCATGCGCCGCGCGTCGGCCGCGTCCGCCGGCTTGCCGAGGATGGCACGGCCGAGCGCGACGGTGGTGTCGGCGCACAGGATCGGCGCGGCCGCCAGGCCCCGGCGCCGATGGCGCTCGACCGCCGCGTCGAGCTTGAGGGCGGTGACGCGCTGCACGTAGGCGCCGGGCGATTCGCCCGGACGCACGGCCTCGAGCGCCTCGGCGTCCTCGTCGGGACCGGCCAGCAGGAGTTCGTGGCGCACGCCGAGCTGGTCGAGCAGTTGGGCTCGGCGCGGACTTTGCGAGGCGAGATAAATGAAGGGCATGGCGATCATGGAATTCATGGCATGTCGGACGACGACGATGCTGCGCCCGTCCCGCCGCCGGGCATTGCGGGCATCCGCCTATTCGCGGTGGTACGGGTGACCGGCATTGACCGACCAGGCGCGATAGAGCTGCTCGACCAGCAGCACGCGCGCCATGGCGTGCGGCAGGGTCAGGTCGGACAGGCGGATGCGCTCGTGCGCGGCGGCCTTGAAGGCCGGGTCGAGCCCGTCGGGGCCGCCGATCACCAGCGCGACGTCGTCGCCCTCGCCCTGCCAGGCCTGCAGGCGCGCGGCCAGGGCCTTGGTGGTGAGCGCGGTGCCGCGCTCGTCCAGCGCCACGATGCGCATGTTGCGGGCGATGGCGCCCTCGATGCGCTCGCGCTCGGCGGCGTAGAGGGTCTCCAGCGTCTTGGATCCGCGCGGCTCGGTCTTGACGGCGCGCAGTTCCAGTTTGAGTTCGGGCGGGAAGCGCTTGGCGTAGTCGTCCCAGGCGGTCTGCGCCCAGTCGGGCATGCGTTGCCCGACCGCGACCACCAGCAGCCTCATGGGTTGCGCGGAGCGGCCTTGCGCGCCGGTGCCTTGCGCGGCGCGGCGGTGGTCTTGGCGGCCGCGCCCTTGGCGGACGTGGCCTTGCGGGCGGCCGGCTTGCCGATGACCTTGACGGGCGTCTTGGCCGGCGCGGCCGTGCCGGCAGCCTTCGTCGTGCGCTTGGCCGGTGCCGCGAGGGTGGCCGGGTCGGCCGTCGTGGCCGATGCCGTGGATGCGCTCCCGGGCGCCGCCACGCGCTTGCGGGCGGGTGCGGCCGGAGCGGCGGAAGCCGTTGCCGCGCGCTTGCGAGCCGGCGCCGACGACGCGGCGGCCGGCTTGCGTGCCGCGGTCTTGCGGGCGGCCGGGCGGGCACGTTCGGCCTTCTCGGCCTTGGCGACCTGTTCGGCCTCGCGGATGGCGGTCTTGGCGGCGCTGGCGCGGCGCAGGGTCTTGGCCGCGGCGGGCTGCTTCTTCGCGGGCGCGGTCTCTTCGGCGCTGGCGGCGGCCGGCTTGGCGGCGCCCAGCTTCAGGCGCACCGGCTTGTCGCCCCAGATCTCCTCCAGGTGGTAGTACTGGCGGATCGCCGGCTGCATGATGTGCGCGACCGCGGCGCCGCAGTCCACGATGATCCATTCGCCGTTGTCCTCGCCCTCGGTACGCGGCTTGGGGAAGCCCGCCTCGCGCACGGCGTCGCGCACGCTGGCGGCGAGCGCCTTGGTCTGGCGGTTCGAGGTGCCCGAGGCGACGATCACGCGCTCGAACAGCGGGGACAGATGCTCGGTGTCGAAAACCTGGATGTCCTGCGCCTTGACGTCTTCGAGCCCGTCGATGATGGCTCGCTGGAGCTTGTGGGTGTCTTTCTTGGCGGCGGCTTCAGTGGTCATCAGGCGGGGGGGCGTAGAGGTGGTGTTGTTCAATATAGCGTTCAACCGCTGGCGGAACCAGACCGGTGATGCGCTGGTGCCGCGCCAGGCGGGCTCGGATGTCGGTGGCGCTGGTGGCCACCGGCGGGAGTTCCAGGAACTCGAAGCGGGCTCCGGCAGGCAGGCCGGGCAGCATCGCGGGATCGAAACGCGACGCGGGCCGGGTGGATGAGCCTGCCGGCTCGGCCGCGACGACGGAGGGGGCGGATTCTAGTCGCTCGGCGACGCACACGACGGCGGCCGAGACAATCTCCCGCCAGCCGTGCCAGCCCGGCAACGCCCGGGCCTGGTCGCTGCCCATGATCAGCACCAGCTCGGCGTCGGGCTGCTCGGACTGCAGTTCCTGCAGGGTGTCGAGGGTGTAGGTCGGGCCTGCGCGCAGGGTTTCGCGGGGATCGACGACCACGCCCGCGATGTCGCCGAACGCCAGCTCGGCCATCGCGATGCGGTGCGCGGCGGCGCTCAGGACGCGCGCCTTGTGCCATGGGTGGCCGGTGGGAAAGATGCGCAACGCGTCGAGATCGCGCTGGGCCATGGCCGCCCGCGCCAGCGCGACGTGGGTGACGTGCGGCGGGTCGAACGCGCCGCCGAAGACGCCCACGCGCCGCCGGGTCATGCCCATTCGCGCCGCACGATGAAGTCGCTGTAGAGCGCGGCTTCCGGCGTGCCGGGCACCGGTTCGCTGCGGTAGGCCCAGCTCGCCAGTGGCGGCATCGACAGCAGGATCGACTCGGTGCGACCGCCGGACTGCAGGCCGAAGTGCGTGCCGCGGTCCCACACGAGGTTGAATTCCACGTAGCGGCCGCGCCGGTAGAGCTGGAATCCGCGCTCGCGCTCGCCATGGGGCATGTCGCGGCGCCGCTCGACGATGGGCAGGTAGGCCGGCAGCAGCGCGTCGCCGACCGCGCGCAGCATGGCGAAGCTGTCCTCGAAGCCCAGCTCCGAGAAATCGTCGAAGAAGATGCCGCCGACGCCGCGCTGCTCGTTGCGGTGCTTCAGGAAGAAGTACTCGTCGCACCATGTCTTGAAGCGGGGGTACTTGTCCGCGCCGAAGGGCGACAGTGCCTCGCGGCAGGTGCGGTGGAAATGCGTCGCGTCCTCCTCGAAGCCGTAGATCGGCGTCAGGTCGAGCCCGCCGCCGAACCAGCACACGGGCGCTCCCTCGGCGGGCAGCGCCGCGAGCATGCGCACGTTCATGTGGACGATCGGCACGTAGGGATTGCGCGGGTGGAAGACGAGCGACACGCCCATCGCCTCGAAGGGCGCGCCGGCGAGTTCGGGGCGGTGCTGCGTCGCCGAGGGCGGCAGCCGGGGGCCGCGCACCTGCGAGAAACCGCAGCCGGCGCGCTCGAACAGCGCGCCACCTTCGAGGATGCAGGTCAGGCCGCTGCCCTGCAAGGGCTCCCCGGGCGGCTTCTCCCAGGCGTCGCGCACGGCGACGGCGCCGTCGGCCGCCTCGACGGCGCCGACGATGCGCTGCTGCAGACCGCGCAGGTAGTCGCCGACCGCCGCCGGATCGGCCTGCATCAGCCGTTGCCGCGGGCCTGGAGCGCGCGGTGCCCGATGTCGCGGCGGTACTGCACGCCGTCGAACTGGATGCGCGCGGCGACTTCGTAGGCGCGCTGCTGCGCCAGGCGGACGTTGTCGGCCAGCACGGTCACGCACAGCACGCGCCCGCCGCTGGTCCTGAGTTCGCCGTCGGCCAGAGTGGTGCCGGCATGGAAGACGACCGCGTCGGGCGCCTCGGGCGGCAGGTTGCGGACGACGTCGCCCTTGCGCGGCGCTTCCGGATAGCCGTGCGCGGCCAGCACTACGCCCAGCGCGACGCGGCGATCCCATTCGAGGTCGACGGTGTCGAGCGTGCCGTCGGTGGCGTGCCAGAACAGCTCGAACAGGTCGGACTTGAGCCGCATCATGATCGGCTGCGTCTCGGGGTCGCCCATGCGGCAGTTGAATTCGAGCGTCTTGGGATGCCCGGTCGCGTCGATCATCAGGCCGGCGTAGAGGAAGCCGGTGAAGGGGATGCCGTCCTTCTCCATGCCGCGCACGGTCGGCAGGATGATCTCGCGCATGGCGCGGGCATGGACTTCGGCCGTCACCACCGGCGCCGGCGAGTAGGCGCCCATGCCGCCGGTGTTGGGGCCCTCGTCACCGGCGAGCAGGCGCTTGTGGTCCTGGCTGGTCGCCAGCGCGGTCACGTTGCGGCCGTCGCACAGCACGATGAAGCTGGCTTCCTCGCCCTGCAGGAACTCCTCGATGACCACGCGCGGCACGGCCTGGCCGTCGGCGCCGGCGTTGTGCGAGACGCCGAACTTGTTGTCCACCAGCATGAAGTCGATCGCCTCGTGCGCTTCCTGCAGGGTCGTGGCCACGACCACGCCCTTGCCGGCGGCCAGGCCGTCGGCCTTGACGACGATCGGGGCGCCTCGGGCGTCGACGTAGGCATGGGCCGCGGCGGCGTCGGTGAAGGTTTCGTAAGCGGCCGTCGGGATCCGGTGGCGCTTCATGAACGCCTTGGAGAAGGCCTTGGAGCTCTCCAGTTGCGCCGCCGCCTTCGTGGGGCCGAAGATGCGCAGGCCGTGGGCGCGGAACTCGTCGACCACGCCGGCGGCCAGCGGCGCCTCGGGGCCGACGACCGTAAGCGCGATCCGCTCCTTCTGCGCCCACTCGCGCAACGCGACGACATCGGTGATGTCGACGTTCTCGAAGCGCCGGTCGAGCGCCGTGCCGCCGTTGCCCGGCGCGAGGTAGAGGCGGGACACCCGCTGGGACTGCGACAGCCGCCAGGCCAGCGCATGTTCGCGGCCACCGCCGCCGATCACGAGGACTTTCATGGTTCGCTCCCCGTCATTCCGATATCGCGGCGTTGTGGAAGACGTCCTGGACGTCGTCCAGGTCTTCGATGACGTCGAGCAGGCGCTGCATGCGCGCGCCCTCCTCGCCCGCGAGTTCGATGGTGTTCTCGGCGCGCATGGTCACCTCGGCCAGTTCGGGCACGAGGCCGGCGGCCTCCAGGGCGTTCTTGACGGCCTCGAAGTCGGCCACGGCCGTCAGCACCTCGATCGCGCCGTCCTCGCCGGTCACGACGTCCTCGGCGCCGGCCTCGAGCGCGACCTCCATGACCTTGTCCTCGTCGGTGCCGGGCGCGAAGACGAACTGGCCGCAGTGCTTGAACTGGAACGACACCGAGCCCTCGGTGCCCATGTTGCCGCCGTACTTGCTGAACGCGTGGCGGACCTCGGCCACGGTGCGCACGCGGTTGTCGGTCATGGTGTCGACGATGATGGCCGCGCCGCCGATGCCGTAGCCCTCGTAGCGGATCTCCTCGTAGCTCACGCCCTCGAGGTTGCCGGTGGCCTTGTCGATGTTGCGCTTGACGGTATCGGCCGGCAGGTTGACCGCCTTGGCCTTCTCCACCGCCAGCCGCAGCCGCGGGTTGGCGCTGAGGTCGCCGCCGCCGGTGCGCGCGGCCACCGTGATCTCACGGATGGCGCGGGTCCAGAGCTTGCCCCGCTTCTCGTCCTGGCGCCCCTTCCGATGCTGGATGTTCGCCCATTTGCTGTGTCCGGCCATGACTCTCTCTTCTCGCTGTCGCGTGTTTCTGATACCGGGGCGAGTTTACTGTCCGGCCCACGACGGTCCGGCCGCTCGCCGCGTCGCCGGACGCATTGGAGATAATCCACCGGCCCGGCATGGGTAATGCGGCCATCCGCCGCCTGCGCCCGCCGGGAGACGTCGTTCGATCGAACGCGAATTCTTCATCCATGAGCAAAACCCGTTCCAGGGGAAGGAATCATCCATGTCTATGCAGGAGCCGAAATGAGTGCACGCGATCCGGTGTTTCCCCCTCTGCGCATCGAGCGCCTGTCGCTGACCGACGGCCTGGCCCTGTCGGCGCGCGGCGCGGCACCCTTCGGCGGCCTCGGCTACGGCACGCCCGACGACCTGCCCTGGATGCCGATGGTCAACGCCCGGGTGCTCTCCGAGCGCGGCCCGATGGCGGACATCTGGCACGCCGAGGGCGCGGTGCGCTCCGGCATGACCGGCGTGGTGCGCTGGCGCACCGACGGCCACTGGGTGCTCGGCGCCATCGACCTGGACGAGTCGGCCGAGCACCGCGGCCTGGCGCACCTGTCGGAGATGGCCTATCACGACCTGTTCCGCACGCTCGAGGAGACCGGCTGCCCGCACCTGCAGCGCATCTGGAACTACCTGCCCCAGATCAACGGCGACGGCGGCGGACTGGAGCGCTACCGGCAGTTCAACATGGGCCGCCAGCAGGCCTTCCTCGACGCCGGCCAGGCCGCGTTCGACGGCGCGCCGGCCGCGTGCGCGCTGGGCATCCGCCAGGGATCGCTGTGCGTGCGCTTCCTCGCCGGCCAGGTCGCGCCGGTGCCGGTGGAGAACCCGCGCCAGGTCTCGGCCTACCGCTATCCCGAGACCTACGGCCCGCGCGCGCCCACGTTCTCGCGCGCCGCGCTGGCCGCGCTCGGCGGCGGCGACGTCGCGCTGTTCATCTCCGGCACCGCCAGCATCGTCGGTCACGAAACCGTGCACCTGGGCGACGTGCGCGCGCAGACGCACGAGACCCTGCGCAACCTCGCCGCCGTGATCGCCGCGGCCAACGACCGCACCAGCGCCGTCTTCGAGCTGGCGCGGCTGGAGGCGGTGGTGTACGTGCGTCACGTGGCCGACGCGCCGGTGGTGCGCGCGGTGCTGGACGAGGTGCTGGGCGCCGACGCGCACACCGTGCGTCACGCGGTCTACCTCGAGGCCGACATCTGCCGCCAGGACCTGCTGGTGGAGATCGAGGCGCACGCCACCGCGCCCGGCACGCTGGGCCACCCATGATCGGCGGATGCGCCCGCGCACCGGCGCGGCGACGCGGCGACGCCCGCCGATGACGCGCCTCCTGCGCGCGCTGCGCCAGTCGGCCCGCCTGCTCCTGGCGGTGCCGCTCTACGTGCTGCTGTCGATCCTGGGCGTGGTCTCGCTGGGCTGGAACGTCGTCGCCCTCGTCCTGCGGCCGCTACTGTCGCCGGAACGCGGCCGTGCGCTCGGGCGCTGGATGATCTCCTTCGCCTACCGGGTGTTCTGGTCGCTGGCCACGGCCTGCGGGATGATGCGGATCGACGCGCGCTGCCTCGACGCCCTGCGCGACGAGCGCGGGCTGATCCTCGCGGCCAACCATCCGACCATGCTCGACGCCCTGCTGATGGTGGCGCGGCTGCCGCGCAGCGCCTGCATCATGAAGGCCGGGCTGACGAAGAACGTCTTCATCGGCGCCGGCGCGCGGCTGGCGCACTACATCAGCAACGACTCGGCCCACAGCATGGTGCGCCTGGCCGTCGAGGACCTGCGCCGCGGCGGCCAGCTGGTGATCTTCCCGGAGGCCACCCGCACCGTCGAGTCGCCGCTCAACCCGTTCCGCCCCGGCATGACGCTGATCGCCAAGCTGGCGCAGGCGCCGATCCAGACCGTCTTCATCGAAACCGACTCGCCCTACCTGGGCAAAGGCTGGCCGCTGTGGCGCGTGCCGCCGCTGCCGCTGGTCTTCACCCTGCGGCTCGGCCAACGCTTCGCGCCGGCTTCCGACAGCGCGGCGCTGCTGCAGCAGGTCGAACAGTACTTCCGCCACACCATGGAACCGCGCCCCTCCGAAGCGCCTCCCGAATGCCAGACCCTTCGCGCACCCACCTCGTCCTGATCCCGAGCTACAACACCGGCGAACGCCTCTTCTCCACCGTGCGCGAGGCCCGGGCCCGCTGGAGCCCGGTCTGGGTCGTGGTCGACGGCAGCACCGACGGCACCGGCGAGCGCCTGGGCGCGCTGGCCGAAGGCGACCCCGGCCTGCGCGTGGTGCTGCTGCCTCAGAACCAGGGCAAGGGCGCCGCCGTGCTGCACGGCCTGCGCCTGGCACGCGAGGCCGGCTTCACGCACGCGCTCACCATGGATTCCGACGGCCAGCACCCGGCCGGACTGATCCCCGACTTCATGCGCACCTCGCAGAAGCGCCCGGACACCATGGTGCTCGGCCGGCCGGTGTTCGACGCCAGCGCGCCGCTCCTGCGGGTGCGCGGTCGCAAGATCTCCAACGGCTGGGCCAACCTGGAGACGCTGTGGGCCGGCGTCGGCGACTCGCTCTACGGCTTCCGGGTCTATCCGATCCCGGCGCTGATCGACGTCATGGAGCGCCAGCCCTGGATGCGCCGCTTCGACTTCGACCCCGAGGCTGTCGTACGCCTGGTCTGGAACGGCGTGAAGCCGCTCAACGTCGACGCGCCCGTGAAGTACCTCAGCGCCGCTGAGGGCGGCGTCTCGCACTTCAACTACCTGCGCGACAACGTCCTGCTCAGCTGGATGCACGCCCGCCTGATGGTCGAGTTCGTGCTGCGGCTGCCGTTGCTGGTGGCGCGGCGGCTGCGCCGACGGCCGCCGTTCCAGCCTTGAGCGCCGATCGATCGCCCTGGGCGGCGGAGATCGCGCTGCGCATGCGGCGACATTTCCTGCTGAAGTTCGCGGGCACGACGGCGTTCACCTGCCTGTTCTTCGTCGCCTACTTCCACCTGTTGCGCCACCCGGGCGGCGACGTGACGACGATGCCGCTGATGTTCGTCGACCGGTGGATTCCCTTCCGGCCCGAGGCGCTGTTCGCCTACCTCTCGCTGTGGGTCTACGTCGGCTTCGGCCCCGGTCTGCAGCGCAGTCTCGCGACGCTGGTGGCCTACGCGGCGTGGATCGTGGCGATGTGCGCCACCGGGCTGGTGCTGTTCTACCTCTGGCCGACCGCCGTGCCGCCGATGGGCTTCGACGCCTCCGGATACCCCGGCTTCGCCCTGCTGCAGGGCGTCGACGCGGCGGGCAACGCCTGTCCGTCGATGCACGTGGCCGCGGCGATGTTCACGGTGGTGCGCCTCGCCGAGATCCTGCGCACGGCCGGCGTGCCCGTGGCCTGGCGCGTCGTCAACGTCGCGTGGTTCGCGGCCATCGCCTGGTCGACACTCGCGACGCGCCAGCACGTCGCGCTCGACGCCCTGGCCGGCGCGCTGCTGGGCCTGGCCTTCGCGGTGCCCTCGATGCGCTGGCGCCCGCGCGACGACGCGGCGCCGCGATGGCGGATTGCCCGCTGGCCGTCGATATCATCCAATCCCGCTCAGAAAACGGAAGAAAACACATCATGAGTTCGCTGAAGGCACTGCAGGACCTCATCCACGAGAAATACGACATCCCGATGTCCGAGCTCGATCCCGAAGCCTCCATGCGCGACAAGGGCCTCGACTCGCTCGCGCTGGCCGAGTTCATCTTCGCGGTCGAGGACCACTTCCACGTCGTGGTGCCGGACGACGATCCGTCCATCATGTCGCTCGGCGGCCTGGCGGCGGTGGTCGACCGGCTGCTGGTCGAAAAGGCCGAGAAGGCGGACAAGACCGAACGCGCCGCCGCGAAGGTCGAGCCGACCGGGTCGGACCCGGCGAGCGGCGGCGATGCGGCCGACGGCGCCGTCGCCCCGACCGACGAACTCGCGCGGGACCCGAAGGACGCGAAGGCGTCGACGCCCGCATGACCTCCTCGCGCGACGCGGTCGTGGTGACCGGCCTGGGCGTCGCCGCGCCGCACGGCGACGATCCGGAGCGGGTGTTCGAGGCGCTGATGCGCGGCGAATCGGCCCTGCGGCCGGTGTTCGCCGACGAGCTGCCCCGCCCGGCCGCCGCCGCGACGGTCGACTTCGACGTTCGGCGCTGGTTCACCAAATTGCAGTTGCCGGGCGTCGACCGCGTCAGCCAGCTCGCGGTCGCGGCGTCGAGCCTGGCGCTGGCCGACGCCGGGCTGCCGCCCGGCGCGCCGCACGGCATCGACGCCACGCGCATCGGCGTCTTCGTCGGCTGCGGCATGGGCGGCGCCACGGCCCTGGAGACCGCCTACCGCGGCGGCGCGCGCGTGCCGCCGCTGACCATCCCCGCTTTCATGCCCAACGCGCCGGCCGCGCACGTCGCCATGCGCCACGGCGTGCACGGACCGGTGCTGAGCTACTCGGTGGCCTGCGCGTCGTCGGCCATCGCCATCGCCGAGGCCGCCAAGGCGGTGCGCAGCGGCGAGGTCGACCTGGCCATCGCCGGCGGCGCCGAGGCGCTGATCGTGCCCGGCGTGGTGCTGGCCTGGCAGGCGATGCAGACGCTCGCGGGCTTCGCTCCGGGCGAGGCCGCCAGCGCCGTGCGGCCCTTCGCCGCCGAGCGCAGCGGCTTCGCGCTCGGCGAGGGCGCGGCCTTCCTGATCCTGGAGTCCGCCGCCCACGCCGCCCGGCGCGGCGCCCGCAGCCACGCCACGCTGGCCGGCTGGGGCGCGAGCTGCGACGCCACCCACCTCACCAAGCCCGATGCCGCCGGTCAGGCCCGCGCCCTGCGCGCGGCCCTGTCCATGGCGGGCCTGGCGCCCAAGGACGTGGGCTACTGCAACGCCCACGGCACCGCGACGCGCATCGGCGACGCCGTGGAGAGCGAGGCCCTGGCGCAGGTCTGGGGCGACGACCTCGACCGGCTGCGCGTCAGCTCGACCAAGGCGCTGCACGGCCACCTGTTGGGCGCGGCGGGGGCCCTGGAGGCGGTCGTCACCGTGCTGGCCCTGCGTCGGGGCGAGCTGCCGCCCAACGCCCACTGCGAGACCGTGGACCCGGCGATCCCCCTGAACCTGATGCGCGATGCCGGCCACGCGGCGCCCGACCTCCGAGCCGCGATCAGCAGCTCGTTCGCCTTCGGCGGCAGCAACTCGGTGCTGGCGTTCACGCGGCCCGCATGAGCGCTCGGCCGGCCGGCACGCCGTCGCCGCTGCCGCTGCCGCTGCCGCTGCCGCTGCCGATGGTCGGTCGACGCCTTCGAACGGCTGCCGCGCATGCCGCCCCGGCGCTCGGCGCCCTGCTGCTCGCCGCCGCCGGGACGGCCTCGGCGCAGGCTTCACGATGCCTCGACACGGCGACGCTTCCCACGCCGCCCCGCGCGATCGCCATGGCGGAGGCGGCGGCCGCCGAACACGCCCTGTTCGGCGGTCAGGCCCTGGATGCCGAAGGCCGGATGGTGCGTGCCGGCGCATCCGAGGCGGAGGACATGTTCCCGGGGCGTCGCAGAATCCTCTCGTCCGCGCCGTGGGAGCGCGTGCTCGGCTACTGGCAGGCCGTCCAGGATGCCGACGGCCGAGCGTCCGGCCTGCCCGACCAGGTGCGCTTCGGCGCGTTGCGCCCGGCTTCACGTCGCCTGCTGACCCAGGCGCTGGACCAGGCCACGGCACCGCGCCTGCGCGGCCTGGGCGCCGGACCCGGCCAGGGGCTGGAGTCGACCGAATTGCGCGCGGCGAGCGTGGCGCTCGACCGCGTCGCGGTCATGGACACGCCCTGGTCGGCCGCCTTCGTCAGCTGGCTGGCGCGCACCGCCGGCCTGAACGCCGGCGAGTTCGCGTTCTCCGAAGCGCATGCCGACTACGCCGGTGCCGCGTGGCGGGCCGGCGTCGCCGAGGCGGCCGGCCAGGACACGCGCTCCGCCCTGCGGGCCTGCGACCTGACCACGACCCCGCCACGCGTCGGCGACCTGGCCTGCCAGACGCGCGGCGCCGGCGCCGGGCTCGACAGCTTCGACGCCCTGGGCCGCGTGCTCGCCGAGCGTCCGACCGGCGGCGAGGCCGTGCCGATGCATTGCGACGTCGTGACCGCCGTGGACGCCGACGGCTTCGACGCCGTGGGCGGCAACGTGCTGCAATCCGTCACCCTGCGCCGCCTGGCGTTCGCTCCGGGCACCCGTCGGCTCGATCCGAGCTACCGGCCCGACGGCTGCGCGGTCGGCGCGGACGGCTGCGTCGACCGTCACCTGAGCCGGCAACCCTGGTCGCTGCTGCTGCAGTGGCGTTGAGGCGGCATTCCACGGGCGACACGTCCGTGCGGCCTTCCTGTCGAGCCGCCCAGGAAACATCCCGCCACCGGGCTTACCCTGATAAGTAGTAAGCTGAAAGCATTCATCGAATGAAGGAGGTGGACAGCATGTCGGTCGTTTGCGAGACTTGCGGAACGTCCAATCGCGACACGGCGATGTTCTGCATCGGCTGCGCGGGACGTCTGCCGGCGTTTGTCGCGACGGGACCGTCGGCCCTCGAGGCGATGGGCGTCCCGTCCCCCGCCGTGCGTACGCCGGCCCGCGCGGAGCGTCCGCGCGCCGGCGTCGCGACGGTGGCCGAGACCCCGGCGTTCTGGCTGATGCTCGGCCTGGCGGGCCTGGTCGCCGTGGCGATGGCGGCCGGCGGGTACCTGTTCGACCGACGCGCCGGTGCCGGCACGCCGACGTCGACGAGCGAGAACCTCGCGGCGGCCGGCGCCGCCCGAGATCCAGCGCCGGCCGCGTCGGCATCCTCGGCGACACGCCCGGCACCGGCTGCGGTGTCGGCCGCACCTCCGGTACCGGTGGCGGATGCGATCCCGTCGCCCCAGGAATGGCTCGACAAGGCCGAGGAACTCGTCGACAGCGTGGTTCCGCGCCTGACCGGCACGTCGCCGTCGTCCTCGCCGGCGCCGCTGACGCCGCTGGTCCCCGCGCCCCTGGCGCGCGACGACATCGGACCCGACGCCCCGGCCCGCGTCGTCGCGGCCTTCTACGGCGCGCTGGCGGCCGGCGACGGCGAGGCGGCGGCGGCGGTCATCACGCCGGCCAAGCGCGACGTCGGTCGCTTCTCGAAGGAACGCATGACGCGGTTCTACGGTTCGTTCAGCGAGCCGCTGTCGATCCGCTCGATCCGTCAGATCGACGCCCACGCCGTCGAGGCGCGCTACACCTACCGCGCGACGCGCTCCGTCTGCGAAGGCGTGGCGCTGGTGCGGACCGAGCGCGTCGCCGACCAGACCGTGATCCGCAGCATCCGCGCCAATTGCTGAGCCGCCGGGCGCGGGCTCAGATCATCCCGCCGTTGATCGAGATCACCTGGCCGGTGATGTAGGCGGCGTCGGGGCCGGCCAGGAAGGCGGTCAGCGCGGCCACCTCGTCGGGCGTGCCGGCGCGCTTCATGGGCACCATCTGCTGGATCACCGCCGGGTCGAACACGGCGTCGGCCATGGGCGAGGCGATGATCCCCGGCGCGATGGCGTTGACCGTGACGCCGCGCGAGGCCACCTCCAGCGAGAGCGACTTGGTGGCGCTGTTGAGCGCGCCCTTGGCGGCGGCGTAGTTGACCTGGCCGCGGTTGCCGGTGAGCGAGGCGACCGAGGAGATGTTCAGGATGCGGCCCCAGCGCGTGCGCATCATCGGCAGCAGCAACGGCTGGGTGACGCGGAAGAAGCCGTTGAGCGAGACGTCGATCACCTTGTGCCACTGCTCGGGCCGCATGCCGGGCATCACGGCGTCGTCGTGCACGCCGGCGTTGTTGACCACGATCTGCACCGGGCCGCCCGCGAGCATGGCCGCGCAGCCCGCGGCCGTGGCCTCGTCGCTGCGCAGGTCGAAGACGTGGCACTCGGCCGTGCCGCCGTCCGCGCGGACGGCCTCCGCCAGGGCCTCGACCGCTTCCGGTCGCGAACTGGCGTGCAGCAGCACGGTGGCGCCGTCGCGGGCGAGGCGGCGGGCGATGGCGGTGCCGAGCGCGCCGCTGGCGCCGGTGACGAGGGCGCGTTTGCCGGTGAGGGTCATGGTGAAGAAGGACGTCGGGTGGATGGATCGGACGGCGGCGTCGCGGCGGTCGGTCAGGTCGGAGCGCCGGTCTTCTCGGCCTTGCGCAGGACGACGATCCGGAAGAAGAAATAGGCCAGGTACATCACCAGGCCCCAGACGGCGTTCCACAGCGAGTAGACGAGCACGCCCTCGGCCGTGGAGAGGTCGAGCGTCATGATCAGCAGCACCTGCACCAGCACGCTGGAGACGATGTTGATGACCGGCATCAGGATCCAGGTCCGGGCGATCAGGAGGCCGTAGATGATGCCGACGATCATCGAGATGCAGTTGCCCAGCACGCTCAGGAACAGCTCGAAATCGAGCCCCTGGTAGTTCTTGCCCAGCAGCAGCAGCATCTGCGCCGGGAAGAACCAGGCCAGCAGCGACGCCACCGCGCTGATCCCGAACAGCACGCCCATCACGATGCCGAAGCCCTTGACCAGCGTGGCCGAATCCTCCTGCAGGCGGGCGAAGCGCGGGATGGCCAACGTCGAGAACATGGAGCCGACCACCGTCAGGATGGCCGCGAGCCGCCCGAGCGCGCCGATCTGGGCGATGGACTCGGTGTTGCCGTAGATCGAGATGAGCCAGATCGACAGCTGGCCCGACAGGCAGTAGTAGATGGCGCCGGGCAGCGCCCGCTTGACCATCTTCAGGATGTCCTTGCGCACGACCGGATCGGCCGGGCGGGAGAAGTCCGTGAACTTCTCCGAGATCCTGCGCAGCCGGATGTTGGCCCAGATGCGCGGCAGGCCGTTGGACAGGATGGCCACGGCGGCCCAGGGCAGCGCGAACAGCCCGGCGACCAGCAGGGCGAGCCGGGCGACGTTGACCTGGATCTGGTTCTTCTGCAGCGGGATGATGTCCTGGTGCAGCCGCACAGGGACCTCCAGCAGGTCCTCTGTCAGCGCGGCGTAGAACGTGGGTCCGAACGCCAGGACGATCAGCACGGCGAACTGCCAGGCCGCGCCGTGCTTGGTCAGCAGCACGAACAGGATCGGCACCGACACGGCCAGGCTGGCGGCGGCGAACTTGCGCCGCAGTTCGACCCCGGTGGCCACCACCTCGCCCAGCGCGGCCTTGTCCTGCCAGCAGCGCGCGCCGTGCGCCAACACGCCGTTGGAGATGCCGGCGTCGGCCAGCGTCACCAGCGTGCCGAACATGGTGTAGGCCAGCGTGTAGTAGGCGTACTCCTGCGTCGAGAGCATGTGGACGATCAGGAAGCCGCTGAGGACGCCGACGCCCTGGACGATCATCTGGGCCGATCCCATGACCGAGATCAGCATGCCCCACTCGAAGATCTTGGCGTACTTGGGATGGGCGCGGGCGCGCCGCAACAAGGTTTTCATGGGGATCTTCTTCGCGGTGGACCGGTCAGGTCACAATTCGACACGGATTCTGGCAGATGTGGGTCACGGGATCGCCCGGTTGAGCACCACCACCGCCCGGCCCTCGGCCAGGACGGCGTCCTTCGTGTCTTTCACCACGAATTCGTAGAGGATCTGTTGCGCATCCCCCGACAGCCGCCGGGCGTGGATCCGCAGTTCGCCCGGGATGTCGTCGAAGCGCGCGACCGAGAAGCGCACGTTGCGCGCGCTCGCCAGGAAGCCGGCCGAGGGCTCGGCGTCGGGCGGCGCGAGCAGGCCGCCGTGCAGCGCCATGGCCTGCGCCGCGTACTCGATCAGGTTGGGCGCCAGCAGGCCGCCGGCCGTGCGCAGCGGGTTGTCGGCGTTCGCATGGCTCGCGGTCGCGCAGTGGATGGCCTCGGCGTCCCAGGCTTCGAGGCGGTCGAGCAGGCACATGCTGCCGCCGTGCGGGATGCGTCGGGCGATGCCGGCGCGGTCGAGGGTCTGGGGCTGCGTCATGTCGGGCGGTGCGAGGAGGTGTCGTGGGCGGCGGGCAGGTCGGCGACGAGCAGCACGTTGGCGAACGGCGTGCCCTCGCTCATGGGCACGCTCTGCACGGTGAAGCCGAGCCGGGCGAGCAGCGCCTTCCACTCGGGCAGCGTGCGGCCCCAGGTCGGCGAGACGCGGTGGCCGCGCACGCGCGTGACGGTGCGGTCGACCCACTGGCTGACCGCGAAGCCGCGCGCGCTCGACGCGTCGCCGATGCGCAGCAGCAGCCGCCCGCCCGAGCCGAGCGCGTCGCGCACCCGCACGAGCACGCCCTCCTGCGCCGTCAGGTCGACGTAGTGCAGCACGTCCAGGATCACCACCAGGTCGCAGGCCGGCAGCTCGGCCGTGCACATGTCGGCGCAGACGATGTGCGGCGATGGCCGCAGGTGGGCGAGCGAGGCCTGGGCGCGCGCCACGTCCTTGGGCATGAGTTCGATGCCGGTGTAGTCGACGCGCGCGGGCGTCGAGGTCCAGCGCGCCGGCCAGCGGCCCTGCGCCTGCATCGCCGCGGCCACCGACAGCAGGCTGGCGATCAGGCTCTGGCCGCTGCCGATGTCGACCACGCGCTCGCGCTGCGGGCCGATCAGCCCGCGCTCGATCAGGCCGCGGAAGACCGGGTCGCGCCCGAGCTTGCCGCGCGCGAAGTGCCAGGCGAAGCGGCCGCCCTGGCGGTACGGCGCCGTGGCCTCGTCGTGCAGGCGGTGCCAGGCGGCGTCGGCCGTGGGCGGCGGCGCGGTGGCGGCGGTCACGGTGGCGGGCGGAGGTGCGTCGACCTTCATTCGGAGAGTCCCTGGGTCAAGGTGACGGCGCGCAGGCCGTCGGTTTCGAAGCGCTCGAGCAGGCGCGGCAGCACCTCGAGCACCACCGGCCGGCCCTGCGCAGTGCGCGCGGCGTTGCCGTCGTGCAGCAGCAGGATGTCGCCGGGCGCCAGATCGCGCGTCAGGCGCGCCAGCACGCGCCGTGGATCGCGATCGCGGGTGTCGAAGCCGCGCCGCGTCCAACTCACCAGCCGCAGGCCCAGCCGGTGCAGCACGGGGGCGAGGAACGGGTTGCGCAATCCGGCCGGCGCGCGGAAGCAGCCCGGCGTCTCGCCGGTGATGCCGGCCAGCATCGCCTGCGCGCGCGCGATCTCGGCGGCGTAGCGGCGCGGGCCGAGGAAGGAGAAGTCGTGGCGATGCCGCTCGGTGTGGTTCTGCACGCTGTGGCCGCGTTCGACGATCTCGCGCGCGAGCGCCGGATGGGCGGCGGCGCGCTCGGCGATGCAGAAGAAGGTCGCGCGCTGGCCATGCGCGTCGAGCAGGTCCAGCACCTGCGGCGTGACCTCGGGGTCGGGGCCGTCGTCGATGGTCAGGGCCACCTCGCGGCGCGCGACGGCCGCCGCGGGCAGCCGCGTGACGTTGGCGCCCAGCCAGCGGCTGCGCGGCGTCAGGCCGACGCCGGTGATCAGGACGTGGTTGAGCGCCACCGCGCCCAGCGCCCACGGCCCCGCGCCGGGGACCCACACGGCGGCGCCGAGCGCGGCGACGTGCAGGCCGGCACTGGCGGTCACCAGGCGCGGCAGCGGCCAGCGCCCAGGCGACGGAGCGCCGGTGTCGGAGGCAGGGGCGGAAGAGGACATGGCGGGGCGGAGGGAATCGGGTCGGTGGAGGGTGGGTCGGTGCGACGAGGTTCAGCGCGGCACCGGGGGCACGGCGTCCACCCGCGCGCCCTCCCCGATCGACGGACCGCGGCGCGCGAACGCGGCCGACAGCAGCAGCGCCAGCAGCGCCCCCGGCGCCACGACCCGCCCGATGGCCGACAGCGCCGGGATGTCGGAGACGGCGATCAGGCCGAAGGACACCACGGTGGTCAGGTTGGCCAGCATCAGCGAGGCCAGCGTGTCCTCGTCGGCGCGGCCGGTGACCTGCAGCTGGTCGAAGAACAGCGCGTAGTTGGAGCCGACCGCCACGATCAGCAGCAGCCCCACCAGGTGCAGGATGCCCAGCGGCACGTGCAGCGCCGCCATCCCGCCGAGCGTCAGGACCACCGCCAGCAGCAGCGGCTGGCACACCGCGACCAGCCGGCGCGGCGAGCGCAGGTAGAGCCCCAGCAGCACGACCACCGCCGTCGCCCCCAGCAGCACCTGCACGAAGGCCTCGTGCAGGTAGCGGTCGTAGAGGCTGCCCAGCTCGCGGCCGATGTCGACCACCTGCACCTGCGGCAGGGGCGCCAGCGCGGCGGCGAGCTTCGCGGCGTCGAAGCGCTCGGTGGTGTGCAGCGCGATCAGCGAGGCCCAGCCGCCGCCAGGGCGCTCGAACAGCAGCGCCCGCACGATCGGCGCCAGCGTGCCGTCGGTGAAATCCGCCCGCGTGACCGGTGGCATGGCCCGCGCGGCCTCGACGGCGGCGACGAAGGGCTCGAGGCGCTCGGGCGCGAGCGGCAGGTCGGTGGCGGCCTCGGCCAACCGGGCGCGCAGGGTCGCCGCGTCGGGCAGGCTGGCCAGGCGCTCGCGCTGCACCGCCTCGCTCGGCAACAGGCGCGCGACGCTCTCGTAGCCGGCCAGCCGGCCCTCGGCGACCAGCGCGTCGAGCCGCTCGCCGGCGGCCTCGGTGGCGCGCAGTGCCGACTGCACGTCGTCGGCCTGCACCACCACCAGCGTGCCGCCGTCGCTCGCGCCGATGTCCGCGCGCAGGCTGGCGTCGAGGTCCTGCGCGGCCTGCGAGATCGGGCTCATCGAGGACAGGTTGGCGCGCCAGAGGTGACCGCCCTGCCAGGCCATCAATCCCAGCGCGCCGATGCCCAGCGCGACGAAGACACTCCGCAGGCGCGGCAGCACCCGCACGATGCCGCCCGCGAGCTGCGCCATGCGGTGGCGCATGCCCATCCCGGTGGCGCCGTCGGGCGCGAGCATCGGCAGGCCGTGGCGCGTGACGAAGGCGGCGGCCACCAGGCCGGCGATGGAGAACACGCCCAGCTGCGCCAGCCCCGGGAAGCCCGAGAACAGCAAGGCCGCGAAACCGACCACCGAGGTCAGCAGGCCCAGCCGCACGGTCGGCCAGTTGAGGTCGCGCCAGCGCTGCCAGCCGGTGCCGGGCACGGCGGCGCCGCGCGCCTGGATCAGGTAGTAGATGGCGTAGTCGACGGTCTCGCCGATGAGGGTGCTGCCGAAGCCCATCGTCAGCCCGTGCACCGAGCCGAAGACCAGTCCCACGGTGGCGGTGCCGGCCACCACGCCGGTGAGCACCGGCAGCACCGCGATCACCAGCGCGCGCGGCGAGGCGAAGGCCGCCAGCAGCAGCGCCCCCATCACCAGGGCGCCGACGACGGCCAGGTGGATCGCCTCGCCCTTGATCTTGTCGCGGCTCTCCACCGAGAACACCGGCGCGCCGCTCAGGAGCAGCCTGGGCGCCGTGGCCGACGCGCCGCCGGCGCCCGCGGGGGCCGGTGCCAGCGTGGCGACCGCGCGATCGAACTCGGCCCGGATGCGCGCCACCGCCGCCGCCTGCGCGTCGATGTCGCTGCCCGAGGCCTTGGTCGTGGCCAGCAGCAGCGCGCGCGGCGCCGTGCGCGAGACCCACACGCCCTCCTCCGTGCGTGGCGAGGTCGCCGGGATCAGCACCTCGGCGACGCGCGCGGTCTCGCCGGTCGGATCGCGCTCGAACAGCGGGCGCATCAGGTTGCCCGCCGGCGTGCCCAGCATCGAGATCGTGTCGCCGATGGCGTCGCGCAGGCCGTCGGCGGTGAAGCGCCCGGCGGCGACGTCGGGCGAGAGCTGGTAGCGGCGGTCGAAGACGAAGGTGCCGGCGTCCTTCCAGTCGGTGGTGTCGCCGTTCTGCACCTGCTCGTAGAGGCCGCTGGCGCGCATCGCCTTGCCCAGCGCGCGCGAGACGTCGGCGCGCTGGGCCGCGCCGGTGCCGCCCTCCACGCCCGCCATCAGCGTGCGCGAGGCGACGCCGCTCTGCAGCTGCTCGATCAGCACGCGCTGGCGCGCGTCGGGGCTGGCCGGCAGGAAGGCCGAGAGGTCGGCGCTGAAGGGCGTGCGCGCGATGACCGCCGCGCCGGCCAGCACCAGGGCCAGCCACACCAGCAGCACCACGGCACGGCGCGTCCGGCCCGGCCCGGCTCCGGCCGACGGCGACGGCACGCGCGAACCGGCCGGCCGCCTCATCGGTCGGGCGAGATGGTCATGACCGAGCGGTCGCCGCCGCGGAACTGCATCTCCACGCCCAGCACCTCGCCGCCGCTGCCGCTCAGGCGGAAGGCGTCGATCTGCTGCGCCAGGCGGGCGTCGACCGGCGCCAGGTCGAGCGTCCATTGCGCGGCGCTGCCGCCGAGCGTCGGCTTGAAGTAGCGCTCCAGCACCGTGCCGTTGCCCGCCAGCGTGGCCCGCATCGCCTCGACCAGGCCGAGCAGTTCGGGCACGCTGTCGAGCGTCATGCTGCGGGTGCGGCCGCCGCGCGTGAGGGTCAGGTTGTTGCCGTCGACGGCCATGGTCTCCGCGCGCGGCGAGGTGGTGCGGCGCACCAGCCGGTCGGGCGCGGTGAAGCTCAGGGTGCCGGCGGCGTTGAGCGGGCCGTCGAAGCCGCGCACGTGGCGCTGCTCGACGAAGCGCGCCTCGGCGTGCTGGCGCTTGGCCAGCAGGCCCATCAGCTCGGGCAGGTCGAAGGCCCAGGCCGGCGCCGCCGCCAACCACAGCAGCGCGGCCAGCGCGACGGAAACGCCGGGCATGGCGGAGGACCGGATGCCGCCGCCGGAGCGCCGCCGCCGCAGCGCGTCAAGGCGCGTCTTCAAGCCAGAAATCATGGAAGTTGAACCAGTTGTAGGGGTGGGCGCGGCACAGGGATTCCAGCCGCGCGACATAGGCCTGGACGGCCGCCTGGATGCGCCGCTCCCGCTCGGCCGGGTCCTTGACGCGCTCGCCGAAGTCGGCCAGCGGCTCGAACGTCACATCGTAGCGGGCACCGCCGCGGTAGACGCCGGCCATGAAGTACACCTTGCGCCGCAGCAGCGCCGCGAGCCGGAACGGGCCGTCGTTGAAGGCCGCCGGCCGGCCGAGGAACGGCAGCACCACCGTGCCGCCGCGGTGCTCGCGCGGCGGCGCCGACGGGCCGTCGTCGGCCGGCAGCGTGCGGTCGGCCAGCAGGCCGCCCAGCCCGCCGCCGTCGAGCCAGTCGCGCAGCGCCAGCATCGAATGCGGCTGCCCCAGGGCGATGACGTGCGGGCGCATCTCGGGCACGCTGATCGCCTCCAGGACGGCGACGATGCGCTGGGCGTTGCTGGTGAACATCAGCATGGCCACGCGCAGGGCCTCCTGGTCGGCGCTCTGCCGCTTGCAGGCGCCCAGGGCCTCGAAGCTGCCGAAGTGCGCGCCGATCAGGAACGCGCCGCGGCCGGCGAAGGCCTCGGCCTCCACCGGCGCCTGCCCGGCGACGCGGACGTCGAACAGGTCGAGTCGCCCGCGCAGCAGGTAGACGCGGTCGAGCAGGGTCGAGGCGAAGGTGTGGAACAGCCGGTAGGCGTCGATCCAGCCGGCCTCCGGGCCGATCGCCCGGCGCAGGTAGTGCCGCACGTGACGCCGGGACGCCGGGGAGGAGACCAGGAAGTAGGCGCACACCGGCGGCAGCAGCCAGCGCGTGGCGCGGCGTCCGAAGGTCAGCGCCATCCAGCACATGAAGCGCAGCGCCAGCATGTTGCTGCGCTCGGGCCTGCGGGTCCAGTCGCCCGCCGTGTGCTCCATCAGCGCGCTCCCGCCGATGCCGGTGCCGCCACGGGCACCGCCGCGCCGGCGACCCAGCGCCCGCTGGCGGCCACCGTGTCGCCCAGGCGGACCTCGAAGCGCACGCCGCGCGCCGCGCCGCTCTCGGGCAGCAGTTCGACGAGGAGTTCGGCGCCGGGGCGCACCGGAGCCAGGAACTTGACGGCGGCGAGCGTGGGCGTCGGCCCCAGTCGCGCCACCATGGCCGGCACGCGCCGCAGCACCTCCGTCACCTCGGCCACCAGCAGCGCGCCCGGCAACAGCGGCTGGCCGGGGAAATGCCCGGCGAAGGCGGGATGGTCGACCGGCACCTCGTGCGTGACGCGCACGGGCGTGTCGTCGCCGGCGAGCTGCGCCAGCGCGAACTCGCGCAATGCGCGCGCCGTCAGCTTGCCCGTGCCCTCGCGCGGCAGCGACGCCACGTGCACCACGCGCCGCGGCACGAAGACCGACTCGACGCGCTGGCGCAATGCCGCGACCACCTCGGCCGCGCCGAGCGTCGGCGCGACGACGAAGGCCACCGGCCGCACCACGCCGTCGGCCTGCTCGTCGGGCAGCCAGAAGGCGCCGTCGTCCACGCCGGCGATGCTGTTGAGGTGGTAGTTCAGGTGCCCGAGCGAGCTGCGCTTGCCGGCGACGTGGATCAGGTCGTTGGAGCGGCCCAGCAGGCGGAAGCGCCGGTCGTCCAGCAGCTCGAGCACGTCGGCCATCGGCGTGGGCTGGGGGATGAAGTCGCCCTCGAAGACGAAACGCTCGGCGGCGCCGGCACCGACGGGAGCGCCGGAAGCACCGGGAAGGTCCGCCGCGGCGTCGGCGCGCACCCGGATCGCGCCGAAGGTCTCCCAGACCTCGCCGACCGTCGGCCGCCGCGCGGCGACCTGGCCGGACTCGGTGCTGCCGTAGATCTCGACCAGCACGCCGTCCGTGGCGGCCTCGGCCTGGGCCGCGAGCTGCGGCGACAGCGGCGCGGTGGCCGACAGGATCAGATCGACCGGCGGCAGCGCGATGCCCGAGAGCAGCAAGGTCTTCAGGTGGAACGGCGTGGTGACCAGCGCGCGCGGCCGCGGCACGGACGCCAGCGCAGCGGCGATGTCGGCCGGGAAGAACGGGCGGCCGCTGTCGAAGGCGGCGCCGCCCAGCAGGGCCAGCAGCGCCGAGGACTCGAGGCCGTAGCTGTGCTGCACCGGCACGGTCGCGACCAGGGTCAGTTCGTCGAGCGACGGCCGGCCGATGAAGCGCGCCAGGCGGCCGACGGCGGCGGCGACGTCGCCGCACAGCGTGGTCCAGGCCTTGGCGTGCGGCTGCGGCACGCCGGTGGAGCCGGAGGTCAGCAGGCTGACGGCATGGAGGCCGGCCGGGATGCCGGGCACGGGGACGTCGGATGCGGTGCCCTCGCCCGCGGTCGAGACCTTCGCGCCGCCGGCCCCGGCCGCGCCGAAGGGCACCAGCACGCGCGGCAGGTCGTGCGTCTCCAGCGAGGGCTCGTCGGTCAGGGCGACCAGGTCGCCGTGCGACCGGCGCAGGCGTTCGAGCGTGTCGGGCCGGGCGTCGGGCGGCAGCAGGCTGGGCTGCCCGTTCACCAGCGCGGCGCCCAGCGCGACGGCGAAGGCGTAGCGGTCGTTGCACAGGTTGACGATCGGCCCCCCGGCGGGCATGCGCGCGGCGAGACCGCCCGCCAGCCAGGCGACGTCGCTCAGGTAGGTGCGCCCGCTCACGGGCACGCCGGCGCACCAGGCCAGCGGCGCGTCCAGGTCGCGCGCGGCCAGCAGCGGCAGCAGCGCGGCCGGCAGGCCGGCGGCACCCGCGGCGGTCGCGGACGACGGGGAGGAGGAAAGAGTGGAGGACGGTTCGTTCGACATGCCGGGGTGTGCGGGTGCTGCGAAGTCTGCGGGAGCCGCGAACTGGAGAAAGGGCTGAAGGCGCGCGGTGCGACCGGGGTGGCGAACGGCGCGGACCTTCAGGACTTGGCCGGCGGCTCGGCCACCGACGACACGCCGTAGAACGCCCGCACCGCGTCGATCATGCGGGTGCGCTGGAATTCCGGGTGGATGCGATGGCGCAGCAGGTGCTCGCCGACGAACAGCACGCCGACCAGGACCGGGCTGATCACGTTGGCCAGCAGCGACCAGGCCGGGAACGGCAACCACAGGTACACCGCGATCGAGCCCAGCGCGGTCAGCGCGAAGTAGACGGTCCAGACCCAGGTGACCTGCCGGGTGTACGCGCGCAGGCCCGGTTCCATGGACTGCACGCGGCTCGCGAACTCGCCGATCAGGGAGAGCCGGTCACCGCGCAGCGTGCCGCCGAACCAGCAGCCCAGCACGGCGTTGATGCCGAAGTGCTGCAGCACGTAGAGCCGGTCGGGGTCGCCCACCGCGCCGCGCGCGATCAGCCAGAACGCCGCCGCGCCGGCGGCGACCGCCGCCGCCACGCCCCAGCCGCCGAAACGCGCGCCGCCCAGGGCGAGCGCCGTCAGCCACAGCGGGCCGAGCAGCACCGCCATGGCCCAGGGCGCGTGCGGATGGAACACCATCATCCAGTGGGACAGGCCGGCGTAGACGATTCCCGCCAGCAGCATCGAGGCCAGGCGCGCGCGCGACATGGGTCAGTCCGGCGCCGTGCGGCGCTTGCGGGAACGCGCCGCCGACCCGACCCGTCGCACGTGCGGGCGGACCATTCAGGCGGCCGGCGCGCGGTGCTGCTCGACGTGCGTGGCGAGCGTGCGCAGCGACTGGAAGATCTGCTGGTTGCGCTCGTCGTCCGAGCGCAGCTGGAAGCCGTAGCGGCGCGAGACCTCGAGGGCCACTTCCAGGATGTCGATCGAATCCAGGCCCAGCCCCTCGCCGTAGAGCGGCGCGTTGGGATCGACGTCCGCCGCGGCGACCTCGAGATTGAGCGAATCGACCAGCAGCACGGCGAGCTCGTGCTCCAGGGGCGTCTGCCCGGAAGCACTGTCGACGGCGGGAACGGAAGGGGGAATCGATGACACGCAAGCTCCTGAAAACGGTTGCACGGGATGCCCGCGAGGGCGGCGAATTATAGGAGGGGGTTTTCGCTAGACTGGCCGCCCCGACCACCCCGGAGCCCCCATGGCCGACCCGCTCTTGATCGCCCGCCACGCCGCCACCGAATGCTTCCTGCTGCCCGGACTGGCGAACCGCCACGGACTGATCACGGGCGCCACGGGCACCGGCAAGACCGTCACGCTGCAGACGCTGGCCGAGCGGCTCTCGAGCATCGGCGTGCCGGTGTTCCTGGCCGACGTCAAGGGCGACCTCGCCGGCATCGGCCAGACCGGCGCCGTCGCCGGCAAGCTGGCCGCGACGCTGGCCGAGCGCGGCATCGAGCCGCCCGCCCCGCTCGCCTGCCCGGTCACGCTGTGGGACGTGTTCGGCGAGCAGGGCCACCCGGTGCGCGCCACGGTCTCCGACATGGGTCCGCTGCTGCTCGGGCGCATGCTCGACCTCAACGACACCCAGGCCGGCGTGCTCAACCTGGTGTTCCGCATCGCCGACGACCACGGCCTGCTGCTGCTCGACCTGAAGGACTTGCGCGCCATGCTGCAGCACGTGGGCGACAACGCGAGCCGGTTCACCACCGCCTACGGCAACGTCAGCGCCGCGAGCATCGGCGCCATCCAGCGCGGCCTGCTGCAGATCGAGAGCCAGGGCGGCGGTAAATTCTTCGGCGAACCGATGCTCGACATCCGCGACCTGATGCAGACCGTCGGCGGCCAGGGCGTGGTCAACATCCTGGCCGCCGACAAGCTCATGAACGCGCCGCGGCTCTACGCCACCTTCCTGCTGTGGCTGCTGTCGGAACTGTTCGAGCACCTGCCGGAGATCGGCGACCCCGACAAGCCCGTGCTGGCCTTCTTCTTCGACGAGGCGCACCTGCTGTTCAAGGACGCGCCCAAGGCGCTGGTCGAGCGCATCGAACTGGTGGTGCGACTGGTGCGCTCCAAGGGCGTGGGCGTGTACTTCGTGACGCAGAACCCGCTGGACATCCCCGACACCGTGCTGGCCCAGTTGGGCAACCGCGTGCAGCACGCCCTGCGCGCCTTCACCCCGCGCGACCAGAAGGCCGTCAAGGCGGCGGCCTCGACCATGCGCCCCAAACCCGGCCTCGACCTGGAGGCCGCCATCACCGAACTCGCCGTCGGCGAGGCCCTGGTGAGCCTGCTCGACGACAAGGGCCGCCCGAGCGTGACCGAGCGCGTGTTCGTCCTGCCCCCGGGCAGCCGGCTCGGCCCGATCACGGCGGCCGAACGCCAGGCGCTCATGGCCGGTTCGCTGGTCGCCGGCGTCTACGAGCAGGCCGTCGACCGCGAATCGGCCTACGAGAAGCTGCAGGTGCGCGCGGCGAGCGCGCCGTCCGCGCCGGCGTCGCCCGGCGCGGCGGGTCCCGTCGGCACCGCCGGTCCGATCGGTGCCGGGGCCCCGGCGGACGGCGCGTCCGGCGGCGGGCTGATGGGCGGCCTCAACGACCTGCTGTTCGGCCACACCGGCCCGCGCGGGGGCCGCCACGACGGCCTGGCGCAGACCATGGCCCGGTCGGCCGTGCGCACCATCGGCACCAGCGTCGGCCGGGAGATCCTGCGCGGCGTGCTCGGGGGCATCTTCGGCGGCAAGAAGACGCGCTGAACCGGTCGTCGGCGGCGCCCGCTCGCGTGTCGCGGGCCGGGCGGGACCGGCGGGTCGAGCCCGGGGTTTCGGTCGAAGAACGCCGAAATCGGGGTCGGACGACGGCCCGGCAGACACGGGGGCCGATGGCGCGACCTCGCGTAGGCGAGCGTCGGCATCGTCCCGTTCGGCCGAAAACCGGCGATCCGGACCACTAGGATGCGCAGGCAGGCCGGCAGCCCACCTCAAGCACGGCGACGACAGGCCTGGTTCATTTCAAAGGAAAGTTGTCTCATGCAAGTCACATCGCGCATTCGCACCCTCGCCACCCTCACCGCCATCGCGGCCTGCAGCGTCGCCTTCGTCGGTTGCACCACCACGCGCCCGGGCGACACCGGATCGACCTCGTCGGCCCGCACCTCGCTCGACGCCCAGGCCGACGCGGCCCTGTCGAAGCTCTACCAGACCGTGCCGGGCTCGCGCGAGCTGGTCGCCAAGTCGCAGGGCGTGCTGGTGTTCCCGGCCGTCGTCGGCGCCAGCCTGGGCGTCGGCGCCGAATACGGCCGCGGCGTGCTGCGCACCGGCGGCCGCTCGCAGGCCTACTACAGCACCACGGCCGGTTCCATCGGCTTCCAGGCCGGCGCCCAGTCCAAGGCCGTGATCTACCTGTTCACCACCCAGGAATCGCTGGCCAAGTTCCGCAGCAGCAAGGGCTGGACCGCCGGCGCCGACGCCACCGTGGCCCTCGCCACCATCGGTGCCAACGGCTCGGTCGACACCAACACCATCCGCCAGCCCGTGGTCGGCTTCGTGCTGACCAACGTCGGCCTGGAAGCCGGCGTGTCGGTGCAGGGCGCGAAGATCAGCGAGATCTCGCTCTAAGCGACGGTCGCTCCCCGCCCCTTCGGCGCGGCGGGTCGGCATCGGGCCGATCCGCCGCGCCGTGGACGAAGGCCGCCCTCGGCCTCACCTCGTCGGTGAGACCGAGGGCGGCCTTGCTGTTTTATCCGATTCGTCGGCGGATGGCGTCCAAGATCAATCGATCGATTGATCTCGTGCTGTAATCCACGTCCATGCCGACCGTCGTCCAACGTCCCCCCGCCTCTCCCGCCCCTCCCGCCGCGCCGCCGCGCGCCACACGCAGCGACGGCGCCGAAGCGCGCAACCGCCTGCTCCACACGGCCCTGGCGCTGTTCGCCGACCGGGGATTCGCCGGCACGTCGACCCGCGAGATCGCCCAGGCCGCGGGCACCAACATCGCGGCGATCGCCTACTACTTCGGCGACAAGGCCGGCCTGTACGCGGCGACCTTCAACGAGCCCATGGGCGGCAGCGTCGGCGAGCTGGTGGCGCTGATCGATGCGCCCGGCCTGGAGACGTCGGCGCTCCTGCAGGCCTTCTTCGACGCCTACGTGGCGCCGCTCAAGCACGGCGAGACCGCCCGCCAGTGCATGCGCCTGCACATGCGCGAGATGATCGAGCCGACCGGTCGCTGGGCCGAGGAGGTCGAGCGCGACATCCGCGGCCCGCACGAGGCGATGGTGCGGCTGCTGTGCCGCCACCTCGGCCTGCCGCGCGCCGACGACGACGTGCACCGGCTGGCGCTGGCCGTGATCGGCATGGCGATCCAGCTGTTCGTGATGCAGGACGCGGTCGGGACGCTGCGCCCGGCGCTGCTCGCTTCGGCCGAGGCCGTCGACGCGTGGTCGCGACGCCTGCACGGCTATGCGATGGCGCTGATCGAGGCCGAGGCCGTTCGGCGCGGCGCCGTCGCGGAGGCCCGGCCATGAAGCTCGCCTCCCTCGCTCCCGCACCGACGGCGACGACTCCCGGTCCGTTGCGGCGCGCGCTGCCGCTGACCCTCTGCCTGCTCCTGGGAGCGTGCGGCCTCGCGCGTCCTCCGGCGCGCATCGATGCCGCGACGCCGACGCGATGGAACGCGCCGCTGCCCGGAACCTCGGCGACCTCGTTGGCGCCGGCGACATCGACAGCCACGCCGACCCCGGCGACCGAGCCCGGCGTCCCGCCCTCCGCCCTGCCCCACGGCGGCTCGACGGCATCGCTGGCGGCCTGGTGGCGCCGTTTCGACGACCCGGCGCTGGCCGTGCTGATCGACGCCGCCCAGGCCGCGAATCCCAACGTCGCCAGCGCCGCCGCGCGCATCGCCGAGGCGCGCGGTGCCCGCACGCAGGCCGGCGCCGCGTTGCTGCCCGCGCTCGACGGCACGCTGTCGGCGCAGCGCAGCAACTCGCCCTTCGGCACCGGCGTCGCGGCCGGCGGCGACGGCGCCTCGCTGCCCGGCCTGACGACCTTGCAGGGCGGCCTGCAGTCGCGCTGGGAACTCGATCTCTTCGGCGGCCTGCGCGCCGGTCGCGACGCGGCCGACGCCCGCCTGCGCGGCGCCGACGCCCGCTGGCACGACGCGCGCGTCTCGGTCGCAGCGGAGACGGCCAATCTCTACTTCGGCGAGCGGGCCTGCCAGCGCCAGCTCCTCGTCTCGACCTCCGACGCGCGCTCGCGCGCCGAGACCGCGCGGCTGACCGACCTGTCGGCCGACGCAGGCTTCACGGCGCCGGCGAGCGCCGCGCTGGCGCGCGCGAGCGCGGCCGACGCCTCGGCCCGCCTGACGCAGCAGCGCGTGCAGTGCACCCTCCTGCGCAAGGGTCTGACCGCGCTGACGGCCATCGACGGCCGCGCGCTCGACGCGCTGCTCGACGCCGCGCCCGCCGACCGCGGACCGCCGCCGGTGCCCGCCGTCGCCAGCGTGCCGGCCCGGGTGCTGGCCCAGCGGCCCGACGTCTACACGGCCGAACTGGCGGTGGCGGCGGCCAGCGCCGACGTCGGCGCCGCCGAGGCCGAGCGCTATCCCGCCCTCACGCTGCAGGGCTCGATCGCCGCCTTGCAGCTGCGCAGCGGCGGCGTGCACCAGTCGCTGCAGACCTGGACCTTCGGCCCGGTCGCGCTCAGCCTGCCGATCTTCGACGGCGGCGTGCGCGCGGCCAACGCCCGCTCCGCCCGGGCCCGCTACGAGGAGGCCGCGGCGCTCTACCGCGCCGGCGCCCGGCAGGCGGTGCGCGAGGTCGAGGAGGCCCTGGTCAACCTGCAAGGCACCGAGGCGCGCGCCGGCGACGCCGACACCGCCGTGCGCAACTACCAGGTCTCGTTCGACGCCACGCAGGCGCGCTACGACAGCGGCCTGGCCAGCCTGTTCGAGCTGGAGGACGCGCGCCGCACGCTGTTCGGCACGCAGACCGCGCGCGTGGCGCTGCAGCGCGAGCGCGCCGAGGCCTGGGTCGCGCTCTACCGCGCCACCGGCGGCGGCTGGACGCGCCCGGGCGACGATGGCGCCGCCGTCGCCGCGCTCCCCTCTCCCGACACCACCACCCTCACCGCGTCGACGCCCGTCGCGACCACGCCCGGCACCCCGGCCTCCTCCCCCGCCCAGCTCCCATGAAGACCCCGAAACGCTCCACCCTGATCGCCGCGCTCGCGATCGCACTCGTCGTGGCCGGCGGCGTCGCCCTCTGGTCCGTGCGCGGCAGGACGCCCGAGGGCGGCCAGGCCGCGTCGGCGGTCGAGGACGGCAAGGGCGCCCCGGCGCGCCCGGTGCTCACCGTCACGGTCGCCGCCCCGGAGACCACCGAGCTCACCGTCACCCTGGCGGCCAACGGCAACGTCGCGGCCTGGCAGGAGGCCATCGTCGGCTCCGAGTCGAACGGGCTGCGCCTGGCCGAGGTGCGCGCCAACGTCGGCGACGTCGTGAAGAAGGGCCAGGTGCTGGCGCGCTTCTCGCCGGAGACGGTGAACGCCGAGGTCGCCCAGTCGCGCGCCTCGCTGGCCGAGGCCCGCGCGACGGCCGCCGACGCCGCCGGCAACGCCGCGCGCGCCCGCACGCTGGCGCAGACCGGCGCCCTGAGCCAGCAGCAGATCAACCAGTACCAGACCGCCGAGCAGACCGCCAGGGCGCGCGTGACGGCGGCCGAGGCGGTGCTCGCGGCGCAGCAGGTGCGCGGGCGCAACACGCAGGTGCTGGCGCCGGACGACGGCGTGATCTCGGCGCGCGCGGCGACGGTCGGCGGCGTGGTGGGCGCCGGCACCGAGCTGTTCCGCCTGATCCGCCAGGGCCGGCTCGAGTGGCGCGCCGAGGTCATCGCCACCGAACTAGGCCGCATCGCCATCGGCACGCCGGCGGTGGTGGTGGCCGCCAGCGGTGCGCAGCTGCAGGGGAAGGTGCGCAGCATCGCGCCGACGGTCGATCCGCAGACGCGCGCCGCGCTGGTCTACGTCGACCTGCCGGCCGTGCCGCAGGCCACGGCGTCGGGCGGCGGCGGCGGCTTCAAGGCCGGCATGTTCGCGCGCGGCGACTTCCAGCTCGGCCGCACGAACGCGGCCACCGTGGCGCAGGCCTCGGTCGTGCCGCGCGACGGCTTCAACCACCTGATGCTGCTGCAGGGCGACGACCGGGTCGCGCAATTGCGCATCGAGACCGGGCGGCGCGTCGGCGACCGGGTGGAGGTGCTGACGCCGCTGCCGGCGAACGCGCGCGTCGTCGTGCAGGGCGCGGGCTTCCTCAACGACGGTGACCTGGTGCGGGTGGTGGCCCCATGAACGTCTCGGCCTGGTCCATCCGCAACCCGATCCCGGCGGTGATGCTGTTCGTGCTGCTCACCTTCGGCGGGCTGCTGTCCTTCAACGCCATGAAGGTGCAGAACTTCCCCGACATCGATCTGCCCACCGTGACGGTGTCGGCGGCGCTGCCGGGCGCGTCGCCCTCGCAACTGGAGACCGACGTCGCGCGCAAGCTGGAGAACTCGATCGCCACCGTCACGGGCCTGAAGCACATCACGACCAAGGTGCAGGACGGCGCGGTCACGCTGATCATCGAGTTCCGCCTGGAGAAACCCGTGCAGGAAGCGGTCGACGACGTGCGCTCGGCCGTGCAGCGCGTGCGCGCCGACCTGCCCGCCGACGTGCGCGACCCGGTCATCACCAAGCTCGACTTCGCCGCCCAGCCGGTGCTGGCCTTCACCATCGCGTCGTCGAAGATGGACGACCAGTCGCTGTCCTGGTTCGTCGACAACGACGTGACCAAGAAGCTGCTGGCGCTGCCCGGCGTGGGCGCGGTCAACCGCGTGGGCGGCGTCACGCGCCAGGTCCACGTCGACCTCGACCCGGCCCGGCTGCAGGCGCTGGGCGCGACGGCCTCGGACATCTCGCGCCAGCTGCGGCTGGTGCAGACCGAGAGCGCCGGCGGGCGCACCGACTTGAGCGGCAGCGAGCAGCCGGTGCGCACCCTGGCCACCGTGCGCTCGGCCGACGCCCTGCGCGACATCCAGATCCCGCTGTCGGACGGCCGGCGCATCCGGCTCGACCAGGTCGCGCGCATCACCGACACCATCGCCCAGCCGCGCGCGGCGGCACTGCTCGACGGCAGGCCGGTGGTCGGCTTCGAGGTCGCGCGCAGCCGCGGCCAGAGCGAGGTCGCCGTCGGCGCGCTGATCCAGCAGGCCCTGCTGGAACTGCGCGCCCAGCACCCCGACATCCAGCTGACCGAGGCCTTCAACTTCGTCGAGCCGGTGCAGGAGGAGTACGACGGCTCGCTGCACCTGCTCTACGAGGGCGCCATCCTGGCGGTGGTCGTGGTGTGGCTGTTCCTGCGCGATTGGCGCGCGACCTTCGTCTCGGCCGTGGCGCTGCCGATGTCGGTGATCCCGGCCTTCGTCGGCATGCACCTGCTGGGCTTCTCGATCAACGTGATCTCGCTGCTGGCGCTGTCGCTGGTGATCGGCATCCTGGTGGACGACGCCATCGTGGAGGTGGAGAACATCGTGCGCCACCTGCGCATGGGCAAATCGCCCTACGACGCGGCGATGGAGGCGGCCGACGAGATCGGCCTGGCCGTCATCGCCACCACCTTCACATTGATCGCGGTGTTCCTGCCGACGGCCTTCATGAGCGGCGTGGCGGGCAAGTTCTTCAAGCAGTTCGGCTGGACCGCCTCGCTGGCGGTGTTCGCCTCGCTGGTGGTGGCGCGGGTGCTCACGCCGATGATGGCGGCCTACCTGCTCAAGCCCATCGTCGGCCAGGAGAAGGAGGCCGGCTGGCTGCGCGTCTACATGCGCATGGCCGAGTGGTGCATGCGCCACCGGCTGGCCACGGTGGCGATGGCGACGCTGTTCTTCATCGGCTCGATCGCCATGATCCCGCTGCTCAAGACCGGCTTCATCCCGCCGGACGACAACTCGCAGACCCAGGTCTACCTCTCGCTGCCCCCCGGCGCCACGCTGGCCCAGACCCGCGCCACGGCCGAGGAGACCCGCCTGCGCCTGATGAAGGTGGCGCACGTGCGCAGCGTCTACACCACGGTGGGCGGCGGCAGCGCCGGCGGCGATCCGTTCGCCGGCTTCGGCACGCCCGAGACGCGCAAGGCGACGCTGACCGTCAAGCTCGATCCGCGCGGCGAGCGCCCGCGCAAGCAGGTGGTGGAAAACGAGATCCGCTCGGCGCTGGAATCGCTGCCGGGCGTGCGCAGCACGGTCGGGCTGGGCGGCTCGGGCGAGAAGTACATCCTGGCGCTCAGCGGCGAGGACCCGGTGGCGCTCACCACGGCCGCGCGCGCCGTCGAGCGCGACCTGCGCACCATCCCCGGCCTGGGCGCCATCACCTCCACCGCCAGCCTGATCCGCCCGGAGATCGCCGTGCGCCCGAATTTCGCGCGCGCCGCCGACCGGGGCGTGACCAGCTCGGCCATCGCCGAGACCCTGCGCATCGCCACCGTGGGCGACTACGACCAACTGCTGCCCAAGCTCAACCTGGCCCAGCGCCAGGTGCCGATCGTGGTGAAGCTGGAGGACTCGGCGCGCCAGGACCTGGCATTGCTCGAACGCCTGGCCGTGCCCGGCGCGCGCGGGCCGGTGCTGCTCGGCCAGGTCGCCGACCTGACGATGGAGGGCGGACCGGCCGTCATCGACCGCTACGACCGCTCGCGCAACGTCAACTTCGAGATCGAGCTCTCCGGCGTCGGCCTGGGCGACGCCAAGACGATGGCGATGGCCCTGCCCTCGATCCGCGCCCTGCCCCCGGGCGTGCGCGTGGCGGAGGTCGGCGACGCCGAGGTCATGACGGAGCTGTTCAACAGCTTCGGCCTGGCGATGCTGACCGGCGTGCTGTGCATCTACATCGTGCTGGTGCTGCTGTTCAAGGACTTCCTGCACCCGGTGACCATCCTGTGCGCGCTGCCGCTGGCGCTCGGCGGCGCCTTCGTCGGCCTGCTGCTGGGGCAGAAGGCGCTGTCGATGCCCTCCCTCATCGGGCTGATCATGCTCATGGGCATCGCCACCAAGAACTCGATCCTGCTGGTGGAGTACGCCATCGTCGCGCGGCGCGGCAACGACGGCGCCGACGGCCATCCGGTCGTCGCGCCCATGAGCCGCTGGGACGCGCTGCGCGACGCCTGCCATAAGCGCGCCCGGCCGATCGTGATGACCACCATCGCCATGGGCGCCGGGATGATGCCGATCGCCTTCGGCTGGAGCGCGGCCGACTCGAGCTTCCGCTCGCCGATGGCGATGGCGGTGATCGGCGGGCTCATCACCTCGACCGTGTTGAGCCTGCTGGTGGTGCCGGCCGTCTTCACCTACGTCGACGACCTGGAGCAGTGGCTGCGGCGCGGTGTGCGGCGCCTGCGCGGGCACGGCGACGCGGCGCCGCCGGGCGGGTCGGCGTCTTCTCCGGCGGGCGTTCCGACCCGGGCCGCCCTGCCGCGCGGCGAGTCGTGAACCAGAGGCCGTCGCCGCTCCTCGACCGGCGACGGCCACGACCGGTCCTCTTCCTACCGTCGCACGCTGCGGGTTCGCACCCGTGACCGGCGGCCGGCCAGTGAACATCCATCTCCTCGCAAGAATCCGGAGTTCGCCATGCCCGTAGCCATCCGCATCCGATACGCCGTCGCCGCCGCCCTCGTGATGGGGAGCAGCGGCTTCGCGCAGCCATCACCCGCGACGAGCGATCCGGCCCAGGCCCAGCGGCGCTACGAGGCCCGCATCGCCGAATGCAACGGCAGCGGCATGCCGACGCCGGCGCGCAACGCCTGCGTCCGCAACGCCGGCCTCCTGCTCGACCGCACGCTGGGTGGCCCGCCCGCCAACACGGAGATCGACACGCAGGACGGCCGTGCCACCGTGATCGCACCCAGCGGCTCGATCGCGCCGCGCGCGGGCTCCGACACCGTGACCTCGGGCGACGGCCGCGCCACCATCGTGGTGCCCGCCGACGGGATCGGCACGCCGCGCTGAGCGGCGGCATGGCTTCGGGTGCGACGAAGCGCCAAGAAAAACGCCCCGCACCCATGAAAGGTGCGGGGCGTCTTGCCGGAAGACGGGCCGGCCGGTCCGTCAGGCGTCGACCTGCGCCAGCGCCCTCGCCTTGCGCTCGCTCATGCGCTTGGCGATGCGCGGCAGCGTCAGCACCGCCAGCACGACGATCACCAGCGCGATCGACATCGGCCGCTGCAGGAACACCATCGCGCTGCCCTCGCCGATCGACATCGCGTTGCGCAGCTGCGCCTCGGCCAGGGGACCGAGGATCATGCCCACGACCACCGGGGCGGTCGGGAAATCGAAGCGCCGCATGATCACGCCCAGCACGCCGATGGCGTAGAGCAGGAACAGGTCGAACGCGCTCTGGCGCATGCCGTAGGCACCGACCGTCGCGAAGATCAGGATGCCGGCGTAGAGCTGGGGCTTGGGGATCTTCAGCAGCTTGACCCACAGGCCGACCATCGGCAGGTTCAGCACCAGCAGCATGACGTTGCCGATGTAGAGCGAGGCGATCAGCGCCCACACCAGCGCGGCGGAGGTGGTGAACAGCTGCGGACCCGGCTGGATGCCGTAGTTCTGGAACGCGCCCAGCAGGATGGCGGTGGTGTTGGAGGTCGGGATGCCCAGCGTGAGCAGCGGGATCAGCGCGGCCGTGACGGTCGCGTTGTTCGCCGCCTCGGGGCCGGCCACGCCTTCGATGGCGCCCTTGGTGCCGAACTCGGCGCGGTCGGCCGGATCCTTGGCCAGCTTCTTCTCCATCGCGTAGCTCAGGAAGGTCGGGATCTCGGTGCCGCCGGCCGGGATGCAGCCAAAGGGCGTGCCGATGGCGGTGCCGCGCAGCCACGCCGGGATCGAGCGCTTCCAGTCGCGCGCGCTCATGTGCACGCGGCTCAGCTTGTTCTGGCCCTCGACGACGCGCCCCTCGTAGAGCACGGCGTAGAGGACTTCGGCCACCGCGAACAGGCCGACGGCGACCAGCACGATCTCGATGCCGTCGAGCAGTTCGGGCACGCCGCCGGTGTAGCGGCCCTGGCCGGAGATCTGGTCGAGGCCGATGCAGCCCGCGGCCAGGCCGATGAACAGCGCCGTCATGCCGCGCAGCGTGCTCTTGCCCAGCACCGCGCTGACGGTGGTGAAGGCCAGCAGCATCAGCAGGAAGTACTCCGGCGGGCCGAGCTTGACCGCGAACTCGGCCACGAAGGGCGCGAACAGCGTGACGACGACCGTCGCGATGCTGCCGGCCACGAACGAGCCGATGGCCGCCGTCGCCAGCGCCGCGCCGGCGCGCCCGCTCTTGGCCATCTTGTTGCCCTCCATCGCGGTCACCATGCTGGCGGTCTCGCCGGGGGTGTTGAGCAGGATCGAGGTGGTCGAGCCGCCGTACATGGCGCCGTAGTAGATGCCCGAGAAGAAGATCATCGAGGCCGTGACGTCGACCTTGCCGGTGATGGGCAGCAGCATCGCCACCGCCACCGCCGGGCCGATGCCCGGCAGCACGCCGACGGCCGTGCCCAGGGCGCAGCCCACCAGACACCACAGCAGGTTCGCCGGGGTGATGGCCGAGGCGAACCCGGCCATGAGTGCGTCGAAGATTTCCATGTCAGAGCCATCCCGTGGAAGTGAGACCCGGCAGGTTGATGGCCAGGAACTGCGTGAACATCCAGAACACTGGCGCGGCGATCAGCAACCCCGTGACGGCGTCGACGATCCAGGCGCGCGGCGAATTCACCTGCGGCTGGCCGGCGGCACGGCGCAGGCCCTGCACGGCCAGCAGGTAGCACAGCGTGCAGCTCAGGATGAAGCCGAGCGTGGTGATCAATGCCGCGTTGAGCAGCAGGCCGGCCGTGACCCAGACGAAGCCGGGCCAGTAGGCGCCGACGGCGTCCGAGGGCGGATCCATCTCGCGGAAGCCGCCGGTGCGCGACTCCCAGACGATCCAGGCGCCGCACAGCGTCAGCACGATCGACACCAGCCACGGCAGGAAGTTGGGGCCGACGCCGCCGTAGCCGGCGTCCGACGAGATGCTCAGCGCGCCGAAGGCGAGCGCCAGGCCGGTGAGGAACACGCCGACGCCCACCAGCGTCTGGGGCCAGGTCGCCACCGCGGCGGGCGGCGGATCGTGCGGCGCGAAGGGATTCGCCGAAGCGTCGGCAGGGGTCATGGAGGAATCTCCGGAGCAGCGAGGAAGGGGACTGAAAAAAGGCACGTCGCGCGACGTGCCTTCGGGGGGTGCCGGGGCCGTGCGACCCGGCCGGTCAGACCATGCCGGACTTGGTCATGGTCGCGCGCAGGCTCGCGAACTCGTCGTCGACGAACTTGGCGAAGGGTTCGCCGGCCAGCACGGCGGGCGTCCAGTCGTTCTTCTTCGACGCCTCGGCCCACGACGGGGTCTTGAGCGCCGCCAGCACCAGGTCGGTCAGCTTCTGGCGCTGCTCGGCCGAGATGCCCGGCGCGCCGTAGACGCCGCGCCAGTTGCCGATCTCGACGTCGATGCCCTGCTCCTTGAGGGTGGGCACGTTGACGCCAGGCAGGCGGTTGGCCGACGTCACGGCGATGGCGCGCATCTTGCCCGCGGCGATGTACTCGGCGAACTCGCTGTAGCCGCTGCCGCCGACGGTGACGTTGCCGCCGAGCACGGCCGCCGTCGCCTCGCCGCCGCCACGGAAGGCGACGTAGTTGATCTTGGACGGATCGGCGCCGACCTTCTGCGCGATCATGGCCGCGGCGATGTGCTCGGTGGAACCGCGCGAGCCGCCGCCCCACTTGACGCTGCCCGGGTCCTTCTTGAGCTGGGCGACGACGTCGGCCATGGTCTTGAAGGGCGAGTTCGCCGGCAGCACGAAGACGTTGTATTCGCTGGAGATGCGGGCGATGGGCGTGGCCTGCGACAGGTTGACCGGCGGCTTGCCGGTGATGATGCCGCCGAGCATGACGGCGCCCATGACCATCAGCGCGTTCGGGTCGCCCTTGGAGCCGTTGATGAACTGCGCCAGGCCCAGCGCGCCGGCGGCGCCGCCCTTGTTATCGTAGGTGACCGTGTCGGCCAGCTTGCCGTCGGTCATGGCCTTGCCCAGCGCGCGGCCGGTGGTGTCCCAGCCGCCGCCGGGGTTCGCCGGGATCATCATCTTGACGTTGGTGGCGGCACGGGCCGACAGCGGGAGGGCACCGGCGGCGGCGAGTGCGGCCAGTGACTTGAGGAAGGTATCGCGACGCATGGGGGTGTCTCCTGGGAATGTTTGTCGGCAATGCCGGGTCGGCCGCTATGATGCGCCGCGCTCCTGTCAGTTGGCTGTCCGCCGGACTGGGGTTAACACTCACCCGACCCTCCATGAAGCTGCTGCTCGTCGAAGACGACGCGTCGATGCAGTCGACGCTGCAGCGCGCGCTCGAGCGCCGCCGCATCGACGTGCGCGTGTGCGGCGACGGCGCGCTGGCCTTGGCGCAATGGCAGGCGCTGGAGCCCGACGTGGTGGCACTCGACCTGAGCCTGCCGAACGTCGACGGCCTGCAGGTGCTGGCCGCCGCGCGCGCCGCCGGGCTGCGCACCCCGGTGCTGCTGCTGACAGCCCGCGGCACGGTTGGCGACCGCATCGTCGGGCTCAACGCCGGCGCCGACGACTACCTGCCCAAGCCCTTCGACCTCGACGAACTCGAGGCCCGGCTGCGCGCCCTGCGCCGGCGCCACCAGGGCGCGGCCGGTGATGCCCCGCCCGGTCCGCAGGACGTCGGCGGCCTGCGCTACGAGGCCTCCAGCGGTGCCATCTACCACCGCGCCGCCGTGCTGGAACTCACCCCGCGCGAGCTGGCGCTGCTCTCGGCGCTGATGGTCCGGCCCGGCCACGCGATGACCAAGGAGCGCCTGTTCGAGCTGGTGTTCCCGGGCGCGACCGAGGTGCAGTACGAGGCGATCGAGGTCGTCGTCTATCGCCTGCGCAAGAAACTCGCCGGCACCGGCGCCGTGCTGATGACCCTGCGCGGCCTGGGCTACCTGCTGCGCGAAGACACGGCCCCGACCGCATGACGGCCTCGCTGCGCACGCGGCTGCTCGCGGGCATCCTGCTGCCCGTGGCGGCGGTCATCGGCATCAACAGCGTGAGCCTCTACCGCGACAGCCTCGCCGCCGCCACCGTGGCCTACGACCGCACCCTGCTGGCCTCGGCCAAGACCATCGGCGAGCAGCTCGACGTCGAGGGCTACGACGGGCAGGCGCTGCTGCGCTCGGTGGTGCCCTACTCGGCGCTCGAAGCCTTCGAGGCCGACAACCAGAGCCACATGTACTACCGCGTCTCGGCGCTCGACGGCGAGATGGTCTCGGGCTTCGCCGACCTGCCCTTCTGGCACGGCCGCCTGCCGATGAAGCCGCCCTACGCGTCGCTGGTCGACTTCTACGACGAGACCTTCCGCGGCCAGCCGGTGCGCGTCGCCGTGCTGCTGCAGCCGGTGGCGAGCGGGCGCGGACGCGGCACGGCGGTGGTGCAGGTGGCCGAGACGCTGGAACTGCGCGAGACGCTGGCGCGCAGCCTGCTCGTCGACACGCTCTGGCACCAGCTCGTGCTGCTGGGCGTGATCGCGGCCGTGACGGTGATCGTCGTGCAGCGCGCCACGCTGCCGGTGCGGCGCCTGGGCGAGGCGATCGAGCACCGCGCCGCCGACGACCTCTCGCCGGTGGAGGCGCCCGACGCGCCGCGCGAACTGCGCCCGCTGATCGACGCGACGACCCGCGTGATGGGTCGGCTGCAGGGCCTCATCGACCACCAGAACCGCTTCGTGCGCGACAGCGCCCACCAGTTGCGCACGCCGCTCGCCGTGCTCCGGGTGCAGGTGCAGTCGGCGCGTCGCGGCGACCTCCCGGCCGAGCAGGCGCTCGCCGAGATCGACCGCACCGTCGCGCGCGCCACGACGCTGGCCAACCAGATGCTCTCGCTGGCCAAGGTCGAACAATTGCGCCAGCAGCCGGACTCGCAACCGCTGGACCTCGTGGAGATCGTGCGGCAGGTGGTGCTGGACGTCTCGCCGCTGATCGCCGAGCGGGCGCTGGATTTCGGGCTCGACACCGACGACGCGCCGGTGACGGTCCGCGCCCATCGCTGGATGCTGGAGGAGCTGACCCGCAACCTGCTGCACAACGCCATCCGCCACAGCCCGCAGGGCGGCACGCTGAGCGTCGCGGTGCGTCGCGAGGACTCGGCGACGGCGGTGCTCCGGCTGCGCGACGACGGTCCGGGCATCCCGCCCGACCTGCAGAAACGCCTCTTCACGCCTTTCGCGACGGGCGGCATGCCCGGCGGCTCGGGACTGGGACTGACCATCTGCCGGGAGATCGTCCGGGCGCTCGACGGCCGGATCGCGCTGGACAATCGCTCGGCCGGCGATCGCATCGAAGGACTGGACGTCACGGTGCGACTGCCGCGACAACCGGACTGAGGCGCGCTCCCCGCCGGCCACCGCATCGACATCAACCAAGGACACGATGGATCGACTCCGCATCGACAAATGGCTCTGGGCCGCACGCTTCTACAAGACGCGCTCGCTCGCGGCCGAGGACATCGGCAAGCACCGCGTGCAGGTCAACGGCGACATCGCCAAGGCCTCGCGCGAGGTCAAGGCCGGCGACACGGTGGCCGTGCGCCACAACGCGACGATCCGCACGGTCGTCGTGCGCGGATTGAGCAAGCAGCGCGGACCGGCGCCCACGGCCCAGTTGCTCTACGAGGAGACGCCCGAGAGTCTGCTGGCCCAGGAGCAGGCGCGCGAGCAGCGCCGCCTCGGCAGCGAACCCGCCCTCTCCATCGTCCAGGGGCGACCGACCAAGCGTGAACGTCGCGACCTCGACGACGCGTCGCGCGGCTGGGGAAACCGCTGGAGCGCGAGCCTGGAAGACGGCGAGGAACGCTAGCTCGTCGCTCGACGGCACCGGACGTTCCGAGTCGCCTTTCGAACGTCGTTTCTAAATAATCTTTTGTATGTAATACGAAAGTTTTTTATAAAGAACTGAGCGTTTTTTTACTAATTCAACGTGAACAATTTGACAGTGGTTGAACGATCGGTCCGCAGATACTGACGCCCATCTGCTCGGAGAGACACATGAACCAATGGGAAACTGACTTCACCAAGGCCGTCGCGGCGCTGGAGATCGCCTACGACACCGACGTCCGCGCCTACGCGACCTTGAAGGACGACACCAAGTCTTCCTGGGGCCTGCAACCGGTGCCGATGTGGCCGGAAGCGGTCAAGGCGAGCCCCATGGCACGTGCCCGGATGGCCCTGGTCGCGGCCGAGGAGGTCGTGCGCACCTTGGTCGCCCGCCGCAGCGTCGCCCTGCGTCAAGCCCGCGAGCGACGCGCCATGCTGCACGATCGCGTCGCGTTCGCACCCACGATGCCGATGGTGCTCGAGCCGGCCAATGCCATTCCCGCTGGCCTGTTCTCTTTCGAGCGAGATCGTTTTCAGGGCGCGCGTCAGCACTGAAAACGCCACTTTCCGACCGCTATTGCAATGTGCCCTTGCCTTGGCTCAGCTCCATGAAAGGGCTGATGAACAAGGGCGGTGCCACCTCTCCTTGGCGCGGCCCGTTCGGCCCGCACAGGGCCTGCATGGCCACATAGCCCGCGGCGAGCGCCGCGACGTAGCTTTCCACCGGCATTTCCGCCGACTCGATCGGCTCGTAGATGCCCATCTCGTCGTCCTCTTCCTGCACCACCCAGAAGTACAGACCCGGAACGGGTTCGTCGACGGTCAAGGCAAGGCGTCGCAATTCGCTGTGGTTCTTCGTCATCTCTTGGGTTCCATGGGCAACAACGTCTCGTTTGTAAGAGATGCAGCGACCAAAATGAAGTATTTAGTTCATACTTTCCCAGGAACCTCGAAAGATTTGGCGATTTTTGTCAATAAGTTTTCAGAATTCGACAAGCGCATCACATTGGAACGACCGTGCGGTCTCCTGCGCTTCGCTCGACACATGGCCCGCCGGGCGAACGATCGGGCCTGTCGCTCACCTCGGCGCAGATGCCGGCAGTGAGCGCGGTGCAGGTGCCGGTGACGTCACGGGATTCTCGGGCGTGCCCGGCGTGCGGGACGGCAGGCCCGTCGTGGGAGCGGCCTGCGTGGCGCTGACGGCCGGCGATTGGGTCTGTACCGCCTCTCCGGCGACGCCGAGCCAGGTCTTGACTCCCTTGTGCCCGGTGCATGCCGACGAACGCTGCGCCTCCTTGGAATAGCTGCCGTCGTTGCACTGCGCCGTGCTGCCGGCCGGAGCCTTGGCCTGCGTCGACTGGGCCTGCACCTGGAAGCCGGTGGCGGCCAGGATCGAACAGAGTGCGAGCGTGGACAGGTGTCTCATGGAAGGTCTCCTTGCGTGGAAATGATCGGAAAAGATGACTGCAGCCTGCCCTTTCCGGAGATAAGGCGTGTAGGTGCGTTCAGCGCATTGCGGTGGGGAAAGTCGACGCCGGTGCTCAAGATGCGCTTGCCGGTGCCGATATGTCGACGAAGACCCTTGCCCCTTCTCCGAGCGACGGTGACCCTCCATGCCCAACACCCGCAACCTCTCCGACCAGCAACTCATCGACAATTCGCACCAGTGGCGACGCCTCGCGCTCGCCGGCAATGCGGACGCCCTCGGTGAAGCACGCCGCCACGAAGCGGAGCTTCGCCGACGCCTCGGTACCTTGGATCCTGCAACGTTGGCGCCGAAGTCGGGAAGCGACGAGATGGCAGCGACTGCCGACGCCGGCCTGCCTCTCGCGGCGGTGGACATCGCCAACCAGTTCATCATCGCCACGGCCGATGCATCGACCCGATCGGCGGACGCGCTGCGCGACCTGCTGCATAACCTGCGTGTCCTGCTGGCGATGGACATCGCATTCGTCGCCGAGTTCGTCGACGATCGCAAGATCTATCGCCACATCGACCATGCCGACAACGCCGAGCTGCCCGTCAAGACCGGCGATGCGGTTCCCAGGGAAACGACGCTGTGCCAGCGGGTCGTCGACGGCCGCCTTCCGGAACAACTCGCGGACGCGCGGGCCGAGCCCCTGCTGGCGGAACTCCTCGCCTCCCCGCAAGCCCTGAACATCGGTGCCTACCTCAGCACACCGGTCGTCCTGCGCGACGGCAGCGTCTACGGCACCCTGTGCTGCATCAGCCACGCCGCGCGTTCGGCCCTGGGCAGCCGGCAGATCGATGCGCTGCGGTACGTCGCCGGCATCGTCGCCGTCGAACTGGAACGGCATCGGTGCTGATCGACCCTCAGCCGGCGATGCGATGCGGGATCAGTCAAGCGTCGTGTGCGAGAACCAAGCCTTGACTTCGTCGGCGAAGGCGTCCTGCGCGGCACGCGATTCTTCGTGAGCCTTCTGCCAGGCACGGGTTTCCTCGTGACCCGTGCCCGTTCGGCGAGCCAGCGCTTCCCAGGCGCCCCGCTCCGCATCGGCTGCGGCGTTCGCCCTTTCTCGGGCGGCCAGGAAGGAAGGCGGAAAGCCGGATGATGGCGTGGTGTCGTCGGTCATGGGTCGTTTATTGCAGAGACATCCGATCCGGCCTGTCATCGATTACCCTGAAACCGATCGTCGATCCCATGGAAAAAGCCCTGCCGATCCGGAGATCGGCAGGGCTTCGTCTTGGCGGAACCGGAGGGATTCGAACCCTCGATGAGGCTCTACACCCCATACTCCCTTAGCAGGGGAGCACCTTCGGCCACTCGGTCACAGTTCCTGAGCCGTCGATTATGCCATCTCCGAAGCCGATTTCCCGGCTTCGTCAGGACTTTATGCAACCGGCTGGTCGAGATCGAAGGCCTTGTGCAGGGCGCGCACGGCGAGTTCCATGTACTTCTCGTCGACCACGACGGAGGTCTTGATCTCGGAGGTCGAGATCATCTGAATGTTGATGCCCTCCTCGCTGAGCACGCGGAACATCTTGCTCGCCACGCCGACGTGGCTGCGCATGCCGATGCCCACGATGCTGACCTTGCAGATCTTGGTGTCGCCGACGACCTCGGCCGCGCCCAGCGTGGGCAGCACCTTGGCCTTGAGCAGGTCGACCGTGCGCGCGTAGTCGTTGCGGTTGACCGTGAAGCTGAAGTCGGTCTTCCCGTCCTTGCTCAGGTTCTGGATGATGACGTCGACCTCGATGTTGGCATCGGCGACGGCACCCAGGATGTGATAGGCGATGCCCGGCTTGTCGGGCACGCCCAGCACCGAGATCTTGGCCTCGTCGCGATTGAATGCGATGCCGGATACGACGGCTTGTTCCATGTTTTCGTCTTCCTCGAAAGTGATCAGCGTGCCGGACTTGGCCTCTTCATCGATGTCGATGTCCCAGGGCGTGAAGCTCGAGAGCACGCGCAGCGGGACCTTGTACTTGCCGGCGAATTCCACCGAGCGGATCTGCAGCACCTTGGAGCCCAGGCTCGCCATCTCCAGCATCTCCTCGAAGCTGACGGTGGTCAGGCGGCGCGCGTCGGGTTCGACGCGGGGATCGGTGGTGTAGACGCCGTCGACGTCGGTGTAGATCAGGCATTCGCTCGCCTTCATCGCCGCGGCGATGGCCACGGCCGAAGTGTCGCTGCCGCCGCGTCCGAGCGTGGTGATGTTGCCGGCGTCGTCCACACCCTGGAAGCCCGTGATGACGACCACGCGGCCGGCCTCGAGGTCGGCGCGCACGCGCTCGTCGTCGATGCGCTCGATGCGGGCCTTGGTGAACGAGCTGTCGGTGCGAACCGACACCTGCCAGCCGGCGTAGCTCACCGCCGGCACGCCTTCGGCCTGCAGCGCGATCGCCAGCAGTGCCGACGAGGCCTGCTCGCCGGTGGAGGCCAGCATGTCGAGTTCGCGGAAGTGTTCGGTGCCGGCGCTGCTCGTGGCGAGTTCCTTGGCCAGGCCCAGCAGGCGGTTGGTCTCGCCGCTCATCGCGCTCGGGACCACCACCATCTGGTGGCCGGCGCGCGACCACTTGGCCACACGCTTGGCGACATTCTTGATGCGCTCGGTGGAGCCCATCGACGTGCCGCCGTATTTGTGAACGATCAATGCCATGTGGATGAAAGAAATCAGGACAGGGGAAAAAAGTCGGCCGCATCGACGCGGGGCCGAGGGTCAGGGAGAAGGCGCGGCATTGTACCAACGCAGTTTCTCCCCCTCGCGCTCGACGAAGCCGTCGGCCACCTTGAGACGGATGCCATGGCCGCGCGTGCTGCACGCCTGCACCTGCACGAGGAGCTGGCGCAGTTGGGCCTCGCTGGGCACCGCGTCGTGAGCGCTGCGCAGCCAGTGCCGCAGCGCGTTGGCACGGCGTTCCTCGGGCAGGCGCCGCAGAGCGTCGATGGCGGGCGGCGTGCCGGTCGCGGCCAGGTCGTCGATCGCGACGGCCGTGAGCAGTCGAGAAGCCCGCGCGGCATTGCGCGCGGAGCGGGCGAAGGTCTCGCGGAACTGCGGCAGCACTTCGTCCAGCACGGGCATCAGGCGCGCGCGGATGCGGTTGCGGGTGTAGCGCTCGTCGACGTTGCTCGGATCCTCGACGAAGGAGACTCCCGTCTCGCGCAGCCACCGTCGCAGGGCATCGGCGCGCACGTCGAGCAGGGGCCGATGGAAGACGACGCCGTGGCGTTGCATCTCGCGCGGCATGCCCGCCAGTCCGTCGAGACCGGCGCCGCGCCCGAGCGCGATCAGCATCGTCTCGACCTGATCGTCGGCATGCTGGGCCAGCAGCACGTGCGAAAGACCTCGCGACCGGGCCAGATCGGCGAGCGTCAGGTAGCGGGCACGCCGCGCGGCGTCTTCCGGACTTTCCCCCGGCCGATGACGTGCGTCGACACGGCCCGTGTGCAGGGGAACGTCCAGTGCGGCGCAGGCGGCCGCGCAATGACGCTGGAAATCGTCGGCCGCGGCTTGCAATCCGTGATGCACGTGCAGTGCCTGCACCCTTCCCGGCCAACGGTGTGCCGCGGCATGCAGCAAAGCCGTGGAGTCCGCTCCGCCGCTGTAGGCAATGCCTACGAAAATCCCGGGGTGGGGTTCATCTGCAGAAATCGTCCAATCGAGCAACGCGCGATACGCGGGGTTGGACAGCGGCATCGCGTGTGGCGAGTTGAACGGAATCGCGGATGCGCATGCCGCGCACCGCGCGTCGCTCAGCGCGCGTTCTCGGTCTTGGTGTCCGAGAAGCGGCCGTAGCCCTGCAGCCGCTCGTAACGCCGCGCGAGGAGTTCCTTCACCGGCAGGTCGCTCACCTGGCGGAAGGCGTCGTTGAGCGCGCGTTTCAGGAATGCGGCCATCTGGCGGTGGTCGCGATGCGCCCCGCCCACCGGCTCGTTGACGATCTTGTCGACCAGGCCCAGCGCCTTGAGGCGGTGTGCCGTGATGCCCAGCGCATCGGCGGCTTCCTGCGCCTTGTCGCTGGTCTTCCAGAGGATCGACGCGCATCCTTCGGGACTGATGACCGAGTAGATCGAGTACTGCAGCATCACCAGCTGGTCGCCCACCGAGATCGCCAATGCACCGCCGGAGCCACCCTCGCCGATGATCGTCACGATGACCGGCACCTCCAGTTGCGCCATCTCGAAGATGTTGCGGCCGATTGCTTCGGACTGGCCGCGCTCCTCGGCGTCGATGCCGGGATAGGCACCGGGCGTGTCGACGAAGGTGAACACGGGCAGCTTGAACTTCTCCGCCGTCTTCATCAGACGCAATGCCTTGCGATAGCCCTCGGGCTTGCTCATGCCGAAGTTGCGCAGCGTGCGTTCCCGGGTGTCACGACCCTTCTGGTGACCCAGCACCATGCAGGGCGTGCCGTTGAAGCGAGCCAGACCGCCGACGATCGACAGGTCGTCGGCGAAGTGCCGGTCGCCGTGCAGTTCGACGAAATCGGTGAAGATCTCGTGGATGTAGTCGAGCGTGTAGGGGCGTTCCGGATGCCGGGCGATCTTGGTGATTTTCCAGGGCGTCAGGTCGCTGTAGATGTCCTTGGTGAGCTGCTGGCTCTTCTTGCCGAGCTGGTCAATCTCGTCGGAGATGTCGACGGCGGATTCGGTCTGCACGTAGCGCAGTTCCTCGATCTTGCCTTCGAGTTCCGCGATGGGCTGCTCGAAGTCCAGGAAGGTTCGTTTGGCCAACGTCTTCTCCTTGTTGTGGTCAGTACGCGACCGGCACCGGGTCGAGCGACCGCCAAATATACCAAGTCGCCACGCTGCAATAGGGGGCCCAGGCGACCCCCACCTCGCGCAGATCGGAGCGACTCACCGGCTCGCCCGAGAAGTAGTTTCGGCTCACGCCGTTGATGAGGCCGACGTCGTCCAGCGGCAGGACGTTGGGCCGCATCAGATGGAAGATGAGGAACATCTCGGCCGTCCAGCGACCGATGCCGCGGATCGCCACCAGCTCCTCGACGATCATCTCGTCGGTCATGTCCTGCCAGGCGTCGATGTGCACGGCACCCGAATTGAAATGGATCGCCAGGTCGACGAGGTACTCGACCTTGCGCGCCGACAGACCGGCCGCGCGCATGTCGTCGACCCGCAGCTTCAGGACGCTGTCAGGCGTCATGTCGCTCGGCAGCCGGGCGAAGCGATCCCACACCGCCTGCGCCGCCTTCACGGAGATCTGCTGGCCGACGATGCTGCGCGCCAATGTGATGAAGGCATCCCCGCGCGATTCGAGGCACGCGTCGCCGAACTGCGGGATCAACCGCTTCATCACGCGGTCCTTCTTCGAGAGATGGCGGCAGGCCTCCTCCCAGTAGTCGGGCGTGATGACCCGCACCGGGATGTCGGTCGCCGCCAGGACGACCTGGGAGATGGGTGTCTTCACTGCGCGGTGGCCCAGGTGGTGCCACTGGCGGAATCCTTGAGCACGATGCCCTGGGCGAGCAGCTCGGCGCGGATGCGATCGGCCGCCGCGAAGTCGCGGTTCGCCTTGGCCTCGGCCCGCCGGCCGATGAGTGCCTGGATGGCGGCATCGTCGAGCATGCTGCCGGCCTGCAGGAAGCGCTGCGGGTCGTCCTGCAGGATGCCGACGCAGCCGCCCAGCGCGCGCAGCAGGCCGGCCAGGGGCGCCGAGCGCGTGCGGTTGACCTCGCCGGCCAGGTCGAACAGCACCGCCACGGCCTCGGGCGTGCTGAAGTCCTCGTCCATGGCGGCCTTGAAGCGCGCGGCGTGTCCCTCGGACCAGTCGATCGACGCCGGCGTCAGCGGCTCCGGCGTCACGCCGTGCAGCGCCGTGTAGAGCCGCTTGAGCGAGGCACGCGCGTCGTTCAGGTGCGCGTCGCTGTAGTTGAGCGGACTGCGGTAGTGCGCGCGCAGGACGAAGAAGCGCACGGTCTCCGGGTCGAAGCTCTTGAGCACGTCGCGAATGAGGAAGAAGTTGCCCAGGCTCTTGGACATCTTCTCGTCGTCGACGTTGATGAAGCCGTTGTGCATCCAGTAGCGCGCGAGCGGGTGACCGCTCGCGCCCTCGCTCTGCGCGATCTCGTTCTCGTGGTGCGGGAACTGCAGGTCGGCGCCGCCGCCGTGGATGTCGATGGTCTCGCCCAGCAGCGCGCAGGCCATGGCCGAGCACTCGATGTGCCAGCCGGGCCGCCCGGAGCCGAAGTCGCTCGCCCACTTCACTTCCTGCGGTTCCTCGGGCTTGGCGCCCTTCCAGAGCACGAAGTCGAGCGGGTCGTCCTTGCCGCCGAGGACGGCGACGCGTTCGCCCGCATGGAGTTCGTCGAGCGACTTGCCGCTCAGACGTCCGTAGCCCGCGAACTTGCGCACCGCGTAGTTCACGTCCCCGGACGGCGTGCGGTAGGCCAGTCCCTTCTCCTCCAGCGTGCCGATCATCGAAAGCATCTGCGCAACATGATCGGTGGCGCGCGGTTCGTGCGTAGGCCGTTCGATACCCAGCGCGTCGGCGTCCTCGTGGAGCGCCCGGATCATGCGGTCGGTCAGCGAACGCACGGTCTCGCCGTTCTCCACCGCGCGGCGGATGATCTTGTCGTCGATGTCGGTGATGTTGCGCACGTAGGTCACGTCCAGGCCGCTCGTGCGCAGCCAGCGCTGCACGACGTCGAACGCGACCATCGAACGGGCGTGTCCGATGTGGCAGAAGTCGTACACCGTCATGCCGCAAACATACATGCGCACACGGCCGGGCTGCATCGGAGAAAACTCCTGCATTTCACGCGACAGCGTGTTGTAGATGCGCAAACTCATGGGATTCGGGAAGCGTCAATTCGCACCTGGCCGGGAGCAGGCGTGCGATCGGTTTTTCAGAGGTGGGGGGAGGTCTCGGCACGAGGGGTTGGGCATGGCCCCTCGGCTACAATCCGACCAGTATAAACGGCCCTCGACGGGCCGGCCTCCGGGTTCCGTCCGGGCCTTGCTCCCACCGCCCGCGTCGTCTTTCTCACTCCCGCGCACGCCGCTTTCCTCGAGACTCCATGAAGCACGCCGCCCTCTCTTCCTTCGCGTCCGGCGCCGCCCTGAGGCGGTCGGCCGCCGCGCTGATGTTTCCGGTGCTCTCGCTCCTGGCGCTGGCCGCGCACGCCGACGACTACGGCGACGTCAACCGGCTGCTGCGCCAGGGTTCGCCCACCGAGGCGCTGGCCAAGGCCGACGCCTACATCGCCGGCAAACCGCGCGATCCGCAGATGCGCTTCCTGCGCGGCGTGATCCTGACCGAGCAGGGCCGCACCGCCGATGCCACGCTCGCCTTCACGCAGCTCACGCAGGACTTCCCCGAGCTGCCCGAGCCCTACAACAACCTCGCCGCGCTCTACGCGCAGCAGAGCCAGTTCGAACGCGCCCGAGACGCGCTGGAGACCGCCATCCGGCTCAGTCCCGCCTATTCGACCGCCTACGAGAACCTCGGCGACGTGTACGCCCGTCTGGCGGCCCAGACCTACGACCGCGCGCAGAAGCTCGCACCGGCCAATTCCACGATCGCACCCAAGCTCGCATCGCTGCGCCAGGTCTTCGCGACACCCGCCTCGGGGGCCCTGCCCCCGGCCACGCCGGTGCCCCGCCGCGTCCCGAACAACAATCGCTGAGCCGGCTTCGTCTCCGCCGGCTCGCTTCCGATCCCATCAGGTCCCGTCCATGCCTTTGTCCACCTCGTCGTACGTCCGCCGCTCGCGCCGCATCGTCCTGCGCGCCACCGCCCTCCTGGCCTTCTCGCTCGCACTGACCGGACCCGTCCTGGCCCAGGGCGCCGCGCCGCGCGTCAAGCTGGCGACCTCGGCCGGCGACATCGTGCTCGAACTCGCGCCCGACAAGGCCCCGAAGACGGTCGCCAACTTCCTGCAGTACGTGCGCGACAGGCACTACGACGGCACGGTGTTCCATCGCGTGATCGACGGCTTCATGATCCAGGGCGGCGGCTACACGGCCGACTTCAAGGAGAAGCCCACGCGCGCGCCGGTCCCGCTCGAGGCGGGCAATGGCCTGAAGAACGAGCGCTACACCGTCGCCATGGCACGCACCGCCAACCCCGACTCCGCCACCTCGCAGTTTTTCATCAACGTGAAGGACAACGCCAACCTCGACGCGCCCAACCCCGACGGCCACGGCTACACGGTCTTCGGCAAGGTCGTCTCGGGCGCCGAGGTGGTCGACAAGATCCGCGCGGTGCGCACCGCCGGCCAGGGCCGCATGCAGAACGTGCCGGTCGAACCCATCACCATCCAGTCCGCCACCGTCGTGGCGAAATAACGAAGGAGCTTCTTTCCATGAGCAACCCCCAAGTCGAACTCAGCATCAAGAACCACGGCACGATCACGCTCGAACTCGATCGCGCCAAGGCGCCCAAGTCGGTCGAGAACTTCCTCGCCTACGTCAAGAAGGGCCACTACGACAACACCGTGTTCCACCGCGTGATCCCGGGTTTCATGGTCCAGGGCGGCGGCTTCGAACCCGGCATGCAGCAGAAGCCGACGGCCGGCGAGATCGAGAACGAGGCCAACAACGGCCTGAAGAACGACACCTACACCGTCGCCATGGCCCGCACCAGCGCGCCGCACTCGGCCACCGCCCAGTTCTTCATCAACATCGCCAACAACGGTTTCCTCAACCACACCGCGCCGTCGGCGCAGGGCTGGGGCTATGCCGTGTTCGGCAAGGTCGTCGGCGGCACGGACGTGGTCGACAAGATCAAGGCCGTCAAGACCGGCCGCAAGGGCTTCCACGACGACGTGCCGCTCGAGGACGTGGTGATCGAGAAAGCCACCATCCTGTCGGAGTAAGGCTTCCGCGAGACGACGGCATGCCCGGCCACCCCTTCGCCGAGATCGTCGCGCCCGCGGCCTGGCGCACCGTCGACCTGCTCTCCGACCTGCACCTGCAGGCCTCGGAGCCCGCGACCTTCGAGGCCTGGCGCGGCTACCTGGAGACCACCCCGGCCGATGCGGTCTTCTTCCTGGGCGACCTGTTCGAGCTGTGGGTGGGCGACGACGCGGCGGACGCGGCAGGCTTCGAGGCCGAATGCGCCGACATCCTGCGGCAGGCCGCCGAGCGCAGGCCACTGTTCTTCATGCACGGCAATCGCGACTTCCTCGTCGGCGCGGACTTCGCGGCGCGGTGCGGCATGACGCTCGTCGACGATCCGACCGTGCTGATCTTCCAGCGTGAACGCTGGCTGCTCTCGCACGGCGATCTCCTCTGCCTGGCCGACACCGAGTACCTCGCATTCCGCGAACGCGTCCGCTCGCCCGAGTGGCAGCGCGACTTCCTCGCCCGGCCGCTGGCGGAACGCCGTGCGCTCGGCCGCTCGATGCGCACCCGCAGCGAGGACCGCAAGCGCGATCCCGATGCCGTCTGGGCCGATGTCGACACGCCAGCCGCGCTCGCTTGGCTGCGACAGACGCGCTCGCACACGCTCATCCACGGCCACACGCATCGTCCGGCCGATCACTCGATGGACGCGATGGGCGCCTTCCGCCGCATCGTCCTGAGCGACTGGGACGCCGCCGCCGACCCGCCGCGTGCACAGTTGCTGTGTCTGTCGGCCGTGGGGGCGCAGCGCGTCGACGTGCGCTGAGCCGGTCGGCCATGTTCCGCTGGCTCCGTGGCCTTCGCGCCGCTCCTGACATCGCCGACGCGCTCTGGCACGCCACGCTGGCGCGCTACCCGTTCCTCGCCGACCGCGACGCCGACGACCTCGTCCGGCTGCGCGCTCTGAGCGCGGAGTTCCTGCGCGACAAGGAATTCCACGGCGCGCGCGGTTTCACGATCACCGACGAGGTCGCGCTGGCGATCGCGGCGCAGGCGGTGCTGCCGGTGCTGCACCTCGACGGCGGCCTCGCCTGGTACGACGACTTCGTCGGCATCGTCGTCCACGCCTCCGAAGTGGTGGCGCGGCGTCGCACCACCGACGAGGCGGGCGTGGTGCACGAGTACGACGAGGTGGTCGCCGGCGAGGCGATGGACCGCGGTCCGGTGATGCTCAGCTGGCAGGACGTGCTCGCGAGCGGCTCGGTCGCCGGCTACAACGTCGTCGTCCACGAGTTCGTCCACAAGATTGACATGCGCGGCGGCGAGGCTGACGGCTGCCCGCCCCTGCCGCCGGGCTTCCTGGGCACGGCGAGCGCGCGCGATGCACGAGCGGCCTGGATGGCCGTGCTGCGACCGGCCTTCGACGACTTCCATGAGCGCACCGTGATCGCCGAGCGCTTCGGCGGTGCGACGCCCTGGCTCGACGCCTATGGCGCCGAATCGATCAGCGAGTTCTTCGCCGTGGCCTGCGAGGCCTATTTCGTGAACCGGCCGGTCTTCAAACGCGAGTTTCCGACCGTGCGGGCCTTGTTCGACGCGTTCTTCGAACCCGCGAGAGACTGAACAAAGAAGCGGCTCGGCGGCCTGCAACAGCCATCGAGCCGCCTTCGCGGTCGTCGTCTTTCGGAAAGGCGTAAGACCTTGGTCGAGTTCCCGCTGGCCGAGCCAGACCGTCTACTTGCGCAGCAGCGCCTTCAGCGCGTTCTGCAGGCGGCGCGCCGCGTTCGCATCGTGCGAGGTGGCGAGCACCTTGCCGGCGTCCTCGCCCCAGGTCTGGACCGGCGCCGGGTCGCCACGGCGGGTCAGCAGCTTGAGCTGCAGCGCGCGGCGGGCATCGATCTGGTCGGCCGGAGTCGGCACCTCGGCGGCCATCTCCAGGCGCAGCAGCGCTTCGGAAGCGGCATCGGCGGACGCGGCGGGCGCCGCACCGAGGGCCTGCGACCAGCTGCCGCGCACCGACGGCGACACGGCGCGGCCGAGTTCCTGCACGCTCGGCAGCTGGGCCGCATCGCGCTTCTCCCAGGCGCCGAGCAGTTGCGTGAGCGCTTCGCCGTGCGCTTGCGCGGCGAGCTTGCGCAGCGACATCTCGGCATGCTCCAGGGCCTCGCGCTGGGCGCGGAAGGCCGCGTCGCCCAGACGCGGGCCGCGATCCTCGAAGCGCGGGGGACGATCGCCGAAGCGACCGGCACCCGGGCCACCCCGGGCGTCGGAGCGACCGCCGTCCGGACGCGGTCCACGGTCGTTGGGCCGGCCACCGGGGCCGCTGCGGCCGTCGCGGCGATCGCCGCCGAAGCGGCCATCGCGACCGGCGGGCACCGCCTCGGCCTTGCGCGTGGCGGGACGGTCGTCGCCACGCCGCGCCACCACCGCCTTGACGGGCGGCTTGGGCGGCGCCACCGGCGCGGGAGCCGCGTCGGGCACGGCACCCGCCGCGTTGTCGCCGGCATCGGCGCGCGCGCCGGCGTCGGAGCTGTCGGCCGGGGCGATCAGGTCGACCGGGCCGGACGCCGCGGCGGGCGCCGGCGCGTCTTCGCCTTCGACGGATTCCAGCGGTGCCGGCACGGCCGCTTCCTGGGCGCTCGGCTGCACGTGGGCGCCTTCGCCGAATTCGGCGGCGGCCTGACCCGGGGCCACGACCTCGGTCGCACCGACCGGGGGACCGTCGCTGTCCGACACGGGTGCCGGCGGTGTCGACACGGCGGGTGCCGGTGGCGCCGGCGGCGGTGCCTCGCCGCGCATGGCGCCCTCGAGACGCGCGATGGCGGCGCGGATCTTCTGCGCGTCGCCGGTGGCGTTGGCCGCCTCCAGCGCCTTCGAGGCGTCGAGCACGTGGCGGTCGTGCTCGCTCATGGCGGACGACGCCTTCTCGCGCTCGGCCGTCTTGCGGTTGAAGGCCTCGTCGATGGGGGCGCGGAAGGCGTCCCACATCTTCTGTTCGTGGCGGCGGTCGAGCGGCACGCCCTGCGCCTCGGCCTGCCAGCGCTGCTGCAATGCCTTGACGGCGTCGATGCGCAGCACCGGCGCGGCGCCCAGCTCGACCGCCTCGGCGATCATGGCCTGACGGCGCTCGACGCTGGCCTTCTGGGCGGCCTCGAACGGCGCGCGAGCGGCACCGAAGGCCTCGTTCCACTGCGGCTGCAGCTCGGCGAAGAGCTTCTCGCCGACGTGGCCGGCGTCGCGCCAGCGATCGGCGAACTGGTGCAGCGCGCGGTTGTGCGCCTTCAGGTCGGCGGCGTCGGCGTGCTCGGCCGCCCAGGCCTTGACCTCTTCGATCAACGCAAGACGATGGGCGCGGTGCTCCGCGGCATCGGCACGAACCTTGTCGAGCCAGGCCTCGACGACCTTGTGCGCCTCGTTGCAGGCTTCGTCGAAGCGTTTCCACAGCGCGTGGTTGGGCATGCCGCCCTGGTCGGCCTGCTTCCACTGGTCGCGCAGGGCGCGCAGGCTCTCCTGAATCTTGCGGCCGCCCAAGGCCTGGCCCTCGGGGCGCTTGAGCAGGCCCTCGGCCTTGGCGACCAGTTCCTCGCGCACCTTGTCGGCGCTCCAGCGCTGCCAGCCCTCGAGTTCGCCGGCGGCGACCAGCGCGGCATGCACGCGCGCCTCCAGCGGTGGCTCGACCAGCTTGCCGTGATCCTTGAGCACGGCGCGCAGCGCGGCGGCGGCACCGGCGCTGGCCTTGCCATGGCCCTCGGCCGTTTCCTTCTCCAGCGTGGCGAGCGCGCCCTCCACGGCGGTCTGCGCGGCGGCGAACTTCTCGGGATCGGCCTTGGCCGATCCGGTCTTGACGGTCTTCACCGGGGCCGACGCGGCGGCCGTGGCGGCGGCGTGCGTGGCGGCTTCGGTCGGCAGTCCGCGCGCGGCGCGCAGCTCGTCGGCCCAGACGGGCACCGGCGGCAGCGGCGCGGCGGCATCGGCGGCGGCCGTGACGGTCTGGGCCAGCGCGACGTGGAACGCGTCCGACACCACCAGCAACTGGGCCTTGGAGGCCTCGAGCTGCGGCGCGAAGCGGGCGTCGAGGCTGCTCCAGTTGGGATCGCCGGCGAGTTCGCCGACCTGCTGCTGCCAGTGGGCGACGTCGCCGCGCAGGGCTTCCTCGGCGGCCTGGGCGTTGCGCCAGCCCTTGGTGGACAGCACCTCGAAGCGTTGCGCCAGCAGCACGGCGGCCTCGCGCTGCACCTGGGCGCGGTGCTGCAGGTCCTCGATGCTCTTGACGCGCTCGGCCAGGCGGTTCTTGAGTCCGGCGAGCGGCTCGCGCGACAGCGGCGCGCCGGCACGGGCCGCATCGCGCTGCCAGGCCATCGCATCGGCGATGTTGAGCTTGGACTGGCCCAGGAGCGTCTCGGCCTTGGCGGCCCATTCGGCGCCGATGGCCTCCTGGCCCTTGGCGCGCTTGATCTCGTCGAGCTTCTCGCGCAGCAGCCGGGCGGCGCCCTTGTCGCGGCCGCTCAGCTCCTTGAACACCCCCTGCATCTGCTCGGTCGTGGGATTCGTCGCGAGCCAGTCGCGGATGCGCTGGGCTCTCTCGCCCGACGTCGGCGCGGTGAAGGCGCCGCCGGTCAGGGCGTCGAGGGACGGGATGTCTTGGTGCTTGGAGGAATTGGAAGTCACTGCGCGCTGCTGAATCGTTGTCTGGATGGAAGGGAAAACCGGGCCGGTCCCGGGGTCGGACGGCCGGTGAATGGCGTCATTTTCACCGACCGGAGGCCCCCCGTCTTCATCGGGTCGCCAGATTGAGCTGGGCAGAGGGTTTCCAGCCCTCCTCCGCCGCCGTGCGGACGCGCGCCGCGCCGATGAAAAGCCGCTCGCTGGGCAGCTTCTGAGCCAGCAGATGGTCGCGCACGACCGCGCCGCGCGCCACGGCGAGCTGGCGCATCGACTCCTCGTCGACGGCGATGTCGGCCAGCAGCAGCGCTTCCATCTCCGCCACCGGCAGGTCCTTGGCCAGACCGATCAGGTTGCGCGGCTTGGTCACCTCCGAGCGCTTGTAGACGGCAGCGAGCAGCGCCGGGTACTCGGCGTCGGTCAGCGGCGCCACGTCGGCCGCGTCCTCGCCCGAGCGGGCCGCCGCCCGGCGCTTTTCGGCCTGCGCGAGCTGACGCAGGCGCTGGCGCTTGTAGCCCTCGCGCTCCATCGCCAGATTGGACGTGCCCACCACGGTCATCTGCAGGGTGGGCCGCTCCAGCAGGCCCTTGGCGATGCCGTCGAGGCTCTCCTTCGCCGCCGCCGGGAGCACCGCGCTGCCGGTGTCGAACGTCACCACGCTGGCCTCGCCGGCGCCGCCGCCGCCGCTCAGGCCACGGGCGATGAGGCTGAACGGCGACGTCACGGCCTTGACGATCAGGTTGCCGAGGGCCCGCATGATCAGCGAGCCGACGCTGAACTGCGGATCGTTGAGCGAACCGCTGATGGGCACGTCGACGTCGATCACGCCGTTGCGGTCGGCCAGCAACGCCACCGCCAGCCGCACCGGCAGGCTGTTGGGCGCGCCCTCCACGGCCTCGCCGAAGCGCAGCTGGTTGAGCACCAGCTTGTTGGTCGCGGCGAGCCGGCCGTCGGGCGAGATGCGGTAGTTGATGTCCATGCTCAGCTTGCCGCGCTCGATGCCGTGGCCGGCGAAGCGCACCGAGTACGGCGTGAGCGGCGCCAGGTCGAGGTCGCGCATGCGCGCGGTGATGTCCAGTTCCAGCGGCTTGGCCACCGGATTGATCTTGCCGACGATCTCCAGCGAGGCCGTCTGCTGCGCCTTGCCGCGCAGTTCGAGGTCGGCCATCTCGGCCTTCTCGCCGGGGCGCGAGGTGAAGGCGCTCAGCTTGCCGGTCAGCTCGCTCAGGTCGGCCGAGTAGTTGGGCTTGACGAACAGGTCGGTGAAGTCGATCTTGCCGTTGACCAGGCGCATCGGGCCGAAGCGCAGGACGGCCGCCGGGCCGGACGCCGCCGCCGTGGTGGTCTTCGCGGACGCGACGCCCGCCGTGGGGGCGGCGGCGCTCGCGCCCGATGCGGCGGGCGCGGCCGGCGCCGCGAGGGTCACGGTCTCGCCGTCGGGCAGGCGCTGCTGCGTGACGGCCACCGCCCCCGGCGGCGCCGCGCCGGCCGCGACCGGCGCGCTCGGCGTCGACTTGCTGCCACGCCCCAGATCGAGCAGGTTGACGCGCCCGGTCGGGTCGACGATGACGCGGGCGAAGAAGTCGGTGAGCGTGGTCTCGCGCACGTCGAGCGAGAGCGGCGCGCCCGGCGCCAGCGCCAGTTGGAAGCCGCGCAGGTTGAGCGACTTCCAGCTCAGCAGCCGGTCGTTGCCGCGCTCCAGTCCCGGCGCGCCGGGTTGCGTGAGGGAGGCGCTGTTGGCGCGGAAATCCTCGACGGCGGTGTCGCCCGCCAGCCGCAGGGTGATGCCCGACGCGGCGCTCGCGAAGCGCACCGTGCCCTGGTAGCTGGCGAACGCGCGGCGGATGTCGACGTTGAGCGGATCACCGTAGTAGGCCTTGAAGGCGTGCGCCGGGAAGCCGCCGACGTCGAGCCGGCCCTCGGCCGAGAGCGGCTGCAGCACGACGTTGCCCTGATAGTCGAGGCGCCCGGCATCGGCGCGGCCGGCCGCGATGCGGGCCGACAGCCGCACCGGCGAGACGTTCGCGCTGCCGGGCGCGATTTTCTGCGCCGCCAGCGTCAGCGCCGTGACCTCGACGGCCACCGGCGCGCTGCCCGCCGCGTCGGCATAGGACACCGTCCCGCCGTCGACCGCCAGCGCGCCCAGCGAGAGCCGCCACGGCCGGGTGTCGGCGCCCGACGGCGGCGCGGCGGCGGCCACGGCGGGCTTGGCCGCGGCGACCGGGGCGCGGGCGGCGTCGGGCCGGTCGGAGGTGCGCAGCCAGCGCTCGAACATCCAGCGCCGCTCGTTGTCGCGCTCGACGCGGACCTTGGGTGCGATGGCCGTCGCCGAGGCGATGGCGAGCGTGTGGTCGGCCAGGTCGACCTCGGCGTCGACCAGTTCGAAGCGGCCGGCGCTCGCCAGCGCGGTCTTGCCCTGGGTCAGGGCCAGGCCGTCGGCCGTCAGGCGGGGCGCCTTCAGCGTCAGCCGCGCCGGCGTCGCGGTCACGTCCCAGGCCACGTCGACCTGTCCGCCGAGCTTGCCGTCGAGCGTCGGCACCAGGCTCTGCGCCAAGTACGGCGCGGCCAGCGACAGCGGCAGGTCGGCGACCTCGGCGCGCGCGCGGGCGACCTTGTCGGTGGCCTCGCCATCGAACTTGAGCGGCGCGCCGCCGACGGCGGCCGAGCCTTCGAAACGCGCCGGCGTCGTCATCGGCCAGGCGATGGCGGCGACGTCGAGGGCGAGCTCGTCGACATCGACGACGGCCGCCGGACGCGTGGTCTCGTCGCGCCAGCCGACGTGGCCGCCGGTGAGCGCGACCCTGTCGACCTGCACGCGCAGGGCGGGCTTGGCGGCCGGCACCGCGGCCGGGTCGGCGGCGCTGGCCGCCGGACGCGGGGTCGCGACCGGGCGGGTGGCGCCGGTGGCCGGATCGGTCGCCAGCAGTTCGAGCCGGCCGGCCGCATCGCGCACCAGCTTCAGTCGCGGTGCTGCGAGCGCGACCTCGCCGAGGTGGATCACGCCTTCGAGCGGCCGCACGTCGGCCAGCGTCACCTTCAACGAATCGAAGCTCAGCAGTTCGTTGGCGCGCGCATCGGCGAACTTCGCGCCGCGCGCCGCCACGGTGCCGCCGATGCGCAGGCTGGAACCGCCGCTGCGCTCGAAATCGATGCGCAGGTCGGCGTCGAGCCGCCCGGCCTGCAGGCGCACGGGCAGCCCGGCCGGCAGGTAGCCGAGGTAGGGCGCGAGGTCGAGGTCCTTGACGACGAGGCTGGCGTCGGTCTTGCGCGTCTCGGCGAAGGGCGTGCTCGACGCCCTGGAGTCGAACGTGCTGCCGTCGAGCACGAAGGCCAGCCGGGGCTCGGTCACGACGTCGCGCAACGCACCGAAGTTGCTCAGGAACGGCACGTCGAGCCGGAAGTCGCGCAGTTCGTGTGTGCGGCCGACCGTCCGGTCATCGAAATCGACCGATCCTTCCGAGACGGTGATGTTGTGGATCGCGAAGCGCAGCGGGTCGCCGGCGGGTTTTTCCGGGCCGGCGGCGAGTTTCGCCAGGATGTCGTCGACGTCGTAGCGGCCGTCCGCGAGGTGCGTGAGCCGCACGGCCGGCGCCTCGATCGCGACGGCGTCGATGACCGGCCCGAGGCGCACGATCGACTGCAGTTCCGCGTTCGCGTAGATGCGCCGGATCGTCAGCTGCGGCTCGGCGCCCTCGGCCCCGGCGATGCGCAGGTTTTCCAGGCTGAGTTCGAGCGTCCAAGGCTTGAAATCGACCCGCTCGACCGTCACCGCCCGGCCGAGCTTCTCGCTGCCGATGCGCTCCAGCTGACCCTTCAGCAGCGGCGGTACCGCCAACCACAGCAGCAGCCCCGTCGCGAGCACCGCCATCAGCGCGAACGCGCCGCGTCGTACCCATTTGTTCTGTTTCACCGAAGACACGTCCATCGGTCGAGTTTGCCGCAAAGCCGTCGGGGTCCCGATGTCACGGCGATGTCAAGCCCATGTCGCCTGCGCCTACACGAAAGTCATTTATATGCATAAAGAAAGATTTCTTTATTCTTGACTCGTTATTTAGAGCTTTTTAGAATGCCTGTCGCCCAATCACTCGGTACAACCTAAGTACTAGAGCATCAGGCTCCGCTGCCGACCACAACGTACGTCGGCTCCGTCAGGCGACCGCGCTCACTCCCAAGATGTCCTCGCGCGGACCTGGCTTTTGCCAATCCAAGTGCCCTGCCCCGAGACCGTCGTCCTTCCTCGAAGTGCGCCGTGCCCCGGAGCTCCGCACCGAAAGGAAAGCGATGAACGAGGCGTTGAAGACCACGGGCCGAGGGCTCAGGACCTTCGGGTCCGACGTGGTCGACGGTTTCTTCGAGATCACCCACAACGGTTCCGCGCTGGTCGGCCTGGCGACGGTGTTCGCCGTGCTCGCCCTCACGGCGCGCCCCGACCTGCGCGCCACCGGCGAGCAGCACTTGATGGGCTGGCTCGAATCGCGCAAGCCGGTCGTGGTGGTCGATGCCACGGCGCCGGAACCCACCGCCATCGACCGCACGACCGCGGCCAGCCCGCACGAACTGCCCAAGTCGCAAGCCGCGGTGGCCTACTGGCTGAGCAAGAAATACCGCGTGGCGGCCGAGCCGTTGAGCGTTCTGGTGTCCGAAGCCTATTCGCTCGGCAAGCGCACCAAGCTCGACCCGACGCTGATCCTGGCGATCATGGCCGTCGAGTCGAGCTTCAACCCGTTCGCGCAGAGCCACGTCGGTGCCCAGGGCCTGATGCAGGTCATGACGCGCGTGCACGTCGACAAGTACGAGCGCGCCGGCGGTTCGCTCACCGCCTTCGACCCCGTGACCAACATGCGCGTGGGCGTCAAGGTGCTGCAGGAATGCATCGCCCGTGCGGGCTCGCTGGAAGCCGGTCTGCGCTACTACGTCGGCGCCGCCAACCTCGAGGGCGACGGTGGCTATGCCGCGAAGGTGCTGGCCGAACACGAGCGGCTGCGCCAGGTCGCCGGCGGCGCCTCCGTGCCGACGACCAACCCACCGCTGCTGCGCGCCCAGGCAATCCCGGCCGCGACGCCACCGACGGCCAAGGCCGACGCGGCACCGTTGCCGGCTTCGGCACCCGCGCCGGTTCCGCAGAAGGTCGCGCTGCTGTCCGATTTCTGAGAGCCCGTGCCGCCGGACGGTCATGGGGCCCTCGGCTACACTCGTCGGGTGCGCGACTGGCGATAGGCGCCGCCCCTTTTCCGGCGGATGGCGCTGACGTGGAACACCACTGGGAAGCGTGCCGCCCCTCCATGAACGGACGGGTGTTCAGCCGTTCGCCTGGGCAGCCCTTGTTTGCTTGAAGAACAAGGACCACCGTCTTCAAAGGACTGCCATGTACCACCGCGACATCCTGGTCGAACAGACCGACCCCGAACTCTTCGCCGCCATCCAGGCCGAGAACGCTCGCCAGGAACACCACATCGAACTGATCGCGAGCGAGAACTACGCCTCGCCCGCCGTGATGGCCGCCCAGGGCTCCCAGCTCACCAACAAGTACGCCGAGGGCTACCCCGGCAAGCGCTACTACGGCGGCTGCGAGCACGTCGACGTGGCCGAGCAGCTGGCCATCGACCGCGTCAAGCGGATCTTCGGCGCCGACGCGGCCAACGTGCAGCCGCACTGCGGCGCCTCGGCCAACGAGGCCGTGTTCCTGGCCTTCCTCAAGCCCGGCGACACCATCATGGGCATGAGCCTGGCCGAGGGCGGCCACCTCACGCACGGCATGCCCCTCAACATGAGCGGCAAGTGGTTCAACGTCGTGAGCTACGGCCTGGACGCCAACGAAGCCATCGACTACGACGCGATGGAGCGCAAGGCGCACGAGCACCGTCCCAAGCTGATCATCGCGGGCGCCTCGGCCTACTCGCTGCACATCGACTTCGAGCGCTTCGCCAAGGTCGCCAAGGACGTCGGCGCGATCTTCATGGTCGACATCGCCCACTACGCCGGCCTGGTGGCCGCGGGCGTGTACCCCAACCCGGTACCGCACGCCGACGTCGTCACCTCGACCACGCACAAGAGCCTGCGCGGCCCGCGCGGCGGCATCATCCTGATGAAGTCGCAGCACGAGAAGGCGATCAACAGCGCCATCTTCCCCGGCCTGCAGGGCGGCCCGCTGATGCACGTGATCGCGGCCAAGGCGGTGGCCTTCAAGGAAGCCATGGCGCCGGAGTTCAAGGCCTACCAGCAGCAGGTCGTGAAGAACGCGCAGATCGTGGCCGACACGCTGACCGAGCGCGGCCTGCGCATCGTCAGCGGCCGCACCGAGAGCCACGTCATGCTGGTCGACCTGCGCGCCAAGGGCATCACCGGCAAGGAAGCCGAGGCCGTGCTGGGCAGCGCCCACATGACCATCAACAAGAACGCGATCCCCAACGATCCCGAGAAGCCGATGGTCACCAGCGGCGTGCGCATCGGCACGCCGGCCATGACCACGCGCGGCTTCAAGGACGAGGAAGCGCGCCTGACGGCCAACCTGATCGCCGACGTGCTGGAGAACCCGCGCGACGCCGCCAACATCGAGGCGGTCCGCGCCAAGGTGCACGCGCTCACGAGCCGGTTCCCGGTCTACCGCTGACCGCCGTGCCCGGCACGACCGCATGAAGTGCCCGTTCTGCCGTCATGCCGAGACGCAGGTCGTCGAGACCCGCGTCTCGGAGGACGGCGACTTCGTGCGACGCCGCCGCCAGTGCGGCGCCTGCGACAAGCGCTTCACCACCTATGAACGCCCCGACGTGGGCTTTCCCGTCGTCGTCAAGAAGGACGGCAGCCGCGCCGACTTCGACTCGAAGAAGGTGCGCGCCTCGATGATGCTGGCGCTGCGCAAGCGCCCGGTGGGCATCGAACAGATCGACGGGGCATTGCTGCGCATCGAGCAGCAACTGCTTTCGAGCGGCTTGCGCGAGATCGCCACGACCGATGTCGGCGGCCTCGTCATGCGCGAGCTCGAAGGCATGGACAAGGTCGCCTACGTGCGATTCGCCTCGGTCTATCGCAGCTTCGAGGACGTCGACGAGTTCCGCCAGCTGCTCAAGGACATCTGAGCCCGGCCGCCGAATGGCGCCCAGCCCTCGCCGGGCGGCGCGAAACGGCCCCCGAGGGCGGCCAGAATCCCCCGCACAAGTCGCCATCCAGGGAGGCGGCACCAAGAAGCTGGGGAAACGTGTGCGACAAAGAAGCCATCGTCGGCCGCGGGAGGCGGCCGGCTCGACGCTGATCGAGGTCCTCGTCTCGATCGTCATCCTGTCGTTCGGTCTGCTGGGCATGGCGGGCCTGCAGGCCACCGCGCTGCGCAACAACCGCGAGGCACGGCTGCAGGCGAGCGCCGTGCGGCTCGCCACGGACTTGGCCGAGCGGATGCGCGGCAACCCCGTCGTCGCCCTGCGCCGCAGTCCCGGATCGAACCCCTACCTGCAGTCGCGCACGCGCGCGGCACCGGCCGGCACCACGGCCGACTGCGTGACCGCAACCTGCGCCACGCCGGAGCAGGTCGCGGCGTGGGACATCGGCGAATGGCTGCAGCGCGTGTTCGCCCCGGAGGGCGGCCTGCCCGATGCGCGCGTCACGGTCTGCTTCGACGAGCAACCCTACGACGGCGACGGCCTGCCGGTCTGGCGCTGCAGCGGCACGGGCGACGTCCTGCAGATCAAGCTCGGATGGCGCCGCGCGAGCACCGACCGCTCCCGCACCGGCGGCGCGGCATTCGACCGCGTCGACGACACCGACAGCCGCCCATCGGTGTCGGTGCCGGTGATGGCGGGGGTGACACCGTGAAGCGGCGCGACCACGGCCTCACGCTGATCGAGCTGATGGTGACGCTGGTCCTGGCGCTGGTCGTCGTGCTCGCCGCCGTGACCGCCCTGCTGGCCACGCGGCGCGGCTTCCAGGGTGTGGACGCCGTCGGCCAGCTGCAGGACAACACGCGCTTCGCCGTCGATCTCGTGCAGCGGATCGCCGCCCAGAGCGGTTATCTGGCGGACGACCACGCCGTGCAGACGCGGCATACCGTCCTCCCCCTCGCGGGAGCGCCGTCGTCGCCGAGCGACGTCCAGGGCTACGACGACGCCCTCGGCCCGGCGGGCGTGAACGGCAGCCGCGCCAGCGGCTGCACGGCGTCGGCCGGCGCGTCCTGCCGCCAGGGCGGCGACGTCCTCGTGCTGCGCACCCAGGCCGCCGCGCGCGCGCCGGGCGCCGGCGAGACCGATCACGCCACCCTCGACTGCATGGGCGACGCGGTGAAGACGCCCCCGGCCGAGCGCATCGACCGGAGCGTCAGCGTGTTCTACGTCGCCGTCGGCAACGACGCCGAACCCTCGCTGATGTGCGCGGCCGGGACGATGGGCGCGTCCGGGGCGACGCTGGGCCCGCCGCAACCGACCGTCCAGGGCGTCGAGAGCTTCCAGGTGCTCTACGGCGTCGACGGCGTGCAGCCGAACGCGAAGACGCCGGCCGCCACCCCGGCCGACGGCGTCGCGGAACGCTACCTGCGCGCCGATCAGCTGGTGGTGGCCGGCGACGACGCGGCGACGCGAGAGAACTGGTCGCGCGTGCGGTCCCTGCGCATCGGCATGGTGCTGCGCGGCCTGCCGGGTGCGGTACAGGACCGGACGTCGAGACCCACGCTGTATCCGCTGGGCGAAGCCATGTCCTCCACGGACGACCCGGGCACCCGCTTCGTGCCGGAGGCCGATGGACGACTGCGCCGGACCGCGGCGTTCACCGTCCACCTGCGCAACCGGCAGGACCTGCCATGAGGCGCGCACGGATTCCAACCGCGCCGGCGCAGCGCGGTCTGTCGCTGATCGTCGTGCTGCAGTTGCTGCTGCTGGTCTCGATCCTGGGCATCGGCGCGGCGCAGATCGCGACGATGAACGAACGCGGCGCGCGCAACGACCGCGACGCGCAGTCGGCGCTCCAGGCCGCCGACGCCGGTCTGGCCGACGCCATCCGCGACATCGACGGTCCGGCCGGTGCGGTCGCGCGCGCCGACGCCTTCGCCGACGGCGCGGGCATCGATTTCGTCGAAGGCTGCGGCACCGGCCCCAGGAACCGGGGGCTGTGCGTGCAGAAGCTCGCGGGCAAGCCGGTCTGGCAGGACGTGGACTTCACCGACACCACCCGCACGGCCGGCTTCGGCGACTTCACCGGCCGCACCTTCGCCAGCGGCGCGGGCGTCGAGCAAGGCGTGCGGCCGGCGATGGCGCCGCGCTACGTCGTCGAGGCCGTCGACGACCGGGAACTGCTGGGCGACCTGTCGGGCCCGGCGCCCAAGGTCTACCGGATCACCGCGATGGGCTTCGGACCGCGTCGCGACATCCAGGCCGTCGTGCAGGCGCTCTACCGCAGGAAGAAGGACTGAACCGCATGAAGAATCCTCCCCGCCACATCGTCGTGCGATGGGTGCCGCCGCTCGCCCTCCTGCTGGCATCGGTCGCCTCCTGGCTGGCGTTCGGCCAGAGCGCGGACGTCCGGCAGGTGGAGCTGTCCGCCGAGCCGCTCTACGCCGGCGCCGGTGGCCAGCGGCCGACGCTCACCCTGGCCCTGTCGGTCGAATACCCGACCGTCGGCGCCCAGTACCTCAACCCCGTCTACGACGCCGGCGACACCTACGTCGGCTACTTCGACGCCGCGAGCTGCTACGCCTACGTGGACGATACCGACGCGGCGTTGCGCCGCTTCGACCGCATCGGCGCGGCGGTCTCGCACGGCTGCCGAGGGGCGGGCTTCAGCGGCAATTTCATGAACTGGGCCACGAGCTCGGCCATCGACGTGCTGCGCCTGGGCCTGACCGGCGGCGACCGCATCGTCGACACGCCCGAGATGACCGTGCTGCAGCGCGCGGTGCTCTACGCGCCCTTCGACGGCAACTTCGCACGCAAGCGGCTCGCGCGCGCCGCCGCCGCCGACGCCGTGCCCCGGGCGCTGCTGGGCGACTGGGACGGCGACGTCTTCATCGGCAACTGCCTCGACCGGGTCGAGTTCGGCACCGTCGGGACCGGCAGCTGCACCACGCCGGGCGACAACGCCGATCTCGGCGTCGGCCTGCCGGCGCTCGACGGCACCTCGACGACCGCGCACGGCTCGACGCGGCTGTCGAGCGACCGCTTCTTCTACGCCCGGGTGCGGGTGTGCGAGACGGACGGCGCGCGCGCGCTGACCGATCCGCGCGCCGGCCTGTGCGCGCTCCAGCCGGCGGGCAACTTCAAGCCGGTGGGCAACCTGCAGAAATACGCCGACCGCCTGCGCGTGGCCGCCTTCGGCTACCTGCTCGATCCGAGCAACGCGCGCTACGGCGGCGTGCTGCGCGCGCCGATGAAGTTCGTCGGCGCGACGAGCCGCGACGCGGCGGGCGTGCGGCAGCCGTCCAATCCGCACGTCGAATGGGACCCGTCGACCGGCGTGTTCGTCGCCAACCCGGACGGCGCGGCCGAGGGCGTGAGCGGCGTCGTCAACTACCTCAACCGGTTCGGCCGCACCGGGGCCGTGCCCGGCATGTACAAGCGCTACGACCCGGTGAGCGAGCTCTACTACGAGGCCCTGCGCTACCTGCAGGGTCTGCCGCCGACCCCGCAGGCCACCGCCGGCATGACCGACGCCATGAAGGACGGCTTCCCCGTCCACGACCGCTGGGACGACCCGCACGCGGGCGGCAGCGCGACGCGGGACCAGTCCTGCCTGCGCAACAACATCCTGGTGATCGGCGACATCCACACGCACAAGGACGCGTCGATTCCCGGCCGCGCGAGCACCGACCCCGAGGAATTCGCGCGCCCCGCCGACCCCTCGGGCAACGAGCCCGACTTCGCCGCCTGGACGCGCGTCGTCGGCGGTTTCGAGTCGGACACGCGCGTGCCCTACCCCGGCGATCCGGCGCATGCCAGCGCCAATCCCAACCCGGCCGGCTCGCCGCGCTCGCCGATCGCCGACCTGGCGACCATCGGCCCGGGTTACGACATCGCCGGCATGGCGTACTGGGCCCGCACGCACGACATCCGCGGCACCTCGTGGACCGCCGAGCCGGCGCGGCAGCGCCCCGGCATGCGCGTGACGACCTACGTGCTGGACGTGAACGAATACGGCGACAGCACCCGGCTCGACGACCGCCGGCGCAACCAGTTCTTCCTGGCGGCCAAGTACGGCGGCTTCCAGGACCGGTCGGGCACGGGCAGTCCCTTCGTCGGCGAGAAGGGCGGGCTCGACAACGGCGCATGGGAGAGCGCCGCCGGCCAGGGCGATCCGCGCACCTATTACCTCGCGAGCAGCGCCGGCGACGTGCTCAAGGGCCTGGACGAGATCTTCGCGAGCCTCGCCTCGCGCAGCGACACCATCGCCGCGGGCGACGCCCCGACCGCCGCGCTCACGGCCGGCGAGACGGCTTCCGTCTACCGCACGAGCTTCGACAGCGACGGCTGGCGCGGCGACCTGCTGGCCCTGCCGCTCGCGCTCGACACCACGGGCCGCGTGCAGGCCGGCAGCACCCGGGCCGAGGCCCGCTGGTCGGCGGCCGAACGCCTCGACGCCCCCACGCTCGACCCCGATCGGCGCCGGATCTTCATCGGGCGGGTCGACGCGTCCGAGCGCACGGCCGACGAATTCCGCTGGGCACTGCTGGAGGACGGCGGCGCCGACCGTCCGAAGGCGCTGCTCGACCGGATCGACGCGGCGACGCCGCCGGACGCGCTGGGATCGCAGCGCGTCGATTTCCTGCGCGGCGATCGCAGCCTGGAGGGCATCAGGTTCCGCCGGCGCACCAGCCGCCTGGGCGACTTCGTGAACTCGGGCGTCGCGTTCTCCGGCGCGCCGACGGCCCGCCACGGCTCGACGTCGTACGTCGCGTTCCACGACCGCCACGCCGGGCGCAGGAAGGCAGTGTTCGCCGGCGCCAACGACGGCATGCTCCACGCCTTCGACGCCGACACCGGCGACGAGCTGTTCGGCTACATCCCGAGCTGGATGGGCCCGCAGCTCGCCACGCTGACCTCGCCGGCCTACGACGCCGGGCTGCACCGCGCCTATGTCGACGCCACACCGCGCGTGGCCGAGGCCGAGACCGCCGACGGCGGCTGGAAGACGGTGCTCGCCGGCGGCACGGGCGGCGGCGGCCAGGGCGTCTACGCGCTGGACGTCAGCGATCCGGCCGCCTTCGACGCCTCGAAGGTCCTGTGGGAGTTCACCGACCGCGACGATCCGGCCCTGGGGAACGTGATCGGGCGGCCGCAGATCCTGAAGTTCCGCACCAGCGCCGTCGCCGCCACGGGTGCGCCGACCTACCGCACCTACGTGGTCGTCGCCGGCGGCGTCGACAATGCCCGGCCCGACGGCCGAGCGAGCGCCGACGGCGCGCCGGCGATCTTCCTGCTCGATCTGTCCAAGCCCGTCGGCACGCCCTGGCGGCTCGGCGCCAACTACTTCCGCCTGTCCGTGCCGGTCGATGCCGCGCTGGCGCGGACGGTGGCGCCCGGCATCGTGGACTTCAACCCCGTGATCGGCCGCGCCGGCGAGGTCGAGTCGCTGTACTTCGGCGACCTCCACGGCCGCCTCTGGAAGCTCGATTTCTCGAGGAAGGGCAGCGCCGACTGGACGATGCCGGCGCTTTCGGCCTTCGCCCGCAACGGCGCCGCGCTGCCGCTGTTCGTCGCCCGCGACGCGGGCGACGGATCGGCCGCCGGCCGGCCGCAACCCATCGGCACGGCGCCCCGACTGATCGCCGGACCGGACCGGAGCATCCTGGTGGCCTTCGGCACGGGCAAGTACCTCGAGGCCGACGACAACCAGAGCGCCGGATCGGCGCAGCGGCAGTCCGTCTACGTGCTCTACGACGATGCCTCGGCCGCCGTGGACGGCGGCGACGGCGGGGCCATCGCCGGCCGGTCCCGGCTCGCCGCCGGCGTCGCGCGCGGGGGCGCGGTCACCGTCCCGGCCTTCGCCTGGGGCCGCCCGGGAAAGGACGACGACCCGACCCGGCGCGCCGGCTGGTACGTCGACCTGCCCGCCGCGGGCGAACGCCAGGTCAGCGACATGGCGACCTTCGGCGACACGCTGGTCTTCGCCTCGCTGGTGCCACCGGCCGCCACGGGCGACGTGTGCGGCGGCGGCTCCGGCAACGTCTACCAGGTGAGCCTCGTCACCGGCGAGGGCCGGTCCATGGCCTCGACCGTGGGCGTGCCGGGCACGCCGATGGTGCTGCGCAGCGGACCGTCGGTCCACGGTCCGGTCGACGGCACCGGCCGCGGCACCACCACCACCCGGGGCCGCGTCGTCGCGCGGGGTTCCGGCGGCAACGACGCCCTGGGCTCGACGGCCGCCGGCGATTTCGGCTCGCTCACCCGGACGAGCGTCTTCGGCACCCTGAGCTGGCGACGCATCCCCAACTACCAGGCCCTCCACCATGCCAGGGACTGACCACGCCGGCGCAGGTACCGGAACGCGCGGCTTCACGCTGATCGAACTCGTCGTCGCCGTGGCGATCGTCGCCCTGCTCGCGACGATCGCGCTGCCGGCCTATCAGACGTCGGTCCTGAAGGCGCGTCGCGCCGAGGCGCGCGCGGCGATCCTCGACCTCCTGCAGCAGCAGGAGCGCGTGATGACGCAGACGGGCACCTACGTGGCGGTGAAGACGCCCGGCGCGACCGGCACGCCGTTCAAGACCCACTCGGGCGACGATCCCGCCACGGCCGCCTACCTGCTGGGCGCCACCGCCTGCGACGCGGGTGACGGCGCCACGCCGTCGCTCGGCGAATGCGTGCGCGTCAAGGCGACGCCGGCCCGCGCCGACCCCGCCGTCGACACGCTCTGGATGGAGAGCTCCGGCGCCCGGGGCTGCGAGGGCACCGCCCGGTCGGAAACGCGCACGTGCTGGCCCTGATGCGCCGCATCCGCCGTCCGTCGGAGGACCCGCGGGCAAGGACCGGCTCGCCCGGCTTCACACTGGTCGAGCTGATGGTGGTACTGGCCATCATGAGCCTCCTGCTGGCCCTGGCGACGCCGAGCTTCATGGCCTTCCTGCGCAATGCGCAACTCGCGTCCGCCGCCCATTCGTTCGTCGCCAGCCTCAACGCGGCGCGCTCCGAGGCCATGAAGCGCAACCTGCCGGCCCTGGTCGTGCCGCTCGAACCCGGCCGCCGCGACTGGACCCGGGGCTTCGTGGCCTTCGTCGACGTCGACCGCGACGGCCGCTACACCGAAGGCGTCGACCTCACCGTGCTCAGGCAACTGCTGGACGCGCCCTACCTGACGATCGCGGGCACCGGCAGCTTCAAGGGAAACCCCGCCTACGTGCGCTACGATGGCTCGGGCTTCGCCAAGAAGGCCGACGACAGCCCCAGCAACCTCAGCATCAGCATCTCCAGGAACGATGTCTCCGGCACCGACGCCTTCACGCAGAGCCGGCGCATCTTCATCGCGCGCACCGGCCGCCTGCGGATCTGCACACCGGCTTCGGAGCGCGACAAGCGCTGCGAACCGCTCGCCGTCGATTCCTGAGCCGCTCCCGCCGCACCGGCGGCATTGTTCCGCCCCGCTTCCCCACCGATGAAACTCACGCCCGAAGACTGCATGGCCGAGGCGCTGGCGCTGGCCCGCAGCGCGCTCCTGCTGACCGACCCCAACCCCCGCGTGGGCTGCGTCGTCGCCGCCCCCGACGGCACCGTGCTCGGCCGCGGCCACACCCAGCGCGCGGGCGGCCCGCACGCCGAGGTGATGGCGCTGCGCGATGCGGCCGCGCACGGCCGGTCGGTCGCCGGCGCCACCGCCTACGTCACGCTGGAGCCCTGCGCGCACCACGGTCGCACGCCGCCGTGCTGCGACGCCCTCGTCGCCGCCGGCATCGCACGCGTGGTCGCCTCGCTGGCCGACCCCAATCCGCTGGTCGCCGGGCGCGGCTTCGAGCGGCTGCGCGCGGCCGGCATCGCGGTCGAGGTCGGCCCCGGCGCCGAGGCGTCGCGCGAACTCAATCCCGGCTTCCTGAGCCGGATGACGCGCGGCACGCCCTGGGTGCGCATGAAGATCGCCGCCTCGCTCGACGGCCGCACCGCATTGCCCGACGGCAGCAGCCAGTGGATCACCGCCGAGCCCGCGCGCGCCGACGGCCACGCCTGGCGGGCGCGGGCGAGCGCGGTGCTCACCGGCGTCGGCACGGTGCGCGACGACGATCCGCGCCTGGACGTCCGCCTGATCGGGACGCCGCGCCAGCCGCACCTCGTCGTCGTCGACAGCGACCTGGCCACGCCGCCCACGGCCCGGCTGTTCGACGTGCCGGAGCGCCGCGTCTGGATCTACGCCGCGCGCCGCGACGAGGCCCGCGCGGCGGCGCTGGAGGCGCGCGGCGCGACCGTCACCTGCCTGGGCGACGCGCGCGGCAAGGTCGACCTGCCGGCCCTGCTGCGCGACCTCGCCGCGCGCGAGGTCAACGAGCTGCACGTCGAGGCCGGCCACAAGCTCAACGGCTCGCTGCTGCGCGAGGGGCTGGTCGACGAACTGCTGCTCTACCTCGCGCCCAAGCTGCTGGGCGACGGCCTGGGACTGGCCCACGAACCCTTCGCGGGCGGGCCCCTCGCGCGGCTGGCCGATGCGACGGCGCTGGCGTTCACGGCGGTCGACCGCGTCGGAGACGACCTGCGCATCCTCGCGCGCGTGGCCGGACACGGAACACTCGCGGTTCCGTCACCCTAGCGTCGGCAGCGCCGGTCACGGACGCTGCATGGATGCCTCCGATCGACTTCAGGAGCTTTTCATGATCACCCTCACCGCGCTCAAATGGGTTCCGCCGTTCGCACAGGGCCAGGTCCGCGACCACCGCATCCGTTGGGTGCTCAAGGAGGTCGGCTGGCCCTACCGGGTGGAACTGATCGACACCGTCGTCCAGCAGGACCCCGGCTACCGCCTGGAGCAGCCCTTCGGACAGGTTCCCCTGTTGCGCGAGGACGGCCGGCCGACGCTGTTCGAGACCGGCGCCATCGTGCTGGACGTCGCCACGCGATCGGGCCGGCTGCTGCCCGAGGCCGAAGCCGACCGCGCACGCGCCGTCTGCTGGCTGTTCGCGGCCCTGAACTCGGTCGAGCTCTTCCTCGCCCAGCTCGCGGAGGTCGACTTCTTCATGAAGGACGAGGCGGACAAGGCCCGGCGGCGCCCGGGCGTGATCGAGATGATCGAGACGCGCCTCGGCCAGCTGGACGTGGTCCTCCAGGACCGGGCGTACCTGGTGGGCGACGCCTTCACGGTGGCCGACCTGATGATGTCCTCGGTGATGAAGATCGTCGGTCACACGGACCTGCTGGCGCGCCACGCGGCCGTCGCGGCGCATCGCGACCGCTGCTTCGCCCGGCCGGCGTATCGGGAGGCGATCGCCGAGCAGCGCCGCGACATCGCCGCGCACGGTCCGCGGGACATGAAGTACCCGTCCGCGTGAACCCGGGATCCGGGCGTCACCTCGCGGGCAGGTCGGGCGGGACGCCGCCGGCCAGCGCCCACGCGGCGTGCCGGGAATCCTCGACGAACCACAGGCCCCGGCCCGCGTTCCAGATCAGCGACTCCCTGCGCAGCCGCTCGAGCGCCACCTGCACGGCCGACGGGCCCGGCACGGCGACGTCGGTGCCCGGCGCCGACGCCCGCATCGATGCCGCGTAATGCTCCAGCGCCGCGCCGTCGAAGGGCGTGAAGTCGCGACCCAGCCGGGCCGTGCGGTGGAAGATCTCGAAGGCCTCGTGGAGCACGTCCAGGCTCAAGTGCTTTCCGAGGATCGAATGACCGAGCACCCAGGCCAGGCAAGTGTCGTCGAGTTCGGGCAGGTGCTCCTGGCGGGCGTAGAAGAAGGCCTGGTGCGGTGGAAGATGTGCTCGCGGTCGCGCCGCAGAGACAGGGACTTCACGGCCATGGGACGATTCGATTATGGGAAATTATGCTGATTCCCATCGATTATGAGGAATTGGGCAGGTCCAGTGCCGACCTCGCATCGGCGGCCATCCGCGGCGTCATGCCGCCCGTGCTCTTCGTCCTTCTGCCGCCCCTCCCGCCGACGCGTCTTCACTCGGCGCTGATCTTGCGCTCCCGCACCACCCTGCCCCACTTGTCCGACTCGGCACGCATGAAGGCCGCCAGCTCGGCCCGGGTCATGGGCTGCGGCGTCAGGCCATGCTTGTCGAGGGCGTCCTTGACGCCGGGGTCGACGAGCACCTTCACGATCTCCGCGTTCCAGCGGTCGAGCAGCGGCGCGGGGGTCTTCGCCGGCGCGACGAAGGCGTACCAGTTGAGCGCCTCGAAGCCGGGATAGCCGGCCTCGGCCACGGTCGGGATGTCGGGCAGGTAGGCCGGCCGCACGAGGCCGGTGGTGGCCAGCGGCACGAGCTTGCCGGCCTCGACCTGCGGCATCGCCGTGGGCGGCGCCGAGAAGTACGACGCCACGCGCTCGCCCAGCAGGTCCTGCAGGGCGGGCGCCCCGTCCTTGTAGGGCACGTGGGTCATGTCGATGCCGGCGCGCTGGTTGAACAGCTCGCCCGCCAGGTGCGAGGCCGAGCCCGCGCCGGTGGAGGCGAAGTCGATGCTGCCGGGCTTCTTCTTCGACAGCGCGACGAATTCCGCGAGCGTCTTCGCGCCCACGGCCTTGTTCACCACCAGCACGTTCGGGAAATTGACGCCGCCCGACACCGGCGCGAGGTCCTTGAACGGGTCGTAGGGCAGCTTCATCAGGTGCGGGGCGATGGTCAGCGGTCCGATCGAGCCGAACAGCAGCACCGAGCCGTCGGTCGCCGCGTGGGCGACGTACTGGTGCGCGATGTTGCCGCCGGCGCCGCCCCGGTTGTCCACCACCACGGTCTGGCCGATGTTCTCGGCGAGCTTCTTCGCGATGAGCCGCGCGGCGGCGTCGGCGGCGCCGCCGGGCGCGAAGCCAACCACCAGGGTAATGGGCTTCCTCGGCGGGAAGTCCGCGGTCGCGGCCGTCTGGGCGATGGCGCCCGTGGCGCCGAGCGCGCCCAGGCCCATCAGGGCCGCGGCGGTCAGCCTTCGTCGTCGAATTGGCATGGGATTCGTCTCCATCGGGGGTCGTCGTGGTGGGATCGGGTCGCGGATCGGGTTCAGTCGCTGCCCAGCTGCAGCCGGCTGGGCAGGCGCTTCTCGATCGAGAACTTGAGCAGCGCGGCGCTGCGGAACACGCCGTGGGCGAACTTGCCGTACGGCAGGGTCAGGAACAGCGCCATCACCACGCCCAGGTGCACCGCCAGCAGCAGGCCCATGGCGGCGCTGTCGCGCCAGGCCAGCAGGGCCAGGCCGGTGGCGCTGGTCAGCAGCAGCAGGGCGATGAAGCCGCGGTCCATCGGCTTCTGCGCCGCGTCGCCGTGCTGCGGATCGCGCCGCAGGTTGAGCCACAGCAGCCCGGTCGGGCCGATCAGCAGGCCGATGCCGCCGAGCGTGCCCAGGATCACGGGTGCGCTGAAGAGCGGATACGGCGCGTGCCAACCCAGCAGGTAGTGGTAGAACGTGGCGACGGACGTCGCCGCGAAGCACAGCATGAAGCCGTAGAAGGTGAAGTGGTGGAAGCGCCGGCGCCACAGCGTGAACGCGTCGTCGGCGTCGTTGCAGCCCTGCCCGTGGCCACCGCCGAGGTATTTCAGTCGCAGCGCGTCGTGCGCGGCCTCGGCGGCTGCGGCGGCGGGCACGCCGACGGCGGGCGTCACCTCGCGCCAGAAGCGCCGCACCCCCATCCCCAGCGCCAGCACCACGAACAGCGACACCGCGCCGAAGACCCGCGCCAGGAAGTCGTGCGGGAAGACGGCGTAGAAATTCCCCGCCAGCGGCCGGTGCAGCAGCGGCCCGGCCATCGCCAGTCCCAGCACCAGGAACAACGCCAGTCCCGCCGCCAGCGCCAGCGCGACCGTCAGCCCCGCGCGCTCGTAGAGCCGGCCCATGGCCGGCGGCCAGGCGTAGTCGTGGTAGGTCTGCACCCGCACCCGCGCCATGGCCTGCGGCACGTTGACCGCGAACTCGTGCGGCGGCGCGTACTGGCAGGCGTGCAGGCAGGCGCCGCAGTTGTGGCAGAGGTTGGCCAGGTAGTGCGTGTCGGCCTTGCCGAACTCGAGCCGCCGCGTCATGGCCGGGAACACGGCGCAGAAGCCTTCGCAGTAGCGGCAGGCGTTGCAGATCTGCAGGATGCGCGCGACCTCCTGCTCGGGCGCCGACAGCGGCCCCGCCGGGCGGATCGGGATCACGCGCGGGCTGGTGCTCGGGCGGCCGTCCTCGCCCAGCGGGTCCGATTCGGCCCGGACGCGTTCGATGGTCTCAGCGAGCGTCGGCATGGGCCACCTCCCGGGTCGTGGTCGTGGTCGTGGTCCGGGTGGGGGAAGACGGCGATCCGCTCGACCGGACGGCCTTCATCTCCTCGTCGAATCCCGCGTGCCGATGGCCGCAGGACCGCGCCGCCTCCACCCCCGCGATGCGGCCGAACGCGGTGCCGATGCTCATGCCCACGCCGGCGGTGTAGCCCTTGCCCAGCACGTTGCCGGCCATCATCTCGCCGGCCACGAACAGGTTGCCGCTCGGCCGGCCGCCGAATCGCACGGCGGTGGTCTCGTCGACCTTCAGGCCCAGGTAGGTGAAGGTGATGCCGGGGCGCAGCGGATAGCCGTAGAACGGCGGCGTGTCCAGCGGCCGGGCCCAGTGGGTCTTCGGCGGCGCGAGGCCCTCGGTGCGGCAGTCGTCCAGCGTCGTGTGGTCGAAGGTGCCGACGCGGCAGGCGGCGTTGTAGTCGTTCACGGTCTTCATGAAGGCGGCAACGTCCAGGCCCAGCAGCGCGGCCAGTTCCTCGAGGGTGTCGGCGCGCGTGCCTTCGAACACCGGCGGCATGAAGCGGCCGATGGCCTTGCGGTCGATCACCGAGTACGCGATCTGCCCCGGCTGCTGCGCCACCAGCCGGCCCCAGATGGCATAGCGCTTGGGCCAGAAGTCCTCGCCCTCGTCGTAGAAGCGCTCGGCCTCGCGGTTGACCACCAGTCCCAGCGACACGCAGTCGATGCGGGTGCAGATGCCGCCGTCGTAGCGCGGCGCGCGGGCGTCGATGGCCACGCAGTGCGCCTGCGTCGGGTCGCCGACGGCGTCCACGCCGGCCTCCTCCAGCATGAACTTCAGCAGCACGCCCTGGTTGAAGCGGGTGCCGCGCACCAGGAAGTTCTCGGCCGGCCACTCGCCGCGCTCGTTCTGGCCCCAGGCCTCGCGCTGCCAGGCCAGGTTGGACTCGAAGCCGCCGCAGGCCATCACGCAGCTGCGCGCCGCGATGCGCTCGCCGCCGGCGGTGACGGCGGCGACGAAACGGTCGCCGTCGAGCTCCAGGCGTTCGACGGGCGTGTCGTAGCGCACCCGCACGCCCAGCGCCTCGGCGCTGCGGTAGTAGGCGTTGACCAGCGCCTTGCCGCCGCCCATGAAGAAGGCGTTGGTGCGCGCCACGTGGAGCGCGCCCGACAGCGGCGGCTGGAAATGCACCCCGTGGCGCCGCATCCAGGGCCGGCAGCCGGCCGAATGGCGGATCACCAGCCGCGCCAGGGCCTCGTCGGTCAGGCCGCCGGTGACCTTGAGCAGGTCCTGCCAGTACTCCTCCTCGGGGTAGGCCTCGATCAGCACGTCCTGCGGCGCGTCGTGCATGCAGCGCAGGTTGCGCACGTGCATGGAATTGCCGCCGCGCCAGGCGCGCGGTGCCGATTCGACCAGCAGCACGGAAGCGCCGGCCTCGCGCGCCATGAGGGCGGCGCAGAGCGCGGCGTTGCCGCCGCCGATCACCAGCACGTCCGCCGGTGGAGGGTTGCCGTTCAGGGCCATGGTCGTCTCGTGGGGAAAGCGGGGAGCCGCGGCGTCGAGGCCGCGGAAGAGCCGTCACTCTAGGTCGCGGCGTTCCGGCGCGACAGCCCGGTTCCGGCATGGCCCCGTCACGATCCGTGACGGCCCGCCGCGCCCGGCGGCGGCCGCGTCGCCGCCGTCAGTCCGGCCGCACCAGCGTCGCGCCCGGCCACTGCCCGGCGGCTACCAGTCCGCGCGCGACGTCGGCCAGCACCACGCGCACCGCCAGCGCGGCCGGCGAGAGTTCGTCGTCCGACAGGCTGCAGATCGCGTTGCGCCGGTGCGCCTGCGGGTCGGCCAGCGGCGCCAGGTGGAAGCGCTCGGCCGCGTCCGGATAGCGCCCGACCGCCGCCCCGGGCTGCACGGTGGCGCCGAAGCCGGCGTCCACCGCGGCCATCAGCATGGCCAGCGAGTCGATCTCCGCCACCGGCTGCAGGCTCACGCGGGCACGCAGCGCGGCGGCGTCGATGGTCGCGCGCAGGCCGTGGCCGCCGGTGGGCAGGATCAGCGGCTGCGCGGCCAGCGCGCGCAGCGACACCGGCCGGGTGCCGGTGCCGGCCCCGGCGGGCATGTGGCGCCGGGCCCGGATCAGCAGCAGCTTCTCGTCGAGCAGCGGCATCACGCTCCAGCGCCGGCCGGCCTGGGTGGAGAACAGCACCGCCAGGTCGAGCCGGCGGGCGTCGAGCATGGCCGCGAGGTGACCCGACAGGCTCTCGACCATGTGCAGGCGCACGTCCGGATAGCGCTCGCGCAGGGCGCGCATCAGCGGCAGGGCCAGCACGGCCCCGGTGGTGGGCGCCAGGCCGACGCTGACCGTGCCCGTCAACCGCGCCGAACGCGCGGCGCGCTGGGCCTGCTCGGCATGGCGCAGGGTGAGCTGCGCCTCGCGGAAGAAGGCGGCGCCGGCGTCGGTGGGCAGCACGCCGCGCGCGCTGCGCTGCAGCAGCCGGGTGGCGAGTTCGCCCTCCAGCCGGCTGAGCTGCTGGCTCAATGCCGACGGCACCACCCCCAGGTCGACGGCGGCGCGCCCCAGGCTGCCGAGCTCGACGGCGCGGACGAAATAACGGAGTTGGCGCAGTTCCATGGAGGGGCGGATCGGTCGGTGCCCGGGTCGGTGTTCCGGCCCGTGCGAAAATGCAACGATGTTCACCGGAATCATCACCGGCGTGGGGCGTATCGCCGCCGTCCACGACCTCGGAAGCTCCTTATCCCACGGCAAGCGGTTGCGCATCGCCACGCCCGCCGGCTACCTCGACGACGTCGGCCTGGGCGACAGCATCGCCCTCAACGGGGCCTGCATGACGGTCACCTCGCTCGACCCGGGCGATGCCTCCTTCACCATCGACATCTCGGCCGAATCCCTCGACAAGACCGCCGGTCTCGCCGAGGCCGAAGGCCGCGTCAACCTGGAGAAGGCATTGCGTGCCAGCGACCGGCTCGGCGGCCACATCGTCTCGGGCCACGTCGACGGCATCGGCACCGTGGCGAAGTTCGAGGCGGTCGGCGAGAGCTGGGAGCTGCGCGTGCTGGCCCCGCCGTCGCTGGCCCGCTTCCTGGCCTACAAGGGCTCGATCACGGTCAACGGCGTGAGCCTGACCGTCAACAGCGTGCGCGACACCGAGGACGGCGCCGAGATCAGCATCAACCTGATCCCGCACACGGTCGAGAACACCGCGCTGGGCACGCTGGCCGCCGGCGGCCGCGTCAACCTCGAGATCGACACGGTCGCGCGCTACGTGGAGCGCATGCTCCAGGCCGGCGCGATTGGCATCCCACCCCTGGCAAGTCCGGCCCCGGCGCCGACCGCGCCGAAGGACCTGTACGCATGAACGCTTCCGTGACCCCGATCGGCGCCGCCCTCCCACGCCCCGCGAGCGCGACGACCGCGCCGCCGATCGCCCCCGTCTCCCCGGTCGAGGAGATCGTCGCCGAGATGGCCGCCGGCCGCATGGTGATCCTGGTCGACGAGGAGGACCGCGAGAACGAGGGCGACATCGTCCTGGCCGCCGACCACGTCACGCCCGAGGCCATCAACTTCATGGCCCGCCACGCGCGCGGCCTGATCTGCCTGACGCTCTCGCGCGAGATGTGCGAGCGGCTCCACCTGCCGCCGATGGTCGCGCGCAACGGCGCCAAGCACGCCACCGCCTTCACCGTCTCCATCGAGGCCGCCGAGGGCGTGACCACCGGCATCTCCGCGGCCGACCGCGCCCGCACCGTCCGGGCCGCCGTGGCGCGGGACGCCGTCGCCGCCGACCTGGTTCAGCCCGGCCACATCTTCCCGCTGCAGGCGGTCGACGGCGGCGTGCTCATGCGCGCCGGCCACACCGAGGCCGGCTGCGATTTCGCCGCCATGGCCGGCTGCTCGCCCGCGTCGGTGATCTGCGAGATCATGAACGAGGACGGCACGATGGCGCGCCTGCCCGACCTGCAGGTCTTCGCCGCCGTCCACGGCCTGAAGATCGGCACCATCGCCGCGCTCATCGAGCACCGCAGCCGCACCGAGTCGCTGGTCGAGAAGATCGGCTCGCGCGCCGTCCGGACCGCCTGGGGCACCTTCACCGCCCACGCCTTCCGCGACAAGCCCAGCGGCGGCGTCCATCTGGCGCTGGTGCGCGGCGCCTGGGGCGCGGACGACTCCATCGCCGTGCGCGTGCACGAGCCGCTGTCGGTGCTCGACGCGCTCGAGGTCGGCCGGCCGATGCATTCCTGGGGCCTCGACGCCAGCCTGGCCCACATCGCCGCCCAGGACCGCGGCGTGGCCGTGCTGCTGAACTGCGGCGAATCGGGCGACGAGCTGCTCGCGCAGTTCGAGGGCACCGCGCGGCCGGCGCAGGCGCCCGAGCGCGGCCGCATGGACCTGCGCAGCTACGGCGTGGGCGCCCAGATCCTGCGCGAATGCGGCGTCCACAAGATGCACCTGCTGGGCACGCCGCGCCGCATGCCGAGCATGGCGGCGGGCTACGGCCTCGAGATCACCGGCTACATCCAGAAGAAAGACTGAATCCCCATGCTTCACGCGAACCAGGGCGCCGAGACGGCGCTCGACGGCACCGGCCTGCGCATCGGCATCGTGCAGGCGCGCTTCAACGCCGACATCACCGACGCCCTGGCCGAGGCCTGCATGGCCGAGCTCGCGGCCCTCGGCGTCGCCGACCACCACATCGACCACGTCCTCGTGCCCGGCGCGCTCGAGGTGCCCGTGGCGCTGCAGGCGATGGCCAAGCGCGGCGGCTACGACGCGCTGGTCGCGCTGGGCTGCATCGTGCGCGGCGAGACCTACCACTTCGAGCTGGTGGCCAACGAGTCGGGCGCCGGCGTCAGCCGCGTCGGGCTCGACCACGCGCTGCCCATCGCCAACGCCATCCTCACGACCGAGAACATCGAACAGGCCGTGGCCCGCCAGACCGACAAGGGACGCGACGCCGCGCGCGTCGCCGTCGAGATGGTCCGGCTGCTGGCGCAACTCTCATGACCGACGACGCCCGCCCGACCCCCTCCCCCGCCGCGACCGACGGCCGCCCGCCGCGCCAGTCGCGCAGCGGCCTGACCAGCACCGGCGCCCGCAAGGCCTCGGCCAAGTCCAACCGCAGCCGCTCGCGCGAGTTCGCCCTGCAGGCGCTCTACCAGCACCTGGTGGGCCGCAACGACCCGACCGACATCGACCACTTCACGCGCGACCTCGCCGGCTTCCACAAGGCCGACGCGGCGCACTACGACGCGCTGCTGCACGGCTCGATCCGCGAGGAGGCCGAACTCGACGCGCTGATCGTGCCGCTGCTCGACCGCAAGATGGCCGAGATCTCGCCCATCGAGCACGCCGTCATGTGGATCGGCGCCTACGAGTTCCGCCACTGCCTGGACGTGCCGTGGCGCGTGGTGCTCAACGAGTGCATCGAGCTGGCCAAGGAGTTCGGCGGCACCGACGGCCACAAGTACGTCAACGCCGTGTTGAACGGCCTGGCGCCGCAGTTGCGCGGCGGCGAGGTCGAGGCCGACCGCGCCACGGGCAAGGCCCGCGCATGAGGATCTCGCGGCGCGCCGAGCGCATCGAGCCGTTCTACGTGATGGAGGTCGCCAAGGCGGCCGGCGCCCTGGCGCGCGAGGTCGCCCACACCGACCGGCCGATGATCTTCCTGAACATCGGCGAGCCCGATTTCACGGCGCCGCCGCTGGTGCAGGAAGCGGCCCTGCGGGCCGTGCGCGCCGGCGCCACGCAGTACACCGCCGCGACCGGGCTGGAGCCGCTGCGCGAGCGCATCTCCGGCTGGTATCGCCAGCGCTTCGGCATCGACGTGCCGGCGCGCCGCATCGTGATCACCGCCGGCGCCTCGGCGGCATTGCAGCTGGCCTGCCTGGCGCTGATCGACGCCGGCGACGAGATCCTGCTGCCCGATCCTAGCTACCCCTGCAACCGGCACTTCGTGACCGCCGCCGAGGGCACGCCGGTGCTGATCCCGACCACCGCCGCCGAGCGCTTCCAGCTCAGCGCCGACAAGGTCGAGGCCGCCTGGGGCGAACGCACGCGCGGCGTGCTGCTGGCCTCGCCGTCGAACCCGACCGGCACTTCGATCGCGCCCGACGAACTGCGGCGCATCCACGAAGTGGTGACGCGGCGCGGCGGCGTCACGCTGGTCGACGAGATCTACCTGGGCCTGTCGCACGACGAGCGCTTCGGCCGGAGCGCGCTGGCCCTCGACGACCAGGTCGTCAGCATCAACAGCTTCAGCAAGTACTTCCACATGACCGGCTGGCGCCTGGGCTGGCTGGTGGTGCCCGACGCCCTGCTGCCGGCGGTCGAGCGGCTGGCGCAGAACCTCTTCATCTGCGCGAGCACGGTGGCGCAGCACGCGGCGCTGGCCTGTTTCGAGGCCGAGAGCATCGCCGAATACGAGCGCCGCCGCGCCGAGTTCAAGGCCCGGCGCGACTGGTTCATCCCGCGGCTCGAGGCGCTCGGCCTGCCGGTGCCGGTGATGCCCGACGGCGCCTTCTACGCCTGGGCCGACTGCCGCGCGTTCGCCCGCGGGCTGGGCGTCGAGGGCAGCTGGGACCTGGCCTACGCGCTCATGGACCGCGCCCACGTGGCGGTGACGCCGGGGCGCGACTTCGGCCATGCCGGGACGGCGGACTTCGTGCGCTTCTCCACCGCCAGTTCGATGGCGCACCTGCGGGAGGCCATCGGCCGCCTCGAGGCCCTGGCCCACGCATGAGCTTCGCGTTCGACATCCGGGTGTACTGGGAGGACACCGACGCCGGCGGCATCGTGTTCTACGCCAACTACCTGAAGTTCATGGAGCGCGCCCGCACCGAGTGGCTGCGCGCCATGGGCATCGAGCAGCACGCCCTGCGCGAAGCCACCGGCGGCATGTTCGTCGTCAGCGAGACGCAGCTCAAATACCATCGCCCGGCCCGCCTCGACGACCTGCTGGTCGTCACGGCCGAGCTGACCCAGCGCGGCGCCGCTTCCCTCACCATCGCCCAGCGCGTGCTGGCGAAGGCCGCGCCGGACGCGCCGCTGTGCGAAGGCGCCATCCGCATCGGCTGGGTCGACGCCGCGTCGCTGCGGCCCGCGCGCATCCCCCGGCACGTCGCGGGAACCCTGGAGCGCCACTGCGCTCCATGAATCACTCCATCCAAGCCATGAACCAAGACCTCTCCATCGTCACCCTCCTGCTGCACGCGAGCTTCGTCGTGCAGCTGGTCGTGCTCCTGCTCGTGGGCATCTCCGTCGCCAGCTGGGCCGCGATCTTCCGCAAGTTCTTCGCGCTCAAGCGCATGCGCGCGCTCAACGACGAGTTCGAGCGCGAGTTCTGGTCGGGCACCAGCCTGAACGAGCTGTTCTCGGCGGCGGCGCAGAACGCCAAGCTCTCGGGCCCGATGGAGCGCATCTTCGCCTCCGGCATGCGCGAGTACCAGAAGCTGCGCGAGCGCCACGTCTCCGACGCCGGCACGCTGCTCGACGGCGCCCGCCGCGCCATGCGCGCGAGCTTCCAGCGCGAGCTCGACGTGGCCGAATCCAACCTGTCGTTCCTCGCCACCGTCGGCTCGGTGTCGCCCTACGTCGGCCTGTTCGGCACGGTCTGGGGGATCATGCACGCCTTCACCGGCCTGGCCGCGCTGGCGCAGGTGACGCTCGCCACCGTGGCCCCCGGCATCGCCGAGGCCCTGGTGGCCACGGCCATCGGCCTGTTCGCCGCGATCCCCGCGGTGGTCAGCTACAACCGCTTCGCCCGCGAGATCGACAAGATCGCCATCGCCCTGGAGACCTTCATCGAGGAGTTCTCCAACATCCTGCAGCGCAACCTGTCGACGCACCTGCAGGCCAACCCGGCCCCGGCCGCCGGCGGCGTCTCCGCCACCGGCCGCTGAGCCGCGCCGCGACCTCTCACGCGAAGCACCGGAGAACCCCATGCCCGCCGTTTCATCCCGAGGCCGTGGCCGCCGCACGATCAACGAGATCAACATGGTCCCGTTCATCGACGTGATGCTGGTGCTGCTGATCATCTTCATGGTCACCGCGCCGCTCATCACGCCCAGCGTCATCAACCTGCCCAGCGTCGACCGCGCCAACAAGCAGCCCGACAAGCCCATCGAGATCGTCATCAAGAGCGAGGACGAGATCCAGGTCAAGAAGGACCCGTCCACCGGTTCGGGCGGCCGCAACGTGCCCTTCGGCCAGATCGGCAAGGCCGTCACGGCCGCGCAGGCCGGCGACGCCCAGCGGCCGGTGGTCATCAGCGCCGACAAGTCGGTGAAGTACGAGACGGTGGTCAAGGCCATGAACGAGTTGAAGCGCGAAGGCGTCGAGCGCGTGGGCCTCTCGGTGACGACCACGGGCGCGAAGTAAGGGATGTCGCTCGCATCGGACCGCCCCGAATTCGCGCCGCCGCCCCAGCGCGGCACGCCGCGCGCGGTGGTGTTCGCGCTGCTGGCGCACGTGGTGCTCATCGCCGCGCTGACCTGGGGCGTCAGCTGGAAGCGCGACGCCGAGGAGAGCGACGCCGTCGAGGCCGAGATCTGGTCGTCGACCGTGCAGCGCGCCGCGCCGCGCCTGTCGCAGCCGCCTGCGCCGGCACCCGAACCCACGCCCGCGCCCACGCCTCCCCCACCACCCCCGCCCCCTCCACCGGCACCGGCTCCCGCGCCGGCGCCCCGTCCGGCGCCCCCGCCCCCGCCGGCGCCGGCCGTGCGCCCGCCCGATCCCACCCCCGCCCCGCGCGCCCCCGACATCGCGCTCGAACGCGAGAAGAAGCTCAAGGAGCAGAAGGAGCGCGAGCGCGACCTGGAGGAAGCGCGGCAGGAGAAGAAGCGCGAGGCCGCCAAGGAAGCGGCGAAGAAGGCCGCCCAGGACAAGAAGGAACAGGAAGCCAAGCGGCGCGCCGAGGAGGAAGCCGAGGACCGCCGCGAAGCCCAGCAGAAGGCCCAGGCCGACGCCCGCCGCAAGAAGGAGGCCGAGGCCCGCCAGCAGGCCGAGGCGAAACAGGCCGAAGCCAGGCAGGCGGCGGAAGCGAAGCAGGCCGAGGCCCGCAAGGCGGAAGCCAAGGCGAAGGCCGACGCCAAGGCCAAGGCCGACGCGGCGGCAGCGGCTTCGGCCGCCGCGGCCTCCAAGCAGGCCGCCGCCGACCGTGCCGCCACGCTCAAGCGCATGCAGGGACTCGCCGGCGCCAGCGGCGACGACAGCGCCACGGGCAATGCCCAGAAGTCCTCCGGCCCGTCGGGCAGCTACGGCGGCCGCGTCGCGGCGGCGGTGCGGCCGAACGTCGTGTTCCCCGATGCGGACCTGGTCAGCGGCAATCCGGGCGCGGAATTCGACGTCCGCCTGGCGCCGGACGGCACCATCGTCGGCACGCCCCGGCTGGTGAAGTCCAGCGGCCTGCCCGCCTGGGACCAGGCGGCCCTGCGCGCGCTGCAGAAGACCGAGCGCCTGCCGCGCGACATCGACGGCCGCGTGCCGCCGGCGCTGATCGTGCAGCTCAAGCCCAAGCGCTGAGCGACCTCGCGGAGCCGGGTGGCGATGTCGCCCGGACCGCCGCCCACGCTGGGTTCAACCCTGGTGTCGGTGCAGCGCCTTGCCGCCGCCGTCGCCCGACTTCAGGCTGTGCAGCGTCCGCCGCGCGGACTGCGCCGCACCCCACAGGCGCGACTTGGCCGCGTCGCGCCACGGCTGCACGCCGACCGGCGCGGGCGCCAGACCGACGCGCCCGAGCACCGGCCGGGCCGTGTGGTTGAACGCCAGCGCGCGGCGCCACGCCATCGACTGCGGCGTGTTGAAGATGATGGACATCGAAATCGACACGTCGTCGTCGCCGTTGCGCACGTGGTGGCCGGCGACGAAGGGAATGTGCAGGGCCTCGCCCGGACTGAACTTGAAGCAGGTGCCCAGCGCGTCGGTCTCCTGCGACCAGGGCAATCGCGTGTTGGCGTAGGCCATGTAGGCCTCGCGATGCGTCGGGCTCACCACGCGGTCGTCCCACTGATCGAACACGCTGACCTCCTTGCTACCGCGGAACTGCATCAGGAAGGTCGAGTAGCGGTCGATGTGGAACGGCGTGACGCTGCCCGGCGAGGCGATGAAGAGATAGAGCTGAGGCTCGACGATCCGCGATCCGGCGCCTTGCTGCCGCATGAGCGCCTCGACGTCGGCGACCAGTTCGCGATGCAGGGGCGCGAACGACGGATCGACCTCCGGGCTGCTCACCATCACGTACGAATCGGAGGTGCGGATGTCCTCGATCGTCCGCTCGATGCTCCGGTCCCTGGGCTGATCGCGAAAGGTGCCTTCGAAGTCGTCGCCGTTCTTCAGGCGTCCCATCGATTGCATGACCTGCTTCTTCGGCAACGCGGGAATCACGCGCGCGAGGTTTTCGAGGCTCAGCGCCGGATGGCCCATCAGCCTGTGCTGGAACTTGAAGGCCGCGCGGTCGAACTTGAGGAAGTCGGTTCCGTTCTCGAAGCATTGCATTGGAAATCTCCGTCGTTCCAACGCAATCTAATCCTTTTTTACTCATTGATACGTCGGCATCCATCCCTTGTCTTGTAAAGATGGTCGGATCGTCGATCTGTCGCGAATCGCCGTCCGAGAAAACCGACGCCGATGTCCGTCGCATCGCGCCGTCCGGGCACCGCGGGCGGTGCCCGACGCGTCAACGCACCTTCTGACGAACGCTGCGCATCGCGCGCCACATGTACGACTTGCCGACATCGCGCCACGCCTGGTGACCGACCGGCGCCGGCTTCATGCCGACGCGCTGGAGCACGCGGCGCGACGCGTGGTTGAAACGCAGGGCGTTCTGCCAGGCCAGGCTCTCGCGGGTGCTGAAGAAGATCGACAGCGAGATCGAGATGTCGTCCGCGCCGTTGCGCACGTGATGGCCGGCGGTGAACGGAATGTGGACGGCATCGCCCGGACGGAAATCGAACTTCGTGCCCAGCGCGTCGAATTCCGGCTTCCAGGGCAGCTTGGTGTTGGCCAGGGCCACATAGGCCTCCTTGTTCTCGCTCGACACGAGGCGCTCGTCCCACTGGGGAAAGACCGAGACCTCCTTGCTGCCGCGGAACTGCATCAGGAAGTTCGAGTACCGGTCGATGTGGAACGGCGTCACGCTGTTGGGCGAGGCGATGAACAGGAACAGGCGCGGATCGGCGACCCGGTGGCCGACGCCGCAGCGCCGCATGACGGCCTCGACGTCGCCGATCAGCTCGCGGTAGAGCGGTGCGAACGACGCGTGCTCCTGGGGCCCGTCGACCATGATGTACGAGTCGGAGACGCGGATCTGCTCGATGGTCTCCTCGATGGTCAGGACGCGCCGCTCCCCCTTGCACAGGGCCGACTCGAAATCGTCGCCGTTCTTCAGGAAGCCCTTGGAGTAGTGGACGCGCTGCTTCGACAATGCGGGCAGCACCTTGGCCAGGTTCTCGAGACCCAGGGCGGGATGGCCCAGGAGTTTGTGGCCGAACTTGAAAGGCTGACGGTCGAGTTGGCTGAACGACGGGGAATCCTGGAAACAGTGCATGGCCGGTGATCTTTTTGGATGGAACGAAAAGCGGCCTTGCGAAGTGAAGTGATTTGTTGTTACAAAGCGCGTGCTGATTTTAATAAAAACTGCTTACTGCACGACGACAAAAAAATTTGCAGAAGTTTACAAATGCCTGCAAATGCCCACTAATCGACGCATTGGCTACTCGTAGACGATGGCGGCCTGCCCGGCTTCGGCCTGGGCGACCCAGCTGGCCAGCGCGGCGTCGGTCGGAAAGAACTTCGCGCGCTCGCCCAGCTGCAGGTCGACCCGCGCCCCGCTGCGCGCGAGCGACAGCCGCACCGGCAGGCCCTGGCGCAACTCGCCGGCCTCCGTGGTCTCCAGGCGCGGCGGATGCTCTTTCACCAGCCGCGCGATGTCGGGCGCCTTGCCGTTGACGGCCACGCGCAGGAACTTGCCGAAGCGGCAGCGCGCCGTCGCCAGGTCCCAGACCTGCTGCACCTGGAAGCGGGCCTCGAAGCCGCCGCGCCCGGGCTGCAGCCGGCCGCTGACGATGACCAGCTCGTCGTCCTTGAGCGTGTTGCGGTTGGCGTTCATGACCGCCTCGTCGGCCGTCGCCTCGATGGACTGAGACTTGTCGTCGAGCTTGAAGATGGCGAGGCGTCCGCGCTGGCCGTTGATGACCCGCAGGTCGCTCACGATGCCCGCGATCACCTGCGGCTCGCGGCTGTCGAGCAGTTCGTCGATCTCGCGGCGGCAGAAACGGCGCACCTCCTGCGCGACCTCGTCGAACAGGTGGCCCGAGAGGTAGAAGCCGACGGCCGTCTTCTCGAAGGTCAGCCGCTCCTTGACGCCCCACGGGGTGGCGGGCACCAGCGCCGGCTCCTGCGCGGCCGAGCCGTGGTCGCAGTCGCCGAAGATGTCGACCTGCGAGGCGTTGGCCTCGGTGGCGGCGCCGAACTCGAAGGCGCGGTCGATCGAGGCGATGAGCGAGGCGCGGTTGTCGTGGATCGAGTCGAAGGCGCCGGCCTTGACCAGCGCGTCCACGGTGCGCTTGTTGATGCGCTGGCGGTCCACCCGCACGCAGAAGTCGTACAGGCTCCTGAAAGGTCCGCCGGCCTCGCGGGCGCGCACGATGGCCTCCACCGCCAGCTGCCCGGTGCCCTTGACCGCGCCCAGGCCGTAGCGGACGACCTTGTCCGTGACCGGCTCGAAGCGGTAGTTCCCGCGGTTGACGTCCGGCGGCTCGAAGGTGATGCCGAAGTGCTTCACGGCGTCCTGGAACAGCACCTTGAGCTTGTCGGTGTCGTCCATTTCCACGGTCATGTTGGCGCAGAAGAACTCGGCCGTGTAGTGCACCTTCAGCCAGCCGGTGTGGTAGGCCAGCAGCGAGTAGGCGGCGGCGTGCGACTTGTTGAAGCCGTAGCCGGCGAACTTCTCCATCAGGTCGAAGATCTCGTCGGCCTTCTCCTGCGGGATGTCGTTCTTGGCCGCGCCGGCGCGGAAGATCATCCGGTGCTCGGCCATCTCCTCGGCCTTCTTCTTGCCCATCGCGCGGCGCAGCAGGTCGGCGCCGCCGAGCGAGTAGCCGCCCAGGATCTGCGCGGTCTGCATGACCTGCTCCTGGTAGACCATGATCCCGTAGGTCTCCGACAGCATCTCGGCGACCAGCGGATGCGGGTACTCGACCGGCTCGCGGCCGTGCTTGCGGGCGACGAAGCTGGGGATCAGGTCCATCGGACCCGGGCGGTAGAGCGCGTTGAGGGCGATCAGGTCCTCCAGCCGCGTCGGCCGCGCGTCCTTGAGCATGCCCTGCATGCCGCGCGATTCGAACTGGAACACGGCCTCGGTCTTGCCGTCGGAGAACAGCCGGTAGGTGCCCGGATCGTCGAGCCGGATGTCCTCGTAGTTGAAGTTCCGCTGGTCCTTGTGGCGCGCGACGATGAACTCGCGCGCGATCTCCAGGATGGTCAGCGTCGCCAGGCCCAGGAAGTCGAACTTGACCAGGCCGACGGCCTCGACGTCGTCCTTGTCGTACTGGCTCACGGCGGAGTCGCTGCCGGGCTGCTGGTAGAGCGGGCAGAAGTCGGTGAGCTTGCCCGGCGCGATCAGCACGCCACCGGCGTGCATGCCGATGTTGCGGGTCATGCCCTCGAGCTTCTGCGCCAGTTCGACGAGCATGCGCACTTCCTCTTCCTTCTCGATGCGCGCGGCGAGCTGCGGCTCCATCGAGATGGCGTAGTTGTTCTTGTCGCCCGCCACCGGAGGATCGGGCGGGTACTGGATCGTCACCGGCTGGCCGGGCTTGTTGGGGATCAGCTTGCTCACGCCGTCGCAGAACATGTAGCTCATGTCCAGCACGCGGCCGACGTCGCGGATGGCGGCGCGCGCGGCCATGGTGCCGAAGGTGGCGATCTGGCTGACGGCGTCGCGCCCGTACTTGTCCTTGACGTAGTCGATCACGCGGTCGCGGTTGCCCTGGCAGAAGTCGATGTCGAAGTCGGGCATCGAGACGCGGTCGGGGTTCAGGAAGCGTTCGAACAGCAGGTTGTACTGCAGCGGATCGAGGTCGGTGATCCTGAGCGAATAGGCCACCAGCGAACCCGCGCCCGAGCCCCGGCCCGGGCCGACCGGGCAGCCGTTGTTCTTGGCCCAGTTGATGAAGTCGCCCACGATCAGGAAGTAGCCGGGGAAGCCCATGTTCAGGATCGTGTTGATCTCGAACTCCAGCCGCTCGACATAGCGCGGCCGCTCGGCGTCGCGCTTCCTGGCGTCGGGATAGAGGTGCGCCAGTCGCTCCTCCAGGCCCTCGAACGAAGCCAGGCGGAAATACTCGCCGATCGGCATGCCATTGGGGGTGGGGAAATCCGGCAGCTGCGGCTTGCCCAGCACCAGCGTCAGGCTGCAGCGCCGCGCGATCGCCAACGTGTTGGCGACGGCGCTGGGCACGTCGGCGAACAGCGCCTCCATCTCGGCGGCCGACTTGAAGTACTGGTCGCGGGTGAACTTGCGCACGCGGCGCGGGTTGCCCAGGATCTCGCCCTCGGAGATGCACACGCGCGCCTCGTGGGCCTCGTAGTCGTCGGCGGTGGCGAACTGCACCGGGTGCGTCGCCACCACCGGCAGGCCCAGCCGGGCGGCGAGCTGCACGGCGGCGACGACGTGCGGCTCGTCGTCGGGCCGGCCGGCGCGCTGCAACTCGACGTAGAAGCGGTTTGGGAACAGCGCCGCCAGCTGGCGCGCCAGGTCGTCAGCGCGCGACGCGTGGCCCTGCAGCAGGGCCGCGCCCAGCGGGCCGGCCTGCGCGCCCGACAGCGCGATCAGGCCCTCGCCCAGTTCCTCCAGCCAGGCCCGCCTGACCAGCGCCTGCGACTGTCCGCGCCCGACGTTCTGCGTCCAGGCGCGCGCCAGCAGCTCCGACAGGTGCAGGTAGCCGGTGGTGTTCTGCACCAGCAGGACGATGCGGGTGACGGCGGCGGCATCGGCGCCCAGCCCCTCGAGGAACACTTCCACGCCCAGCACCGGCTTGACGCCGGCGCCGCGCGCTTCCTTGTAGAACTTGACGGCGCCGAACAGGTTGTTCAGGTCGGTGATCGCCAGGGCCGGCTGGCCGTCGGCGCGGGCGGCCTGGACGACTTCGTCGATGCGGTTGGTGCCGTCGACGACGGAGAATTCGGTGTGCAGGCGCAGGTGGACAAACATGGCGGCATTGTAGGAAGCCACGCCGCGCCCCCACCCCTGCGCCGCGCCGCCCGCCGTGCTAGGGGCCGATGCACGGCCTCCTAGAATCGCCGCCGTGCCCTCCATCCTCAACATCGCCGCCTACCTCTTCAGCGACATCGAAGAACCCCTCCTGCTGCGCGAGCACCTCCTCGCGCGCGCCACGGCCCTGGACCTCAAGGGCACGATCCTGCTGGCGACCGAGGGCATCAACCTGTTCCTGGCCGGCGAGGCCGACGCGGTGCGCGGCTTCGTCGCCGAACTGCGCGCCGACGCGCGCTTCGACGCCCTGGAGACCAAGGAGAGCTGGTCGGCCGCGCAGCCCTTCCGGCGCCTGCTGGTGAAGGTCAAGCGCGAGATCATCCGCATGGACCACCCGGCCATCAAGCCGGCCGCCGGCCGCGCGCCGGGCGTGGCGCCCGCGACGCTCAAGCGCTGGCTCGATCAGGGCCACGACGACACCGGCCGGCCGATCGCGCTGCTCGACACGCGCAACGCCTTCGAGGTCGACCACGGCAGCTTCGACGGCGCGATCGACTGGCGCATCGACAAGTTCACACAGTTCCCGGCCGCCCTCCTCGCGCACCGCGACGAGCTCGCCGGCAGGACCGTCGTCAGTTTCTGCACCGGCGGCATCCGCTGCGAGAAGGCGGCCATCCTGATGCGCGAGGTCGGCGTCGAGCACGTGCTCCAGCTCGAGGGCGGCATCCTGAAGTACTTCGAGGACGTCGGCGGCGCGCACTACCACGGCGACTGCTTCGTCTTCGACGGCCGGCGCACCCTGGCGCCGGACCTGAGCGCCACCGGCGGCGAGGTCAGCGCGCGGGCACCCGAGGACCCGGACCTGGCGCTCAAGCGCTAGCCGGCGCGTCGACGCGCGGACCGGCCGGGGCCGACGCGTCGGCAGTCGCGAACGCCCCCGAAGGCGACAGACCGCATCGCCTTTCTCCGACGCGGCTCGGACGACCCGTTGCGCAGGCTCGCCGACCTGTGTCCAACCGAGGAATCCGACCATGAACGACAGCGCAACCCACAGCGACGGCAACCGCCACGGCCTCCACCGCTTCACCGACCGCGTGGTCATCGTCACCGGTGCCGGCTCCGGCATCGGCGAGGCCACCGCCCGCCGCTTCTCGCAGGAAGGCGCCCGCGTGGTGCTGGCCGGCGGCACGCGCGCCAAGCTCGACAAGGTCGCCGCCGACCTGCCCGCCGACCGCACGCTGGTCCACGAGACCGACGTCGCGGACCACGCCCAGGTCGAGGCGCTGGTAAAGGCCACGGTCGAGCGCTTCGGTGCCCTGCACGTGCTGGTGAGCAACGCCGGCGTCGCGGTCCAGGGCAAGGCCGTCGACGGCTCGCTGGAGGACTGGGCCCGCGTGATGGGCGTCAACGCCGGCGGCGTCCTGCACGGCGCCAAGGCGGCGATGCCGCACCTGATCGCGAGCAAGGGCTGCATCGTCCACACGGCGTCCGTCTCCGGCCTGGGCGGCGACTGGGCGATGGGCTTCTACAACGCTTCCAAGGGCGCGGTCGTCAACCTGACGCGCTCCCTGGCGCTCGACCACGGCGCCGACGGCGTGCGCGTCAATGCCGTCTGCCCGAGCTTCACCCGCACCCCCATGGCCGAGGACATGGAGGACAACGAGGAGCTCATGGCCAAGTTCAAAGAGCGCATTCCGATGGGCCGCCCGGCCGAGCCCCACGAGGTCGCCGCCGTGATCGCCTTCCTGGCCAGCGACGACGCCAGCTTCGTCACCGGCGTGATGCTGCCGGTCGACGGCGGCCTGGGGGCGTCGAACGGGCAGCCGAACATGAGTTGATCCACGGTGCCGGCCCGGCCGGCATCAGGGGCCGACCTTTGCCAATGCTCAGAACTCCGTGTGGAACCGCGCCGCCACCGTGCGCACCGGCCCGCGGTCGGCGTTGTAGCCCGGGTTGCGGATGAACTGGAAGCCCAGGGTCAGCGCGCTCTGCAGGCGCAGCGGGCCGCGGAAGCCGGCACGGTAGTACACCTCGGCGATCGACTCGGGCTTGTACGTCAGACGACCGTCGCCGACGAAGAAGCCGTAGCCGCCGGCGGCGAGGAAGTCGCGGTGCGAGGACGACAGCTGGTTCTGCGCGTAGGCCAGGCCGACGGCGTCGTCGGCGCGCCCCCAGCGCCCGCCGGTGACCACGGTGCCGACGGAGAACGAGCGGTCGATCTCGGCGAAGGCGTAGGTCTCGGAGCGGCCGTTGTTGGTCGCCAGGCGCGCGAAGGCACCGACGCCGTCGGCGATCTCCTGCTCGACGTTGATGCCGGCGCCGGCCTTGGTGCGGCGCTTGCGCACCGGCGCCACGTCCGGGTCGGTGCCGTTCTGCGCCGCGTAGTCGAGCGCGTCCTGGAAGCCGCCCATGCGCGCGACGTTGCGGAAGGCCAGCAGGCGCACCGCGCCGTCGCGGCCGTCGATCGTGTGGCGGTGCTCGAATTCGACCTGGTCGCCGTGGCGCGCCATCAGGTGGCGGTCGAGCTTCAGGCCGTTGGACTCGATCGGCATCGCGAAGCGGCCGGCGCGCAGGCTCCAGTCGTCGCCGTTGCGGTACTCGAGCGCCCCGCCCCACGAATAGCCGCGCGAGTCGGCGGCGAAGTCGTAGGCGCCGTGAGTGAGCAGCGACCAGTTCATGAACTGCGTGCGGCCGTCGTGCGCGTACCGGCTGCCGTCGAACAGGTCCGACACCGCCAGGTTGCCCACGGTGAGCGTGACGCGGCGCTTGTCGTAGCGGCCCGCGAGCTGGTTGGCGCCCGACTCGACGGCGTCGTCGCCGCCGCCCAGGCCCCAGGTCTGGCGCACGAACAGGCGCGCGCGGTAGCCGATCAGGTTGGGGCCGCCGGTCTTCTGCAGTTCGCTGTTGGTCAGGCCGCCCAGGCCGGTCAGGCGCGAGAGCGGCACGCCCTGGACGAACTCGGGGTTGAAGTACAGCTCGGTCTGCGGCGCGAGACGCAGCCCGGCGAACACCGTCGCCGTGAACGAGTAGCTGCCCTCGCGGCCGGGCGACAGGCTGTTGGCGCCGGCATAGGGCGAATTCAGCGAGGACTTGAACTGGCGGATGTAGGTCGACTGGCCGTGGAGGTTCCACGTCTCGGGTGTGCCGTCGGCTTCGGCCTCGCCGGAGGTTTCGGGGGCGGCGGCCGTCGCCACGCCGGCGGCGCAGCAGAGCGTGGACAGGACGAGCGACGCCAGGAACGGGAAGCGTGGGATCTGCATGAAAAGGAGCGAGAAGGCGGGACGGGAGGAATTCCGCGCGACCGGCGGCGGTCGCGGGACCCGCACCCTATCAGGCTCCCGTCACGCCGTGACGACATGCCGCGGCATCAACGAAAAAAATGCCGCGACGCCGGGGCCGCCGGCCCCGTCCCGGGCTCGCGTCGCCGCGCCGTGCGCCGATGTCAGACCGGCGTCGTGCCCGTGTCCGGCGCCGGGCTCGCGACCTGGAACGGCGGTCCCGGCAGCGGGATGAACTCGGTCTCGCCGGGCACCCGGCCCATGCGCTGCGCCTGCCAGTCGGCGCCGGCCTGCAGGATGCGCTCGCGCCGGCTGGAGACGAAGTTCCAGGTGATGAAGCGCGGGCCGTCGAGCGGCGCGCCGCCGACCACCATCAGGCGCGCGGGCGCGGCGGCCTCGATGGTCGCGCCCCGGCCGTCGGGCAGCAGCGCCATGGTGTGCGCCTCCACCGCCACGCCGTCGATCACGATGTCGGCGTCGACCGTGTAGACGGCCAGCTCGGGCGCCAGCGCCGGCAGCTCGAAGCGCGCGCCGGCCGGCAGCGCGACGTCGAGGTAGAGCGTGGGCATCAGCGTGGGCACCGGCGACACGGCGCCGAAGGCCTCGCCGATCAGCACCCGCACGCGCGCGCCCTGCTCGTCGAGCTCCGGGATCTCGCCGTTGCCGGTGTGCGAGAAGCCGGGCTCGACCTCCTCCAGTTCGCGCGGCAGCGCGGCCCACAGCTGCAGGCCGTGGTTGACGTACTCGTCGCCCTTCAGGCGCTCGGGCTTGCGCTCGGAATGCACGATGCCGCGTCCGGCGGTCATCCAGTTGATGGCGCCGGGCAGGATCTCCTGCACGCTGCCCAGGCTGTCGCGATGCATCATCGCGCCCTCGAACAGGTAGGTGACGGTGGCCAGGCCGATGTGCGGGTGCGGACGCACGTCGTGCGCCTCGCCGGGCCGCTCCGTGGCCGGGCCGAAATGGTCGAAGAACACGAACGGCCCGACCGAGCGGCGCTTGGCCGCCGGCAGCAGCCGCCGGACCTTGAAGCCACCGCCGAGGTCCTTGTCGGCGGGATGCAGCAGCTGGGGCGAGGTCATGGGTGTTCTCCTGGGGAGGGTCGGGAAAGGACTCGGGGACTCAGGCGCCGGCGCGGGCGCGCACGGCCTGGGCGATGCGCTCGCCGAAGGCGCGCGCCGTGTCGAGGTCGCCGCGCGCCATCTCGGCCGGGCTGGCGTCGGAGGGCGACTGCGTCATCAGGCCGCCGAAGGCGCCGACGAAGTTGGGCGCGTCGCGCGACACGACCTTGGTATTGCCGCCGGGCATCATGCCCAGGCCGACCCACAGGCCACCGTGCTGCATGGCCAGCGTCCACAGTGCCGCCAGCGTGGCGTACTTGTCGCCGCTCATCGAGGCGCTGTTGGTGAAGCCGGCGAACAGCTTGTCCTTCCAGCCGCTCGCGAACCACACCTTCGACGACGCGTCGGCGAATTTCTTGAACTGCCAGCTCGCCCCGCCCATGTAGGTCGGCGAACCGAAGACGATGGCGTCGGCGGCGGCCAGGGTCTCCCAGGCGCCTTCGGGCAGGTTGCCGTCGGCGTCGATGGCGATGAGTTCGGCGCCGGCGCCTTCGGCCACGGCCTGGGCCACGCGCTGGGTATGGCCGTAGCCGGAATGGAAGATGACTGCGATGTTCGACATGGAATGGTTCTTTGCGCGGTTCGGAAGAGCGATGGAAAACTGAGAAGGGGAAAACGGGACGGGAGGCGGGAGGCGGGAGGCGATGCCGGTCTCAGCGCTCGTCGACGCTCAGGCGGCCGGGTCCGAAGGCCCAGAACGCGAGCAGTCCGCCGGCGATCGCGAGGTTCTTGAAGAACATCTGCTGGTTGACCATGACCTTGTCGGCCGGCAGGGACCAGTAGTGGTGGAAGCCGACGGCGGCGGCCACGGTGAACAGCGCCAGCGCCAGCGCGACCCAGCGGGTCTTGAAGCCCAGCAGGAACAGCAGCCCCAGGCCCAGCTCGACCACGATCGCGATGGCGGCGGCCACCTGCGGCAGCGGCAGCCCGGCAGAGGTGATGTAGCCGACCGTGCCGGCGAAGTTCATCAGCTTGCCGAAGCCCGCGGGAATGAACAGCGCGGCGATCAGCACGCGCGCGACGAGCGCGACGACGTCGCGGCTGGAGGTGGTGGTCACGCCGGTGGAGCGCGAGGCGGAGAGGGTGCTGGCCATGGAGGGACTCCTTCGATTGAGAGGAAAAAGTGGAACACAAAAAAACGACAGGCCGGCATCGGGCCGACGTCCTCCGGCGGGCGGACGTCGGCCCGGTTCGAACGGCGCCTCAGGCGGCCAGGTCGAACACCAGCACCTCGGCCTCGCGGCCGGCGGCGAGCCGGAGCGCCGACTCGCCCTCGATCATCGCGGCATCGCCGGTGGCGAGCTCGCGGCCGTTGACCTCCAGCGCGCCGCGCACCAGATGCACGTAGCTCTTGCGCGCCGGGTCGAGCGCCAGCTCGGCGGCCTCGTCGCCGTCGAACAGGCCGGCGAACAGTCGGGCGTCGGCGTGCACGGTGACCGAGCCCTCGGCGCCGTCGGGCGAGGCCACCAGGCGCAGGCGGCCGCGCTTGTCGGCGGCGTCGAAGCGCTTCTGCTCGTAGCCCGGGGCGATGCCGCGCTGGTTGGGCAGCAGCCAGATCTGCAGGAAGTGCGTGGTCTCGTCGGCCTTGTGGTTGAACTCGCTGTGCATCACGCCGCGGCCCGCGCTCATGCGCTGGACGTCGCCCGGCGGGATCGTCTCGACGTTGCCCATGCTGTCGCGGTGCGCCAGTTCGCCCGAGAGCACGTAGCTGATGATCTCCATGTCCTTGTGGCCGTGCGTGCCGAAGCCGGCGCCCGCGGCGACGCGGTCCTCGTTGATCACGCGCAGGTTGCCGAAACCCATGTGCGCGGGATCGTGGTAGCCGGCGAACGAGAAGCTGTGGAAGGAATCGAGCCAGCCGTGGTCGGCATGGCCACGGTCCTGGGATTTGCGAATCGTCAACATCGTTGAACTCCTTGGCCCCGAGGGCCTTTCCGGGATGCCGCGCCGGATGCGCGGCGGATGTGTGTGACTTTAGGACGCCGGGGCCGGCTGGCGAGCGGCACGCTTTGAAGGCATCATTCGAATTTTTTGATGAAGGAAACCGCATGCCCGCCGCCCGCGACGCCCTGACGCCCGACGCCCTCGCGATGCTGCAGACCGTGGTGCGCGCCGGCAGCTTCGCCGGGGCGGCGCGCGAGCTCGGCCTGGTGCCCAGCGCGCTGAGCTACCGGGTGCGCCAGATCGAGGACGCGCTCGACGTGCTGCTGTTCGACCGCAGCGCGCGCCAGGCCCGCCTGACCGAGGCCGGCGCCGAGCTGCTGCGCGAGGCGCCGCGCATGCTGGCCGACCTGGAGGCGGTCGCCAACCGGGTACGGCGCGTGGCCACCGGCTGGGAGCCGCTGTTCACCATCGCGCTCGACGGCGTCGTCGCGCGCGCCCCGCTGCTCGACCTGGTCGGCGACTTCTACGCCGAGCGCCTACCCACGCGCCTGAAGCTGCGCGACGAGACCCTGCTGGGCACCATCGGCGCGCTGGCCAGCGGCCAGGCCGACCTGGCCATCGGCTCGGTGCTCGACGCGTCGAGCCTGGCCTTCACGGCGCAGGGCGTGCGCACCCGGCCGCTGGGCGAACTGCGTTTCGTCTATGCCGTGGCGCCGCACCATCCGCTCGCCACCGAGCCGGAGCCGCTGGGCGACGCCACGCTGCGCGCGCACCGGGCCGTCGCCGTGGCGGACTCGGCGCGCGACGGCGAGGGCATGACGGTCAACCTCGTCGGCGGCCAGGACGTGCTGACTGTCCCGACCATGCAGGCCAAGCTGGAGGCGCAGCTGCGCGGACTGGGCGGCGGCTTCCTGTCGGAGCCGATGGCGCGACCGTGGATCGAGGCCGGGCACCTGGTCGAGCGCCGTACCGAGCGCGCCAACCCGATCGGCCAGTTGCACATCGCCTGGCGCCCGCCGGCGACGGGACGGCCGGGCCGCGCGCTCGAATGGTGGCTCGCGCGGCTCGAACCCGAGGCCACGCGCCGCGCGCTGCTCGAGCGCCACCGCTAAGCGCGTCGCAAGCCGAGGTAGAGTCAACCGCGCCCCCTCCTTCCGTCCCCTCATCGAACGTCAGCACGAAGAAAGAGACCCGTCCATGTCCACCCGCCGCCGCCCCGACCGCCACCGAACTCCCGCCGCCGCCGCCGCCCCCGCACCCGCCGCCGCGTCGCGCCCACGGCCGGATCCCGCCCCGGCCCCGGACGCCGCTGCGGCGGCGCCGCGCCGCTTCGCCGTCGTCGGCGCCGGCATCGCGGGCGTGGCCTGCGCGCGCACGCTGCTGCAGGCCGGGCACGAGGTCACGGTGTTCGAGCGCGAAGCCACCCCGGGTGGCCGCATGGCCAGCGAGTCGACGCCCTTCGGCTCGTTCGACAGCGGCGCGCAGTACTTCACCGTGCGCGACCCGCGCTTCGAACTGGCGCTGAAGACCGCGCCGGGCGTGTGCAAGCCGTGGAGCGCCAACCTCGTGCGCGTGCTCGACCCCCACGGCCGCGTGGCCGAGGCCGCCCTGCCCTCGCTCGAGAAGCATTGGGTGGCACAGCCGAACATGGGCGCGCTGGTCGGACGCTGGGCCGCGCCACTGGGCGAGCGGCTGGTGTCCGGCGCGCGCGTGACGCGCATCGAGCCCGACGCGCTCAACCGCCGCCGCTGGCAGCTGCGCACCGAGGGTGCCGACGGCGCGACCGGCGTGCATTCGAACTTCGACGCCGTGCTGCTGACCGTGCCGCCGGCCTGCGCGCGCCTGCTGCTGGGCCCGGGCGCGACGGCGTCCGGCACGGCGGCGACGGCGAAGTCCGCCCTGCCGGCGGCGCTCGCCCGCGCCATCGCCAAGGTGCAGGCCTCACCCTGCTGGACGCTCATGATCGCCTTCCCGCAGGCCAACCAGGCGACGCTGTCGCACCTGGGGCCGCAGTGGAACGTGGCGCGCAGCACGCACCACCGGGTGGCCTGGCTGGCGCGCGAATCCTCCAAGCCGGGGCGCGACGCCGTCGAGCGTTGGACCCTGCAGGCCAGCCCCGCGTGGTCGCAGGAGCACCTGCGCGACGATGCCGCGCGCGTCGAGGCCAAGCTGCTGCGCGCCTTCTCCGAGATCACCGGCATCCACGCGACGCCCAGCTACGCGCGGGCGCGCTGCTGGCCCGAGGCCCAGACGCAGGCGCCGCTGGGACAGCCGCACCTGTGGGACCCCAAGGCGCGCATCGGCCTGGCGGGCGACTGGTGCATGGGCCACCGGGTGGAGGACGCCTTCCTCTCGGGACTCTCGCTCGCGCTCGCCGCGCTCTGAGCGAACGCGTGTGATCGGGTCGACCGGATCGCGCGCCGTCGGCCGCTTCGCACCGTCGCCCACCGGCCCGCTGCACGCCGGCTCCCTGGTCGCGGCGCTGGCGAGCTGGCTGGACGTGCGCGCGCGCGGCCCCGCCGCCCGCTGGCTGGTGCGCATCGAGGACGCCGACACCGAGCGCTGCCTGCCGGGGCTCGACGAGCACATCCTGCGCCAGCTCGCCGCCTGCGGACTGGTCCCGGACGCGCCTCCCGTGCGCCAGACCGATCGCACCGACCGCTACGAGCGTGCCCTGGTCCGGCTGGCCGCCGCCGGACGCGCCTACCCGTGCGCCTGCTCGCGCAAGGACATCGACGAGGCCCTCGCGCGGCGGGGGGTCGCGCACCGGCGCCACGGCGAGCGCGTGTATCCCGGCACCTGCCGCTGCGGTCTGCGCGGCCGTCCGCCCCGCGCGTGGCGCTTCGCCGTGCGGCCGCTCGGCGACGACGCGGGCGGCCTGTGCGACGACCCGGTGTCGGCGGCCGGCGGCACGCCAGGCGCCGCCGACGCACCGGTCGCCGACATCCCCATGGACGCCCACGCCGTCGTCGACTGGACCGACCGCCGACTCGGCGCGCAGCGGCAGGACGTGGTCGCCGAGGTCGGCGACTTCGTGCTGCAGCGCGCCGACGGCCCCTGGGCCTACCAGCTCGCCGTGGTGGTCGACGACGCCGACCAGGGCGTGACCGACGTCGTGCGCGGCGCCGACCTGGCCGACAACACGGCGCGCCAGATCCTGCTGCAGCGCGCCCTCGGCCTGCCCACGCCGAGCTACCTGCACACGCCGCTGGTGCTGGCGGCCGACGGGCAGAAGCTCTCCAAGCAGAACGGCGCCCGACCCATCGACACCGGCACGCCGGCCGAGGCCCTCGCCGCGCTGGCGGCGGCGGCGCATGCGCTCGGGCTGCCCGATGCGGCGTGCACGTCGGCCGGGACGGCGCGCGATCCGGCCACGGCCCTGGCGGGCTGGGTCGCGCCGTGGCGCGATCTCTACAATCCGCGCCCGTGACGAACCCAACTCCCCCCGACATCGGCCGCCCCGAGGACGCCGACGCTCCCCGCACCGCCCTCGATCCCGACAGCCCCCACCCGCTGCACCGCCGCCTCAAGAGTTTCGTCAAGCGCGCCGGCCGCACCACCGACGGCCAGAAGCGCGCCTACGAGCAGGTCGGCCCGCGCTTCCTGCTGCCCTACCGCGCCGAGCCGCTCGATTTCGAGGCCGCCTTCTCGCGCCGGGCGCCGACCGTGCTGGAGATCGGCTTCGGCATGGGCGAGGCCACGGCGCACATCGCCGCGCTGATGCCCGAGACCGACTTCCTGTGCTGCGAGGTCCACGAGCCCGGCGTCGGCGCGCTGCTCAAGCGCATCGGCGAGCAGAACCTGACCAACATCCGCATCTGCGCCCACGACGCCGTCGACGTGCTCGACCACATGATCGAGCCGGCCACGCTCGCCGGCGTGCACATCTTCTTCCCCGACCCGTGGCACAAGGCGCGCCACAACAAGCGCCGCCTGATCCAGCCGCCGCTGGTGCGCAAGCTCGCCGAGCGCATCGCCCCGGGCGGTTACCTGCACTGCGCCACCGACTGGCAGCCCTACGCCGAGCAGATGCTCGAGGTGCTCTCCGGCGAGCCCCTGCTGCGCAACTCGGCGCCCCCGGCAAACGCCGCCACGGCGGACGGATCGGCAGCCGCCGGCTACGCCCCCAAGCCCGCCTACCGCCCCCTCACCAAGTTCGAGAACCGCGGCCTGCGCCTCGGCCACGGCGTCTGGGACCTCGTCTTCGTCCGCTGAGAAGAAGCCGACAGCGCCCGCGCGCGCCATGAAACCGTCACGGCCAGAGACCAGAAACACCGTGGAACCGGCTCCGCCGGGCCACCGGTGTTGCCCCCTGGAAGGGGGTTGGCGAAGCGACACGCAGTGCGCGAAGACTGGGGGTGAGCCTACTGAATAAAGAAGTCGACCTTGCCGTCGTCCAGGTCGTAGCGCGCACCCACCACCATCAGCTTGTTGGCCTGGATCGGATCGGCCAGCGTCGGCTCCGCGGTGCGCAGCCGCATGACGGTGCGGCGCACGTTCTCGCGCACCGCGCCGTCGAGCAGGTCCTCGCCCGCCGCGGCGCCCATCGCCTTGGCTTTGAGCACGGCCGGGATGATCGGCTCGACCATCTGCCCGATGCTGCCCGGGAACACCGTGTTCTTCTCGACCACCGACACCGCCGCGTCCACCGCGCCGCAGCGTTCGTGGCCCAGCACCAGGATCAGCGGTACGTTGAGCACCTGCACGGCGTACTGGATGCTGCCCATGGCGACCGTGTCGATGGTGTTGCCGGCATTGCGCACGATGAAGAGTTCGCCCAGTCCGGTGTCGAACAGCAGTTCGGGCGGCACGCGGCTGTCGGAACACCCCACCAGCACCGCGAACGGCACCTGCGCGCGCGCGATGGCCAGGCGGCGATCGCTGTCGCGCGCGGTCTTCAGGGTCGGCTTGTCGTTCAGGAAGTCCTCGTGACCCTGCTTGAGCTTGGCCAGCGCCTGGGCCGGGGTCATGGTGGTCTTCGGACCCTCGGCGGCATGGGACGACAGGGCGCCGAGGCTGGCGGCCATGCCGAGCGCGCCGTAGCCCAGACGGAAGAACGAGCGGCGCGAGGAATCGAGGGGGTACATGGAGAGGCTCCGATTGTTGTGTGAACTAAATCACAACATTGGACTCTTCGGGCGTCAAGCCTGCCCCTTGGTCGACGCTGGTCATCGATCACCGTCGGTCGTCACAGGTTCGTGACGCGATGACCTGCATTGGCCCGCAAACCGTGGCGCCGTTCCGACAGAAGGCACGGGTGACCGGGCCGCCGTCGATCGTCGAGGCCGTGCCCGGCCACGACTTCAGGATGACGCCGTGGCGGCGGCAGCGGCATTGCGCTTGCGCGTCGCGGCGGCCTTCTTCGCCGAGGCGGATCGCTGTTCCGGCGTGCGGGCGGCCGATGCGGCCCCGCCGACCTTGCCGCCCTCGCGGGACGGCGCGTGGTTCTCGGGCCGGCCCCGACCCGAACCGCTCTTCTTGCCGCCGCCGCTCTCCTTGTTGACCGTGGCCCAGGCACGTGCTTCGGCCTCCGCTTCGGGCACCCCGCGCTGCTCGTAGCTCTCCTCGATGTGCTCGGCCTGCCGCTTCTGCTTGTCGGTGTAGGCGGACTTGTCACCTCTGGGCATGGAACGCTCCTTCGCATGTCGATGGATCGACGAAAGGCGTTTCATCGGCCGCGTCGGCCGTGCGGGGTGTAGGCGGAATGAAAACCGCGGCGTCGGCAGCCACCGGACGTCGCCGGCGCCGCGGACGCCGCACCGGCGAGCGTCGCCGACGTTCAGAGGCGACCGGCCACCCAGTCCCGGACCGACGCGAGCGCGCCCGGCAACGCGCCGGCGTCCGTGCCGCCGGCCATCGCCATGTCGGGCTTGCCGCCGCCCTTGCCGCCGACCTGCTGGGCGACGAAGTTGACCAGTTCGCCCGCCTTGACCTTGCCCAGCGCGCCGCCGGTGACGCCCGCGGCCAGCTGCACCTTGGCGCCCTCGACCACCGCCAGCACGAGCACGGCCGAGCTCAACTTGTCCTTGAGCTTGTCCATGGTGTCGCGCAGGGTCTTGGCGTCGCCGCCGTCGAGCCGGGCGACCAGCAGCTGGACGCCGCCGCCGACGTCGACGGCCTGCCCCACCAGCTCGTCGCCCTTGGAGGCGGCCAGCTTGCCCTTGAGGGCACCGATCTCGCGCTCCAGCGACTTCATCTGGTCGAGCACCTGGCCCAGGCGCGACTGCAACTCGGCCGCCGGCGTGCGCAGGGTCGAGGCGACGCTGTGCACGGTCGACTCCAGGTCCTGCAGGTAGTGCAGCGCGTTGGCGCCCGTGACGGCCTCGATGCGGCGCACGCCGGCGGCGACGCCGCCCTCGCCCGTCACCTTGAACAGGCCGATGTCGCCGGTGCGCCGCACGTGCGTGCCACCGCAGAGTTCGCGGCTGTCGCCGATGTCGATCACGCGCACCGTCTCGCCGTACTTCTCGCCGAACAGCATCATGGCGCCGGTCTTCTGCGCCTCCTCGATGGGCAGGACACGCACGACGTTGGCCTCGTTCGCGAGGATCTGGGCATTGACGCGCCGTTCGATCTCCGACACCTGGGCCGGCGTGACCGGCGCGTTGTGGGCGAAGTCGAAGCGCGTCTTGTCGGCGTCGACCAGCGAGCCCTTCTGCTGCACGTGCGTGCCCAGCACGTCGCGCAGGGCCTTGTGCATCAGGTGGGTGACGCTGTGGTTGCGCTGCGTGGCCGCGCGGCGGTCGCCGTCGACCGCCGCCCGGACCGCGTCGCCGACCCGGAGCGTGCCCTGCGTCTGCGTGCCGTGGTGGCCGAAGACGTCGGCCTTGATCTTCTGCGTGTCCTCGACGCCGAACTGCACGCCCTCGGCGCCGATGACGCCCTGGTCGCCGACCTGGCCGCCGCTCTCCGAATAGAACGGCGTGGTGTCGAGCACGACGATGCCCGGCTGGCCTTCCTTCAGTTCGCCGACCGCCACGCCGTCGGCGTAGAGCGCGACGACGCGGGCGGACTCCTCCAGGCGCTCGTAGCCGGTGAAGACGTTGCCGTGGCCGGCGTAGTCGACGTTGCGGTCCATCTTGAACTTGCCGGCGGCGCGACCGGCGGCCTTCTGTTTCTCCATCGCGGCGGCGAAGCCGGCGGCGTCGACGCTCACGCCGCGCTCGCGGCAGACGTCCTGCGTCAGGTCGAGCGGGAAGCCGAAGGTGTCGTGCAGCTTGAAGGCGACCTCGCCCGGCAGCGTCGTCGCGCCGCCGCCCAGCGCGGCGTCGAGGATCTCCATGCCGTTGGCCAGCGTCTCGAAGAAGCGCTCCTCCTCCGTCCTCAGCACCTCGACGATGCGCGCCTCGTCGGCCACCAGCTTCGGGTAGGCCTCGCCCATCACCGCGACCAGGTCGGGCACCAGCCTGTGGAAGAAGGGCTTCTTCCGGCCGAGCTTGTAGCCGTGGCGGATGGCGCGGCGCACGATGCGGCGCTGCACGTAGCCGCGGCCCTCGTTGGAGGGGATCACGCCGTCGGTCACCAGGAAGGCGGTCGCGCGGATGTGGTCGGCGATCACGCGCAGGCTGTTGTGGCCCAGGTCGGTCGTGCCGGTCTCGCGCGCGGCGGCCTTGATGAGGGCGTCGAACAGGTCGATCTCGTAGTTGCTGTGGACGTGCTGCAGGATGGCGGCCAGGCGCTCCAGCCCCATGCCGGTGTCGACGCAGGGCGCGGGCAGGCGCGTGACGCTGCCGTCGGCGGCCATGTCGAACTGCATGAACACGTTGTTCCAGATCTCGATGAAGCGGTCGCCGTCCTCGTCCGGGCTGCCGGGCGGGCCGCCGGGGATGTGCGGGCCGTGGTCGTAGAAGATCTCGCTGCACGGGCCGCAGGGGCCGGTGTCGGCCATCATCCAGAAGTTGTCGGACTTGTAGCGCCCGCCCTTGTTGTCGCCGATGCGGATCACGCGCTCGGGCGGCAGGCCGATGTCCTTCGTCCAGATGTCGTAGGCCTCGTCGTCTTCCTCGTAGACGGTGGCCAGCAGGCGCTCGGCCGGTAGCCGGTAGACCTGGGTGAGCAGTTCCCAGGCCCACTGCAGCGATTCGCGCTTGAAGTAGTCGCCGAAGCTCCAGTTGCCCAGCATCTCGAAGAAGGTGTGGTGGCGCGCGGTGTAGCCCACGTTCTCCAGGTCGTTGTGCTTGCCGCCGGCGCGCAGGCAGGCCTGAACCGAGGTGGCGCGCACGTAGGGACGCTTGTCCTCGCCCAGGAACACGTCCTTGAACTGGACCATGCCCGAGTTCGTGAACATCAGCGTCGGGTCGTTGCCCGGCACCAGCGGGCTCGACGCGACGATCGTGTGGCCCTTCGAGGCGAAGAAATCGAGGAAGGTCTTGCGGATGTCCGCGACCGTGAAGGTGGGCTGGCTCATGGGATGTGGAGGTGCTCGCGCCGCCGGTCCTGGAAGGCCCGCCGGCCGCTGGATTCGAGGGGCTGGAATGCCCGTCGATTATAGGTTTCGCCCCCCGGCGGGGCGCTCCTCAGGGGCGTTGGCCCCGGACGTCCCGGGCCGCGAGCCGCAGCCTCAGGGTCTCGGCCAGCGCGAGGGTGCGGTGCTCCATCGCCGCGACGTGATAGGCCCCGAGCGGACGGCCCTCGAAGCTCAGCGCGGCGATGTCGAAATGCCCCGCGAGCGCGGTTGCGGCGTCGTGCAGGCACTCGGCGATCGACGCCAGGCCCTCGCGCACGTGGCGCTTGTCGGCGTCCGCCATGCTCACGCTGTAGCCGTACTCGCCCTCGGCGATCTTCGTGATGTCGACTTGCGGATGCATGCGCCGGGCCTTTGTCTGAACCCGGCGATTGTCCGGCGTCGCGTCCGGTCTGCCTATTAGCCGGATGGCTTACCCAGGGTCCGAGGCGGACGGCGCGATGCCCTGCCGGCGCAGCACGCCGCGGGCCGCCGCCAGGCCGCTGGCCATGCTCGCGCTGAGCAGGTAGCCGCCGGTCGGCGCCTCCCAGTCGAGCATCTCGCCGGCGCAGAAGACGCCGGGCAGCGCATGGGCCTGCAGGCCGGCGTCGAGCCCCTCGAAGCGCACGCCGCCGGCGCTGCTGATGGCCTCGGCCACCGGACGCGCCGCCACGAGGCGCAGCGGCAGCGCCTTGATCGCCGCCGCCAGCCGCGCCGGATCGTGCATCGCCTCGCGCGACAGCGCCTCGTGCAGCAGCCCGGCCTTGACGCCTTCCAGGCCCAGCCGGCCCTTGAGATGGCTGGCGAGCGAGCGCGAGCCGCGCGGGTGGGCGACGGCGGCGAGCACCTGCGCCGCGTCGCGGTCGGGCAGCAGGTCGAGGTGCAGCGTGGCGTGGCCACGGGCGGCGATCTCGTCGCGCAGCAGGGCCGAGGCGGCATAGACCAGGCTGCCCTCGATGCCGGTGGCGGTGGCGACGAACTCGCCCTTGCGCGCGAAGCGCCGGCCCCGGGCGTCGGTGAAATCGATGGCCACCGACTTCAGCGGCTGGCCGGCGAAGCGTTCGGCGAAGTGCGCGCTCCAGCCGATGTCGAAGCCGCAGTTCGCCGGCACCAGCGCATCGACGGCGACCCCGCGCTCGCGCAGCCAGGGCACCCAGGCGCCGTCGGACCCCAGGCGCGGCCAGCTCGCACCGCCGAGCGCCAGGACGACGGCGCCGGCATCCACCGCCACGGGACCGGTCGGCGCATCGAAGCACAGCCGGAGCACCGGCCCGGACGCCGCCGTCGGGACCGCCTCGACGGCGGGATCGCCCGCGGATGCCGGCCGGGCATCGGCGGCGTTCGGAGCGGTGACGACGTCGATGCCGCCGGTCCAGCGGTGCCGCATGTGAAAGCGCACGCCGGCCGCGCGCAGGCGCTGCAGCCAGGCCCGCAGCAACGGCGCCGCCTTCATGCCGACAGGGAACACCCGGCCGGACGTGCCGACGAAGGTCTCGACGCCCAGGCCGGCGGCCCAGGCGCGCAGCGCGTCGGGATCGAAGGCGCGCAGCATCGGCTCGACGACGGATTGCCGCTCGCCGAAGCGGGCGACGAAGCGTTCGAAGGGCTCGGCGTGCGTGAGGTTCAGGCCGCCACGGCCGGCCAGCAGGAACTTGCGCCCGACCGAGGGCATGGCGTCGTAGACGTGCACGGGCACGCCGGCCGCGCTCAGGACCTCGGCGGCCATCAGGCCGGCGGGACCGCCGCCGACGACGACGACGGGGGACGGGACGGACGCCAGCGGCGACGCGGCGGCGGACGTGGGGACGGAAGCGGGAGGGGATTCGTTGTCGTTCATTCAGGGGTCACAGGTTCATCCGGTCCGGTCGGTGACGCCGCGGTCGCGGCGCCTCCGGCCGGGGCCGTCATCGGGCGTGCCGACGCCAGCCGGCGCGGCGGACGCTTCAATACGAAAGTCGCGGCGGCGCCGCGGTCCGCGCCGCCTTCATGGCCGAGGCCACCGGAGCCGGTGCCGACGGCGTCGCCGCGCCGCTCACGGCCGGCGTGCCCGGCGGCGGTGTCGCGCGGCGGTTCCCGCGCGGTCACGGGCTCGCACTGGCCCTGCAGTCGCAGCCACCAGCTGCCGTCGGCCGGGCGCGCGGGCTGCACCGACGACAGCACGAGCCGGTCGCGCGCGCGCGTGGTCGCCACGTACAGCCCGTTGAGTTCCTCGCGCAGGCGCGCCGCTTGCTCCTCGTCCAGCAGGGTCGCGGCGCAGGCCGGCGGATGCTTCTCGCTGGCCACGAAGACGAAGCGGCCGGGCCGCGCCCGGTCGCCCTTCCACTCGATGAGCACGCCCATGGTCTGGGCGCGCGGCGCGGCGGCGTCGCAGTCGAGCATCAGGACGTGGTCGGCCTCCAGCCCCTTGGCGCCATGCACGGTCAGCAGGCGCACGGCGTCGGGTCCGGCCACCGACGGCGCGCGCACGCCGCCGGCGCGCAGGGCGCGCACCAGGGCGTAGGGCGTGGCGAAGCGTCCGCCCTCGATGTCCAGCGCCGCGCCCAGCAGGCTGCGCAGGTTGGCCAGCACGCCATCGCGCAGGGTCGGTGGCGCGGCGGCGCCGAAGCGCGCCAGCACGTCGCCGTCCTCGTAGATCGCGCTGAGCGCGTCGTGCGGCGGCAGAGCGCGCAGCCAGCCGCGCCAGCGGCGCAGCACCGGCACGACGGCGGCGAGCGCGGGCGGCAGGGGCGATGGCGGCCGTGCGGTCGACGACGATGCCGGCACCTTCGACGGCCCGGCGTTCGATGACACGGCGGCGACGGCGCGATCGGCATTGGCGCGCGCGGCGACGCCGCTGTCGACGGGGTCCCCGAAGTCGATGTCGGCCTCGCGCGCCATGACGCCCAGGCCCTCCTCGACGTCGGACCGGTCGCCGAAGTCGGGCACGTCGCCGAGATCGAGCGCATCGCCGAAGTCGGGCACGTCGTCGAAGCGGTCGTCTCCCGCCGGATCGAATCCGGCGCCGACGTCGGCCGTGCCGGCCATCGAAGGCATCGCGATGTCTCCGACCTCCTCCACGCCCCCGCCCGCCTCGGTGCCCGCATCCATCGACGCGCCTGCGGTGTCCGCCGCCGCCTCGTCGATGCCCAACAGCGCCGACCAGCCGGTGCCCTTCCGCGCCCGCTGGCGCAGCGCCAGTTCCACCAGCGCCGCGTCGTCCAGCCCGAACAGCGGCGACTTCAGCGCGCGGGCCAGCGACAGGTCGTGCGACGGCGAGACCAGCGCGTCGACCAGCGCGACCACGTCCTGGATCTCGGGGGCGTCGTGCAGGTCGTTCTTCTCGGGCTGCTCGGTGGCGATGCGGCGGGCGCGCAGGGCGTCCTGCATGGCCGCCAGGCGGCTGCGGCGGCGGGCCAGCACCATGATCTCCCGGGGCGCGACACCCTCGGCGATGCGCGCGGCGACCCAGCGCGCGGCCTGCTCGCACTCGAGCTGCAGCAGGCGCGTCTCGGGCAGCACGCGCGGGGTCGCGAGGCTGTCGCGCCAGCGCAGGGCGCCATCGCCCGCATCGGGGTCGGCGTCCGCCAGCGCCGTCACGGCGTCGCGCGCGATGGCGGGCAGCTTCTGCACGGCGCCGTCGTCGTCGCGCTGGGTGCTGTGGTCGCGGAAGCCCTCGAACTGCGCCTGCGCCGCGCGCATCGCGTGGTTGACCAGGCCGACGACGCGCCGCGCGTTGCGGTGCGTGTGGTCGCAGCTCAGCAGCTCGCCGCCGAGACCGGCGCGCACGAAGTCCTTGGCGGCGATGAAGACCTGCGGCTCGGCGCGGCGGAAGCGGTAGATGCTCTGCTTGGGATCGCCGACGACGAACACGCCCGGCGGCCGCGCGCCGGCGCCGCTGTAGCCGCTCAGCCAGGCGTGCAGCGCCTGCCACTGCAGCGGGTTGGTGTCCTGGAACTCGTCGATGAGCAGGTGCGCGACGCGCGCGTCGAGCCGCTCCTGCACCCAGCCCGAGAGCGCCGACTGGCCCAGCAGCAGCTGCGCGGCCTGCTCGATGTCGTTCATGTCGATCCAGCCGTTGCGGCGCTTGACCTGCGAGAAGGCGTCGATCAGCAGCCGCGTGAGCCGCGTCATGCGCTGCTGGTGGCACCACGCCGCGTGCTGGGCCTGGGCCGCGCACAGCACCTGCAGATCGGCCTCGGCGGACTGGGCGGCCTCGTACTTGCGCAGGTGGTTGGTCAGGCGGTCCTCGGCGGCGACGAAGAAGGCCTTGCGCAGGCGCGCCAGCGCCGCGGGGCCGTCCTCCGTGGCCGGCACGCCGTCGCCGAAGACCGCGACGATCGCCTCGGCCGCCTTCTGCGGCGTCTTGTTGGTCTCGCGGCCGAGCGCGGCGGCGCGCGCCAGCCAGTCGCGCCGCGCCGCCTCGGTGGCCAGGGCGTCGGCGGGCTCGCGCAGGCCGTCGAGCGACGGGTGCAGGACGCCGAAGGGCTGCACCGCCGTCTCCGGCTCCGACAGCGTGAACTCCACGCGCCGCGTCAGCGCCTCGCCCAGCGCCTTGGCGATCTGCGAGCGCCCGTGCGTGGCGACCAGCGCGCGGTAGTCGGCCAGCGCGTCGGCATCGGCGGCGACGGCCTCGAAGAACGGGCGCCAGGCCTGGCCGCGCGCCTCGGCGTCGTCCTCCAGCAGTTCGTAGTGGGCCGGCAGGCCCAGCGCCGTCAGCGCGGCCATCGGCGCGTTGCGCACCAGGCCGGCGAACCAGGCGTGGAAGGTGCGGAACTGCACCGGCCGGCCGCCGTCGAGCAGCCGCCGGTAGAGCCCCTTCAGGCGCGGCGCGGCGGCGGCGGCGGCGCCGGGCGCCATGCCGCGCAGCACCAGCTCGGTCGTCAATGCCTCCGGCGTCTGGCCGGCGAACTGCGCCAGCCACTGGTCGAGCCGCGCGCCCATCTCGCCGGCGGCCTTGCGGGTGAAGGTGATGGCCAGGATCTCGTGCGGCTCGCAGGCGCCCTCGCCCTCCTCCAGCAAGGCGCGCACGATGCGCGAGACCAGCATCCAGGTCTTGCCGGCGCCGGCGCAGGCCTCCACCGCGACGTTGCGGCGCGGGTCGCAGGCGATGCGGTAGAAGGCCTCGCGCGCGACCGGTCGCCCGTTGTGCTCGTAGGCCGGCGCGGCGGCCACCGGCAGGTCCTCGGCCTCCGGCGGCGAGGGCTCGGCCGCCGCCACCCGGTCGTCGGCCGCCAGCCCCCCGCCGCCCTGCGGCGCGGTGGCGACGGCCTCGTCGCTCCACGAATCGCGCCGGCACAGGCCGCGCGCGTCGCAGTGGTCGCACACCGCGCCCTCGCCCAGCGGCGGCAGCGGGGCGCCGTCGGCGATGCGCGCGAAGTCGTCCATCAGGCCGTGGACCAGCGCGTCGCGCGCGGCGACGACCTCGGGCTGCTCCACCGTCTTCGTGCCCGGCGAACGCTCGCCGACGTTGACATAGGCCGCGCGCAGGGTGTCGTCGGCCATGAGCGCGGCGTAGAAGGCGAGCTGGGTGTCCTCGGCCGGGTCCTTGACGCGGTCCTCGGTGGTCTTGAGCGCCTCGGTCTTGTAGTCGATGACGAAGGCGCGGCCGTCGGCGGTGCGGTCGATGCGGTCGAGCCGGCCCACCAGTTCGAGCGTGCCGAGCGGCTGGCGCATCCAGGGCTCGGACTCGACGAACACGGCGCCCTCGGCCTCGTGCGCGCGCAGCCAGTCGAGGTAGCCGTCGCGCACCGCCGGCCAGGCGGCGGCGAAGGGCAGGAACTCGGCCGCGCCCAGGGCCGCCTCGCGCGTGGCGCGTTCGGCCGCCTGCTCGATCAGCGCCAGGCGCGCCGCTGCGTCGGCGTCGGGGACGTGCCGCAGCGCTTCGTGGAAGTGGCCGAGCACCGCGTGCAGCCAGTTGCCGAAGTCGCGCTTGTCGACCTGCGAGTCGATCTCGTCGGCGTTGCGCAGGCCGAGCTGGCGCAGGGCGAAGAAGCGGTACGGGCAGCGGCGCAGGTCCTCGTAGACGCTGGTGGAGACGGTGGCCAGCGGCAGGGCGGCGCCGCTGGGCGCGGGGCGCGCCGTCGGTCGCAGTTCAATCGCGTCGGCGACGCGGGGGTCGACGCCGTCGACCGCGCCGCCGTCGAGCCGCAGCGCCTGCAGCAAGGCGCTCGGGCGCATCGGCTCGCCGGTCGAATCGGCCACGCGCCAGAGCAGCTCGCAGCGCGGCTGGCACAGCGCCATCGCCCAGGCGGCGCGCTGGGCGGCCTCGAGCGCCTCGCGCGAGGGCAGGCCCAGCGCCAGGCGCTGGGCCGCCGTCCAGGCGCCGGGCGGCTCGGGCGAGGCCGGCAGGCGCCGCTCGTCGCAACCGGGCATCACCACCGCGTCGAAGGCGCGGCCGAGCAGTTGCTGCATCGGCAGCACGATGACGTGCGACGCGGCGCCGCCGGCCGGCGGCACGAAGCTGCCGGCCTCCAGCACGTCGCGCACCCAGCCGGTGAATTCGCCGAGGGTGAAGCGGCCGTCGGAGAGGCGGTGGCCGGGCGCGGCGGCGGGGCCGGCGTCGGACGCCCCTGCCGGCGCGCCGTGGACGCGGCCCTCCCCACCGGCGACGGGCGTCGCGTCGCCCTCGCTCCCGCCGTCGTCCAGCCACAGCGCCGTCACGACCCCGGCGCCGGCGGCGTCGGCGGCCAGCGCGTCCCAGGCCGCCGTCGCCTCCAGCAGGCGGCGCAGGTCGCGCAGCCAGTCGTCGAGCGAACGCGCCTTCGACAGGCCGGCGCGGCGCGCGTCGACGGTGGCGGTCAGGCGGCGCAACGGCGCGTCCTCGTCGCGCGTGCCGGCGGCGATGGCGCGCGACCAGCGGCGCCATTCGCGCAGGCCCTCGCGGCGCAGGCGCGTCTCCAGGGCGTCGACCTCCTCGGCCGGCAGGTCGCCGGTGCTCTTGAGCCAGTCGAGCACCTCGTCGCTCGTCGCCTCGCGGGCGCAGGCCCGCAATGCGCCCATCAGCGTCGCGGCCGAGCGGGTGGTGGAGAGCTTCCAGCCGGTCTCGTCGTGCGTGGGCACGCCCAGCGACTGCAGCTGCGCGGCGATGCGGCGGGTGAGCACGCGGTCGGTGGCCACCAGCGCGACGGCGTCGTGGCCCTCGGCCAGCCGGCGCATCACGCAGGCGGCGGCGCGCTCGGCCTCGTCCTGGGGGTCGGCCGCGGCGTGCAGCCGGGCCGGCCCGGCCGGCGCCTCGCAGGCCGGGAACGGGATGCGCTCCGCCGACTCGCCCCAGCGCTCGCACAGCGCGAGCGCGAGCGGATCGGCCTGCAGGCCCTCCAGCACGATCAGCAGGTCGACGTGCGTCGCGTCCGGCCCCTGCAGCAGCACGTCGGTGGCGTAGGCCGTGGTGGCGACCCAGGCCAGCGCGATGGCGTTGAGCGCGCCCTCGGTCTTGAACCACTCGGCATCGCCCTCGATGCGCAGGGCCGACTGCAGTTCCAGCATCCAGGCGGCGCGTGCGTCGGGGTGCCGCGCGGCGGCCAGCGGCGCGAGCTGGCAGGCCAGCTCGACCAGGCTGCCGGCGAGCGTCTGCTTGTCGGCGCCGAAGCTGGTCTGCGCCAGCAGCGCCTGGGCCGTGACCAAGTCGCGGGCCATGTCGAAGGAGAGGTCGTGCGCGGCGGGGATGAATTCGCCCGCCCCGCGCGCCCAGTTGCGCGTCGTCTCGAAGCGCGGCGCGCCGCCGGCGGTCGCGCAGCGCGCCCACATCGCGCCGGCCACGCCCATCAGCTGCGCATAGGGCACGAGCACGACGCAGCGCGCCGGGCGCACGCCGTGGCGCGCCATGACCTCGTCGATGCGCGCCACCACGCCGTGGTCGGGGTCGGACCAGAGGGCCTGCACGGGATGGACGGTGGGAGGTGGTGTCATCGGGAATCGGAGAGGAAGCGGGGGGGGAGGCGCGGCGGGCGGGCGAGTCGCGACATGGGGGCGGACCGCTGCGTTTCCACCCTCGTCCCACCCATGGCGCCCATAGCGAACGCGGTGTCCCGCGCCGCACGTCGACAGAGGCGTTTCTGTCACAATGAACCGCACTTTAGCGGTACCCGGACGGGCGCCGTACCCCCAGCGCTTCAAGGACCCCCATCATGGCCAGCGAACTCATCAAACACATCTCCGACTCCTCTTTCGAAGCCGACGTGCTCAAGTCCGGCCAGCCCGTGCTGGTGGACTACTGGGCCGAGTGGTGCGGTCCCTGCAAGATGATCGCGCCCATCCTCGACGAGGTCTCCAACACCTACAAGGGCAAGCTGCAGATCGCCAAGATGAACGTCGACGAGAACCGCGACATCCCGGCCAAGTTCGGCATCCGCGGCATCCCCACGCTGATGATCTTCAAGGACGGCCAGCTCGCCGCCACCAAGGTCGGCGCCATGAGCAAGGCGCAGCTGACCGCCTTCATCGACCAGCAGCTCGCCTGAGCGTTCTGGAGCGGCGGCCCCCGCGCAACGCGGCGGCCGCCCCGGTTTTTCCTGTCATAATCCCGAACAGATCACCGGCCCGCCCGGTTTGAGTTCCCCGGTTCCCGAGGCCGTTCTCGCCTCTTCCCGAACCTCCCCCCGTTTCCCGTTCGACATTGCCCCCGTGTGGGGTCGCTCCATGCACTTAAACGAACTCAAGGCACTCCACGTGTCTGAAGTCCTCAAGCAGGCCGAGGCCCTTGAGATCGAAAACACCGGCCGGATGCGCAAGCAGGAGCTGATGTTCGCGATCATCAAGAAGCGCGCGAAGGCCGGCGAACAGGTCTTCGCCGACGGCGTGCTCGAAATCCTGCCCGACGGCTTCGGCTTCCTGCGCAGCCCCGACACCAGCTTCACCGCCAGCACCGACGACATCTACATCTCGCCGAGCCAGGTGCGCCGCTTCAACTTGCACACCGGCGACATGGTCGAGGGCGAGGTCCGCACCCCCAAGGACGGCGAGCGCTACTTCGCGCTGACCAAGCTCGACGCCGTCAACGGCGGCCCGCCGGAGCAGAACAAGCACAAGGTGATGTTCGAGAACCTGACGCCGCTGTTCCCCAAGGAGCAGATGAAGCTCGAGCGCGACGGGGTCAAGGGCGACGAGAACATCACCGGCCGGATCATCGACATCATCGCCCCCATCGGCAAGGGCCAGCGCGCCCTGCTGGTGGCGCCGCCCAAGAGCGGCAAGACGGTGATGATGCAGCACATCGCCCACGCCATCAGCGCCAACTATCCCGAGGTGCACATGATGGTGCTGCTGGTGGACGAGCGGCCCGAGGAAGTGACCGAGATGCAGCGCACCGTCAAGGGCGAGGTCATCGCCTCGACCTTCGACGAGCCGGCCGCGCGCCACGTGCACGTCGCCGAGATGGTGATCGAGCGCGCCAAGCGCCTGGTCGAACTGAAGAAGGACGTGGTGATCCTGCTGGACTCGATCACCCGCCTCGCCCGCGCCTACAACAACGTCGTGCCCTCCTCGGGCAAGGTGCTGACCGGCGGCGTGGACTCCAACGCGTTGCAGCGTCCCAAGCGCTTCCTGGGCGCGGCGCGCAACGTCGAGGAAGGCGGCTCGCTGACCATCATCGGCACCGCGCTGATCGACACCGGCAGCCGCATGGACGAAGTGATCTTCGAGGAGTTCAAGGGCACCGGCAACTCCGAGATCCACCTCGACCGCCGCCTCTACGAGAAGCGCGTGTTCCCGTCGATCCAGCTCAACCGCAGCGGCACGCGCCGCGAGGAGCTGCTGCTGCCGCCGGAGATCCTGCAGAAGACCCGCATCCTGCGCCAGCTCATGTACAACATGGACGAGATCGAGTCGATGGAGCTGATGCTCAAGAACATGAAGGCGACGAAGACGAACGTGGAGTTCTTCGACATGATGAGAAGAGGTGGCTGACCCCCAGTCTGCGCGCACTTCGTGTCGCTTCGCCTACCCCCTTGCAGGGGGCGACACCGGAGGCCCGGCGGAGCCGGCTCCTCGATGTCCGCGAACGAAAAAGCCCGTCTGCGACGGGCTTTTTTGCGTCTGGGTCCGGATGGTCTGGAACCGTGCCGGCCGCGTGGCCGACGTGCGGTGTGGAGGCTGGGCCAGGACGACGTGATCCGTCAGGCGCCGGATCTGCCTTGGCCTTGCACTTCGGCCGCGCTGCGCCGGCCTTCGTCGAGCAACTCCATGAGTTCGACGGCCTGTTCGGGCGGGACGGGGTTGGGGGCGGTGCCGCGGATGGCGTCTCGGACGGCGGCGTAGTAGTCGGCGTAGTTGCCGCGGCGGTTGGGGACGGTGCTGTCGCGAAACCAGTTCTCGAAGGCCGCGACCTTGAGGGCGCCGGGGTGCGGGTCGACGCCCCAGTCCTCGGCGCCGGGGCGCCGGCCGGCGCGCAGGGCGTCCTCCTGCGGATCGACGCCATGCTTGACGTAGCTGCCCCGGGTGCCGTGCAGGACGTAGCGCGGCGCGGCATGGGCGGCGAGCGTGGTGGCGTGCAGCACGACGCGCAGCGGGGCGTGGGGGCCGGCGTCGTAGCGCAGCACGGCGTGGAAGTGGTCCTCGACCACGGCGCCGTCGCGCAGGGCGGCGGTGTCGAGCCGGAGGGCGTCGGGGCGGCCGAAGAGCTGCACGGCCTGGTCGAGCAGATGCGAGCCCAGGTCCAGCCACAGGCCCGCGCCCGGCACGGCCTGCTCGCGCCAGCGTTCGCGCACCTCGGGGCGGAAGCGGTCGAAATGCGATTCGAAGTACACCGGACGGCCCAGCACGCCGCTCGCGAGCAGGTCGCGCAGGGTCAGGAAGTCGGCGTCGAAACGGCGGTTCTGGTAGACCGAGAGCACGCGGCCGTGCGTCTTCGCCAGGCCCGCGAGTTCGCGCGCCTGCGCGGCGTCGAGCACGAAGGGCTTGTCCACCACGACGTGCCTGCCGGCGCGCAGCGCCTGCGCCGCCAGCGGGTGGTGCTGGTCGTTGGGTGCGGCGATCACGACCAGGTCGACGTCGTCGCGGGCGCACAGCACGGCGGCGTCGGGCTCGACGGCGACGCCGGGCCAGTCGGCGCGCACGCGCTCGGGCTTCGAACTGGCGACGGCGACCAGCTCCAGACCCGGAACGGACGCCAGCACCGGCGCATGGAAGGTCTGGCCGGCGAAGCCGTAGCCGACGAGGCCGACGCGCAGGGGTGACGTGTTCGACGTGTTCATGTTCCTTCAGTATGCGATAATTATGGGCTCCGCGAAAAGTGCAGCAGGGCAACTCCGTCCTGCCCCGTCAGGGACGGTCCGCGATCACGCACGATCGCCGGCCTGTGGCTCTCGCATCGACCCCGCAAGGAAACACACCATGGCAAAAGAAGGCATCCACCCGAACTACCGCGAAGTCCTGTTCCAGGACATGTCGAACGGCTTCAAGTTCGTGACCCGTTCGTGCGCGAACACCCGCGAGATGGGCACCACCGACGACGGCCGCGAACTGCCGCTGTTCAAGCTCGACACCACGAGCGAATCGCACCCCTTCTACACCGGCACCCAGAAGTCGGTGGACAACATGGGCGGTCGCGTCGAGAAGTTCCGCAACCGCTTCGGCAAGACCACCGGCGCCGTCGCCAAGTAAGGCGATCGCTTCCAGTCGAGGGCAGCCCGGTTTACCGCGCTGCCCTTTTTCTTTCCCGATCCCTCTTCCTTTCCTCCTGCCTTGAGCCAACCGACGCCCGCGATCGTTGCCCAGAGCGCCGCGCGCCGGATGCCGCGCCTCGCGCTGCTCCTGCTGTGCGCCGCCTACCTGATGCCCGGCCTGCTCGGGCGCGGTCCCTGGAAGAGCGCCGACATCGCCAGCTACGGCTACATGGCCGAACTCGCGCGCAGTTCCGAAGGCCTCGCGCGCTGGTTCGATCCCCTGCTGCTGGGCCTGCGGCCCGACACGCCCGCCCTCTTCCCCTACTGGTTCGGCGCGCTGGCGATCAAGATCGCGCCAGGCTGGATCACGCCCGACCTCGCGGTGCGCATCGCCTTCGCGCTGCTGCTGTGGGGCGTCTTCGCGGCGACCTGGTACGCGGTCTACCACCTGGCGCGCACGCCCGACGCGCAGCCCGTCGCCTTCGCCTTCGGCGGCGAGGCGCGGCCCACCGACTACGCCCGCGCCATCGCCGACGGCGCGCTGCTGGCGCTGATCGCCTGCCTGGGCCTGGCGCAGCTCGGCCACGAGACCACGCCGGCGCTGGCGCAGCTCTTCTTCGCTTCCTGGCTGCTCTACGGCGTCGCCGCCGTGCCCTACCACCGGCGCGTTGCCTGGGCCGCGCTCGCGGCCGGCCTGCTCGGGCTGACCCTGAGCGGCGCGCCGGCCGTGGCGCTGGCGCTCGGGCTGGGCGGTGCCGCGGTCGTTTCCATCGACCGCCGGCGCCATGCCCGCCGCGCGAGCGACACCACCACGCTCTACGCCGACATCACGCGCGAGGCCCCGCTCTATCCCGCCGACACGGCGCTGCGCATCGGCGGCGTCGCGCTGGCCGTCGCCGGGCTCGGGGCCGTGCTGGGGCTGTGGCACTGGCAGATCTCGCTGCCGGGCACGGATCCGGGCAAGTCGCTGGGCTCCGACCTGCGCAGCCTGATCCGGCTGATGCTGTGGTTCACCTGGCCGGCGTGGCCGCTGGTGGTATGGACGCTGTGGCGCTGGCGCGGGCAACTGGCCGCGCGTCACCTGGCGCTGCCGCTGCTGTTCATGGCGGTGCCCCTGGCGGCCACCTGGACCACGGACTTCACCGACCGCTCGCTGTTGCTGGGCCTGCCCGCCATCGCCACCCTGGCCGCCTTCGCGCTGCCGACCCTGCGGCGCAGCGTGGCGGCGCTGGTCGACTGGTTCACCCTGCTCTTCTTCAGCAGCGCCGCCGTCATCATCTGGGGCTACTGGATCGCCATGCAGACCGGCACGCCGCCCAAGATGGCCGCCAGCGTCGCGCGGCTGACGCCGGGCTTCGTGCCGCAGTTCTCCTGGCTCACGCTGATCTTCGCCATCGCGGCGACGCTGGCGTGGTGCGCGCTGGTGCGCTGGCGCAGCGGCCGGCACCGGGCGGCGCTGTGGAAGTCGCTGGTGCTGCCCGGCGGCGGCGCGGCGCTGTGCTGGCTGCTGGGCACCACGCTCTGGCTGCCCTCGCTCGACTACGCCCTGAGCTACGCGCCGCAGGTGCGCGCCATCGCCGAGCGCATCGAGCGCGTCGACGGCCCGGCGCGCGATCGGCCCGGCGCCTGCCTCGCGCTCCTGGGCGTCGGGCGCTCGCAGATCGCGGCGCTGCGCCACCACGGCAATTTCGACCTGCGGCCGTTCGCGGCGGACACATCGTGCGGCTGGATGGTCGTCGGCCCCGACGCCATCGGCAGTCTGAAGGACGTCGCCAGCTTCGAGCGCTGGCGACTGGTCGGCACCTTGCGCCGTCCGAGCAGCGCCAGCGACGACCTGCTGCTCTACCAGCGCGCCGGCCCGTGACGGCCGGCACCGCGCCGGCGGCCAGCGAGCGTCGCCTGATCGTCGGGCACGCCGGCACCGTGCTGGTCGGCCAGCTCGCGGTGATGGCCTTCGGCGTCACCGACACCATCGTGGCCGGCCGCTACGCCGAGGGCGCGCTGGCCGCGCTGTCGGTGGGCTCGGCGATCTTCATCAGCGTCTTCGTCTCGCTCATGGGCGTGGTGCAGGCCCTGCTGCCGGTGTGGGCCGAACTCCACGGCGCGCGGCGCACGGCGGAGGTCGGCCGCTCGGTGCGCCAGTCGCTCTACGTCTGCGCCCTCGCCATCGCCGTCGGCATGGCGGTGCTGCTGATGCCCGGCGCGCTGCTGCAATGGACCGAGGTGCCGGCGACCCTGCGCGGCGACGTCGAGCGCTACCTCGCCATCCTGGCCTTCGCGCTGCCGCCGGCCCTGCTGTTCCGCGTCTTCGGCACGCTCAACCAGAGCCTGGGCAAGCCCCGGCTCGTGACCTGGCTGCAGCTGGGCGCGCTGGCCGTCAAGCTGCCGCTGTCGGTGTGGCTGACCTTCGGCGGCGCGGGCGTCCCGGCCCTGGGCCTGGCCGGCTGCGGCTGGGCCACGCTGACCGTGAACTGGACCATGCTGGCCTGCGCCGTCGTCGTGCTGCGGCGCGAGTCCTTCTACGCCGCCTACGACCTGTGGCGTCGCATGGAACCACCCGACCGGCGCGCGCTCGCGCAGTTCGCGCGACTGGGCATTCCGGCCGGCCTGGCGGTGCTGGTGGAGGTCACGTCCTTCACGCTGATGGCGCTGTTCATCGCCCGGCTGGGCACGGTGGCCTCGGCGGCGCACCAGATCGCGTCGAACCTCACCGCCGTGGCCTACATGTTCCCGCTGTCGCTGGCCATCGCCACCAGCGCGCGCGTGAGCTTCTGGCTCGGCGCGGGCGACGACGCACGGGCGCGGCTGGCCTGCCGGCGCGGCTTCGAGCTCACGCTGCTGTGCGCGCTGGTCTGGGCGACGGCGATGGTCGGGCTGCGCTGGCAGCTCGCGGGCGTCTACTCCGAGCGTCCCGCCGTGGTCGCGATGGCGGCGACGCTGCTGCTGGCGACCGCGCTCTACCACCTCGCCGACGCCGTGCAGACGCTGTGCGTGTTCGTCCTGCGCTGCTACCGCATCACGGTGGTGCCGCTGATCCTGTACTGCGGCCTGCTCTGGGGCGTGGGCCTGGGCGGCAGCTACCTGCTGGCCTACCGCGGTCTGGGTCCGTGGGAGGCGATGCGCTCGCCGCTGGCCTTCTGGCTCATGAGCGCGGTGGCGCTGGCGGCGACGGCGCTGCTGTTCGCCGCGCTGCTCCTGCGCACCCTCAGGCGGACGCGCTGACGGGCTTGACGGCCGCGCCGGTCGCCGCCGGGCGCAACGGCCGCAGGCGCGACGCCGGGAACAGCAGCGCGAAGCGCGAGCCCTTGCCCACCGTGCTCTCGATGCGCAGTTCGGCGCCATGGCGCTGCGCCACGTGCTTGACGATCGCCAGGCCCAGGCCGGTGCCGCCGGTCTCGCGCGAGCGGCTGCGGTCGACGCGGTAGAAGCGCTCGGTCAGGCGCGGGACGTGCTCGGCCGCGATGCCGGGGCCGCTGTCGCGCACCGCGTACTCGCCGCGGCCGTCGCCCAGCACGCGCCAGCTCACGACCACCTCGCCGCCACCCGGGGTGTAGCGGATGGCGTTGCTCAGCAGGTTCGACATGGCGCTCTGCAGCTCGGTCGGCGCGCCGGCGATCTCGGCGTCGTCCTTGAGATCGAACACCAGCCGGTGCGCCTGGCCCGGCGACAGGCGGCTCGACAGGCCGCGCGCCTCGTCCTCGCACTGCGCGAGCAGGGCCCGCACGCGCGTCCACTGACCGATCTTGGGCGCGGCGCTGCCTTCCAGGCGCGACAGCGTCAGCAGGTCGTTGACCAGCGTCTCCATGCGATGCGATTGCTGCGCCATCAGGGCCAGGTAGCGCGCGCGCTCCTCGGCGTCCAATGGCAGGTTCTGCAGGGTCTCCACGAAGCCCGCGAGCACCGTCAGCGGCGTGCGGATCTCGTGCGAGACGTTGGCCACGAAGTCGCGCCGCATGGCCTCGGCCTGTTCCAGCGCCGTGATGTCGCGCGTGAGCAGCATGCGCCGGTTGCCGGCGTAGGGATGCACCTGCACCGACAGGCGCATCGGCGGATGCCCGGCGCCGTGGCGCGCGTGCGTGGCGTCGATCACGACGTCGCGGCTGTAGTTGTGCGAGGCCAGGTAGGCGATGAAGGCCGGATCGCGCACGAGGTTGGACAGGTGCTGGAGCAGGTCGCGCTCGGCGTCGATGCCGAACTGCCCGGCCGCCGTCTGGTTGCACCACTCGATGCGACCCTGCTCGTCGAGCAGCACCACGCCGTTGGGCGAGGCCTGGATGGCGGCCAGGAACTCCTGCAGTCGCTCCTCGGCCTGGCGGGTCTGCTGCTCGCGCTCGCGCAGGAGCTTGCGGATGCGTTCGGAGAGTTCGCCCCAGATGCCGCCGCCGCGCGTGGGCAGGCCGGCCACGTCCTTGCGCATCACGTGGAGGAAACGCTGGCCGCGCACGCTGTCGAGCGCGAACCACAGGGCGGCCCCGGCCCAGGCGCCCCACCCCGACTGCGGCCAGCCGGAGGTCAGGCCGACGAACACCGTGCCGGCGAGCGTCGCCAGGAGGAAGAGCGCGATGCGAAACGGCATGGCGTCCGATCACCCGGGGCGCGAAGCGCCGGCGGCCCGTGGTCGGCCGCGCGTCACACCGTGACCTGCGCCGTCAGGCGGTAGCCCGCGCCGCGCACCGTCTCCACCATCGGCGCGGCGGTGCCCAGCGACTCGCGCAGGCGCTTGACGTGCACGTCGACCGTGCGCTCCTCGATGTAGACGTGGTCGCCCCAGACGTTGTCGAGCAGTTGCGAGCGGCTGTGCACGCGCTCGGCGTGCTGCATCAGGTAGCCCAGCAGCTTGAACTCGGTCGGACCCACCTTCAACGGCGTGCCCTGCCAGGTCACGCGGTGCGTGGCGGTGTCGAGCATCAGCTCGCCGATGACGACGCGCTCGTCCGGTGCCTCCGGCGCGCGGCGGCGCAGCACGGCGCGGATGCGCGCGAGCATCTCCTGAGTGGAGAACGGCTTGGTGATGTAGTCGTCGGCGCCGGCGTCCAGGCCGGCCACCTTGTCGGGCTCGTCGCCGCGCGCGGTGAGCATGACGATCGGGATCGCCTTGGTGCGCGCCTCCTTGCGCCACTGGCGGGCGAGCTGCAGGCCGCTCTGGCCCGGCAGCATCCAGTCCAGCAGGATCAGGTCGGGCGCGAGCGTGTCGATCTCGCGCTGCGCCGCCGCGCCGTCCTCGGCCCAGATCGGCTCGAAGCCGTTGTGGCGCAGGTTGACGGCGATCAGTTCGGCGATCGATGACTCGTCTTCGACGATCAGGACTCTGGGCTTCTTCATGACGACGGATGGTCCAATCTTGACCGGCTCAATTCGACCGGATTTCTTCGCGGGACACCGCGGAACCGGCTCCGCCGGGCCGCCGGTGTCGCCCCCGGCCGGGGGTTGGAGGAGCGACACGCAGTGCGCGCATCCTGGGGGCGAGCTTATTCCAAGGCCGATTCGATCTCGGCCATCGACGTGTGGCGCACGTCGGCGCCCTTGACGATGTAGATGATGAATTCGGCGATGTTCTTGGCGTGGTCGCCGATGCGCTCGATGGCCTTGGCCAGGAACAGCAGGTCGAGGCTGGCCGAGATCGTGCGCGGGTCTTCCATCATGTAGGTCACGAGCTTGCGCACGAAACCGTCGAACTCCTGGTCGATCTGGTCGTCCTCCTTGAGGATCGACAGCGCCGCGGCGGTGTCCAGGCGCGCGAAGGCGTCGAGCGCCTTGCGCAGCAGGCCCGAGGCCAGGTCGGCGGCGATGCGCAGCTCGGTCGAGGGCAAGGCCCGTGCCGCGCCGCTCTCGATGATCGACTTGACCATGCGGGCGATCTTGTTGGCCTCGTCGCCCACGCGCTCGAGGTTGGCGGTGGTCTTGGAGATCGCGATGAGCAGGCGCAGGTCGCGCGCGGTCGGCTGGCGCCGCGCGATGATCGACGAGAGCTCGCGGTCGATCTCCATCTCCATCGCGTTGACGCGCGCCTCGGTCTCCACGACGCGGTCGGCGGCGTCGGAGTCGAACTCCGACAGCGCGTAGACCGCCTGGTGGATCTGCGACTCGACCATCCCGCCGAGCTCCATCACGCGCGACGACACGCCGTTGAGCTCGCTGTCGAACTGGCTGGAAAGGTGTTTTTCTGTCATGACATTTGCTCCAAGATCGTCACGCTGTCAGTGCAAGGAACACCATCGAACCGGCTTTGCCGGGCGATCGGTGTTGCCCCCTCGAAGGGGGAAGGCGAAAGCGCACGAAGTGCGCGAAGCCTGGGGGTGAGCCACGTTCAACCGAACCTTCCGGTGATGTAGTCCTCGGTCTCCTTGCGCTTGGGCTTGAAGAACATCTGCTCGGTCTCGCCGAACTCGATCAGGTCGCCCAGGTACATGTAGGCCGTGTAGTCGCTGCAGCGGGCCGCCTGCTGCATGTTGTGCGTCACGATGACGACGGTGTAGTCGCTCTTCAACTCCGCGATGAGTTCCTCGACCTTGCCGGTGGAGATCGGGTCGAGCGCCGAGCACGGCTCGTCGAGCAGCAGCACCTCGGGCTTGATGGCGATGCCGCGCGCGATGCACAGGCGCTGCTGCTGGCCGCCGGAGAGGCCCGAGCCGCTCTGCTGGAGCTTGTCGCGCACCTCGGTCCAGAGCGCGGCCTTCTTCAGCGCCCACTCCACGCGGTCGTCCATGTCGCTCGCGCTGAGGTTCTCGAACAGCTTCACGCCGAAGGCGATGTTGTCGTAGATCGACATCGGGAACGGCGTCGGCTTCTGGAACACCATGCCGATCTTGGCGCGGATGATGGCCACGTCCTGCTTGGAGGTCAGCAGGTTCTCGCCGTCCACCGAGATGACGCCCTCGGCGCGCTGCTCCGGATAGAGCTCGAACATGCGGTTGAAGGTGCGCAGCAGGGTCGACTTGCCGCAGCCCGAAGGGCCGATGAAGGCCGTGACCTTGTTCTCGGGGATCTCGAGATTGATGCCCTTCAGGGCGTGGAACTTGCCGTAGTAGAAGTTCAGGTCCTTGACCGAGATCTTCGAGCGCACGGGAGGGGAAACGAGTGTGGTGGGCATGGTGGTTGCGCCGGTCGGTGTCTTAGTGTTTGGAGCGCGTGACGACGCGCGCGAGGATGTTGAGGCCCAGCACCGCGACGGTGATCAGGAAGACCCCGGCCCAGGCCAGCTTCTGCCAGTTCTCGTACGGGCTCATCGCGAACTTGAAGATCGTCACCGGCAGGCTGGCCATCGGCTGGCTCACGTCGGAGGTCCAGAACTGGTTGTTCAGCGCGGTGAACAGCAGCGGCGCGGTCTCGCCGGCGATGCGGGCGACGGCCAGCAGGATGCCGGTCACGACGCCGGCGCGCGCCGCGCGCAGCGTGATGCTGATGATCACCTTCCACTTCGGCGTGCCCAGGGCGTAGGCCGCCTCGCGCAGGCCCGGGGGCACCAGCTGCAGCATGTTCTCGGTCGTGCGGATCACCACCGGGATGACGATCAGCGCCAGCGCCAGGGCGCCGGCCAGGCCCGAGAAGGTCTTGAAGTAGGCCACCACGACGGCGTAGACGAACAGGCCGATCACGATCGACGGCGCCGACAGCAGGATGTCGTTGACGAAGCGCGTGAGCGAGGAGAGCCAGCCCTTGGGGTCGTACTCGGCCAGGTAGATGCCGGCCATGATGCCGATGGGCGTGCCGACGAAGGTCGCCAGGCCGACCATCACCAGCGAGCCGAAGATCGCGTTGGCGATGCCGCCGGGCTCGTTGGGCGGCGGCGTCATCTCGGTGAAGGTCGCCAGGGCGAGGCCGCCCAGGCCCAGGCGCAGCGTCTCCCACAGGATCCACATCAGCCAGAAGACGCCGAAGGCCATCGCCATCAGCGACAGCGTCAGCGCGACCTGGTTGACGCGCTTGCGGCTGGCGAAGCGCGCGGCGCGGGTCTCGTCGAGCGCTCGCGCGCTCAGCAGTTTCTCGGCGGTGCTCACGATGTCGTTCCTTCGCTCTTCTTCATGCGTTGCAGCAGCACCTTCGACAGCGTCAGCACGACGAAGGTGATGAAGAACAGAACCAGGCCGAGGTACATCAGCGCGGCCTGATGCAGGCCGGCGCCGGCTTCGGCGAACTCGTTGGCCAGGGCCGAGGTGATGCTGTTGGCGGCCTCGAAGACCGACAGCGAATTGAGCTGGTTCATGTTGCCGATGACGAAGGTCACGGCCATCGTCTCGCCCAGCGCCCGGCCCAGGCCGAGCATGATGCCGCCGATGACGCCGGCCTTGGTGTAGGGCAGCACCACCTTGGAGACGACCTCCCAGGTGGTGGAGCCCAGGCCGTAGGCCGATTCCTTGAGCAGCGGCGGCGTGACCTCGAAGACGTCGCGCATCACCGAGGCGATGAACGGGATGATCATGATGGCCAGGATGATGCCGGCCGACAGGATGCCGATGCCCACCGGCGGACCCGAGACCAGCGCGCCCAGGTAGGGCACGCCGGCGAACAGGCTCTGCAGCGGCTGCTGCACGTAGGTCGAGAGGATCGGTCCGAACACCAGCAGGCCCCACATGCCGTAGACGATCGACGGCACGGCCGCCAGCAGCTCGATGGCGGTGCCCAGCGGGCGCTTGAGCCACGAGGGCGACATCTCCGTGAGGAACAGCGCGATGCCGAAGCTCACCGGCACGGCGATCACCAGGGCGATGAACGAGGTCGCGAGCGTGCCGTAGATCATCACCAGACCGCCGTACTCCTCCTGCACCGGATCCCAGACGGTGCTGGTCAGGAAGCCCAGGCCGTACTTGGCGATCGCGGGCCAGGCGCCGGCGACGAGCGACAGCAGGATGCCGAACAGCAGCGCCAGCGTCAGCAGCGCCGCGCCCTTGGCGGCCAGCCCGAACAGCCGGTCGGTGGCGGCGCCGGTGCGCGGGCGCCGGGCCGGCGGCGGATTGACGGATGCGCGCGGGCGCTCGACGGCGAGGTCGAGCGCGGCGCCTGGGGCGGGGAAGGTGGATGACAAGGGTCGCTCCGGAAGTGACGGGGTCGACGCGCCGGGGGGCGTGGGGCCGTTCATGCGCGTCGGCGGGGGCGCTTTACTTGAAGGCGACGGGCTTGCCCGACGCGTCCTTGACGTTGTCGGTCCAGGCCTTCTCGACGATCGCCTTCACGTTGTCGGGCATCGGCACGTAGTCGAGGTCGATGGCGGTCTTGTCGCCGCTCTTGTAGGCCCACTCGAAGAACTTCAGCACCGCGGCGGCGTTGGCCGGCTTGTCCTGCACCTTGTGCACCAGGATGAAGGTGCCGGTGGTGATCGGCCAGGCGTCCTTGCCCGGCTTGTTGTTGAGGATCTGATAGAAGCTCTTGTTCCAGTCGGCGCCGGCGGCGGCGGCCTTGAAGGTGTCGTCGTCGGGCGAGACGTAGGCGCCCGAGGCGTTCTGCAGCTGGGCGAAGGTCATCTTGTTCTGCTTGACGTAGGCGTACTCGACGTAGCCGATCGAGTTGGGCAGGCGACCCACGAAGGCGGCGACGCCCTCGTTGCCCTTGCCCCCCGCGCCGGTGGGCCAGTTCACCGCCGTGCCTTCGCCGACCTTGGACTTCCACTCCGGGTTGACCTGGCTCAGGTAGTTGGTGAAGGCGAAGCTGGTGCCGGAACCGTCGGCGCGACGCACCGGGGCGATCGTGGCGTCGGGCAGGGCCAGCGAACCGTTCAGGGCCTTGATCGCCGGGTCGTTCCACTTGGTGATCTTGCCGAGGTAGATGTCGCCGAGCACCTGGCCGTTGAGCTTGAGCTCGCCGGGCTTGATGCCCTGGATGTTGACCACCGGCACGACGCCGCCGACCACCGTCGGGAACTGGATCAGGCCCTTGGCCTGCAGTTCCTCGTCCTTCAGCGGCGCGTCGGAGGCGCCGAAATCGACCGTCTTGGCCTCGATCTGCTTCAGGCCGGCGCCCGAACCGACCGACTGGTAGTTGATCTTGACGCCGGTGGCCTTGTTGTAGTCGGAAGCCCACTTGGCGTAGAGCGGCGCCGGAAAGCTGGCGCCGGCGCCGGTGATGTCCTGCGCGGAGGCGACGTGGGAGAAGGAGGCGGCGGCTGCGACGAGCGTGGCGGCGGCGAATCGGAAAGTCGTTGTCATGAGGCTTCCTGTAAGGGGTTCCACCGATTCCCCGGAACGGGTTTTCGGCATTGCGGCGGACTTTAGAAAGCTTGTGTGACGCCCTCGTGACAAGCATCTCCAGAGGGAAAAGCACGGCGGACCGGCCCGGACGTCGTGACGGCGTCACACAACTGTCACCGCCGTGAGCGATGGCCGGAGATACCATCAAAGGTTCTCACTGGCTCCCTCCGAACCGGGGCATCGCCCTCGCCCGCCGGGTCGTTCCTCCCTCCTCTTCGCATCCTCCTCCATGCAAAACGGCTCCCTCCTCGCGGCCATCGACCTCGGCTCCAACAGCTTTCGCCTCGAGATCGGCCAGGTCGATCACGAGCAAATCCGGCGCACCGAATACCTCAAGGAGACCGTGCGCCTGGGCAACGGCCTCGACGCCAACCGCAACCTCACGCCCGAGGCCATGCAGCGCGGCTGGGACACGCTGGCGCGTTTCGGCGAACGCCTGGCCGGCTTCAAGCGCGCCCAGGTCCGCGCCGTCGCCACCCAGACGCTGCGCGAGGCCCGCAACCGCGACGAGTTCCTGCTGCGCGCGCGCACCGTGCTGGGTTTCGGCATCGACGTCATCCCCGGACGCGAGGAGGCGCGGCTGATCTACCAGGGCGTGGCCCACATGCTGCCGCAGAACGAGTCCTCGGCGCGCGAGCGCCGGCTGGTGGTGGACATCGGCGGGCGCTCGACCGAGATGATCATCGGCCACGCGCTGGAGGCCGAGGTGGTGGAGTCCTACCGCGTGGGCAGCGTCGCCTGGTCGATGAAGCACTTCCCGCAGGGGCAGTTCACCACCTCGGCCTTCCATATCGCCGAGATCGCCGCCAAGGCGGTGCTCGACGAGGCGCTCACCAGCCACGCCCCCGACCGCTGGGACGTGGCCTACGGCGCCTCCGGCACCATCGGCGCGGTGGGCGACGTGCTCGCGGCCTCCGGCGCCCCGGCGGGCGTGGTCACGCGCGAGGGCCTGGACTGGCTGCTCGACCGCCTGCTCAAGGCCGGCAGCGCCGAGCGCCTGCGCATGGAGGGCATGCGCGAGGACCGCAAGGCCGTCATCGGCGGCGGCCTGAGCGTGCTGCGCGCGGTGTTCGACCTGCTCGACATCCGGGAGATGAAGGTCGCCCAGGGCGCCCTGCGCCACGGCGTGCTCTACGAGCTGCAGGACCGCAACGACGGCGCCACCGACCTGTGCAGCGCGACGGTCTCGCGGCTCGCGGCCAGCTTCTCGATCGATTCGGCCCAGGCCCGGCGGGTCTCGGAGACCGCCACCGCGCTCTACCTGCAGCTCGAACCCGGCGCCCGCGGCGGCAGCGCCACGAGCCGGGCCGGGCGCTCGCTGCGCGCGCTGGGCTGGGCCGCGCAGCTCCACGAGATCGGCGCGCAGATCTCGCACAGCGAATACCACAAGCACGGCGCCTACGTGCTCGACCACGCCGACGCTCCGGGCTTCGCGACCAACGACCTGCACCTCCTGAGCCAGCTGGTGCTCGGGCACCGCGGCAAGCTGCGCAAGCTGGAGAGCGCGCTGGACGACGAGACCTTCGTCACGCAGGTGCTGGCGTTGCGCCTGGCCGTCATCCTGTGCCACGCCCGGCGCGACCCCGATCCGCTGGCGCTGCACGTCGCGCGCAACGGCCGCGGCTTCACGCTGCGCTGCCGCCAGCACTGGATCGACGCCTATCCGCAGTCGGCGCACCTGCTGCGCGAGGAAACGCTGGCCTGGCAGAAGACCGGCTGGCGCGTCGAGTTCAACGTCGACTGAACCGGCCGCGGCCGCCGGGCTGCATCTCGGGCGACCGCGGCGTCAGAGCAGTTCCGGCGTCTGGACCGTGACGACCACGGTCTGCACGTCGCCGTCGCGCTCCCGGGTGCGGATCCACCACACCGAGCCCTTGCGCACCGGACAGCTCTCGTGCTGCCAGCCCAGCAGCTGCGAGATCGCCTGGCCGAGCGAGGGCTGGTGGCCCACCACCAGCACCACCGACTTGCCGTTGGGCCAGCCGGCGGCCGCGAGCAGGGCCTGCGGCGTGGTGTCGGGGGCGAGTTCCTCGCGCAGCTTGTAGCGCCGCTCCAAGGCCATCACGGTCTGCTCGCAGCGGCGCGCCGGGCTGCTGATGACGCGCGTGCCCTCGGGCAGCTGCCGGTCGAGCCAGCTCGCCATGCGCTTGGCCTGCTTCTCGCCGCGCGACGTCAGCGCGCGCTGCATGTCGTCGCAGCCGTCGGTCCAGTCCTCGGCCTCGGCGTGGCGCCAGAAAATCAGATCCATGACCTCGTTCCTCTCGAATGGTGGGTTCAGGCGGCGGAGCCGCCGCTGCGGGAACCGTAGCGGTCCATGAGCGCGCGCTGGGCGCCGTGCGCCTCGATGTGGCGCGACGCGCCCTCCTCGAGCGGATGCGTGTCGCCGTCGACGCGGCGGTAGACGCCGTCGGCGCCCAGGTCCCAGGCGTCGCGGCCGTCGTGCAGGTAGGCCACCAGGCACTCGTCGATGATGCGCTGGCGCAGCCCCGGGTCGGTCACCGGCCAAGCCAGCTCGACGCGCCGCATCATGTTGCGGTTCATCCAGTCGGCACTCGAGAGGTAGAGCGACTCGTCCGGACCGTTGCGGAAGTAGAAGACCCGCGAATGCTCCAGGAAGCGCCCGATCACCGAACGCACGCGGATGTTGTCGGTCAGCCCCGGCACCTGCGCGGGCAGCGTGCAGGCGCCGCGCACGATCAGGTCGGTCTTCACGCCCTTCTGGCCGGCGCGCACCAGGGCCGCGACCAGCAGGTCGTCGGTCAGCGCGTTCATCTTGGCGACGATGCGGGTGGGCTCGCCGCGCTCGGCGGCCGCGCCGATGGCGTCGATCTGCGTCACCAGGTTGCGGTGCAGGTCGAAGGGCGCGACCCACATGCGGTTGAGCTTGGGCAGGCGGCTCTGGCCGGCCAGGTGCACGAACACGGCGTCCATGTCGGCGGTCAGCAGCGGATCGGCCGTGAGGTGGCTGATGTCGGTGTAGAGCGCGGCGGTGCGCGGGTTGTAGTTGCCGGTGGAGAGGTGGCCGTAGCGGCGCAGCTGCTTGCCCTCGCGGCGCGTCACCAGCAGCATCTTGGCGTGCGTCTTCAGGCCGACGACGCCGTAGACCACCTGGGCGCCGATCGACTCCAGCATCTCGGCCCAGTTGATGTTGGCCTCCTCGTCGAAGCGCGCCTTGAGCTCGACCACCGCCATCACCTCCTTGCCGCGGCGCACCGCCTCGCGCAGCAGCTCCATCATCTCGGAGTCGGCGCCGGTGCGGTAGATGGTCTGCTTGATCGCCAGCACCTGCGGGTCCTGCACCGCCTCGCGCAGGAAGGCCAGCACGCCGTCGAAGCTCTCGAAGGGCTGGTGGATCAGCACGTCGCCGCGCTGCAGGCGGTCGAAGAACGACTGCCCGGGCGACAGCGTGACCGGGTAGGACGCCTTGTAGGGCACGAAGCGCAGTTCCCTGAAGGCCGGCTCGCCCAGCAGGTCGATCAGCTGCGTCAGGCGCGCCAGGTTCACCGGCCCGTGCACGCGGTAGAGCGCGCGCTCGGGCAGGTTGAACTGCGCGAGCAGGAAGCTCGCGAGCGATTCGGCGCAGCTCGCCGACACCTCCAGGCGCACCGCCTGCCCGAAATGCCGGTGCTCAAGGCCCTGGCGCAGGGCCGTGCGCAGGTTCTTCACGTCCTCCTCGTCGACCGACAGGTCGGAGTTGCGCGTGACGCGGAACTGCGAGAAGTCGCCCACCTCGCGGCCCGGGAACATGCTCGAGAGGTGCGCGCGCACGATGCTCGAGAGCGCCACGAACAGCGTGCGTCCGCCCGAGACCTTCGCCGGCATGCGGATCACGCGCGGCAGCACGCGCGGCACCTTCAGGATGGCGATCGGGTTCTCGCGCCCGAAGGCGTCCTTGCCGCTCAGGCGCACGATGAAGTTGAGCGACTTGTTGGCCACCTGCGGGAACGGGTGCGACGGGTCGAGCCCGACCGGGATCAGCAACGGGCGCACCTCGCGCTCGAAGTACTCCTGCACCCACTTGCGCTGCGTCGGGTTGCGTTCGCCGTGGGAGATGATGTGGACGCCGTGCTCGGCGAAGGCCGGCATCAGCGCGTCGTTGTAGAGCGCGTACTGCTCGGCCACGGTGGCGTGCGCGGTCGCCGCCAGGCGCTCGAAGGCGTCGACCGACGCGCCGCCGGCGCCGGCCGCGCCGCTGGTCGCGGCGATCAGGTGCGCCGCCGCCCGCACCTCGAAGAACTCGTCGAGGTTCGACGACACGATGCACAGGTAGCGCAGGCGCTCGATCAGCGGGACCTCGGGGCGGCGCGCCCAGTCGAGCACGCGGCGGTTGAAGGCCAGGATGCTGTGGTCGCGGTCCAGCAGCACCAGCTTGGATGCGGGAAGGACGGTCGGCGCCGGGTCCGTGGCGACGGGAGGAACGGAAATTTCGGCTGGAATCGGTACCGCGGAAGACTGCTGCATGTTCACGGAGGCCGATGTCGCGGGCATTGCTGCGTCTGCGGCTTCGGCGTGGCAAAGCCGAAGATTGTGACCAATTTCCATGTCGGTTTCGTGACGCTCCGCGTGCGCCATCGAACCGCCCGCTCAGTGGCCGAGGAAGTGCCTGCGGTAGCGCGGCGGCAGGTCGCCGATGCGCATGAGCATGGGCAGGTCGGCGGTGTTGAAGTCCGGGTCCCAGGCCGGCGCGCCCAGCACCCGGGCGCCCAGGCGCAGGTAGCCCTTGATGAGCGCCGGCGGCTCGACGTCGAGCGTGCCGTCGAGCCGTTCGACCGGCAGCGGCAGGCGCGGCTGGACGTGGAAGCGCACCGGCGCCATGTGCGTGGCCGAGAGCTGGCGCCAGATGCTGGCCGCCGCGTCGCCGCCATGGACGCCGTTGTGCGACATCGGGATGCTGGCGCAGCCGATCATGATGTCGAGCCGGTTGCGGTGCATGAAGCCCGCCAGCGCGCCCCACAGCGCCATGATCACGCCGCCCTGGCGATGGTCGCGGTGCACGCAGCTGCGGCCGAGCTCGACCATGCGCTCGCGCACCTCGCGCAGCCGCGTCAGGTCGAACTCGGTGTCGCTGTAGGTGCTGCCGATGCGCCGGGCCTGGGCCGGCGTCAGCACGCGGTAGGTGCCGATCACCTCGCCGGTGGCCTCGTGGCGCACCAGCAGGTGCTCGCAGAAGTCGTCGAACAGATCGATGTCGTGGCCCGGCAGCATCGCGTTCAGGCGCGCGCCCATCTCGCCGGCGAAGACGTCGTGACGCAGGCGCTGGGCCGCGCGCACGTCGTCGAGGTGCCGCGCCCAGCTCACGCTCAAGCCGGTGGTGCCGGCGGCGGCCTTCGATGCCGTGCCCGTCGGCGTGGTCGCGATCGGGGCGATGCCGGGGCCGGGCACCGCGACGGCCGGCGCCAGGCGCGCGGCCGGCGGCGCGCGCCAGAGCGACGGGCGCACGCCGAGTTGCGAGATCGGGAACAGGGGGTTGGGCAGTTCGGGCATGGCGGTCTCCGTCGATGACCGGCAGTCTGTCGATCGCCGATGAAAGCGCCGTGTCGCCGGCGTGGCAATTGGATGACGCAGGGCACCGCCGGACGTTTATGCTGATGCCTTTGCTTAAGCTTTTCTGCTTACGGAAGACCACCATGTCCCCAGCGCCGATCCAGGTCCACACGTGGCCCACGCCCAACGGCCACAAGGTCCACGTCATGCTCGAGGAGTGCGGCCTGCCCTACGAGGCGCACGCGGTGGACATCGGCAAGGGCGAGCAGTTCGCACCCGACTTCCTGGCCATCAGCCCCAACAACAAGATTCCCGCCATCATCGACCCCGAGGGCCCGGACGGCCGGCCGATCTCGCTCTTCGAGTCCGGCGCGATCCTGGTCTACCTCGCGGGCAAGACCGGCCGTTTCCTGCCCACCGGCGACCGCGAGCGCTACGAGGTGCTGCAATGGCTGATGTTCCAGATGGGCGGCGTCGGCCCGATGCTCGGCCAGGCCCACCACTTCCGCCTGTACGCGCCCGAGAAGCTGCCCTACGCCGTCGAGCGCTACACCAACGAGGCCCGGCGCCTCTACGGCGTGATCGACCGGCAGCTCTCGAAGCACGCGTTCATCGCCGGCGCCGACTACTCGATCGCCGACATCGCCATCTTCCCGTGGCTGCGCAGTTGGGAGAACCAGGGCGTGGTGATCGACGAATACCCGCATCTGAAGGTCTGGTTCGACGCCATCGCCGCGCGGCCGGCGGTGCAGCGCGGCGTCGCCGTGCTGGCCGACCGCCGCAAGCCGCTGACGGGCGACAAGGAGCGCGAGATCCTGTTCGGCCGCACGCAGTACGCGAAACGCTGAGCGGCCGCGGTCACCGACCCGCACGAGGAGCGACCCCATGGACCTCGACGACGCCACCGAAGTCGGCCGTTTCGACGACGGCCCGTGGCGCGTGCGCATCCACGTCGTGCCGGCCCGGCTCGACGGCCCGGCCGCCAGCCATGCCGACGTCTATCGCGACGGTGCCCACAAGTGCCGCCTGACGCTGGTCGGCCACCGGCACGATCAGGCCGCGGCCGCCGCCGCGCTGGAGGCGCGCGCGCGCGCCTTCATCGAGGAATGGAGCACCCGCGCCCATACGGGCGACACGGGGCTGGCCGAGCTGTAGGGTCGGTCGGCGCCGCCGCTACGAAGGTGCCCAGGTCGCCTGCACCGACCCCTCGCACCGCGTCGCCTCGGTCCGCGCGTCGGTGCTCATGCGCACACGGACGCTGCGCGCGTCGATCGGCTCGATCGACCGCCCCAGGCTGCGCGCGAGGTCGTTGGCGTTGCGCACCAGACCGTCCCGGCAGGCCTGCTCCACGGCGTCGCGGGACACCTGCCGGCGGCTGTGGACGGTCGAGATCGTGAAACCGCCGGGCCGGTTGTCGACCTTGTAGAGCGGCTCCGCGCCGCCGGCGTCCGGCGCACCGCCGCCGAAGGGCGACATGCCCATGCAGCCGCTCAAGGCGAACGCCGCCATCGTCGCCGTCGCCGCCCCACCCCACCGCCGCCGTCGAAGGTCCTGCATGTCGATCTCCTGGAATGCTGTCGATCGCCGCATTCTGACCAAGGGCCCGCCCGGACGCGAGCTTCGGCGACCGACCTATGTCGCGCGCGGCCGGGGGCCGGGCAGGAAGCGACCCGCCGCCGCGAACACCCACGCGAAGGCCCGGCGCCAGCGCGGGCGCTGCCGCTCCAGCACCCGGCCCAGGAGCGCCGCGACGACCAGCACGGTGGTCAAGGCCACCGTGTACTGGGCATGGTCCTCGGGGCGCAGGCCGAAGCACACGTGCCAGAGGATCAGCAGCGGGAAGTGCAGCACGTAGATCGGGAAGGTCAGGTCGGCCAGCGCGCGGAAGCGGTCGATCAGGCCGCCGGGCACGGTCGGTCGTCCGGACGGCAGCAACCACAGCGCCACCGCCACGCACAGGCCGGCGGCCGTGTCGGTGGCGAACTCGTTGGCGAAGAAGAACGGCGGCGTGCCGATCGGCCAGGGCCATGGCGGCACCTTCGCCACGACCGCCGCCGCCGCGCCCAGCGCCAGCGCGACGCCGGCCCACGACAGCGGCGCCTTCAGTGCCGGACGCGGCAGCAGGAAGGCCGCGCAGCCCATCAGCCAGATCGGCATCATGAGCAGGATCTTCGGTCCGGCCACCAGGCACGCGGCCAGGGCCAGCAGCCACGAACGCCAGCCGCGCCCGGTGCAGAACCACAGCCCGAAGATCAGGTAGTACCAGAACTCGAAGCTCAGCGACCAGAGCGCGCCGTTGGCCGGTGGCGCGGCCGAGAAGAACCAGGTCTCGTTGAGGAACAGCGCCGTCACCGCGTAGCGCGGACCGAAGGCGCCTCGCACGTACTCCGCCATCAGCCCCGGATCGCCCTGCGCGCGCACGGCGAGTTCGACCACGGCGGTGAGGACGAGCGCGGGAATCACCATCGAGCACAGGCGGCTCCAGCGCGCCTGCAGGAACTCGCCCAGACCGCGGTTTCGAGCGCTCGTCGTGTAGGCGATCACGAAACCCGACAGCACGAAGAACACCACGATCGCCGAATGCGCGGCCTCGCCGGGTCGCGTGGCGTCGTGGATGGTCGAGGGCAACCACATGTCCTGCGCATGGGCGAAGAGCACCGTCAGCGCGGCGCCCAAGCGCAGCACGTCCAGCACCAGGCTCGCACTGCCACCGATCGATCGGGTTGGAACCTGCATCGTGTCTCCTCGCACATGGTCACTCTAGTAGCACTTTGATACTAACAGTGAATGCAGCGAGGAGTCAGGCTCCACTCACCAGAATTGCCACCACCGTCGCTTGGGGGGCGCGGCGAAGCGCAGCGGCGCGCCGAATTCGCTGACGATGCCCGCGCGTCGGCGCAATTCCTGCTCCAGCTGGTCGCCGCGCTCGGCGAGGTAACCGCTGCCGCGCAGGGCGGCATGCCGATGTCGCTGGATCGCCACGGCGAGTTCGCGGTCGGACATCAAAGACGGATCGGCATCGTCATCCATGGGCGGCTCCTCGTATCGTTCGCGCGCGGCGGTTCGTCGTCACAGCAGCCACTCGATCGGCAGCAGCGACAGCAGGCCGACCCCGGCGCGCTGCCACCACGTCGTGCCGGGCTCGGTGTCGTGGCGCACCGTGCCCTCGGGCGTGGGCTCCAGCCAGTACAGGCGGCCCTGCGCGTCGAGCTTGACCTCGTAGGACTGCTGCGGGATGTGCCGGGTGAAGGCGTCCTCGACCCCCGCGGCCAGCACCGGGCTGTCGATGACGAAGCCGAGCTCGGTGTTCAGGTGCGCCGAGCGCGGGTCGAAATTGAAGGAGCCGATGAAGACCCGCTCGCGGTCGACCGAGAAGGTCTTGGCGTGCAGGCTCGAGTCCGAACTGCCGAAGGCGCCCGGTCCGCTGCCGCCACTGCCGCCGTTGCCGCCCTCGGGCGTGCCGCCGTGGCGCCGCATCTCGAACAGCTCCACGCCTGCCGCCAGCAGCGGCACGCGGCGGCGCGCATAGCCCGAATGCACCGCCGCCACGTCGGTGGCCTCCAGCGCGTTGGTCAGGATGCGCACCCGCACGCCCTGCCGCGCCAGCGCGGAGAAGGCGGCCACCCCCTCGGCGCCGGGCACGAAATAGGCCGACACCAGCTCGACGTCGCGGCGCGGCTTGCGCAGCAGGCGCTCCAGCTCGGAGGCCATCAGGTCGCTGCGCGCGACCGCGCCCTGCCCCTTCGCCGGGTCGTCGCTCAGGGTCTGCACCGCCGCCCATTCCAGGTTCAGGCGGCCGGCGCGCAGGTCGACGGCGAAGTCCGAGCCCTTCACCGCGCGCAGGTAGCGGCGGCGGCCGGGATCGGCCGCGACCTCGGCGCGGATGCGGTCGAGCGGCGCCAGGTCCGACGGTCCGCCCGGCGCCACCAGCAGACCCACCGGCCAGGCCGACTCGCTCGCCCAGTAGCGGTCGAAATCGGTCGCGATGTCGCGCGCCGCCGGCCCGAAGGCCAGCACGTCGAGGTCGGCGAAGACCAGGCCCTCGACCAGCGCGTCGAAGTACTCGTCGCCGATGTTGCGCCCGCCGATGATGGTCGCCTGCGCGTCGGCGCTGAAAGACTTGTTGTGCATGCGCCGGTTGGCGCGCGAGAAGTCGGTGACGAAGCCCAGCGGCTTGAACCAGCGCGTCGCGAACGGGTTGAACAATCGCACCTCGATGCCCGGGTGCGCGTCGAGCGCGGCCAGCAGCGGGTCGAGCCCCGGGATGCCGTTGTCGTCGAGCAGCAGCCGCACCCGCACGCCGCGGTCGGCCGCCTCGCGCAGGGCCTGCAGCAGCAGTCGGCCGGTGGTGTCGTCGCGCCAGATGTAGGACTGCACGTCCAGCGTGCGCTCGGCGGCGGCGGCCAGCAGCATGCGGGCGGCGAAGGCGTCGATGCCGTCGGGCAGCGGATGGATGCCGGAGGTGCCCGCCGGCTGGTCGGCCGCCCGCTCGGCCACGGCCCGGCCGATGGCGGTGGCCGAGGCCTCGGCCGGCGTCAGCGCCTGCGACGGCGTCAGGCCCTGGCGCGGCGGCAATGCGCACGCCACCAGGGACAGCGCGGCCAGCAGCATGGCGAGCCGGCGCCATATCGTCGCGGCGCGGCCGGAGGTCAGTGGTTCGAGGGATGCGGGGCGGAGCGGCAGGGCGACGGGCATGGTGGGCAGGATTGTTTCCCAGCCGGCGGTTCCGGTCGGTCAGACGGCGTGCCCACATCGCCGCGCGTACGGCTTCCAGACTTCGGGCTGGTACTGGATCCAGCCGTGGATGCCGAACGGCAGGTCGGCGACGTCGCGCTCGCCCCGGCGCAGGTCGGCATCGACCGCGTCCACGTGCTCGGCGCCGAAACGCGCCGCGATCCGGCGCGGCGGCACCCTGAAGTCGGCCGACAGCTGCGGGAAATGGCGCAGCACGAACAGGTCCTCCCACACGCCCCGCCCGCGCGCGATGGCCATCGCCGCGTAGAGGTCGATGTAGCGTTCGAAGCGGCGCGTCAGCCGCAGGAAGGTGTCGACCTTGCGCAGGGAGAAACCGCCGTTGGCGAGGTAACCGGTGGCGGTCGCGCGCAGCAGCTTGTGCAGGGTGTCGACGGTTGCCGCCCGGCCGAGCGCGCGCTGATGGCCGCGCTCCCAGGTCCGGTGGTGGATCACGGCGCCGACGTAGTCGTAGCCCCGGTGGCACCACGCCGCCAGTTCGTCGCGGAAGACGAAGGCGTCGAGGTGGCAGATCAGGAGGTAGCGGTGGTCGTGGAAGCGGGCGTAGAACGCCGGGCTCAACAGCATCCGGGCGTACTCGTCGAGCCCGCGCCATGCGAAGCGCATGAAGCTCGCCGTGGCGCGGCCCCGGCAGAAATCCTCGTACCAGCGGGTGTCGAGGTCCATCGGGACGACGAAGGTGATGGGATGGCGGCCCAGGACGTCCAGGGTCTGGGCCAGGGAGATCTTCTCCAGCGGCTCGGGTTCGGGCAGGTGGGCGTGGATGACGACGGTGACCAGGCGGGGTTTCATCGGGGAATGATGCCCGGCGGGTCGGTCGCCCGGCGCGGCGCCATCCCCGACCGGAGCGCGTCGGACAAGGCCGGGACATGGTCGCCGCGGGCGGGTCGTCCGAGGTCCGATCGACGGGTCCGCGCCGGGTCAGGGACGTCGGGCCGCGGCGCGGCGCGGCGCGGCGCGGCGCGGCGCGGCGCGGCGTCGCCATCATCTCCGCGACCACGCCCCTGACCGTTTCCTTCGCGTCGCGCGAGCCGTGCATCGCCGAATCCGACCCGTCGCCGGTGACCGGCAGGTCGCCGGTCCGGGCGTCGTGCAGCTGGACGGAGAGCGACTCCGTGTGCATCGCCACGTCCCAGCGCCAGACGTCGACCTGACTCATGATCGCATCGACCTCGGACGAGGATCCGCGTGCCGGCGGGCAGGCGCGCCTCGACCGCCGGACCCTCGTCGCGCAGCGCGTCGCCAGGTGCTCGTCCATCCGGGCCGAATCGCCGTCCTGCGGCGACCGGGCCACCGTCGCGATGGGCGGATGGCGCGACAGCCTGGCGAGTCGCACCTGCTGGGGCGTCGAGCCGCCGGATGCGAGGACGGCGGCGGGAAGGAGGCCATGGAAACCGGCGATGCGCACGATCGAGGACGCGTTGCACCACGCAGTCTCGCGTCGTCTTTCGGTAATCGGCGCGCGCCCCCCGCCTGGAAGGCCGCGGGGAACGGGCACCCGGGACGCCGCGATCGTCCGGGGCGCTTAAGCTCTGCCGATGCAAGCACTCCCCACCTACGACGACGTCGCCGCCGCCGCCGCGCGGCTCCAGGGCCGGGCCCATCGCACTCCGGTCTTGCGTTCGGCCACCGCCGACGAGCGCTGGGGCGCGCGCTTCTTCTTCAAGTGCGAGAACTTCCAGCGCATGGGCGCCTTCAAGTTCCGCGGTGCCTTCAACGCGCTGTCGCGCTTCGACGCGGCGCAGCGCCGGGCCGGCGCCATCGCCTTCTCGTCGGGCAACCACGCGCAGGCGGTGGCGCTGTCGGCGCGCCTGCTGGGCATGCCGGCGCTGATCGTCATGCCGCAGGACGCGCCGGCGGCCAAGCTGGCGGCGACGCGCGGCTACGGCGCCGAGGTGGTGCTCTACGACCGCTTCGCCCAGGACCGCGAGGCGCTCACCCTGGCGCTCGCCGCCGAGCGCGGCATGACGCCGATCCCGCCCTACGACCACGCCGACGTGATCGCCGGTCAGGGCACGGCCGCGAAGGAGCTGTTCGAGGAGGTCGGCGCGCTCGACGCGCTCTACGTCTGCCTGGGCGGCGGCGGTCTGACGAGCGGCTCGGCGCTGGCGGCGAAGGCGCTGTCGCCGGATTGCCGGGTCTACGGCGTCGAGCCGGAGGCCGGCGACGACGGCCGGCAGTCGCTGCGCGCCGGACGCATCGTGCGCATCGAGACACCGCGCACCATCGCCGACGGCGCGCAGACGACGCACCTGGGCGAACTCACCTTCGGCATCATCCGGCGCGACGTGGCGGACATCCGCACCGCCAGCGACGCGCAGCTGGTCGAGGGCATGCGCTTCTTCGCCGAGCGCATGAAGATGGTGGTGGAGCCCACGGGCTGTCTGGCCTTCGCCGGCGCGGTGGCCGACGCGCCGACCACGCCGCGGGGCGCGCGGGTGGGCGTGATCGTGAGCGGCGGCAACGTCGACCTGGCGCGCTACGCGGCGCTGCTGGCGGGCTGAACGCGCCGGGGGCCGCCACGGGATCGCGCCCATGACGCTCAAGCAGATCGAGGCCTTCTACTGGGCCGCCAACCTGGGCAGCTTCAACATCGCGGCCACGCGCCTGCACGTGACCCAGTCGTCGTTGTCCAAGCGCATCGTCGAGCTGGAGGAATCGGTCGGCGCCCGGCTCTTCGACCGCTCGGGCAAGCGCGCCCAGCTCACCGAGGCCGGCCAGCGCCTGCTGCCGCTGGCCGGCCGGATGCTCGACCTCCAGGAGCAGCTGCGCAAGGAGGCGCTGTCCTCGGCCGGCCTGGCGGGCATCTGCCGCTTCGGCGTCAGCGAACTGGTCTCCCTGACGTGGCTGCCGGACTTCACGCGGCTGGTCAACCAGGACCACCCGGCGCTGGTGCTCGAACCCTACGTGGACCTGGCGCGCAACCTCGAACGCAAGGTCCAGCGGGGCGAGCTGGACTTCTCGATCACGACCGGGCCGAGCCAGAATCCCCAGGTCCACGGCAGCGTCATCGGGCGCGTGCATTTCTCGTGGGTGGCGTCGCCCGCGCGCATCGGCACGCCGAAGCTGCTGCGACGCGCCGACCTGGAGCGGCACCCGGTCATCACAATGACCGAGGGCTCCGGCCTCACGCGGGCCATCCAGGCCTGGGCCGCCGAGCAGGAGATCACCATGCAGCGCATCCTGGGCTGCAACAGCCTGATGGCGATCGTCGCGCTCGTGCTGGCCGATGTCGGGATCAGCTTCCTGCCGACGCAGTTCATGACGCCGTGGGTGGCGCACGGCGCGCTGGTTGCCCTCCGGAGCGATCCGCCGCTGCCGAGCCTGAACTACTACTTCTTCAACCGCGCCGACGACAACCGCGCGCTCCTGGACGCGATGCGCTCGTACGTGGTGCGCGTGGCCGACTTCGATTCCGCCTCGAAGTACCTCGCGCCGTTCGCCGGACGCCACGGGACGAGTCCCAGGGAAAGTCGCAAAACGACTGACTAAGCTGTCGAATTAATCGCTTGTACGCATCGTTGTGTGCCCGGATCATCGCGTCTCCAAAGACAGGAGACACGCATGACATCGATGACGATCAAGGTGGTCGCGACAGCCGCGCTGGCGCTCGGCATGGCGCACGCGGCCCGGGCCGCGTGGCCCGACGACAAGCCCATCGAGGTGGTGGTCGGCTTCGCGCCGGGCGGCGGCACCGACCTGATGGCGCGCAAGCTGCTGCCCTTCGTGCAGAAGCGGCTCGGGCCGGGCGCGCAGTTCGTGGTGGTCAACAAGCCCGGCGCCGCCGGCGAGATCGCCAATGCCTACGTGAAGAACGCCAGGCCCGACGGCTACACCCTGCTGGTCGTCAACGTGCCCGGCTTCCTGTACGTGCCGATGATCAAGAAGGCGCAGTACGAGCCGCAGGACTTCACCCTGGTCTCCCGGGTGGTGGACGACCCGACGGTGATGGTGACGCGCACCGACCATGCCGTGCCGACCCTGCCCGCCGTCGTCGCGGCATTGCGCCGGAAGGCCGGCTCGCTGTCCTTCGGCCACAACGGCGTCGGCACCAACGGCGACCTCGCCCTGCAGCTGCTGGCGAAGGAAGCCGGGGTCGAGCTCAACGCCATTCCCTACAAGGGCACCGCCGCGCAGAAGACGGACGTCATGGGCGGCCACCTCGACTTCGGCATCGTGAGCGCCGGCGAGGTGCCGGAACTCCACGGCAAGGGCACCGGGGCGATGAAGGTCGTGGCGCAGTTCGGCGCCCGGCGCTCGCCGGCCCTGCCCGACGTGCCCACCGCGACCGAGGCCGGCACGCCCGTCGTCATGACCTCGGAGCGGGGCTTCGCCGTCCACCGGGGCGTGCCGGCGCCGATCGTCGGGCGGCTCGACGCCGCCATCGCCGAGAGCGTGCGCGACCCCGAATTCGTCGCCAACGCCTCGGCCGACGCGCCGGTGCTCGCCTACCTGAGCGGACCGCAGTGGCAGCAGTCCCTGGCGCAGAACCGCAAAGCGCTGATGGAGCTGGCCAGGACGCTGCCCAGGCAATGACCCTTTCGAACCCCGCAACCGAGAACACCCCCATGAATGCCTCCGCACCCTGGCGCGTCGCGCGCTTCGACCAATGGATCGACCCGGTCTTCGACCAGCGCCTGGCGCGGGAATCGGACGTCCGGCTGGACATCGCGCCGCTGCGCGCCGACGACGACCGCGCCTGGCGCATCCTGGAGCGCGCGCACATCTACCAGATCAGCGCCGCCAAGGACGAGCTCCCACGCCACTGGTACGCCGGCCCCGATCTGCTCGCGCGCTGCCCGGAACTGATCTGCGTGTCGTCCACCGGCGCCGGCTTCGACACCGTCGATGTCGATGCCTGCACGCGCGCCGGCATCGCGGTCGTCAGCCAGATCGGCGCCAACGCCCCCGCCGTGGCGGAGATGGCCGTCGGCCTGATGCTGGCGGTCTCGCGCCGCATCGTCGAGTCGGATCGCAAGCTGCGCACGCGGACCGGCTTCTCGCGCGAGTCGGTCATGGGCCACGACATCAGCGGCAAGACGCTGGGCATCGTCGGCATCGGCCATTCCGGCACCCGGCTCGCGAAGTTGGCCGCGGGCTTCGACATGCGCGTGCTGGCGGTCGACCCGTTCCTGACGCCCGAGGAGATCCGCGCGCGCGGCGCCGAGCCGGTCGACCTCGACACGCTGGTCCGCATCGCCGACGTGGTGTCGCTGAACTGCCCGCGCGACCGGGACACGCTGAACCTGTTCGACGCGGCGCGCTTCGCGGCCATGAAGCCCGGCGCGATCTTCGTCACCACGGCGCGCGGCGGCGTGCATGACGAGACGGCGCTCGCCGATGCCCTGCGCACCGGCCACCTGGCCGGCGCCGGCCTGGACGTGTGGCAGCAGGAACCGCCGCCGCTGGACCACCCGCTGCTGGCGCTGGACAACGTCGTGGCGACCTTCCACACGGCGGGCGTCTCGCACGAGGGCCGCCACAACGTCGCGTCGATGGCGGCCGAGCAGGTCGTCGAAATGCTGCGCGGCGAGAAGCCGCCCCGGCTCGTGAACCCCGAGGTGTGGGAGCGCTTCGTGCAGCGCCGCGACGCCTTGGCAGCGACGGTCGCGGCCTGACGGGCGCACCCGCCCCGCCCGCGAACCCTCCACGTCCATGATCCCCCGCCTGCAGTCCCGGGACGGCCCGGCCTCCCTCTACGTGGAATTCCTCTCGGAGCTGCGCCTGCGCGGCTTCGAGGGCGACATCAGCCAGCGGCAGGCCGACCGCGTCGTCTTCGCCACCGACAACTCGATCTACCAGGTGCCGCCCCAGGCGGTGGTGTTCCCGCGCCACGAGGCCGACGTCGTGCGCGTGGCCAAACTGAGCAGCGAGGAGCGCTTCCGCTCGATCACCTTCACCCCGCGCGGCGGCGGCACCGGCACCAACGGCCAGTCGCTGACCGACGGCATCGCGGTGGACCTGTCGCGCCACATGAACGCGATCCTGGAGGTCGACGCCGAGGAAGGCTGGGCGCGCGTGCAGGCCGGCGTGGTCAAGGACCAGCTCAACGCGGCGGTGCTCAAGCACGGGTTGTTTTTCGCGCCGGAGCTCTCGCCCTCCAACCGGGCCACCATCGGCGGGATGATCGCCACCGACGCCAGCGGGCAGGGCTCGATCCTCTACGGCAAGACGCGCGACCACGTGCTCGAACTCGGGACCGTGCTGCTCGACGGCACGCCCTGGCACGCGAAGCCGCTGGCCCCGGCGGCGTTCGACGCCGTCAAGGGCCGGCAGGATCGCGTCGGCTTCATCCACCGGCTGCTCGAGCGCATCCGCGTCGACGACGCCGGGCTGATCGCCGAGCGCTTCCCCCAGCTCAACCGCTGCGTCACCGGCTACGACCTGGTGCACCTGTGCGACCACCGCGGCGACTTCGATCTCAGTTCCGTGCTGTGCGGCGCCGAGGGCAGCCTGGCCTTCGTCACCGAGGCCAAGATCCGGCTGACGCCGATCCCGCACTGCACGGCGGTGCTCAACATCCGCTACGACAGCTTCGACGCCGCATTGCGCGACGCCGGCGCGCTGATGCGGCTGGAGGCGGCGTCGAGCGAGACCATCGACGCCAGGGTGCTGGGCCTGGCGCGCCAGGACCCGATCTGGCTGGCCGTGAAGGACTACTTCCCGGACGACCCGCAGGGCCCGGCCCAGGGCGTCAACATCGTCGAGTTCCTGGCCGACGACGAGGCCGCGCTGGCCGTCAAGCTCGCACGCGTCGAGGCGGCGCTGAACGACGGCGCGGCCGGTGGCTCGGGCCGGCGCGGCCACACCGTCGCCCGGGGCGAGGCCGCCACCACGGCGATCTGGTCGATGCGCAAGAAGTCCGTCGGCCTGCTGGGCAACATGCAGGGCGAGCGCCGCCCGATGCCCTTCGTCGAGGACACGGTCGTGCCGCCCGAGCGGCTGGCCGACTACATCGCCGAGTTCCGCGCCCTGCTCGACCGCAGGGGCCTGGTCTACGGCATGTTCGGCCACGTCGACGCCGGCTGCCTGCACGTGCGCCCGGCGCTGGACATGAAGGACCCCGCCCAGGAAGCGCTGGTGCGCGAGATCTCCGACGAGGTCTTCGCGCTCACGCGCAAGTACCAGGGCGTGCTCTGGGGCGAGCACGGCAAGGGCTTCCGCTCCGAGTACGCGCCGGAATTCTTCGGCCCGCTCTATGCGCGCATGCAGGAGATCAAGGCCGCCTTCGATCCGCACAACCAGCTCAACCCCGGCAAGATCGCCGCGCCGCCGGGCCACGCGCTCACCCGCATCGACGGCGCGCCGACCCGGGGCCAGGCGGACCGCCGCATCCCGATCGAGGTGCGCCGCGCCAACGAGGACTCGCTGCACTGCAACGGCAACGCGGCCTGCTTCAACCACGACCCCGACGACGCGATGTGCCCGTCGTGGAAGGCCACGCGCGAGCGCCGGCATTCGCCCAAGGGCCGGGCCTCGCTGATGCGCGAGTGGCTGCGGCTGCTGGCCGAGCAGGAGGTCGATCCGTCAAGCGAGGCCGCGCGCCTGCGCCGGCAGGGCGCGCTCGGGCGCTGGACGGCCCTGCCCGGCCGCGCCTTCCATACCTGGAGCGCGTGGCGCGGCGCGGGCCGGCCGGGCGCCACGGTCGACTTCTCGCTGGAGGTCAAGGAAGCGATGGACGGCTGCCTGGCCTGCAAGTCGTGCGTGGGCCAGTGCCCGATCAAGGTCGACGTGCCGGCCTTCCGCGCGCGCTTCCTGGAGGTCCACCACGGCCGCTACCTGCGGCCGGTGAAGGACACCCTGGTGGCCTCGCTGGAGCGCTGGCTGCCCGCCGCCGCGAAGCTGCCGCGCCTCGTGAACGGCCTCACGCACAGCGCCGTCGGCCGGGAGGCATCGCGGGCGCTGGGGCTGGTCTCGCTGCCCGCGCTGAGCGGCATCGACCTGTGCGAAGCACTGTCGAGCCGGGGTGTGCGGACGGCATCGCCCGAGGCACTGCGCTCGCTCTCGGTGCAGGACCGCGCCCGCAGCGTCGTCGTCGTGCAGGACGCCTTCACGTCCCACTGCGACACCGCCGTGGTCGTGGACTGGTGCGACCTGCTCATCGCGCTCGGCTTCACCCCGTGGCTGGCGCCGTTCAGGCCCAATGGCAAGCCGCAGCATGTGCTGGGCCTGCTCGGCCGGTTCCAGCGCACCGCGACGGCCAACGCCCGCATGCTCGGCGCGCTGGCCGCGACGGGCGTCGACCTGGTGGGCGTGGACCCGTCGATGACGCTCGCCTACCGCGCCGAGTACGTCAAGGCGCTGGGCGCGGAGCGGGTGCCGGCCGTGCTGCTGCCGCAGGAATGGCTGATCGAGCGGCTCGACGAGCTGCCGAGGCTGGAAGCGAATGCGTCGAACCCCTGGCACCTGCTGCCGCACTGCACCGAGCGGACCAACGCCCCCGCCGCGACCGCCGACTGGCGGCGGGTCGCCGAGCGCCTGGGCATCGCCCTGCGGATCGTGCCCAGCGGCTGCTGCGGCATGGCCGGCCTCTACGGCCACGAGCGCGACCACCGCGCGACCTCGGAGGCGATCTACGGACTGAGCTGGCGCTCGATCGTCGCCGAACCCCGCCACGCGGGCCGGCTGGTCGCCACGGGCTATTCGTGCCGCTGCCAGACCGCCCTCGTGGACGGCGTCGACCTGCCGCACCCGATCCAGGTGCTGCTGGCGCGCATCAGGGCGGCGCGGGCCGTTCCGGCCGACGCACCGCCTCTGCAGCCGTCGGCGCCGTCGGCGCCGACGCTGGCACCCGAGCATCACGACCAGGCCTGACGGCCGGGTCGGCCATCCGTTCCATCCTCCGGAGACAACCACCATGCGAACCCTCACCCGAATTCCCGCCGTCGCCACGGCCGCCGCCCTGGCCCTGGCCGCGCTGGGCACCGCGCCCGCGCAGGCCCAGGCGTACCCCGAGCGCCCCGTCCGGATCGTCGTGCCCTTCCCCGCCGGCGGCGGCACCGACGCCCTGACCCGTCAGATCGCGACCGCGCTGACGGCCAAGCTGAAATGGGTCGTCACGGTCGACAACAAGCCCGGCGCCGGCGGCAACCTGGCGCTCGACAACGTCGCCAAGGCCAGGCCCGACGGCTATACCCTGGTCATGGCACAGACCGACAACATCGTCCTCAACCCGCTGCTCTACGCGAAGCTGAGCTACGACCCCGTCAAGGACCTGGAACCCGTCACCTCGATCGCCAGCGGCGCCGTCGTGCTGGTGGTGCGCTCGGATTCGCCCTACAAGACCCTGGGTGACGTCGTCGCCGCGGCCAAGGCAAAGCCTGGCGTGCTGACCGTCGCCACGCCCGGCACCGGCACCATCGCGCACCTGGTCAACCAGCTGTGGCAGAACGCCTCGGGCGTGAAGTTCACGCACGTGCCCTACCGCGGCATGGCGCAGGCCGTGCCCGACCTGATCGGCGGCCAGGTCGACATGTACATGGGTTCGATCCCCACCCTGCTCAGCCAGATCGAGGGCGGCAAGGTGCGCCCGATCGGCGTCACCATGGCCAAACGCTCGCCGGTGCTGCCCAACGTCCCGACCTTCGCCGAGGCGGGCATCAAGGGCGTCGAGCTCGCCAGCGTCTGGGGACTGATGGCGCCGGCGGGTACGCCCAAGGCCATCGTCGATCGCTGGAACACCGAGGTGAACGCGCTGCTCAAACAGCCCGACGTGCGCGACAAGATCGTCGCGACCGGCGCCGAGCTGCTGGGCGGCACGCCCAAGGCCTTGGGCGAGCTCAATGCCGCCGACCGCGCGCGCCTGGCGCCGGTGGTGCGCGAAGCGGGCATCCAGCTCGACTGAGCGGGTCGCCCGCACTCGACGTCCCATCCATTCCGCATCCCCAATCCGAACCCGAACCATGCACAACGGACTCCGCATCCTCCGGCGCCGCCGCGCCGTCCCCCTCGACCTCGCCCGCCAGTTCCTGGAGGTGCCCGTGGCCAACGTCAGCGACTGCATGGCCCGCATGACCGCCGGCGGCGCGCGCCTGCGCCCCATGCATTCGGGCGGCCGCATGGCCGGCCCGGCGCTGACCGTCAAGAGCCGCCCCGGCGACAACCTCATGCTGCACAAGGCCCTGCAGCTGGCGAAGCCCGGCGACGTCATCGTCGTGGACGCCGGGGGCGACCTCACCAACGCCATCACCGGCGAGATCATGGTGGGCGACGCCATCCATCAAGGCCTCGGCGGCTTCGTCATCGACGGCGCCATCCGCGACGCCGGCTTCATCCGCGCCAACGCCTTCCCCGTCTACGCCGCCGGCGTCACCCACCGCGGCCCCTACAAGGACGGCCCCGGCGAGATCAACGTGCCCATCGCCATCGACGGCATGGTGATCGAGCCCGGCGACCTAGTCATCGGCGACGAGGACGGCTTCCTGTGCGTGCCCTTCGACGACGTCGAGCGCCTGCTCGCCGCCGCCCACCGGAAGCAGGAGGCCGAGACCGTGATGGTCGCGGGCATCGCGGACGGAACCTACGACCGCTCCTGGGTCGACGCCACCCTGAAGCGGCTGGGCTGCCACGTCGAGGAATGACCCGCCGCGCGGATTCCAGATGAAACCTACCGCCCGCCCGCCAGCGTGTGGCTCAGCCCCTGGAACATGGCCGAGAAGTCGCAGCACTCCTGCGCCAGCATGACGATCGAGGCGACCAGCGCGCTGCGGTGGTCGCCCTTGTGCAGGGCGACGTAGGCGATGGGCGGCAGCGCCGGGGCGACGTCGATCACCGTCAGCAGGCCGGCGGCGACGAGGGGCGACAGGCAGCGGTGCGGCAGGTAGCTCACGCCGATGCCCGAGACCACCAGCCCCAGCATCGCCACCAGGTTGCTCACCACGATGGCGTCGGCCGGCTCGGCGCCGCGCTCCTTCATCCAGGCGTCGTAGACGCGGCCCGTGCCCGACTGCGGACCCTGCACCAGCATCCGGTGCCGCGCGACCTCGTGCAGGCGCAGGGTGCGGCCAGTCTCCACCAGGCCGGGCTTGCACAGCCACGCGTGCTCGACCTCGCCCACGCGCGTGCTGGCGATGCGCGTGTCGGCGAAGGCGTCGGGCACGACGACGAGGTCGAGCTCGTCGGCCAATACCTTGTCGCGCAGCAGCGGGCTGCTGTCGACCATCGGCTCGATCACGACCTTCGGGTAGAGCCGCTGGACGGTCTCGATGAGCCGCGGCAGCCAGGTCATGGCGGTGAGTTCGGTGATGCCGATGCGCAGGCGCCGCTCGATCACGTCCGGACGGCTGAACTGCTCCACGGCGGCGTCGCGTTGCGCGAGCAGCCTGCCGGCGAGCACGAACATCTCCTCGCCCTTCTCCGTCAGCCGGGCGGCGCGCTGGGTGCGGTCGAACAGCGGCGTGTCGAACAGTTCCTCCAGCTCGTGCACCCGCTTGGAGACCGCCGACTGCGTGGTGTGCAGCTTGTGGGCGGCCGGCGAGAAGCCGCCGAGCTGCACGATCCAGTAGAGGGCCTCGAGTTGCTTGAAGGTCATCGTATCGATTTCAGGAATGCGATTCGCGGAGAAAAAATCGCTTTTTGAAATTCTAGGCGGCTCCCAGAATCCGCCTCCATGCCCCGTCGCGTCGACGGGGAACGCCATGGACATCCTCTCGTGAGCACCCTGCTTTCCTCCCGCATCGGCCAGGTCAGGCCCTCCCCCAGCATCGCCGCCAAGGCGCGCGTCGACGCCCTGCGCGCCACCGGCCGCGAGATCATCGACTTCACGCTGGGCGAGCCCGATTTCCCGACGCCCGCGCACATCGTCCAGGGCGGCATCGACGCCGTGCTGGCGGGGCAGACCAAGTACACCGGCTCGGCCGGCACGCCGGCCCTGCGCCAGGCCATCGCGCGCAAGTTCGAGCGCGAGAACGGCCTGCCGTTCAAGGACGACGAGATCGTCGTCGGCCCCGGCGCCAAGACGCTGATCTTCAACGCCTTCGCCGCCACGCTGGACGAGGGCGACGAGGTGGTGATCCCGGCGCCCTACTGGGTCTCGTATCCCGACATGGTGCGACTCAACGGCGGCGTGCCGGTGATCGCGCCGTCGGACGCGGCCGGCGGCTTCAAGCTCACGCCCCGGGCGCTGGAAGCCGCCATCACGCCGCGCACGCGCTGGCTGGTGCTCAACACGCCCAACAACCCGAGCGGCGCGGTGTATTCGCGCCCGGAACTCGAAGGCCTCGCCGCCGTGCTGCGCCGGCATCCCCGGGTCTGGGTGATGACCGACGAGATCTACGAACATTTCGCCTATGGCGGGGCGCGTCACCTGTCGCCGCTGAACGTGGCGGCCGACCTGGCGCCGCGCACGCTGGTGGTCAACGGCGTCTCCAAGGCCTACGCGATGACCGGCTGGCGCATCGGCTACGCGGCCGGGCCGGCGGCGCTGACGAAGGCGCTGACATTGCTGGCCTCGCAGACCACCACCTGCGCCAGTGCCATGAGCCAGGCCGCGGCGGTGGTCGCGCTCGACGGTCCGCAGGCCTGCGTGGCCGAGGCGCGCACCTTGTTCGAGGGCCGCCGCGACCGCATGGTGACGCTGCTCGACGCCATTCCCGGCATCGACTGCGCGGCGCCGGACGGCGCCTTCTACGTCTTCCCCAGCGTGGCCGGGCTGCTGGGCCGGACGACGCCCGCGGGCACGGTCCTTGCCAGCGATCTGGACGTGATGCGCCACCTGCTCGACGCGGCCGGCGTCGCCGTCATCGACGGTGGCTCCTACGGCCTGCCGGCGCACCTGCGCCTGTCCTTCGCGACCTCGATCGAGCAGATCGAGGCGGGCTGCGCGGCCATCCGCGAAGCCGTGGCGCGGCTGGGCTGAGCCGGGTCCCGCATCCGGCGCGCCGTCCGTTCCCCTTCCCTTCCTTTCATCCATCTCTGCGAAAGCCCACCCCATGACCTCCCGCCGTTCCCTCGCCATCGGCCTCGCCGTCGCGCTCGCCTGCGGCGCCGCCGCCGCCCAGAACACCGACACCCTGGCCAAGATCAAGGCCAGCGGCGTCGTCACGATCGGCGCGCGCGACAGCCAGGTGCCGTTCTCGTACAAGCCCGTGGGCGGCGGCGACCCGGTCGGCTTCACCAACGACATCTGCCTGCGGATCATCGAGGCCGTGAAGGCGAAGCTCGCGCTGCCGGCCCTGGAGGTGCGCTACACCATCCTGACCTCGACCAACCGCATCCCGCTCCTGACCAACGGCACCGTGGACCTGGACTGCGCCACCACCACCAACACCGTGCAGCGCCAGGAGCAGGTGGCCTTCGCGCCCAGCCACTTCGTGACCAGCATCACCGCGGCGGTGAGGAAGGATTCGGGCATCAACACCTTCGCCGACCTCAAGGGCAGGACGGTCTCGACCGTGGCCGGCAGCACCGGCCTGCAGCTGTTGCGCACCTACCGCAAGACCGAGAACATGGAGGTCGAGAGCCTCGCGGCCAAGGACACGTCCGACGGCTTCCTGCTGCTGAGCACCGGCCGCGCCGCCGCCTACATCCTCGACGACGTGCAGCTCGCCGGCCTGATCGCCACCTCGCCCAAGCCGGGCGACTACAAGATCCTGACCGGCGAGTCGCTGCGCCAGGAGCCCTACGGGATCATGTACCGCAAGGAGGACCCGCAGTTCAAGGCGATCGTCGACGGCACCGTCACGCAGCTGATGACGTCCGGCGCCATCGAGCCGCTCTACCGCAAGTGGTTCATGTCGCCGATCCCGCCGACCAACGCCAACCTCAACTTCCCGATGACGGAGGCCGTCAAGGAGGCCTACCGCAACCCCAACAACAAAGGCGTTTAACACCATGCACAACGGACTCCGCATCCTCAAGCGCCGCCGCGCCGTCTCCCTCGACCTCGCTCGCCAGTTCCTCGACGTGCCCGTGGCCAACGTCAGCGACTGCATGGCCCGCATGACCGCCGGCGGCGCCCGCCTGCGTCCCATGCATTCGGGCGGCCGCATGGCCGGCCCGGCGCTGACCGTCAAGAGCCGCCCCGGCGACAACCTCATGCTGCACAAGGCCCTGCAGCTGGCGAAGCCCGGCGACGTCATCGTCGTGGACGCCGGGGGCGACCTCACCAACGCCATCACCGGCGAGATCATGGTGGGCGACGCCATCCATCAAGGCCTCGGCGGCTTCGTCATCGACGGCGCCATCCGCGACGCGGGCTTCATCCGCGCCAACGCCTTCCCCGTCTACGCCGCCGGCGTCACCCACCGCGGCCCCTACAAGGACGGCCCCGGCGAGATCAACGTGCCCATCGCCATCGACGGCATGGTGATCGAGCCCGGCGACCTGGTCATCGGCGACGAGGACGGCTTCCTGTGCGTGCCCTTCGACGACGTCGAGCGCCTGCTCGCGGCCGCCCACCGGAAGCAGGAGGCCGAGACCGTGATGGTCGCGGGCATCAAGGACGGCAGCTACGACCGCTCCTGGGTCGACGCCACCCTGAAGCGGCTGGGTTGCCACGTCGAGGAATGACCCGGCCGATCGCGGCGCACCGGACCGCACGACCCTTCAACAACCACAACGGAGACGACATCCCATGACCCCTCGCACACACCGCTCCTTCACGGCCGCCAAGACGCTCTTCGCGATCGCGGCGCTGGCCACCGGCACCGCGTTCGCGCAACCCGCCTACCCCACGGCGACGCCCGTCACGATGATCGTCGGCTGGCCGGCCGGCGGACCTTCCGACAACGTCGCCCGGCTGATCGCCAACCCGCTGGGCCGCGCGCTCGGGCAAAGCGTCGTGATCGACAACCGCGCCGGCGCCGGCGGCAACATCGGCACCGACATCGCCGCCAAGGCCAGGCCCGACGGCTACACGATCATGCTGGCGACCGCCACCTCGCACGGCCTGAACTCGGCGCTCTACGCCAAGCTCAATCACGACCCCGTCAAGGACTTCGCGCCGGTCGGCATGATCGCGAGTTCGCCGAGCGTGCTGCTGGTGCCCGCCGGCTCGCCCTTCAAGACCGTCGCCGACGTCCTGGCGCAGGCCAGGGCGAATCCCGGCAAGCTCAACTACGCCTCGGCCGGCGTCGGCTCCAGCCAGCACCTGGCCGGCGCGCGCTTCGTCAAGCTGGCGAACGTCGACATCCCGCACATTCCCTACAAGGGCACCGCCCCGGCCATGACCGACGTGATGGCCGGCCGGGTCGACATGGTCCTGACGACGGGCGCCGTGTCCTTCGTGCGCTCGGGCAAGGTGCGCGCGCTGGCGGTGGCGTCGAAGGAGCGCCTGCCCGCCCTGCCCGACGTGCCGACCTTCGACGAGGCCGGCCTGAAGGGCTTCCACACCGACGCGTGGTACGGCCTGGTCGCCCCGGCCGGAACGCCGCCGCCGGTGCTGGAGAAGCTCAACGCGGCGCTGGCGCAGGCGCTGCAGCAGCCCGAGGTGAGGACGCAGCTGGCGGAACTGGGCGCCCTGGGCGCCAGGCCGATGTCGACGGGTCAGTTCTGGACCTTCGTGAAGCAGCAGATGCCCGAGGCCGCCGAGATGGTCCGCGCCTCCGGCGCCAAGGTCGAGTGACGCGGCCCGCGCACCGACACGTCCCCCGATCCCGGAGACATCCCATGCCCATGATCACCAGAAGAACCCTGGCGAACCGCATCGCGCTCGCCGCCCTCGCCCTCGCTGCATCGGCCATCGTCGCGCCGGCCGCCCTGGCCCAGGCCCAGGCCTATCCGCAGAAGACCGTGCGCCTGATCGTGCCGTGGCCCGCCGGCGGCGCCACCGACGCCGTCGGCCGCGCGCTGGCCGAGGCCCTGCGCGTGCAGCTCGGCCAGAGCGTGGTGGTGGACAACATCGCCGGCGCCGGCGGCAACATCGGCACGCAGCAGTTCGTGCGCCAGCCGGCGGACGGCCACACCCTGCTGCTGGCCACCAGCTCGACCAACTCGGCCAACCCGTACCTCTACAGGAAAACCGGCTTCGATCCGATCAAGGACTTCACGCCCGTGGCCTCACTGGCCGTCATCCCCAGCGTGATGATCGTGGCGGCCGGGTCGCCGTACAAGGCGCCGATGGACGTCGTCAAGGCCGCCAGGGCGGCGCCGGGCAAGCTGTCCTACGGCTCCGGCGGCGTCGGCAACTCGGCGCACCTGGCGGGCGAGCTCTTCAAGTCCGTCGCCGGCATCGACGTCATCCACGTGCCCTACAAGGGCAGCGCGCCGGCGCTCACCGACGTCATGGCCGGCCAGCTCGACTACATGCTCGACACCGGCGCCTACGGCCAGCTCAAGGGCGGCAAGGTGCGCGCCATCGCCGTCGCCTCGCCCCGGCGTCATCCGCTGCTGCCGGCCGTGCCGACCTTCGAGGAGCTGGGCTTCAAGGGCATGACGATGAACGCCTGGTACGGCCTGGCGGCGCCGGCGAACACGCCGCCGGCCGTCGTCCAGCGGCTCAACGCGGCCGTGCAGGCGGCCTTCTCGTCCGGCGACCTGAGCCAGCGCCTCGCCGACATCGGCGCCGAGGTGCGGCCGGGCGACGCGGCGAGCTTCGCCGCCTTCTGGAAATCGGAACTCGACCGCTATGCCGGTCTGGTCAAGCTGACGGGTGCGACGCTGGACTGACCGGGCCGGCGTCGAACACCTCGACGGGCGCCGGCTTCAGCAGGGCCTGCGCCTGCGCCGGGGTGCCCGCCAGCCACTCGTCGAAGTCCGCCGGGTCCAGCGGGATGACGGAGCGCTTGTCCGGATGGTCGGCCGGCGCCTTCGGGTCGGGCTTATGCATGCGCCGCATCAGCGGGTGGTCGTCGGCGTTGACGGTGAGCATGGTGTAGCTCTCGTGCACCTCGCCGGTGGCCTTGTCGGTCCAGGTGTTCCAGAGGCCCGCCAGGCCCCAGGGGGCGCCGTCGGCGCGGCGGAAGCGCCACCAGACGTTCTTGCCGGTTTCCCAGTTGGGCTCGTCGAAGGTCGACGCCGGAATGATGCAGCGCTGGCCGCGCTTCCACGGCTCCTTGTAGCTGGCCTTCTGCGCCAGTTCCTCGGAGCGGGCGTTGTTGGTCGGGAATCGGAGCTTGGGTTCCTTCGCGAACCAGGGGATCAGGCCCCACTGCCCCACCACCAGTTCGCGCTCGTAGCCGGCGGCGTCGCGCGCGCGGCGGATGAACGGCCCGGGCGAGCGCGGGAAGACGCCGCGCGGCCATGGCACCGGATCACCGTGGCGGACGACGTGCCAGTAGTCCTGCACGGCGAGTTCGTCGGGGGCTTCGTAGCGATTGCACATGCGACCATTCTGGACCGACGGGCCGGACCAGGACACAGTCGTTCATCATCGCCCCTGTCGTCATCGACCCGTCACCGTCCGAACGCATGACCCACCTCCTCCACCCCACCATCGCTTCGATCGACCCATCGCTCGAATCCCCCCGGCGTCGCCGCTTCGCCCTCGCCGCCGCGGGCCTGTGCGCGGCACCCTTCCTGGGCGCCTGCGCGGCGTCCGGCAAACGGGCCGGTGCGCCGCCGCCTGTCCCGGCATCGCGCGTGGCGGCCCTGTTCGCCGGCCGCATCGACGACCGCGGCTTCATGGAAGCCGGCTGGCGCGGGCTCGAACGGGCGCGCGCCGAGTTCGGCGTCTCCGCGACGCACGTGGCCGACGTCGAGCCCCGGCGGGACCTGCTGGCGGCCGCGCTGGCGGAACTGGCCTCCGGCGGCCCCGACCTCGTCGTCGCCCACGGCGGCCAGAACAACGAAGCCTGCGCCGACGTCGCCGCGAGCTTTCCGCGCGTGCGCTTCGTCGTCACGCAGGGCGCCGTGGCCGCCGCCAACCTGGCCAGCTACGACGTGCTGCAGGAGGAGTCGGCCTACCTGGCCGGCGTGCTGGCGGCCCTGAGCACCCGCACCGGCGTCATCGGCCACATGTCGGGCATCCGCGTCAGGCCGGGCCTCAAGGGCCGCGCCGCCTACGCGGCCGGCGCCCGGGCCGCGAACCCATCGGTGCGGCTGCTGACCAACTTCTCGGGCAATCAGGACGACGACGCGCTGTCGCGCCGGATCGCCCTGGCGCAGATCGACGCCGGCGCCGACGTCATCTTCACCATGCTCAACGCCGGACGCGGCGGCGCCATCGAGGCCTGCCGGGAGCGCGGCGCGCGCCAGATCGGCAACGTCGTCGACTGGACGAAGACCGACCCGGCCGTCTTCATCGGCTCGGCGACGGCGGACGTGGGCATGGGCGTCTACGAAGCGGTCAAGGACCTGCGCGCGGGCACCTTCCCGTCCGGACAGATCCATCGGATCGGCCTGTCGGTGCCCGGCGCGGTCGGCCTCGCCCTGGCGCCGGACGTGCCGCCGCGCACGCGCGAGCGGATCGCCGCCGTCACGGCCGACATCGCGGCGGGCCGCATCGTGGTGCCGGAGGCCTACGACGGGGCGGAGTTCGCGACGCCGCGATGAAACTTCGGAGGCATCGATGAACCACGAACCCGACTTCCTCGAGAACCTGCGCGCCGAGCTGTCGAGCTGGCGCCTCTGGATCGACCGGGCCGTGGTGCTGGGCTACGCGGTGGCCGCCGGTCTCTTCGTGGTCGGCTTCACGATCGCGGCGGAACGGGCCTTCGGCCTGTTCGAGCGCCTGCACCACGCGGCGCCCTGGGCCGTGCTGCTGTGGACGCCCGCCCTGACGGCTGGCATCGTCTGGGTGACCCGCCGCTGGTTTCCCGGCGCGGCCGGCTCCGGCATCCCGCAGATCAAGGCCGCGCTCGACCCGGCCGTGCCGCCGGAACGGCAGGACCACTTCGCATCGCTCAGGCTGACCGTGGCCAAGATCGGCCTCGGCGTGGCCGGCTTCGCGGCGGGACTGTCGATCGGCCGCGAGGGCCCGTCGGTGCAGGTGGCCGCCGGCGTCATGCAGCACGCGCGGCGCTGGCTGTCCCCGGGCAGCACGCTCAGCACGCGCGCCCTCCTGATCGCCGGCGGCGCGGCCGGCATCGCCGCCGCCTTCAACGCGCCGCTGGCGGGCGTGGTGTTCGCCATCGAGGAGCTGTCGGGCCGGATGGAGGCGCGCGCGAGCGGCGTGATCATCACGGCCATCGTGCTGGCGGGCCTCGTGGCCGTCTCGGCCTTCGGCAACCTGAGCTACTTCGGCATCATCAGGGTGCCCGCGCTCGGCTGGGACCTGCTGGGTCCGGGATTGCTGGTGGCGCTCGCCAGCGGCATCGCGGGCGGGCTGTTCGCGCGGCTGATGATCGCGTCGCTGACGGGTTCGCCGCAGCGCCTGAACCGGTGGCGCGCGCGCTGGCCGGTGCGGTTCGCCGCCGTCGGCGGCCTGCTGATCGCGGTGATCGGGCTGGCGACGGGCGGCGTCACCTTCGGCGCCGGCTCGGAGGCCGTCAAGCGCATGCTCGCCGGCCACGACGAACTCACGCCGCTCTTCACGCTGCTGAAGTTCGTCGCCACCTGGCTCACCGCCTGGTGCGGCGTGCCTGGCGGCATCTTCGCGCCGTCGCTGTCGATCGGCGCCGGCATCGGCGAGGGCATCGCCCAGCTGGCCGGTCCCGCGCTCGGACCGGCCCTGATCGCCATGGGCATGGCGGCCTTCCTGGCCGCGGTGACGCAGGCGCCGCTGACGGCCTTCATCATCGTGATGGAGATGGTCGACGGGCATTCGATGGTGCTGAGCCTGATGGCCAGTGCGATGCTGGCGAGCCTGGTGTCGCGGATGATCAGCCGGCCGCTCTACGAGACGCTGGCCGAGCACATGGTGGCGGGCGCGACCGCCAGTGCCGCCACCACCGTCCGCACGGAGAAACCATGACCGCCATCGAGCGCATGAACGACCGGTTCGTCAAACTGCACCTCGGCATCGGAAAGTTCTCGGTCACGCTGCACCATTTCACCGGCCCCGACGTCGGCGACCCGCACGACCACCCCTACCCGTTCACCACCACGATCCTGGCCGGCGGCTATGTCGAGGAGGTGTGGCGGCGCGGCAAGGACGGCTGGTCGTCGCGGCTCGTGCACCGCGAAGTCGGCTCCTCGCACCGCGTCGGCGCCGGCAGCATCCACCGCATCGTCGAACTGCCGCAGGGTGAATGCGTCACGTCGGTGGTCTGGCATGTCGAAGGCGTGAGGCGCCGCGAGCCCCGCTTCTATCGGCTGCGACGCGGGGTGATGCAGTCGCGGCGATGGGACGAGCCCCGGTTCAGGAAGTTGCCACCGAAGTGAGATCCGGCATCGATCGCCGCCCCCGTTGACGAAAAAAGCCCCGACCGTTGCCGGCCGGGGCGCAATCAGCCGCAAGGAAGCGGCCGAGGAGACATCGGATGCCTGGAGCCCGAACCCTGGGTCGGAAATCCTGGAAACGATACGTCCGCAGGCTCGAAACCGACCCTACTTGGACGTCGGCGTCGTGGAGGGCGGTGCCTGGGGAGAAAGCGACGAACGGCCCAGCTCCTGGGGCTTCGAGTCCTCGGGACTGAAGAAAACGGCGTAGGTCAGCGCCGCCAGGAACATCAGGACCACCAGGATCAGGCTCCCGAGAAGGACGTTCTTGTTGACGCGCAATGCCCCTCGCTGCGCCGGTGCGTTCTCATTCATGGTCATTCCCTGTGTGGTCGATGACCGACGCTAGGCAGGTAAACCCTAGGTGGGCGTGGGACATGACGCTGCGGGGACGTGGCGAAATGGTTGGCTGATCCGGCACGTGTGAGGCGACCCAGACGGCTCGAGCGCCGTGCGCATCGCCTGAGAATTCGGTCCTGCGACTCCGCTCGCAACCGGCACCGATACCGGCGCGGCCGGATGGGCACAAGCGAGTCCGCAGTGAGTCATCGTGCCGCCCGTGGCTGCGCGAGGCGGCATGCGCATCCACGGATCGAACGTAAGCCCCGACGAGCGCTTCCGAACCGGCAGCGCTGGCCGTGGCGGGTCACTGCTCGCTGTACCGGACGGTCTCGGTAGGTGTGACCTGCACCACGATCGTCGAGCCGTCGAGGCGGGTCGGCTTGCATTCCTCGACACCGCGATCGGTCGAACAGATCTTGCCGTCCTCCACACGCCACGGCTTGCTGATGTTGTTGCTGAATCCGCGTTGTTGCACGTTGATGATGACGTAGCCGTTCGACTTGTATTCGATCCTCCAGAGCGTTCCGTTCGTTCCGGTCGTCGTGAACGTCTTCCCCGTCAATCGGGCGGTCAAATCGCTGGCCGAGGGGCTCGGAAGTTTCTCGAATTCGGCGATCGATTGAGCCACGGCGGTACATGGAATCCATGCAAGTGCAGCCAGACAGAGCGCATTTCCGCGGAATGACATGATGGGGCTCCTGATCGATCGACGCCACGACGACGCGAGCGTTCGGAATCGCAGGATTTTTTTATCACGGCCGAATTCGATTCGAGCGTCCCTTCCCAGGTCGGCTTCATCTCTTTTAAGGATCGGAACCCGAGCCGTGGGCAGCCGTCGGAGGTGTGGCGACTCAACGTCGTCGGAAATCGATGTGGCCTGTCCGGAGGGGATCGAACCCCCGACATTCGGCTTAGAAGGCCGATGCTCTATCCAACTGAGCTACGGACAGAATCAAAGAAACCGAGAAGAGACGGAAGCCGGGGCTTCCGGTCGGCAGGACCGGGTGCGGTGGTCCGTGACGAAGAAGGAAAAAAGAAACTTGGTCGGGGCGAAAGGATTCGAACCTTCGACCCTCTGGTCCCAAACCAGATGCGCTACCAGGCTGCGCTACACCCCGACAAGCCCTCGATTCTAACCCGTCGCTAGACTCGTTTCCTTTTGCGCGCCCGGCGCGGCACGAAAAATCGTGCCGCGCCGGTCTCGACGGTCATTCCCCATGCCTTCCACCATCGATCGACGCTTCTTCCTCCTCCAGTCCGGCGCCGCTGCCCTCGTCTCGCTGATGGGCACGGGCTGCGCGTCGTCGGCCGACGTCGCGGGAGGTGCCGGTGCCGCGACCGGCGGCCCGGGCGTCCCGTCGATGGGCTTCGGCCACGTCGCGGCCACATTGCACGACGGCATCACGCTGCCGCCGGAATACGGCTTCGAGATCCTGTATCCCTGGGGGACGCCCACCGGCATCGCCGGCGCGATGCCCGCCTTCGCGCCGGACCGCGGCAACACGGCGGCCGACCAGGCCGTGCAGGCGGGCATGCACCACGACGGCATGCACTTCTTCCCGCTCGACGCCGACGCCACCGGCACCACCGGCGAGATCCGGCGCGGCCTGCTGGTGATGAACCACGAGTACACCGACGAGGACCTGCTCCACGCTGACGGCGCCAGGCCGGCCAGCGCCGAGAAGGTCGCCAAGTCGCTGCACGCGATGGGCGTGTCGGTCATCGAGATCGAGCGCACCGCCGAAGGCTGGCGGCAGGTGCTGCCCTCGGCCTACGCGCGCCGCATCCACGGCCGCACGCCGATGCGCATGGCCGGCCCGGCCGCCGGCACGCCGCTGCTGCGCACGGTGGCCGACCCCGCCGGCACGCGCGCGCTGGGCACCTTCGCCAACTGCGCGATGGGCGTCACGCCATGGGGCACCTACCTGACCTGCGAGGAGAACTTCCACGGCTACTTCGGCGGGCCGAAGGACGCCGCCGCCGCCGCCACGCCGGCCCAGCGGCGCTACGGCACGGTGCCGGGGGCGCAGTGGGTCGAGTATTGGCGCTTCGATGAGCGCTTCGACCTGTCGAAGGACCCGAACGAAGCGAACCGCTTCGGCTGGGTGGTCGAGATCGATCCCTTCGACCCGGCTTCCACCCCCGTCAAGCGCACCGCGCTCGGCCGCAAGCGCCAGGAGAGCGCCACCTGCGCGCCGACGGCGGACGGGCGCGTGGCCGTCTACATGGGCGACGACTCGGCTTTCGAGTACGTCTACAAGTTCGTCAGCCGCGAGAAGGTGCGCCCCGGCCGGGACGCCGCCGCGCGCGCGGCCAACCGCCGGCTGCTCGACGAGGGCACGCTCTACGCCGCGCGCTACGACGCGAACGGTCGCGGCGAATGGCTGGAACTGACGCACGGCCGTCCCGGGCTCGACGCCGCCGCCGGCTTCGCCGACCAGGCCCAGGTGCTGGTGCAGGCGCGTCTCGCCGCCGACGCGGTGGGCGCCACGAAGATGGACCGGCCGGAATGGATCGCCGTGCATCCGCGCACCGGCGAGGTCTACGTCACGCTGACCAACAACATCCTGCGCGGCGACCCCGGCCGGCCCGGCGCCGACGCCGCCAACCCGCGCGCGCCCAACCTCTTCGGCGGCATCCTGCGCTGGCGCGAGGACGGCGGCGACGCCGGCGCCACGACCTTCGCCTGGGACCATTTCGTGCGCGCGGGCGATCCGGCCTTCGCCGGCACCGGGGCGCGATACCCGACGCCGGACGCCGACGTGTTCGGCGCGCCCGACGGCCTGCACTTCGACAGCGCCGGCCTGCTCTGGATCCAGACCGACATGGGCGGCTCGGCGATCGGCAAGGACGCGCTGGCGGCCATCGGCAACAACCAGCTGCTGTGCGCCGATCCGGCGAGCGGGCGCATCCGGCGCTTCATGGTCGGGCCGACCGGCTGCGAGGTGACGGGCTGCGTGCTGACGCCCGACCGGCGCACGCTGTTCGTGAACATCCAGCATCCGGGCGAGCGCCGCGACCGGGCCGGCACGGTCAGCAGCGCCTGGCCGGAGGACGCCGCCCCGGGCAACGCGCCGCCGCGTTCGGCGACCGTGGTGGTGCGCCGCCGGGACGGCGGCATCGTGGGGACCTGAGGCCGGGCGCACCGGACCGGATCAGCGACCCTTGCGGATCGGCCGGGCCGGCATCGGCTTGGGGCGCTGGCCGGAGGCGGCCGACGAGCCCGGCGCGACGTTCGAGCGCGCCAGGCCGCCACCGGTCGATCCGGCGCCCTGCCGGCCCGATCCGTTGTCGCGCGGCGGCAGGCCGGTGTGCTGCGTCAGCAGGCGGCCCTTGGTGGGCGAATTGACGGGCGTGGCGCCGGCTTTCTCGCCCGCGCCGCCCGACGAGTTCTTCCGGCGCGCGCTGGTATAGCTGCCGTCGGTCAATGGCTGCCAGGTCGGAATCAGGTGGTGCTTGCCGTTGCCGATCAGGTCGGCGCGGCCCATGGCCTTGAGCGCCTCGCGCAGCAGCGGCCAGTTGTTGGCGTCGTGGTAGCGCAGGAAGGCCTTGTGCAGGCGGCGGCGCTTGTCGCCGCGCACGATGTCCACCGTCTCGCTGGTGCGCGTGATCTTGCGCAGCGGGTTGCGGTTGCTGTGGTACATGGCCGTCGCCGTGGCCATCGGGCTCGGGTAGAAGGTCTGCACCTGGTCGGCGCGGAAGCCGTTCTTCTTCAGCCAGATGGCGAGGTTCATCATGTCCTCGTCGCTGGTGCCGGGGTGGGCGGCGATGAAGTACGGGATCAGGTACTGCTTCTTGCCCGCCTCGGCCGAGAACTTCTCGAACATCTGCTTGAACTTGTCGTAGCTGCCGATGCCGGGCTTCATCATCTTGGTGAGCGGGCCCTGCTCGGTGTGCTCGGGCGCGATCTTCAGGTAGCCGCCGACGTGGTGCTGCACCAGTTCCTTGACGTATTCCGGGCTCTGCACGGCCAGGTCGTAACGCAGGCCGGAGCCGATCAGGATCTTCTTGATGCCGCGCAGCGCGCGGGCGCGGCGGTAGATCTTGATGAGCGGGTCGTGGTTGGTGCCCAGGTTCGGGCAGATGCCGGGGTAGACGCAGCTGGGCTTGCGGCAAGCGGCCTCGATCTCCGGGCTCTTGCAGCCCAAGCGGTACATGTTGGCGGTCGGTCCGCCGAGGTCGGAGATGGTGCCGGTGAAGCCCGTGACGCTGTCGCGGATGGCCTCGACCTCCTTAATGATCGAGTCCTCCGAGCGGCTCTGGATGATGCGGCCCTCGTGCTCGGTGATCGAGCAGAAGGTGCAGCCGCCGAAGCAGCCGCGCATGATGTTCACGGAGAAGCGGATCATCTCCCAGGCCGGGATCTTGGTCGCGCCGTCGTGGCCGCCGTGCTCGTCGGCATAGCGCGGGTGCGGGCTGCGGGCGTAGGGCAGGTCGAACACGTGGTCCATCTCGGCCGTGGTCAGCGGGATGGGCGGCGGGTTGACCCAGACGTCGCGCGCGGTGGCGCCCTCGCCGTGCGCCTGCACGAGGGAGCGGGCGTTGCCGGGATTGGTCTCGAGGTGCAGCACGCGGTTGGCGTGGGCGTAGAGGATGGGGTCGGCGCGCACCTGCTCGTAGGACGGCAGGCGGATCACGGAGCGATCGCGCGGCGGGACCTTGATGCGGGTGGAGACGGGCTTGGCGACTTCGATCGCATCGGCGCTGGCTCCCTGCCCCGGGGCGGCTGCCTGTCCCGCAGGGAGAGGATCGGGGTGAGGGCTCTCCGGCTTCCTGCGCAGGTTGGGGTTGGGCATGAAGCGCAGCGGCTGCGCCGCGCCCTCACCCCTGCCCTCTCCCGGAGGGAGAGGGAGCAATGCCGCCGCGCCCTGCCCCTGGACCGATGCCGATCCCCGCGCCTCGGCGGCCTTGGCGACGGCCTGGGCCTCGTCCTCCTTGGCGCAGGTGGCGCCGTTGGCCTTGGCCTGGTCGGACACCATCAGGTAGGGGTTGACGTGCGCCTCGACGCGGCCGAGCTCGTCGACGCTGGTGGAATCGATCTCGAACCAGCCCTCGGGCGTGGCGCGGCGCACGAAGGCGGTGCCGCGCACGTCGGTGATCTCCTGCACCGGCTCGCGCGCGGCCAGGCGGTGGGCGATCTCGACGATGGCGCGCTCGGCGTTGCCGTAGAGCAGCAGGTCGCACTTGGCGTCCACCACGATCGAGCGGCGCACCTTGTCCGACCAGTAGTCGTAGTGGGCGATGCGGCGCAGGCTGCCCTCGATGCCGCCGAGGATGATCGGCACGTCGCTCCAGGCCTCGCGGCAACGCTGCGAATAGACGATGGCGGCGCGGTCGGGGCGCTTGCCGCCGACGTCGCCGGGGGTGTAGGCGTCGTCGCTGCGGATCTTCCGGTCGGCGGTGTACCGGTTGATCATCGAGTCCATGTTGCCCGAGGTCACGCCGAAGAACAGGTTCGGCCGGCCCAGCGCCTTGAACGGATCGGCGCTCTGCCAGTCGGGCTGCGCGATGATGCCGACGCGGAAGCCCTGCGACTCCAGCATGCGGCCGATGACCGACATGCCGAAGCTCGGGTGGTCGACGTAGGCGTCGCCGGTGACCACGATGATGTCGCAGCTGTCCCAGCCGAGCGCGGCCATCTCCTCGCGCGAGGTCGGCAGGAATTTCGCGGTGCCGAAGCGGGCCGCCCAGTACTTGCGATAGCTGGTCAGCGGCTTGGCCGCGCGCGCGAAGAAGGAGACGTCGACGGGGGCGTTCATCGTGGGTGGGGGGTCGGCGGAAGTGATGGAGGGCGGAAACCTGCATCCGCCTGTGGGTGGCGCCCGTGACGGGCAACCCGGGATTTTAGGGTTTTCCGCCCTTTCCGTCGCCCCGTGGGGACAACGCCCGGGCCGTCCTACTGCATGAACCAGCCGTGGCTCACCACCATCGACTGGCCGGTCAGCGCGTTGGTCGGGAAGGCCGCGAACAGCAGCGCCACGCGGGCGACGTCGTCGGTGGTGGTGAATTCGCCGTCCACGCTGTCCTTGAGCATCACCTTCTTGATGACGTCCTCCTCGCTGATGCCGAGGTTGCGGGCCTGCTCGGGGATCTGCTTCTCCACCAGCGGCGTGCGCACGAAGCCGGGGCAGATCACGTTGGCGCGCACGCCGTGCTTGGCGCCTTCCTTGGCGACCGTCTTGCACAGGCCGATGAGGCCGTGCTTGGCCGTGACGTAGGGCGCCTTCATGACCGAGGCCTCCTTCGAATGCACCGAGCCCATGTAGATCACGCTGCCGCCGCGGCCCTGCGCGTACATGTGCTTGAGGCACGCCCTGGTGGTGAGGAAGGCGCCGTCGAGGTGGATGGCGAGCATCTTCTTCCACTCGGCGAAGGTGAATTCCTCCACCGGATGCACGATCTGGATGCCGGCGTTGCTCACCAGGATGTCGATGCCGCCGAAGGCCCTGGCGGCCTCCTCGACGGCGGCGTCGACCTGCTCCTCGCTGGTCACGTCGACCGCGACGCCGACGGCCTGCGCGCCGGTGGCGGCGATCTCGGCGGCGGTGGCGTCGGCGGCGGCCTTGTTGAGGTCGGCGATGACGACCTTGGCGCCTTCCTTCGCGTAGAGCAGCGCGATTTCCTTGCCGATGCCGCTGGCCGAGCCGGTGACGAAGGCGACCTTGTCCTTGAGTTGCATGGATGTTCCTTGAGTGAGGTGGAAGTGGTGAGGAGGGAAATCGGTGGCGACCGGACGCCGGACCGGCGAGCGTAGCGCGGCCGGCACCGCCGGATGATGCCCGCCGCGACCGTCAGCGTTTCGTGCGCGCCGCCCGGTGCGCCACGGCCGGCGCGTGCATCGGATGGCGCAGGCGGCGCGACTGCGGGTCGCCCAGGTCGAAGGTGGTCACGCCATTGACGTCGGAGGCCTGGCGCAGCAGCTCCGGATGGTCGAGCGTGTGTCGGATGTCGCGCAGCCCCGCGTCCCAGTGGTCCTCGACCGAGGCGCGCGAGAACTCGTAGTCCTTGGATTCGAGCTCTTCGGGCTTGTTGCGGTAGATGAGGTGGACGATCTCGATCGGCTCGTGCGTCAACTCGGCGCGCACGGCGGCGACGCTGGGATCGTCGCGGAACTGCTCGGGCAGCCTGGCCATCAGGTCGGCGATGGCCTGCTGCAGGTTCATGTTGGCCGCGAGCACGTCGGTGTTCATGCGGGTGCGGCTCGAATAGGTGATGTCCTTCTGCCGCTCCAGCGTCTCGCCCAGCGTGCGGGGCATGGGGCCGCGGGCGCTGAAGAGGTCGACCTGCAGCACCAGCAGCGACTCGTCGCGCGGGTGGGTGTCGAGCACGTACTGCAAGGGCGTGTTGGAGACGATGCCGCCGTCCCAGTAGTCCTCGCCGTCGATATGCACCGGCGCGAAGCCCGGCGGCAGCGCCCCGCTGGCCATGATGTGCTCGGGGCCGATGCGGTGGGTCGTGTTGTCGAAATAGACCGAGTTGCCCGTACGCACGTTGACCGCGCCGACGCTGAAACGCGTCTCGCCGTCGTTGATGCGGTCGAAGTCGACCAGCCGCTCCAGCGTGCCGCGCAGCGGCGTCGTGTCGCAGTAGCTCAGCACCGGCGCCTTGGCGCCGAGCAGCAGCGCCGGCGTGACGCGCGGCTCGAAGAAGCCGGGAATGCCCAGCAGCGCGGCCGAGGTCGCGCTGAACTGGTTCTGCCACTCGCGCGGCCCGGCCCAGGGCGGCAGCCGCTGCGGCGCGCCCGAGGAGACGAGGTACCAGAACTCCTTGAGCCGGTCGATGCGGCGCTCCGGCGGGTTGCCGGCGATCAGCGCGGCGTTGATGGCGCCGATCGACACGCCGGCCACCCAGTCGACCTCCTTGTGGCGCTCGTGCGCGCCGGCGTAGACGCCGGCCTGGTAGGCCCCCAGGGCGCCGCCGCCCTGCAGCACCAGCGCCCGGCGGGCGAAGGTGATGTCCTGGTTGCGCGGGTTCGAAGGCGGGGTGTCGTCGGAGGTGCTCATGAGGTCGGGGAAGGAAGTTCGCCGCGTTCGGGCGGGGTGCCGCGGCTGGCGTCGCCCACCGGCGCGGGCACGTCCTGCGGCTTGTTCTTGAGGGAGCCGAATTTCTGCGCGTAGACCCAGGTGAACTCCGCCCCCAGCAGGAAGATCTGCGCCGAGTAGTAGACCCACACCAGCACCACCACCAGCGAGCCGGCCGCGCCGTAGCCCGAGGCCACGCTGCTCTTGCCGATGTAGAGCCCGATGAGGTGCTTGCCGACCGTGAACAGCAGCGCCGTGACGGCCGCGCCGGTCCAGACGTCGCGCCATTCGACCTTCACCCGCGGCATGAGCTTGTAGATCATGGCGAAGACGACCGTCACCATCGCGAAGCTGAAGGCGAAGTTCACCGCCTGCGCCAGCGTGGCCCAGCCGCCGAACATCGGCGCCCACCACTTGCCCAGGGCCGCCAGCGCCGCGCTCGCGATGAGCGACACCATCAGCAGGAAGCCGATGCCCATCACCATGCTGAAGGACAGCAGCCGCACGCGCACGATGCTCCAGACGCCGCTGCTGTCGTCGCGCGCCGGCGCGCGCCAGATGCGGTCCATGGCGTCCTGCAGCTCGCCGAAGACCGTCGTCGCGCCGATCACCAGGATCGACACCCCGACCACCGTCGCGACGATGCCCTCCATCGGCTTGTTGACGGCCTCCAGCATGCCCTGCACGGCCAGCGCGCCCTGCGCCCCCATCAGGCCGGAGAGCTGGGCGAAGATCTCGCCGCGCGCCGCGTCGCGGCCGAACACCAGCCCGGCCACCGAGATCACGATCAACAGCAGCGGCGCCACCGAGAAGATCGTGTAGTAGGCCAGGGCGGCCCCCATGCTGGGGGCGTAGTCGTTCTTCCACGAGAGGAAGGCCTGCTTGAAGAGGTCGAAGAGGTCGCGCGAAGACATGGACGAGAGTGTCGCCGCTGCGCGGGGCCCCCCGATGTCGGCCCAGGTCGGGACTTGGGGCCGCGCGCCGAGCCCCTCCGGGGCGGCCACGCCCGGCGGGATCGTCGCGCGAGGCACCCCCGCATCGCGCCCCGGCAACCATAATCGTCGGCCATGCCACCGGTTTCCCCGCTCCCGCCTCCGCCTTCGTCCGATGCGGCCCGGCCCGCTCCAGGACACGACCTGCCGCCGGACCCGGCGTCCGACCGGCCCCGCCCGAGTTCCCCGGGCGACCTCTTCGTCTCGTTCACGCTGCTGGCGCTGCAGGGCTTCGGCGGCGTGCTGGCCGTGGTGCAGCGCGAACTCGTGGAGAAGAAGCGCTGGCTCACGCCCGACGAGTTCCTGGAGGACTGGGCCGTCGCGCAGGTGCTGCCCGGGCCCAACGTCGTCAACCTCGCCGTGATGATCGGCGACCGCCACTTCGGCATCCGCGGCGCGGCGGCGGCCGTGGCGGGCCTGCTGTCGGCGCCGCTGCTGGTCGTGATGGTGCTGGCGGTGCTCTACGCCCACCACGCCGGCGACCCGCGGGTGGCCGGTGCCCTGCGCGGCATGGGCGCCATCGCCGGCGGCGTCATCGCCGCGACGGGCTTCAAGCTGGTTCCCCAGCTGCGCAGGAACCCGCTGGGCTTCCCGGTCTGCCTCGCCATCGTCGCATCGGTGTTCGCCGCCATCGCCCTGGCGCGCGTCCCGCTCGGCTGGGTGCTGCTGACCGTCGGCATCGGCGCCTGCGTGGCCACCTGGCGGAAGATCGAACCATGACCATCGTCATGCACTGGCACGACTGGCTCGCGCTTTTCGGCCAGTACCTGCTGCTGTCGATGCTCTCCATCAGCGGCGCCATCACCACCGTGCCGGACATGCAGCGCTACCTGGTCGTGCAGCACGGCTGGCTTAGCGACGCGCAGTTCACCTCGTCGGTCGCCATCGCGCAGGCCGCGCCGGGGCCCAACGTGCTGTTCGTGGGGCTGATGGGCTGGAACGTCGGCCTCAACGCGGGCGGCGGCATCGACGCCGGGATGCACGCGTGGATGCTGGGCCTCCTGGGCCTGTCGCTCACGATGGTGGGCATCCTGCTGCCGAGCACCACCCTCACCTACTTCGCCACGCGCTGGGGCCACCGCAACCGCGCGCGGCGCGACGTGCGCGCCTTCAAGCAGGGCATGGCGCCGGTCGTCGTCGGCCTGCTGATCGCCACCGGCTGGGTGCTGGCCGCGGGCAACCGGGCACCGGACACGCCGCCGTGGCACCTGTGGCTGGTGGCCGGCATCGCCGCGCTCGTGGTCTGGCGCACGCGCATCCACCTGCTGTGGCTGCTGGGCGTGGGCGCGGCGCTGGGCGCGGCCGGCTTCGTCTGACCGACCTCCTGCCCTTTCGCTCCGTCGATCCGATCGATCCATCCATCCACCCACCCACCCACCCAAGGACACTCCCCATGCAACTCCGTCCCCTCGGCCGCTCCGGCCTGCAGGTCTCCCCGTTGGCCTTCGGCGGCAACGTCTTCGGCTGGACCGTCGACGAGTCGCTGTCGTTCAGCCTGCTCGACGCCTGGCTCGACGCCGGCTTCAACTTCGTCGACACCGCCGACGTCTACTCGCGCTGGGTGCCGGGCCACGCCGGCGGCGAGTCCGAGACGATCATCGGCAAATGGCTGCGCCAGAGCGGCAAGCGCAACCGCGTCGTCCTCGCCACCAAGGTCGGCAAGCCGATGGGCGAGGGCAAGTCGGGCCTGTCCGCGGCCTACGTCCGCGAGGCCGTCGACGCCTCGCTCCGGCGCCTGCAGACCGACCACATCGACCTCTACCAGTCGCACGACGACGATGCCGGCACGCCCTTCGAGGAGACGCTGGGCGCCTTCGCCGACCTGATCAAGGCCGGCAAGGTGCGCGTCATCGGCGCCTCCAACCACACGGCGCCGCGCCTGGCCGAGGCCCTGGACGTGGCCGAGCGCATGGGCCTGCCGCGCTACGAGAGTCTGCAGCCGCTCTACAACCTCTACGACCGCGGCGAGTTCGAGGACGCGCTCGAACCGCTGTGCCTCGCGCGCGGCGTCGGCGTCATCAACTTCTACGCCCTGGCGGCGGGCTTCCTGACCGGCAAGTACCGCACCGCCGCCGACGCGGGCAAGAGCGCGCGCGGCGAGAGCACGACCAAGAAGTACCTCAACCCGCGCGGCCTGCGCATCCTGGCCGCGCTCGACATCGTCGGGCGGCGGCACGGCGTGCCCATCGGCCAGGTGGCGCTCGCCTGGCAGTTGGCGCGCCCGGCGATCACCGCCCCCATCGCCAGCGCGACCTCTCTGGACCAGCTGCGCGGCCTGGTCGCCGCGGCCGAGCTGACGCTGGATGCGGCATCGATCCGCGAACTCGACGAGGCCAGCGAGCCCGGCGCGCGCTACGAAGGCACCTGAGTTCGCGCATCCTCGAAAACGAAAGGCCGGATCGACGAATCGATCCGGCCTTTTTCCCGTCGGCGACCCCGTGACGGGCCGCCCGGAAGAAATGCTTACCTGGGTGCCGATGCGGCGTTGCGTGCCGCGTCGGTGGCGGCGTTGGCGGCGTCCAGGGCCGACGAGGCGGCCGGCGACGGCGAGCTCATGCCCATGCTGCCGCTGGCGCCGGAGGCCGCGGGTGCCATCGGATCGGCCGGGGTCGTCGTGGTGGTGCTGGGCGCGACCACGGCGGGCGCCGGAGTCACGACGGTCGGTGCAGCGGCTTCCTCTTTCTTGCCGCAGGCGGTCAGGGCGGCGGCGGCCATCAGGGCGGCGATCAGGACGGTCTTGTTCATGTGCATTTCTCCTAGAAGTGAAGCGTGAAAATAAATTCTAGGGTGATCGTCAAGGCAAAACATCACGCCGGCGTTGGCCTGGACGCCTCCGCGCCGTCATCCAAATGCCCGTCCGGCCGTCCTCGACCGGCGATCAGAGACCCAAGATCGAAGCCGGGAACGCGGGCCGCGAACGCCGCAGGCACTCGTCGATGCGCTCGCGCAGCATGCGCCGGTGCTGCGGATCGCGTCCGCTCACGCCCCGGCCGCGTTCGGTGTCGATGCGATGCAGGAACCACGCCGGCGTCCAGATCGCGCTGGGGACGGCCGGCGCGCCGGCGCCGCCGCAGGCGTGGCACTCGACGATGTGGCTCCAGGTGCGGCGCCACTGCACGAAGCGCGCGTGCTCGCGCTCGAAGACCCCGAAATCGCCGGCCAGCATCACCAGCGCACGACCGCTCGACGACCAGGCCTGCAACGCTGTTGCCGTGGCGCGCTCGCCCAGCGGCCAGTCGGCGAACGTCGGATCGCTGAAGACGATCTGCCGCCAGCCCTCGCGCGCGGCCGCTTCGAGCGCCGCGTGCAGCAGCGCGTGGAAGGCCTGCCGGCCGTCGAACGGGCCTTCGGGCGGGGCCCCGTCCGCCGGTCCGTCGAGAGACGGCACCGACTCATCCGGCATGGGCCCATCCCGCGGCGCACCAGTCGCCCAGCAGCTCGACGGCGTCCTCGCTGGCGCCGCGCAGGTCGCGCGCGTCGAGTTCGCGCCGGTCGGCCAGGCGCCGCATCAGGGTCGCGTCGCGGCCGGCGGCGCGGAAGCTCTCGCCGTTGATGTAGACGTGGCGCGCGTCGTAGAGCATGCGCGTGCGGCGGTCGAGCGCGACGTGCCCGGGTCGCGCGTCGGGCGCTTCGCCCTGCTCGAACCACACGTTGCCCTTGGGCTCGGTCATCGATTCGCCCAGCGCGCGGTCGATGGCGTCGGCGTCGCGCAATGCCGCCTCCACCGCCTCGCGCGCGAAGGCCTGCAGCGCGGCGGGCATGGCGGCCGGCGCATCGACCGCGGCCTGCGCCGGATCGCGGTAATGAACGGGCCGGGGCGACGGCTCGTCCTGCAGGGCGTCGGCGCCGGCCTCGGCGATGCGCGCGAGCAGGTCGGCGCCCAGTGCCGAGGCGGCCGGCGAGCGCAGGCCGATCGAGCAGGTCATGCAGTCGCCGCCGATCGCGACGCCGTCGTGGGCATAGCGCGGCGGCAGGTAGAGCATGTCGCCGGGTGCGAGGTCGAAGGTCTGCTCGGGCTCGAAGTCGCGCAGGATCTTCAGCGGCACGTCCGGTTGCAGGCTCAGGTCGCGCTGGCGGCCGATGGACCAGCGGCGGGTGCCCTGCACCTGCAGCAGGAAGACGTCGTAGCTGTCGAAATGCGCCCCCACACCGCCGCCGTCGCCGGCATAGCTGATCATCAGGTCGTCGAGCCGGGCGTCCGGCAGGAAGCGGAAGCGCCGCATCAGCGCGTGCGCGGCGTCGTCGTGCAGGTCGACGCCCTGCACCAGCAGCGTCCAGCCGGGCTGCTTCGGCGAAGGCAAGGCGCGGCGCGCGAACGGGCCGTGGCGCAACGTCCAGCCGGTCGCGCCGTGGCGGATCAGGCGCGACTCGACGTCCTCGCGCGCGGCCAGGTCGAACAGCGCGGCGCGCGACACCGGCGGGCCGTCCAGCGGCACGGCCTGGCGCACCAGCAGCGGCTTCTTCTGCCAGTGACGGCGCATGAACTGCACCGGCGTGAGGCCGCCGAGCAGGGGTGAGGGTCGGGTGGGGTCCATGGGAGAATTCTGCAATGGAAATTTCTGAACAATGCGTGGTCGGACTGACCTGGACGCTCAAGGACACCCTGGGCGATGTGCTGGACGTGCTCGACGAGCCGGTGGAATTCCTGGTCGGCGGCGACGACCTCTTCGACGCGATCGAGGCCGTGCTGCAGGGCCATGAACCCGGCGCCCGCGTGCAACTGCAGCTGGAGCCCGAACAGGCCTTCGGCGACTTCGACGACCAATTGCTCTTCCTGGAACCCCGCGCCCTCTTCCCCGAAGGCACCGAGGAAGGCATGACATTCGACGGCGCCGCCCTGCCCGCCGGCACCAGCCCCGGCATCCCGCGCGACGCGATCTACACCGTCAGCGAGGTCTATCCGGACCACCTCGTGCTCGACGGCAACCACCCGCTCGCGGGCATCGCGCTGCGCCTGGACCTGACGGTGCGCTCGGTGCGCGAGGCGACCGAGGACGAGATCGGCAGCGGCACCGCCGGCACGGGCTTCTTCAGCATCGCGCCTAAGGCGCCGGGCAACGACCTGCTGCACTGACCGGGTCGGGCGGACGCGAAAAAGCCGGGTCCTCGAACCCGGCTTTTTGCTTTGGAAACGCGACGCTCAGTACCTGGAGAGCTGGTTGTTCTCGATGCGCACGCGGTCGCCGGTGCGCAGGTCGCCGGGCGTCGGCACGTCGAAGGCGCGGTAGCCGCCGTAGTCGGTCTGCACCGAGATGCGGTAGGTCTCGTAGACGCGGGGCGCGTTGTTGTTCGATTCGATGCGGTTGCCCAGCAGCGCACCGCCCACCAGGCCCAGGGCCGTCATGGCGGCGCGGCCGCCACCGCCGCCGAACTGGTTGCCCACCACGCCGCCGACCAGGCCGCCGGCGATCGCGCCGCCGCCCGACGGTCCGGCACCCTGCGTCTCGCTGCGCACGACCTCGATGTTGGCGATGCGGCCGTAGTCGACGTAGGGGTTCTGCGCCACCGGGCGGGCATGGGGGTGGTAGGGATAGCGGGCCGTCTCGTAGGCCGGGCCGGGCGCGGCGCAGGCCGTGAGCATGGCAAGCGCCACCGCGGCGGACGTCAGGGAAAGGAGTCGGACCGGCTTATGCATGGATGTCGTCTTCATGGCTGTTGCTCCTGCTGCCGTGCGACACGATCGAAACGGTCGGACGGCACTGGCTGTTGTAGTGGAGAAGGAATCGTTCTGACCGCGCGCCGTCCCGGGAGTTCCGGACTTCGCACGCCGCCGCTCAGGCGCGCCCGGTGGAGCCGTAGCCGCCCTCGCCGCGCTGGCTGGGCGCGAAATCCGCGACGACGTTGAAGGACGCCTGCACCACCGGCACGATGACCAGCTGCGCGAGCCGCTCCATCGGCTGGATGGTGAAGGTGGTGTCGCTGCGGTTCCAGGCGCTGATCCTGAGTTCGCCCTGGTAGTCGCTGTCGATCAGCCCGACCAAGTTGCCCAGGACGATGCCGTGCTTGTGGCCGAGCCCCGAGCGCGGCAGGATGAGCGCGGCGTAGCCCGGATCCGCCAGATGGATCGCCAGGCCGGTGCCGACGAGCTGCCAGGCGTTGGGCGCCAGCGTCACCGGCGCATCGAGGCAGGCGCGCAGGTCGAGGCCGGCGCTGCCGGGGGTCGCATAGGCGGGGAGTTGATCCGCCATGCGCGGATCGAGGATTCGGACGTCGACTTTCATTGCTTTCGTGGTGACCGGTCTACCCGGGGATCGTAGAGGCGGGACGGTGCGCTCGCGGCCGGCGGAGCGGGCTTGGGGTCGACGACGGCGGCGCGCACGCGCTCCTGCAGCCATCCGCTCCAGCCCTTGGCATCCGCCAGGGACGCCCAGCGCCGGAGGCCGCGCGCGAGGGCGTCGGTCACTGCCGCTCGCGGCTCGGCGCGCGCCTGGCCGGACGAACCGTCGCGGATGCCGGCGCGCGGCCCGGCCGGATCGACCGACTGCGTGCCCGTCCCGCGCGCCGCGCCGTCGAAGCCTTCCACCGGCGTGGCCGACGCCTGCAGGCGCGCCTGGGCGGCCCGCGCCATCAGCTGGTCGACATAGCGGGCGAAGTCGCCGTCGGGCGGCGTGGCCCAGTCGGCGCGGATCACGCGCGGTCCTTCCAAGCCGGCAGGCGGCCGGCGATCTCCTGCACCAGGGCGCGCGCCAGCGCCAGCTTGGGCGCGCGCGGCAATTCGCGCTCGCCCCGCTCGTCCACCAGCAGCAGGCTGTTGTCGTCCTGGCCGAAGGTCAGCGGGCCGATGTTGCCCACCAGCAGCGGGATGCCCTTGCGTTCGCGCTTGGCCCGCGCGTGGGCCGCGAGGTTCTCGCTCTCGGCCGCGAAGCCGACGCAGTAGAGGCGCCGTGCGCGCGCACGTTCGCCCCGCGCCACGGTCGCCAGGATGTCGGTGTTCTCGGCGAACTCCAGCACCGGTGGACGGCCGCTGCCGTCCTTCTTGATCTTGTGATCGCTCGACGTCGCCGGACGCCAGTCGGCCACCGCGGCCGTGGCGACGAACACCGTCGCGCCGCTCGACTGCGCCAGCGTCGCGTCGAGCATCTGCCGCGCCGACAGGACGTCGATGCGACGCACGCCGCGCGGCGTGGGCAGGTGCACCGGGCCGGCGACCAGCGTGACCTCGGCGCCGGCCTCGCGCGCGGCGCGGGCGACGGCGAAACCCATCTTGCCCGACGAGTGATTGGTGATGCCGCGGATCGGGTCGAGCGCCTCGAAGGTCGGCCCCGCCGTCACCAGCACGTGCTGGCCGGCCAGCACCTTCGGCTGGAAGGACGCGACGACGTCCTCGAGCAGCTGCTCGGGCTCCAGCATGCGGCCGTCGCCGGTCTCGCCGCAGGCCTGCGCGCCGCTGCCCACGCCCAGCACCGTGGCGCCGTCGGCCGCGACCTGCGCCAGGTTGCGCTGCGTGGCCGGATGGCTCCACATCTCGCGGTTCATGGCCGGCGCGATCAGCAGCGGCACGCGCTCGGCCGGGCGCGCCAGGCACAGCAGGCTGAGGAGTTCGTCGCTGCGGCCGGCGACCAGCCGGGCGACGAAGTCGGCGCTGCACGGCGCCAGCACGATGGCGTCGGCGTCGCGCCCGAGGTTGATGTGCGGCATGTTGTTGGCCTCGCGCGCGTCCCACTGCGACACGTAGACCGGGCGGCCCGACAGCGCCTGCATCGTGACCGGTGTGATGAACTGCGTCGCCGCCTCCGTCATCACCACCTGGACCGCGGCGCCGGCCTTGACGAACAGCCGGCACAGCTCGGCGGACTTGTAGCAGGCCACGCCGCCGGTGAGCCCGAGGACGATGTGTTTGCCGGTGAGGTCTTGCATGCGGGCGAGTTTAAGTCGCCCACCTATAATTCCGATTTCCCACTGTCCGGGTGTTCTGGCCCGGTACTGGCATGACCAAATTCGTCTTCGTCACCGGCGGTGTGGTGTCTTCCCTGGGCAAGGGAATCGCCTCCGCCTCGCTCGCCGCACTGCTTGAATCCCGGGGTCTCCGGGTCACCCTCATCAAGCTCGATCCCTACATCAACGTCGACCCCGGCACGATGTCGCCGTTCCAGCACGGCGAGGTCTTCGTCACCGACGACGGCGCCGAGACCGACCTCGACCTCGGCCACTACGAGCGCTTCATCAACACCCGGATGCGCCGGGCCAACAACTTCACCACCGGACAGATCTACAAGTCGGTGCTGGAGAAGGAGCGCCGCGGCGACTACCTCGGCAAGACGGTGCAGGTGATCCCCCACATCACCAACGAGATCCAGGAGTACGTCAAGCGCGGCGCCGGCATCGGCACCCCGCACGAAGTGGACGTGGCCATCGTCGAGATCGGCGGCACCGTGGGCGACATCGAGTCGCTGCCCTTCCTGGAGGCCGTGCGCCAGATGAGCCTGCGCAACGGCCCCAACAACTCGGCCTTCGTCCACCTGTCGTACGTGCCGTGGATCGCCGCGGCCGGCGAGCTCAAGACCAAGCCGACGCAGCACACCGCCAAGGAGCTGCGCGCCATCGGCATCCAGGCCGACGTGCTGCTGTGCCGCGCCGACCGCCCGATCCCTGACGACGAGCGCGCCAAGATCTCGCTGTTCTCCAACGTGCCCGAATGGGGCGTGATCTCGATGTGGGACGTCGACACCATCTACAAGGTGCCGCGCATGCTGCACGAGCAGGGCCTCGACGGCCTGATCTGCGACAAGCTGCGCATCAACACGCCACCGGCCAAGCTCCAGCGCTGGGACGACCTGGTCTACGAGGTCGAGCATCCGCAGCGCGAGGTGCTCATCGCCATGGTCGGCAAGTACGTCGACCTGTCGGACAGCTACAAGTCGGTCAACGAGGCCCTGCGCCACGCCGGCATGAAGAACCACGCGCGGGTCAAGATCGAATACATCGACTCCGAGACCATCACGCCGCAGGAGATCTCGCGCCTGACCAAGTACGACGGCATCCTGGTGCCCGGCGGCTTCGGCCTGCGCGGCGTCGAGGGCAAGATCTCGACGGCGCGCTTCGCTCGCGAGAACAAGGTGCCCTACCTGGGCATCTGCCTGGGCATGCAGGTCGCGACCATCGAGTACGCGCGCAACGTGGCCGGCCTGAAGAACGCCAACAGCACCGAGTTCGACCCCGACACCCCGGCCCCGGTCATCGCCCTCATCACCGAGTGGAAGGACGCCGACGGCACCGTCAAGACGCGTGACGCCAAGTCCGACCTGGGCGGCACCATGCGCCTGGGCGCGCAGAGCTCCGACGTCACCGAGGGCACGCTGGCCCACGGCATCTACGGCGACGTCGTCACCGAGCGCCACCGCCACCGCTACGAGGCCAACGTCAACTACCTCGACGCCCTGCGCGACGCCGGCCTGGTGATCTCCGCGCGCACCCAGCGCGAGCATCTCACCGAGATCGTCGAGCTGCCCACCGACGTGCATCCCTGGTACGTCGGCGTGCAGTTCCATCCCGAATTCAAGTCCACCCCCTGGGGCGGCCACCCGCTGTTCAACGCGTTCATCAAGGCCGCGCTCGAACACCAGGGCACCCACAAGAACGCCTTGAAGGCGGTCGCATGAAGGCATCCCAATGAAACTCTGCGGATTCGACATCGGGCTCGACCAGCCCTTCTTCCTGATCGCCGGTCCCTGCGTGATCGAGTCCGAGCAGCTGCAGATGGACGTCGCCGGCCAGCTCAAGGAGATCACGGCCGCGCTGGGCATCCCGTTCATCTTCAAGAGCAGCTTCGACAAGGCCAACCGCTCCTCGGGCACCACCTTCCGCGGCCCGGGCCGCGAGAAGGGCCTGGAGATCCTGGCCACCGTGCGGCGCGAGCTGGGCGTGCCGGTGCTCACCGACGTCCACACCGAGGACGACATCGTCGAGGCCGCGAAGGTGGTCGACGTGCTGCAGACGCCCGCCTTCCTGTGCCGCCAGACCGATTTCATCCGCGCCGTGGCGCAGTCGGGCAAGCCGGTGAACATCAAGAAGGGGCAGTTCCTGGCGCCGCACGACATGAAGAACGTGATCGACAAGGCCCGTGCCGCCGCGCGCGAGAAGGGTCTGCCGGAGGACAACTTCATGGCCTGCGAGCGCGGCGCGAGCTTCGGCTACAACAACCTCGTCTCCGACATGCGCTCGCTGGCGATCATGCGCGAGACGAACGCGCCGGTCGTGTTCGACGCCACGCACTCGGTGCAACTGCCCGGTGGCCAGGGCACCAGCTCGGGCGGCCAGCGCGAGATGGTGCCGGTGCTCTCGCGCGCGGCGGTGGCCGTGGGCGTCGCCGGCCTGTTCATGGAGACGCACCCCGATCCGGCCAAGGCCATGAGCGACGGCCCCAACGCCGTGCCGCTCAGGCACATGAAGGCCCTGCTCGAGACGCTCGTCGCGCTCGACCGGGTCGCCAAGCAGAACGCCTTCCTCGAGGACAGCTTCCAGTCATGACCAGCGCCTACATCATCGCCAACGTCGAAGTCACCGACCCGGTCCAGTACGAGGACTACAAGAAGTGGTCGAGCGCGGCCATGCAGGCGCATGGCGCCGAGGTGTGCGTGCGCGGCGGCGCAGTCGAGGTGCTGGAGGGCGACTGGGCGCCGCAGCGCATCGTCGTCCTCAAGTTCCCCTCGGTCGAGGCGGCCAGGCGCTTCAACGACTCGCCCGAGTACGGCAAGGCGCGCGCGGCGCGCCAGGGCGCCGCCGTAATGCGCATGATCGTGGTCGAAGGCGTGTAGGGTCGCTTGCCTCCGCCATCCGCTTCCCCGTCAACCCCCCCCCCCAGAATTTTCAAAACCGGAGAACTTCCAAAATGAGTGCCATCGTTGACATCGTCGGGCGAGAGATCCTCGACAGCCGCGGCAACCCCACCGTCGAGTGCGACGTGCTGCTGGAGAGCGGCACCATGGGCCGCGCGGCCGTGCCCTCGGGCGCGTCCACCGGCTCGCGCGAGGCCATCGAGCTGCGCGACGGCGACAAGAGCCGCTACCTCGGCAAGGGCGTGCTCAAGGCCGTCGAGAACATCAACACCGAGATCTCCGAAGCCGTGCTGGGACTCGACGCCAGCGAGCAGGCCTTCCTCGATCGCACCATGATCGACCTCGACGGCACCGAGAACAAGGCCCGCCTGGGCGCCAACGCCACGCTCGCCGTGTCGATGGCCGTCGCGCGCGCCGCGGCCGAGGAATCGGGCCTGCCGCTCTACCGCTACTTCGGCGGCATGGGCGGCATGCAGCTGCCGGTGCCGATGATGAACGTCATCAACGGCGGCGCGCACGCCAACAACAGCCTGGACCTGCAGGAGTTCATGATCATCCCCGTGGGCGCCAAGAGCTTCCGCGAGGCGGTCCGCTACGGCGCCGAGACCTTCCACGCCCTCAAGAAGATCCTGGGCGACCGCGGCATCAGCACGGCCGTGGGCGACGAAGGCGGCTTCGCTCCCAGCGTCGCCAGCCACGAGGAAGCGATCCAGCTGATCCTCGAGGCCATCGACAAGGCCGGCTTCGTCGCCGGCGAGCAGATCGCCCTGGGCCTGGACTGCGCGGCGAGCGAGTTCTACAAGGACGGCAAGTACGTGCTGTCGGGCGAGAACCTGACGCTGTCGGCCGAGAGCTGGACCGACATGCTGGCGACCTGGGTCGACAAGTACCCGATCATCAGCATCGAGGACGGCATGCACGAGGGCGACTGGGACGGCTGGAAGCACCTGACCGAGCGCCTGGGCCAGCGCGTGCAGCTGGTGGGCGACGACCTGTTCGTCACCAACACCAAGATCCTGCAGGAAGGCATCGAGAAGCGCATCGCCAACTCGATCCTGATCAAGATCAACCAGATCGGCACCCTGACCGAGACCTTCGCCGCCATCGAGATGGCCAAGCGGGCCGGCTACACCGCCGTCATCTCGCACCGCTCGGGCGAGACCGAGGACTCGACCATCGCCGACATCGCCGTGGGCACCAACGCCGGCCAGATCAAGACCGGCTCGCTGTCGCGCTCGGACCGCATCGCCAAGTACAACCAGCTGCTGCGCATCGAGGAGGACCTCGGCGACGTCGCCAGCTACCCGGGCCGCGCCGCGTTCTACAACCTGCGCTGACACGCGGACCCACGGATCGCCCGATACCGTGCGTTCGCGCGTCGTTCCGATCGTTCTCGTCGCGCTGCTGCTGGTGCTCCAGTCGCAGCTCTGGATGGGCCGCGGCAGCATGCGCGACGTCGCGCAGCTCGAGACGAAGCTGCGCGCCCAGAAGGAGTCCAACGCCCGCGCCGCCCTGGCCAACGACCGGCTGTCCTCCGAGGTCAACGACCTGAAGGTCGGCATGGAAATGGTCGAGGAGCGCGCGCGCCAGGAGCTCGGCATGGTCAAGCCCGACGAAGTCTTCGTCCAGATCACCCGCTGAAATCACACCGATGCCGGACTTCCTCTCGGCCCCGGCCTTCGTGCTGTGGGGCGCGCCGGCCACCTGGCTCGAACTGACGGCCGCCCTCCTCGCGCTGGTGATGGTGGGCTGCAACATGCGCGAGATCCACTGGGGCTGGCCGCTCGCCATCGCCAGCTCGCTGCTCTATGTCGGGGTCTTCTCGCAGGCGCGCATCTACGGCGATGCGTCGCTGCAGATCTTCTTCGCCATCGTCGCCTTCTGGGGCTGGCTGCAGTGGCTGCGCGGCCGGCGCGGCGACGGCGGCGCGCTGCGCGTGATGCGCCTGTCGCCGCGCGGCATCGCCTGGACGCTCGCGGCCTGCGCGCTGGCGTGGCCGGCCGTCTCCCTCTTCCTGCACCGTTTCACCGACACCGACGTGCCCTGGTGGGACGGCTTCGCCACCGGGCTGAGCCTGGTCGGGCAGTTCCTGCTCGGGCGCAAGTTCATCGAGAACTGGCTGGTGTGGATCGCCGTCAACGTGGTGAGCGTCGGCCTGTTCGTCCACAAGGGGCTGTGGCTGACGGTCGGCCTCTACGCGGTGTTCGTGGCGCTGAGCGTCGCCGGCTTCCTGGCCTGGCGCCAGCGGCTGCCGAAGCACGACGCGGCCGTCACGCCCGCATGATCGCCGCATGACCCCGAATCTCGCGCGCGGCTGCGTCGTCGCTGTCCTGGGCGCGGAAAGCACCGGCAAGACCGCGCTCGCCGAGGCGATCGCCGGGCGACTCTCGCGGCGCGGCATCGCCACCACCTTCGTCGGCGAGTACCTGCGCGAATGGTGCGACCGAGAAGGCCGCGTGCCGCGCCCGGACGAGCAGGCCGCCATCGCCGCCGAGCAGACGCGCCGCATCGCCGAGGCCGCCACGCACGGCGTCGTGGTGGCCGACACCACCGCGCTCATGACCGCCGTCTACAGCGACATGCTGTTCGGCGACGCCTCGCTCTACGCCGACGCCTTCGCCGCGCACCACGGCTATGCGCTGACCCTGCTCACGGCGCTCGACCTGCCCTGGGTCGCCGACGGCCTGCAGCGCGACGGCCCGCACGTGCGCGAACCGGTCGACGCGATGGTGCGCGCCGCGCTCGGTCGCGCCGGCGTGGCCTACTCGGTGGTGCATGGCAGCGGCGGCCAGCGCCTGACCAACGCCTGGAACGCCCTGAACCTCGCGGCGCAATCCGACCCACCGACGGGGACGTCGACGTCCGCATCCACCTCGGGATCGGCGCGCTGGTCGTGCGACAAGTGCTCCGATCCGGTTTGCGAACACCGCCTGTTCACCGACCTGCTGGCCCGCCGGACCTGAGCGGTCCGGGTCCTCGTCCGTCGGCTACTGGACCGTCGTCGGGGGCGGGATCTGGTCGCCCGGCGCGGTGAAGATCTGCGCCGCGTCCACCGCGTCGAAGCGGTACTGGCGGCCGCAGAAGTCGCAGCCGACCTCGATGTCGCCGCGCTCGGCCAGGATGTCTTCCGCTTCCTCGACGCCCAGGCCCCGGATCATGCTGGCGACCCGCTCGCGACCGCAGCTGCAGACGAAGCGCGGCCCCTCGGCACCGGTCTGCGGCTCGAAGCGCAGCAGCTTCTCTTCCCAGAACAGGCGCCGCAGGATGGTGTCGACGTCGAGCGTGAGCAGTTCGTCGCGCGTCAGGCTCGACGCCAGGATCGAGATGCGGTTGTAGTCCTCGTTGCGGCCGATCTCGTCCTCGTTGGCCGGATTCGCGTCGCGCTCCGAGGTGCCTTCGAGGTTGCCTTCGCCCTTGACCGGCAGGCGCTGGATCAGCAGGCCGGCGGCGACCTTGTCGTCGGCGGCCAGGACCAGCGTGGTGTCGAGCTGCTCGCTCTGGAGCATGTAGTGCTGCAGCACGTCGCTCAGGCGGTCGAGCTTCTCGCCGTGGTCGCCGAACAGCGGCACCACGCCCTGGTAGGGCTGCTGGCCCGGCAGGCGGCTCTTCGGCTCCAGCGTGATGGCGCAGCGCCCCTTGTTGTGGACGTTGACCATGTCCGGCAGGCGGGCATCGGCCGGCAGTTCGCCGACCACGGTGGCCGTGGCGCGCAGGCTCAGGTCGGGCTTGACCTCGGCCACCACGACCTTCACCGGCCCGTCGCCGAAGACCTGCAGGATCAGCGAACCGTTGAACTTGATGTTGGCCTGCATCAGCGTGGCCGCGGCGGTCATCTCGCCGAGCAGTTCGGCCACGGGCGTCGGGTAGGCGCCGGTGGTGGTGTTCGAGGCGCGACGCGCCAGGATCTCCCGCCAGGCATCGGTCAGGCGGACGATCATGCCGCGCACCGGCAGGCCGTCGAACAGGAATTTGTGCAGTTCGCTCAAGTCGTTCTTTCTCAATCGGAGATCTTGCGCAGCCCCTTGGCGTAGCGGTGGGCGTTCTCCACGTAGTGTCGCGCGCTCTGGCGCAGCTTGGCGGCGGCGGCCTCGTCGAGCGTGCGCACCACCTTGGCGGGGGCGCCGATGATGAGGGAGTTGTCGGGGAACTCCTTGCCCTCGGTCACCACCGCGCCGGCGCCCACGATCGAATTGCGGCCGATGCGTGCGTTGTTCAAGATCACCGCCTGGATGCCGATCAGCGAGTTGTCGCCGACGGTGCAGCCGTGCAGCATGACCTGGTGGCCGACGGTCACGCCTTCGCCCAGGGTCAGCGGGCTGCCCATGTCCGAATGCAGCACCGAGCCGTCCTGCACGTTGGTGTCGCGGCCGATGGTGAGCGCCTCGTTGTCGCCGCGCAGCACGGCGCCGAACCAGACGCTGGCGTTCTCGCCGAGCACCACGTGGCCGATCACCTGCGCGCTGTCCGCGACCCAGGCGCCGTCGGCGACCTGCGGGGCGACGCCGTCGAGTTCGTAGAGAGCCATCATCGTCTCCAATCGTCAAAAAATAGAATTGTAGGGATGCACCCCCGCCTCGCCGCCCTCGCCGCCCTGCGCCTGACCGATCCCGACGCCAAGATGGCCGCCACGCGCGAACTGGCCGCGCGGGTCCTTTCCGACAGTTCCGTTCCACTGGCGACGCCGGTGCGCGCGCCGGGCGACGACCTCGGCGTGCCCGGCCGGCCCGAGCGCCCGCTGCGCGTGTCGGCCACCGCCGTGGAGCGGCGCTCGCCCTTCACCACCGACGGCCGCGCCGCGCTGGTCCACGCCATCTGCCACATCGAGTTCAACGCCGTCAACCTGGCCCTGGACGCGGCCTGGCGCTACGACGGCCTGCCCGAGGCCTACTACCGCGACTGGCTGCGCGTCGCCGACGAGGAAGCGCAACACTTCACGATGCTGCGCGACCACCTGCGCACCCTGGGCGCCGCGTACGGCGACTTTCCCGGCCACGACGGCCTGTGGTCGATGTGCGAGAAGACGAAGGACGACGCGATCGCCCGCATGGCGCTGGTGCCACGCACGCTGGAGGCGCGCGGGCTCGACGCGACACCGCTGATCCAGGCCAAGCTGCGCCGCGCGAACGCACCCGACGCGCTGGCCGCCGTCGCCATCCTCGACGTCATCCTGCGCGACGAGGTCGGCCACGTCGCCATCGGCAACCGGTGGTACCGCTGGCTGTGCGAGCGCGAAGCAATCGATCCGGTGGCGCACTACCGGGTGCTCTACCGCCTTCACGACGCGCCGCGGTTGAGGGCGCCGTTCAACCTCGAGGCGCGGGCGCTGGCGGGATTCACCGACGAGGAACTGCGCGATCTGGAACCGGCGGACTCGCCGCCGCGTCCCTGAGGTCGCCGGCCGGGCGGGTAGCGACGCGGCGGGCTCCGGAGACCGTCGGCGCACGGGCCGGGACGGCCTTCAGTCCAGCTGCAGTTTCCGCTCCCGGATCAGCCGGGACCACTTCTCGCTGTCCGCCTTCACGAAGGCGGCGAACTCGACCGGACCCAGCGGATGCACCGCCGCGCCCGCGGCGGCGAACCGGGCCTTGATGTCGGGCTGCGCCAGCGCCTTCGCCAGTTCACCGGCCAGGCGGTCGACGAGTTCCTTGGGCATGCCGGCCGGACCGACGATGCCCTGGAAACCGACGGACTGCATGCCCGCCAGACCCAGTTCCGCCACGGTCGGCACGTTCGGCAGCTCGGGGTCCCGCGTCGGACCGGTCACGGCCAGCGCTTTGAGCTTGCCGCCCTTGACTTGCGGCAGCAGCACGCTGCCCGCATCGATCAGGATCTGGGTCTGGCCGCCGATCAGGTCCTGCACGGCGGGGGCGCTGCCCTTGTAGGGCACGTGCGTCATGTCGAGCCCCGTCACCTGGTTCATCAGCTCGCCGTTGAGATGGGTCGAGGTCCCGTTGCCGCCGGACGCGAAGTTGACCTTGCCCGACTGTCCCCTGGCCCAGGCGACGAACTCTCCGAGGTTGCGTGCCGGATGGTCCGGCCGGGTCACCGCGATGTAGCTGCCCTGGCTGATCTGGCCGATGTAGGTGAACTGTCGGACCGGATCGTACGGGGGCTTCGACTGCAGGTACGGCGCGATGGCGAAGGGTCCGGTGTTGGCCAGCAGCAGCGTGTAGCCGTCCGCCGGCTGACGCGTGAGCTCGGTCGCGGCGATCATGCCGCTCGCGCCGGGCTTGTAGTCGATCACGATCGTGCCCTTGAGCGCTTCCTGCATCGGCACCTGGACGGTGCGTGCCGCGAAGTCGATGCCACCGCCCGGTGGAAAGCCGACGATCATGCGGATGGGCTTGGCCGGATAGCCCTGCGCGGCTGCCAGACCGGCCGCCGCGACCAGCGCCAAGGCGCTCCAGAACCTGTGGTGTCTCACTGCGTTGCTCCCTCGATCGAAGCCGCGATTGTGGGCACGTCGGCCCTGGATCCCTTGCGTACTAACCCCTGGGATGGTGCTGCCCGTGGATCTGCTTCAACCGCTCGCGCGCCACGTGCGTGTAGATCGTGGTGGTCGAGATGTCGGCGTGCCCCAGCAGCAATTGCACGGCGCGCAGGTCGACGCCGTGGTTGAGCAGGTGCGTCGCGAAGGCGTGGCGCAGGGTGTGGGGCGACAGGTGCGAGTGGATGCCGGCGACGGTCGCGTACTTCTTGACGATCATCCAGAACATGACGCGCGTCATGCCCGCGCCGCGCGAGGTCACGAACAGGTCGGAAGTCTGGCGCTCGCCGAGGATCGCCGGGCGGGCGTCGGCCATGTAGCGCTCGATCCAGCGCCGCGCCTCGCCGCCGAAGGGCACCAGGCGTTCCTTGTCGCCCTTGCCGGTGACGCGCAGCACGCCGTCGTTCAGGCTCAGCTCGAAGACCCGCAGCGCGACCAGCTCGCTCACGCGCAGGCCGCTCGCGTACATCAGCTCCAGCATGGCGCGGTCGCGCAGGCCCAGCGTGGTGTCGGTGTCGGGCGCCTCCAGCAGGTCGACGACCTGATTCTCGGTCATGGTCTTGACCGAGCGCGCGGCCTGCTTGGCGGGCATCAGGCGCAGCGTCGGATCGGCCGCGATGCGGCGCTCGCGCAGGGCCCAGCGGTAGTAGCGCTTGAAGACCGTCAGGCGCCGGTTGGCGGAGGTGGCCTTGCCGGGCTTGCCGTTGCGCTCCTTGTCGAGCAGGCGCGCGCCCATGTAGGCCTGCAGGTCGCCCTCCCCGGCCGCGGCCAGCGTGGTGCCGCGCTCGGCCGCGAGCCATTGCGTGAACACCGCGAGGTCACGCCGGTAGGCCGCCAGGGTGTTCTTGGACAGGCCGTCCTCCAGCCAGAGGGCGTCGATGAACTCGTCGATCTCGGGCGTGTCGGGCGCGCGCGGGGCGGGGGTGGAGGCGGTGGAGGTGGAAGGCACGGCGAGCAAGATACCAAACGAAAAGGCCGCCCGGGATCGGACGGCCTTTCGAGGACGGCGGCCCGGCGTCGCCGGGCGCCGGGAGATCAGTCCAGCTTGAGCTTCTGCTTGGCCACCACCTGCTTGTAGACCGCGTACTCGGCCTTGATCTGGGCGGCGAACTGCTCGGGCGTGTTGGCCACCACCACGGAGTCGGTCGCCTCGATGCGCGCGCGCACGGCCGGGTCGGCCAGGGCCTTGCGCGTGGCCTCGCTGATCTTGTCGACGATCTCGCGCGGCAGGTCCTTCGGGCCCAGGATGCCGTAGTACGCCATGCGGTTGACCGGCTCCAGACCGACTTCCTTGAAGGTCGGCACGTTGGGCAGCGCGGCGACGCGCTGCGGCGCGCTCACCACGATCGGCACCAGCCGGCCGGCCTTGATGAAGGGCAACGCCGAGGGCAGGTTGTCGAAGATGATCGGCACCTGACCGGCCACCGTGTCATTGAGCGCCGGGCCGGCGCCGCGGTAGGGGATGTGCGTGACGAAGGTCGTCGTCAGGCTCTTGTAGAGCTCCATCAGCATGTGGCCGATGCCACCCGTGCCGGAGGTCGAATAGGAATACTTGCCCGGGTTCTTCTTCAGCTCGGCGACGAACTCGGCGTAGTTCTTGGCCGGGAAGTTCGGGTTGACCGCGATGATGTTGGGCGTCGCGGCGATGTTGATGATCGGCGTGAAGTCGGTGATCGGGTCGTAGGGCACCTTGGGATTGATGGCCGGATTGGCCGCCGTGCTCGACACCGTGGCGACGCCCAGCTTGTAGCCGTCGGGTGCCGCGCGCGCGGTCTCGGCCGCGCCGACGATGCCGCCGCCGCCGGGCTTGTTGACCACGATCACGCTCTGGCCGAGGTTCTTGCCCAGCGGCTCGGCGATGACCCGCGCGACGATGTCGGTGGTACCGCCGGGCGCGAACGGCACCTGCAGCTCGATCGGCTTGTTCGGATAGCCCTGCGCCAGCACGGGGCCGGCCAGCGCGGCCAGCGTGAACGCGCCGGCGATGTGTTTCCAATGACGATGCGACATCGACGATCTCCTCGGGGTCTGGGTGAAAAGGATCCGACGGCGGCACGGACGTCGGGCCGCTGCGGAAGACAACCGCGCATGCTAGCGTCGTGCCACGGCCCTCGGGCCTGCGGATTACCCGCCGAAAGGTGCGGTTTATCCTCGCCACGGTGAATTACGCCCAGCTGCTCTTCCCCGACTTCTCGCTCATCCTGTGCGGCTGGCTCCTGTGCCGCCACACCGCGCTCGACCGGCGCGTCTGGGACCAGGTCGAGAGCCTGGTCTACTACTTCCTCTTCCCCGTGCTGCTGTTCCATTCGATCGTGCGCAGCCCGATCGACTTCGGCGCCACCTCCGGCCTGCTGCTCGCCGGCGTGGGCGTCGGCCTGAGCGGCATCGCGATGGCCTACGCCCTGCCCCGCCTCCCCTGGATCGGCCGCCACATCGACCGGCGCGACCACGCCGCCGGCGCCCAGGTGGCGTTCCGCTTCAACTCCTTCATCTGCCTGGCGATGGCCGACCGGCTCGGCGGCGCGCAGGGCCTGCTGCTGATCGCGGTACTGATCGGCGTGTGCGTACCGCTCATGAACGTGGCGGCGGTCTGGCCGATGGCGCGCCACGCCAACACCGGCTTCGCGCGCCAACTGGTACGCAATCCGCTGATCGTCGCCACGGCCAGCGGGTTGGTGGTCAACCTGCTGGGCCTCACGGTGCCGCCGTGGCTGGAGCCCACACTCTCGCGCATCGGCGCCGCCTCGCTGGCGCTGGGGCTGATGGCGGCCGGCGCGGGCATGCAGTTCGCGTCGCTCGCGCGCGGCAAGGTGCTGGCCGCGTCGGTGCTGGCGATCCGCCACCTGCTCCTCCCGCTGGTGGGCCTCGCCCTCGCGCGAGCGCTGCGGCTCGACCCGGTGCAGGCCGGCGTGCTGATGGCGTTCTCGGCCGTGCCGACCGCATCGAGCGCCTACGTGCTGGCCGCGCGCATGGGCTACAACGGACCGTTCGTGGCCGGGCTGGTGACGCTGTCGACATTGTTGGGGGTGGCGAGCCTGCCGTTCGCGCTGGCGCTGCTGCAGCGCTGAGGCGATCCCTCTCGCTTCGCGTCGAGACCGATGGACTTCCTGCACCTCCTCCAGGCGCTGTGGCAGGCGCTGGTCGCCATCGCGGTGCTGATCGGGCGGCTGCTGGACCTGCTGCCCTGAGGCGCTTCGATGAGAATCGAACGCCATGTTTTCCAGGGATCGCCCGGCCGCCGATGCAGGCCCGGCCGTCGACACTGGATGCCCGCCGCACCGAAGCCCGAATGAACCAAGACGTCAAAGATCAGCGATCCACGAAGAGCGGGGATGGCAACCACACCCCCATGATGGCCCAGTACCTCGGCCTCAAGTCCGCCCACCCCGACACCCTCCTCTTCTACCGGATGGGTGACTTCTACGAACTCTTCTACGCCGACGCCGAGAAGGCCGCGCGCCTGCTCGACATCACGCTCACCCAGCGCGGCCAGTCCGCCGGGCAGCCGATCCCGATGTGCGGCGTGCCGTTCCACGCGGTCGACGCCTACCTGGCGCGGCTGATCAAGCTGGGCGAGTCGGTCGCGATCTGCGAGCAGGTCGGCGAGGTGGGGCTGGGCAAGGGGCCGGTGGAGCGCAAGGTGATGCGCGTGGTCACGCCGGGCACGCTGACCGACGCGGAACTGCTCGACGACCGCGTCGAGTCGCTGCTGCTGGCCGTGCACGCCGGCGCGCGCGGCGTCTGCGGGCTGGCATGGCTGAGCGTGACGGGCGACGAGCTGCGGCTGGCCGAATGCGCCGCCGACGCGCTGGAGGCCTGGATCGCCCGCATCGCGCCGAGCGAACTGCTCTACGGCGCCGAGGTCACGACCGCCTTCGAGGCCCGCCTCGTGGCTGCACGCGCGACGACGCCCTTCACGCTGTCGGTGCGCCCGGCCTGGCAGTTCGACGGCGCGCTGGGCGAGCGCAAGCTGCGCGAGCAGCTCGGCAGCGCCAGCCTCGCGGCCTGGAACGCCGAGGGCCTGCCCCACGCGCACGCCGCCGCGTCCGCCCTGCTCGGCTATGCGGAGCACACCCAGGGCCGCGCGCTGACGCACGTGACGCGCCTCGCGGTCGAGCGCGACGGCGACCTGATCGAGCTGCCGCCGGCCACGCGCCGCAACCTCGAACTCGTGCAGACCCTGCGCGGCGAGGCCGCGCCGACCCTGTTCTCCCTGCTCGACACCTGCATGACCGGCATGGGCAGCCGGCTGCTGCGGCGCTGGCTGCTGGCGCCGCGCCGCGACCGCGCCGACGCGCAGGCGCGGCTCGACGCCATCGGCGTGCTGCAGACGGCGCCGGCCGGCGCCACCGCCGCGCCGTGGCGCACCCTGCGCGAGTCGCTGAAAAACACCAGCGACGTCGAGCGCATCGCCGCGCGCATCGCGCTGCGCCAAGTGCGTCCGCGCGAACTCGTGGCGCTGCGGCTGGCGCTGGACAAGGCCGCCGGCCTCGGCCCCGCCCTGCCCGGCGCGGCCGCCCTGCTCGCGCGCATCGCGGGCGACCTGGCGTCGCCGCCGGACTGCGCCGGACTGCTGGCGCGCGCGATCCAGGCCGAGCCGGCCGCGCTGGTGCGCGACGGCGGCGTGATCGCGACCGGGCACGACGCCGAGCTCGACGAGCTGCGCGCCATCGGCGAGAACTGCGACGCCTTCCTGCTGACGCTGGAGATCGCCGAGCGCGAGCGCACCGGCATCCCCAACCTGCGGGTGCAGTTCAACCGCGTGCACGGCTTCTACATCGAGGTCTCGCAGGGCGCGCTGGGCAAGGTGCCCGACGACTACCGTCGCCGCCAGACGCTCAAGAACGCCGAGCGCTTCATCACGCCCGAGCTCAAGGCCTTCGAGGACAAGGCCCTGTCGGCGCAGGATCGGGCGCTGGCGCGCGAGAAGTGGCTCTACGAACAGCTGCTCGACGCCCTGCAGCCGCACGTCCACGCGCTCACGCGGCTGGCCGGCGGCCTCGCCACGCTCGACGCCCTGTGTGCGCTGGCCGAGCGCTCGCACACGCTGCACTGGAACGCGCCCGCCTTCGTCGCGCATCCCTGCATCGAGATCGTGCGCGGGCGCCATCCGGTGGTCGAGGCCCGGCTGGCGGAGAAGTCGGCCGGCGCCTTCATCGCCAACGACACGCGGCTCGGCCCGCAGCAGCGCATGCAGGTCATCACCGGGCCGAACATGGGCGGCAAGTCGACCTACATGCGCCAGATCGCGATCGTCGTGCTGCTGGCCTCGATCGGCTCGCACGTGCCGGCCGAGGCCTGCCGGCTGGGGCCGATCGACGCCATCCACACCCGCATCGGCGCGGCCGACGATCTCGCCAACGCGCAGTCGACCTTCATGCTGGAGATGACCGAGGCGGCGCAGATCCTGCACGCCGCCACGGCGCAGTCGCTGGTGCTGATGGACGAGATCGGCCGCGGCACCAGCACCTTCGACGGCCTGGCGCTGGCCGCCGGCATCGCCGCGCACCTGCACGACCGCAGCCGCTCGTTCACGCTCTTCGCGACGCACTACTTCGAACTGACCGAGTTCCCGGCCACGCACCACGGCGCCATCAACATGCACGTGAGCGCGACCGAGACCGCCGGCCGCGGCGGGCGCGACATCGTCTTCCTGCACGAGATGCAGCCCGGCCCGGCCAGCAAGAGCTACGGCATCCAGGTCGCGCGGCTGGCCGGCATGCCCGCGCCGGTGGTGAACCACGCGCGGCAGGCGCTGGAGGCGCTGGAGGCGCAGCAGACGAGCGCGCGCGCGCAGGTCGACCTGTTCGCGGCGCCGCCGATGGCCGAGGCGCCCGTGGCCAGCCCCGTAGAATCCGCCCTGGCCGCGCTCGACCTCGACGCCCTAAGCCCCCGGGAGGCGCTCGAAGCGCTTTACACCCTTCAAAAACTGAACGTGCGCGACACCGGCTCCCACTGACCGGCCCGGTGCCCACGAAACGAATCCAATGACTTACTGCGTAGGCATCAAACTCAACGCCGGGCTGGTGTTCCTGTCCGACTCGCGCACCAACGCGGGCGTCGACCACATCAGCACCTTCCGCAAGATGATCGTCTACGAGCAGCCGGGCGACCGCGTCATGGTGCTGCTGTCGGCGGGCAACCTGAGCATCTCGCAGTCGGTGCGCGAGATCCTGCAGATCGAGGAACTGCGCGAGACCGACCCCGACGGCGAGCCCGGTCCGCCCATCACGATCTGGAACGCCAAGAGCATGTTCGACGCCGCGCGCGTGCTGGGCTCGGCGGTGCGCCACGTCTACGACCGCGACGCCGCCGCGCTCAAGCACGCCGGGCTCGACTTCAACGTCTCGTTCATCTTCGGCGGCCAGGTCGCCGGCGAGGGCATGCGGCTGTTCCTGGTCTATTCGGCCGGCAACTTCATCGAGGCGACCAACGAGACGCCCTACTTCCAGGTCGGCGAATCGAAGTACGGCAAGCCCGTGCTCGACCGCGTGCTCACGCCCGACACCCCGCTCGACGAGGCCGCCAAGTGCGCGCTGGTGTCGATGGACTCGACCATGAAATCGAACCTCTCGGTGGGCCTGCCGCTCGACCTGGTGGTGTACGAGGCCGGCCGGCTGCAGACCGACAAGATCGTCTGCCTGGACGCCAACAACCCCTACTACCAGATGATGCACAACAGCTGGGGCCAGAAGCTGCGCGAGGTCTTCGACAGCATCGAGGACCCGGTCTGGGACGACGCCGTCACCGCGCACCCGTTGAAGATGCCCGCCGCGCGCCACAGCGCCTTGCGCAAGATCGCGACGCCCGAGGAAAAGCTGATCTGACCCGGTCCGACCGGATCCGATCCGAACGCGACCGGCCGCCGCGAGCGGCCGGTCGCGTTTCCGGGACCTACTCGGCCCAGGTCACCAGCCCGCTCCAGGACGTCGCCAGCACCACGATCCCGAAGACGATGCGGTAGTACGCGAAGGGCACGAAGTCGTGCGAGCTGATGTAGCGCAGCAGCCAGCGCACGCACAGCCAGGCGCTGACGAACGAGAACACCAGTCCGACCATGAACATGGGCAGGTCGGCCCACGAGAGCAGCGCGCGCGCCTTGTAGAGGCTGTACGCCCCGGCGCCCACCAGCGTGGGGATGCCGACGAAGAACGAGAAGTCCGTCGCCGCCTTGCGCGACAGGCCCAGCAGCATGCCGCCGATGATGGTCGCGCCGCTGCGGCTGGTGCCCGGCACCATCGCCAGGCACTGCACGAAGCCGACCTTGAGCGCGTCCATGGCCGTCATGTCGTCGACGTTCTCGACCCGCACCGAACCCGGCGCGCGGCGCTCGGCCCACAGGATGATGAAGCCGCCGACGATGAAGGTCGTAGCCACCACGATCGGCGTGAACAGGTGCGCCTTGACCATCGAACCGATCGCCAGGCCCAGCACCACCGCCGGCAGGAAGCCCAGGAACACGTTGAAGGCGAAGCGCCGGGCCTTGGCCTGGCGCGGCAGCGCCACCACGGTGTCGCTGATCTTGTGCCAGTACACCAGGATCACCGCGAAGATCGCGCCGGTCTGGATGGCGATGTCGAACACCTTGGCCCGCTCGTCGTCGAAACCCAGCAACGCCCCGGCCAGGATCAGGTGGCCGGTCGACGAGATGGGCAGGAACTCCGTCAGACCCTCGACGATGCCCATGATGGCGGCCTTGACCAACAAAACGATATCCACGCGCTCTCCTTGAAATGGCACCAATTATTGCAAGGTGCCGGCTCAGACCGCGTTCAGCTTCGAGCCTCAGGGTGACGGGGGCGTGACCAGCTCCGCCACGTCCCAGCCGCCGCCCAGGCCCTGGATCAGCCCGACCGCCGCGACCTGCCGCGCGACCTGCACCTGCAGCACCGTGCGCCGCGCGTTGAGCGCCGAGGCCTGCGCCGTCACGACCTCGGTGTAGCTCACCTGGCCGGCGCGGTAGCGGTTGAGGATCTGCTGCTCGGTGCGGTCGGCCGCGGCCGAGGCCTCGCGGCGCAGCGCCTCCTGCCGGGCCAGGCTGGCGGTGGCGGTGAGCTGGTCCTCGACGCCCTGGAACGCGGCCAGCACGGTGCGCCGGTAGCTGGCGGTCACGGCGTCGTACGACGCCCGCGCGGCGTCCACGCGCGCGGCGATGGCGCCGGCGTCGAAGATCACCTGCGTGGCCGACAGGCCGAGCGACCACAACGTGCCGGCGGCGCTGAACAGGTCGCCCACGCTGGTCGACGAGCGCCCGAGCGAGGCGCTCAGGCCGATGTTCGGGAAGTACGCCGCGCGCTGGATGCCGATCTGCGCGTTGGCCGCGGCCATGTCGCGCTCGGCGGCGGCGATGTCGGGGCGGCGCTGCAGCAGCGTGGACGGCACACCCAGCGGCACGGCCGGCACCGTCGGCGTCCACGATTCGGCCACCGGCAGGCGGAAGGACGCCGGCGCCGCGCCCACCAGCACCGCGATGGCGTGCTCGAGCGTGTCGCGCGAGCGCTGCAACGCGACGCGGTCGGCGCGCGTGTTCACCAGCAGGGTCTGCGCCTGCAGCACATCGCTTTGCGCGGCGATGCCGGCCTCGTAGCGGTTGCGCGCGATGGTCAGCGAGCGCTCGTAGCCCTCCAGCGTGGCGGCCAGCAGCGCCAGTTCGGCATCGGCCTCGCGCAACTGGAAGTAGTTCGACGCCAGGCTGCCCAGCGCCGACAGCCGCGCCGCCGCCAGGTCGGCGGCGCTGGCCTGGGCCTGCGCCCGCGCGCTGCCCACGGCCAGGCGCAGCCGGCCCCAGACGTCGGGCGCCCAGGAGGCGCCCAGGGTGGCGCTGGCGACGCCACGGGCGTTCGACTCGCCCCGCGTGCCGGTGCGCGACTCGGCGCCGGAGAGCGACACGGACGGGAACAGCGTGGCCTGCTGCTCGCGCACCAGCGCCTGGGCCTGCGCGTAGTTGGCCACCGCCACGGCGATGCCGGGGTTGTCGATGCGCACGCGCTCGGCCAGCGCGTCGAGGCCGGCGTCGCCGAAGCGCTGCCACCAGGGGCCGCGCTCCAGGTCGTCGGCCGGCGCGGCGGGCAGCCAGCCGTCGACGGCCGGCGCCTCCTTCCAGGCGCTGGGCGCGTCGACGACCGGCGGCCGGTAGGCCGGTCCGACCGCGCAGCCGGCGAGCGCGGCCGCGAGCGCCAGCGCCAGCGCGGCGCGCGGCCATCCGGCCGGCGGCGCGCGCCGGTGGACGGCGGCCGTGGCTGCGGCCGGAACGGCGGATGCGGAGGTGGACGGCGGGGGCGGCATGACGGTCATGGGGAATTCGGGGTGAGGCCGTGGGGCGGCGACGCGTCGGCCGCGCGCGCTAGATGGCGCTCGTCGCCCGAGCGGCGGCGCAGCCTGTCCATCAGCACGTAGACGACGGGCGTGGTCAGCAGGGTCAGCAACTGGCTGGCGATGAGGCCGCCGACGATGGCCACGCCCAGCGGCTGGCGCAGCTCGGAGCCCTGGCCGAAGCCGATCGCCAGCGGCAGCGCGCCCAGCGCGGCGGCCATCGTCGTCATCAGGATCGGGCGGAAGCGCAGCATGCAGGCCTCGCGTACGGCCTCGGTCGCGGTGAGGCCGCGCGCGCGCTCGGCGTCGAGCGCGAAATCGATGATCAGGATGGCGTTCTTCTTGACGATGCCGATCAGCAGGAACACCCCGATCAGGGCGATCAGCGAGAAGTCCATGCGGAACAGCAGCAGCGCCAGCACCGCGCCGACGCCGGCCGAGGGCAGCGTGGTCAGCACCGTGATCGGATGGATCAGGCTCTCGTAGAGCACGCCCAGCACGATGTAGATCACCACCAGCGCCGCCACGATCAGCAGCCACTGCTGGTTCTGCGACTGCGAGAAGACGCCGGCCGAGCCGCCGAAGCTGCCGCGCACGTTGATCGGCATGGCGATGTCGGCGCTGGCCTGGGCGACGATGCGCTGCGCGTCGCCCAGCGCCACGCCGGGCGCGAGGCTGAAGGAGACGGTGCTGGAGAGCTCGCCGCCCTCGTGCGAGATCGACGTCGGGATGGCGCGCTCGGAGAGCCTCGCGATGGCGGACAGCGGCACCATCGTGGTCGGCGCGGTGCTCAGTGGCGTGCCCACGGAGGCGCCGCGCTGGCCGGGGTTGGCGGAGGTGGTGACGACCGTGGTGCCGGTCGCGGCGGCGGTGGACGCGGGCACGTACAGGTCCGCGAGCGCGGGCGGGCCCTGCATGAAGCGCGGCGCCCATTCCATGATCACGGCGTACTGGTTGAGTTCGTCGTAGATGGTGGCGACCGAACGCTGGCCGAAGGCGTTGTAGAGCGCGGCGTCGACGGCGGCGGCGGTGACGCCCAGGCGCGAGGCGCTCTCGCGGTCCACCGTGACGAAGGTCTCGACGCCGTTGTCGGCCTGGTCGCCGTCGATGTCGGTCAATGCGCTCTCCTGCTTCAGGCGCTCGACGAGCCTGCCGCTCCAGGTGCGCAGGTCGGCGATGTTGTCGCCCTTGAGCGTGTACTCGTAGGTCGAGTTGCTCTGCCGGCTGCCGCCGCGCAGGTCCTGCACCTGGCCGAGGAACACGCGCAGGCCGGTCAGGCGATTCAACTGCGGCCGCAGCCGGTTGATGACGACGTCGCTGGACACCTTGCGCTCGGCCAGCGGCTTGAGGTTGACGAACATGAAGCCGCCGCCCGCGCGGCTGCCGCCGGAGAAGCCCACCACCGTGTCCACCGCCGGGTCGGCACGGATGATGTCGACCGCCTGCTTGAGCTTCTCGCCCAGCGCGGCCGAGGAGATGCTCTGGTCGGCGCGCAGGCCGCCGTTCAACTGGCCGTTGTCCTGTTGCGGGAAGAAGCCCTTGGGCACCTTCGCGAACAGGTAGACGTTCAGGCCGATGACCGCCAGCAGGATGAACATCACCAGCGCCTTGCTCGCCAGCGCCCAGTCGAGGCTGCGGCCGTAGGTGCGCAGCAGCGCGTCGTAGCCGCGCTCGGCCCAGCGCGCGGGCCAGGACGGGCGCCTCGCGGGCGTGGCGGCGGCGCCGTCCTTCTCCGGCCGCAGCAGCAGCGCGCACATCATCGGCGTGGTGGTCAGCGAGATGACCAGCGAGATCATCACCGCCACCGACAGCGTGACGGCGAACTCGCGGAACAGCCGGCCGACCTGCCCGTCCATGAACAGCAGCGGGATGAACACCGCCACCAGCGACAGGCTGATCGACAGCACCGTGAAGCCGACCTCGCGCGCGCCCCGCAGCGCCGCCTCGACGCGGTCCATGCCGGCCTCGACGTGGCGCATGGTGTTCTCCAGCACGACGATGGCGTCGTCGACGACGAAACCGGTGGCCACCGTGAGCGCCATGAGGCTGAGGTTGTTGAGGCTGAAGTCCAGCAGGTACATCACGCCGAACGTGCCCAGCAGCGACACCACCGTCGCCACCGCCGGCACCACCGTCGCGCGCGCCTTGCGCAGGAACAGCCCCACCACCAGCACCACCAGCACGATCGACACCATCAGCGTCAGCTCGATCTCGTGGAGCGACGAGCGGATGGAGTTGGTGCTGTCGGAGGCCACCTGGACGTCGATGTCCTGCGGCAGCTGGGCGCGCAGCTCGGGGATGAGGTCGCGCACGCGGTCGACGGTCTCGATGATGTTGGCGCTGGGCTGGCGCGTGACCAGCACGATGATGGCCGGCTGGCCGTTGAAGAGGCCCAGCGTGCGCCGGTTCTCCACGCCGTCGACCACGTTGGCCACGTCGGCCAGCCGCACCGCCGCGTTGTTGCGCCAGGCGACGATCATCGAGCGGTACTCGGCCGCGCGCCGCGCCGGCTGCGGCGTGTAGATCTGCAGGCGGCGGCCCTCGCCCTCAATGGCGCCCTTGGGCCGGTTGGCGTTGGTGGCCTGGATGGCGGCGCGCACGTCCTCGGTGCTGATGCCGTACTGGTTGAGCGCGTAGGGCAGCAGCTCCACCCGCACCGCCGGCAGCGAGCCGCCGCCGATCTCCACGTCGCCCACGCCCTGCACCTGCGACAGCCGCTGGCTGACGATGTTGGAGACGGCGTCATAGATCTGGCCCGGCGTCTTGGTCCTGGAGGTCAGCGCCAGGATGATGACCGGCGACGAGGCCGGGTTGATCTTGCGGTAGGTCGGGTTGCTGCGCAGCGTGGCGGGCAGGTCGACGCGCGCGGCGTTGATGGCCGCCTGCACCTCGCGCGCGGCGCCGTTGATGTCGCGGTTGAGGTCGAACTGCAGCGTGACGCGCGCCGAGCCGGTGGAGCTGGTCGACGTCATCTCGTTGACGCCGGCGATGGTGCCCAGCCGCCGCTCCAGCGGCGTCGCGACGCTGCTGGCCATGGTGTCCGGACTGGCGCCGGCCAGGCTGGCGCTGACCGAGATGACGGGGAAGTCGACCTTCGGCAACGGCGACACCGGCAGCGCGAAGAACGCCGCGATGCCCGCCAGCGCGATCCCGATGGTCAGCAGGATGGTCGCGATCGGGCGCTCGACGAAGGGGCGCGAGAGGTTCATGGCGCCGGAGCCTCGCATCCGCTCCCTCTCCCTCCGGGAGAGGGAAAAAACCCGACACCGGCCGCGACGGCCTTCACGCTGCGACCTCCCGCCGCCCGCCGAAGCGCCGCCCCACCCGGTCGAACGCCAGGTAGATCACCGGCGTCGTGAACAGCGTCAGCACCTGGCTCACGATCAGTCCGCCGAAGATCGCCAGGCCCAGCGGCCGGCGCAGCTCGGCGCCCTCGCCGAAGCCCAGCATCAGCGGCACGGCGGCGAACAGCGCGGCCAGCGTCGTCATCAGGATCGGGCGGAAGCGCAGCAGCGCGGCCTGGTGGATCGCCTGCAGGGGCGTCATGCCCTGGCGGCGCTCGGCCTCGATGGCGAAGTCGATCATCATGATGGCGTTCTTCTTCACGATGCCGATCAGCAGGATGATGCCGATGATCCCGATCACGCCGAGGTCGTTGCCCGTCACCATCAGCGCCAGCAGCGCGCCCACGCCGGCCGAAGGCAGCGTCGAGAGGATCGTCAGCGGATGGACGTAGCTCTCGTAGAGCACGCCCAGCACGATGTAGACGCACACCACCGCCGCCAGGATCAGCCACAGTTGGTTGGACAGCGAGTTCTCGTAGGCGCCCGCCGCGCCCAGGAAGGTCATCGACACGCCCACAGGCAGGCCGACCTCCTTCGCCGCCTGCCGGATGGCGTCGACCGCGCGGCCGAGCGACACGCCCGGGGCGGTGTCGAAGCCCACCGTCGCGGCCGGGTACTGCGCCACGTGCGTGATCTGCAGCGGTGCGAGCTGCTCGCGGATGGTGGCGATGGCCGACAGCGGCGTGGCCGCGCCCGAGCCGGTCTTGAGGTTGAGAGTGCCCAGCTGCTGCGGCGTCTCGATCGAGTCGTTCTTCGCCTCCAGGATCACGCGGTACTGGTTGGTCTCGGTGAAGATGGTCGAGACGATGCGCTGGCCGAAGGCGCTGTAGAGCACGTCGTCCACCGCGCTGGCCGTCACCGCCAGCCGCGAGGCCGTCGCGCGGTCGATGTCGACGAAGGCCGACAGGCCCTGCGCGCCGGCGTCGCTGGTCACGTTGCGCACCTGGGGCACGTCCTGCAGGCGGGCGCGCAGCTTGTTCACCCACTCGGTGACGGTGGCCGAATCCACGCCCTCGATCGAGAAGCGGTACTCGGTCGGACCGGTCTCGGCGTCGATGGTCAGGTCCTGCGTCGGCTGCAGGTAGAGCCGCACGCCCGCGACCTGCGCCACGCGCTCGCGCAGGCGCTGCATGGTCGCCTCCTGAGCGCCGCGATCGGCCTTGAGGTTGATCAGCACGCGGCCGGTGTTGAGCATGGTGTTGTTGGCCGCGTCCACGCCGGTGACGGAGCTCAGGCTCGCCACCTCCGGGTCGGCCAGGATGGCGCGCGCCGCGGCCTGCTGCAGCTCGGCCATGCGCTCGTACGACACGTCCTGCGCCGCCTCGATGCGGCCCTGGAGCTGGCCGGTGTCCTGCGTCGGGAACAGGCCCTTGGGGATCGCCACGTAGAGCAGCACCGTCAATGCCATGGTCGCCAGCGCCACGACCAATGTCAGGCCCTGGCGGCGGAACACCCACTGCAGCCAGACGTCGTAGCGCGCGATCACGCGGTCGAAGAAGGCCTGCACGCGACCCGCGAAGCCCCGCGACGCGTTGTGCGGCTCGCTCTTCAACATGCGCGCCGACATCATCGGCACCAGCGTGAGCGACACCACGGCGGAGATCAGGATGGTAATGGCCAGCGTGACCGCGAACTCGCGGAACAGCCGCCCCACGACGTCGCCCATGAACAGCAGCGGGATCAGCACGGCGATGAGCGACACCGTCAGCGAGATGATCGTGAAGCCGATCTGCGCCGCGCCCTTGAGCGCGGCGGCGAAGGGCGCCTCGCCCTCCTCCAGGTAGCGCGCGATGTTCTCGATCATCACGATGGCGTCGTCCACCACGAAGCCGGTGGCGATGGTCAGGGCCATCAGGCTGAGGTTGTTGAGGCTGTAGCCCATCAGGTACATCACGCCGCAGCTGCCGACGAGCGAGATCGGCACCGCCAGGCTGGCGATGAGCGTGGCGCGCACGCTGTGCAGGAACAGGAAGATCACCAGCACCACCATCACGACCGCCAGCAGCAGCTCGATCTCCACGTGCTCGACCGAGGCGCGGATGCCGGTCGTGCGGTCGGACAGCACCTTGACGTCGAGCGAGCCCGGCAGGCCCGCCTGCAGCTCCGGCAGCTGGCGCCGGATGGCGTCGACGGTGGCGATGACGTTGGCGCCGGGCTGGCGCTGCACGTTCAGGATGACGGCCGGGTACAGCACGCCTTCCGTGGACGATGTCGACGCGGCGCCGCCGTTCGCCGGCCGCGTGCCCGACGCACCGCCTGGCGCTGCCGTGCCCGGCTCGACGCCCGGCAGGGCCGCCGCCAGGCCGGCCCAGGCGCCCAGGCGCGTGTTCTCGGCGCTGTCGACCACCTGCGCCACGTCGCTCATGCGCACCGGCGCGGTGTTGCGCCAGGCGACGATCAGGTTGCGGTAGTCGGCGGCCGTGACCAGCTGGTCGTTGGCGTTGATGGTGTAGGAGCGCTGCGGGCCGTCGAAGCTGCCCTTGGCGCTGTTGGCGTTGGCCGCCGAGATCGCCGTGCGCAGCGTGTCCAGGCCGATGCCGTAGGCCGCCAGCGCGCGCGTGTCAGCCTGGATGCGCACGGCCGGGCGCTGCCCGCCCGAGAGCGTGACCAGCCCGACGCCGGAGACCTGGCTGATCTTCTGCGCCAGGCGCGTGTTGACCAGGTTCTGCACCTCGGTCAGCGGCATGGTGGTGGAGCTGATCGCCAGCGTGAGCACCGGCGCGTCGGCCGGATTCACCTTGGCGTAGACCGGCGGCGCGGGCAGGTCGGCCGGCAGCAGGGCGTTGGCGGCGTTGATGGCCGCCTGCACCTCCTGTTCCGAGACGTCGAGCTTCTCGCCCAGGCCGAACTGCAGGGTGACGATCGACACCCCCGCCGCGCTGGTCGAGCTCATGCGGTTCAACCCCGGCATCTGGCCGAACTGGCGCTCCAGCGGCGCCGTGACGGTGCGGCTCATGACCTCCGGGCTGGCGCCGGGGTAGAGCGTCTGGACTTGGATCGTCGGGTAGTCGACCTGCGGCAGCGCCGACAGCGGCAGGAAGCGGAAGCCTACCAGGCCGGCCAGCACGATGGCCACCATCAGCAGCGCCGTCGCGACCGGCCGCTCGATGAAGGGGCGCGACGGGCTCATCGGAAAACCTCCGTGCTGCGCACTGCGGTGCGAGCTTGCTTGGGGCGGCCCGGCGCGGCGCTCATTCGGGTCGCTGCCGACGAGATCCGGACGCACCGCCGCGCGGCCCCGAGGCCCCGCCCCGCGCGCCCGAGGCGCCGCCGTGCGGGCGCGCGGCCACGTCGTCGGTGGGCAGCTGCACGGTGGAGCCGTCCTTCAGGCGGTCGCCGCCCTCGGTGACGACGCGCTCGCCCTCCTGGAGACCCTCGGTGATGACCACCGACTCGACGGTCGACTCGCCGCGCCTGACGTTGCGCATCGACACCGTGCGGTCGGCGTTGACGACGTAGACGTAGTTGCCGGTGCCCGCCGTGCGCAGCGCCGTCACCGGCACCACCACCGCGCCCTCGATCGTGCGCAGCAGCAGCCGCACGTTGACGAACTGGCTCGGGAACAGCGTCGAGGCGGCGTTGGAGAAGCGCGCCTTGGCCTTGACGGTGCCGGTGGTCGTGTCGATCACGTTGTCGAGCGTGGAGAAGGCGCCGGTGCCCAGGGTCGTCGCGCGGGTGCGGTCGAGCGCGGTCACGGCCAGCTTGCCGGTGCCGGCGCGGGCGCGGGCCTCGATCTCGGGCACGCGGTCCTGCGGGACGGAGAACTGCACGTCGATCGGGTCCATCTGCGTGATGACGGCGACGCCGGTGGTCGCGCCCGCCGCCACGTAGTTGCCGGGGTCGACCGTGCGCAAGCCGACGCGGCCGCTCACGGGCGCCGTCAGGCGCGTGAAGCCCAGGTTCAGGCGTGCGCCGGCCTCGGCGGCCCGGTCGGTCGTCACGGTGCCTTCGAGCTGGCCGACCAGCGCGGTCTGCGTATCGACCTCCTGGCGGGCGATCGAGTCCTGGCCGAGCAGCGTGCGGTAGCGCTCCAGCGTCACGCGCGCGGCGCGCAGCTGCGCCTCGTCGCGCAACCGCGTGCCCTGGGCCTGCATCAGCGCCTGCTCGAACGGGCGCGGGTCGATGCGCGCGAGCAGTTCGCCCTTGCGCACCGTCTGGCCCTCGGTGAAGTAGACGTCGGTCATGACGCCCGAGACCTGCGGGCGCAGCGTGACGGTGGTCACCGGCGTGACGGTGCCCAGCGCGTCGAGGTAGACCGGCACGTCGCCGCGCCGGGCGACGGCCGAGCCGACCGTGACCACGAACGCGCCGGAGGCCGCGCCGGGCGGGCCGCCCGGGCCGCCGGGTCGGCCCGGTCCGCCCGCTCCCGCCCCGGGCGGCCGCCCGCCGGCGCCCGGCGGTGCGGCGGCCGGCCGGTTGACGAGGTACCACGCCGCGCCGATCAACGCCGCCAGCGCCAGCAGCGCCACGACCGCGCCCAACCAGCGCCGGCGCCGGAACGGGGGCGCGACGGCATCGTCGGCGCGGGAAGGCGGGGGGTCGTGGGGACGGGGGTCCATGCGGAAGATCCTGACGGGAGGGGCACCGGTCGCCGGCAACGGGCCGGGCGAGACATCGAAACGCCGACGGGTCGCGTCGGCGTGTCAAATCGTAGCCTGCGACCCTTCGCGCTTTGCGACGGTCAGTCGATGCCGTCGTAAAGGCACGGTAAAGCGGCCGCGCATAAAAAAACCGGCCTCGTGGAAAGGCCGGTTCGATCGGTCGCCGGCACCGCCACCGCGGGGGCGGCGCGCCGTGCCGGGATCAGCGCCAGTCGCGGCGGCCGTCGCCCCGCCAGCCGCCGTCGCCGCGCCAGCCGTCGCCGCGATGGCCATCGCGGTAATAGCCCCGGGGCGGGCCGTAGTAGCCCTGCGGCGGACCGTAGTAGACCGGTGCCGCCGGCTGGTAGTACACCGGCGGGGGCGGCGGCGGCGGGCGGTAGTACACCGGCGGCGGCGCGTAGTAGACGGGCGGCGGCGAGTAGTAGAGCGGTGCCGCGCCGCCGTTGACGACGATGCCGGGGGTGCTGATGCCCACCGACCAGCTCGAGGCCTGGGCCGAGGCCGCGCCGAGCAGGGCCACGGCGGCCAGCGCGCCGGCGGCGGCGAACCTGGCGAGGGTCGAACGGATGAAACGCATGAGGGTCTCCTTGAGGGGAAATCCGGGGATCCGGAAGGGGGGCGAGAACTGAAAACGCCCGGGTCTGACCACAACGCGTCAGCTCCCGATCAGGTTAACGCTGGCACGTGAAGTTCGTTGCGGAAAGTAACTCCCTAAAATCCGTCGATGACCTCCCCCGCCGACAAGAACGTCCCGAAAACCGCCCCCGCTCCCAGCAATTTCCTGCGCCACGTCATCGAGGACGACCTCGCCCGCAACGCCTACGAGGGCCGCCGGTGGGGCGGCGCCCCCGGCGACGCCGACCACCACGCCCAGGGCATGCCCGATCCCGCGAAAGTGCGCATGCGCTTCCCGCCCGAGCCCAACGGCTACCTGCACATCGGCCACGCCAAGAGCATCTGGCTGAACTTCGAGATGGCGCGCGAGTACGGCGGCGTGTGCCACCTGCGCTTCGACGACACCAACCCCGAGAAGGAAGAGCAGGAGTACGTCGACGCCATCCGCGACGCCATCGACTGGATGGGCTACGAGACCCTGCTGGCCGACCGTCCCGCCCACCCCGGCATCCTGCAGCCGCACGAGTACTTCGCGAGCGACTACTTCGACTTCATGTACCGCGCGGCCGAGTACCTCATCGGCCAGGACCTCGCCTACGTCGACGAGCAGACGCCCGACGAGATGCGCGCGAGGCGCGGCGACTTCAACACGCCCGGCACCGACAGCCCGTTCCGCGCCCGCTCGCCGGCCGACAACCTCGCGCGCTTCCGCGAGATGCGCGACGGCCGGCTCGAGGACGGCGCCGCCGTGCTGCGCGCCAAGATCGACATGGCGAGCCCCAACATCAACATGCGCGACCCGGCCCTCTACCGCATCCGCCGCGCCACGCACCACAACACCGGCGACCGCTGGTGCATCTACCCGATGTACACCTTCGCGCATCCGATCGAGGACGCGCTGGAACAGATCACGCACTCGATCTGCACGCTGGAGTTCGAGGACCAGCGCCCGTTCTACGACTGGCTGCTCGACCGCCTGGCCGAGGGCGGCCTGATCGCCAGCCCGCACCCGCGCCAGTACGAGTTCGCGCGCCTGAACATCACCCACGTGATGACCAGCAAGCGCCGCCTGCGCCAGCTGGTCGAGGACGGCCACGTCGAGGGCTGGGACGATCCGCGCATGCCCACCCTCGCCGGCCTGCGCCGGCGCGGCTACACGCCCGAGGCCCTGCGCCTGTTCTGCGAGCGCAGCGGCACCACCAAGTCCGGCGGCGGCTGGACCGACTACGCCGCCCTCGAGGCCGCGCTGCGCGAGACGCTCGACCCGGTCGCGCCGCGCGCCATGGCCGTGCTCGATCCCGTGAAGCTGGTCATCACCAACTGGGGCGAGCTCATGGGCGGCGACGACGCGCTCGACGCCTGCACGGCGCCCGTGCATCCGCACCACCCGGAGCGCGGCCTGCGCCATTTCCAGATCGGCCGCGAACTCTGGATCGAGCGCACCGACTACGAGGACGTCCAGCCCAAGGGCTTCTTCCGCCTCTTCCCCGGCAACAAGGTGCGCCTGAAGTACGGCCACACGATCGAGTGCACCGGCGCCACGCGCGACGCCGACGGCCGCCTGGTCGAGGTGCACGCCCTGCTGGTGGCCGACACCAAGAGCGGCACGCCCGGCGCCGACGCCGTCAAGGTCAAGGGCAACATCACCTGGGTGGCGGCGGCCGACGCCGTGGCGGCCGAGGTGCGGCTCTACGAGCGCCTGTTCGCGGCCGAGAAGCCCGGCGGCGGCGAGTTGCTCGACGAACTCAACCCGCACAGCCTGGTGACGACGTCGGCCTTCGTCGAGCCCTCGCTCGCCGACGCGGCGGACGGCACCGGCTTCCAGTTCGAGCGGCACGGCTACTTCGTCGCCGACGCCAAGGCGGGCGGCGCCGGCGGCGGTCCCGTGTTCAACCGCGCGGCGGGGATGCGGGACGGGTGGGGCAAGTAGGTCGCCTCGGTAGACTTCGGTCATGCACCCCTCCATCGCGCGGCATCGCACCGAAATCTCCGTCATCTGCCGGCGGTATCGCATCCGCCGGCTCGACGTCTTCGGCTCCGCCGCGCGCATCGACGATTTCGATCTCACGCGCAGCGACGTGGATTTCCTCGTGGAATTCGCACCGGACGTCGGCGTCGATCTCGACACCTTCTTCGGTGCCAAGGCCGATCTGGAACAACTGCTGGGACGCGACGTCGATCTCGTGGAAGCCGAAGCGATCCGCAATCCCTTCGTGCTTGCGGACATCGATCGGAGTCGTGAGTTGGTCTATGCGGCGTGATCCACGCGCCTTCCTTTGGGATGTGAAGGAATCGGCTCTGACGATCCAAAGCTTTGTTGAAGGCATGGATGCTTCTGCCTATGCGGCCAACGTCATGGCGCAGGCGGCGGTAGAACGGAAATTCGAAGTCATTGGTGAAGCGTTGAATCAATTGTCCAAACTGGATGCAAGGCTGGCGTGCCGCATTTCGGATCTGCCAAAGATCGTGCCCTTCCGAAACCAACTCATTCATGGCCATGCGAATGTCAATGTCGGCACAGTCTGGACCGTGGTGCAGACGGCGCTTCCGGTACCGATCGACGAGACCCGCACGCTTCTCGATGAGTTGGGTGCGGCGTGATCAGGTGACGTGACCCTCTGAACATCCAACGGGAAAAACTCTCCATGCAAGCCGTTTCCATCCACGTCGTCGATGTCGCCAACGGCGTCGTCGCCCGCGGCATGCGCGTCGATGTCGTGCGCCATGCGTCCGTCGACGGCGCCGAGCGCTGGGTGCCGGTTGCCGCCGGGCAGGTCGGCCCGCAGGGCGTGGTCGACGGCCTCGACGGTCCCGAGCCGCTGTTCGGCGTCGGCGTCTACGAGTTGCGCCTGCACGTCGGCGACTACTTCCGCGCGCGCGGCGCGGTACTGCCCGAGCCGGCCTTCATGGACGTGCAGGTGTTCCGCTTCGGCATCGCCGACGCGTCGCAGCACCATCACCTGCCGGTCAAGCTGACGCCCTGGGGGTTGTCGTGCTTTCGCGGGGCCTGAGTCGAGTCCATGGACAAAGGCGATCGTCGACGCAACCCGCGACTCGGCAGTGAGCCGATTCCGTCGATTTGCGGCTCATCGTCTGGACCGATCGCCCCTCCTCCCCTCGTCCGCTTCCACAAGCCCTACGGCGTCCTCAGCCAGTTCACGCCCGAGGGCCGCTGGCGCGGACTGAAGGACTTCATCGACCTGCCCGGCGTGTACGTCGCCGGCCGGCTGGACGCCGACAGCGAGGGGCTGCTGTTGCTGACCGGCGACGGCCGGCTGCAGGCGCGCATCGCCGATCCGCGCTTCAAGATGGAGAAGGTCTACTGGGTGCAGGTCGAGGGCGAGCCGGACGACGCGGCGCTCGCGGCCTTGCGCGACGGCGTGCGGCTCAACGACGGCCCGACGCGCCCGGCGCGCGCGCGGCGCCTGGACGCGGCGCCCGCCATCGGCCCGCGCGATCCGCCGATCCGCGTGCGCGCCGCCATCCCCACGACCTGGATCGAGCTGGCCATCCGCGAGGGCCGCAACCGGCAGGTGCGGCGGATGACGGCGGCGGTCGGGCATCCGACGTTGCGGCTGGTCCGCGCGGCCATCGGGCCGTACGCGCTCGACGGGCTGGCGCCGGGGACGTGGCGGCCGGCCTGACGGGCCGCAGGCGGGTTCATCGACGACCCGAAACGTCCGCAACCACCGTCGGTGGGCGGGCCTGAGGCGAGCGACCGGTTCGCGCCTTTCCAGCTCAGTAGCGCAGCCGCCGGTAGCGCTGCCGGCTCTCGAACAGCAGCGTCGCATCGGCCTTGCGCTCCGCATCGCTCCCGGGTTGAGCGGCCTGGGCCTCCTGCTGCGCCAGCCGGGCGTCGAGCTGGTCGCAGGCCTCGCGCGCCTGCGGGTCCAGCCGCTGGCGATCGCCGAGCTTGCCGAACTGTTTCTCGTCCATCCCGGTCAGCGGCTTGAGGGCATGGGCGAGCATCGCGCGCTGCTCGATGCGCCGCACGTCGGCACCCTTGCGGCTGACGCCGCTGGCGCGGTCCATGCCCTGCGTCGGCACGACGTCGACGACCTGCGCGTCGAGGCACGGCTCGTGCGAGTACGACACCGAGCGGCCGGACGTGCACTTGTAGACCCGCTGGGCACCCGCGCCCGAAGCCGCCAGGGCGCAGACGACGGCACAGGCGAGGCGGAGCCGGATGCGGCTCGGGACGCTCGTCGCGGCGCGCTTCATCGCGTGCCCCTGCAGGCTGGGAAGCGCGAGCAGCCCCAGAACGAGGAGCCGGCCCGCGCGCCCGTGCGGGCCATGCGCCGCACCATCGCCGCCTCGCAGGTCGGACAGGCGGGCGCCGCGACATCGCCGCCCGGCGCCGGCCCGACGTGCATCGGCGCCGACGGTGCGGGAGCGCCGTCGCGCGGTGGCACCGACGCGGACGTGAACGTGTTTGTGGACGCAGTTGCCGATCCTGATCCTGAAGCTGATGACGGCGGCGGCTGGACACCTGTTGCCGCGCCGCCGGTCGTGGGCCTCGCACGCGCGGACGAGGAAGCCGACGACGCCGCACCCGCCCCCCTCGCCGGCCGGATCAGCGCCAGCAGCGCCGGGCCGTCGATCAGGCGCACGTTGCGACCCTCGGCGAAGCGCCGCGCCTCGGCCGTGAAGCGGCCCGAGGTGACGACGAAGCCGCCCGCCGCGCCGCGCGCGGCCATCACGCCGTAGAGGTCGCGCACCACGCCGACGCCGACCTTGAACGCCTTCCACTGCTTGCACTGCACGACGAAGGTCTCGCGGTCCCTGCGCAGGATCAGGTCGACCCCGCCGTCGGCCTGCGCGCCGCCCTGCTCCGCGACCTGCCAGCCCTGCCGCCGGAACGACTCGCCCACGAGCAGTTCGAACTCGCGCCAGGACATGCCGTCGAGCGCCGCCGCGGCGTCGGATCCGGTGACCGTGTCGACCAGCGCCCGGCGCCTGTGGCGGCGCATGAAGGACACCGCGGCTCCCAGCAGGCACAGCAGCGGCACCAGCCAGCGGCCGATGGAAGCGAAGCCGGCGATCAGCGCCTGCTGCACGAAGGTGCCCATCTGGCCCGCCTGCATCGGCGTCGACGAAGGCACCGACAGGCGATCGAGCAGCACGTGGCTGGCGAGCGCCAGACCGATGCCGCCCCACCACGGCAGCATCGCTACCAAGTCCAGAAAATCGAACGCGGCACCCTGTCTGCGTCGAGCCATGCCGACTCCTTTGAAACAAAAGACGCTCTATCGTAAGACAAAGTTACATTTTTCCATCGGTAAGGGACGACGGGCCGGCCTCGATAGACTGCCTCGCATGCGCCACCTGCCTCGCCTCCACCCCGATTCGATCATCCCTTCCTCGTCGTCGCGACGCGCGCTCCTGACCGGTGCCGGCGGCCTGCTGGCGCTGTCGGCCCTGCCTTCGAACGCCGCGCCGTCGTCGTCGGAATCCACGCCCGCCACGGAGGTCTGGCCCCAGGCGCTGCCGGTGCCCGGCGGCGTGGCGCGGCTGTCGCTCGGGCCGGCGGCGACGCGGCCGGTCGCGCTGGAGAACGACATTCCCTTGCTGGTGACCGGCGATCCCATCGAGTGGACGGCGGTCGTGGGCATCCCGCTGTCGGCGGCGGTGGGCGTGCGGACCCTCGTGGTGCGGGTCGCCAACGAGCGCGAACGGCGCCTGACCTACCGGGTGGCGTCGAAGCAGTACAGCGAGCAGCGCCTGAAGGTGGCGCCGGGCACGGTCGACCTGTCGGCCGCCGACCAGGCCCGCTACGAGCGCGAGCGGACGCACGTCGCCACGGTGATGGCGACCTTCACCGAGCCGTCACCGGGCGCCCTGCCGCAGGACCTGCGCATGCGCGTGCCGGTGCCGGGCCGGCGCTCTAGTTCCTTCGGACTGCGCCGCGTCTTCAACGGCCAGTCGCGCAATCCGCACAGCGGCATGGACATCGCCGCGCCCACCGGCACGCCGGTCGTGGCCCCGCTGCCCGGCCGCGTGATCGACACGGGCGACTACTTCTTCAACGGCGGCACCGTCTGGCTCGACCACGGCGCCGGCCTGTTGACGATGTACTGCCACCTCAGCGCGACCGACTGCCGCCCCGGCGACGTCCTCGCCACCGGCGAGCGCCTCGGCGCCGTCGGCGCCACCGGCCGCGTCACCGGTCCTCATCTGCACTGGAGCGTGCAGCTCAACCGCGCCATGGTCGACCCGGCCCTGTTCATCTGAAACCGAACTTGGCTAGCAGGCCCCGGCGAGACGCATGGCGTCGATGCTCGCGTCCATGAAGGCGTCGGCGGAATCGTCGTGGCAGCGGTCGCAGACGTGGATCGTCTTGCTGTCGACGAACAGGATGTCGACCACGCCCTCCCAGAATCCGCCGGACTTGCGCTGCCGGGCGTAGGGGACGTAGGTCGCTTCGTGGGAGGTGATGACGTCGAGCATGGTGCGCCGAGTCTGCGCACCGACCGTGACAGGAACAAGGCAGCGCCGGGCCTGGCACCGTGCGCTACGTCGGCGACGCCGCGCGGGCGCGGTCCGTCGGCCGCCATGCGAAGGTCGACCACGCGATCAGCGCCAGCAGCGCGACCTGCACCGGCAGGCGCACGACCAGCGCCCAGTACGGGATCGACGGGAACAACTCCGGACGCTGCAGCATGTGGAAGTGCGCCGGCGTCACGGCGATGGTCAGCGCGAACAGACCGATGCCGGCCCACCGGCGCGTCGGCCGCCACAGCAGGCCCGCCGCGCCCAGCAACTCGAAGACGCCGCTGACCAGCACCGCCGCGCGCGGCCACGGCACCCAGGGCGGCACGATGCGCATCTCGGTCTGCGTGAAGGCGAAGTGCGCGACGCCGCCGATGGCGAACCACAGGAAGACGAAGGCGATGCCGACCACGCGGACCTTGCCGAGCGGAACGGAGGATGGGGGGCTGTCCGACATGGTTTCTTCCTTTCGACGCCGCCGTCCGGCCTTCGGCCGTCCTACCGGGGGATTCGTGACGTCATCACAGTCGTGCAATCATGGTCCGTGTGCGCGGGAAAACCACCCCGCCTTCCGTCATCCGTCCATCCATTCGTTCCAGGAGCTTTCCATGACCCAGTTCGCCACCATCAAGGGCCTCGTCACCTACACCCCCGGCGACGGCCTGCCCATTCCGATCCCCGAAGGCCGCATCGAGGTGATCGAGGCGCCCGACAGCATGACGCTCGGCTGGGAGGAGGCCCAGGGCGTGGTCGGCTCGACCGCCATGCCGCGCACCCAGTTCGAGGAGTACGTCGAGGCCGGCAAGATCGTCATGGAAGCCTGATCCTCCCGCCGCGCCCGACCGGACTCATTCGTCGGACCGCGGCGGTGCCTTGCGGCCGCGCGCGGCCTTCTTCGCCGTCCGGGCCTCGTCCAGCTTCCGGCCCTCCTCCATCCACACGGCGAACTCCTCGGGCGTCTCCAGCGTGACGCCGCCCAAGCTGCCGTCGCGGAAGGCCTGCATCGCCAGTTCGGCCGCCTTCTGCAGGTTGACGCGGCCCTTGCCCAGCAGGGCCCCGCGCTTGCGGCCGATGGCCTCCAGGATCTCCTCGTCCTTCATCGACGCGATCGCCCCGGCGTCGCCGTCGAGCCCGAAGCGCCTGGCCAGCGCGCCGGCGTAGGAGCGCTTGAGGACGTCGAGCAGTTCCAGCGCCACCTCCTCCTCGTCGTAGGCGTTGCGCCCGATGGCGCCGCTCGCGGCCAGGTTGTAGCCCGCCTTGGCCGCGACGATGCGCGGCCACAGCATGCCGGGCGTGTCCCACAGGTAGAAGTCGTCGGCCAGCGTGATGCGCTGCTCGAGCTTGGTGATGCCGGCCTCGTCGCCCGTCTTGGCCTTCTTGCGGCCGCCCGCGAGCGTGTTGACCAGGGTCGACTTGCCCACGTTGGGGATACCGCAGATCAGCACGCGCATCGGCTTGGCCATGCCGCCGCGGTTGGGCGCCAGCGCGTGGCAGGCACCCACGAGCTGCTGCGCCGCGTTGGTCTGGCTCGCGTCCAGGCCGATGGCGCGCGTGTCGGGCACGGCGTTGTAGTGGGCGAGCCACCGCGCGGTGCGCGCCGGGTCGGCGACGTCCTGCTTGTTGAGCACCTTGACGCCGGGCTTGTGGCCGGTGAGCTCGGCCAGCATCGGGTTCGCGCTGGAGCCGGGCAGCCGCGCGTCGAGCAACTCGATGACGACGTCGATGTCCTTGATGCGCTCGCCGATCGCCTTGCGCGTCAGGTGCATGTGACCGGGGAACCACTGGATCGCCATCGGAGGGTCTGCTTTCGTTTTTGGTCGTCGGGGGGTCGCGATTGTGAAGGAATGCACAGGGCGCCCCCTATGATGAAGGCTCTTCCCTGGCAACGCGCCCCGCCGGCGTCGGCGCCAGTCTTCCCCTCTCTTGCCGGAGTCGTTCATGAAGCCCGTATCCGCCCTGCTGCAGCGCCGTTCCAACGGCGGTCTCTACAGCACCAGCCCCGACGCCACCGTCTTCGACGCCCTGCACGTGCTGGCCGACCACGAGGTCGGGGCGCTGGTCGTCCTGCGGGGCGACGTGCTCGCGGGCGTGTTCTCGGAACGCGACTACACGCGCAAGGTGGCCCTGCAGGGGCGCAATTCGCGCGACGTGAAGGTGGCCGACATCATGACCGCCGACGTCTTCACGGTGGCGCCGGACACGCCCACGCAGGAGTGCATGGCGCTGATGAGCCAGAAGCGCATCCGCCACCTCCCGGTGGTCGACGGCGCGAAGGTGGTGGGCATGCTGTCGATCCGCGACCTGATGGACGACCTGATCGCCGACCACGAGCAGACCATCGACCAGCTGCGCACCTACATCCAGACCTGAGCGTCGCGCGCGGCGAACGAGCGCCGCGCCGGTCCGTCCCCAGCCCACCCCCAGCGAGCCCGCACCGCGGTGCGCGGCACGGAGGAATCCCCATGAGCAGCACCCCCCACACCTGGCAGTTCTTCCGCGCGGGCGGCGTCGACCAGGTCGTCATCCGCACCGGCGAGGACATCGCGCGCATCGGTCAGCTCGACCAGAAGCTCTGGGTCGCGCTGGCCTGCCCGACGCGCGGCATCGAGTTCGACCCCCGCACGCTCGACCTGATCGACACCGACCGCGACGGCCGCATCCGCCCGCCCGAGCTGATCGCCGCCTGCGAATGGGCCTGCGCCCACCTGAAGGACCCCGACGAGCTGATCCGCGGCGGCGACGAGATCGCGCTGGACGCCATCGCCGACGTGCGCGGCGAGACCGACGGCGAGGTCGCCACCTCGCTGGCCGACGAGGCGCGGCGCATCCTGCAATTGCGCGGCAAGGAAGGCGCGACCACGCTGGCCCTGGCCGACGTCACCGACCGCGCCCAGCTGCTCGACGCCATGCGCTTCAACGGCGACGGCATCGTCCCGCCCGAGAGCGCCGACGACGAGGCCGTGCGCGACGTGCTGCGCCTGGTCATGAAGACCCAGGGCCACGCCAAGGACCTCAACGGGCTCGACGGCGCCGACCGCGCGCGGGCCGAGGCCTTCTTCGAGGAGGCGCAGTCGCTGCGCGACTGGTTCGCCGGCGCCACGGGCGACGCCCCCGACGCGCCGTCGCCCGGCGAATCCGCGCTGGCCGCCGCGCAGGCCGTGGACGCGGTGCGCGCGAAGGTCGACGACTTCTTCGCGCTGTGCCGCGTGGCCGCCTACGACCCGCGCTCGGTGGCGGCGCTCAACCCGTCGATCGAGACCTACGAGGCGCTGGCCCTGCAGGACACCGCCCTGCGCGCCGAGGGCATCGCCCGGCTGCCGCTCGCGCCGATCGAGGCCGGCCGCGCGCTGCCGCTGCGCCAGGGCGTGAACCCGGCCTGGGCCGAGGCCCTGCGCAAGCTCCAGCGCGACGCCGTGCGCCCCTTCGTCCGCGCCGAGGCCGACATGCTCGAGGAAGCCGAGTGGACGATGCTGCAGGAGCGCGTGAAGTCCTCGCGCAACTGGCTCGCCGCCAAGCCCGAGACCAAGCTGGGCGCCCTGAGCGCGCAGGAGGTCGAGGACGCGCTCGCCCAACGCGACGCCGTGCTGGCGCTGATCGAGGAGGACGAGCGCATCGAGCCGCACAACGCGCGCCTGGCCGACCTGGAGAAGCTGCTGCGCTTCAAGCGCGACCTGCTCGCGCTGCTGACCAATTTCGTCTCCTTCAAGGCCTTCTACCAGCGCGAGGGCGCAATCTTCCAGGCCGGCACGCTCTACCTCGACGGCCGCAGCTGCGAGCTCAGCGTGGAGGTGGCCGACGCCGCCAAGCACGCGGCGCTGGCCGGGCTGGCCAAGGCCTACCTCGCCTATTGCCAGTGCACGCGCCAGGGCAAGACCATGACCATCGTCTCGGCCTTCACGGCGGGCGACGTCGACTTCCTGTTCGCCGGGCGCAACGGCGTCTTCTACGACCGCCAGGGCAACGACTGGGACGCGACCATCACCAAGGTGATCGAGAACCCGACCAGCGTGCGGCAGGCCTTCATGTCGCCCTACAAGAAGTTCCTGCGCCTGATCGAGGAGCAGGTCGCCAAGCGCGCCGCCGCCAGCGACACGCTCGCGCAGGGCTCGCTCAACACCCTGGCGACCACGCTGACCACGGCCGACAAGGCCGCGACGACGCCCGCCGGCGCCACCGCCGCGGCCAACGCCGCCGCGGGCGCCGTCAAGCTGCCCGCGCGCATCGACGTCGGCACCGTGGCCGCCCTGGGCGTGGCGCTGGGCAGCATCAGCGCCGTGCTGGTGGGCATCTTCGCCAAGTTCGTCGATCTGGGGCAATGGATCCCGGTGGCGGTGGTGGGCATCGTCCTGGCGATCTCGGGGCCGAGCATGCTGATCGCCTGGCTCAAGCTGCGCCAGCGCAGCCTGGGACCGATCCTGGACGCGAGCGGGTGGGCCATCAACGGCCGTATGCGCGTGAACGTGCGCCTGGGCGGCTCGCTCTCGCAGACGCCCCATCTGCCGGCGAACTCGCGGCGCAGCCTGCGCGACCCGTACGCCGAGAAGCACGGCGTGGCCCGCACCGTGGCGGTGGTGGTCGTGCTCCTCGCGCTGGCCGCCGTGGCGTGGCGCTTCGGCTGGCTCGACTCGCTGCTGCCGGCAGGCCTGCAGCGCGGCCAGCCGGTGGTGGTGGTCCGCCCGGCCTGACGGGTCGCACCGGCCCGGGTCGGGCCACGGGCCGACTCAGCGCCGCGACGCCGCGGCCATCGCCTTGCCGACCTCGACGGTGCCCTGCGCGGCGCCGCTCTGCGGCACGGTCTCGCCGCCGCCGCGCTCGAGCACCTCGTCGAGCCGCGCCGCCAGGCGTTCGGGCGCGTCGTCCCCGATGCCGATGAACACGCCCTTGGTCAGCGTGACGTGCGCCGCTTCGAAGCCGCCGGCGCCGGCGCACAGCACCGTGCGGTTGGGCGCGTCCTGCGAGGCCAGCACCAGCATCGCCGGCACCACCGCCTCGGGCTTGAGCGCGGCCAGCACCTCCGGCGGCATCAGGTCCTCGGTCATGCGCGTAGCGGCCGTCGGCGCGAGGCAGTTGACGCGGATGTCGTGCTTGGCGCCCTCGATGCTCAGGGTCTGCATCAGGCCGACCAGGGCCATCTTGGCCGCGCCGTAGTTGCTCTGGCCGAAGTTGCCGTAGAGGCCCGACGACGAGGTCGTCATGACGATGCGGCCGTACTTCCGCTCGGTCATGTGCGGCCAGACGGCCTTGGTGCAGTTCACCGCGCCCATCAGGTGCACGTCGACCACCGACCGGAAGTCGGCCATCTCCATCTTCGCGAAGCTCTTGTCGCGCAGGATGCCGGCGTTGTTGACCAGGATGTCGACGCGGCCCCAGGTGTCGACGGCGGTGCGGACCATGGCCTGCACGGCGTCGAAGTCGGTGACCGAGGCGCCGTCGGCGATCGCCTCGCCGCCGGCGGCGCGGATCTCGTCGACCACGGCCTGCGCGGCGCCGACCGATCCGCCCGACCCGTCGCGCGCGCCGCCCAGGTCGTTGACCACCACCCTGGCGCCGCGCCGTGCCAGCGCCAGCGCGTGGGCGCGGCCGAGGCCGCCGCCCGCGCCGGTGACGATGGCGACACGGCCGGAGAAATCGATGCTGCTCATGGGAAACCTGCCTTCTCGGAGTCGGATGAAAGGAAGGCTGCGGTTTTAACGCAAAGCGTCGCGCCGATTCGCTGCGCAGGCGACATCGGCCGGCCGGTTCGGCCATCCGGCCTCGGGTCAGTCGGCGCGGTGCGCGGCCTCGCAGTAGGCCAGCAGCTGGTCGATCTCGGCCGATTTGTCGAAGAAGGCGTCGGCGCCCAGCGCGCGCGAGCGCTCGCGCATGTCGTGGGTGGCGTAGTTGCTGAGCACGACCACCTTCTGGTGGGCCGCCCGGTCGCGGCAGGCACCGACGACGCCCAGGCCGTTGCCCTGCTGCAGGAACAGGTCGACGATGGCCAGGTCCCAGCCGTCGCGGTGGCCGTGCAGCCAGTCGACGGCCTCGTCCTCGGAGGCGGCATGGGCGACGACGGTGGTGTCGGCCACGTCCTCGAGGAAGCCGACCAAGTTCTCCCGGATCACCGGGTTGTCTTCGACCAGATAGGTCCGGAAAGCCATGGATGGATGGGACAAGGTGATCGCGCCGGAGCGCTGGATGAAGGCAAGGCACCATGATGGGGAGCCCGCCGCCCGAAGGCCGGTGGGCCGGCCCGCCCCATCGGGGTAGGCCGTGGCCTACCGCCGAAGGTCCTCACACCGCGGCGACGCTGCGCAGCGGCCGGCCGCTGCCCACGCCCCGGCCCAGACGGGAGGGCGAGACGTACTGCTGGCGGTAGATCTCGAACGGCATGGTGTCGCCGGCCTCGACCCGCTTCTGGGCCTCGACCGATTCCTGGCTCGCCTGCTCGAAGAGCGCCTGCGTCTCGCCCGGCAGCGGCGTCGCCAGCAGCGCCACGCGGGTGGCCTCGGAACGCTCGCGCACGAAGGCGGTGAAGGAGTCGCCGTGCCGCGCGGCCATGGCCTCGAGCACCCGCGCCGACGGCAGCAGGCTCGCGTCGTCCAACGCCGCGAGCGCCGACTCGAGCGCCTCGGCGTGCAGCCGGCCGCCGTGCGCCGCGTCCATGGCCGCGGCGATGGGCGCGCACTGCGCGACCAGTTCGCGCCCCCAGTCGACCAGCCGGATCTCCTGGCCGTCGCGCAGCAGCCGCAGGCCCGGTTCGCGGCCGCGCGCGGCCGTCAGGTTCTGGTTGTGCGCGAGTTCGGCGATCTCCCGGGGCGTGTCCTGCGGGCTGTCGTCGAGCAGGCAGTGCAGCAGGAAGACGTCGAGGAAGCGGATCGTCGGCGCCGCGATGCCCACGGTCTCGAACGGGTCGAGGTCCATCAGCCGCACCTCGACGTACTCCACGCCGCGCTCGCGCAGGGCATGCAGCGGACGCTCGCCCGGGTGGATCACGCGCTTGGGCCGGATCGTGCCGTAGAACTCGTTCTCGATCTGCAGCAGGCTGGTGGCGAGCTGGTTGTACTCGCCGCCGGGGTTCTGCACGCCGATCGACTCGTAAGCCGGCCAGGGCCGCGTGAGCGCGTCCTGCAGCGAAGCGGCATAGCCTTCCAGGCCGTTGTAGCTCACCTCGAGCGACGCCTGCGCCTCGCTCTGGTAGCCCAGGCGCCCCATGCGCAGCGAGGTGCCGTGGGGCATGTGCATGGTGCCCTCGCCGATGGGCTGCAGCTCGTGCGGCCGGCCCTCGACGAAGCTCTTGCACAGCGCCGGCGAGGCGCCGAAGAGGTAGAGCAGCAGGAAGGCGTGGCGACGGAAGTTGCGGATCAGCGCGAAGTACTGTTCGCTCGACACGCCCGGCAGCGACCAGTTGTAGTGGATGCCCGAGATGGTCTGCATGCGCCGCCCGTAGCGGTGGCCCAGGCCCATGCGGTAGACGCTCTTGGCGCGCCCGACGTTGGAATTGCCGTAGCGCCCGATCGGGATGGTCTCGTCGGCCGGCAGCCCGCAGGGCATGCTCGACACCCACAGGCGCTCGTCGCCGGCGGCATCCATCACGGCGTAGGTGAAGCGATGCACGTCGGTCAGCTCGTCGAGCGCGGCCTCGACGCTGCCGTGGACGCCGGTGATGAGCTCGACCTGCGACTCGCTGAAGTCGGTCGTGATGTGCGGATGGGTCAGGGCCGAGCCCAGCGCGGCTGGATGCGGCGTGAGCGCCAGCAGGCCGTCGGGCTGCGCGCGCAGGCTCTCCTTCTCGATGCCGCGGCGCATGCCTGTGAGCCGGTCGGGCGCAAGCGCCGCCAGCCTCTCCTGTAGTTTGCTCATTGTGTGGATCGCCCGTCGAACGTGATGGGGCTGGAAGGTAGCATTTATGCGTACGGGCCGCTGCCGGAGGTCATCCCTACCTGAAGCAGCCCTCGGCGACGGCGGTGCGCGGTGTCAGGGACGGGCCAGGACGCGCTGCAGGAAGGCCTCCAGGTCGGCGATCTCCTCCATCGACACCGAATGCTCCATCGGGTATTCGTGCCATTCGACCGCGTGGCCCAGTTTCACCAGTAGCTCGCGCGTCGCCGCCGCGCGCGCGGGCGCGACCACGCCGTCGCGCGAGCCGTGGGCCAGGAAGATCGGCGTGTCGCGGTTGGCGTCGCCGCGCTCGGCCTCGGTGGTCGACGCCAGCGGCAGGTAGCCCGACAGGCCGACGATCGCCGCGAGCCGCGCGCCGTGGCGCAGCCCGGTCAGCAGGGCCATCGCGCAGCCCTGCGAGAAGCCGGCGACGACGATGCGCTCGGCCGGGATGCCGCGCGCGACCTCGCCGGCGATGAGCGCCTCGATGGCCGCGCGCGAGGCGTGCAGGCCGGCGGCGTCCTCGGGCTGTCCGGGACCGGCGATGTCGTACCAGGCCGGCATCGGGTAGCCGCCGTTGATCGTGACCTTCATGACCGGCGCGTTCGGGAACACGAAGCGCACCGGGCCGACCGGCGACAGGTCCAGCTCGCGCGCGATCGGCACGAAATCGTTGCCGTCGGCGCCCAGGCCGTGGATGACGATGATGGAAGCGACCGGGTCGGGCGCGGTCAGGAGTTCGATGGGAGGCAGGGTGGCGGTGGACATGGCGGACCTCGAAGGGGAAAAAGTACGACCCGAACCTTAGCCTACCGCCTCGATGCGAGGACCCACCGGGGACTAGGGTGGTCGCAGACAACCACCCGAACCATCCGGAAACAGCCATGACCATCCCGAGCAAACCCCACGCCGCCGCATCGACCCCCACTCCCCTCGACGGTCCACAGATCTCTTCCCTGCCAGCCCCCTCCGACCTGCCGGGCGCCGGACCGGATGTCCCCGCCGCACCCATCGCCGCGCCGGAGCGCCCGCGCGATGCGTTGGAAGCCCCCTTCGTCAAGGCCAAGTTCGACGGCCTGGTGCTGGTCTGCGGCCAGTGCGAGAAGCGCGGCAGCGGCCCGTCCAAGCTCACCGCGAAGGACGCCCGCAAGTCGCTCAAGCGCGCGCTCGGCGCCCAGCGCACGCGGATGCGCATCGTGGAGTCGTCGTGCCTGGGCCTGTGCCCGAAGAAGTCGATCGCCGTCGCCGGCGCGGCCCAGGGCGCGCCGTCGGTGCTCGCCGAAGTGCGCAACGAACGCGACCTGAAGGCCGTGGCCGCGCGCCTGGCCGACCCTCGCCGAGGCATCTGACACGGGCCCGTGGCACCCCGTCGGACGACGGGCTCGACGGACCGTTTCCCTGGCCGAAACTGTCGAATCCTTCAGTATTCACCACGCCACGGCAGTCTGTGGCGTGTGACTTTTCTCACACCCAAAACAGCCCGAATCGAGCGTCCCGAGGGAATCCAATCTTTAACAAATGTGACTTGAGCCGTAAAAACAGGACAGCGGTTTTCGACATCGGCATGTGCCGCACCGATCCGCACCGGGGCCGACGGCCGGGACGACAGTTCCATCCGTCGGCAGTTTCAAGGTCACGTTCAGGAGATGGACATGAAGGTTTTCTCTCAACCCCGATTCAGGTCCCTGGCTTGCGCAGCAGCCGTGGCCACCGCCTTGGCCGCGCTGGCCGGCTGCTCCTCGAGCGGCCAGCTGGGCGCGACGGCCGGCGGCACGAGCAGTGCCACGCCGGGCGGCCTGGGCAACGGCAACAAGGACGGCGTCGCCGACAACTTCGGCGGCATGGGCGGCACCGCCAGCGACAAGGACACCGAAGGCACCAACGTCGCCGGTGGCACTGCCGGCGGCACGGTCGGCGGTGCGGGCGGCACGGTCGGTGGCTCGATCGGTGGCTCGATCGACATTCCGGGCGGCGTCCCGGGTGGCGTTCCGGGCGGCGTCCCGGGCACCACCGTGCCAGGCGACGGCACGGGCGTCGACCCCGTCGTGGCGTCGGCCACCGGCCAGGTGCTCGACAAGGCCGGCCAGGTCGTCGGCGGCGTCGGCCAGGTCCTCGGCGGCGCGGGCACGGGCACGCAGAACGCGCTCGGCGGCGTGCTGGCCAACGCCGGCACGACGGTCGGCAGCGCCGGCAGCGCCATCAGCAGCGGCCTCGGACAGCTCGGCACCGGCCAGGACACGATCGGCAAGACGCTCGCCGGCCTGCCGGCCGTGGTCGACGGCGCGGGCGCGACGGTGTCGAGCACCGGCGTGCTCGTCGCCTCGATCGCCGACGGCACGCCCCTGGGCGGCGTCACCGACGCGGCTGGCAACGTGCTGGGCCGGGTCGGCGGCGGCGTCGGCCTCCTCGCCGACAAGCTCGACACCGTGGCCAGCTCGGACGTGGTGCGCCAGGTCACGGGCGGCGTCAGCCAGGTCGTCGCGCGCATCGACAGCCTGCCGACGCTGACCCAGCAGATCGGCGACGGCACGGGCGTCGGCCAGCCGGTGAACGCGCTGCTCGACGGCGTGGGCACCCGGCTCCAGCAACTGCCCGCGGGCGGGCTGGCGACCGTCACGCAGCCCCTGGGCGCGACGGTCGCCAGCGTCGGCGGCCTCGTCACGGCGACGGGCGCGAACGGCACGGGCGGCGGCGTCGCCGGCGGCCTGCCGGGCACGGTGGCCGGCATCGCCAATGGCGTGACGGGCGCGGTGGGCGGCCTCGCCGGCGGCGCCGTGGCCGGACTGCCGACGGCGATCGGCAACGTCGCGGGCATCGGCGGCGGCGGCGCGAGCCCGGTGACCGGCGTCGGCGTGGGCGTGGGCGCGCTGGTGGGATCGGCGGGCGTGGGTGCCGGCGTCGGCCTGACCTCGGGCGTCGTCGGCGGCGCGCTGTCGACGGTCGGCGGTGTCGCCGGCGGCGTCCTTTCGGGCGGCGCGGGCGCAGGCGGGGCGGTGGCCGGCCTGACGGCGCCGGTGACGCAGATCACCTCGGGCCTCGTCTCCGGCGTCGCCTCCGGTGTCGGCGCGGCCGTGCCGGCGGTGGTGTCGGTGGTGCCGACCGTGGTGTCGCCGGTGGTGGCGACCGTGACGGCGGTGCCGGTCGCGGCGACGGTCTCCAACGTCGTCGGCGGCGTCGACGCGGCGGTCGGCCAGACGGTGGGCGCCGTCGGCAGCACGGTCGGCGGCCTGACCGGCGGTACGGCCACGGGCGGCAATGCCGCCGGCAGCGGCGTGCTGGTCGGCGTCGGCGCGGTGCTGGGCCTGGGCGGCCGCACGGTCGCGAAGTAAGTGAGCGACGTCGCCATGCCGATGACCCTCCTTCGTGTCGGCGTGGCGCTCGCGCTGGCCGGCGGTGCCGCCGCGCTGCAGGCGCAGAACGCGCGGCCGGGCAATCCGCTCGACCAGCTGCCGGCACCGGCCCCCGTGCCGACGCCGCGCGACCCGGCGCCCCGGGTCGAGCTGCGCGCGCCGGCCGGGCCGGCCGGCAGCCGGCTCGAGCAGCCCTTCACCGCCACGCGCTTCGACATCGAGGGCGTGCGCGCCCTGCCCTTCGAGCGCGTCGCCGCGCTCTTCGCGCCGCTGGCCGGCCAACCGACGACGCCGGCGCAGCTGGTGCAGCGCGCCACCGAGGCCAGCGCGCTCTACCGGGACGCCGGCCATCCGCTGTCCTTCGTCTTCGTGCCCGACCAGACCTTCGCCGGCGGCGTGGTGCGCGTGGTGGCGGTCGAGGGCTACCTCTCCGGCCTGCGCATCGAGGGCGATGCCGGCCCGGCCGAGGCCAAGCTGCGCCAGATCGCCGCGCCGCTGCTGGCCGAGCGGCCCCTGAAGCAGGCCACCTTCGATCGCGTGACCCAGCTGCTCGCGCGCATGCCGGGCCTGACGGTGGCGGCCACGGCGTCGATGCCCGGCACCACCGACGGCGCGACCGAACTGGTGCTCAAGGTCAAGCGCCAGCCCTACGACGTCTCGCTCGGCGCCGACCTGCGCCAGCCACGCTCGCGCGCCGTGCTCAACGGCGTGTGGAACGACCCCTTCGTCGCCGGCGGCCAGCTCAGCGCCTCGACGCTGGTGGGCGACTTCTCGCGCGAGAAGCTCGTCACGCTCGGCTACACGCAGCTGGTCGGCGCCGACGGGCTGGCCTGGCGCACCAGCCTGACGCGCTACAGCGGCTATCCGGACTCCCGGCTCGGCCCGGGCGCCGCGCTCGAGCGGCACAACACGAACCAGCGCGCCGAACTCTCGGCGAGTTATCCGCTGCGCCTGGACACGCGCGGCAGCCTGACGGTCAACGGCGGCTTCTACGCCGTCGACAACACCGACGACTACCGGGTGCCGGCCAACGGCGTCACGCTGCGGGAGGACACCCGCGTGCGCGCCCTGTTCGCGCAGCTGGCGTACGTCGACGCGACGCCGGCGCGCAGCCGCAGCGCCAGCGCCCTGGTCGCGCACGGCATCGACGGCCTGGGCGCCCGGGCGGCGGTGAGCAGCAACATCGCCGCCCTCAACGGCGACGGCCTGGCGCAGACCGACTTCACGCGCGTGACCTTCGACGCCAGCCAGCGCGACCGCTTCTCCGGCGGCTGGGGCACGGGCGTGGCCTTCGGCGGGCAGTACAGCGGGCAATCGCTCGCCGCCTCGGAGCGCATCGCCTTCGGCGGCCCGCGCTTCGCCCGCGGCTACGCGTCGGGTGACGGCACGGGCGACACCGGCTGGGGCGTGGGCGTGGAGCTCAACCGGCAGTTCGGCCTCGACATGAAATGGCTGCGGCAGGTCGAGCCCTACGTGCTGCTGGAGGCGGCCCGCGTCTCGACGCGCCTCGGAGAGCCCCTGCCGCGCGACCTGCGCTCGGTGGCGCTCGGCCTGCGCGTGTCCGACGCGCGCCACTACAGCATCGACGTGGCCCTGGCCAAGCCGACCGGCGACGCGTCGCTGACCAACCCGCTGCGCAAGACGCGGGTGAGCCTGCAGCTGAGTTATCGCCTGTCGGCGCTCTGAGCGCCCGGGGATGCGACGTCCGGATTCAGCGCGCGGCGGCCTGCCGGCACTGCGCGACGTTGCGCGTGAACTGGGTCGCCAGGCCGGGTTCGCACACCGGGCTGCCGGGCACGAGGCGGCACAGGCCGACCACCACGAGGTCGGACACGGCGGCCGTGCAGGCCGCGTAGGGCGCCAGGTCCGGGTTGGTGTGCGCCTTGAAGTCCCAGTCCTCGGAGAAGGCGACCATGCGCTCGGTGGCGCCTTCGAAGAAGTCGCGGTCGCCGGCGCGGACGGCGGCTTCCATCCTCGGCATCTCGTCGTCGAGGAAGCGCATGGCGGCGGACGGAAACAGCGCCGGGTCCTGCGGCGGCAGCTGGGCGTGCGCCGGCTGCAGGGCCAGCGTGGCGAGCGCGGTCGCGAGGCCGGCGGCGATCCGCAGACGCCGCCAGACGCGAAGGCCGTACCGGTGCGGGAGACCGCGCGGTGATGCCGACGTCTTGCCCATGATGGATGTCATCGCACGTTCCTCCTGTCGCCTTCCGCGACCCCGTCGCGATTGCGTCGCCACGCCGGGGCCGCACCTAAACTCCACGCCATGGCATCGAAACCCTCCCGACCGCCGCGCATGCTCGAGCGCGGCATCCTGTGCGTGATCATCGGCATCGCCGTCCTCCTCGGCCCGCGCTTCCTGCAATCCCCGACGTGGCGCGACATGGTCGGCGGCGCGTACCTGGTCGGCTGGTTCGCGCTGGTGCTGGGCCTCGCGCTCGTCGCGGGCGAACTGCTGCAGCGGTTGAAGAAGCGCCAGCGCTGACCGGGGCCGCGGCGCGGAGGGCAGGACGACGGCACGGTCGGATCGGCCCTTCTCAATGCTTGCCGAAGAGGCGCTTGGCCCCTTCCACCACCGCCAGCACCACGGCACCGGCCGCGATGCCCACGAGGGCGTTGGCGAGCATCGACCCCACTCCGCCGACCAGACCGCCCGCGCCGGCCGCCCAGGCCTCGACCGCGTGTCCCACCGCCGGCACGCCGTGCACCAGGATGCCGCCGCCGACCAGGAACATGGCGGCCGTGCCCACCACCGACAGCGCCTTCATGAGCCACGGCGCCGCGGTCAGGATGCCGCGGCCCAGGGCGCGCGCGCCGGCGCCGGGGCGCTGGCTGAGATAGAGGCCGGCGTCGTCGAGCTTCACGATGCCCGCGACCAGCCCGTAGACGCCGACGGTCATCGCCAGCGCGATGCCCACCAGCACCGTCACCTGGGTGCCGAAGGCCTGCCCGGCCACGGTGCCGAGCGTGATGACGATGATCTCGGCCGACAGGATGAAGTCGGTGCGGATGGCGCCCTTGACCTTGTCCTTCTCCAGCGCGACGACGTCGACCTTCTCGTCGGCCACGGCGCGCGCCAGGCGCGCCTCGTCGTCCGCGCGCGCCTTGGGGTGCAGGAACCTGTGGGCCAGCTTCTCGACGCCCTCGAAGCACAGGAAGGCGCCGCCGATCATCAGCAGCGGCGTGATCGCCCAGTTGGCGAAGCTGCCGATGAGGAGGGCCGCCGGCACCAGGATCGCCTTGTTGACGAAGGAGCCCTTGCACACCGCCCACACCACTGGCAGTTCGCGGTCGGCCTTGACGCCCGAGACCTGCTGCGCGTTGAGCGCGAGGTCGTCGCCCAGCACGCCGGCGGTCTTCTTGGCCGCGAGCTTGGTGAGCACGGCGACGTCGTCGAGGACGGCCGCGATGTCGTCGATCAGGAGGAAGAGGCTGGAAGCCATGGAGGGGGAGCACCGGAAGGAAAAGAGCGGCGCAGCTTAGCGCGGCCCGGCAGCCTCCCGGCGAAGACCCGCGACCGTCCTACGGCCGCGCGCGATGCAGGGCCGGCCGACTCAGACGACGCCGCGCTTGAGCCGGATCTCCTCGATCTTGACGCTGCCCAGCGCGGTGGTCTTGGCGGTCTTCATCTCGCGCTTGAAGCCGGCGAGCTCGAAGAAGCGCATGGCGCGGTCGTTGCGCAGCGGCACCCACAGCGTGACGGTGGTGCAGCCCTCGTCCTCCAGGCCCTCGCGCGCGGCGTCCCAGAGCGCCACGCCCACGCCCTTGCCCCAGTGCTCGGGCTTGATGTGGAGCGCCCAGATCTCGCCGGTGGTCGAGGGCGTCTTGGGATCGCGCGAGCGGTCGAAGCCGACGAAGCCGACGACCTCGGCGCCCGCGACGGCGACCTGCACCTGCGGCTCGCTGAACTCGATCGCCTCGCGCCACTTGGATTCGCGCGTGGCGGGGGCCAGGGCGCGCAGTTCGTCGTCGGGGAGGATGCCGGCATAGGCAGCCGCCGCGGCGGCGGCGTGGACTTCGGCGATGGCCCTGGCATCGCGCATCGTGGCGGGGCGAACTTCGTAATCGGACATGGCGGACAGACAGAAAAAAAGAGGAAGGACGGTGAGACGGGACACGGACGCGGGGTCCGTGGGCCGGCGAGATCGCGAACGGCCGGCGAGGCCGGCCCGGGGCACGTTGCACCCGTTCGCTGCGCACGGCGCATTCCGCGACGGCGCCCGGGGAATGGACGCCGTCGCGGACCGGCCATTGTCGCCGCGCCGCTAAACTGCCCTTCCCGTTTTTCCCCATCGCACTCCCGGAGACCTCCATGGCCAAAAGTCAGCAACGCAGCAACAAGGAAGCCAAGAAACCGAAGAAGGACACCTCGCCGCCCAAGCTGCCCTCCTCCAACGGCGAACCCGTCGTGCGCACGATGACCACCGCCGTCATCCCGCGCGGCAAGCTCAAGGACAAGTGAGCGGACCGCGGACCGACATCCGGTGAGCGCCGACACCCCGCCACGCCCGGACGCCGCCACCGCGGCGGCCCCGGCATCCCAGCCGCGCAATCCGCTGCACGGCCTGACGCTGGAGGCCATCGTCACGGCGCTGCAGGCGCACTACGGCTGGCAGGGCCTGGGCGAGCGCATCCCGCTGCGCTGCTTCACCAGCGACCCCAGCGTCGCGTCGAGCCTGAAACTGCTGCGCAAGACCCCCTGGGCGCGCGAGAAGGTCGAGGGCCTGTACCTGTTCATGCTGCGCGAGCAGCGCCGGGGCGGCGGCCGATGAGGGTGCGCCTGTCGCCGCTCGACCGGGAATTCACCGTCCAGCCGGCGCAGACCGTGCTGCGCGCCGCCGAGGCCGCCGGCATCGAACTGCCCAGCTCGTGCCGCAACGGCACCTGCCGCACCTGCATCTGCCTGCTGACGGCCGGCCGGGTGCGCCACACCATCGAATGGCCCGGCCTCAGCGCCGAGGAGAAGGTCGAGGGCTGGTTCCTGCCCTGCGTGGCGGAACCCCTCGGCGACATCGAGATCACGTCGCCGCTGCTGTGAGGTCCTCGGCCTAGGACACCAGGCGGTCGCGCCGGGCCAGCGACGGGAACAGCTTGAACCACGCCAGCGCCACGCCCACCGTCCCCAAGCCGCCCAGCACCACCGAGCCCACCGGTCCCAGCAGCGCCGCCGTGGCGCCGGACTCGAACTCGCCCAACTGGTTGCTCGCCCCGATGAAGATCGAGTTGACCGCGCTGACGCGGCCGCGCATGGCGTCGGGCGTCTCCAGCTGCACCAATGTCTGGCGGATGACGACGTTGACCATGTCGGCCGCGCCCGAGACCGCCAGCGCCACCAGCGAGATCATGAAGCTGCGCGAGAGGCCGAACACCACCATGCACACGCCGAAGGCCGCCACCGCGATCAGCAGGGTGCGCCCGACCCGGCGCTCGATCGGCCGGCGCGTCAGCCAGACCGACGCCACCAGCGCTCCCACGGCCGGCGCGCTGCGCAGCAGGCCCATGCCCCAGGCGCCGGTGTGCAGGATGTCGCGCGCGTAGATCGGCAGCAGCGCCACCGCGCCGCCCAGCAGCACGGCGAAGAGGTCCAGCGAGATCGCGCCCAGCACGGGCTTGCGGCGCCAGATGAAGTCGACGCCGGCGAAGACCGTCGCCAGCGTCACCGGCTCGCGCACGCGCGCCGGCTGCACGTAGCGCAATCCCGCCACCAGCACCCCGCCGACCGCGAACAGCGCCACGCTCGCGCCGTAGACCACGCCGGTGCCGGCGGCGAACAGCAGCCCGCCGAGCGCCGGGCCGCCGATGATCGCGCCCTGCATGCCCGCCGAGCTGAAGGCCATCGCGCGCGGCAGCATCACCGGCGGCACCAGCATCGGCGTGAGCGCCTGCTGGGCCGGCATCTGGAAGGCGCGCACCGCCCCCAGCACCACCGACAACCCCAGCAGCAGGGCGCGCGAATCGTGGCCCTCCACGTGCGCCAGCAGCAGCGCCAGCGCGACCAGCCCCTGCACCGCGAAGCACACCGCCACGATGCGTCCGCGATGGTGGCGGTCGACGATGTGGCCGGCGTAGAGCGCCAGCACCAGCGCCGGCACGAACTGGTAGAGCCCGACCAGCCCCAGGTCCCAGGCGCTGGCCGTGAGGTCGTACATGTGCCAGCCGATCGCCACCAGCAGCATCTGGCTGGCCGCGGTGCCGAACAGCCGCGCCATCCACATGCGCATGAAGGGACGCTCGCGGGTCAGGTCGGTGAAGGTGGGAGGCAATGGGACCGTGGAGGCGGAACCGGAAGCGGGAGCGGCGTCGGACATCCGATCGAGAATAGCCCATGACCGCTCCGTTCGCCCACCACGAGGACGCCCACCTGCTGGTGCTGGAGAAGCCCGCCGGCCTGCTGTGCGTGCCCGGGCGCGGCGTCGACAAGCAGGACTGCCTGAGCGCGCGCGCCCTCGCCCGCTGGCCCGAGGCGCGGATCGTGCACCGGCTCGACATGGCCACCAGCGGCCTGGTGCTGATGGCGCGCGACGCGGCCACGCAGCGCGCACTGGGCGACGCCTTCGCCGACCGGGAGGTCGACAAGCACTACGAGGCCATCGTCGACGGCGTGCCGGTCGCGACCGCGCCGGACGCGGCGGGCTGGTCGACGATCGACGCGCCGATCGCGCCCGATTGGCCGCGTCGCCCGCTGCGCGTGATCGACGCCGCCGGCAAGCCCAGCCTCACGCGCTGGCGCGTCCTGGAAGCATGGCCCGAGCGCCGTGCGAGCCGGCTGCTGCTGAAGCCGCTCACCGGCCGCACGCACCAGCTGCGGGTCCACCTGGCGTCGATCGGCCACCCGATCCTGGGCGACGCGCTCTACGGCGACGCCGCCGTGCGCGGTCGCTCGCCGCGCCTGCTGCTGCATGCGAGCGTGCTGGCGTTGCGGCATCCGGCCACGGGCGAGTCGCTGCGTTTCGAGAGCCCGGTGCCCTTCTGATCCGCCGGCGCGGGGTCCGTCGCCGGCATGGCCTCAATGGCCCTTGACCACCAGCACCGGCATCGGCGCGTCCTGCAGCACGCGCTGCGTGACGCTGCCCAGCAGCAGCTTCTCGATCCCGGTGCGGCCGTGCGAGCCCATCACGATGAGGTCGGCGCCCAGGCCGACGGCGGTGTCGACGATGCCTTCGTGCACGACGTGGCCGTCGACCACGCGCTGGTCGCTGTGCAGGCCTTCGGCCGCTAGCGCCTGCACGCCGTGGGCGAGCGCCGTGCGGGCGCCGGCCGTGGCGGCGGCGAGGTACTCGTTCTGGCCCAGCGCGTAGTCCGCGCCGACGCCGATGAACGGGTAGTTGTCGATGACGTGGATCAGCGTGATGCGGCTGCCGAAAGCCAATGCCAGGCCGGAGGCCTTGCTGACCGCCAGCATGGAGGTCTCGGAGCCATCGATGGGAACCAGGATGTGATTGAACATGGACGGACCTCCGGAACTAGAGCCAAAAGCCGCAATTTACCCTGCCTGCGTGGCGCCCTGGAACCCGTCCCGGCGGCAGGTGACGACCAGCGTGTCGCGGTGGCCCCCGGCGTGGTGGTTGCCGTCGCGGTCGGCCAATGGCTGGATCGGCGTCGATTCGTGGATGACGCGGGCGTCGTCGAGCAGCAGCAGGCTCCAGGGGGCGGTCAGCGTGAAGCGCTCGCCGCGCGGGCCGTCGGCCTCGAAGACGCGCGTCTCGCCGCCGCGGATGCCCTCGCGCGCCACCAGCATCACGGCGACCAGGTCGACGCCGTCGCGGTGCGCGCCCTCGGGCGTCGGGCGACCGATGCCGCCGGCGGTGTCGATGCGGAACTGGTGCGCCTCGACGAACCAGCGCCGCACGCCGTAGAGCTCGCTGGCGACGTCGGCGAGGCGGGTCATCAGGCGCCGCCAGGCCGGCAGCGCCACGCTCTCGGCCTTCATGGGCGCGAACCAGCGGTGCATGCCGCCGTGCAGGGCGTTGTATTCGACCGGCTGCCAGTGCGCCCGCTGCGCGACCGGCGCGACGACGTCGCCTTCGACCGTGAAGCAGGCGTGGCGGCGTTGCCGGTAGCGGCCGCCGTCCTTCAGGTAGGCGTCGGGCGGCAGGTCATCCCAGTCGGCGCGCAGCGGGTCGAGCGCATCGAGCGGCAGGCCCAGCCACTCGGCGACGCCTTGCGGGTCGAGCACCGCGTAGCCCTGGGTCCGGAGCAGCCCGGCGACCTCGGCGGGCGCGACGGCAGGTGGCGCGAAGGCGGCGGTCATGGCCGTGCCGGGCGGACGCCCCGTGGACTCACGCCTCGACCTTCACGCCCTTCCAGAAGGCGACGCGGTTCCTGATCTCGTCGGCTTCGGGCTTGGGGTCGGCGTAGTACCAGGCCGCGTCGGCGTTGAGTTCGCCGTTCACCAGCAGCGAGTAGTAGTTCGCCGCGCCCTTCCAGGGGCAGGTGGTGCGGTGGTTGCTGAAGGTGACGTGCTCGCGGTTGAGCGAGTCGATCGGGAAGTAGTGGTTGCCTTCGAGCACGACGATGTCGTCGCTCTCGGCGATGGTGGCGCCGTTCCAGGTTGCTTTCATGGGGATCTCCAGGGCGCCGCGGAGCGCGGCGCGGGTGCGTGCATCGGGTGCGTGTTGACTGCTTCTATTGTGCCGCGACGGGCGCCTGCAGCCAGTGGACGCTGAACAGCCGGTCCGCGTCGGTCCAGACCGCGCGCGGCGTGAAGCCGGCCTTGACCGCCAGGGCGCGCAGGTCGTCGACGGTGAACTTGTGCGAGTTCTCGGTGTGCAGGGTTTCGCCCTCGGCGAACTCGAAGCGCTCGCCGTCGAGCGTCACGGTCTGCCGGCGGCGGCTGACCAGGTGCATCTCGATGCGCCGGTGCGGCGCGTTGTAGAACGCGGCGTGCGTGAAGCCCTCGACGTCGAAGTCGGTGCCCAGCTCGGCGTTGGCGCGGTGCAGCAGGTTGAGGTTGAAGGCGGCCGTCACGCCCCGGGCGTCGTTGTAGGCCGCGTGCAGCACGGCCGGGTCCTTGACCAGGTCGACGCCCAGCAGCAGACCGCCGCCGCGCAGCAGCCGCGCGGCCAGCTGCAGGAACGACAGCGCCTCGTCGGGCGTGAAGTTGCCCAGCGTGGAACCCGGGAAGAAGCCGACGCGCCGGCCGGTGCCCTCGCCCGGCGCGGGCAGCACCAGGGGCATCGTGTAGTCGGCCGCCACGGGCTGCACCACGAGGCCGGGGTAGTCGGCCCGCAGGCGCGCCACGGCGCCTTCGAGGTGGTCGCCGGAGATGTCGATGGGCACGTAGCGACGCGGCGCGTCCAGCGCGTCGAGCAGCAGGCGCACCTTGGTCAGCGAACCGGCGCCGAACTCGATGATCTCGGCGTGCGGCCCGATGTGCGCGGCGATCTCCGGGGCCGAGTCGGCCAGGATGCGCAATTCGGTGCGCGTCGGGTAGTACTCGGGCAGGTCGCAGATGCCGTCGAACAGCGCCGAGCCCCGGGCGTCGTAGAAGAACTTGGGCGAGATGCCGCGCACCGGGCGCGACAGGCCGGCGCGCAGGTCGCGCGCGAACTCGGACGACGTCGGCGTGGTGGCTTCGGCGGACGCCGGCGCGGCGAGCGTCTGGGCCGCGGCGGTGGCTGCGGCGTGATGAGGAGTTCCTCGCATTCAGAGATCCTTGGCGAGCCGCAGCCCCGTGAACTGCCAGCGTGCCGCGGGCGGAAAGAAATTGCGATAGCTCGGCCGCGTGTGGCCCTCCGGCGTGGCGACGCTGCCGCCGCGCAGCACCAGCTGGCCGATCATGAACTTGCCGTTGTATTCGGCCGCGATGCCCGGCGCCGGACGGAAGCCGGGGTACGGGTCGTAGGAGGAGCGCGTCCACTGCCAGACGTGGCCGGTGGCCTGCCGGAACGCCGGATCGGCGCTGGCCGCCTCCCACTCGAACTCGGTCGGCAGGCGGGCACCGGCCCACTCGGCATAGGCGGCCGCCTCGTACAGGCTCAGCTGCGAGACCGGCTCGTGCGGGTCGAGCGGGCGCACGCCGTGCAGGCCGAAGACGTGCCAGTCGGCCGGACCGCCCTGCGCGTGGCCGGCCAGTCGCGGGTCGCCGGCCTCGATCCAGTAGACCGGCGCCTGCCAGCCCTGCGCGCGCACCATGGCCCAGCCGTCGGACAGCCACAGGGCGGGATTGCGGTAGCCGCCGTCGGCGACGAAGCGGGCGTAGTCGCCGCAGGTCACCAGCCGGTCGGCGATGGCGTGCGGCTGCAGCAAGGCGGTATGGCGCGGCGTCTCGTTGTCGAAGGCGAAGCCGTCGCCGGCATGGCCGATCGGCACCTGGCCGCCGGCGTGCGCCAGCCAGCGCGTCGACGGCGCCGCCGAGGCGAGCCGCAGCACGGGCGCCGAAGCCGGCTGGTAGGCCGGCAGCAGCGGGTTGCAGGAGAAGGCGTGCAGGATGTCGGTGACCAGCAGCTCCTGGTGCTGCTGCTCGTGCTGCAGACCGAGCGAGACGATCGGCTCGATGGCGTTCCACAGCGCGGCGTCGTGCTGCGCCTGGTCGAACAATCGCTCGACGGCCTCGTCGACATGCGCCCGGTACGCCAGCACCTCGTCGCGCGAGGGGCGCGTCAGCAGGCCGCGCTGCGGCCGCGGATGACGCGGGCCGAGGGCCTCGTAATACGAGTTGAAGAGGAAGTTGAAGCGCTCGTCGAAGGCGCGATGGTCGCGCAGGTGGGGCTGCAGCAGCACCGTCTCGAAGAACCAGGTGGTGTGCGCGAGGTGCCACTTGGTGGGACTCGCATCGGGCATCGACTGGATGCACTGGTCTTCGGGCGAGAGCGGCGCGGCGCGGGCCAGGCTTTCGGCGCGCACGTCGCGGAAGGCATCGCGCAGCGCGCTGGCGGTCGGCGCCTGAGGCCGGGGGTACGTCATAAGTTCTCCGGGTCTCCGTGGGTCCGCCCGAGTGTCATCGACGGCACCCCGCCGGCTCCGTAGGACAAGCCCGCAGCCCTGCCGCGCGCAGGGCTTCCCGGTGGCGGACGCCGCTCAGTAGGTCTTGTACGGCAGGAACTTGCCCGACAGCACGACCTGCACGCGGTCGCCCTTGGGGTCGGCCTGGCGCTGGATGTCCATCGAGAAGTCGATCGCGCTCATGATGCCGTCGCCGAACTCCTCGTGGATCAGCGCCTTGATGGTGGTGCCGTAGACGTTGACCATCTCGTACCAGCGGTAGATCAGCGGATCGGTCGGCACGGCGGTGGGCAGCGAGCCCTTGTACGGCACGGCCTGCAGCCACTTCCGGTCGTCGGCGTCGAGGTCGAACAGCTCGGCGACGACGTCGGCCTGCTCGGCCGTGAAGGTCATCTGGCCCAGGCACGCGGCCGTGGTCCATTCCTTGGATAGGCCGACCTTCTCGGCGACGGTGGCCCAGCTGATGCCTTTGAGGACCTTGGCGGTGATGATCTTCTCGGTGACGTCGTTGCGGCTCATGGGGAAAAAGGCTCCTGTGATTGAAGCCCCGGGGCAAGCAAGTTACGTACCCTTGGCCGTCTCGCTCTCCTGCAGCAGACGCCACATCACCTTGCCGGCACCGCTCTTGGGCAGCGCGTCGACGAACTGCACCTCGCGCGGGATCTTGTAGACCGCCATGTGCTCGCGGCACCAGTCGATGACCTGCTGCTCGGTGGTGTCGCGGTGCGTCGGCCGCAGCACGACGACCGCCTTGACCGACTCGCCGCGGTAGGCGTCCTTCATCGAGATCACGCAGGCCTCCTGGATCGCCGGGTTCCTGAACATGAGCAGTTCGACCTCGGCCGGCCAGATCTTGAAACCGCTGGCGTTGATCATCCGCTTCAAGCGATCGGTCATGAAGAAGTAGCCGTCCTCGTCGACCCGGGCCATGTCGCCGGTGCGGAAGAAGCGCTGGCCGTCGATCTCGACGAAGGCGGCCGCCGTGGCGTCGGGCCGCTTCCAGTAGCCCTGGAACACCTGCGGGCCGCGCGTGACGACCTCGCCGGACTCGCCCACGGGCATCTCGGCGAGCGTGTCCGGATCGACCACGCGCGAGTCGACGCCCACGAACGGGATGCCCAGGCACTGCTGCTTGGGATGCTCGAACGGGTTGGCGTGCGAGGGCGCGGCGGTCTCGGTCAGGCCGTAGCCCTCCTGGTAGCGCAGGCCGTAGCGCTCGAACAGCCGCTGGGCCACGGCCTGCGGCATGGCCGCGCCGCCGCCGCCGATGTAGGTCAGGCTGCCCAGGTCGAAGCTGTCCAGATTGGGGCTCGACATGAGGTCGATCACCATCGTGGGGATGTTGGTCCAGTTGGTGATGCGGCGCACCGAGATCAGCCGGCCGGCCACCTCGCGGTCCCAGCGCGGCATGACGACCAGCGTGCCGCCGGCGTAGATGGCGGTGTGCATCATGCTGACGATGCCGGTGATGTGGAACATGGGCACCACCGCCAGCACCACGACCTCGGCCGACACGGCGCCCCACAGCTGGCTGGCGACGGCGTTGACCATCAGGCTCGAATGCGGGTGGACGCAGCCCTTGGGCAGGCCGGTGGTGCCGCTGGTGTAGGGCAGCAGCGCCATGTCGGCCGCGCCCACGACGTGCGCGGGCGGCGCGTGGCCGGCGGCCAGCGCGTCGCGCCAGTGCAGGCACTCGCCGCCGTCGAGCGCGGGCAGCGGGTAGTCCTTCGTGAGCCAGTCGCGCCAGGCCGGCGCCGGGGCCTCCTCGCCGACGACGTCGCGGTCGAAGGCGTCGGTGAACTGCGTGACGATCAGGTGCGCGAGGCGCTGCGCCGGCGGCAGCTCGTTGCTGGCCTTGGCCAATTCGCCCGCCAGGTCGCCGGTGGTGATCGCGACCTTGGCGTCGGGGTCGACGATGTAGTGCTTGAGCTCCTCGGCGCGGTTCATCGGGTTGACCGGCACGACCACCGCGTTGGCGCGCAGGATCGCGAAATGCGCGATCACCAGCTGCGGGCAGTTCTGCATGTCGAGCACCACGCGGTCGCCGCGCCGCACGCCCAGCGCGTGCAGCGTGCCGGCCAGGCGCTCGGCCTGGTCGGCGAAGTCGCGGTAGCTGACGGCGCGGCCGAAGAACACCAGCGCGTCCTTGTCGGGATAGCGCGCGGCCGAGGTGGCGAGGTTGTGCCAGAGCGAGGTCGCCGGCACGGTGATCGCGTGCGGCACGCGCCGGGGCCAGAACTTGAGGTGCGGACGGTCCATGAAGTCTCCAGAGAACCGGGAAGACTACGACGCCCGGCCGGCGTCGGGCACCGGGCAAGCCCCGACCACCGTCGCGCAGGCGACGCGCCTTGCGGGCGTGCGCGACGCCGGGCGCGGCGGCCGGAACTCGCCGCGCCGTGGCAAGCTCCGACCCGCCATGCATCCACGCACCCACTCCGCTTCCATCCCCTCCTCCCTCGCCGCTTCCCGTCGCCGCTTCCTGGTCCGGCTCGCCGCCGGCGGTGTGGCCCTGCCCGCGCTGCCGGCCCTCGCGGGCTTCAATTTCTTCCTGAGCGAGTACACGGCCACGCGCGCCGAGATGCAGGCGCAGATCGCCAGGCGCTTTCCGGTGCGCCAGCGCTACGCCGAGCTGTTCACCGTCGACCTGCGCGACCCGCAGCTGGGTCTGGACGCACCCAGCAACCGCGCCGCCATCACCGCGCGCATGACCATCGGCAGCCCGCTGATGCAGCCTTCGAGCATCGACGGCGTGGTGACCCTCAGCAGCGCCCTGCGCTACGACGCCGCCGCGCGCGCCGTGCGGCTCGACCAGCCCAAGGCCGACCGCATCGAGCTCCAGGGCATCAGCGGCGCCGACGCCCAGCGCCTGCAGCGCATCGGCGGCCTGGTCGCGCAGGAACTGCTGCGCGACTACCCGCTGCTGACCTTCAAGCCCGAGGACCTGACGGTCGGGCGCAAGACCTACGAGATCGGCGCGATCACGGTCCAGGAAGACGACATCAAGGTAGAACTCAAATGACCCCCAGGCTTGACCACTTCGTGTGGCAGCGCCCACCCCCTTCCAGGGGGCGACACCGGCGGCCTGGCGAGGCCAGTTCCGCGGTGTCCTCGACTCACTCCCAGGCTCGCTCGCTGTGAGTAGCGGCACCCACCCCCTCCAAGGCACGACACCAGCGGCCCGGCGAAGCCGTTGCCGCGGCGTCCTCGGCCTGGCGATGGCGGCGCTGCTCGCCCTGGGCGCGAGCGGCGCGCCGGCGCTGGAGCTGCAGGCGCATCGCGGCGGGCGCGGGCTGTGGCCGGAGAACACGCTGGCGGCCTTCGACGGCGCGTTGCGGCTGGGTGTCGACACGTTGGAACTCGACGTCGCGCTGACGGCCGACGGCGTGGTGGTGGTGTCGCACGACACCGCGCTCAACGCCGCGCACACGCGCGATGCCGAGGGCGCTTGGCTGGCCGGGGACGGCCCGTCGATCCGCTCGATGACGCTGGCGCAGCTGCAGCGCCACGACGTCGGTCGCATCCGGCCGGGCACCGCGTACGCGCGCCAGTTCCCCGACCAGGCGGCGCGGGACGGCGAGCGCGTGCCGACGCTCGCGGCCGTGTTCGCCCTCGTGGCCGCGCGCGGCGCCGACCGCGTGCGCTTCAACATCGAGACCAAGATCGACCCCACGCGGCCCGACGCCACCGCGCCGCCCGAGGCCATGGTGCGCGCCCTGCTCGCCGAGATCGAACGCGCCGGCATGGCGCGGCGCGTGACGCTGCAGAGCTTCGACTGGCGCACGCTGTCACTGGCCGGCGCCCTGATGCCGATGCTGCCGCGCGCCTACCTCACCAGCACGCGCGGCAACCTGCGCGACCGCCGCTGGACCGCCGGGCTCGACGCGGCCGACTTCGCGTCCACGCCCGCGCTGGTGCAGGCGGCGGCCGGACCCGGCTCGGGCGCCGGCATCGATCCGGGTGGGGATTCGAACACCGGCTCGGGCTCGAATGGGAAGCGGTCCGCCAGCGCTGGCGCCGTGACGTGGTCGCCCGCCGCCGGCGACGTCACGGCCGCCGACGTGCGCGAGGCGCACGCGCTGGGCCTGGGCGTGGTGCCCTGGACCGTGAACGACCCCGCGCAGATGGCCCGCCTGATCGACCTGGGCGTCGACGGCCTGATCACGGACCGGCCCGACGTGCTGCGCGACGTGATGCGCGAGCGCGGGCTGCCACTGCCGATCGCGCCCGCCGGACGCTGAAAGGCGGTCCCGCGTTACTCCCTCTCCCCGCCGGGGAGAGGGCTGGGGTGAGGGGCACGGGCCGTCATCACCGCCACATCCGAACCACCGCCGCGGCCCTCACCCCAGCCCTCTCCCGGAGGGAGAGGGAGTCAAGCCCGAACGCCGCGCCAGCAATGCCCATCACAAGCTGCGCGGCGGCTCCGCGTTTACTCCCTCTCCCCACCGGGGAGAGGGCTGGGGTGAGGGGCACGGGCCGTCGTCACCGTCACACCCGAACCACCGCCGCGGCCCTCACCCCCGCCCTCTCCCGGAGGGAGAGGGAGTCAAACCCGACCGCCGCGCCAGCAATGCCCATCACAAGCTGCGCGGCGGCTCCGCGTTTGCTCCCTCTCCCCACCGGGGAGAGGGCCGGGGTGAGGGGCACGGGCCGTCGGCACAGCCACATCCGAACCACCGCCGCGGCCCTCATCCCCGCCCTTTCCCGAAAGGAGAGGGAGACCAAAGCCGCTCTTCAGGACGCCGAGCGCTGCAGCCGCATCGAGACCGAGAACCGGTCGGCCGGGTGCACCGACACCGACACCTCGAACAGCTCGCCCGCCGCGTCGAAGTAGCGCCGCACGATCCTCAGCGCGGGCGTGCCGACCGCCAGCCGCAGCGCCCGCGCCAGCGCGATGTCGTCGACGGCGCAGGCGCGCACGTCCTGGTGGATCTCGGCGATGTGGCGGTCGTGGCGCTCCTCGATCAGGGTGCTGATGAGCACGTCCGGCGAGGCGCGCACGACCTCGACCAGGTCGGCGTAGGCCGGGTCGACGTAGACGTCGCTCCAGCCGATCGGCGCCTCGTCGCCGTCGCCGACCTGGCGCAGCGTGGAGAAGCGCAGCCAAGCCGTGCCGTCGGCGCAGCCCAGCTCGCGCGCCAGATCGCCGGTGGCCGTCACGGGACCGATGGACTGCACCACGCGCAGGTGCTCGGCGCCGAACTGCACCAGGTCGTCGACCGAGGCCAGCGACGGCCGGAAGCCCGCGCGCGGGCGCGACGCCACCACGCGCGTGCCAACGTTCTTGCGCCGCGACACCAGGCCCACGCGCTGCAGTTCGGCGAGCGCGGCGCGCACGGTGTGGCGGCTGGTGTCGTAGTGCCGGCACAGCGCGAGCTCGGTCGGCAGCAGCGCGCCGACCTGGAAATGCCCCGAGGTGATGGCGTCGGTCAGGTGGCGGGCGATGTTGGTGGCATTGGCCTTGGGGGTCGCGGGTGCGGACGAGTCGTTCATTGATTGCGGGTTAACCCCGAGTTGTAGTTATGTCCGAACATATTAGAGTCCAATATGTTCGGACATATATAGGTCCATCGAGAGATCCGTCCTCCACCCACCGTTCGCAGACAAGAGGCAACCCATGTCGACCCCTTCCCTTCCGATGGCCAGCACGGTCGTCGATTCCATCCTGTTCCGCGATGCCTTCGGCACGCAGAAGATGCGCCGGATTTTCTCCGACGGCGCGCTGATCCAGCGCTACATCGACGCCGAGGTGGCGCTGGCGAAGGCCGAGGCGCGCTGCGGCGTGATCCCGGCCGAGGCGGCCGAGGCGATCGCGCGCGAATCGAAGATCGAGCGCATCGACTTCGACCACATGCGCCACGAGACCGACATCGTCGGCTACCCGATCCTGCCGCTGGTGCACCAGCTGGTGGCGATGTGCGGCGAGTCCGGCCGCTACGTGCACTGGGGCGCGACCACGCAGGACATCATGGACACCGCCGTGGCGCTGCAGGTGCGCGACGCGCTTGACGACATCGACGCCGACATCCGCGAGCTGCGCGGCATCCTCGCCGCCTTGGCCAAGAAGCACCGCGACACGCCGATGGCCGGGCGCACCCACCTGCAGCAGGCGCTGCCTGTGACCTTCGGCTACAAGGTCGCGATCTGGCTGGCGATGTTCGACCGCCACCAGCAGCGCATCGCCGAGCTGCGCCCGCGCGTCGCGGTGGTCGAGTTCGCGGGCGCCGCCGGCACGCTGGCGTCGCTGGGCGACAAGGGCTTCGAGGTGCAGAAGGCCATGGCCGAGGAGCTCGACCTGGGCGTGCCGGCGACGACCTGGCACGTGGCGCGCGACGGCTTCGCCGAGGCCGTCAACCTGCTGGCGCTGGTCACCGGCTCGCTCGGCAAGATCGCGCTGGACATCATGATCATGGCGTCGACCGAGTTCGCCGAGGTCTACGAGCCCTTCGTCAAGGGCCGGGGCGCGTCGAGCACGATGCCGCAGAAGCGCAACCCGATCTCCAGCGAGCTGATGCTGGCGGCCTCCAAGGCGGTGCGCCAGCACGCCGGGCTGATGGTGGACGCGATGGTGCAGGACTTCGAGCGCGCCACCGGCCCGTGGCACGCCGAGTGGATCGCCATCCCCGAGAGCTTCATCCTGACCTCCGGCGCGCTGCACCAGGCCAAGTTCGCCCTCGGCGGGCTGATCGTCGACGCCGCGCGCATGAAGCACAACCTGGGCATCAGCCGCGGGCTGATCGTGGCCGAGGCCGTGATGATGGGCATGGCGCCGCACATCGGCCGCCAGCAGGCGCACGACGTGGTCTACGACGCCTGCCGCACCGTCAACGAGCACGGCGGCACGCTGGCCGAGGCGCTCGCGGCGCTGCCCGAGGTCACGAAGCACTTCGACCGCGCGACCATCGACCGCCTCACCGATCCCGCGAACTATCTCGGCCTCGCGCCACAGATGGTCGACCGCGCGATCGCGCTGTCGGCCGAAATCCCGGCCTGAGCGCCGCGCGCATCCGCCGCCGTCGCGGCCGCCGGCCGGCCCCGTGCCGGAGACCGCGGCCGCGACCCCGCCCGCCGGCATCGCGCCCGCCGGGCCGGGCCGGACCGGACCGGACCCGCCTTCCGCCTTCCGCCTTCCGCCTTCCATCACCTGAGGAGACTTCCATGAACGCATTCGAGAAGATCGCCGTGCGCGGCCTGCTGGCCATCGCGGCGGCCCTGACGGCCCATGCGGCCGCGGCCCAGACCTACCCCGCCCGGCCCGTGACCTGGATCGTGCCCTTCGCCGCCGGCGGGCCCACCGACGCGCTGGCGCGCGGCATCGCCGAGCGCGTGGGCCGCGAGCTCGGCCAGCCCATCGTCATCGACAACTCGCCCGGCGCCGGCGGCACGGTGGGCGCGGCCAAGGCGGCGCGCGCGCCGGCCGACGGCTACAGCATGCTGGTCGGCCACATGGGCTACATGGGCGCCGCGCCGGCGCTCTACAAGAAGCTCAGCTACGACCCGGTCAAGGACTTCGCGCCGGTGTTCCGCTTCCCCGACACGCCGCTGGTGCTGATGGTGCGCAAGGAGCATCCCGCCAAGGACATCCAGGCCTTCGTCGCCTACGGCAAGGCCAATCCGGACAAGCTCTTCATCAGCAACGCCGGCGTCGGCTCCAGCTCGCACCTGATCGCCGCGCTGTTCGCCGCCTCGGCCGGCATCAAGGTCTCGCAGGTGCCCTACAAGGGCGCCGGGCCGGCGCTCATCGACGTCATCGGCGGCCAGGTCGACGGCATCTTCGACCAGACCAACACCGCCCTGCCGCAGATCAGGGAAGCCAAGGTGCGCCCGCTGGCCGTGACCTCGAAGGTGCGCCTGCCGCAGCTCAAGGACGTGCCGACGCTGGCCGAGACCGTGCTGCCGAACTTCGAGGCCTCGACCTGGTACGGCATCTACGCGCCCAAGGGCACGCCGCAGCCGGTGATCGACAAGGTGCAGGCGGCCTACCTGAAGGTCATGACCGACAAGGCCTTCACCGACAGGATGGCCGAGCAGGCGATCCAGATGCTGCCGCCGGAGCAGACCACCGGCGCGGCGCTGGGCCGCCACACCGAGGCCGAGGTGGCGCGCTGGAAGTCGGTCGCGTCCAAGACCCACATCTCGCTGGACTGAGCCCGATGACCGCCACGCGCGTCGAACGCGACGCCTTCGGCCCCGTCGAGATCCCGGCGGACCGCTACTGGGGCGCGCAGACGCAGCGCGCGCTGGCGGTGTTCGACATCGGCGAGGAGCGCTTCCCGGCCGGCCTGGTGCGCGCCTTCGGGCTGCAGAAGATGGCCGCCGCGCGCGCCAACCTGCGCTGCGGAGCGCTCGACGCCGCGCGCGCCGAGGCCATCGTCGCGGCGGCGGCCGAACTGCGCGACGGCCGCTTCGACGACCACTTCCCGTTGACCGTGTGGCAGACCGGCTCCGGCACGCAGACCAACATGAACGCCAACGAGATCGTCGCCAACCGCGCCAACGAGCGGCTCGGCCAGCCATTGGGCACCAAGGCGCCGGTGCACCCGAACGACCACGTCAACGCCTCGCAGTCGTCCAACGACAGCTTTCCGACCGTCATGCACCTCGTTGCCGTGCTGGAGGTCGAGCAACGCCTGAAGCCCGCGCTGGCGCTGCTGCGCGACACGCTGGCCGAGCGCGCCGTCGCCTTCGCCGACGTGCCGAAGATCGCCCGCACGCACCTGATGGACGCCGTGCCGATGAAGGTCGGCCAGACCTTCGACACCTTCGCGCGCCAGGTCGGCCACGGCATCGACCGGCTCGACGCCTGCGCGCCGCGCCTGCGCGCGCTGCCCCAGGGCGGCACCGCCGCCGGCACCGGCCTGAACGCGCCGGCCGGCTTCGACGCGATGTTCTGCGAGGAGCTCTCCGCGCTGACCGGCATCGCCTTCACGCCCAACCCGAGCAAGTTCGAGGGCATGTCGGCGCACGACGCCCTGGTGGAGCTGTCGGGCGCGCTCAACGTGCTGGCCTCGTCGCTGGTCAAGATCGCCAACGACGTGCGCCTGCTGGGCTCCGGGCCGCGCTGCGGCTTGGGCGAGCTGCGCATCCCCGACGACGGCCTGACCAGCTCGATCATGCCGGGCAAGCGCAACCCGACCATCGCCGAGGCACTGGTGCAGGCGTGCCTGCAGGCCATGGGCAATCACGCCACCATCACCATGGCCAACGCGTCGGGCCTGTTCGAACTCAACGTGGCCAAGCCGGTGCTGATCCACAACCTGCTGCAGTCGCTGCGCGTGCTCGCCGACGCATCGCGCGTCTTCGCATCGCGGCTGGTGAAGGACATCGACGTCGACCGCGCGCGGCTGGCCGCGAACGTCGAAAACGCGTTGCTGCAGGTGACCGCGCTCAACCCGCTGCTGGGCTACGACGCCGTGGCGCGCATCACCGCCCACGCGCTGGCGACCGGCGGCACGCCGCGCGCGGCGGCGCTGGAACTGGGGGTGATCGACGGGGAGACGTACGACCGCACCGTGGGCGGGGCGGCCTGAGCGGCCAAACAAAAAGCCTTCCGGACCGTGGGTCTGGAAGGCTTTGTTTTTCTACCAAGTGTGAGTTGGTAGGCGCGATTGGATTCGAACCAACGACCCCCACCATGTCAAGGTGGTGCTCTAACCAACTGAGCTACGCGCCTGCGTTTATTCGAGAGCGCGATTATGGCACGAAAATTCGGCCATGGTCAACGCCGACGCGCGGAACGCACGCCCGGCACCGTCGCGACGATGCCCAGCACGTGCTGCAGCCGAGCGGCGCTGGCGATCTCGACGGTGAAGGTCATCCATGCCGTGCCCTTGACCGACTGCGTCTGCACGCCGATCACGTTCATCTTCTCGCGCGCCAGCACGTCGGAGATGTCGCGCAGCAGGCCCTGGCGGTCGGCGGCCTCGACCGCCACGTCGACGGCGTAGACCGGCTGCTCGGCCGAGGCCTTGGGCGTGCCCCACTCGACGTCGATCACCCGCTCGGCGCTGTGCGCGGCCATCGTGCGGAAATTGCTGCAGTCGGCGCGGTGCACGCTCACGCCGTGGCCGCGCGTGACGAAGCCGCCGATGGCGTCGGGCGGTGCCGGCCGGCAGCACTTGGCCAGCTGCGTCATCAGCGAGGACACGCCCACCACCAGCACGCCGCCCTTGCCCGACTTCTCGCTGCCGCGGGACTTGCGGATGAGCACGCCGTCGTCCGGGCCCGGCGCCGGGCTGGGCGGACGCAGCAGCATCTCGATGTTGCGCAGCGAGAACTCGTCCTTGCCGACGACCTCGAACAGGTGGTCGGCGGACTTGAAGCCCAGCTGCGACGCCAGGTCTTCCAGCTTGAAGGCGGTGCGGCCTTCGCGCTGCAGCAGCTTCTCGACCGCCTCGCGTCCGCGCGCCACCGTCTCGTGGGTCACCTGGGCGTTGAACCAGGCGCGCACCTTGGCGCGCGCGCGATGGCTCGCCAGGTAGCCCAGCTCCGCGTTGAGCCAGTCGCGCGAGGGACCGCCCTCCTTCGCCGCGATGACCTCCACCGTCTGGCCGTTCTGCAGCGGCGTGTTCAGCGGCAGCATGACGCCGTCGATACGCGCGCCGCGGCAGCGGTGGCCCAGGCTGGTGTGCACGGTGTAGGCGAAGTCGACCGCCGTCGCGCCCTGGGGCAGCTCGACGATGGAGGCGTCGGGCGTGAGCACGTAGATGCGGTCGTCGAACAGGCCCTGGCCCTGCCGGCCGTCGGAGAGGTCGCGCTCCCACGCCAGCAGCTGGCGCAGCACGGCAATCTTGGCGTCGTACTCGCCGCCCGCCCACACGCCCGCGTAGCCGCGCGGTCCGGCCTCCTTGTAGGCCCAGTGCGCGGCCACGCCGTGCTCGGCGTGGTCGTGCATGCGCTCGGTGCGGATCTGGATCTCGATGGGCTTGCCCACCTTGCCGTCTTGCACCTTGCGCACCACCGTGTGCAGCGACTGGTAGCCGTTGGCCTTGGGGCGCGCGATGTAGTCGTCGAACTCCTCGTGGATGGGCTCGAAGTGCGTATGCACCCAGTCCAGCGCGGCATAGCAGTCGCGCACCTCGGGCACCACCACGCGCAGCGCTAGGATGTCGAAGACCTGGTTGAAGTCGAGCGACTTGCCGCGCATCTTCTTGACGATGCTGTAGATGTTCTTGGGCCGCCCCTGCACGGTCGCGCCGATGCCCTGGCCGTGGAGCTCGTGCTCGAGCCGGCTGCGCAGCTGCTCGACGTAGCCCTCGCGCTCGACGCGCTTCTCGTCGAGCAGGCGGGCGATGAGCTTGTAGGTCTCGGGTTCCAGGAAGCGGAACGACAGGTCCTCGATCTCCCACTTGACCTGCCAGATGCCCAGCCGGCTCGACAGCGGCGCGAACACCTCCAGCGACTCGCGCGCCACCGCCTCGGGCACCGGCCGGCGGCTGGCCGCGGCGTGGCGCAGTGTCTGCAGCCGCGAGGCCAGGCGCAGCATGACCACGCGCAGGTCGCGCGAGAACGCCAGCAGCATCTTGCGCACGTTCTCGGTCTGGGCGCCGCCGTCGGCCGAATGCGCGCCGGCCGTCGCGCTGCGGGCCTGCTTCTGCACGTTGACCAGCTTGGTGGTCTCGACGGCCAACGCGGCGAAGTTTTCGCCGAAGACCTTGGCGATCACCTCCTGCGGCCGGTTGAGGTGCTGGCAGGTGTAGACCAGGTAGCTCGCCGCCTGCATCGCCTCGGAGCCGCCCATGGCCGCGACGATGGCCGCGACCGCGTCGGCGTGCGCGAGGGTGTTCTCGCCGGTGTCGAGCGTCTCGTCGGCGATCAGCGGCTCGGCGAAGGAGCGCGCGCGCACCAGCATGTGGTCGATGGGCGGCGCGTGGTCGGCCGTCGCGACCGACAGCGGGTAGTCCGCCGCGCTCGCGTCGAGGCCGTCGGGCAGGGCCGGCGCCGCCGGCGGACTGACGGGACCGCGCTTCATCCGGTTCGCTCCCGTGGTGGAGTCCGGCGCGCTCAATCGAACAGGAACGCGGTCACGGCCGCGCTCTGGGCCGGGTCGACGAAGGTCGGCGCATGGCCGACGCCGTCGAATTCGACCAGCGTCGCGCGCGGTCCGCGCTGCGTCATCCGCCGCGCCGTCTCGGGCGTGATCAGGTCGGACTGCGCGCCGCGCACCAGCAGCGTCGGCGCGGTGATGGCGTCGTAGAGCGCCCACAGCATGGCCTCGCCCTGGGCGGCGGCCTCGGGCGTCGCGGCGCGGAACGGCACCGCGATGGCGGGGTCGTAGTGCAGCAGCAGCGGGCCTTCGGGCTCGGCCAGGGGATCGGCTCCCGACGCGTCGTCGACCTTGGCGCTGCCGTCGGCCGTGCGCCGCGACGCCGCGGCGACCATGTGGCGCGACAGCGCCAGCCACTGCTCGCCCGTGTGCGGGCCGAAGCCGCTCGACAGCGTCCACATCGCATCGGCGGCCTCCTGCAGCGTGGCGTAGCGCCCGCTCTGCCCCACGTAGCTGCCGATGCGCTGCAGCGCGGCCGGGTCGAGCGTCGGACCGACGTCGTTGATCACGAAGCGGTGCACGGGCGTGGGCAGCGGCAGGTCCCTGTGACCAGCGACCACGAGGCCGATCAGGCCGCCCATGCTGGTGCCGACGTAGTCGAGCGTCGCGATGGGCCGCTCGCCGTGCAGCCGGGCGATCAGCGCGACCATGTCGGCGGCGTAGAACGGCACCTGGTAGCCGGTCGGGTCGCGCAGCCAGTCGCTGTGGCCGCGGCCGGCGACGTCGGGGCAGACGACCCGCACGTCGCCGCCGGCGCGCTCCACGATGGCCCGTGCCAGCGCGTCGAAATCGCGGCCCTGCCGGGTCAGCCCGTGCACGCACAGCACGACGTGCGCGCTCCGCGCATCGCCCCATTGCCAGTACGCCATGCGGTGGCCGCCCTGGGCGTCGGCGCAGGTCACGAAGGAGAGGTCGGGTGAGGTCATGGCAGCGCGCGCCGGGCGGCGCGAAGAGAGGTCAACGAAGGTCGTGCGGCATCGTAAATGATGCCCGCCGCCCGATGTGTCTCATGCCTGTGAGGCATCGCCGCGACTTACTCCTTGAGCTGTATCGAACCGGAGACGGTGACCACGACGCTGGCCTTGCCGGCCTCCACCGGGACCGGCGCGTCGGCGGCGGCCATCGACTTGGCCTGCATGGCCATCATGCGCGGGCGCTCGGGGCCGCCCTCGTTGGCGTTGACCGCCACCTCGCGCAGCGTGTAGCCGCCGAAGCCGAAGCCGCGCGCGAGCTCGTCGGCCTTCTGCCTGAAATTCTCGATGGCCAGGGTCTGCGCCCGGGTCTCGACCTTCGCGCGCTCCTCGCGGCTGAGCCCGAAGCCGACGTTGCCCATGCTCAGCGTGGTGATGCGCCCGGCGGTCTGCGTGATGCGGGCGAAGTCGCGGCCTTCGAGCACCAGCTCGGTCGTGCCCTGCCAGCCGCTGATCTTGCCCTCGCGCGTGTAGCGCGGCGACAGGCTGAAGTTGCCGGTGCGCACGTCGAGCTGGCCGGGCAGCGCGTTCTTCTTCGCCTCGGCCAGGGCGGCCTCCAGGGCGGTGCGCAGCTGGGTCTGCACGGTGGCGGCGTCGGCCGCGTCGCGCGTGGTGTTGAGGGTGATGCTCAGCAGGTCCTGCTGGACCTCGACCGTGCCGGCGGCGGAGAGCTGCAGCACGTTCTGCGGCGGCGTCATGCCCTGGGCCGACGCGACGCCCGGGATGGCGGTCAGGAGACAGAGTGCGGCGGCGGCGGTAGCGGCGGCGATCGATCGCGGGCGTGGGAAGGTCAAGGCGGAGATCCTGGATGAAGGCGACGGAGGAAGGCCGGCCGTACCGCGGCCCGTCGCATCGACGGCACCGTCTACGGCTGGCGCTGGCTGCGCGGCATTGTCAGCGAACGGGCGGAGGTCGGCAGCATCGGTGCGGCCGGCCGGGCCTCGGTCGCCGTGCGGGTGCCGCCCTGCTGCGCCTCGACGTCGCCTTCGGCCACCGTCTGCGAATGCTGGCGGACCTGGGCGCGCAGCTCCAGCAGCTCGGCGGGCGTCAGACGCCGGCCGGCGGCCAGCTCGCCGCGCCGCACCTCCTCGCGCTGGGCGTCGCGATGGCGCTCCACCGTGCGGCGGATGTCGTCGCGGTGCGCGCTGCCCACCTGCACCACGCCCAGCGGCCCCGGTGCCTGCGACGCGGCCCAGAGCGACGGACTGGCGCACATCAGCAGGAGATGCAGGGTTCGGGTTCTCTTGTGGTTCATCGGAAGCGGATCGGACACCGTGGGGCAAAAGGCCTACTTTGCCAGCGCCCGGCGCCCGCGGAGCGCTTCCGGGCGAATGGTCGCAAGTTGTGTAACTTAGTGTCAAAGCACTAGTTAAAAGCGGCGACGGCATGGCAACGCCGTCAAAATCGCGCCTGTTACAAATTCAGTGTTGTAGAAATAATGAATCAAACCCTCTCCCGCACCGACAAGGTCGTGATCGTCGACGACGACGCACGCATCCGAGACCTGCTGCGCCGCTACCTCACGCAGGAAGGTTTCGAGGTCATCGTGGCCGAGGATGGCAAGGCACTCAACCGCATCCTGCTGCGCGACACGGTCGACCTGATCGTGCTGGACCTGATGATGCCGGGCGAGGACGGACTCTCGGTGTGCCGCCGCCTGCGCGCGGCCAACGACCGCACGCCGATCATCATGCTCACCGCCAAGGGCGAGGACGTGGACCGCATCGTCGGCCTCGAAGTGGGCGCCGACGACTACCTGGGCAAGCCCTTCAACCCGCGCGAACTGCTCGCGCGCGTGCACGCCGTGCTGCGTCGCCGGCCGCCGCTGGAGGCGCCGGGTGCGCCGTCGGCCGAGAACGAGACGGTGACCTTCGGTCCCTTCAGCTTCGACCTCGGCTCGCGCACGCTCAGGAAGGACGGCGAGGAGCTCTCGCTGACCACCGGCGAGTTCGCCATGCTCAAGGCGCTGGTGCGCCACCCGCGCCAGCCGCTGTCGCGCGAGAAGCTCGCGCAGCTCGCCCGCGGCCGCGAGTTCGAACCCTTCGACCGCAGCCTGGACGTGCAGATCTCGCGCCTGCGCAAGCTGGTGGAGGCCGATGCCGCCGCGCCGCGCTACATCCAGACGGTCTGGGGCGTGGGCTACGTGTTCGTTCCGGACGGCACGTCCTGAGCCCGCCGGAGCGACGCCGGCCGATGCGCGCTCAGGCCCCTCCCCCCACCCTGCCGAACTTCGGCGAGGACGCGGCCCAGGTGACGATGCCCAGCCCGCTGGAGAGCGGTGGCCGGGTGCGTCGACGCGGCTTCGGGCTGCGGCTGGGGTTCAGCCTGTTCTGGCGCACCTTCTTCCTGCTGGCCCTGCTGCTGCTGGGCTGCACGGTGGCCTGGCTGCAAACCTTCCGCGCCCTCGAGTACGAGCCGCGCGCCCTGCAGACGGCGCACCAGATCGCCTCGCTGGTCAACCTGACGCGGGCGGCGCTGGTGTACTCGGACGCCGTCACGCGGGTCTCGCTGATCAAGACGCTGGCCGACCAGGAGGGCGTGCGCATCCTGCCGCGCGAGGCCAACGACCGCTACGAACCCTACTCCAGCGCCACGCTGGACCATCGCGTGACCGACGAGCTGATCGCCCGGCTGGGTGCCGGCACGACGGTGGCCAGCCGCGTCAACGAGGAGGCCGGCCTGTGGGTCGGCTTCACGATCGAGAGCGACGCCTACTGGCTGCTGCTCGACCCCACGCGCTTCACCCACGTCGGCGGGCGCACCTGGGCGGTGTGGCTGATCACCGGCATCATGCTGTCGCTGGCCGGCGCCGCGCTCATCGCCGGCTTCATCAACCGCCCGCTCAAGCACCTCTCGCGCGCGACGCTGCAGGTGCGCGAGGGCGAGTACGAGGCCCACCGGCTCGACGAGAGCGCGCGCACCAACGAGATCCGCGCCGTCAACATCGGCTTCAACCGCATGGCCGACCAGCTCGCCAAGATCGAGCAGGACCGCGCCGTGATGCTCGCGGGCATCTCGCACGACCTGCGCACGCCGCTCGCGCGACTGCGCCTGGAGACCGAGATGAGCGTGGCCGACGAGGACGCGCGCGACCACATGGCCGCCGACATCGCCCAGCTCGACTCGATCATCGACAAGTTCCTCGACTATGCGCGGCCCGACCACGTCGACGTCACGGCCGTGCTGCTGCGCGACGTGGTCGACGCCTGCACCTACGCCGTGCAGGACCACGACGACATCCGCATCAAGGTCGAGGTGCCGGCGGACCTGCGCGTGACGGCCGACGAGGTCGAGATCACGCGCGTGCTCTCCAACCTGGTGGAGAACGCACGCCGCTACGGCCAGACGCCCGGCACGGGCGTGGCCAACGTGACGATCCAGGCCCAGGCGCACGACGAGGCGGTGCTCATCAAGGTGCGCGACCACGGCGCGGGCGTGCCGGCCGACACCCTGCCCCAGCTGACCAAGCCCTTCTTCCGCGGCGACGCGGCGCGCACCTCGGCCGCCGGCGCCGGGCTGGGCCTGTCGATCGTGGCCAAGAACATCGACCGCATGGGCGGCACCTTCGCCCTGACCAGCACGCCGGGACGCGGCTTCGCGGCGCACATCCGGCTGCCGCGCGCGTTCCCGCCGCGGGCGGAGCCACCGCGCCAGGGCCTGAAACCGGACGACCGTCGACCGGGGAAATGACGTTCGGCGGCCCGGCGCGTCAGCGCTGTGCCGCCGCGCCCTGGCGGTGCAGCAGCACGACCGCGCGCGCCTCCATCGCCCGTCCCTCGCCCACCGGCCCGAGCTTCTCGGCCGTCTTGGCCTTCACGTTCACCTGTGCCGGCGCGAGCCCCAGCACCGCCGCGATGCGCTCGCGCATGGCCGGGATGTGCGGCGCCAGCTTGGGCGCCTGCGCGATCACGGTGGTGTCGAGGTTGCCGACGCGCCAGCCCTCGGCGCCCACGCGGCGCATCGCCTCGGCCAGCAGCACGGCCGAGTCGGCGCCGCGGAACCGGGCGTCGGTGTCGGGGAAATGACGGCCGATGTCGCCCAGGCCGGCGGCGCCGAGCAGGGCGTCGGTGATGGCGTGGAGCAGCACGTCGGCATCGGAGTGGCCGAGCAGCCCGGTGGTGTGCGGCACCTCGACGCCGCCGAGGATCAGCTTGCGGCCGGCCACGAGCTGGTGCACGTCCCAGCCCTCGCCCACGCGGAGGTCGAAGGGCGTGGCGGCGGGGCCGGAGGCGGGCGAGGTGGCATCGGGGGAGGAAGGCGTCGTCGTCATGGCGGGGCGATCAGGGAGCGCTCGGAGAGCGATCAGGAAAAGTCGGTGGGCGGATCGAGGTCCGGCCGGCGCGGCGCGAGCAGCGCCTCGGCCAGCTCGAAGTCCTCGGCGTAGGTGAGCTTGAAGTTGCGCGCGCTGCCGGCCACCAGCAGCGGCGCCAGGCCCATCGCCTCGATGGCGCCCGCCTCGTCGGTGACGCCGTCGCCCGCGAGCGCCAGCGCCTCGCACAGCAGGCCGATGCGGAACATCTGCGGCGTCTGGGCCAGCCACTTGTCGGCGCGCGGCAGGGTGGCGGCGACGCGGCCGTCGGCCGACGCGGCCTTGAGCGTGTCGGCCAGCCGGTGCGCCAGCAAGCCGCCGACGGCGTCGTGCGCGCAGGCGGCGATCAGCGCGTCGACCTGCGCCGGCGTGACCAGGCAACGGGCGGCGTCGTGCACCAGCACCCAGTCGTGCGCGCGGGCGCCGGCCCGGTCGCACAGCGCGTTCAGGCCGGCGAGCACGGTGGCGGCCCGGGTCGCGCCGCCGACGCCCAGCAGGTGCTCGCCCGGCCCGGGGAAGTCCGGCAGCGCGGCGGCGACCTCGGCATCCCCCGGCGAAACCACCAGCGCGAGCGCGGCGAAGCGCCCCGGCAGCGCGCGGAAGACCTCGATCGTGTGCGCCACCATCGGCCGCCCGGCGATGCGCCGGTACTGCTTGGGCACCCGGCCGCCGCCCGCGCGGGAGCCGGTTCCGGCGCACGGAATCAGGACGAAGCAACGGGGCGCCGGCAAGGCCAACATGGGATGAGGGACGCCCGGGAGAGGGCCGGCAGCGGAGGGGTCGCCATTCTAGAATCCGTCGCATCGCACCCCTCGCCACCCGGCGCGGGGTGTTCTGCATGCGCACCGCGCATTTGCATCCTCATCCGGGCATGTCACCTCTCATGGATCTCCCTCAGCTCCCCGCCGGCAAGCGTTTCACCCTCCCGCGCCCGCCCCTGTCGGCCGACGCGCTGCTGCTGGCCCAGCTCGCCACGCGCGAGACCCAGGCCGGCCGGGCCACGGCGATCTTCACCGCCGACGCCAACGACGCGCAGCGCCTGATCGACGAGCTGGCCTTCTTCGCGCCCGACCTGCGCTGCGCCCTCTTCCCCGACTGGGAGACGCTGCCCTACGACAGCTTCTCGCCGCACCAGGACCTGATCAGCGAACGGCTGGCGACGCTCTGGCGCATCCTGCCGCACGGTGGCCGGCGCGAGGCCGACGTGATCCTGGTGCCGGCCACCACCGCGCTCTACCGGCTGGCGCCGCCGTCCTTCCTGGCCGGCTACACCTTCCACTTCAAGACCCGGCAGAAGCTGGAGGAGTCCAAGCTCAAGGCGCAGCTCACGCTGGCGGGCTACAGCCACGTGACGCAGGTGGTCAGCCCGGGCGAGTACGCGGTGCGCGGCGGCCTGATCGACCTGTTCCCGATGGGCTCGCCGGTGCCCTTCCGCGTCGACCTGTTCGACGACGAGATCGACTCGATCCGCACCTTCGACCCCGACACCCAGCGCAGCCTCTACCCCGTGCCCGAGGTGCGCCTGCTGCCCGGGCGCGAGTTCCCGATGGACGACGACGCCCGCGCGCGCTTCCGCGGCCGCTGGCGCGAACTGCTCGAAGGCGACCCGACCAAGAGCCGTATCTACAAGGACATGGGCAACGGCGTCGCCACCGCCGGCATCGAGTACTACCTGCCGCTGTTCTTCGAGGAGACGGCGACCGTCTTCGACTACCTGGGCGACGACGCCACGGTGGTGCTGCACGGCGACCTGGAGCCGGCCTTCCAGCACTTCTGGCAGGACACGGCCGAGCGCTACCGCCTGGTGCGCGGCGACCCCGAGCGCCCGGCCCTGCCGCCCGAGGCGCTGTTCCTCGGCGCCGAGCAGTTCTACCAGCGCGCCAAGCCGCATCCGCAGCTCGCCCTGCGCGGCGAGGCCGAGTCTGGCACGCCCGCCTACGCCGAGTTCGAGCCCCTGCCGGCCTTCGCCGTGGTGCGCGGCGCCGACGACCCCCTGCTGCGCCTGAAGGAACACATCCGCACGACGCCGCACCGCGTGCTGCTGCTCGCCGAGAGCGACGGCCGGCGCGAGAGCCTGCTGGACTTCCTGCGCGCGAGCGGGGTCGGTCCGCCGGTGTTCGACTCGCTCGCCGGCTTCGAGGCCGACGAGGGCGAGAAGATCGGCATCGCCACGGCGGCGCTGGCCTCGGGCTTCGCCTGGGGCGAACGCGGCATCGACTTCGTCACCGAGACCGAGCTGTTCGCCGCCGCGCCGACCACGCGCCGGCGCAACAAGCGCCAGGAGCAGGTCAGCGACGTCGAGGCGCTGATCAAGGACCTCGCCGAACTCAACATCGGCGACCCGGTGGTGCACACCGCGCACGGCATCGGCCGCTACCGCGGGCTGGTCAACATGGACCTCGGCCAGGGCACCGACGCCGAGGGCAAGCCGCTGATGCAGGAGATGCTGCACCTGGAGTACGCCGACAAGGCCACGCTCTACGTGCCGGTCAGCCAGCTGCACCAGATCAGCCGCTACACCGGCGTGAGCGCGGACGAGGCGCCGCTGCACAAGCTGGGCTCGGGCCAGTGGGACAAGGCCAAGCGCAAGGCCGCCGAGCAGGTGCGCGACTCGGCCGCCGAGCTGCTGAACATCTACGCCCGGCGCGCGGCGCGCGAGGGCCACGCCTTCCGCTATTCCGGCGCCGACTACGAGGTCTTCGCCAACGACTTCGGCTTCCAGGAGACGCCCGACCAGAAGGCGGCCATCCACGCCGTGGTGCAGGACATGATCTCGCCCCAGCCGATGGACCGGCTGGTGTGCGGCGACGTCGGCTTCGGCAAGACCGAGGTCGCCCTGCGCGCCGCCTTCATCGCCGTGACGGGCGGCAAGCAGGTCGCCTTCCTGGCGCCCACCACGCTGCTGGCCGAGCAGCACTACCAGACGCTGGTCGACCGCTTCGCCAAGTGGCCGGTGCGCGTGGCCGAGATGAGCCGCTTCCGCTCGGCCAAGGAGATCGCGGCCGCCGCCAGGGGGCTGGCCGACGGCACCATCGACATCGTCGTGGGCACGCACAAGCTGCTGTCGCAGACGGTGCAGTTCAAGAACCTGGGCCTGCTCATCATCGACGAGGAGCATCGCTTCGGCGTGCGCCACAAGGAGGCCATGAAGGCGATGCGCGCCGAGGTCGACGTGCTCACGCTGACCGCCACGCCGATCCCGCGCACGCTGGGCATGGCGCTGGAAGGCCTGCGCGACCTGAGCGTCATCGCCACAGCGCCGCAGCGGCGCCTGGCGATCAAGACCTTCGTGCGCACCGAGGGCAACGGCGTCATCCGCGAGGCCGTGCTGCGCGAGCTCAAGCGCGGCGGGCAGGTCTACTTCCTGCACAACGAGGTCGAGACGATCCAGAACCGGCGCCAGAAGCTCGAGGAGATCCTGCCGGAGGCGCGCATCGCCGTGGCGCACGGCCAGATGCCCGAGCGCGAGCTCGAGCGCGTGATGCGCGACTTCGTGGCCCAGCGCTACAACATGTTGCTGTGCTCGACCATCATCGAGACCGGCATCGACGTGCCCACGGCCAACACCATCGTCATGAGCCGCGCCGACAAGTTCGGCCTGGCGCAGCTGCACCAGCTGCGCGGACGCGTCGGGCGCAGCCACCACCAGGCCTACGCCTACCTCATGGTGCCGGACATCGAGGGCCTGACCAAGCACGCCTCCCAGCGGCTGGAGGCCATCCAGCAGATGGAGGAACTCGGCAGCGGCTTCTACCTGGCGATGCACGACCTGGAGATCCGCGGCACCGGCGAGGTGCTGGGCGAGAACCAGAGCGGCAACATGATGGAGATCGGCTTCCAGCTCTACAACGAGATGCTCGGCGAGGCCGTGCGCGCGCTCAAGGCCGGCCAGGAGCCCGACCTGCTCGCGCCGCTGTCGGTCACCACCGAGATCAACCTGCACGCCCCCGCCCTGCTGCCCGACGACTACTGCGGCGACGTGCACCTGCGCCTGTCGTTCTACAAGAAGCTCGCCACGGCGAAGACATCCGACCAGATCGACCACCTGCTCGAGGAGATCGTCGACCGCTTCGGCAAGCTGCCGCCGCAGGCCCAGACCCTGATCGACGTGCACCGCCTGCGCGTGCTGGCCCGGCCCTACGGCGTGGTGAAGGTCGACGCCGCCCCGGGCGTCATCAACATCACCTTCAGGAAGGACCCGCCGATCGACTCGATGGCGATCATCCACCTGATCCAGAAGAACCGGCACATCAAGCTCGCGGGCAACGAGAAGCTGCGCATCGAGCGCGAACTCAAGGAGCCCAAGGACCGCGCGCAGATGGTGCGCGACGTGCTGCGCAGCCTCGGACAACCCCGCACACAGGAAGCCCTTCCCGCATGACCTCTTCCGCCTTCGCCCCCGGCCTCGTCCTCCAACGCTTCACCCCGCCCCTGCGCCTGGCCGACTTCGGCCTGATCGCCTTCGACATGGACTCGACCCTCATCGACATCGAGTGCATCGACGAGATCGCCGACGCGGTGGGCAAGAAGGCCGAGGTCGCGGCCATCACCGAGGCCACGATGCGCGGCGAGATCAAGGACTTCAAGGAGAGCCTGACGCGCCGCGTGGCGCTGCTCGAGGGCGTGCCGGTGGCGGCGCTGCAGCGGGTCCACGACGAGCGGCTGCACCTCAACCCGGGCGCCGAGACGCTGGTCGCGGCCTGCCGGGCGGCCGGCCTGAAGGTGCTGCTGGTCTCGGGCGGCTTCACCTTCTTCGCCGACCGTGTGAAGGCGCGCCTGGGCATCGACTTCGCGCGTTCCAACCTGCTGGAGGAGGCCGACGGCCATCTCACCGGCCGCGTGGTGCCGCAATGCTGGGGCGACATCTGCGACGGCGCCGAGAAGCGCCGCACGCTGCTGGAGGTGGCCTCGCTGCTGGGCCTGCCGCCCGAGCGGACCATCGCCGTGGGCGACGGCGCCAACGACCTGCCGATGATGGGCGCGGCCGGCCTGTCGGTCGCCTTCCACGCCAAGCCGAAGGTGCGCGAGCAGGCCATGGTGGCGATCGATTCGGGCGGACTCGACCGGCTGCTGGAAGTGCTGCGCTGAGGCCGGGGCGTCGCGCGACGCCCCCGTTCAGCCGATCGGGCCGTCGCCGCTGTCCCCGTCGATGTCCCGCTCGATCACGCCTTCGACGTAGAGCTTCCGCACCAGCACCATCAGCACCACGATGAGCGGCGTGGCGAAGACGATGCCGGCGACACCGAACAGCAGGCCGAAGACCACCACCGCCACCAGCCCCAGCATCGGCGGCAGCGACACCGCCCAGCGCTGGAGCACCGGCATCAGCACGTAGCTCTCGACCTGCTGGATGGCGAAGCACAGGATGGCGACGTAGAGCGCCTGCTCCGGCCCGTGCAGGAAGGCGAACAGCACGGCCAGCACGCCGGCGGCGATCGGGCCGAGCAGCGGCACGAAGTCCAGCAGCGCGGCGATGACGCCCAGCGTCAGGGCCATCGGCAGGCCCAGCGCCCACAGGCCGATGCCCGTGGCCAGGCCGACGAACAGCATCGACAGGCCCTGCCCCATCAGCCAGCGCGACAGGCCCTCGCCCGCGGCGGCCAGCGCCTCGGAGACCGGCTGGCGCTGGCGCAGCGGCACCAGCCGCAGCAGCCCGCGCCGGTACAGCCCGGGATTGAGCGCCAGGTAGATGCCCATCAGGATCACCAGCACGGTGTTGCCCAATGCGCTGACCGTGCTGCCGGCGATGCCGGCGAGGCGCGACCACGGCATGCCGTCGTCTTGCAGGCGCTGGATGGCGTCGAAGACCTGGGCGCCGAGCGCGTGGCCGTCGAGCCAGCGCTCGGCCGCCGCCAGGGCCGAGGGCAAGGTCTCGCGCAGGTCGGCGAACTGTCGTGCCAGCCGGTCGCCGATCAGCCAGCCGGCCAGTCCCAGCAGCATCGCGATGGCCACCACCGCCAGCGCCGGCGCCCAGGCCGGGGGCACGCGTGCCCAGCGCTCCAGGGCACCGGCCACGGCGCGCAGCAGGGTCGACACGATCAACGCGCCGAACACCAGCATCAGCACCGACGACAGCTCCCAGGCCGCCAGCGCCAGGGCGGCGATGCCCACGGCGATCAGCACCCGCACGGCGAACCGGCCGTGGCCGTGCGACGCGGCGCGTCCGCCGGTGGGATCCGGCGGGCCGATCATGCGGTCGGCGTCGGCGTGCCCTCGGTGCCGGCGTCGCCGGTCCTCGGCGGGCGTGCTCCGCGCTGGCCCGGCTTGGCCAGGATCTCGACGTAGAACTGCGTGCCGGCGGCCGCGACGACGGCGTCGATCGAGGCCGTCAACGCGGACTCTTCCACCGGCACCGCGGTGGCCTCGCTGGCGCCGAAGCGGCAGTCGAATTCCCAACGGTCGGCGCCCTTGGGCAGTTCGCGCCGGCGCTCGCGCCGGATGTACTTGCGGATCTCGTGCTTGGTGGCTTCGAGGAGGCGGTCGGGGTGCTTGCCCTCGACGTGGAGGGGAAATGTCTTCTTCATCGCTGGGCCGCTCCCGAGATGAAAAGCGGCCCCTTCGGAGGGCAGCGATGCACGAGATGAGGAGCGTGGGGGTGATTGTTCATGGGTGATTGTAGAAAGCGTGAAATTGTTGGCGCCGCAAGGAAAAGGCGCGTCGTCTACAGTGCGCCCCTCAACGACGACGAGGTGAACGAATGGCACGCGCGAACGACTGGACGGGCAAGGTGATGGCCCTGGTGAACGGCGGCAACCGGGCGGCGGCCATCGCGCAGATCAAGGTCGCGCCGAGCGTCAAGGACCTGACGGCGCTCAAGACCGTGATGACGCTCTCGCGCCTGTCGGGCAAGTGGAAGGACCTGGACTCGGCGATCGACGACAGCCTGGCCGCCCTGTCGTCGCCGCGCCTGCACCGATCCCCCTGAGTCAGAGCGCCTTCGCGAGGCGGGCGATGCCTTCCTCGATCTTTTCGACGTTGGCGGTGGCGAAGCTCAGGCGCAGGGTCGCGAGGTCGGGGTGCTCGGCGAAGAACGGTGCGCCGGGGACGAAGGCCACCAGCTGCTCGATGGCGCGTTTGGCCAGCACGTTGGCGTCGGCGAGCCTGCCGTTCGCACCCGTCAGGCGGGCCCAGAAGAACAGGCCGCCCTGCGGCTGCGTGAATTCGATGGCGTCGCCCAGCTCGCGCTGCAGGGCCGCGCCCATCGCCCGGGCGCGCTCGCCGTAGACGCGGCGCACGTTGGCGAGCGTCGCGGGCATCCGGCCGCTCCTCAGGTACTGCGCGGCGGTGGCCTGGGCGAAAGTGCTGGTGTGGGCGTCGCTGAACTGCTTGCACATCGTCGCCTTGGCCAGCAGTTCCGGCGGCGCGATCATCCAGCCGATGCGCAGGCCCGGGCTGAGCACCTTGCTCAGGCTGCCGCAATGGACGATCAGCTCGCGGCTGCCGGGCACCTCCGGCGACAGGGCCAGGATCGACGGCGGCGGGGCCTCGCCGAAGTACAGGTCGCCGTACGGGTCGTCCTCGACGATCGGCGTCCGGTACTCGACGGCCAGTTCCAGCACCTTGCGGCGACGCTCCAGCGGCAGCAGCGCGCCGCTGGGGTTGCCGAAGGTCGGGATCAGGTAGACGAACTTGGGCCGGTGCTCGGCGATGAGCGCCTCCAGTGCCTCGGTGTCGACGCCGTGGGCGTCGACCGGCGCGCTGATGAGCTGCGCGCCGTAGAGCCGGAAGCACTGGATGGTGGCGAGGAAGGTCGGCCCCTCGACGATCACCTTGTCGCCGGGCGAGATCAGGGTCTTGCCCAGCAGGTCGAGCGCCTGCTGGCTGCCGGTGGTGACGATCAGGCCGCTCGGGTCGACCGCCACGCCCTTGGTCCCCATGAAGGCCGAGAGCTGCGCGCGCAGGGATTCGTAACCCTCGGTGGCGCCGTACTGCAGCGCGCCGCCGGGCTCCTCGTCGAGCGCGCGCGCGCTGGCCGCCTTCAGTCCCTCGACGTCGAACATGGCGCTGTCCGGGAAGCCGCCCGCGAAGCTGATGATGCCGGGCGTGCCCAGCAGCTTGAAGAGTTCGCGGATGGCGGAGGTTTCGACGTTGTCGAGGCGGGAGGCGAATTGCATGGCGATGGACCTTGGACCTTTCTGGGGGCGTTATTGTCGAGCGAAGCCGGCCGGACCCCACCGGGCTCCATCCGCCAACCCCACGACCGCCGAACGACCACCCATGCCCGCCTCCACGCACGCCCTTCCCGACACCCGCCGCGAGACCCGCCGAACCTCGGGCGCCACGCCATCCGCGCCATGCCGGGATCGGACCGCGCCACGGCGCGTCGCCGGCGCATCGATCGCCATCGCCGGCATCCCGTCGTGATGGCGGCCGTCAAGAAACGCGGTCGCGGCCCGCGCCACCCGGCGCCGCTGGTGGCGTGGATGCACGGCCGGGTCGTCGGCGAATGGTCGGTTCGCGAAGGCGAGCACCGCTTCCGCTACGACGAGGCGTGGGTCGCCGACCCGGACGCGTGCCCGCTCTCCCTGTCGCTGCCCTTCCCGCCCGACCACGCTGCCCTGCGCGGCGCGGTCGTGGGCGACTGGTTCGACAACCTGCTGCCCGACGGCGACGCGATCCGTCCCCGCCTGAGCGGACGGCTCGACCTCGGCGCCGCCGATGCCTTCGACCTGCTGGGCGCGCTCGGCCGCGACTGCGTCGGCGCGGTGCAGCTGCTGCCGCCGGGCGCGTCGCCCGAGGATTTCGACCGCATCGACGCCACCCCGCTCGACGAGGCCGGTGTCGAGCGCGCCATCGACGCCGCGCTGGCGGGCGGCCGGCGCCGGCGCGACGACGACGGGGACGGCTTCGTCCCCGTCGCCCTGCCCGGCGCGCAGGAGAAGATCGCCCTGCTGCGGCGCGACGGCCGGTGGTTCCGTCCGCGCGGCGCCACACCGACCACGCACCTGCTCAAGCTGCCGCTCGGGCGCACTGGCCCGCCGCAGGGCGACCCGGGCGATGCGGTATCGAACGAATGGCTGTGTTCGCGCGTGATGGCCGCCTTCGGCCTGGACGTGGCGGCGTGCGACATCGCCCGCTTCGGCCGTCATGAAGCGCTGGTGGTCGAGCGCTTCGACCGCGCCTTCCAGGCCGGCGCCGATGCCGACGGCGACCGCATCGTCCGCCGGCCGCAGGAGGACCTGTGCCAGGCGCTCGGCGTGCCGGGCGCGCGGCGCTACGAGGCCGACGGCGGCCCCGGCCTGCGCGACCTCCTGCGCGTGCTCGACGCCGGCACCAACGCTGCCGCCGACAAGGCCGCGCTGGTGAAGGCGCAGATGGTCTTCTGGCTGCTGGCCGCGACCGGCGGCCATGCCAAGAACCACTCGATCCTCCTGGCGCCCGGCGGCGGCCACCGCCTTGCGCCCTTCTACGACGTGCAGTCGGCCTGGCCGGTCGTCGGCGGCGGCGGGCTCCGCGCGATCGAGCTGCAGAAGAAGACCCGGCTCGCGCTGGCCTTGCGCGAGAAGAGCGCGCACTGGGGCCTGAGCGACATCGGCGCCCGGCACTGGGACGACGTCGCCCGGCTGGCCGGCCTCGTTGATGCCCGCGCGCTGCGCGACGAGGTCGCCGACCGGCTGCCCGACGTGCTGCGCCGGGTCGAGGCCGAACTGCCGCCGGACTTCCCGGCGCCGCTGGCCGATGCCGTCCTGGGCGGCATCAGGACCCTGGCGCCGCGGCTGCACGACGCCGGCCGATCGACATCGACCTCGACATCGCACCCCTCCCAAGCCACGCCATGAAAAAAGAATCCATCGAAGCCTTCTTCGCCGCGCTGCAGGCGGCCAACCCGACGCCCGAGACCGAGCTGCTCTACGACTCGCCCTTCGAGCTGCTGGCCGCCGTGCTGTTGTCGGCGCAGGCCACCGACGTCAGCGTCAACAAGGCGACGCGCCGGCTCTACCCGGTGGCGAACACGCCGCAGGCCATCCTCGACCTCGGGCTGGAGAAACTGGAGGACCACATCAGGACCATCGGCCTCTACCGCAGCAAGGCGAAGCACCTGATGGCGACCTGCCGGATGCTGGTCGACCGGCACGGCGGCGAGGTGCCGCGCACGCGCGCCGAGCTGGAAGCCTTGCCGGGCGTGGGCCGCAAGACCGCCAACGTGGTGCTCAACGTCGCCTTCGGCGAACCGACGATGGCGGTCGACACGCACATCTTCCGCGTCGGCAACCGCACCGGCCTGGCGCCCGGCAAGACGCCCCTGGAGGTCGAACTCAAGCTGGAGAAGCGCGTGCCGCCGGCCTACCGCCTGCACGCGCACCACTGGCTGATCCTCCACGGACGCTACGTCTGCGTGGCGCGCAAGCCGAAGTGCTGGGAGTGCGCGGTGGCGGCGTATTGCGACTTCAGGCCGAAGACGCCGGCGCCCGGTGCTTGAAGACTGCACAAAGGGAAAGCGAGAGACATGCGTTTGACTTGCGTATCAAGAATTTTTTAGGAAGATCAGCAAAACAGACCTCGCCGAACTGGCCCGCGATGGGTTCTCAATTTGGCCATGTGGCCATCGACGGCGTTATTTATAGCAGAGCACACAGCAAATATGCCCGCATTCTCGATGGCGCGAGCTACCGTCAGTCCAATCTGAAAATCCGGGATTTCGAAGGATTGGTCCTTCGCGTTTCTCAAACAGAAAAAACCAAGATCGAAAACGAACTCCAACGCCGAGTCGAAATCGATGCTCCCTACAGCATCGTCAATAACAGCTGTTCGACGAACATTGCAGATGTACTGGAAAGCATCGGGATACTTTCTCACGACCCTCGTTTCAAAATGGACCCCAAATCGACCGACCTGGTGTCTCCCAAAGAAATTCTGATCGTCGTTTCTCGATCCAAGAGGATGACGAAAAGGAACCACTACTCAAAATCACCATGACGTTTAGAAAAACGGTAATCGCGATTTTTTGCGTTGTAGCCATCATTCTTCTCTTTCATACGATGTCGAAAAATTCACCTCGCTTCCAGGGCTCTTTTCATTGGAAAAAGATGGAGATAAGAAAATCGGGAGCATCCAATGCTTCGGATCTTGCCGTCTACGAGTCGATCGAGAAAATGATCAAGATTTTCCAGCTGGAAGTCGGAGACGAGTGTTATTTTCTGGAAGAGGAAGAGTGGATATGGCGTGACGCCAAGGATCCGGTCTTTGCATTAGCTCCTGTCTTTTGCCCTAAAAAGGGCGGCGGTTGGGCCATGCTTCCCAAGAGCAACTGAATTTCCCGAGTCCGTGCTTGACGGACAAGCAAAAATACAGATTGCTTGTCAAATGGAAGCCTTGACGCAGATCCACGCCCCGAACGAAATCGATCGCTGCGGCCATTCGGATGCTTCTACGGGACAGCGGATGTCCCGCTGCAGCAGCATCACCGCCCGCATCACTCCCGCGTGCGTGACCCACACGGCATCGCGCCCCGATGCACGCCACGCGTCCCAGGCCGCGCCGACGCGGGCCATGAACATCCGCGTGCTCTCGCCGTGTTCGCCCGCGCGCGCATCGGCGAAGTCGGCCGTCCAGGCGTCGAAGGCGTCGCGGCCGATGGCGTCCCACGGCCGGCCCTCCCAGGCGCCGAAATCCATCTCGGCCAGCCGCGGGTCGATGCGGACCGGGCCGAGTCGCGGCATTCGTTCGACGACCGCCGACGCCAGCGCCGTGCAGCGCCGCAGGGGTGAACACCAGAGCCGGATGTCGTCTGCGGCCCGGGAGGCGGCCGTTCCGTACGATTCCATCGCGGTCGGCCATCGCCGCGCGAAAGCGTCCGCCGCCGCGCGCGTCGCCGCCGGCTGGGCCGCCAGGTCGCTCGCGCCGTAGCACAGGCCCGGCGCGCCCTCCACCGCCGCGTGGCGCAGCAGCCAGAGCCTCGGCGCGTCAGGCCTCTCCGATGACACAGGAACAGGCGTCGGCATCGGCGACGGCCTCACCACCGCGCCGCCAGCGCGAGGTAGATCGCGATCTCGGCGACCTGCTGCGTCGCGCCCAGGCAGTCGCCCGTGAAGCCGCCGAGACGGCGCCGGAACCAGCGCGCCAGTGCGAAGGTGAGCAGCCCCGCCGCCGCCAGCGCGCCGAGCGCCGCCGGCACGCCGAACACGAAGGCCAGCCCCAGCGCGGCCGGTGCCGACCACAGCAGCGCGACGCCCAGCGCGCGACCGCCCACCGCGTCGGCCAGCGGCTTGGACTTGGCGGCCTCGCCGCTCACGTGCGGCAGCCAGCGCATCGGCGCGAGCGGCATCAGGCGCGAGAGCACGTGCGCCCCGGCCAGCGCCGCACAGGCCGATGCGGTGCCCACCGCGCCCAGCGTCGCCAGCAGCGCGAGCTTCAGCCCCAGCGCCAGCACCACTGCGAGGGCGCCGAACGCGCCGATGCGCGAGTCGCGCATGATCTCCAGCGCCCGCGCCCGGTCCTGCGTGCCGCCCAGGCCGTCGGCGACGTCGGCCAGGCCGTCCTCGTGGAAGGCGCCGGTCGCGAGCACCGTGGCGACCGTGGCCAACACCGCCGCCACGGCCGGCGGCCAGGGCGCCGACGCGAGCGCGAACGCCAGCGCGCCGATCGCCCCGACCACCCACCCCACCGCCGGGAAGTGCGCCGCGCTCGCGCGCAGCATCGCCGGGCTGTAGCCGACCCACCGCGCGAGCCGGCCGGTCACGGGGATGCGCGTGAAGAACTGGATCGCCAGCAGGAAGTGGCGCACGCCGGACGCGACGGTCTTCGACGGCATGGAACGGCCCGCGTCAGGCGGCGACGGCGTCGCCGCGCGAGACGCCGGCGGCCTCGAAGCTCGCCATCTCGCGCAGGATGCGGCAGGCCGATTCGAGCAGCGGCCACGCCAGCGCCGCGCCCGAGCCCTCGCCCAGGCGCAGGTCGAGCGCCAGCAAGGGCTCCAGGCCCAGCCGCGCCAGCAGCAGCGCGTGCCCCGGCTCGGCCGAGACGTGCGCCGCCACGCAGCGCTGCGCGACGTGCGGCGCCAGCGCCTGCGCCACCAGCACCGCCGCGCTGGCGATGAAGCCGTCGAGCACGATCACGCGCCGCTCCGCGGCCGCCTGCAGCACGGCACCCACCAGCGTCGCGATCTCGAAGCCGCCGAAGGCCGCCAGCGCGTCGAGCGGCGCCACGGCATCGGCATGCAGGGCCAGCACCTCGCCCAGCACCCGGGCCTTGCGCACGCGCCCGGCCGCGTCGAGGCCGGTACCGGCGCCGGTGCAGGCCTCGATGTCGTGCCCGGCCAGGCGCGCCAGCAGCATCGACGCCGCCGAGGTGTTGCCGATGCCCATCTCGCCGAGCAGCAACGCGTTGCCGGGCAAGGCGCGCACCACGCCGCGTCCGTCGGCGATGGCCTGCGCGCACTGCGCCGCGTTCATCGCCGGGCCGGCCGAGGCGTCGGCGGTGCCGTGCGCGACCTTGCGCGTCACCAGGCCCGGACGCGGCGTGATCTCGCCGCGCACGCCGCAGTCGACCACCGTGAGCGCCAGCCCGTGCTGGCGCGCGAGCACGCTGACGGCCGCCCCGCCGCCGAGGAAGTTCTCGACCATCTGCCGCGTCACCTCGCTCGGATAGGCCGACACGCCCCGCGCGGCCAGGCCGTGGTCGGCGGCGCAGACCAGCATCTGCGGCCGGTCCAGCACGGGCGTCTCGGTGCCCAGGATGCCGCCGATGCGCAGCGCCAGGCCCTCGATGCGGCCGAGCGCGCCCAACGGCTTGGTCTTGTCGTCGAGCGCGGCCTGCAGGCGGCGCGCGAGCGCGGGATCGGCGATGTCGACGATGGCGCGGGTCTCGGCGTTGTCGATGGCGCTGGCGCATCCGGCCTTGGGGACGGCTGTTCCGGACGTGTCCGCGAGGCCGTTAGCAGAAGAAGGAAAGGAGTTCATGGAAGGTGTCGAAGGAAGTCAGTCGATGAGGGACCGCAGCACGCCCGGCTGGAAGTGCGCGTCGATGAAATCGGCCAGGCCGTCGAAGACCGAGTCCAGCGTCGGCGCGGCGGCGCCGAACAGCGCGCGCAGCACGCCGGGGTCCTCGAACAGGCCGTGGAGGTAGACGCCGAGCACGTTGCCCGCCGCGTTGCGCCAGCCCAGTCCGTCGGGCAGCACTGCGTGCGCGCGCTCGCCGGCGGCGGCCATGGCGGGATGCTCGGCGGTGGCGCCGTGATGGATCTCGTAGCCGCGCACGTCCAGCCCCGACAGCGCGCGCCACGGCCCGCCGTCGATCGCGCCGAAGGCGGCCTCGCGCTGCCGCACCGTCTTCTCGGGCTCGAACACCGTGACCAGCGGCAGCAGGCCCAGGCCGGGCGCGTTGCCGTCGATGCCGTGCGGGTCGATCAATGCCTCCCCCAGCATCTGCAGGCCGCCGCAGACGCCCAGCACCGCCCCGCCCCGCGCGGCGTGCGCCGTCACGGCGCGGTCCAGGCCCTGCGCGCGCAGCCAGGCGAGGTCGCCGCTGGTGTGCTTGGAGCCGGGCAGCACGATCCAGTCGGCGGGCGCCAGGTCGGCCAGCTCAGCCGGACCGCGCACCCAGCGCAGCCGCACGCCGTCGAGGTTCTTCAGCGGCTGGAACTCGTCGAGGTTGCTGATGCGCGGCGTCGCGATCACGGCGACGGTCAGGCGCACCTCGCCGGCCGACGTGGCGCGGGCGTCGAACACGCCGTCCTCCTCCGGCAGGCCGTGCTGCCACCACATCGGCAACGTCGCCACGGTGGGCACGCCGGTCAGTTCCCGCAGGCGCTCGGGCGCGGGCGCGAGCAGCGACGCGTCGCCCCGGAAGCGGTTGAGCACGAAGCCGCGCAGCAGTGCGCGGTCGGCCTCGGGCAGCAGCGCCCAGGTGCCGTAGAGGTGCGCGAAGGCGCCGCCGCGGTCGATGTCGCTCACCAGCATGCAGCGCGCGTCGGCATGGCGCGCGACGCGCAGGTTGACGATGTCGCTGGCCATCAGGTTGATCTCGGCCGGCGAGCCCGCGCCCTCGACGACGACGATGTCGTTCTCCGCGCGCAGTCCGTCGAGCGCGGCGGCTATCTGCGGCCAGACACGCTCGCTGCGACCGCGCCACGGCAGCGCGGTGAGTTCCGGGCTCACCCGGCCCATCAGCACGACCTGGCTGTGGGTGTCGCGCTCGGGCTTGAGCAGCAGCGGGTTCATGCGCACCTCCGGCTCGGCGCGCGCGGCCAGGGCCTGGAAGTACTGCGCGCTGCCGATCTCGCCGCCGGCGACGACGCGCGCGTTGTTGCTCATGTTCTGCGCCTTGAACGGCGCCACCCGCAGCCCCTGGCGTGCGTACCAGCGGCACAGGGCCGTCGCCAGCCAGCTCTTGCCGGCGCCGCTGGTGGTGCCCAGGACCATGACGCAGCGCGCGGCGGGCGGCCGCCCTGTAGACGAAGGATTCATCGACGGAAGCTCCTTTCGGGGTTTGTACTGAGACGGAAAGCGAAAGACTGGCAAGCAGATGAAACACCCGGACACCCTGTCATCACATCGTCATGCAAAGCCGTTGGGCGGATTCCTTCCGACAAAGACACACGATGGCATCGAGACGAGAACTGGCCTTGAAGGTCGAAGAACGGGCGGCGGGCGAATTCCGCTGGGTCCTGCTGGAGGCCTGCGAGATGCAGGGCTCGGACGTCTTCCACTACCGGGTCCTGCGGACGGCCGCGACTCCGCAGTCCACCTACTGGGATGCGATGGTGCTGGGCATGGCCGAGCTGCGCCGGACGGTGGAGACCGCCACGGCGGCCACCGACATCGAGCGCTGCGCCTGACTGTGGAGATCGGCTGACGACCGCAGGGGCGATTCCCCGCATCGCAAGCCCGGGCTCGCGCTTCATGGTGAAGCCTCTTTCAACAAGGAGCACACCGTGACCCAGGCCAACGATTCCACCTCCCACCCCGCCGGCAAGACCCACGAGGAACCCGAGATCACCCAGGAAGAGGCGGTGCCGAACGACGGCCGCGATGTCGAGGGAGAGAAGCTCATGAAAGAGGTCTCGAACGACAAGCTGGAAGAGAAGCCCGGCGAGGAAAAGAAGGCCTGAGCACCGCGTCGCGCAGGGCCTCCTGCGCGACCGGAGGCAGCACCGCGACGCGGCAATGGCCGGGCAGGCCGAAGGACGCCGCGTCCCGCACCTTGATCCCCTCGACGCGCAAGGCCGCGACCCAGCCCGCCAGGTCGTCCACGCCGGGATCGACGCACAGGAAGTTCGTGGCGGTGGCCCGCATCCGCCAACCCAGGTCGTCGCAAAGCGCTCGCTGGCGTTTCCTCCATCCACGCAGCACGTCCCGGCTCGATGCCAGCCAGTCCTGCACGGCGGCGGCGCACCAGCCGTCGAGCATCGCCACGCCGTGCGACCCCGCGGCCCACGAAGGGGCCATGCGCTGCAGGTCGTCCGCGAGTTCCGATCCGTCCGACGGCGCGATCGCATAGGCCGCCCGCACCCCCGTCAGTCCCAGGGCCTTGTTCGGCGTCCAGAGGCGCCAGACGCGGTCCGCCTGCGTGCGTGTCAGACCGAGGCCGCCGTCCAGCCGGAGCGGCTCGTAGGCCAGGTCGAGCACGCCGGTCGTCGACGGCGCGAGGGCGTCGATGCGTCCGCCCAGCCCCGGCACCGCTTGGCCGAGCGGACTCGACGGGTCGCAATGCCAGACCAGGGCCGGCGGGTCGCCGGCGGGACCGGCGGCGTCGCGACCGTCGGACGCTCCGATGGCGGCGAGCCCCCAGACCTGGGCCGCGCGCGCGTAGTCGCCGTAGCCGTGCGTCGGCAGCGCCACGCCGCGACCACCGCGACGCGCGACGGCCGCCGTGATGCGGAAGATGAATTCACTGGCGCTGGCGGCGATCACGATGCGCTCTGCCTCCACGCCGTGGAAGCCGGCCAGCCGCTCGCGCAAGGCGGTATAGCGCGGATCGGGATAGCGCGCCGCGTCGGCCCGCCGCACGGCGGCCAGGACCTCGGGGCACGGCCCGCAGGCGTTGGCGTTGGTGGAGAAGTCGTGGCGCACCGGCGCGCCGTCGTCCGGGCCGCCGTGCAGGAACGCCGCGTCGTCGGTCATGCGAACCTCGCCGCGAGCGTCGGCACGAGCGCCATCAGCGCGGCGCCGACGACCAGCAGCCGCACCGCGCGCGCGCCCGCCCGCGCCGCCCGCGCCACGTCGCCCGCGAGCGGCGCCGGTGCCGACGCGTGGAGCGCGTAGACACCCGGCTTGCCCAGCCGCACGCCCAGGCCGAGCGCCATCGCCGCCATCGGCCAGCCGCTGTTGGGCGACGGCGTGCGGCCGGCCTCGCGGCGCAGGGCCGCCAGGGTGGCGCGGGGCGCAGCTCCTCCGACCGACGCCGAGACCGAACCCGCGTCGCCACGACGACCGGCGAAATGGCCGTGCAGCAGCAGCGCCGTCGCGCGCGCGGGCAGCCACGACAGCACGTCGTCGGCCCGCGCGGCCCACTTGCCGGCCCAGGTCCAGTCGCGGCCGTTGCGTTCTCCGAGGTAGCCCCACATGGCGTCGGCCGTGTTGGCGAAGCGATAGACCGCCGCGCCGGGCAGCCCCGCGACGGCGAACCAGAACAGCGGCGCCACCACCGAGTCGTTGAGGTTCTCCGCCAGCGATTCGATGGCGCTCTCGCGCACCCCGGTCGCGTCGAGCATCGCGACGTCGCGGCTCACCAGGCGCGAGAGGCGCGCGCGGCCGGCGTCGAGCGATTCGCCCAGCGCCGCCTCCACCGCCAGCACCTCGTCGCGCAGCATCCGCCAAGCCAGCAGCGGCTTGAGCAGCAGGCCCAGCAGCGCCGCCGCCAGCCACGCCGGCCCCTGCCCCACGGCCCATTGCAGCCCCAATGCGACGGCGCCGACGCCGGCCGCGCCCAGGCACCACGCCGCCGCGCCGAGCCCGAACGGCCGCCAGCGCGCCGGCGACCCCTCCGACGCCCACGGCGCGATCCGCCGCCCCGTCGCGCCCAGGTAGCGCCCCATCCCCACCACCGGGTGCCAGCGCGCCGGCGGCTCGCCGAAGACCCGGTCAACGCCCAGCGCGATGCCGATCGCCAGCGCCGTCTGCCATGCGGTCATCGGCGCGTCATTCCCCGCTGCCGGGCCGGGCGGGAGCGCCGGCGCCGGCGGCCTGCTTGAGCACGGTCATCTTGGTGACCGTGTCGGCCAGTTCGATCAACGCCGGCGGGCAGCGCCGGCCGGTCAGCACCACGTGCGCGTCCGACGGCCGCGCGCGCAGGGTGGCCAGCACGTCGTCCAGCGGCAGCCGGTCCTCGGCCAGCGAATCGGCGATCCCGTCGAGCACCACCAGGAAATGCGCGCCCGACAGGATCGACGCCCGGGCGCGTGCCCAGCCGTCGCGCGCGAGGCCGATGCCGCCGTCGCCCACGTCCTCGATCGCGATGCCGATCCGCTCGAACAACCGCTGCTCGCCCAGGCGCGCGGCCGGCGCCGGCGTGAAGCGCCAGATCTTCACGGTCCTGCCGTGGATGTGGTGGCGGCCGTGGGCGCGCAGGGCGAGGCCGAAGGCGGCCGTGCTCTTGCCCTTGCCCTCGCCGGTGTGGACGATGACGAGGCCGCGGCGCTCGCCCTCGGGTTTCTCGTAGGGCTTGACGGCGGGAGGTGTTTCGATCTGCATGGGCATGGGGGGGGTTAGGCTTCGGACTCCGAATCGCTTCTTCGAGGACACGGGACATGGACACGACCCAGGATTTCGACGGCACCACGGTGCTGATCACCGGCGCGGCCGGCAACCTCGGCGCCGCCGTCGCGCGAGCCTTCGCGGCGCGCGGCGCCCGGCTGGCGCTGCTGGACCTGAACGAGGCCGCACTGCAGCGGACCTTCGGCGACGCCGGCGACGATCGCCTGTACGTCGCCGCCGACCTGCTGCAACCGGCCGAGGCCGACGCGGCGGCCGCGCGCGCCGTCGAACGCTTCGGGCGCATCGACGTGCTGTGCAACCTCGCCGGCGGCTTCCGCATGGGCGAGGCGGTGCACGAGACCTCGGCGCGGACCTGGGACTTCCTGCTGGACCTCAACGCGCGCACGGTGCTGCACATGGCACACGCCGTGGTGCCCGGCATGCTGGCGGCCGGCGGCGGGCGCATCGTCAACGTCGGCGCCTTCGCGGCGCAGAAGGGCGTGGCGCAGATGGGCGCCTACGTCGCGGCCAAGAGCGCCGTGATCCGCCTGACCGAATCGATGGCGGCCGAGCTGCGCGAGCGCGGCGTCAACGTCAACTGCGTGCTGCCCACCGTCATCGACACGCCCGAGAACCGCGCCGCCATGCCCGATGCCGATCCGGCGCGCTGGGTCGCGCCGGCCGACCTGGCCGAGGCGATCGTGTTCCTGGCCTCGAAGGCGGCGCGCGCCATCCACGGCGCGGCGCTGCCGGTGACCGGACTGAGCTGACCGAGCCGGGACGGCGGTCGTCGTCATCGCGGCAGCGCGATCCACTGGCCGGCCACGCGGTGCACGGCGACGCGCCGGTCGAACACCGCCTCCAGCGCGGCGTGCGTGGCCGGGTCGTCGCAGCCGCCGTGGTGCACGACGCGGCCGGCGGCCATGACCACCAGGTCGTCGGCCGCCAGCGCCACCGACAGCTCGTGCAGCACGCTGACCACCGTGCGGCCCCGGCCGGCCAGGGCGCGCGCGGTGCGCATCCAGTCGGCCTGGTGCGGCGGGTCAAGGTTGGTCAGCGGCTCGTCCATCAGCACGACCTCGGCCTCGACCGCCAGCGCGCGCGCGAGCAGCACGCGCTGGCGCTCGCCGCCGGAGAGTTCGCCCAAGGGCCGGTCGCGCCAGTCCCAGGCCTGGGTCTCGCGCAGGGCGCGCTCGACGGCCGCGCGGTCGGCATCGTTCGGCGCGGCCAGCCAGCGCTGGTGCGGCAGGCGGCCGAGCATGGCGACGTCGTGCACGCGCAGGTCGTCGGCGCCGGCGTCGCCCGCCCCGCCCTGCCCCAGCCACGACAGGCGCCGCGCCCGCTCGCGGCCCGGCAGCGCGGCCAGCGGCGCGCCGCCGAGCCGCACCTCGCCGCGATGGCCGGCCTGCAGCCCCGCCAGCACCCGCAGCAGGGTCGACTTGCCCGCGCCGTTGGGCCCGACGACGGCGCTCCAGCGGCCCGCCGCCAAGGCCAGGTCGACGTCGTGCAGCACCTCGACGCCGCCCAGCGCGACGCCGACGCCGCGCGCCTCGATCGCCACGGCGCCGCCGCCGACCCGGGCGCCGGCGCCGGCATCGATGCCGGCCGCCCCCACCGGTCCGTCGCGCCGCGCCGTCACCGCGCGCCCCCGCGCAGCGTGCCGCCGCGCATCAGCCACAGCAGGTAGCCGCCGCCGAGCAGCGCCGTCAGCACGCCCACGGGCAGCTCCTGCGGCGCGATCAGCCAGCGCGCCAGCAGGTCGGCCGCCATCAGCAGCAATCCGCCCATCGCCGCCGACAGCACGATCAACCCGGCGTGCGTGGTCTTGACCACCGAGCGCACCAGGTGCGGCGCGGCCAGCCCGACGAAGGCGATCAGCCCGGTCTGCGCCACGGCCGCCCCGGTGGCCAGGGCCAGCACCGCGACCAGCGCCGCGCGCATCGCGGGCAGCGGCAGGCCCAGGCTGGCGGCCGTCGCCTCGCCCAGCGCCAGGCCGTCGAGCACCGGCGCCAGCACCCGGCCGGCCACGACGCAGACCAGCGCGCAGCCGGCCATCGTCGCGCAGGCGCTCCAGCCGACCAGCCCGGTGTTGCCGAGCATGAAGCCCGTCAGCGCGACCAGGATGTCGGCCTGCTGCAGGGTGACCAGGTCCTTCGTCGCCCCCAGCACCACGCCGACGATCACGCCGGCCAGCAGCAGGCGCAGGGTCTGCTGCACCCCGCGCGCCAGCGCCAGCGTCAGCAGCACCGCCGCCGTCGCGCCGACGAAGGCCGCGCCGGTCAGCCCGAGGCGCAATGCCCACTGCGCCCCCACCGACGCGCCGGCCGCGTCGCCGCCGAACAGCAGCAGCGCGAACGCCACGCCCAGCAGGGCGCCCGAGGCGCTGCCCAGCAGGTACGGATCGGCCAGCGGGTTGCGGAACAGTCCCTGCGCCACCGCGCCGGAGAGGCCCAGCAGCGCGCCCGCGAGCCAGGCGCCCAGCGTGCGCGGCAGGCGGATGTCGCGGACGATCTGCAGCGCGACCGGATCGTCCCGCAGCGAGAAGACGCTCGTGAAGCCGGTGCTGCCGATGCCCAGGCCGACGACGAGCGACGCGAGCCCCAGGCCCATCAGCACGCCGCCGACGACGAGCACGCGCCGCCGCCGCGGATCGCTCATGGCGTGGCCTTCGCCGGCGCGGCACCGGCGGCAGGAGACGCCGCGGCGGCGGACGTGCCGGCACCACCGGCCGTCGCGGAGACGCCGGCGCCGGGCGCCTTCTCCGCCAGGCAGCGCGCCATCAGCCGCGCCGCCTCGGCCATGCGCGGACCCGGGCGCACCAGCACGTCGGACTCCTCGGCCGTGAAGCGGCAGATGCGCTGCGCGCGCACGGCGCGGATGCCGCCCCAGCCCGGGCGCTGCTCCAGCCCGGCGGCGCTGCGCGCGCCGACCATGATCAGCTCGGGATCGGCGCGCACCACGTACTCGGGATTGAGCTTGGGGAACGGCCCCAGCGCCGCCGGCACGACGTTGCGCGCGCCCAGGCGGATCAGCGTCTCGCCGATGAACGAGGTCTCGCCGGCCGCGTAGGGCGCGTTGTTGACCTCGAAGTACACCCGTGTCCCGCGCGCGGCGGCCGGCAGCGACTGCGCCGCCGCCGCCACGCCGGCGTCGATCGCGCGCCAGACGCGCTGCGCGTCGTCCACGCCCAGCACGGTGCCCAGGGTGTCGAGCACGCGGCGCACGTCGGCGCTGGTGCGCGGCTCCAGCGCGATCACCTTCACGCCCAGCGCCTCCAGCCGCTGCGTCACGCGCGAGGCCTGCGACAGCAGCACCACGTCCGGCCGCAGCGCGACGATGGCCTCGACGTTCGGGTCCAGCCCGCCGCCCAACTGCGGCAGCGCGCGCACCGACGCCGGCGAGTTCGAGTAGCGGTCGACCCCCACCAGCCGGTCGCAGGCGCCCAGCGCGCAGACCGATTCGGTCAGCGACGGCAGCAGGCTGACGATGCGCCGTGGCGGACTCGGCAGTGACACGGTCGCGCCGCGCTCGTCGCGCACCTCGGCGGCGCGGGCGCCCGTGGCCGGCCCGGCCAGCGCGGCCGCCACCGCCATGGCGAGGGCGATCGGGCGCCGGATCGCGGTGCGTGTCATGCGGGGTCCTTCAGGGTCAGCGGCAGTCCGGCCGCCATCAGCGTGACGCGGTCGCAGACGGCGGCCACGTCCTGGTTGAGGCGGCCGAGCGCGTCGACGAAGGCGCGCACCTCGCGCCCCAGCGGGATCACGCCCAGGCCGATCTCGTTGCCCACCAGCACCAGCGGGCCGCGCGCGGCGCCGATGGCGGCGAGCAGGTCGCGGATCGCGATGCCGGCATCGCGGTCCGTGGGCGTCATCGGCATCAGGTGCGCGGTCAGCCACAGCGTCAGGCAGTCGACCAGCACCAGCGTCTCGGGCGCGCCGTGGGCGGCGACGGCCTCGGCCAGCCGCAGCGGTTCCTCCACCGTGCGCAGGCCCGGCACGCGCGCGGCGCGCTCGCGGCGGTGGCGCGCGATGCGCGCGCGCATCTCGTCGTCCCAGGGCTGCGCGGTGGCGATCAGCACCGCCCGGCGCGCCGGATCGCCGTCCAGCCAGGCCTTCGCCCGCAGTTCGGCACGGCGCGACTTGCCGCTCTTCTGGCCGCCGAGGATGAGTTCGCGTTCAGGCATCGCGCGAGGGTCCGTGGAATGCCGCGTCGATCACGTCGGCGGTGGCGGTGGCGGCAGCGGTGGCGGTGGCGGCATCTTCCGCGAAGGCGATCGGCGCGGCGTCGAAGAGCCGCGCCGTCGCGCGCGGGTCGGAAGCGAACCAGGCGTGGAAGTAGCTCGCCCGCACGCCCCCGTGCACGAGGACGGCCTCGCCGGACCGCGCCGTCGCCCCGGGCTGGCCCGGCGGCGGCGACGTGCGCGCCGCCGCCGGGCATGGCGTGTCGCTGGTCGAATAGTGGAAGGTATGGCCGCGCAACGTGCCGCCGTCGGCCAGGCGCAGCACCTGCGGGCCGAGCCCGGCGAGGCGCTTCCCCATCGTCGAGGCACCCGGCAGCAGGCCCCACATCGCGTGCGCGGTGCCGTCGGCTGCGACCAGGGTGTCGAACAGCGCCATCATCCCGCCGCATTCGGCCCACACCGGTTTGCCGGCGGCGGCGTGCGCGGCCAGCGCCTTGCGCAGCGGCGCGCAGGCCGAGAGCGCGGCGGCGTGCAGCTCCGGATAGCCGCCCGGCAACCAGACGGCGTCGCAGGCCGGCAGCGTGTCGCCCGCCAGCGGCGCGAAGAAGACGACCCGCGCGCCGAGCATTTCCAGCACGTCGACGTTGGCCGGATAGATGAAGGCGAAGGCCGCGTCGCGCGCCACCGCGACGGTGCGGCCGGCCAGCGGGCGGGCGGTCGCGGCCGCGGTTGTCGTCGCCGTCGCCGGTTCGGCAGGACGCGGCGCGTCGAAGCGCACCCGAGGCAGCGCCTCGACCGGCAGCGCCCCCAGCGGCGTCGCGGCCAGCGCATCGGCGGCGGCGTCCAGGCGCGCGAGCGCGTCGGCGGTGTCGCAGGTCGTCACCAGGCCCAGGTGGCGTTCCGGCAGCGTGAACGCCGGGCCGCGCGGCAGTCCGCCCAGCCACTGCGCCGGTTCCCGCAGCGCCTCGCGCAGCATGTCGGCGTGGCGCTCGCCCGCGACGCGATTGGCCAGCACGCCCAGCCACGGCAGGCCGGGGCGGAAGTTCCGCAGGCCGAAGGCCAGCGCGCCGAAGGTGCCGGCCATCGCCCGCGCGTCGATCACCGCCAGCACCGGCAGGCCGAAGCGTTCGGCCAGGTCGGCCGCGCACGGACGGCCGTCGAACAGCCCCATCACGCCCTCGACGATCAGCAGGTCGGCCGACATGGCGGCCGCGTGCAGGCGCGCGCGGCAGTCGGCCTCGCCGTTGATCCACAGGTCCAGCGAATGCACCGGCGCGCCGGAGGCCAGCGCCAGCCACTGCGGATCGAGGAAGTCCGGCCCGCACTTGAAGACCCGCACGCGCCGCCCGGCGCGCGCGTGCAGCCGCGCCAGCGCCGCCGCGACGGTCGTCTTGCCCTGGCCCGAGGCCGGCGCGGCCACCAGCACGGCGGCGCGACGGATCACGCCGTCCGCCCCCGGCGCCGGCACCGTCGTCACGCCTACTGCGGCGTCCACTTCACACCGACGTAGCCGCGGCGGCCACCCGTCGCGTAGGTGCGGGCCAGCTGGTAGTCCTTGTCGCCGACGTTGTCGATGCGCGCGACCAGGCCGAGTTCGCGCGTGAGCTGCGTCGTCGCCGACAGGTTCAGCAGCGCGTAGCCGCCCAAGGAGCGCGTGTTGGCGGCGTCGTCGTAGCGCAGGGCCGAGGCCTGCACCTCGGCGCCCAGGGTCCAACCGGCCAGGCGCCAGTCGGCGCCCACCGTCGCGTGGCGGCGCGAGCGGCGCGCGAGCTGGCGGTCGGTGTCGAGGTCGCGCGGGTCCTGGAAGTCGGCCGAGGCGCGCAGCGTCACGTCGCCGATGCGGTGGCCGGCCGACAGCGTCACGCCCTCGTACCGCGCGCGCGCCGTGTTGCCGTAGCAGCCGAAGTCGTCCAGGCACGGTCCCGGCGCGCCGAAGGCGATCAGGTTGGTGATCCGGTTGCGGTAGGCGACGACGCCGGCGGTGGTCGCGCCCTGCGTGTAGCGCAGGCCGACCTCGACGTTCTTTCCTTCTTCCGGCTGCAGGCCGGCGACGCCGTACTGGCTGAAGCGCTGATAGAGCGTCGGCGCGCGGAACGAGCTGCCCACCGAGGCGGTGGCCCGCCACTGCGGCGTGATCGCGAAGCCGTAGGCGGCGCTGCCGGTGGACTTGCCGCCGAACTCGCTGTCGTCGTCGTGGCGCGCATGCAGCTGCACCGAGTGCGGCCCCTGCACGAAGCCGTAGCCCAGCGCCAGTGCGTTCTGCGCGCGGTCGCCCGCGAGGCGCGCGCCGAAGGCCGTCGCGGCGTTGTCGAGCGCGTCCTCGCGCCGCTCCAGCGCGGCCGTCACCCGGTGCGCGCCGAGGCGCAGCTCGTTCTGGAACAGGTAGCCGCGCAGCCGCGTCTCGGTGCGGTAGAACGAGGGCTGCGTCTCGTAGGTGCTGCGGCTGTCGGTGACCTGCACGCGCGTGCTGTAGCTGTCGCTCCAGCGGGCGATCCAGGCCGCGCCGACGGTGCGCAGCCGGGTGGTGCTGACGTCGTCGTCGAACGCGGCCGGCGCGCGCGCGGCGAAGGCCGGATCGTCGTACCTGGCGCGGTTCTCGCTGGCCAGCAGCGTGGCCTCGATGCGCTGCGTCGGGCTGATGCGAAGGCCCAGCCGCGCGTTGGCCGAGTCGATGCGATAGCCGTCGCGGTCCGGGCTGGTGAAGCCGTCGGCGGACGGCACGCGCAGCGCGAGCGGCTGCACGTCGAAGCCCCGGCTGCGCTCGCGGGCGGCGCCGAGCGAATAGTCGACCGCGCCGTCGACGCCGGCCGAGCCGCTCACGCCGGCCTCGATACGGCGCAGGTCGTGGCTGCCGATGCCCACGCCCACGTAGGGCCGGGCCGCGCCCTCGCCGCGCCGGGTGAAGAGCTGCACCACGCCGCCGATGGCGTCGGAGCCGTAGACCGCCGCCGCCGGACCGCGCAGCACCTCGATGCGGTCGATCTGCGCCAGCGGGATCGCCTCCCACGCGGCGCCGCCGGTGGACTGCGAGTCGATGCGCACGCCGTCGAGGTAGACCGCCGTGAAGCGCGACTCGGCACCGCGGACGAAGACGCTGCTCGTGCCGGCGATGCCGCCGTTGCGCGCGATCTCGATGCCCGGCAGGCGCGCGAGCACGTCGGCCACGCCGGTCGCGCCGCTGCGCTCGATGGCGGCGCGGTCGACGATGGAGACGTCGCCCACCAGGTCGGCCAGCGGCTGCTCGACGCGCGTGGCGGTGACCACGGTCTCGCGCAGCGTGGCGTCGGCGGGCAGGGCCTGGGCCGTCGCGAGGACGGGCCAGGCGGCGGCGAGCGCCAGCGCCAGGGGCAGGGGACGTGCGGGTGCGGACCGGCGCGCGCCGGCGGGGAAAACGGGATTCGTCATGGAACGGAAGGCTCGGAATCAAGACCCTGTCCGGCTTCCCCGCCGGACGTCTGGGTGTCACGACGGCGCACAGGGCGCCGTCACCTCGTTGGCCGGTATCCGGGCTTGCAGCGCATCCTCCACCGCCTTCCCAGGCACCTGTTTCAGGGCGCCCAGTGGCGACTTGGCGGAGGTGGCGCCGGTGAGGACGCCGTCTGCTGGACCGTTGCGGGGGCAGCGCAGGCTGGCCGCGGCCCGGGGGGCGTGTGGCTCCTGCTTCCCGTTGAACTGCGCCGCGTGAACCGCGGCGCGAGCACCAACGCGGCGGATTCTACGGGAGGCCCTTTTCGGAATCGCGCTCATACAATCGTTTCCATGTCCGACCCGAGCCCCATCGACCAGATCGCCGAGCGCGTCGAGCGCCTGCTGGCGCGCCACGAGGAAGTCCTGCGCGCCAACGCGCAGCTGCAGGACCAGGTGGCCGCCCTGGCGCACGAGCGCGATGCGCTCCTCGCCCGCTTCGCCGAAGCCCGCGTGCGCCTGGACGCCGTGCTGCAGCGCCTGCCGGCCGACCCGTCGCACGACGGCGCCACCACGCCGGCACCGCCCGCTCCCCCTTCCCCCGCCGCCTTCGCGGCCGTTCGATGAAGCAGATCGAAGTCCAGATCATGGGCCAGAGCTACCTGCTCGGCTGCCCCGAGGGCGGGGAGGCGCGACTGCGCGACGCCGTCGAGCGCGTCGACCTCACCATGTGCCGCATCCGCGATGCCGGCAAGGTGCGCGCGCGCGACCGCATCGCCGTGCTGGCCTCGCTCCACCTGGCCTACGACCTCGGGCAGCAGACGGCCGCGGCCGAGGCGAGCGCGGCGGAGGCCACCGCCGCCGCCCACCTCGCCGCCCAGGCCCACGCCCAGCTCGAAGCGGCCGCGGCGGCCCGCCTCAAGGCGGACATCGAGGCCGCCGCCATGGCGCGCGCCCGCGCGGAGGCCGACGCCCGGCTGCAGGCCGAGGCCGCGGCCCGCGCGCAGGCCGACGCCGAGGCACGCCGGGCGGCGCTGCCGCCGCCATCCCCTCCGGCCGCGCCGCGGGACCGTCTCGACGACCTCGTCAAGCGCCTCGATCAAGCCCTTGCCGGCGACCCTCATTTGCCTTGAACCGGCACGTACGCCGGACTCCGGCGCATAGAATCGTCCCCGTCTGCGGTGCGCGCCGGGCTTAATATTTCCTTGTTCCAATGCTCTCCGGAGCCGGGCTTGGTACATCGCTCGACGGGCGTGATCATCTCGCGTCAGATGAACCCGAAGTCGTGGCTGCCCTCGCCCACCTGAACCCTGGTTCAGGATGCGGGTCCGGTGCACATTCGCAGACACCTTCTTCCCTTCCGGTCGACGCCACGTCGTCCGACACGGCCTCGTCGGCGCCGCTGACGATTCCCGCTTCCCCTCCTTCGAATACTGACCGGCGCCCCCGCGGGCCGCGCCGCCCGAAGGCCGTCCGCGCCGCGTCCACCCACGAAGGAAAACAACACCATGTCCGCTCCCCTGCCCCACGCCGCCGAGCCGCTGCGCTACCAGCCGTCCCACGAATCGCTCGAGGACGACGAATCGAAGACCACGCAGGAACTCAAGGAGGCGCTGCACCGGATCAGCGAGATCGTGCACAGGGACGAGGGCCATGCCTACCGCAGCGTGCACGCCAAGAGCCACGGCCTGCTGCTGGCCGAATTGAAGGTGCTCGACGGCCTGCCGGAACGGTTGGCGCAGGGCCTGTTCGCCAAGCCCGGCACCTATCCCGTGGCCATGCGCTTCTCCACCACGCCGGGCGACCTGCTCGACGACGCCGTCTCCACGCCGCGCGGGGTCGCGCTGAAGGTCGTCGGCGTCGAGGGCGACCGCGTCTCGGGCTCCGAGGGCGACGTCACGCAGGACTTCGTGCTGGTCAACGGCCCGGTGTTCAGCGCGCCCACGGCCAAGGCCTTCCTGCGTCCGCTCAAGCTGCTGGCCGCGACCACCGACAAGGCGCCGGGTTTGAAGAAGGTGCTGTCGGCCGCCCTGCGCGGACTGGAGACGCTGGTCGAGAAGGCCGGCGGCGAGGTCGCCACGTTCAAGACCATGGGCGGCCATCCGGCGACCCACATCCTCGGCGAGACCTTCTACACGCAGGTGCCGCTGCTCCACGGCCCCTACATGGCCAAGCTGTCGCTGGCGCCGGTGTCGGCCGAACTGGTGGCGCTGACGGGCACGCTGCTGGACCTCGGCGACGGACCCGACGTCATCCGCGAGGCCGTGCTGCGGCACTTCGCCCACAACGGCGGCGAGTGGGAACTGCGCGTGCAGCTGTGCACCGACATCGAGGCCATGCCGATCGAGGACGCCTCGGTCGAATGGCCGGAGGACCGCAGCCCCTTCGTCACCGTGGCCCGCCTGAGCGCGCAGCCGCAGGTCGCCTGGAGCCCGGCGCGCTCGGCGGCGGTGGACGACGGCATGTCGTTCTCGCCCTGGCACGCGCTGGCCGCGCACCGCCCGATCGGCTCGATCATGCGCGTGCGCAAGGCGGTCTACGACATGGCGGCGCAGTTCCGCAGCAACGCCAACGGCGTGTCGGTGGACGAACCGAACACGCTCACCTCGTTGCCGGCCTGATCGGCTCGGAGCGGGCGTTGCCCGCGCCGGCGGCCGCCGTGCTGCCGGCGAACAGGCCCTTGTGCTGCTCGCGCAACGCGGCCTTCTGCACCTTGCCCATGGTGTTGCGCGGCAGCTCGTCGACCACGAAGCAGCGCTTGGGGATCTTGAAGTTCGCCAGCTGCTTGCTCAGCGCCGCCAGGATCGCCTCCGCGTCGGGCCGCTCGCCCTGGCGGCCCACCACCAGCGCCACGCCCACCTCGCCGAAGTCCGGATGCGGCACGCCGACGATGGCGCTCTCGGCCACGCCCGGCAGCTCGTTGATGGCGCCCTCGATCTCGGCCGGATAGACGTTGTAGCCGCCGCTGATGATGAGGTCCTTGCTGCGTCCGACGATGGTGACGTAGCCCAGGCCGTCGATGCGGCCGACGTCGCCGGTCTTGAAGAAGCCGTCGGCCGTGAACTCCTCGCGCGTCTTCTCCGGCATGCGCCAGTAGCCGGCGAAGACGTTGGGTCCGGCCACCTCGATGCCGCCGATCTCGTCGGTGACGCAGTCGCGGAACTCGCCGCCGCCGCCGTCGTCGGCCGTGCGCACCCGCAGGCTCACGCCCGGCAGGGGAAAGCCCACCGTGCCGCCGCGCCGCTCGCCCTGCACCGGGCGGTAGGGGTTGGAGGTCAGCATCGCCGTCTCGCTCATGCCGTAGCGCTCCAGGATGGTGTGGCCGGTGCGCTCGCGCCAGGTCTCGAAGGTCTCGATGAGCAGCGGCGCCGAGCCGGAGATGAACAGCCGCATGCGCGCGCAGGCCTCCCGCGTCAGGCCGGACTCGACCAGCATGCGCACGTAGAGCGTCGGCACGCCCATGAAGACGGTGGCGTCGGCCAGGCGCGCCACCGCCCGCTTCGGGTCGAAGCGGTCGAACCAGATCATCCGGCTGCCGTTGAGCAGGGCGCCGTGCAGGGCGACGAACAGGCCGTGGACGTGGAAGATCGGCAGCGCGTGGATCAGCACGTCGCCCTCGACCCAGCCCCAGTAGTCCTTGAGCACCTCGGCGTTGGAGCGCAGGTTGCGGTGCGTGAGCATCGCGCCCTTGCTGCGCCCGGTGGTGCCGCTGGTGTAGAGGATGGCGGCGAGGTCGTCGTCGGCCTTGTGCGCCGGCGCGTGCCGGTCCGGGCACTGCGCGGCGACGTCGAGCAGGCTGCCGCTGCGGTCGTCGTCGAGCGTGAAGACGTGGCGCGTGCCGGCTGCCACGGCGATCGGCGCCACCCAGTCGGCGTTGGCGCTGCTGCACACCATCACGGCGGGCTCGGCGTTGCCGATGAAGTAGGCGATCTCGGCGCTGCGGTAGGCGGTGTTCAGCGGCAGGAAGACATGGCCGGCGCGCAAGGTCGCCAGGTACAGCGCCACGGCCTCGACCGATTTCTCGACCTGCACGGCGATGCGCGAGCCCGGTGGTAGCGCCAGCGCGTCGAGCACGTTGGCGATGCGCGCGCTGGCCCGGTCGAGGTCGCGCCACGAGCAGGTCGGGCCCCCGTCGGTCTCGATGGCGATGGCGTCGAGGTCGGCCGGGAAGCCCGCGCGCAGCGTCACGAAGAGATTGGCGTTGACGGCGGGCGAGGAAGTCGATGGAGCGTTCATGGTTCGTCTGGCGGAGAAGGCCCGGAGGGGGAAAGGGACGTTCGAGGAAATGGAAGGGGAAAGGGACGGAATCGATGGCGGACGTCGGATCCGTCGCATCAGAAGACCGGCGCGCGCCGGGCGATGAAGGCGGCGATGCCTTCCCGGTGCTCGGCGGCGCCGGCATGGTCGTAGGTCGCGGCGTCGGGCACGGCGTCGCGCCGCAGGCCCGCCAGCATGCGCTTGTTCAGCCGCGCCGCGCCCGGCGCCAGCGCGGCGATGCGCGCGGCGTGCGCCAGCGCCGCGTCGGCCACGGCGTCGTCGGCCACGACGCGCAGCAGGAAGCCCGCCTCGCACAGGCGCTGCGCGCCGTGTACGCCGGCGGCCAGCAGCATGTCGCGCGCGAGGGTGTCGCCGACCGCGCCGTGCACCAGCGCGGCCTCGCGCGGCGCCATCGGAAAACCCAGCTTCGCGATCGGCGCGCCGAAGCTCGCCGAGGCGCCGGCCAGGCGGATGTCGCAGCAGCTCGCGATCTCCAGGCCGGCGCCCATGCACGGGCCCTCGATCTGCGCCACCAGCGGCACCTCGCAGTCGAGCATCGCGCCCAGGCCGCCCCAGACGTCGTTCTCGTGGAAGTCGCGCAGGCTCTCCGGCTCGAAGCGGAAGGCCGGGTACTCGGAGATGTCGCCGCCGGCGCAGAAGGCGCCGCCCTCCCCGCGCACGACGACGCAACGCAGCGCCGGGTCGGCGCCGAGGCTTCCGAAGGCCGCACGCAGGGCGCCCCACATGCCGCGCGACATGGCGTTGAGCCGCCCCGGATGCGCGAGCGTGACGAGGGCGACGCGGCCACCGTGTCCGGCCGGGTGCTCGATGCGGATCTCGCCGGGCATCGGGTATCAGTCGAGCTTGGTGCCGGAGGCCTTGACCACGGCGGCCCAGCGCCGGACCTCGGCGTTCACGAAGCGGCCGAACGCCGCCGTCGTGACGTCCGGGATCTCCGAGCCGTTGGCCGCCCAGATGGCGCGCAGGTCGTCGGCCGCGAGCGCCTTCCTCGCGCTCTCGATGACGCGCGTCTGCACCTCGGCCGGCGCGCCCTTGGGCGCCCACAGGCCGTACCAGGTGGTCACGGTGTAGTCGGGCAGGCCCACCTCGGCGGCGCAGGGCACGTCGGGGAAGGCGGGATTGCGCTTGGCGCCCGAGACCATCAGCGCCTTGATGCGCCCGGCCTTGATGTGCTGGGCCGACGAGCCCAGGCCGTCGAACATGAGGTCGACGTTGCCGGCGATGAGGTCCTGCAGCGCCGGTCCGGCGCCGCGGTAGGGGATGTGGGTGATGAAGACGCCGGTCTGCAGCTTGAACAGTTCGCCGGCCAGGTGGTGCGAGGTGCCGGCGCCGGCCGAGGCGTAGTTGAGCCGGCCGGGGTTCTTCTTCGCCAGCTCCAGGAACTCGCGGTAGTTCGCGGCCTTCACGCGCTGGGGATTGACCACCAGCACCTGCGGCACGTCGGCCAGCAGCATGAGGGGGACGAAGTCGCGCTCGATGTCGTAGTCCAGGCGCGGGTAGACCGCCGGCGCGATGGCGTGATGCACGGCGCCCATGAAGAGCGTGTAGCCGTCGGGCTGGGCCTTGGCGGCGATGCTGGCGCCGAGCGTGCCGCCGGCGCCGCCCCGGTTGTCGATCACCAGCGTCTGGCCGGTCGCGCGCGCGAACTGGGCCGAGAACGGCCGGGCGAAGGCGTCGGTGCCGCCGCCGGCCGGGAACGGCACGACCATCGTCACCGGCCGCGTCGGCCAGGCCGCCGGCGTCTGCGCGCGGGCCGGGGACGGCGCGCCGAGCAGGCCGAAGGTGGTCGCCGTGGCGGCGGTGGCGGCCGTGGTGGTGGCCAGGCGCAGCAGGTCGCGCCGGTGGAAGTCTCGGTTCATGGGTCGTCTCCAGTCGTCGTCGTTGTCGTCTTCTTCGTCCCGTGGTCCCGGCCGGTCGCGCGATGTCTCAGTCGTTCAGGAACAGCCGGTCGACCTCGCCCGAGACGGCCACCTGCCCCTGCGCCAGGAGCGCGCGATGCCGGTCGAGCCGCCTCGGATCGTAGAGATAGTTGACCATGACTCCGAAGGATTGCCTCATGCCTTTCGGCGACGGGTCGCCGGCCCAGTTCAGCCGCTCCACGCGCGCGCCGTTGCCCAGGTGGAAGCGCGCCACCGGATCGACCGGCCGGCCGTCGTGCGTCGCGCGGCCGAGGTACTCCGCCGCGCACCGCATCAGCACCTGCCGCACCGGCGACTTCGGGTCGAGCGAGGGCCCCGCGTCGGCCGCGGCGAGCAGGCGCTCGGGCGTCGGCGGCAGCGAGCCGAGCGCGTGGCCGAGCGCGGCGGCCGAGCGCGCGTCGAGGCGGTCGAGCAGCTCGCCCGCGTTGCGCCCGAGCCAGGCGCGGAAGCCCGGCATCGGCGAGAGGGTCGCGAAGGTCTTCAGGCGCGGGAACTCCGCCTGCAGCGTCTCCACCACGCGCTTGATGAGCGAGTCGCCGAAGCTCACGCCGCGCAGGCCGTCCTGCGTGTTGCTGATGGAATAGAAGATCGCCGTCGTCGCCTTCGCCGCGGCCAGCGGGGCGGCGGCCTCGTCGAGCAGCGGCTCGATGCCGGCGCTGATGCGCTCGACCAGCGCCACCTCGACGAAGATCAGCGGCACGCCCGGCAGGCGCGGGTGGAAGAAGCCGTAGCAGCGCCGGTCGCTGTCGAGCCGGTTCTTGACGTCGGCCCAGCCCTGGATGTCGTGCACCGCCTCGTAGGCGATGAGCTTCTCGATCAGCGAGGCCGGCGAGTCCCAGTCGATGCGGCGCAGCTCCAGGAAGGCGACGTCGAACCAGGTCGAGAACAGGTGCTCCAGTTCGGCGTCGAGCGGCACCAGGCGATGGTCGCCGCGCACGTGCGGCAGCAGCTCGGCGCGCAGGTCGACCAGGAAGCGCATGCCGTCGGGATCGATGGTGACGCGCTGGAGCAGCCGCGCGCGCGGCGAGGCCAGCGCCCGGCGCAGCTGCGCCTCGGCCGGGCCCTCGTCGGGCGTGCCCGCGGCCGCCTCGTGGCGCGCGCGGGCGGCGCGCAGGGCCTGGGCGTCGGGGCCGAAACGCTCGCTCAGCAGCAGCCAGACGTCCCGGCGCTCGGCCGCGTCGCGCGCCGCGTAGTCGTCCATCACGGCCCGCGCGTGGCGGGCGGCCTCGACCTCGCTCAGGCTCGGATCGACCACCGCCTGCAGCTCGCCCAGGACCCGGCGCAGCGTGCGCGGCGCCATCGCCTCGCCGTGGCGGCGCAGCGTGACGCCGAGGCGCTCGGTCAGGGTGCGGGGCGGTGGCGACGTGGAAGGCGGTGGGGTGTCGGTCATGCGGGCGGAGGGCGTCGGAATGGGTGGGCAGGAAAAGTCTATCGCCCAAAAGTAGCGCGAAAGAACTGCATTTCTGCGCCGTCCTGGTGCGCACATCTTGCATACCAGTTGGCACGGAAGCTGCTGATGCACTGCAACATGTCGATCTCCGCCGCCGAAATCAGTGCCCGCATCATCGAAGCCGTGATGGCGCGCAAGCTCGCGCCCGGCTCGCGGCTGGGCGAGCAGCAGCTCGCGATGCTGTTCGGCTGCAGCCGCACCATCGTGCGCGAGGCGCTGACCCGGCTGGCCGCGCGCGGCATCGTCACCGTCAGCGCCCGGCGCGGCTGGTTCGTCATCGAGCCCTCGCAGGACGAGGCGCGCGAGGCCTTCGAGGCGCGCCGCGTGATCGAGGTCGGCCTGATCCGCAGCGTCGGCGCGGCCGGCGGCATCGGCGCGCCGGCGCTCGGCCGCCTGCGCGCCCACTTGGCGCGCGAGCAGGCCGCCGTCGCCGACACCGACGTCGGCACGCGCAGCTTCCTGCTGGGCGACTTCCACGTCTGCCTGGCCGAGTGCCTGGGCAACTCGCTGCTGGCCGACACGCTGCGCGACTTCACCGCGCGCACCACGCTGATCGCCATGCTCTACCAATCCACCCACGACGCCGCGCAGTCGTGCGCCGACCACGTGCGCATCGTCGACGCCCTCGCGCGCGGCGACGCCGCCGCCGCCGAGGCGCTGATGGCCGAGCACATCGGCGCCGTGCATTCCACCCTGCGCGCGCAGGCCAGCCACGACCCGCTGGCGCAGCTGCGCGACGCGCTGGCGCCCGTGCCCGGCGCCAGCGCCGCGGCCGGCGCCGCCGCACCGACGACCACCGCCGCCATCGGCGACCCCGCCTTCGACGATTCATCCACCTACCTGGGAGCCCTGCTATGACCTTCATCATCACCAAACGCGCCTTCGCGCTCGGCCTCGCGGCCGCCACCCTCCTCGCCTCGGCCGGCGTCCAGGCGCAGACCGCGCTCGACGACGTCATGAAGGCCAAGTCGATCAAGATCGCCATCCCGACCGACTACCCGCCCTACGGCTTCGTCGGCACCGACATGGCGCCCCAGGGCCTGGACGTCGACGTGGCGAAGCTGATCGCCGCCAAGCTCGGCGTGAAGGTCGAACTGGTGCCCGTGACCAGCGCCAACCGCGTGCCCTACCTGCAGACGCGCAAGGCCGACCTGGTCGTCTCCACGCTCGGCAAGAACCCCGACCGCGAGAAGGTCATCGACTTCACCAGCGCCTATTCGCCCTTCTTCCAGGCCGTGTTCGCGCCCAAGACGATGGCGATCAAGGGCTGGGGCGACCTCGCCGGCAAGAGCGTGGCCGTCACGCGCGGCGCGATGGAGGACCAGGAACTGGCCAAGGTCGCGCCCGCGGGCGTGGACGTCAAGCGTTTCGAGGACAACAACGCCACCATCGCCGCCTTCGTCGCCGGCCAGACGCAGCTGGTCGCCACCAGCGCCTCGGTCGCGGGCAACATGATGGCCAAGAACCCCGGCGTGGGCGCCGAGTTCAAGCTGCTGCTCAAGGACAGCCCCAACTTCATCGGTGTGGCCAAGGGCGAGGACAAGCTGCGCCTGAAGGTCAACGACATCCTGGCCGAGGCCAAGAAGGCCGGCGAGCTCGACGCCCTGTCGAAGAAGTGGCTCGGTCGCCCGTCCGGCGACCTGCCGAGCTGATCGCGCCGAACCCGACGGAACGCCCCGGCCATGCGCATCACCTTCGATTTCCTGGCGGTCCTCGTCCAGTGGCCGCTGCTGCTCAAGGGCGTGGCGTGGACCGTCGGGCTCACCGCGATCGCCACCGTCGTCGGCATGGCGGTGGGCACCTTCTGCGCCTGGGCGCGCGCCAGCGGCCCGACGTGGCTGCGCTGGGTGGTCGGCGCCTACGTGGAGCTGATCCGCAACACGCCCTTCATCGTGCAGCTGTTCTTCATCTTCTTCGGCTTGCCGGCGGCGGGCTTCAAGCTGTCGGCCGAGATGGCCTCGGTCATCGCCATGACGCTCAACCTGGGCGCCTACGCGACCGAGATCATCCGCGCCGGCATCGAGGCCACGCCCAGGGGCCAGATCGAGGCCGCCGTGAGCCTGGCGCTCGACCGCGTCCAGGTCTTCTTCCGCGTCGTGCTGCCACCGGCGCTCAAGAAGGTGTGGCCCTCGATGGTCAGCCAGATCGTCATCGTGATGCTCGGCTCGGCGGTCTGCGGCCAGATCTCCACGGAAGAACTCAGCTACGCGGCCAACCTGATCCAGAGCCGCAACTTCCGCGCCTTCGAGTCCTTCATCGTCGCCACGCTGATCTACCTGGCGCTGTCGCTGATGCTGCGGCGGCTGCTCGACTGGGCCGGGCCGAAGTACTTCTTCGGCCGCTGATCCCCGCTCTCCCAAGAAGCCATCCAAAGAAGAAAGAAAGCCGCACATGGTCGAGTTCTCCCTGTGGGACATCCTGCGCAACCTGCTGCTCGCATTGCGCTGGACGGTGGCGCTGTCGGCCATCGCCTTCGTCGGCGGCGGCGTGGTCGGCGGCCTGCTGCTGATGGCGCGACTGCGCGGCGGGCGCGGCGTGCAGCGCGCCATCGGCGCGTACGTGCAGCTGTTCCAGGGCACGCCGCTGCTCATGCAGCTGTTCCTGGCCTACTTCGGCATCGCGCTGTTCGGCATCGACGTCTCGGCCTGGACCGCCGCGAGCGTGGCGCTCACGCTCTACACCAGCGCCTTCCTCGCCGAGATCTGGCGCGGCTGCGTGGCCTCCATCCCCAAGGGCCAGTGGGAAGCGTCCGCCAGCCTGGCCCTGAGCTTCGGCGAGCAGATGCGCCACGTCGTCCTGCCGCAGGCCGTGAAGATCGCCACCGCCCCGACCGTCGGTTTCCTGGTCCAGGTGGTCAAGGGCACGGCCCTTGCATCGGTCATCGGATTCGTCGAACTCACGAAGGCCGGCGGAATGATCTCCAACGCCACCTTCAAGCCCTTCGTCGTCTTCAGCTGCGTCGCGCTGCTGTACTTCGCCCTGTGTTTCCCGATCAGCCTGTTTGCCAAACATCTGGAGAGAAGAACCCATGTCAACCGTCGCTGAATCCACCCCGGTCGTCCACCCGACCCGCCAGACCGCCTCGGGCGCGCCTATCGTCCAGATCACCGCGCTGCGCAAGTCCTACGGCACTCACGAGGTGCTGAAGGGCATCGACCTGACCGTCAAGCGCGGCGAGGTCATCGCCATCATCGGCAAGAGCGGCTCGGGCAAGAGCACGCTGCTGCGCTGCATCAACGGCCTGGAGGCGTTCCAGGAAGGCGCGCTCACGGTCGACGGCAAGCCGCTGCTGCACGAGAGCGCGATGGCCATGCGCGAGCTGCGCCAGCGCGTGGGGATGATCTTCCAGGGCTTCAACCTCTTCCCGCACCTGACGGTCGGCAAGAACGTGATGCTGGCGCCGACCCTGGTCAAGCGCCGGGCGCAGGCCGAGGCCGCCTCGCAGGCGCGCCGGCTGCTCACGCGCGTGGGCCTGGCCGAGAAGTTCGACGCCATGCCCGACCAGCTCTCCGGCGGCCAGCAGCAGCGCGTGGCCATCGCGCGCGCATTGGCGATGGAGCCGGCCGTGCTGCTGTGCGACGAGATCACCTCGGCGCTCGACCCCGAACTGGTCGGCGAGGTGCTGCGCGTGGTCGAGTCGCTGGCCGACGAAGGCATGACGCTGCTGATGGTCACGCACGAGATGAGCTTCGCGCGCAAGGTCGGCGACCGCGTGATCTTCATGCACCAGGGCCGCGTCCACGAGATGGGCCCGCCCGCCGAGCTGTTCGGCAATCCGCAGACGGCGGAACTGAAGCAGTTCCTGTCGTCGCTGCACGATTGAGTCGCGTCGTTTTCCCCGGCAGGACGCGGCGCTCCCGGTCTCGCTCCCTCTCCTTCCGGGAGAGGGCGGGGGTGAGGGTCCGGGCCTCGAATCACCCTCCTGCCTGAGCGACCGCCGCGGCCCTCACCCTGCCCTCTTCCGGAGGGAGAGGAAAAAGAGGGCGTCGCGCCGTCTCGCGTGCGGAGTAGATTCGACGGCCCCGCCCTCCTTCCCGATCTCGTCCTTGGCCGCTCCGACCGCCCCTTCACCGCCGCTGCGCCCGCCCCTCCCCCTGCCCACCCGCGACGGCGTCGGCCCCAGTTGCGTCGGCCTGCCGGCGGGCGACTGGCCGACCTTCCTCGACTTCTTCCTCCACCGCTTCCCCGGCGTCGCGCGCGAGACCTGGCTGGCGCGCTTCGAGGCCGCCGAGGTCGTCGACGAGCACGGCCACCGCGTGACGGCCGACCGCCCCTACGCGCCGCACCGGCGCGTCTACTACTACCGCTCGCTCCCCGACGAGCCGCGCGTGCCCTTCGAGCACGCGGTGCTGTGGCGCGACGAGCGGCTGCTGGTCGTCGACAAGCCGCATTTCCTGCCCGTGGCCCCGACCGGCAAGTACCTGCGGGAGACCTTGCTGGTGCGCCTCAAGCGAAGCCTGGGCCTCGACGACCTGGTGCCCGTCCACCGCATCGACCGCGGCACCGCCGGACTGGTGCTGTTCGCCGTCGACCCGGCCACGCGCGGGGCCTACCAGGGCCTGTTCGCCGAACGCCGCGTGCGCAAGACCTACGAGGCGCTCGTCCATTGGCCGGACGGCACGGTGCTGCCGGCCGTGCGGCGCAGCCGTCTGGCGGTGGACGACCGGGCCTTCATGAAGACGCGCGAGGTCGACGGCGAGCCGAATTCGGAGACGCACTTCGAGCTGATCGAAACGATCGACCTCGCGCGCTCTCCCGCATCGGCCGGCGCCCTCGCCTTGGCGACGCCCTCCCTGGCCGACCCCTCCGTCCCGCGGCCGGGCGCCACCGTCGCGCGGCTGCGCCTGTCTCCGGTCACGGGCCGCCGCCACCAGCTGCGCGTGCACTGCGCCGCGCTCGGCATCCCGATCGTGGACGACCCGATCTACCCGGTGCTGCGGCCCGAGACCGACCGCGAGGACTTCGCGCGACCCCTGCGGCTGCTGGCCCGCTCGCTCGCCTTCACCGACCCGGTGACGGGCGAGGCGCGCGAGTTCCGCAGCCGCCGCTCGCTCGACGACGACGTCCAGGGCTTATAACCACCCACCTTCGAAACGACACCAAGGACCAATCGACATGGGCGCGCAGTGGAAAGCAAAGCACAAGGACGTGGCCGCCAACGCCAAGGGCCGGCTGTTCGGCAAACTGGCCAAGGAAATCATGGTGGCCGCGCGCGGCGGCGCCGACCCGGCCTCCAACGCCCGGCTGCGGCTGGTGGTCGAGCAGGCGCGCAAGGTGTCGATGCCCAAGGACACGCTCGACCGCGCCATCCGCAAGGGCGCCGGCCTCGGCGGCGAGGCGGTGCACTTCGAGCACGTGATCTACGAAGGCTTCGCGCCGCACCGCGTGCCGGTGATGGTCGAGTGCCTGACCGACAACGTGAACCGCACCGCGCCCGAGATGCGCGTGCTGTTCCGCAAGGGCCAGCTCGGCACCTCCGGCTCGGTGTCCTGGGACTTCGACCACCTGGGCCTGATCGAGGCCGAGCCGTCGGCCCCCGGCGCCGATGCCGAGCTCGCCGCCATCGAGGCCGGCGCGCAGGACTTCGAGCCCGGCGACGACGAGGGCGTCGCGCGCTTCCTGACCGCGCCGGCCGACCTCGACCTGGTCGGCCGCGCCCTGCCGGCGCACGGCTTCCGCGTCGTCGCCTCCAAGCTGGGCTACCGGGCGAAGAACCCAATCGATCCGGCCTCGCTGAGCGCCGAGGACCTGGAGGAGGTCGAGACCTTCCTGGCCGCCATCGACGCCAACGACGACGTGCAGAACGTGTACGTCGGCTTAGCCGGCTGAGTCGGGGGCCGGTTCAGCGCCTCTTCCTTTTTCCGCCCGGCGGCGCGACCCGGCGCGGCGCCACCAGGCCCAGCGCCGCGCGCGCCAGCGCATCGGCCTCCGCGTTGCGATGCGCCGGCACCCAGACCACGCGGACATCGTCGAACGCGCGCAGCAGCGCGCGCGCCTCGTCGAACAAGGCCGCCAGCCGGACGATCGGCCGGACCGCCCCGCCGTCGACGGACCCGAGCTGGGCCACCACGACGCTGTTGTCGCAATGCACCCGCGCCGCCCGCGCGCCGAGCGTGCGCAATTCGGCCAGCGCGGCCATCACGCCGCGCAATTCGGCCTCGTTGTTGCATCCCGACGCCGCACCGCCCGACAGCGACAGCGTGCGGCGCTCGCCGTCCGGGCCGGCGAGCACCGCGCCCCAGCCCATGCGGCCGGGATTGGGCAACGCGCTGCCATCGGACCAAGCCGTCCACACCGACGCGACGTCCGAACTCAAGACGGCCTCGAGATTGAGAAATAACGCCTCAAGACCTCAAATAAAAACATTTAGGCGTACTTTAGGTTTACATGCGTCATCGATGAAGGCACGACGCTTGCTTGGACGAGGGCGGACCCACCCCAAGCGCATGTCGAACTTCCTCACCCGCCGGCTCGGCCGGCTCAGCGTCGGCCGCAAGCTGCTCGTCATCTACCTGCTGGACCTGAGTGCCGTCATCTTCATCAGCGGCATCCTGATCAACGAAAAGTTTATCGCCATCGATTTCGGTCGCAAGGAGATGGCGGGCATCGCCTACATCGACGAACTGCGGCCCTCGCTGCTCGCGCTCGCGGGCTGGCAAGGGGCGGCACCGGCCTCGGACGCACGGCTCGACGAGACGGAGCGCCGCCACGGCGTCGACCTGCGCAGCGCCGGACCCAGCGCGGCGTTCCGCCAGGCCGTCGAGCGCGTGGCGCGGTCGGACGCGACCGGTCCGGAACGCACGGCGCTCGAGCGCGCCGCGCTGGAGCGCGGGCGCGCCCTGGTCACGCGCGTGGGCAACCAGTCCAACCTGATCCTCGACCCCGACCTCGACAGCTACTACACGATGTCGCTGGTGCTGCTGCGATTCCCGGAGCTGCTGGAGCTGGTCTCGGCACTGGACGCGCACCTGGACCGGTCGCCCGGCACGTCCGCCGACGAGGCCGAATCGCGCATGCGCTACTTCGTCCTCGAAGGCCGCGTCGACGCCGTCGCCGCGGCCATCCAGAGCGACTACGCCGAAGCCTTCGCCGCCACCGCCGGCCCCCTGCGGGAACACCTGGAGGGCTCGCGCGAACGCCTGCGCACGGGCATCGCGGGCTTCGTGCGGGCCGCGCGGACGGCGCTCGACGATCGCGACGGCCCTCGCGCGGGCGGCTTCGAGGCGGCGCGCCAGTCGCTCCTGGGCGACCTCGACCGCGCCTGGGCCGACGCCAGCGCCGACCTCGACGTGCTGCTCGCGACGCGCGAACGCGGCTTCTTCATGCGGATGTGGCTGCACCTGGGCACCGCCCTGTTCCTGCTGCTGCTGATCCTGAGCGCGGTCTACCACGTCGCGCGGCAGATCGCGCGGCCGCTCGCGCACCTCTCCGGCGTGGTCGACACCGTGCGCCGCACCGGCGACCACGGTCTGCGCGCGCACTGGGACAGCGGCGACGAGATCGGCCGGCTGGTGGTGGGCTTCAACGACATGCTCGCGCAGCTCGACCGCGAGCGCCGCATCCAGCAGGAGCTCGCCGCCAGCGCGCGGGCGGCCGAGGCGCAGCGCGACTTCGTCGCCGCCATCCCGATCCCGATCGTGGTCACGGCCGTCCCCGGCCACGAGGTGCTCGACGCCAACCCGCCCGCGCGGGCCTGGCTCGGCGGGCGCGAGGGCGACCCGTGGGCCGGGGGCCTGGAGCCCGCGGTGCGCGCCCGCTTCTTCCAGCAGCTGGCCGACCGCGACGCCGTTGACGAGTTCGAGGTGCGCTGGAACGGCGGCCGGGAGCCGTCGTGGGCGGTGCTGTCGGCGCGCCGCTTCACCTACCAGGGCCGCGACGCGGTGCTGACCGCCTTCACGCCGATCAACCATCTCAAGCAGCTGGAGCAGCGCCTGGAGCTGTGGGCCAAGGTGTTCGAGGCCTCATCCGAAGGCATCATGATCATCGACGCGCGGCACGCCATCCTGACCGTGAACCGGGCCCTGACCCGTCACACCGGCCACGAGGCGCGCGAGCTCGTCGGCGCCACGCCGGACCACCTGCTGGCCGACGCCACGCTCGACGACCCCGGCTTCTGGCGCACGCTCGACCGGCGCGGCGCCTGGCAGGGCGAGGCCGACGTGCGCCGCCGCAACGGCACGACCTACCCCGCCTGGGTGGTGGCCAGCGTGGTGCGCGACGGACCGGACCGCGTCTCGCACTACATCTTCACGTCGATCGACATCAGCGACCGGAAGCGCAGCGAGGAACGCATCCGCTACCTCGCGCTGCACGACGTGCTCACCGAGCTGCCCAACCGCTACCTGTGCATCGAGCGCCTGGGCCGCGCGATCCGCGAGGCGCGGCACGCCGGGCGGCGCGTGGGCGTGCTGTTCCTGGACCTGGACCGCTTCAAGGTCATCAACGACTCGCTGGGCCATCACGTGGGCGACGCGCTGCTCAAGTCGGTGGCGCGCCGGCTGCTGGAATCCGTGCGGCCGGACGACACGGTCAGCCGCCTGGGCGGCGACGAGTTCGTGGTCGTGCTGCGCGACGTCGCCGACGGCGACGAGGTGCTGGCGCTGGTCGAGCGGCTGGTGCCGGCGGTGCGCCGCGCGCACGACGTCGACGGCGTCGAGCTGAACGTCTCGTGCAGCGTGGGCATCGCGCTCTATCCGGAGGACGGCGGCGACATCGACGAATTGATGCGCCACGCCGACGTCGCCATGTACCAGAGCAAAGCCGGCGGGCGCGACATGTCGCGCTTCTTCACGCCGGAGATGAACGAGCGCGCGCGGCGGCGCCAGCGCATCGAGGCGAACCTGCGCCACGCCGTCGAGCGCGGGGCCCTGCGCCTGGCGTTCCAGCCGCGCGTCGACGCCGTCACCGGCCGGGCGGTGGGCGTGGAGGCGCTGCTGCGCTGGCACGACGGCGAGCTCGGCGCCGTGCCGCCGGCCGAGTTCGTCGCCGTGGCGGAAGAGTCCGGGCAGATCGTGGGCATCGGTGCCTGGGTCATCGAGCAGGCCTGCGCCCAGCACGCGGCGTGGCGCCGCGAGGGCCTGGGCGAGGTGCCGGTGTCGATCAACGTGTCGGCGCTGCAGCTGCGCGACCCCGATCTGATCGACCTGCTGCGAGGCGCGCTGCGGCGCCATGGCGTCGCCCCGGCGCAGCTGGAGGTCGAACTGACCGAGTCGACCCTGATGGACACGTCCGAGCGCACCCTGGCGCCCCTGCGCGCGCTCAAGGACCTGGGCGTGCGGCTGTCGATCGACGACTTCGGCACCGGCTATTCGAGCCTCGCCTACCTGCACCGCTTTCCGATCGACATGCTCAAGATCGACCGCTCGTTCGTGCACCGGATGCTCGACGATCCGACGCACCTGGCCATCGTGCGCGCGGTCGTCGGGCTGGGCCACACGCTGGGGCTGCGCGTGGTGGCCGAGGGCGTGGAGTCGGCGCAGGCGGCGCAGGTCCTGCGCGAGGCGCGCTGCGACGAACTCCAGGGCTTCCACTTCGCGCGTCCCATGGACGGCGACGCCCTCGCCGCCTGGCTAGCGGCCGAGCGGGAGCGCCGAGCCGTCGCCTGAGCCGGCCGCCGTCGTCGTGCGCCGCCGCGGCGCGCTCGCGTACAGCCAGATGCCGAAGGCGATCATCGGCACGCACAGCCACTGGCCCATGCTCATGTCGAGCGCCAGCAGGCCGAGGAAGTCGTCGGGCTCGCGGAAGTACTCGGCGACGAAGCGCATCGCGCCGTAGCCGATCAGGAACACGGCCGAGACGCGGCGCTCGCGCCGGTCCTTGCGCGCGTAGAGCCACAGCACGACGAACAGCAGCAGGCCCTCCAGCAGGAACTGGTAGACCTGCGACGGGTGGCGCGGCAGCATCGAGCCGCTGTGCGGAAACACCATGCCCCAGGGCAGGTCGGGCGGCGCGAAGCGGCCCCAGAGTTCGCCGTTGATGAAGTTGCCCACGCGGCCCGCCGCCAGGCCGGTCGGCACGCAGGGGGCGACGAAGTCCATCACCTGCCAGTACGGCCGCGCGCGCGAGCGGGCGAACCAGATCATCGAGGTGATCACGCCCAGCAGCCCGCCGTGGAAGCTCATGCCGCCCTGCCAGATGTAGAGGATCTCCAGCGGGTGCGTCAGGTAGTGGGTGGGCTTGTAGAACAGGCAGTAGCCCAGCCGGCCACCGACGATCACCCCCATCACGCCGAGGAACAGGATGTCCTCCACGTCCTTGCGCGACCAGGCGCCGGGCCCGGTGATGGAGCGGAACGGCTCGTGACGCAGCCGGCGCGTGCCGAGGAAATAGAACAGCCCGAAGGCGGCGAGGTAGGTCAGGCCGTACCAGTGGACGGCGAGCGGGCCGATCTGGAGGGCGATCGGGTCGATCTGCGGGTACATGAGCATCGGGGGATTGTGCCCGGCCCGCAAAGAGCCAACACGATGTTTGCCGACCTCAGTGCCACTGTCGTCAAACAGCGCGCGCTCAGATCAAACATGAAGCTTGTTGAATTAAAGATTTTTTGATTGAATCGAACCGTTCTCTCAACAGATAGAAATTAAGCATCAATAAAGTCGAGAACTTGAAATTTAATAAAAATCAAGATTTTCACCGGCAGTTTTTGCATATGCTAGATTTTTTATTATTGAGGAATCCATGCAACCTCGACGCTCCAATTTATTCGGCAGATCGCAAATCGTCATCTGGGACACGACCTCTCATGGTGGCGTGGTAATTTCAGCAAGCAGGGCCAACACGTGGCACGGAAAAGGCGCAGTGCGCAAAGGCGATGCTGTCTATTGTCCAAAATGTCCGCCACACTTCTTCGAAGTCAGTGAAGGCCTGGAGCATTGCACCGATACGAATGCGCGATTACCACTTGCAACCGAAGGCCATCTCACTGGCTGTGGCGCAAAATTGATTGCACAGCAGGCACCCCTTGACCTGAAAATCGCCGCAATCCATAAAAAAAGCGAAAGACCCGTTGACCATGGCTTTGCATACGATGTCTTCTTTCTTGTCAAGGATGCAGTCACCAAAAAGCCCACGGCCAATCTTCCCTACAAAATTACATTGGCGAATGGCGAGGAAGCCGTAGGCATCACAGATAACGACGGACACACAAAAAAAGTTTATTCCGATATTGCAACCACAGCCAACCCTGGAAGCTCCTTACTATGGCAACCCGATCAGCAGCGACTGCAACACTGACACATCATTCGGAAACGGCGCCCGTCGTTGCTGAAATTGCAAGGGAATTGAGCGGCGCGCAGTGGGTCGATAGATTCCCTGGAAGTTCGTCCGTAGAGGATCTGAATCCGGATTTCGCCGCCAAAGTCGGAAAATCTATTTCAGCCATCCGGGCTACAGGTGCATCAGTTCGCGTCTCAGCCACTTTCAGACCCAAGGAACGCGCTTATCTGATGCACTATTCGGCTGCCATCGCGAAAGGCACCATCGCTGCTGCGCGGGTTCCGAGAATGGATGGGGTAAATATCGAATGGCAGCACGACTCAGACAAAGAGTCGCAGAGTGCCGCATCTTCCATGACCGCTGGATATCGCATTGTCTACCCACCAGCTCTAAGCTCGAGACATACAGAAAAGGCTGCAATCGACATGACGATCACCGGCCTGATTGGCAAGACCATGAAAAACGCATCCGGCGAAGATATAGAAATCAAAAACAATGAGGACATCTTCTCAGTGGGAGCAACTTATCGAGTCATCAAACTCGTTTCCGATCCCCAACATTGGTCCGACAATGGTCAATAAAAAATCTCACACATTCGGAATGAAGACCTGCGTGCTTTTGATCACTTCCACTGCCTTTTTTCAGTCAATCTCATTGGCAACACCCATTGCGGAAGAATCAGGCTGGCCAAGGGATGTCAAAAATTACATCGAAAGCCGAGAACTCTGCGATCACTTTCGAAGTGAGGCGGGCGACACGTCAGACGACATTCGAAAAAGCGAAATCGAGGAAGGGCTCACGAATTGCGAAGGAACAGACGCCAGACTGGCGTCGTTGAAATACCTTTACGCGAAATCGCCTGAGGTGATGGAGAAACTTCGCCGATACGACACACTCATTGAAGGCAACGAACGTGGTCTTCCGAGAGACGTCTGGTCCTATCTGACCGCCCGGGTCCAATGCGATGGATTGCGGGTCAGTCGCACGCGTGAATCGTCTCCCATCGATTCGACGTCGAGTACCTCATTGCGCGATCGTGTCTGTTCTCGCGCGAATGACCGGCTGCTCGCCCGCTTGAAATCCAGGCATGCGAGGAATCTGGTCGTGATGGAGGCGCTGAGCGAATTCGCGCCACTGAGCCCTCAATTTCAGATCCAGCGTCGTCACTGAAAAAATACATTGCGACAGGCTTCACGCCATGTCTCCGCTCAAGTCACGGCGGACGGCACGTCCCCTTCAGACGTCGTGCCACGACGCCGCGCGCGACTGAGGCGGAAGGTCGACCGGGCGCGCACCCGCGGGTCGTTCGCGTCGAGGACCGGGGGTCGGGGCCGCCGACGCCCGCGAACGCGCCGGAACGGCGGCGCGGACCGCGGGGGCCCGGCCCCTCGGGGCGACGGCCGGGGCCGGGGACGCGTCGCGCATCTGGAACACCGCGACCGCGCGCTGCAGGGTCTGCGCGCTGCGGCCCAGCCCATGGGCGGAGGCGGCGGATTCCTGGACCAGCGCGGCGTTCTGCTGCGTGAAGGTGTCGAGCTGGACCACGGCCTGATTGACCTGCGCGATGCCCAGCGACTGCTCCTGGGTGGCGCTGGTGATCTGGTGCACCCTGGTCGACACCTCGCGCACCGAGTCCATCACCTCGGACAGCGTCCTGCCGGCGCCGTGGATGCGCGCGGTGCCCTGGGCGATGCGCTGGGCGGCCTCGGCGGTGAGCTGCTGGATCTCCTGGGCCGCGCTCGCGCTGCGCTGCGCCAGCGCGCGCACCTCGGTGGCCACGACGGCGAAGCCGCGGCCGCTCTCTCCCGCGCGCGCCGCCTCCACGGCCGCGTTCAGCGCCAGGATGTTGGTCTGGAACGCGATGCCCTGGATGACCTCGGTGATGCTGCCGATCTGGGTCGACGACTGCTCGATGCGGTCCATCGCCTCGCGGGCCTCCTGGACGGCCTGTTCGCCGCGGCCGGCGACCTCCTGGCTGCTGTCGCTCTGGGCCGCCATCTGGGCGGCCGTGCTCGCCGTCTGGCGCACGGTGCTGGAGAGCTCCTCCATCGACGCGGCCGTCTGCTCCAGGCTGCTGGCCTGGGACTCGGTGCGGCTGGCCAGGTCGAGGCTGCCCTGCGCGATCTCGCCGGCCGATGCCGTGAAGCCGGCGATCTCCTTGCGCACGTCGCCCACCACCGCGCGCAGGTTGATCTGGATCTGGTTGAGGCGGCGCATCAGCGTGCCCATCGGCTCCGGATGGTCGAGCTGCGGCTCGCCCATCAGGTTGCAGCCGGAGAGTTCGCCGGCGAAGCGCACGGCCTCGTCGAGCGCCGCGTCCAGGCGCGCGTGGAACCAGGCGAACGCCAGTCCCACCCCGCCGACGAGGATGCCCAGCCGCGTCAGCGTGGCCGTCGTGCCGGTCCATCCCAGGGCATCGGGCAGCATGGCCGCGCCCACCACCAGCGCCAGCACGACGCCCATGCGCATCGACAGCGGGATCTGGCGGAGTCGCGCCGCCCAGCCGCGCGGGCCGTGCCGGCGGACCTGTCCGGCGTCGAGGTAGAAGTCGCGCCGGCCTTGCCGGGCCTGCTCGTTCAGGCGCGCGTACAGCGCCTCCGTCGCCTGGACCTGGGCCCGGCTCGGCTTGATGCGCACCGACATGTAGCCCTTGGGCTTGCCCTGCTCGAGCACCGGCGTCACGTTGGCCAGCACCCAGTAGTGGTCGCCGTTCTTGCGGCGGTTCTTCACCATGCCGGTCCACGGGCTGCCGCTGCCGATGGTGCGCCACATGTCCTTGAACGCCGCCTCCGGCATGTCCGGATGCCGCACCAGGTTGTGCGGCTGGCCGACCAGTTCGTCGTAGCTGTAGCCGGAAGTGGTCACGAAGGCGTCGTTGCAGTGGACGATGGTGCCCTGCCGATCGGTGGTGGACACCAGGGCCTCGGCGTCGGAGAAGTCGTATTCCTTTTGCGTGACCGGAAGATTTTGTCGCATGGAGATTTCGAGAGGGGGAGAGACGGCAGCGGCGTCAACGGGTGATCGCTTTTCGTGAGCGTCGACTCTAGGCAGGCGACCCCCACGACGCTGTAGGGAGTTCTCAATGCGGACTGAGGGGACCGATGGTTTGGTTAACGATCAGCAACAATCGTTTCGAAACTACAATAAAGGGCTCCCCAGCCGTCTCGGCTCCGATGCCTGCACGCGAATTGCGCCCCCCGACCGCCGGTCCGTCCGTCCCCTCTCCAGCTCCCCGACCCGGGCCGGCGCACAGCGAAGCCCGGCTCATGGCGCTGTTCGACTCGGCGATGGACGGCATCGTGACGATCGACGGCGCGCAACGCATCGTGATGTTCAACAAGGCCGCCGAGCGCATGTTCCGCTGCCCGGCCTCGACGGCGTTGGGCCAGCCCATCACCCTTTTCGTACCGGAGCGCTTCCGCGCCCACCACGCGCGCCACGTCGAGGCCTTCGGCGCCACCGGCACGACCGTGCGCCAGCTCGGCCGCGGCGGCGCCATCAGCGCCCTGCGCGCGGACGGCGAGGAATTTCCCATCGAGGCGTCGATCTCGCAGGTGGACCTCGCCGGCCAGAAGCTCTACACGGTGATCCTGCGCGACATCACCGAGCGCGTCCGCGCGGAGGCGGCCCTGCTGCGCTACCAGAACGAACTCTCCGAACTCACCCGGCGGCTCATGCGCCAGGAGAAGGAGACCACCCGGCAGCTCGCGCAGGCGCTGCACGACCAGCTGGGCCAGACCCTGACGGCGATCCGCCTCGCCTTCGACGCCGCGCCGGCGGGGTCGCCCTCGGCGGCGGTCGACCGTCCGCGCGAGCGGCTCGACCGGCTCATCGACCAGGCCATCCGCGAGGTGCGCCAGGTGCTGGTCGAGCTGCGGCCGCCGCTGCTCGACGACCACGGCCTGGCCGCCGCGCTCGACAACGAACTGCAGTCGCGCGACCGGCGGCTGGCCGGGGTCGACCTGCTGCTGGAGGTCGAGCCCGACGTCGCGCGGCTGCGCTGGCCCGCCGACATCGAGCACGCGGCCTTCATGGTGGCGCGCGAAGCCACGTCCAACGCGCTCCGGCACGCCCGGGCGAGCCTGGTGCGGGTGGTGCTCGCGGGTGGCGCGCGGCACCTGCGGCTGGAGGTCGTCGACGACGGCCGGGGCTGGCCCCGGGACGCCCAGAACGCCCGCCCGGGGCACCTGGGCGTGGTCGGGATGCGCGAGCGGGCGCTCGCCATCGGCGCGTCGTTCACCGTCGAGCCCAACCCCGAGGGCGGCACCCTGGTGCGTCTCGCCTGGGAGGACGTCGCATGAGCACGCTGTACCTGGTGGACGATCACCTGATGGTGCGCGAGGGCCTGCGCGCGGTGCTGGAGAACGCCGGCCACGAGGTGGTGGGCGAGACCGCCGACCCGACGGTGGCCGTGGGCGAGATCCTGCGCCTGGCCCCCCAGGTCCTGCTGCTCGACCTGAGCCTGGGCCGGCGCTCGGGCTTCGAGGTCCTGGCCGAACTGCAGCGCCGCGTCTCGAGCGTGCGCACCGTGGTGCTCACCATGTCGGCCCAGCCGCAGCACGTGGGCGAGTCGCTGCGCATGGGAGCGGCCGGCTACGTGCTCAAGGGCGCCCCGTCGAGCGAGGTGCTGAGCGCCATCGGGGTCGTGCTGCAGGGCCGGCGCTACCTCGGCCAGGAGGTGGCCGACCTCGCGGTGGAGGCGTTCACCGGCAACCCCGACGCCGATCCCTTCGCCGCGCTGTCGCCGCGCGAGCGGCAGATCGTGGTGATGGTGGTCAAGGGCGCCTCCAGCGCCGCGATCGGACGCGAGCTGCACCTGTCGCCCAAGACCATCGACACCTACCGCAGCCGCCTGATGAACAAGCTGGGCGCCGCCAACGTCACGGACCTGGTGCGCCTGGCCATGCGCCACCACCTGCCCGGCATCGACGCCTGAGCGCTCCGATCAGGCCGCGCCGCGGTCGCGGACGAAGGCCACGAAGCGCTCCAGCGCCGCATGGCCGGCGCCGGCGGGCCAGACCAGGCTGGTCTCGCACTCGGGCAACGCGACGGCATGCCGCTGCGACCGACGCCGCCGGTCCGCGCCCCCGGGCGCACCCGCGAACGCCTCCGCTCCCCGGTACACCACGCCCTCTCGCCGGAAGCGCGTGACGCTCTCCGGCACCCAGGCCACGCCGACGCCGCCCCACACCAGGTTGACGATGGTCTGCATCTGGATCGCCTCCTGCGCCACCGCCGGCACGCGGCCGGCGGCGTGGTAGAGCGCGTGGATGGCGTCGTGCAGCGAGGGCACGATGCGGCGCGGGAAGATCACCAGCGGTTCGGCCAGCGCGTCGGCCAGCGCCGGCCGCCCGGCGGCGGCCAGCGGGTGCGCCGCCGGCAGCGCCAGCACCAGCGGCTCGACGGCGACCGGCAGGCGGTCGAGGCCGGGCGGCGCGAAGCCGGGCGAATGCAGCATCAGGCCGGCGTCGACCTCGCCGCGCGCGAGGGCCTCGAGCTGGACGTCGCCGGTCGCCTCGACCAGTTCCAGGGCGACCTGGGGGCACCGCGCGCGGAAGTCGCGCACCCACAGCGGCAGCTGCTCGAAGCCGATGGTCGAGACGAAGGCCAGCCGCACGCGCCCGACCTCGCCCGCCGCCGCGGCGCGCGCCCGCGCCGGCAGCGCCTGGGCGCGCGCGAGCAGGTCGCGCACGTCCGGCAGCAGCGCCTCGCCGGCGGCCGTCAGCGCGACACGGCGCTGCGTGCGGTCGAACAGGCGCACGCCCAGCACGCGTTCGAGCTGCGCGATGGCCTGCGTCACCGGCGGCTGCGTCAGGTGCAGGCGGCGCGCGGCGCGGCCGAAGTGCAGCTCTTCGGCCACGGCGACGAACTGGCGCCAGGCCCGCAGATCGACCGGAGTGTCCTTCTCGTTCATACGGCCAGCATATCAATCGGACCCCGAGAACGGATTGGAACGAATCAGTCGGAAGTCGGATACTGGCGACCCCCCGATTCCCGATTCCAACGAGACCCACGCCATGGACACCAAACCCCTCCAGATCAACCGCCGCAGCGCCCACATCGTCGAAGGCAAGTCGCGCGCGCCCAACCGCTCGATGTTCTACGCGATGGGCTACGAGGAAGGCGACTTCAGGAAGCCGATGGTCGGCGTCGCCAACGGCCACAGCACCATCACGCCGTGCAACTCCGGCCTGCAGAAGCTCGCCGACGCGGCCATCGCCGGCATCGAGGAGGCCGGCGGCAACGCGCAGGTCTTCGGCACGCCGACGATCTCCGACGGCATGGCCATGGGCACCGAGGGCATGAAGTACTCGCTGGTCAGCCGCGAGGTCATCAGCGACTGCATCGAGACCTGCGTCGGCGGCCAGTGGATGGACGGCGTGCTGGTGGTCGGCGGCTGCGACAAGAACATGCCCGGCGGCCTGATGGGCATGCTGCGCGCCAACGTGCCGGCGATCTACGTCTACGGCGGCACCATCCTGCCGGGGCGCTACAAGGGCCAGGACCTGAACATCGTCAGCGTGTTCGAGGCCGTGGGCCAGAACGCCGCCGGCAACATGAGCGACGAGGACCTGCTGCAGATCGAGAAGCGCGCCATCCCCGGCACCGGCTCGTGCGGCGGCATGTACACGGCCAACACCATGAGTTCGGCCTTCGAGGCGCTGGGCATCTCGCTGCCCTACTCGTCGACCATGGCCAACCCGCACGACGAGAAGGCCAACTCGGCCAAGGAATCGGCCAAGGTGCTGATCGAAGCCATCAGGAAGGACCTGAAGCCGCGCGACATCGTGACGCGCAAGTCGATCGAGAACGCCGTGGCCGTGATCATGGCCACCGGCGGCTCGACCAACGCCGTGCTGCACTTCCTGGCCATCGCCCACGCGGCCGAGGTCGAATGGACCATCGACGACTTCGAGCGCATGCGCAAGAAGGTGCCGGTGCTGTGCGACCTCAAGCCCTCGGGCAAGTACCTCGCGGTCGACCTGCACCAGGCCGGCGGCATCCCGCAGGTCATGAAGGTGCTGCTCAACGCCGGCCTGCTGCACGGCGACTGCATCACCATCAGCGGCCAGACCATCGCCGAGGTGCTGGCCGACGTGCCCGACGTGCCGCGCGCCGACCAGGACGTGATCCGCCCGATCGGCGAACCGATGTACGCCGAGGGCCACCTCGCCATCCTCAAGGGCAACCTCAGCCCGGAAGGCGCCGTCGCCAAGATCACCGGCCTGAAGAACCCGGTCATCACCGGCCCGGCGCGCGTGTTCGACGACGAGCAGTCGGCGCTCGCGGCCATCCTGGCCGGCAAGATCGTCGCGGGCGACGTGATGGTGCTGCGCTACCTCGGCCCCAAGGGCGGACCGGGCATGCCCGAGATGCTGGCCCCCACCGGCGCGCTGATCGGCGCCGGCCTGGGCGAGAGCGTCGGCCTGATCACCGACGGCCGCTTCTCCGGCGGCACCTGGGGCATGGTGGTGGGCCACGTCGCGCCGGAAGCGGCGGCCGGGGGCACCATCGCGTTCGTCAACGAGGGCGACTCGATCACCATCGACGCCCACGAGCTCAAGCTCGAACTCAACGTGAGCGACGCGGAGATCGCGAAGCGCCGCGCGGGCTGGACCGCGCCGGCGCCGCGCTATACGCGCGGCGTGCAGGCCAAGTTCGCCTTCAACGCGTCGAGCGCCAGCACGGGCGCGGTGCTGGACAACTACTGATCCGGCGCGGGCCGCCGCCGCGGACGACAGCGGCCCGTCACTTGCGGCGGTCGCGATCCGAGCGCGGCGCCTTGGGATCGAACAGTCCCAGGTCCTTGCGCTGGCGGTCGATGCGCGCCTGCTTGCGCGCCGCCTCGCGCTCGATCACGCGGCGCTTGGTGTAGCCCGACGCATCGGCATAGGCCCACCACAGCGCGGCGAGGCCGAAGGGGATGAGCAGGAGCCACCACGAGAGCTGTCCGACCGGACCGATCTCGAAGTACTTCAGCGCGAGACCGATCAGACCCAGGGCCAGGAACCACATAGACATCTCCTCCGGACGAACGGTGCGGATCGTCGCACAGGCCCACGTCGCGGTGCGGGCGCACGGCCTCTCGGACCGCCTTGCCGGCTCCCTACAATGGCCCGGCGCCGGGCTAGGCTCTCGGCCCCCGGCCAGCCTCCGTCACCCCACGGCCCGCTTCCCGAGTCCTCCTCCGGTCCTCCACGAACATCCCTCGACATCCCATGAAAAAAGCGCTCGTCCTCGCCGCCTGCGTGCTGTGCGCCGCGGCGCCCGCCTGGGCCGATCCGGCCCTGGCCCGTTCGAAGAACTGCATGAGCTGCCATGCCGTGGAGCGCAAGGTGCTCGGACCGGCCTTCAAGGACGTCGCCGCGCGCTACAAGGGCAATGCCGGCGCGGCCGACCTGCTGGCGACGAAGATCCGCAAGGGCGGCGCCGGCGCCTGGGGACCGGTCCCGATGCCGGCCAACAACCAGGTCAGTGAGGCCGACGCCAAGGCATTGGCGACCTGGGTGCTGGCGACGCCGCAATGAGCGGCCCGCTCCTGTCGCCCTAGAAGCGCGACGGCGCTCCGGTCGGCACGACCTCCGTATGCGAAGTCATCGGACGACGTTCCAGCCGGTCCTCCAGCTGGCCAATGTGCGCGGCCAACGAGTTCTCGGTCTGCTGGGCCCGCGCCAGCATGGCGGCATGACGCTCGCCGTCCTGCGCCGACCGCGCGGTGGCCTGGGCTTCGAGGAAGTTGCGCAGCTCCGTGAAGCGCGAGGCCTCGGCCTTGTCGGCCAGATCGCGCTGGGTCTGCATCTCGCGGTTATGGCGCCGCGTCTCCAGCAGCACCGAACTCTGCAGATACACCACGTAGGCCACCAGCAGCACGCCCAGCAATACCGTCAGCCCCAGCATGATCAGCCCGAACGGCGCGCTGGTCTGCATGAAGCCCAGCGACATCAGCGTCGGGGCCACCAGCAGGCCCCAGTTCAACGCGGCCAACGCCGCGATCAGCACCACCACCACCAGCAATGCACCCGTAATCAGACCCATGTGAACCTCCTCGTTCGATCGTTCGATGCACAGGTTCTAGCCTGCGGCGAGCGCCGGGCCTGTCGGACAGGTTGCCCCCCGACGTGCGCCGGGCGGCCGTGTCGGAGCCACCGAAACGCCCGTGGGGCACGACGTCGTGGGGGCATGTCACGAGTCCGTCGACGGTCGCCCTCTAGAATTTCGCGCCCCGCGTTCGCGCAACCCATTCCCGCACCATGGCCCGCCCAGACCCCTTCGATCCCTCCGACCCCATCGACCCGGCGCTCGCCGTGACGCCCCGCGCCACGCGCGCCTCGCCCCTGCGCCCGCTGCCCAAGCTCATCTTCGCCAGCCGTTGGCTACAGCTGCCGCTCTACCTCGGCCTGATCGTGGCCCAGGGCGTGTACGTGGTGCACTTCCTGGTCGAGCTGCTGCACCTGGTGGAGGCCGCCTTCGGCAGCGAGACGGCGCTCAAGGCGCTGGTCACCAGCATCGGCTACAAGACCGCCGCCAGCGCGCCCATCACCTCGCTCAACGAGACGGTGATCATGCTGGTGGTGCTGGCGCTGATCGACGTCGTGATGATCTCCAACCTGCTGATCATGGTGATCGTCGGCGGCTACGAGACCTTCGTCAGCCGCATGGAGCTCCAGGGCCACCGCGACCAGCCCGAGTGGCTCAGCCACGTCAACGCCTCCGTGCTCAAGGTCAAGCTGGCCACGGCCATCATCGGCATCAGCTCGATCCACCTGCTCAAGACCTTCATCAACGCCGACAACTACACCGACCGCGTGCTGATCGCCCAGACGGTGATCCACATCACCTTCCTGATGTCGGCCATGGCCATCGCCTACACCGACCGGCTGATGTCGCGCGCGCCCGGCGAGCACTGAAGCGCGGCGGACCCGACGGCGGCGGGCGGCGCGGACCGTACCGCGCGCCGCCCGCCTTCCCATTTTTCTCCCACATCGCCCGGCACAGTCGCCTCCTTTCGATCCCGCGAGGAAGAAAGGACACGACATGCAGGCCCCCGCGAATCCCCTTGCCCGTCGGCACGCCGACGCCACCCGCCGCCGCGCGCTGGGCGCCCTCGGGTCGCTCGGCGTGATCGCGCTGACCGGCTGCGGCGGCGGCGACGACGCCACCGCGTCCGGCACCGCGACGACGACCGGCGCGGCGACGACGTCGACGACCACCGCATCCACCGCATCCACGACGGCCACCACCGCCACGACCTCCGGCCGCTGCGCGGCGGTGCCCGAGGAAACCGCCGGCCCCTATCCCGCCGACGGCTCGCAGGCCAGCGGCGCCACTTACAACGTGCTGGCCCTCAGCGGCATCGTGCGCTCGGACATCCGCACCAGCATCGGCGGCACGGTGGCCGCAGGCGGCGTGCCGCTGACGCTGCGGATCACGCTGACCGACACCGCCGCCTGCGCGCCCTTGTCGGGCTGCGCGATCTACCTGTGGCACTGCACGCGCGAGGGCACCTACTCCGTCTACACCACGCACAGCATCGGCGAGAACCACCTGCGCGGCGTGCAGCCGACCGACGCCGGCGGCGTGGCGACCTTCACGACCGTGGTGCCGGGCTGCTATGCCGGGCGCATGCCGCACATGCACCTGGAGATCTACCGCAGCGTGGCCGCGGCCACCGGCGCGGGCAACAAGCTGCGCACCACGCAGCTGGCCTTTCCGACCGACGTGCTCAAGGCCGTCTACGCCGCCGCACCGGGTTACTCGCAGAGCACCGCCAACCTCGACGCGATCAGTTTCGCGACCGACAACGTATTCAGCGACGGCACGTCGCTGGAGATGACCTCGCTCTCGGGCAACGTCACCGACGGCTACGTGGCGACGATCTCGATCTCGATCGCCGCCTGAGCTTGCGGCGGCCGGACAATGGGGCGATGCCCCGCCTGACCCTCCAGCGAAAGGTCTTCGTCGCGCTCGCCGCCCTGCTGGCGGCGCTGTTGCTGATCTTCGCGGGCTTCACGCGCTTCGGTCTGCAGCGCGGCCTGGCGCCCTACGTGGCGGAGATCGAGCTCTCCCGCATGCAATGGGTCGGCGAGCGGGCCGAGCAGAACCACGCCCGCAACGCCGGCTGGGACGCGCTGCGCGACGGCGGCCGCGGCGACGCCTGGCAGCAGCTCCTGCGCGACCGCACGCAATCGCCGCCGCGCACCCGGCCGCTGATCCGCAGCGGTGGCGGCATGGGTTTCGGCTGGCCCGGCCCGCCGCCCGAGGGCTTCTGGCCCGACCGCGACCTGCGCGGCCCCTCCGCCGGAAGCGACAGCGCGTCGTCGGACGGGGCGTCCTCCGGGCCGCCACGCTTCGGCGGCCCGCCGCCGCTGCCGTTCGAATTCGACGGCCGCCTCGGGCCCGATTCGATCTACGCGCGCCTGGGCGTCGTCGATGCGCAGGGCGTGCGCGTGGCCGGTGCCGCCGTCGATCCCGCCAGCGCCGTGCGCCGGCCGCTGCGCCAGGCCGGCACGACGATCGGCCACCTGGTGCTGGCGCCGCTGGAGGACCTGGGCAGCGACGCCGACCGGGCCTTCCTCGCGCAGCAGTCGCGCTTCATGGTCTGGACCGGATTGGCCGGCCTGGCGCTCGCGCTGGCGCTGTCGTGGTTCCTGGCGCGCCACTGGTTCGCGCCGATCGGCGAACTGATGGACGGCGCGCGCGGCATCGCGCAGGGGCGCCTGGGCACGCGCGTGCGGGTTCGCGGGCAGGACGAGCTGGCGACCCTGGCGCGCACCTTCAACCACATGGCCACGCGGCTCGACCGCGTCGAGTCCTCGCGCCGCGCCTGGCTGGCCGACGTCGCGCACGAGCTGCGCACCCCGCTGGCGGCCATGCGCGCGGAGATCGAGGCGCTGCAGGACGGCGTGCGCACCTTCGACGACCGCACCGCCCTGCGCCTGCACCGGCAGGTGATGCGCCTGGGCCAGCTGGTCGACGACCTGCGCCTGAGCATGAGCGACACCGCCGTGCCGCTGGACGCGGCCGAGACGGTGCGTCCGCTGGTGCTGGTCGACGAGGCCGTCGCCTCGATGCGCGAGCGCTTCGCGCAGGCCGGGATCGCGCTGGAGACGACCTGGCCGCCGGGCGCGGCACCGGTGCCCGAGGTCCTCGGCGACACCCGGCGCCTGCACCAGGTGGTCATGAACCTGCTGGAGAACAGCCTGCGCTACACCGACGCCGGCGGCCGACTGCGCGTGAGCCGCGCGCCGCCGGAGGACACGCCCGCGGGCGAGCTGCTGCTGTGGTTCGACGACACCGCGCCGGGCGTCGACGAGGCCGAGCGCCCGCTCATCTTCGAGCGCCTCTACCGCTGCGAAGGCTCGCGCGACCGCATGCTCGGCGGCTCGGGCCTGGGCCTGGCGATCTGCCGCAGCGTCGTGCTGGCCCACGGCGGGCGCATCGAGGCCGACGCCTCCCCCCTGGGCGGGCTGCGCATCGCCCTCGCCCTCCCCCTGACGGAAGACTTCCCATGAGCCGCATCCTCCTCGTCGAAGACGAACAAGACATCGCCGGCGTGCTGCGCGACTACCTGCGCCATGCCGGCCACGAGGTCGAGCACATCGACAACGGCACCACCGCGCTGGCCCGGGCCCTGGCGCAGCCGCCCGACCTGGTGCTGCTCGACGTCATGCTGCCGGGCACCGGCGGCATCGAGATCCTGCGCGCCATCCGCGCGCGCTCGTCGCTGCCGGTGATCATGCTGACCGCGCGCGTCGAGGAGGTCGATCGCCTGATCGGCCTGGAACTGGGCGCGGACGACTACATCTGCAAGCCGTTCTCGCCGCGCGAGGTGGTGGCGCGGGTCAAGGCGGTGCTGCGGCGCAGCGGCGCCGACCCGGCGGCGGCGACGGCGGCCACGCCGGCCGGCGCGCTGCGGCTCGACGACGGCCAGTGGCGCGTGACCCTGCAGGGGGCGACGTTCGCGCTCACGCGGCGCGAGTTCCGCCTGCTGGAGGTGCTGGCACGCCAGCCGGGACGCATCTTCTCGCGCACGCAATTGCTCGAACTCGCCTACGAGGACGTGCTCGACGTCAACGAGCGCGCCATCGACAGCCACGTGAAGAACCTGCGCCGCAAGCTCGCCGCCGCCGCGCCCGGCCACGAATGGATCCGCTCGGTCTACGGCATCGGCTTCGCGTTCGAGGACGTCGAGGCGCCGCGCGCCTGACGCCGCCGGGACCGCCTCAGCGGCCGGTCATGTTCCCGGGGACGACCCACTGGTCGAACTGCTCGCCCGTGAGGTGCCCCGAGGCCACCGCCGCCTCGCGCAGGCTGGTGCCCTCCTTGTGCGCCTTCTTCGCGATGGAGGCCGACTTGTCGTAGCCGATGTGCGTGTTGAGCGCGGTCACCAGCATCAGCGAGCGGTCGACCAGTTCCGTGATGCGCTCGCGATTCGGCTCGATGCCCACGACGCAGTGGTCGTTGAAGCTGCGCATGCCGTCGGCCAGCAGGCGCACGCTCTGCAGGAAGTTGTGCGCCACCATCGGGCGGAACACGTTGAGCTCGAAGTTGCCCGATGCGCCGCCGAAGTTGATGGCGACGTCGTTGCCGAAGACCTGCGCGGCCAGCATCGTGACCGCCTCGCTCTGCGTCGGGTTGACCTTGCCCGGCATGATCGACGAGCCGGGTTCGTTCTCCGGGATGCTCAGTTCGCCGATGCCGCTGCGAGGGCCGCTGGCGAGCCAGCGCACGTCGTTGGCGATCTTCATCAGGCTGGCGGCCAGCGTCTTGAGCGCGCCGTGCGCGTGCACCAGCGCGTCGACCGAGGCCATGGCCTCGAACTTGTTGGGCGCGGTGACGAACGGCAGGCCGGTCAGGGTCGCCAGCTCGGCCGCGACCTGCTCGGCATAGCCCTTGGGCGCGTTCAGGCCGGTGCCCACGGCCGTGCCGCCGAGCGCCAGCTCGCCCAGGTGCGGCAGTGCCGCGCGCACGTGCGCCTCGCCGTGCGCGAGCTGCGCCACGTAGCCGGAGAACTCCTGGCCCAGCGTCAGCGGGGTCGCGTCCTGCAGGTGGGTGCGGCCGATCTTCACGATGTCCATGAAGTCGGCGGACTTCTTCTCCAGCGTGCCGCGCAGCAGCGCCAGTGCCGGCAGCAGGCGGTGCGTGAGGGCCTCGACGGCGGCCACGTGCATGGCGGTGGGGAACACGTCGTTGCTCGACTGGCTGCGGTTGACGTCGTCGTTGGGATGCACGAGGCGCGATTCGCCGCGCTCGCCGCCGAGCAGTTCGCTCGCGCGGTTGGCCAGCACCTCGTTGACGTTCATGTTGGTCTGCGTGCCCGAGCCGGTCTGCCAGACCACCAGCGGGAACTCGTCCGGGTGCGTGCCGGCGATCACCTCGTCGGCCGCCGCGACGATGGCCTTCGTCTTCTTCTCGTCCTGCAGGCCCAGCGCGTGGTTCACCACCGCCGAGGCGCGCTTGACCTGCGCCAGCGCCTTGATGATCTCGCGCGGCTGCTGCTCGCCGGAGATGTCGAAGTTCTGCAGCGAACGCTGCGTCTGCGCCCCCCACAGCTTGTCGGCCGGGACCTCGATGGGGCCGAAGGTGTCGCGCTCGACGCGAATGTTGCTGCTCTGTGTCATCTGGAAAAGCTCCGCTGTCAAAATGGAGGGCGTGCCGGCAACGAAGCCCGGGCACGGAAAAGCCTGACAGCATAGCCAGGACAAGAACGACTCGCATTTGCGAAGCGCTTCCAACCCCACGAACCACGCCCATGACCACCACGATCCAGCAGTCCGACCTGATCGAATCGATCGCCGCGGCCCTCCAGTACATCAGCTACTACCACCCGGCCGACTACATCGCGCACCTCGCGCGCGCCTACGAGCGCGAGCAGAGCCCGGCGGCGAAGGACGCCATCGCGCAGATCCTGACCAACAGCAAGATGAGCGCCACCGGCCAGCGCCCGATCTGCCAGGACACCGGCATCGTCAACGTGTTCCTGAAGGTGGGCATGGACGTGCGCTGGGGCGGCTTCACCGGCAGTCTGGACGACGCCATCAACGAGGGCGTGCGCCGCGCCTACAACCACCCCGACAACACCCTGCGCGCCTCGGTCGTGGCCGACCCGCAGTTCGCCCGCAAGAACACCGGCGACAACACGCCGGCGGTGATCTTCACGGAGCTGGTGCCGGGCGACACGCTGGAAGTGACCGTCGCGGCCAAGGGCGGCGGCAGCGAGAACAAGAGCAAGCTGGCCATGCTCAACCCCGGGGACAGCATCGTCGACTGGGTGCTCAAGACCGTGCCGACGATGGGCGCGGGCTGGTGTCCGCCGGGCATGCTGGGCATCGGCATCGGCGGCACGGCTGAGAAGGCGGCGCTGATGGCCAAGGAGAGCCTGATGGACGACCTCGACATGCACGAGCTGCAGGCCAAGAAGGCTTCGGGCGCCGAGCTCACCCCGGTGGAAGCCCTGCGCATCGAGCTCTACGAGAAGGTCAACGCCCTGGGCATCGGCGCGCAGGGCCTGGGCGGCCTGTCCACCGTGCTGGACGTGAAGATCCAGATGTACCCGACGCACGCGGCGAGCAAGCCCGTGGCCATGATCCCCAACTGCGCGGCCACCCGCCACGCGCACTTCACCATGGACGGCAGCGGCGCGGTCTACCTCACGCCGCCCTCGCTCGACCTGTGGCCCGACGTCGACTGGGCGCCCGACTACAACAAGAGCAGGAAGGTCGACCTCGACACCCTGACCCCGGCCGAGGTCGCCAGCTGGAAGCCCGGCGACACGCTGCTGCTCAACGGCAAGATGCTCACCGGCCGCGACGCCGCCCACAAGCGCATCGCCGGCATGCTGGCCAAGGGCGAGCCGCTGCCCGTGGACTTCACCAACCGCGTCATCTACTACGTCGGCCCGGTCGACCCGGTCCAGGGCGAGGCCGTCGGCCCCGCCGGCCCGACCACCGCCACCCGCATGGACGGCTTCACCGAGATGATGCTGGCGCAGACCGGCCTGATCGCCATGATCGGCAAGGCCGAGCGCGGCCCGGTCGCCATCGAGGCCATCAAGAAGCACCAGAGCGCCTACCTGATGGCCGTGGGCGGCGCCGCCTACCTGGTGAGCAAGGCGATCCGCAACGCCAAGGTCGTGGGCTTCGCCGACCTGGGCATGGAAGCGATCTACGAGTTCGACGTTGTCGACATGCCGGTGACCGTGGCGGTGGACGCCGGCGGCACCAGCGTGCACATCACCGGCCCGGCCGAGTGGCAGCGTCGCATCGCCTCGGGCGAACTCAAGACGATCGCGCTGGAGCCGGCTTGAGTCCTGAAGGGAAGCGCCCGATCGGCGTGTTCGACAGCGGCATCGGCGGCTTCAGCGTGCTCGCCGCGCTGCGCGCCGAACTGCCGCACGAGGACTTCGTCTACTTCGCCGACACCGGCCACGCGCCCTACGGCGAGCGCGGCGACGACCACGTCGTGCGGCGCACGCGCGTGGTCGCGGCGGAGCTGATCGAGCGCGAGCGCATCAAGGCGCTGGTGGTGGCCTGCAACACCGCCACGGCCGCGGCCATCCACCTGCTGCGCGCCGACCTGCCCGGCTTCCCGCTGGTGGGCGTGGAGCCGGCGCTCAAGCCCGCCGTGGCGGCCTCGCGCACCGGCCGCATCGCCGTGCTGGCCACGCGCGGCACCGTGACCAGCCGCAAGTTCGCGCTGCTGCGCGAGGCCTTCGCGGCGCAGGCGGATTTCAGCGTGGTGGCCTGCGACGGCCTGGCGCGCGCCATCGAGGCGGGCGAGCCCGGCCCCGTCGCCGAGCTGTGCGCGCGCTATGTCGCGCAGGCCGGCCGTTTCGGCACTGCGCCGGGCGAGATCGACACGCTGGTGCTGGGCTGCACGCACTATCCCTTCGTGGCCGGCGAGCTGCGCCGCCACACCGGCGACGCCGTGCGCTTCATCGAGACCGGCGTGCCGGTCGCGCTGCAGACGCGGCGGTTGCTGGCGAGCGCGGGCATGCTGGCGCCGGCGGACCGGGACGACGACCCGGACGGCGACGACGGCATCGGACGAGGCATCGGCGCCGACGTCGCCGAGCGCATCGGCACGGTGCGGCTGATGGGCACGGGCGATCCCCTGGTGCTCCAGGCCGCCGCCACGCGCTGGCTCGACGGACCGCGCGGATGAGGCTCGGCATCCGCGCGCGGCTCGCCGCCGTGTTGCTGGCGGGCTCCTGCGGCGCCGTCCACGCCGCCTGCGACACCGGCCTGGCCGAGCGCATGCACGGCAAGCTCCATCCGCAGCGCACGCTCGACCACGAGCGCGCCGTGTGCGAGCCGTGGCGCGGCATGCTCGGCCGCTTCATCGTGCTGCTGCCCCTGGCGCGGCCGTCCACCGACCCGGACGTCACCGAGTACGACCTCGACGTGCTGGTCGTGCAGCAGGCCGACAACGGCAACACCGAGCGCGCGCGCATCGTCGCCCGCCTGTTCGAGCCGCGCGCGCTGGTGGTGGAGGACGACCGCACCGTCGCCGCGCTCAAGGTCGACACCGCGCGCTACACGCTCGCACCGGACGCCCTGGCCTTCGGCGTGCGCACGGTGGTGCGCGGCACTTCGCGCGCCGATCCCTACGAGAGCGAGCGCCTCGCGCTGTACGTGCCGCGGCCCCAGGACATGCAGCTCGACAAGGTGCTCGACGGCCTGGAGATCGCCCTGGAGCGCGGCGTCTGGGACAGCAACTGCAGCGGCGACTTCCAGACCCTGCGCGGCAGCGTGTCGGTCACCGGTGGCACGAGCAACGGCCGGGCCGACCTGCTGCTCTACCAGACCGCCTCGCGCAGCCGCTCCAGCCTGCAGGGCGAGGAATGCGTGACGCGCGAGCAGCCGGCGACCTTCCGCTCGACCACCCTGCGCTTCGACGGCAAGCGCTACCCGGTTCCCCGGCGGGCGATGCCCTGAGGCCTCGAGGCCCCGGGGTCCCTTCAGCGCGCGAAGCGGTCGGTCGCCACCACCAGGCGCTCGACGATGCCCGGTTCCGACCACGCATGGCCGGCACCCTCGACGAGATGGAACTCCGCCTCCGGCCAGGCCTTGTGCAGGGCGTGGGCATGGCGGGCGGGACACGGCATGTCGTAGCGGCCGTGCACGATGACGCCGGGAATCCCGTGCAGCCGATGGGCGTCGCGCAGCAACTGCCCCTCCTCGAGCCAGGCCATGTGGGTGAAGTAGTGGTTCTCCAGCCGCGCGAACGCCAGGGCGAAGCGGTCCTCGGCATGCGTCGCGGAGAACGCCGGATCGGGCAGCAACGTGATGGTCTCGCCTTCCCAGAGGCTCCAGGCCCGGGCGGCCTCAACACGCCTGACGGCATCGTCGCCGTTCAGGAGTCGCCGGTAGGCCCCGATCATGTCGCCGCGCTCGGCCTCGGGAACGGGCGCCTGGAAACGCTCCCACTTCTCCGGGAACATCTCCGAGACGCCGAACTGGTAGTACCAGTCCAGTTCGGCCCGGGTCACGGTGTAGACGCCGCGCAGCACCAGCGCGTCGACGCGATCCGGATGCGTCTGCGCATAGGCCAGCGCCAGCGTCGAACCCCACGAACCGCCGAAGACCAGCCACCGCTCCGCCCCGACGAGTTCGCGCAGGCGCTCGATGTCGGCCACGAGGTGCCAGGTGGTGTTGGCCGCCAGGCCGGCGTCGAGCCCGGCGTGGGGCGTGGAGCGCCCGCAGCCGCGCTGGTCGAACAGCAGCACGTCGTAGCTGGACGGATCGAACAACCGGCGATGCGAGGGCGAGATGCCGCCGCCCGGCCCGCCGTGCAGGAAGACGGCCGGACGGCCGCCCGGCGTGCCGACACGCTCGTAATGGATCGCGTGGTCGTCGCCGACGTCGAGCTATCCCGTCTCGTAGGGTTCGATGGGCGGATAGAGGACGTCGTCCGGATGTACAGGCATGGCGCGTCGCCTCCCCGTCAGGCCACCGTCTCGGAGATCTCGATCAGGTTCAGATCCGGGTCGCGCAGGTAGACCGAACGGATCTTCGAGACCGCGCCCGTGCGCATCACCGGCCCCTCGATCACCGCCAGCCCGCGCGCCGCGAGCCGCGCCATCACCTCGTCGAGCGGCACGTCGGCGATGAAGCACAGGTCCAGCGCCCCGGGCACCGGCAGGTGCGCCTTGGGCTCGAACTCATGGCCCTTCACGTGCAGGTTGATCTTCTGGTTGCCGAAACGGAACGCCTGGCGCCCGTCGCCGAAGCGCTCCAGCGTCATGCCCAGTCCGTCGACGTAGAAGCGCACGCAGGCGGCCTCGTCGGTGGTGGTGAGGACGAGGTGGTCCAGATGGTCGATCACGGGTGTCTCCTGGAAGCGGTACGAAGGAGCGTCGATTCTGTACCGACCGCCTCGCCGACGGCCCCGCTCCCGGGCACCCGCGGAACGGCTCCGCCCGGCCGCCGGGTACGCCCCCCTGAAGGAGGTTGGCGAAGCGGCACGCAGTGCGCGGAGACGGGGGGTCAGCGTTGGACTCCCCACTTCCGCACGGTCAGGCGTTCCAGGGTCGCGAAACCCAGGCTTTCGACCAGCAGGCCGATCAGCACCACCATCGCCAGGCCGGCGAAGACGCGGTCGGTGTAGAGCTCGTTGCGGTTCTGGAAGATGTACCAGCCCAGGCCACCCTGGCCCGACGAGGCACCGAACACCAGCTCGGCCGCGATCAGTGTGCGCCAGGCGAAGGCCCAGCCGATCTTCAGGCCCGACAGGATGGCCGGCAACGCCGCCGGCACCAGGATCTGCAGCACGAACGGCAGGCCGCGCAGGCCGTAGTTGCGCCCGGCCATGCGCAGGGTCTCGGGCACGCCCTGGAAGCCGGCGTAGGTGTTGAGCGCCAGCGGCCACAGCACCGAGTGGATCAGCACGAAGACCAGGCTGCCGCGCCCGAGACCGAACCACAGCAATGCCAGCGGCAGCAGCGCGATGGCCGGCAGCGGGTTGAACATCGAGGTCAGCGTGTCGAGGATGTCGCGGCCGATGCGCGTGGACACCGCCAACGTCGTCAGCCCGAAGGCCAGCAGCACGCCCGCGAGATACCCCTGCAGCAGGATGCCCAGCGAGATGCCGACCTTGTCGATCAGCTCGCCGGAGGCCAGGCCCTCGACCAATGCGCGCGCGGTGGCGGTGAAGGTCGGCAGCAGCAGGTCGTTGTCCTGCCAGCGCGCCGCGAACTCCCACAGCACCGCCAGCACGGCGAGGATCAGTCCCTTGCGCAGCCAGCCCTGCGCCCAGACGCGCGTGCCCAGCGGCAGCGAGCGTTCGACGGGCAGTTCCGTGAACGGCTGCAGCGTGCGCTCGTACTCGGGGCGGATGGGCGGATTCAGTGTGTTCATGGCGTTCACGGCGTGGCGGCGGCGTCCGGCTGTTCCTCGTCGAACAGCATGCGATGGATGCGCTGCGCCGTGGCCTGGAACTCGACCCCGCCCTGGCTGCCGAGGTCGAAGGCGTGGCTGTTGATCTCGGCGCGCATGCGCCCCGGATGCGGCGACAGCAGCGCGATGCGGTTGCCCACCACCAGCGCCTCCTCGATCGAGTGCGTGACGAACAGCAGCGTGAAGCGCACCTCATCCCACAGCGCCAGCAGCTCCTCCTGCATCTTGCGGCGCGTGAGGGCGTCGAGCGCGGCGAAGGGCTCGTCCATCAGCAGCACGCGCGGCTGCATCGCCAGGGCGCGGGCGATCGCCACGCGCTGCTTCATGCCGCCGGAGAGCTGGTGCGGATGCACGTCGGCAAACCTGTCGAGCCCGACCTTGGCCAGGTAGTGCATCGCCCGCTCGGCGGCCTCGCGGCGTCCCAGCGTGCCCGATGCCCGCAGCGGGAACATCACGTTCTCCTTCACGGTCTTCCACGGCGGCAGCTGGTCGAATTCCTGGAACACGACGATGCGGTCCGGCCCCGGCGCGGTGACGGCGCGGCCGTCGAGCCGGATCTCGCCCTCCACCGGCGCGATGAAGCCGCCGATGGCTTTCAGCAGCGTCGACTTGCCGCAGCCCGAGGGGCCCAGCAGCACGAAGCGGTCGGCCTCGAAGACGTCGAAGCCGACGCGGTGCGTGGCGCGCACGACGCGCTCGGGGGTGCGGTATTCGAGGCTGACGCCGTCGACCTGCAGCAAGGGCTCGGGCCGTTCCCGATCCTGCCCCCTCTCCCGCTCGCGGGAGAGGGTCGGGGTGAGGGCCTTCGGCGATGGCGACGGCCCTCCCCTCACCCCCACCCTCTCCCGGTGGGAGAGGGAGTCGATACCGGCTCCGGCGGGCAGTGCGGCGGCATGGGCCATCAATTCCCCCCCGCGTTGTGCGCGTCGTCGAAGAAATAGTCCTTCACCGACGCCGGCTTGTTCTTGATCGCGCCGACGCGATGCATGAACTCGGCCAGCGCGAAGGTGTTCTGCGGCGCGGTCTTGAACTGGACCTCGGGGCTCTTGATGATCTTCAGCAGCAGGTCGCGGTCGAGCTTGGCGTTGCCGCCCTTCAGGTAGATGTCGGCCGCCTTCTCGGGGTTGGCGGTGACGAAGCGCGCCGCCTCGCCCAGCGCGTCGACGAATGCCTTGTAGGTCTTGGGATTGCCGTCGCGGAATTTCTGCGTCGCGTAGAGCACGGTGGCCGAGGCCGGGCCGCCGAGCACGTCGTACGAGTTCAGCACGATGTGCGCCTGCGGGTTGCCCGCGAGTTCCTGCTCCTGGAACGGCGGATTGCCGAAGTGGGCGTTGATCTCGGTGCCGCCCTTGATGATGGCCGCCGCCGCGTCCGGGTGCGGCAGGGCCACGCTAGACTTGTCGAGCCGGGCGAATTCCTTGTCGCCCCAGACCTTGGCCGAGGCCATCTGCAGCACGCGCGACTGCACCGACACGCCCACCGCCGGCAGCGCGATGCGGTCCTTGGCGGTGAAGTCGGCGATGGTCTTGACCGCCGGATTGGTGCTCACCAGGTAGTACGGGAAATTGCCCAGCGAGGCCACGCCCCTGACGTCCTGGCGGCCCTTGGTGCGGTCCCACAGCGTGAGCAGCGGGCCGACGCCGGCGCCGGCGATCTCGATGTTGCCCGACAGCAAGGCGTCGTTGACGGCCGAGCCGCCCGAGAGTTGCACCCATTCGACCTTGGCGTCGACGCCGGCGGCCTTAGCGTGTTTCTCGACCAGCTTCTGCTCCTGCGCCACGTCCAGCAGCAGGTAGACGATGCCGAACTGGCGGGCGATACGGATCTGGCCCTCGGCCTGCGCGGCGAGGCTGCCGGCGAGCAGGCCCAGGCCGACGACGGCGGCCGCAGCGCGGCGGGTGAAACGGTGCATGGCGTGGGATTTCATGTCGGCGGTCATCAGAACGGCGCGTCGCCGACGACGGTGGTGCGGTTGAGGCGGCGGCGCAGGTGGTCGGGCGTGCCGGCGGCCAGGTGCATCAGCGAGCGGTTGTCCCAGAAGACGAGGTCGTGCGGGCGCCATGAGTGACGGTAGATGAACTCGGGCTTCACGCTGTGCGCGAACAATTCGGCCAGCAGCGCGTCGCCCTCCTCCTTCGGCAGATCGACGATGCGGGTCGTGAAATGCTCGCTGACGAACAGCGCCTTGCGTCCGGTCTCCGGGTGCGTGCGCACCACCGGATGCACGGCCGGCGCGACCTGGTCGATCTGCGCCTGCGAGAGCTTCGGGCGCCACGGGTTCTTCGCGCGCAGTTCCTCGTACTTGGCGAGGTAGCTGTGTTCGGCCTTCAGCGGCAGGATGCGTTCCTGGAGTTCGGGGCTCAGTGATTCCCAGGCCAGGTGCTGGTCGGCGAAGAGCGTGTCGCCGCCCTCGGCCGGCAGCTCCTGCGCGTGCAGCAGCGAACCCAGGCTGGGTCGGGGCTTGTAAGAGATGTCGGAGTGCCAGTAGACGCCCGCGTCGCCCAGGCCGATCGGCTCGCCGTTCTCCTTGATGTTGGAAACGATCAGGATCTCCGGATGCTGCGGCAGCTGGAACTGGTGCAGCACGTGGATCTCCAGCTCGCCGAAGCGGCGGCTGAACGCGACGTGCGCGTCGGGCGAGACCCGCTGGTCGCGAAAGACCAGCACGTGGTGGTCGAGGTGGGCGCGGTGGATGCGCGCGAAATCGGCCTCGTCGATCGGCTTGGAGATGTCCAGGCCCACGACCTCGGCGCCCACGGGGGCGTCGAAGGGGCGGATCTCGAAATCCTGGGACGTGGGGGCAGCCTGGAAGGACGGGGAAGCGAGGGGTGCGTCGGAAACGGCGGTCATTCGAATCATCCTGGGAGGGCGCTCGCCGGCATCGAGGCGGCGGCAGAATCCCGCACTCTAGGCGTCCGCCCCCCCAGGACGAACGATCGATTCATTGCTTGCTTATGACGAAAATGTATGAAGCGTGACCTTGGGAAGACGCCTACAACATAACGAGCGACGACCTGATACCTTCGATCTCCCTATCGAGCTTCCGCATGTACCGCCTCATCTACGCCAGTCACGCCCGTGACGCCCACCAGCAGGACCTCCCCGGCATCCTGGACTGGTCCCGCACCCACAATCCCGGCCTCGGCATCACCGGCGTCCTCTGCCTGCTCGACGGCACCTACATGCAGTGCCTCGAAGGCGAGGAAGCCGATGTCACGGCCCTCTTCGACAGCATCCGCCGGGACACCCGGCATCACGGCGCGACGGTCCTCGACCGCCGCGCCATTCCGCGACGCGCCTATCCGTCCTGGTCGATGGCCGTCCTGGAATGGAACGCCCGCACCAGGTCGATCTTCCGCAGCTTCTCGCCGGGCGCGCACCTCGACCTCTACGCCAGCGATCCTTCGACGGCCGCGCCGCTGGTGCGCGCGCTGACCCGCTCGTCGGACTGGAACTTCGTGCCCTGACACGGCCGGTGGCTCATGCCGCCGCCGCCACCGGCGTGTGCAGCCGACGGCCGCTCGCCGCATCGAACAGGTGCGCCTGGCCGGGACGCGGATGCAGCGCGAGCCGATCGCCCGGGCGTGCGTCGACGCGCTCCCGGAACGCCGCCGTCAGCGCGTGGCCGCGCGCGCGCAACGCGATCTGCGTCTCGTTGCCGGTCGGCTCGACCACCAGCACCTCGGCCTCGAAGCCGCCACCGAACCCACCCGTGCCGCCCGCCGGGGCCGGCCCCAGGTCGAAGTGCTCCGGCCGCGTGCCGTAGACCACCCGCGTGCCGTGCGCCGCTTCCGGCACGGCCGCCAGCGGCAGGCGCAGGCCGTCGTCGGTGAGCACGTGCGGCGCGATGCCGCCGTCGCCCCGGTCGAGCCGACCGGCGATCAGGTTCATCGCCGGCGAGCCGATGAAGCCGGCGACGAACAGGTTGGCCGGACGGTCGTACAGCGCGAGCGGCGAGCCGGCCTGCTCGATCGCGCCGTCCCGGAGCACGACGATGCGGTCGGCCATCGTCATGGCCTCGATCTGGTCGTGCGTGACGTAGACCGTGGTGGTGCCCAGCCGCTGGTGCAGCGCCTTGAGCTCGGTGCGCATCTGCACGCGCAGCTGGGCGTCGAGGTTGGACAGCGGCTCGTCAAACAGGAAGGCGTGCGGGTCGCGCACGATGGCGCGGCCCATCGCCACGCGCTGACGCTGGCCGCCCGAGAGCTGGCGCGGCAGGCGATCGAGCAGCCCTTCCAGCCCCAGGATCGCGGCGGCGTCCCGCACGCGGCGCGCCACCTCGGCCTTGCCGATGCGCTGCAGCGACAGCGAGAAGCCCAGGTTGTCGGCCACCGTCATGTGCGGGTAGAGCGCGTAGTTCTGGAACACCATGGCGATGTTGCGGTCCTTGGGCGCGACGTCGTTGACGACCTCGTCGCCGATCAGGATCTCGCCGCCGGAGATCGGCTCCAGGCCGGCGAGCAGGCGCAGCAGGGTCGACTTGCCGCAGCCCGAGGGGCCGACCAGCGCGACGAACTCGCCGTCGGCGATCGCCAGGTCGATGCCGCGCAGGACGGGCGTGCCGTCGAAGTCCTTGGCGAGCCCGCGCAGGGTGATGGAAGACATGGGGTTTCGGTCCTTGGGATGTCGGGTTCAGTCCTTGACGCCGCCGGCCGTGAGGCCGCGCACCAGGTAGGTCCGCACCAGCACCGTGAAGATCACCACCGGCAGCATCACCAGCGTGCCGCTGGCGGCGATCTTGGTCCACTCCCAGCCCTCGTACTGGAGGAAGTTGACGATGGCCACGGGCGCCGTCACGGCGTTGGTGCGGGTGAGGATGAGCGCGTAGAAGAAGTCGTTCCACGAGAAGATGAAGCACAGCACGGCCGTGGCCGCCAGACCGGGCGCGGTCAGCGGCAGCGCGATGCGGAAGAAGGCCTGCCAGACGCCGCAGCCGTCGATGTAGGCCGCCTCCTCCAGCGCCGTCGGCACGGCCTCGAAGAAGGTCTGCATCAGCCAGATCACGATGGCGAGGTTGAAGGTCAGGTAGACGATCGCCAGGCCGGCGATCGTGTCCTGCAGGCCGAGCCAGCGGTAGGCCAGGAAGAACGGGATGGTGAAGGCGATCGGCGGCGCCATGCGCGTGACCAGGATCCACAGCGCCACGCGATCGCGCCCCTTGAAGCGCCAGCGCGTGAGCGCGTAGGCCGCCGGCACGCCGATGACCAGCGACAGCGCCGTCGACAGCGTGCTCACCAGCAGGCTGTTGCCGAAGGAGCGCAGGAAGCTGCCCTGCAGCAGGCTGCGGAAGCCGTCGAGCGTGGGCGTGAACAGCCACGACTCGTCGAAGATGTCGGCCGCCGGGCGGAACGAGAGTTGCACCAGCCAGAGGAAGGGCAGCAGCACGATCGCCATGATCAGCACCGCCGCGGCCGGCCGGGCCTGACGGCGCGCCCAGCGGCGCAGGCGCCAAGCCGGGGTCGGTGCCGCCGCCGTCGGGCGGGCCGTGGCCGCGCGGCGCGTGCCGCGGGGTGCCGGGCGGACCTCGGACGACGCCCGGGCGGGCACCGCGTCGCCGCCCAGGTCGACGTGGCCCGCGCCGTCGGCGAGGCTCAGCGGAATGCCGCCCTGCTGCGCGCTGCGGGAAGCGGCCTGCCTGAAGCGGCCCGGCGCGCCGCTCATCGCCGGCTCCTTCCGAAGCGGCCGACCGCCCAGCTCAGCACGAACACGCCCACCAGCATCACCGTCGCGATCGCGCTGGCGTAGCCCCAGTAGGAGAAGTTGAAGGCCTGGATGAAGCCGTAGTAGTTGGTGACCTCCGTGACCGTGCCGGGTCCGCCGTTGGTCAGCACGTAGATCAGCGGAAAGGCCTTGAAGCTGTCGATCAGCCGGAACAGCCCGCACACCACCAGCACCGGGCGGATGTAGGGCAGCACGATGAAGCGGAACACCTGCCAGCGGTCGGCGCCGTCCAGGCGCGCGGCCTCCAGCGGGTCGGACGGGATCATCTGCAGCGACGCCAGCACCATCAGCATGGTGAACGGGAACCACTGCCAGGTATCGGCGACCACGATGGCGCCCAGCGCCGTGGCCGGGTCGGCGATCAGCGAGGACAGCGGCAGTCCGACCGCCTCCAGCGCGCGGTGCATCGGGCTGATGTCGGGCGTGTAGATGATCTTCCAGATCAGCGCGACGACGATCGGCGGCAGCACCATCGGGATGAGGAAGGCGGTGCGCGTGGCGCCCAGCACCTTCGAGCGCCCGTCGAGCAGCAGCGCCAGACCCAGCCCGGCGAGCAGCTGCAGCACCACGCTCGCGGCCGAGAGCTTGAGCTGCGTGCCGATCGAGCCGAGGAAGCGCGGGTCGTCGAGCAGCGCGCGGTAGTTCACCAGCGGATCGTCGAAACGGAAGCTGCCCACCGGATCGGTCAGGCTCAGCGGCGTGAAGCTCGCCACCACCAGCGCCGCCGCCGGCAGCAGGGTGATGAGCGCCAGCACGGCGAGCGCCGGCGCGAGCCCGAGGGCGAAGGCGCGCCGGCGCTGGCGTTCCCAGCCGCCGGAAAGTGTTGCGGTCGTCATTTCAATGTTCCACGGGTGCGATGCGAGGTGCTTTCGAAGCCGGAAACACCGCGCGACCGGCTTCGCCGGACCGCGGGTGTCGCCCTCTCGAAGGGGATTGGCGCTGCCACACGAGGCGGGCAAGCCCCGGGGTGGTCAAAGGTTCAGACCGGCGCGCTTGAGTTCGGCGATCGATGCCGCCTGCGCCTGCTGCAGCGCCTGCTTGGCCGACGCCTGCCGCGTCGCGATGAGCTCGATCGCCTTGTTGAGCTGCTGATCGACCTGCGGATAGACCGAGACGGTGCGGTACTTCATGTGCCCCGTCTTCGCGGCCAGCTCCAGCGTGTCGATCGACAGCTGGGCCAGGTCGCTGCCGTTGATGACCTGCTTGGCGCGGAACTCCTTCGAGTCGAGGGCCGAGCGGCGCGCCGGCGAACCGTAGCCCGCCAGCACGGCCTTCTGCGTGGTCTGCTTCGACAGCGCCCACTGGATGAAGGCCCACGCCGCCTCCTTCTGCTTCGACCCGGCCGGGATGCCCAGGCCGTGCACGGCGGTGCCGGGGAAGCGCCCGGCCGGTCCCTTGGGCACCAGACCGAACTTCACCGTCCTGATGGTCTTGCTGGTGGCCGGGTCGCCCAACTGCGCCAGGTGCAGCTGGCCGGCGTCGGTGAAGTTCACGCGCCCGAGCTTGAGCGCCTGCGTCACCTGGTCGGGCTGGTAGGTCACCGCGCCGTCGGGGCCGAACTCGCGCAGCAGGCTCGCGTAGTACTCGGCCGCCGCGACGGCCTCGGGCGTGTCGAGGGTCGGATAGAGGTCGTGCGGCGCCTTGCGGAAGACGTCGCCGCCGAAGGCCTGCAGGTAGGGCACGAAGGTCCAGCCGTAGTGGTTGTCGGCCACGAAGCCGGCCACACGGTCCTTCTTGTGGACGGCGCGCAGCACCTTCGCCAGGTCGTCCGTGGTGTCGGGGAACTGCAGGCCGGCCTGCTGCACGAGGTCGAAGCGCGACGACGCGGTCAGCAGCGCCTCGGCGGTCCACGGCACGCCGTAGAGCCTGCCGTCGCGGCCGGTCTCGGGCGCGCGCGCCGCCGGCAGGAAGTCGTTCAGGTCGAAGTCCGGCGCCGTCAGGTTCGGGTTGCGGACGAAGTCGTCCAGCGGCGTGAGCCAGCCCGATTCGATCCAGCGGCTCGAATAGATGAAGGTGACGTTCACCACGTCGAAGGCCGCGCCGCGCGTGGAGAGTTCGAGGTCGGCGCGCTGGTTGTAGACCGGGAACGAGGGCGCGTCGAAGTTCACCTTGGCGCCGGTCAGCGCCTCGAACTCCGGCAGCCACTGCTGCAGCAGCTTCGGATAGGCGGCGCTGAAGGTCGAGACGTTCAGCGTCACCCCGGCGAACTTCTTCGCCCCGCCCTGCGCGGACGCGAGGCCCGACAGGCCGGGGAACAGGGCGGCGGCGCCCAGCGCGGCGGTGCCGCGCAGCAGTTGTCGACGATCGGTCATGGTCAGGCCCGTGCGATCGCGGCGCTGATCTGCTCGTCGTTGACGGCGTCGGGACGGCGGCGGGTGCGGCTGCGCCGGCCGTCGACGGCGACGGCGGGCTCGCCCTCGACCGTGACGCGGCGCACCACGCGCGGCTGGTCGCCGTAGTCGTTGACCGCGTAGTGCTGCGTCGCGCGGTTGTCCCAGATCGCCACGTCGTCCTGCCGCCAGCTCCAGCGCACGGTGTTCTCCAGGGCGATCACGCGGTTCTGCAGCAGCTCGAAGAGACGGGCCGATTCGGTGCTGGAGAAGCCCGATATCTTCTTGATGAAATGCCCCAGCAGCAGCGCCCGCTCGCCCGAGACCGGATGCACGTGGACCAGCGGATGCTCGGCCTCGAACACCGCCGAGACGAAGACGTTCTGGTGATGACGCAGCCGCTGCTCCTCGACCACCACGCGCGTGGCGCCGTAGTCGTAGTCGTTGCTGTGCACGGCCCAGAGGCCGTCGGCGAGGCGCTTGAGCTCGTCGGGCAGGCGCTCGTAGGCGCGCGCCGTGTTGGCCCAGACGGTGTCGCCGCCATAGGCCGGGATGGTCACGCCGCGCAGGATCGAGATCTTGGGGAAGGCGTCGATGAAGGTGACGTCGGTGTGCCAGGAATCGGCCCGGCCGCCGCCCTTGGAGGCGTCGAGCTCGAACAGCCGCGTGCCGTCGGGCGCCGGCACCGTCGGATGCGCCACGGTGCGCCCGAAGCGCGCGCCGAAGGCCTGGTGCTCGGCATCGTCGAGCTGCGACTGGTCGCGGAAGAACAGCACCTTGTGCCGGACCAGCGCGCGGTGCAGGTTGTCGATGGTGGCGTCGTCGAAGTCGGCGCGCAGCCGCAGGCCGAGCACCTCGCCGCCGATGTGGCCGGCCACGCGCCGGATGCGCAGGTCGCCGAAGGAGGTGTCGATGCCCGAGGGCGATGGGGCGGCGACGGCCGCGGCGGCGGAATGGGATGCGGATGTGCTCATGGCGGGACTCCTCGAAATTTTCGAAAATTCTAGGAAGCCACCGCGATTCGGCGAACGAAGCAATTTCGATGTGCTTATCGGGATATGCACATTGCCGAACTGTCCGAATGCCGGCGCCGGGACGGCCTGTCACACAGCCGGGACAATGCGCGTGCGCGTTGATCCGGTCCATCCCATCCGATAAGCTTTCCCGTCGAGCCGAACCGATCGCACCGGCGCGCCACGGGGCCAACGCGATGCGGGATCGAAAGAAGCGGATCCTGGCCGTCGGCTCGATTCCCGAAACTTGAAACACTGACCAGGAGCAAAGATCCATGACTGTTGATGCGAAGTACAAGACCACGGCGACCGCCAGCGGCGGCGGCCGCGACGGCAAGACGGCGTTGGAAGACGGCACGATGGCATTGCAGCTGACCGTGCCGAAGGAGCTCGGCGGCCCGGGCGGCGACGGCGCCAACCCCGAGAAGCTCTTCGCACTCGGCTACTCGGCCTGCTTCCTCGGCGCGATGCGCGTGGCCTCGGGCCAGACCAAGATCAAGGTCCCCGAAGGCACGACCGTGACGGCCACGATCGGCATCGGTCCGCGTTCGGAAGGCGGCTTCGGCATCACCGCCGCGCTCGACGTCTACCTGCCGGGCCTGCCGCAGGACGAAGCGACGAAGCTGGTCGAGACGACGCACGACATCTGCCCGTACTCGAACGCCATCAAGGCGAGCGTGGACGTGGCGACCACGACGCGCGCCTGACGTCCCCGGGGCGGAGTTCCCGGCGTCCGCCAGCCCCGCCCCCACCCCTCTCGCGAAGCGACGCGCCGGCTCCGCCGGCATCAATTTCCGGCGTCGCCTTCCATCCCGCCTCCCCTGCTTCACTCGCGATCGCGGCACCCGTTCGACCCGGATGCCGCGGCCCGCCGACGTCAGTCCTGCCGCGTCAACGCGTGCCGGGCCGCCCGCGCGATGCTGTCCGCGTCGACGCCGAAGAACCCGCGCAGGGCCGCGCGCGTGTCGCTGCGCCCGAAGCCGTCGGTGCCCAGCGTCAGGTAGCGCCGGCCCTCGGGCAGCCAGGCGCGCACGCTCTCCGGCACGGCGCGCACGTAGTCGGTGGCCGCGACGATGGGGCCGGTGCCGGCCCGGAGCTGGCGGGCGACGAAGGGCTCGTCGCCGGTGTCGCCACGCAACGCGGCCTGCTCGCACGCGGCGCCGTCGCGCGCGAGTTCGCTCCAGCTCGTCACGCTGAAGACCTCGACGTCGACGCCCTCCCCGGCCAGCTGGTGCGCCGCCTTCACCACCTCGGTCAGGATCGCGCCCGAACCCATCAGCGTGACCTGCGCCGGACCCTGCGAGCCCTCGGCCGCGCCGAAGCGGCCGAAGCGATAGCACCCGCGCAGCACGTCGCCGTGCACCTCGGCGGGCAGGCTCGGCTGGGCGTAGTTCTCGTTCATCAGCGTCACGTAGTAGAAGACGTCGCGCTGCTCGACCAGCATCTCGCGCATGCCCGCGTCGACGATCACCGCCATCTCGCCGGCGAAGGCGGGGTCGTAGGCCTTGCAGTTGGGGATGGTCGCGGCCACCAGGTGGCTGCTGCCGTCCTGGTGCTGCAGGCCCTCGCCGCCGAGCGTGGTGCGCCCCGACGTGGCGCCCATCAGGAAGCCGCGCGCGCGCTGGTCGGCGGCGGCCCAGATGGCGTCGCCCACGCGCTGGAAGCCGAACATCGAGTAGTAGATGTAGAACGGCAGCATCGCCAGGCCGTGCACGCTGTAGCTGGTGGCCGCGGCCGTCCAGCTGGCGATGGCGCCAGCCTCGCTGATGCCCTCCTCCAGGATCTGGCCGTCGGTGGCCTCGCGGTAGCTCAGGATCGAGTCGATGTCCTCGGGCGCGTAGCGCTGGCCCACGCTCGAGTAGATGCCCACCTGCTTGAACAAGTTGGCCATGCCGAAGGTGCGCGCCTCGTCGGCCACGATGGGCACCACGCGGGGCCCGAGCGCCGGGTCCTTGAGCAGCGCGCCGAGCAGACGCACGAAGGCCATGGTGGTGCTCATGTCCTTGCCCTCGGCTTCCACGGCGAACTTCGCGTAGGCGGGCAATCCGGGCACGGGCACCACGTCGCAGGCCGTCTCGCGCCGGGGCATCGAGCCGCCGAGCGCGGCGCGGTGCGCCCTCAGGTAGCGCATCTCCAGGCTGTCGTCGGCAGGCTTGTAGAACGACAGGGACGTGGCCTGTTCGTCGGACAGCGGCAGGTCGAAGCGGTTGCGGAAGCCGATCAGGTCGGCGCTCTCGAACTTCTTGTGCGAGTGCGTCGTCATGCGGCCCTGGCCGGCGCCCATGCCGTAGCCCTTCTTGGTGTGGGCCAGGATCACCGTGGGCTGGCCTCGGTGTGCCGCCGCCGCGGCGTAAGCGGCGTGGATCTTCACGAGGTCGTGGCCGCCGCGCTTCAAGCGGTCGATCTGCTCGTCGGTCAGGCCCTGCACGAGGCGCTCGAGGTCGGCGTTCTGGCCGAAGAAGGTGTCGCGGTTGAAGCGCCCGTCCTTGGCCGCGAAGGTCTGCATCTGGCCGTCGACCGTGGCGCCGAGCGCGCGCACCAGGGCGCCGGTGACGTCGCGGGCGAACAGGCCGTCCCAGTCGCTGCCCCAGACCAGCTTGATCACGTTCCAGCCGGCGCCGGCGAACAGGCGCTCCAGCTCGTCGATGATGCGGCCGTTGCCGCGCACCGGGCCGTCCAGGCGCTGCAGGTTGCAGTTGACGACCCAGACCAGGTCGTCGAGCTTCTCGCGCGCGGCCAGGGTCAGCGCGCTCATCGATTCGGGCTCGTCCATCTCGCCGTCGCCGAAGACGCCCCAGACCTTGCGCCCGGCGCAGTCGAGCAGCTGGCGGTCGCTGAGGTAGCGCATGAAGCGCGCGTGGTAGATCGAGCTGATCGGGCCGAGCCCCATCGAGCCGGTGGGGAACTGCCAGAAGTCCGGCATCAGGTAGGGATGCGGGTAGCTGCACAGGCCGCGCGCGCCGGCGCCGTCGGCGCGGGTGGCGGCCGGCGCGGTCAGCTCCTGACGGTAGTGCAGCAGGTCATCCTCCGAGAGCCGGCCTTCGAGGAAGGCGCGCGCGTAGACGCCCGGCGCGCTGTGCGGCTGGAAGAAGACGAGGTCGCCGCCGTGGGCCCGGCCGCCGACGTCGCCGCACGCATGGAAGAAATGGTTGAAGCCGACCTCGAACAGGTCGGCCGCGCTGGCGTAGCTGGCGATGTGGCCGCCGAGCTCGCCATAGGCCTGGTTGGCGCGCACCACCATCGCCAGCGCGTTCCAGCGCATGAGGGAGCCCAGGCGCTCCTCCATCGCGAGGTCGCCGGGGAACGCCGGCTGGTCCTCGGCGGCGATGGTGTTGACGTAGGGCGTGGCCAGTTCGGGCGTCCAGCCGATGCGCTGGCGCCGCGCCAGGCGGGCGAGTTCGTCGAGCATGGCGCGGGCCCGGGCCGGGCCGTGCGAGGCCGCCAGCGCCAGGAAGGCGTCGCGCCATTCGGCGGTCTCGACGGGGTCGATGTCGATGTCGGGGGTGGCTTCGACGCCGTCGATGGCGCCGGCGGCGAGGGGCGAAACGTTCATGGGCTTGTCTCTCCAGGTTGTCGTGCGCATCGGAACACACGTCGCCCCGTCGCCGCAGCCGGAGGGTGTCGCCCCGGCGTCTAGGCGGCCACCGACGCCCCGGACTCGTCGCGCAGCGCCAGCGCGCGCCCGCGCCGCATGTCGATCGGGATCAGCAGCAGCAGGCCGCCGACGAAGAACACGCTCGTGGCCACGATGGCGATGCGCTGGTTGCCGCCGGTCGCCCAGGTGATGGCGCCGTAGCTCAGCGGCCCGACGATGCTCGCCAAGCGCGTCGCGAAGGTCCACAGGCCGAAGAATTCGCCGGACCGGCGCGGCGGCGCGAGCCAGCCCGTCATGGCGCGACCGGCCGACTGGCTCGACCCCATCGCCAGTCCGGCGATCACCGCCGCCCACCAGAAGTCGCCCTTGCCGCGCGCGGCCGCCGCGACGACGCACACCGCGATCCAGGCCACCAGCGTGCCCGACAGTGCGCGCCGATGACCCAGCGCATCCTGCAGGTAGCCGAAGGCGAAGGCGCCCAGGGCCGCGGCGATGTTGAGCACGAAGATCAGGGTCATCGTCTCGTGCGGCACGAAGCCGATCACCTGTTCCGCGTAGATCGCCGCCAGGGTGATCGCCACCGCCACGCCGGCCTGGTAGCAGACCGTGCAGGCCAGCAGCCACATGAAGTCGCGATGACCGCGCGCCTCGCCGAAGGCGCGGCGCAGGCGCACCCAGGCGCTCTCGGCGGCCTGGCCGGAGGCCGCCACCGCACGCTCCGGCAGCAGTGCGAAGGTGACGCAGGCGGCGGCGCCGTAGAAGACGGCGGTGATGAGCATCGTCACCGGCACGAAGTGCGCCGCCGGCAGGCCGCGTCCCTGCGCCCACAGCACGTAGCCCAGGCACAGACCCAATGCGAGCATGCCCCCGAAGTAGCCGAAGCCCCAGCCCCAGCCGCTGACCTTGCCCATGCCCTCGGCCGTCGCCAGTTCCGGCAGGAAGGCGCCGGTGAGCGATTCGCCGTACGAATAGAAGACGTTGGCGACGATCAGCAGCGCCATGGCCAGCACCACGCCGGCCGGCACGACACCGGCCCCGCCGCCGGCGAAGCGCGGCGTCAGCGCCAATGCCGCCGTGGCGATCACGCAGCCGCCCGTCGCCAGCATCAGCACGCGCTTCTTGGCGGCGTGCCGGTCGGCCCAGGCGCCGATCGCCGGCATCGTGACCATCACGATCGCGTAGGAGATGCTCAGCGCGGCGGTCCAGGCGAAGGTGGCCCAGGGCGCGCCGCGCGCGATGCCGCCGACGAAATAGGCGGCGAAGACCGCCGTGACGACGACGGTGGTGAAGCCGGAATTGGCGAAGTCGTACATCGCCCAGCCGAAGACGTCGGCGCGGCGCACGCCCGGGCGTAGCGCCGACGCGGGAAACAGGCTCAAGGCCGGCTCCTGCGCGCGAGGATCAGTGGAGGTGGCGCGGCCGGCGACCGCCGCCGTGCCCGCCGGCACCGGGACCGCCCGAGCCGCCGCTGCCGCGCGGGCGCTTGCCGATCTCCAGCGAGTTCACCAGCGCGTCGAAGCGCTCGCCGAAGAGCTTGTCGATCTCGGCGACCACGCCGCCGAGTTCGGCGCCGTCGAAATGGCGCTCCATGAGGTTGACCACGTCCTCGACCAGCAGGTCGCGCTGCACCTGCATGATGGCCGCCGGGTTGGGGCCGACGAACAGCATCACGAAGTCGTCGCGCGACTCGTCGTCGGCATCGCCCTCGTCCTCGTCGTAGTCGGTGTCGTAGAAGGTGACCTCGATCGCCGCGCCCTGCTCGGCCAGTTCGTTGAGCGCCATGCACATCTCGTCGAGTTCCTGCCGGAAGTCCTCGTCGCCGGCCACCGTCCAGCACATCTGGAGCACGTGCTCCTTGGCGTCGAAGCGCAGGCCCGGCTCCTCTTCGTAGGAGCTGGTGGCGCCGTCGGCCAGCGAGCGGGCGCCGGCATAGGTCCACAGCGGCTTGAGCGCTTCCTGGATCTGGGCGAAGGTGACGTCGGAACGCAGCGGCACGTCGCCGTGGACGTGGATTTCGAATGGAGCGTTGTAGCGTGGCATGGAGGGCTCCAGGGATGTTTCGTGATGCCCGCAACCACGGGAAGGCGGGATCCGCGACGGGCAATTGAAGTCGATGATACCCGCAGCATCGCGCGCTCCGCAGGCCCGCCGAATGCCCCGACCACGCCCTCGGGCGGCGGCTTCAGGGGTCGTCCGACGGCGGCCGGGCGGCCGGCGCGACCGCCGTTTCGTCCAGCCGGCGGCTGTCGACGACGTCCACGCGCCACCACGGCGGCAGCAGGCGCCGCACCTCGGGTCGCGCGAAGCGGTCGTCGAGCAGCCAGAGCACGCCCGTGTCGTCCTCCGTGCGGATCACGCGGCCGGCCGCCTGCACCACCTTGCGCAGGCCCGGATAGAGGTAGGTGTAGGCATGGCCGTCGCCGCCGAAACGCGCCTCGATGCGCTCGCGCATGGCCTCGTTGCGCGCGTCGTGCTGCGGCAGCCCCAGGCTGGCGATGAAGGCGCCGATCAGGCGCTCGCCCGGCAGGTCGACGCCCTCGCCGAACGCGCCGCCCAGCACCGCGAAGCCCACTCCCCGTCCGCCCGGGCGGAAGCGCGACACGAAGGCATCGCGCTCCGCCTCGCGCATGGCCGCCGACTGGGTCCAGGTCGCGATGCTCGGATGGCGGCGCGCGAAGAGCGCGTGCGCGGCGGCCAGGAAGTCGAAGCTGCTCAGGAAGACCAGGTAGTTGCCCGGCCGCCGCTCGAACTGCGCGGCGACCAGGTCGACCAGCCGCCCCATCGAGCGCGTCCGGTCGCGAAAGCGCGTCGACAGGTCGGCGGCGATGCGGACCTCGAGCTGCGCCGCCCTGAACGGCGAGGCCACCTCGAGTTCGCCCGCGTCCGCCGGCAGCCCCAGCATGTCGCGGTAGAACGCGAACGGCGCGATGGTGCCCGAGAAGCAGACGGTGGTCATGGACGCGGCGAAGCGCCGCTGCAGGAACGGCGCCGGGACGAGGTTGCGGATGGCGATGGCGTTGCCGTCGGCCTCGCGCGCCGCGTCGAGCCGACCGCCTTCACCGCCGCCGCCGAGCACGCTCTCGAAGACCGAATGCCCGGCCAGCGAGCCGGCGCACAGCCGCGTGAACTGCAGCGCGTCGAAGAAGAAGCGCTGCAGCGGCGCCTGCGCCGTCGCGGCTTCCAGGAGCGTCCCGCCGGCCGCCGGGCGCGACGATGCCGATGCCGATGCCGATGCCGATGCCGCGAAATGGTCCGCCAGCACCGCGACGACGTCCTTGAGCGCATCGTGCAGGCCCTCGGGCACCTCGTCCTGCGCCGCGTGCTCGGCGACCTGCGCCTTCTGCAGCGCGCGCCATTCGCGGCGCACCCGCGCCACGGCCGGGCGCACGTGGGCCGGCGCCAGCAGACGCGCCGCCTCGACGTCGCCGACGCGCAGTTCGGCCGAGTACATGCCGCGTGCCCGGTCGAGCAGGTTGTGCGCCTCGTCGACGAGGACGGCGACGCGCCAGTCCTCCTGCCGCGTGAGCGCGAACAGGAAGGCGCTGGTGTCGAAGTAGTAGTTGTAGTCGGCCACCACCACGTCGGCCCAGCGCACCATCTCCTGGGCCAGGAAGTACGGGCAGACGACATGCGCGCGGGCGATGTCGCGTGCCGCCGCCACCGTCAGGCGAGGCGTGGCCACGGCCTGGTCGCGGGCGGCCGGCAGGCGGTCATAGAACCCACGCGCCAGCGGGCAGGCCTCGCCGTTGCAGGCGCGGCCCGGGTACTCGCACACCTTCTCGCGGGCGGCAAGTTCGACCACGCGCAGGGGCACGCTCGCCGCCGGCCGCGCCAGCAGGTCGAGCGCTTCCAGCGCGACGCCGCGCCCCGAGGTCTTGGCGGTGAGGAAGAACAGCTTGTCGGTCTTCTGCGATGCCCAGCCGCGCAGCAGCGGAAAGATCGTCGCCACGGTCTTGCCGATGCCCGTAGGCGCCTGCGCGATCAGGCAGCGCCGGGACGATGCCGCGCGGTACACGCCCTCGGCCAGCTCGCGCTGGCCGGCGCGGAAGCCCGCGTGCGGAAACGCCAGGCCGTCCAGCGCGCGGGCCAGGTCGCTGCGATGCCGCCCTTCCTGCAGGGCCCAGTGCATGAAGCGCCGGCACAGCATCTCGAAGTCCGCGCGCAGCTCGTCGCGCCGGCAGCGTGCCTCGACCACCGTCTCCTCGTTCGTCGCGATGTCGAGGTAGACCAGCGCGACGTCGATCTCGACCAGGTCGTGCCGCTCGCACAACATCCAGCCATAGGTGCGCGCCTGCGCCAGGTGCAGCGCCCGGTGGTTCTGCCGGATGGCGTCGAACTCGCCGCGGAAGGTCTTGATCTCCTCGACGCGCGCGCGGCCGGTGTCGGTGTCTCCTGCGGCTTCGAAACCGTCCGCACGCCCGCGCACGATCAGCCCCTCGAAGCCGGCCGCGAGCGCCACCTCGCTCTGGTAGGTTGCACCGCGCCGGCCCTGCACCCACTGATGGCCGGCGATGCCTTCCTGCGCGGTCGGTGCCGGTGCGAAGCGGAAGTCCAGATCGCCCGCCTTGGCGCCGAACTCGCACAGCGAGCGGACCGACACCCGCAACGCGGGCGGCGGGCCGGTCTGCGCGTTCGCATCGGAGGAGTGGAGATCGGCCATGGAACTGTTCAAATATACAGCCCTGTCCTCGCGCTGCACAGCACAAGGAAGAATGCCGCTGCGGCGCAGAAGGCTCCGCGCCGCAGCGGCATTCGTCATGTTGGTGCCCGAGGCCGGAATCGAACCGGCACGACCGCGAAGTCGAGGGATTTTCCTGCCACTTCGGCTTTCGCCGCCAGCGCGCGAGGCGTCGCTGTTCGTGGTCTGGAGCACGCCTTCACCCTGGTCCTGAGACTGTAGGTGCCCGCCGTCTGCTCTCTACACCTTCCGTGGAGTCCGTCGGAACGGCCTCTGCGGCTTGGCTCGGCGTTGGCTCGGCGACCCGCGCGACACCGGATGCGAGTCCGGATCGGCAGTCGGCCAGGGCGTTCACCGAATTTGACGGGTTTCATCTCCGGCGTTTCCCCCGGAGGGCTCAAATTGCTTCAAGTCCCTTGTGTCTACCGATTTCACCACTCGGGCATGCCGGCGACCGCATCACGGCGGCCGGCTCTGCTGAGCCATCGAGAATACCATCGCGATCGAGATCCATTGCTCGACTCCTTTTCGATGAGTGGCCGAAGCGCTCGGATCACCTTTGCCACGCGCCGTTTTCTTCCGTTTCTCCATGGCCCTGACATAAGATTCAGGACGGAAGGCCGCTGCGTCCACGGCGCTCGCCGCGGGTGGCGTCCTCGGGATGGGGTTTCAGGATCTTGGTCATCGACAACGCTTTCGCCGAACTGGGACTGGCCGCCGACGCGACCGAACGCGAGGTCAAGGCCGCCTGGCGTCGTCTCGCCTCCCAATGGCATCCCGATCGCAACGCCAGCGCCGAAGCCAGCGCCCGGATGCAGCGCATCAACCAGGCGTTCGAGTACATCCGCCGCAACGGTCGTCCCCTGCCAGCCTCCCCCGACGAGCCGACGCCCGGTGCGCGGGGCGCCGATGCCGCGCCCGATCGGGAAGCGCCGGCGGATGAAGGTGCTTCGGCTTCGGCTTCGGCTTCGGAGACGAATCGCAAGGCGGACGACGACACGGCCGCCGATGCGGGAGCATCGCGCCGGCTGCTTCGGCGCAAGATCAAATTGACACTGGAGGAAGCCGCCGCCGGCTGCATCAAGGTGCTGCGGGGCAAGGTCGTCGACACGTGCATGGACTGCGCGGGTGCGGGCTCGCGGGTCGTGGCCGGGCACTGCGCGGCCTGCGGCGGGTCGGGCACCCTGCAGAAGCGCTCGTTCTTCGGCTGGTCGGCCGGCGCCGCTACCGCCTGCGAAGCCTGCCTGGGCAGCGGTGCCGGACGGGTCGACTGTGCGACCTGCGACGGCACCGGCAAGCTGCCGCCACGCAGCTACCGATTGAGCGTGCGCATACCCCATGGCGTGCGCCACGGCGATCTGCTGCACGTCGACGGCCGTCGCGTGCGTGCCGACGGTCCGAATGCCGACGTCGAGATCCGCGTCGAGATCACGACCCACGACCTCTTCCAGCTGGGCGACGACGGCACCATCCACTGCGACATGCCGATCGACGGCTTCGCCTGGATCGCCAACCGGACCGTCAAGGTGCCCACGCTGTCGGGCTTCCAGCCGCTGCCGCTGAGCCGCGACCAGTTGACGTACCGGCTCGACGGCCAGGGCTTTCCGGTGCAGCGTCGCGGCCCGCGCGGTGACCAGGTGATCACGCTGACGCCGATCTTTCCGACGCGCTTGAGCACCGACCAGCAGATCCTGCTCGATCAGCTCTCCGCCACCGGCCTCGGCGCCGACGGCGAAGCGATCGACGAGCGACTGCGCGCCTGGCATCGTGGGCTGCGCGCCTGGGAGAAGGGTCGGTAGGGAACGGAAACGACGGACAAAAAAATGCCCCGGCATCGCGGGGCATCTTGAACGTCGATCTGCGTCGAATTCTTTGGAGGCGCGACCCGGAGTCGAACCGGGCTAGACGGATTTGCAATCCGTTGCATAACCGCTTTGCTATCGCGCCATGTCTGATCGAAATCGAAAAAAAGGGAAGCCTGGGCTTCCCTTTTTTCGAATCTGGAGCGGGATAAGAGACTCGAACTCTCGACCTATACCTTGGCAAGGTATCGCTCTACCAACTGAGCTAATCCCGCATATCGAGCCTCGAATTATATACCAGTTTTTCGAGGTCCGACAAGTGCCTTCGAATCTTCAGTGCTTGATCGACCCTTCGGGCGGCTGCGCCGCGCGTTGGCGCGACAGTTCCGCCACCGCTGCGGCCGATGCCGCCACCTCTTCGTCGGACAACGGCGTCGGCGCCTTCTCCAGCGCGATCTCCAGCACCTTGTCGATCCACTTCACCGGAATGATCTCCAGGCCGTTCTTCACGTTTTCCGGGATGTCCTGCAGGTCCTTGGCATTCTCTTCCGGGATCAGCACCGTGCGGATGCCGCCGCGCAGGGCCGCCAGCAGCTTCTCCTTCAGTCCGCCGATGGCCGTGACCTCGCCGCGCAGCGTGATCTCGCCCGTCATCGCGACGTCGCCGCGCACCGGGATGCCCGTGAGCGCCGACACGAAGGCCGTCGTCATCGCGGCACCGGCGCTCGGGCCGTCCTTGGGCGTGGCACCGTCGGGCACGTGGATGTGGATGTCGCGCTTCTCGAAGATGTCGTCGCGGATGCCCAGCCGGTGCGCGCGGCTGCGCACCACCGTGCGGGCGGCCTCGACCGATTCCTTCATCACGTCGCCCAGCGAGCCGGTGCGGCTGATCACACCCTTGCCTGGCATGACGACGGCTTCGATCGTCAACAGGTCGCCACCCACCTCGGTCCAGGCGAGTCCGACCACCTGCCCGACCTGGTTCTGCTTCTCCGCCAGGCCGAAGGTGTACTTGCGCACGCCCAGGAAGTCGTTGAGGTTGGCGCCGTCGACCGTGACCTTGGGCGTCATCTTCTTGAGCAGCAGGCCCTTGACGACCTTGCGGCAGATCTTGGACAGCTCGCGCTCGAGCGAGCGCACGCCGGCTTCGCGCGTGTAGTAGCGCACGATGTCGCGCACCGCCTCCTCGGTGATGAGCAGTTCCTCGTCCTTCACGCCGTTGTTCTGCATCTGCTTGGGCAGCAGGTACTTCAGCGCGATGTGCGTCTTCTCGTCCTCGGTGTAGCCGGCCAGGCGGATGACCTCCATCCGGTCGAGCAGCGCGGGCGGAATGTTCATCGAATTGGACGTCGCCACGAACATCACGTCGCTCAGGTCGAAGTCGACCTCGACGTAGTGATCGCCGAAGGTGTGGTTCTGCTCGGGGTCCAGCACCTCCAGCAACGCGCTCGACGGATCGCCGCGGAAGTCGGTGCCGAGCTTGTCGATCTCGTCGAGCAGGAACAGCGGATTGCGCGTGCCGACCTTGTTGAGGCTCTGCAGCACCTTGCCCGGCAGCGCGCCGATGTAGGTGCGGCGGTGGCCGCGGATCTCCGCCTCGTCGCGCATGCCGCCGAGCGCCATGCGGGTGTACTTGCGGCCGGTCGCCTTGGCGATCGACTGTCCAAGGGAGGTCTTGCCCACGCCGGGCGGGCCGACCAGGCACAGGATCGGCGCCTTGACTTTGTCCACGCGCTGCTGCACCGCGAGGTATTCCAGGATGCGGTCCTTGACCTTGTCGAGGCCGTAGTGGTCCTCGTTGAGCACGGCTTCCGCGTTGGCGAGGTCGTGCTTGATCTTGGTCTTCTTGCTCCAGGGCAGGCCGATCAGCACGTCGATGTAGTTGCGCACCACCGTGGCCTCGGCCGACATCGGCGACATCAGCTTGAGCTTCTTGAGCTCGCCCTCGGCCTTCTTGAGCGCGTCCTTGGGCATCTTGGCGAGCTTGATCTTCTTCTCGATCTCCTCGATGTCGGCGCCGTCCTCGCCCTCGCCCAGTTCCTTCTGGATCGCCTTGACCTGCTCGTTGAGATAGAAGTCGCGCTGGTTCTTCTCCATCTGGCGCTTGACGCGGCCACGGATCTTCTTGTCGACGTTGAGGATGTCGACCTCGCGTTCGAGCTGACCGAACAGGTTCTCCAGGCGCGCCTTGACGTCGTCGAGGTCGAGCACGGATTGCTTGCTGTCGAGCTTGAGCGGCAGGTGCGCGGCGATGGTGTCGGCCAGCCGGCCCGGATCGTCGATGCTGGAGATCGAGGTCAGGATCTCCGGCGGGATCTTCTTGTTGAGCTTGACGTACTGGTCGAACTGCTGCATCACGGCGCGGCGCAACGCCTCGATCTCGGTGCCCTTCTGGGCCACGACGTCGGCCACCGCGACGGGCGTCACGGTGGCGGTGAAGTGGGTCTCGGCGTCCTGGATGCCGTCGACGCGCGCACGCTGCTGGCCCTCGACCAGCACCTTCACGGTGCCGTCGGGCAGCTTGAGCATCTGCAGGATGGTGGAGACGCAGCCGACCGCGAACATGTCCTCGACAGCGGGCTCGTCCTTGGCGGCGGCTTTCTGCGCCACCAGCATGATGCGTCGTTCGGCTTCCATGGCCAGTTCGAGCGCCTTGATGCTCTTGGGCCGGCCGACGAACAGCGGAATCACCATGTGGGGAAACACGACGACATCGCGCAGCGGCAGGAGCGGCAGGTCGATGGCGTCGGGGGGCAAGGGGGTGTGACCGGACATGCGAATCCTCGAAGTGATCAGGCAAAGATGGAACGCGCCGCCCGCATTTCAAGCCCGGACGGCGCGTTCATCGTAGAGACACGCGGATCCCGCGTGCCGACAGGGGTGGAAGTCCCCGCGTGCTCAAGCCTTCTTGGCCGCCTCGCGATAGACGAGCAGCGGCGGCTTGTTCTCGTCGATGGTCGATTCCTCGACCACGACCTTGTCGACGTTGGTCACGTTGGGCAGGTCGAACATGGTGTCGACCAGCGACTGCTCCAGGATCGAGCGCAGGCCGCGCGCGCCGGTCTTGCGCGCGAGTGCCTTGCGCGCGATCGCCTTGAGCGCGCCGGGCCGGATCTCCAGGTCGACGCCCTCCATCTGCAGGAGCTTGACGAACTGCTTGACGACCGCGTTCTTGGGCTCCGTCAGGATCTTGACCAGCGTGTCCTCGGTCAGTTCGGCCAGCGAGGCGACCACCGGCATGCGTCCGACCAGTTCCGGGATCAGGCCGAACTTGATCAGGTCTTCCGGCTCGACCTCACGGAACATGTCGGTCAGGCTGCGCTGCGTCTTGCTGCGCACCATCGCGCCGAAGCCGATGCCCGAGGCCTCGGTCCGGTTCTCGATCACCTTCTCCAGGCCGGCGAAGGCGCCGCCGCAGATGAACAGGATGTTGGTCGTGTCGATCTGCAGGAAGTCCTGGTTCGGATGCTTGCGACCGCCCTGCGGCGGCACGCTGGCCATCGTGCCTTCGATGAGCTTGAGCAGCGCCTGCTGCACGCCCTCGCCCGACACGTCGCGCGTGATCGACGGGTTGTCCGACTTGCGCGAGATCTTGTCGATCTCGTCGATGTAGACGATGCCGCGCTGGGCACGCTCGACCTCGTAGTTGCAGCTCTGCAGCAGCTTCTGGATGATGTTTTCGACGTCCTCGCCGACGTAGCCGGCCTCGGTCAGCGTGGTGGCGTCGGCCATCACGAAGGGCACGTCGAGCATGCGCGCGAGCGTCTGGGCCAGCAGCGTCTTGCCCGAGCCGGTCGGGCCGATCAGCAGGATGTTGCTCTTGTTGAGCTCGACGTCGTCGCCCTTGGCCTTCTCCTTGTGGCGCAACCGCTTGTAGTGGTTGTAGACCGCCACCGACAGCATGCGCTTGGCCGCTTCCTGGCCGATCACGTAGTTGTCGAGGTTGTTCTTGATCTCCAGCGGCGTCGGCAGGTCGCTGCGTGCCTCGCGCGATTCCTCGCCCGCAGGGAGTTCGTCGCGGATGATCTCGTTGCACAGGTCGATGCATTCATCGCAGATGAACACGGACGGCCCGGCGATGAGCTTCTTGACCTCGTGCTGGCTCTTGCCGCAGAAGGAGCAATAGAGCGTTTTTTCGCTGGAAGAGCCTTTTTTCTCGGCCATGGGCAAATGCCTCGTAATGGGGTTCAACAATCATAGCCAAGAGCGAAAGGCCACTTTCCGAACGAAAACGGCGTTCTCCGAATGGAAAACGCCGCTTTTCCGCTCAGACGCCAGGGCGCCCTCGACCCCTGCGCGCCAGATCAGCCGCGCTTGGCGATGACCTGGTCGATCAGGCCGTATTCCTTCGACTCGTCGGCCGTGAGGAAGTAGTCGCGCTCGGTGTCGCGCGCGATCTTCTCCAGCGGCTGGCCGGTGCGTTCGGCCAGGATGCGGTTCATCTGGTCCTTGGTGCGCAGGATGTCGCGCGCGTGGATCTCGATGTCGGTCGCCTGGCCGCGTGCGCCGCCGAGCACCTGATGGATCATGACCTTCGAATTGGGCAGCGAGAAACGCTTGCCCTTCTCGCCGGCCGCCAGCAGGAACGCGCCCATGCTGGCCGCGAAGCCGATGCACAGGGTGGACACGGCCGGCTTGATGAACTGCATCGTGTCGTAGATCGCCATGCCGGCGCTCACGCTGCCGCCGGGCGAATTGATGTAGAACGAGATGTCCTTGTCGGGGTTCTCGCTCTCGAGGAACAGCAGTTGCGCCACCACGAGGTTGGCGGTCTGGTCGTTGACCTCGCCCACCAGGAAAATCACGCGCTCCTTGAGCAGCCGCGAATAGATGTCGTAGGAACGCTCGCCGCGGCCCGATTGCTCGATGACCATCGGCACCATGCCGAGGCCTTGAATTTCCTGTGCGCTCATATTGCTCTCTCCAGAGTGTTTCTTACCAACCCGCCAATTTGGGGCTCACGCGCAGAGCACAAGCCCCGGGCCGTACACACCCGGACACGGCCCGCAGCGATCAGCCTTGCTGCTGCTGCGCCATCAGTTCGTCGAAGGAGACGGCCTTGTCGTTGACCTTGGCCTTGCCCAGGACGAAGTCGGTCACGTTGTTCTCGATGACGACGGCCTCGACCTCGGCCAGTCGGTCCTTGTCGCTGAAGTACCAGCGCACGACGTCGGCCGGGCGCTCGTAGCTGGCGGCCAGCTCCTCGACGTGGGCCTTGACCTGCTCGGGCTTGGCGTGCAGCTCGTTGGCGCGCACCAGTTCGGCGACGACGAGACCCAGGCGCACGCGGCGTTCGGCCTGCGGGCGGAACATCTCCTCGGGGATCGGCGCCTTGTCGGCGTCCTTGACGCCGCGCTGCTTGAGCTCGGCGCGGGCGCCCTCGACCATGCGGGCGACCTCGGACTGCACGCTGGAATTGGGCACGTCGAGTTCGGCGTTGCCGATCAGGGCGTCCATGACGGCGTTCTTGTTGCGCGCCAGCAGGCGGAACTTCACTTCGCGCTCGAGGTTGCGCTTGATGTCGGCGCGCAGGCCCTCGACGGTGCCTTCCTCGATGCCCAGCGACTTGGCCAGTTCCTCGTCGATGGCGGGCAGTTGCGATGCCTCGATCTTCTTGACGGTGACCAGGAAGTCGGCCTGCTTGCCGGCCACGTCCTTGCCGTGGTAGTCGGCCGGGAACGACAGGGGGAAGGTGCGGCTGTCGCCGGCCTTCAGGCCGCGCACGGCGTCCTCGAACTCCTTGAGCATCTGGCCTTCGCCGACGATGAACTGAAAGTCCTCGGCCTTGCCGCCCTGGAAGGGCTCGCCGTCGATCTTGCCTTCGAAGTCGACCGTCACGCGGTCGTCGTCCTTGGCGGCAGCGTCCTGCGCGCCCGGCTCGAAGGTGCGGCGCTGCTTGCGCAGGATGTCGAGCGTCTTGTCGATGGCCTCGTCGCTGACCTCGGCCGTGATGCGGTCGATCTCGGCGGCGGAGAGGTCGTTGATCTTGACTTCGGGAAACACCTCGAAGATCGCGTCGAAGGCCAGGGCGCCTTCGGGCGACTCTTCCTTCTCGGTGATGCGGGGCTGGCCGGCCACGCGCAGCTTGGCTTCGTTGGCGGCCTGCGAGAAGGCCTCGCCGACCTTGTCGTTCATGACCTCGTAGTGGACCGAGTAGCCATAGCGCTGGGCCACGACCGTCATGGGCACCTTGCCGGGACGGAAGCCGTCCATCTTGACGGTGCGCGCGATCTTCTTCAGGCGCGCGTTGACTTCCGACTGGATGGTGTCGACCGGCAGGGTCAGGGTGATCTTGCGCTCGAGCTTGTCGAGGGTTTCAACGTTCACGGTCATCTGGTGTCTTCCTTGAGGGGATTTTTTGAGCTGGTGCGCGGGGCCGGACTCGAACCGGCACGTTCTTGCGAACGTCAGGACCTAAACCTGGTGCGTCTACCAATTTCGCCACCCGCGCGGTCAGGGGACTCAATGCAAGAACGGGCGGTCTGTCGTGCAGACCACCCGTTCGAAATCGGCAACCGCGTATTTTAGCCGTGAACCGGAGGCGGTTCCGGCTCGCGGCGGACACGAAATGCGGCGGCGTACATCGCCGGCAGCGCCAGCAGGGTCAGCGCGGTGGCCACGATGAGTCCGCCCATGATGGCCACGGCCATCGGGCCCCAGAAGACGCTGCGCGACAGCGGGATCATCGCCAGCACGGCGGCCGCCGCCGTCAGCACGATCGGCCGCAGGCGCCGCACGGCCGACTCGACGATCGCGTCCCAGGCCGGCACGCCGGCGGCGCGGTCGCTCTCGATCTGGTCGATCAGGATCACCGAGTTGCGCTGGATCATTCCCATCAACGCGATCACGCCGAGCAGCGCGACGAAGCCGAACGGCCGGTCGAGGATGAGCAGCGCGGCGGCCACGCCGGCGATGCCCAGCGGCCCGGTCATGAACACCAGCAGCGCGCGGCTGAAGCTGTGGAGCTGCAGCATCAGCAGCGTGAAGACCAGGAACAGCATGATCGGCACGCCCGCGACGATGGAGTCCGAGCCCTTGCTGCTCTCCTCCACGGCACCGGCGACCTCGATGCGGTAGGCGCCCTGCCCCTGGGCGCGCCAGCGCGCTTCGAGCTCGCGCAGCGCCGGCTCCAGTTCCTTGGTCACGGTGGCGCCCTGCATGCCCTCGACGATGTCGCCCTGCACGGTGATGGCGTAGTCGCGGTTCTGGCGCCACATCACGCCCGGCTCCCAGGTGAAGACCGGCCGCGCGATCTGCAGCAGCGGGATCGAGCGGCCCGACGCGGTGGGCAGGTAGGCGCTGCCGAGGTCCGAGATCTCGCCACGCTCGTCGGGAGACTGGCGCAGCACGATGTCGATCAGCCGGTCGCCCTCGCGGTACTGGCCGACGGTGGTGCCGCTGAACATGGTGCGCGAGGCCTGCGCGATGGCCTGGCTGGTCACGCCCAGCGCGCGCGCCTTGGCCTGGTCGACCTCCAGCCGCACCACCTTCACCGATTCATTCCAGTTGTCGTTGACGCCGCGCGTGTGGGCGTTCTCGCGCATCAGCGCCTTGACCTCGTCGGCGCGCTGGCGCAACTGCGCGGGGTCGGGGCCGACGACGCGGAACTGCACCGGATAGGCCACCGGAGGCCCGTTGGGCAGCAGCCGGGCGCGACCGCGTACCTCGGGAAATTCCTGCGCCAGGATGGCCGGCAGCTTCGTGCGCAAGGTCTCGCGCTGCTTCAGGTCCTTGGCCAGCACGATCATCTGCGAGACGTTGCTCTGCGGAAATATCTGGTCGAGCGGCAGGTAGAAGCGCGGCACGCCGTTGCCGACCCAGGTGGTGACCGAGGCCACGGCGTCCTCGGTCATGAGCCGGCGCTCGACGCGCTTGACGACCTCCTCGTTGGCGGCGAACGAGGTGCCCTCCGGGAACCACAATTCCACCAGCACCTCCGGCCGGCTCGAGTCCGGGAAGAACTGCTGCTGCACGCGCCCCATGCCGACGATGCCCAGCGCGAAGATCGCCAGCGTCGCGCCGATCGTCATCCAGCGGTGCGCGATGCACCCGTTCACGGTACGGCGGAAGCCGTTGTAGAAGCGCGAGTCGAACAGCTCGTGCGGCGGTGCGTCGGGGTCGTGCGGCTTCACCTTCAAGAGCAGGGTCCCCAGGTACGGCACGAAGTAGACCGACACGATCCACGACAGCACCAGCGCGATCACCGTGACCGCGAAGATCGCGAAGGTGTATTCGCCCGTCACCGACTTGGCGATGCCGATAGGCAGGAAGCCCGCCGCCGTGATGAGCGTGCCGGTGAGCATCGGCTTGGCCGTGACGTCGTAGGCGAAGGTGGCGGCGCGCACCTTGTCGTAGCCCTCCTCCATCTTCCGCACCATCATCTCGACCGCGATGATGGCGTCGTCCACCAGCAGCCCCAGGGCGATGATCAGCGAGCCGAGCGACACCTTGTGCAGCCCGATGCCGAAGTAGTCCATCGCCAGGAAGGTGACGGCCAGCACCAGGGGGATGGTGATCGCCACGACCAGCCCCGGGCGCACGTCGATGGTCCAGCCGAACCGTCCGCCCTTGTGCAGGCCCAGCGCGACGAAGCTCACGGCGAGCACGATGGCGACCGCCTCGATCAGCACGTGCACGAACTCGTTGACCGAGGTGGCCACGGCCACGGGCTGGTCCTGCACCTGCACGAGCGTCACGCCCGCGGGCAGGCTGCGCTGGATGTCGGCCACCGCGGCGCGCAGTGCCTTGCCCAGCGCGATGATGTCGCCGCCCTTGGTCATCGACACGCCCAGCGCGACCACCTCGCCGCCCTGGTGGCGCACCTTGGTCACCGGCGGGTCGACCGTGCCGCGCCCGATGGTGGCGATGTCGCCCAGCCGCAGCTGGTTGCCCGAACTGCCGCGGATGGGCATCTCGCGCAGTTGCTCGACGCTGGTGAACTGGCCGGCCACGCGCACCTGCACCACGTCGAGCGGGGACTGGATCGCCCCGGCGCTCTCGACCGCGTTCTGCGCGCCGATCTGCTGCAGCACGGCGTTGAAGTCCAGCCCGAGTTGCGCCACACGCTTCTGCGAGACCTCGATGTAGATCTTCTCGTCCTGCAGGCCGAACTGCTCGACCTTGGCGACGTCCTTCACGCGCAGCAGGCGCTGGCGCACGTCGTCGGCGAAGGTCCTGACCTCGGCGGGCGCGAAGCCCTCGGTCTGCAGGGCGTAGATCACGCCGTAGACGTCGCCGAACTCGTCGTTGAAGAACGGGCCCACGACGCCGCCGGGCAGGCTCGCGCGCATGTCGCCGATCTTCTTGCGCACCGTGTACCAGACGCCGGCCACCTCGCTCGCCTTCGACGAGTCCTTGATCTCGAAGATGATCTGCGACTCGCCGGGCTTGGAGTAGCTGCGGATGCGGTAGGCGTAGGGCACCTCCTGCAGCGTGCGCTCGAGCTTGTCGGTCACCTGCTCGGCCACCTGCTGCGCCGTGGCGCCGGGCCACAGCGTGCGCACGGCCATGACGCGGAAGGTGAAGGGCGGGTCCTCGTCCTGGCCGAGCTGGAAATAGGCCGCGAAGCCCAGCACCATCAGCGCCACCATCAGGTAGCGCGTCAGGGCGGCGTGCTCGAGCGCCCAGCGCGACAGGTTAAAGCCGGATCGGGGAGACGCCGCGTCGGGGGTCGCGGCATCGCGGGGTGCGCCGGGGTCGCTCATCGTGCGGCCCTCAACGCGACGCCGCGGGCGCGGGCGGGACTGCGGATGCCGACGCCGACGCCGGCGTCGTCGAGGCCGCAGCGCCGGCCGCGCCGGCCGTGAGCCGGTCCTGGTAGATCGACACCTTCTGGCCCGGCGACAGCACGTGCACCCCTGCGACCACCACCAGTTCGCCCGCGTTCAGACCCGATGCGATCACGGCCTGGTTGCCGTCGGCCGTGGCCACCTGCACCGGCTGCGAGCGCACCGTCATCGTCGGGCGGTCCAGCACCCAGACGGCGCTGCCGCCGCCCTCCTGCCGCAGCGCGCTGGTCGGCAGTTTGAGCACCGGCGTGTCGGTGCGCGACAGCGCCCGCGGACGCGCATAGACCGTCGCGCCCAGCGGCGGCGAGTTGGCCGCGTCGATCGCGACCTTGACGGTGTAGGTGCGGGTGACGGGATCGGCGCTGCCCGCGACCTCGCGCACGCGGCCCTCGATCTCGCCGCCGCCGGCCCAGCCGCGCACGGTCACGGGCGAGCCCGGGCGCATCAGCATCGCGCGGTCTTCCGGCACGGCGAACACCACGTCGCGCACGCCGTCCTGCGCGATGCGCACCACCGGCGTGCCGGCCGCCACCACCTGGCCCGGCTGGGCGTCGACGGCGGTGACGATGCCGGCCGCGTCGGCCGTGAGCGTCGTGTAGGCGGCCTGATTGGCTTGCGAGGACGACTGGGCCCGGGTCTGATCGAACTGGGCCTGCGCCGCCTTCCAGGTCGATTCGCGGCGCTCGAGTTCGGCACCGCTGATGAAGTTCCGGGCGCGCAGCTCGCGATAGCGCTGGAGGTCGGCCGCGGCCAGATCGCGGTTGGTGAGCGCGGCCGCCTGCTGGGCGCGCGCGGCATCGGCGGCGAGCCGCAGGTCCTGCGGGTCCAGCTGGGCCAGCACCTCGCCGGCGCGCACGTGCTGGCCCAGTTCGGCCTGGCGGCGCAGGATCTTGCCGGCCACCCGGAAGCCGAGCTGCGATTCGACGCGCGCGCGCACCTCGGCGGAGAACTCGGGGGCGGTCTCGATGCCGCTGGCGGCGACGGCCTGGACCTTGACGGCGCGAATGGGCTCCTCGACGGGCGCCGGGCGGGAACAGCCCGCGAGCGCCGCGGCCAGCGCCAGACATGCGGCGCCGGTCGACAAAGCCATCGGATGGGGGGGAAATACGGTCATGGACCACCTCGTCGTGCACTGAAGGCCACTAATGACCGGACGGTTAGTAATCTAGGATAAGCGTCGGGCAGTGTCAATGCGAACCGACGCCGCCCGCGCGTCGGCACCGCGCACGCAGGTCATGGCAACTCTTCGACAATCCATCGCGTGCCCTCCCCCTCCCACGCCCCACCACGGTCGCCGGCGCCGCCGACGATCGCCGCCCCGCCGACCCACTACGAGAACTTCCCCGTCGCGTCGTGGCTCTGTCCGCCGCGCCTGCGCGCGCCGATCGCCGCCATCTACGGCTTCGCCCGCACGGCCGACGACATCGCCGACGAAGGCGACGCCGGCCCCGCGCCACGGCTGTCCGACCTGCGGGACTTCCGTGCCGAACTCGCCGCCGCGGCGCGCGGCACGGTCGACCCGGCGTCGCGCTGGCCGGAGGTGTTCGGACCGCTCGCCCATGCGATGAAAGTTTTCGCACTGCCCGAGCAGCTCCTGGCCGACCTGCTCGACGCCTTCGCCCAGGACATCGCCCACACGCGCGACCGGCGCTGGTATGCCGATCGCGCCGAGCTGCTCGACTACTGCCGCCGCTCGGCCAACCCGATCGGGCGATTGCTGCTGCACCTCCACGGCATCGACGACGCGGCGTCGCTCGCGCGCAGCGACGCCATCTGCAGCGCCCTGCAACTGGTCAACTTCTGGCAGGACACGAGCGTCGACCTGCCGCGCGACCGGTACTACCTGCCGCTGGCGGACTGCGCGGCCCGCGGCCTCGGGCCCGCCGATTTCGAGCGCTTCCGTCCCCTGGGGGCCGATGCGCCGAGCGCGGCCGCGCGGGCGCTCCTGGAGCACGAGGTGGCCTGGGCGCGCGCGCTGCTCCACGAGGGCGCCCCCCTGGTGCACCGGCTGCCCGGCCGTGCCGGCTGGGAGCTGCGCGTGGTGGTCCAGGGCGGCCTGCGCATCCTCGACAAGATCGCGGCGCAGGGTTTCGACAGCTTCTCCCACCGACCCACCATCGGCAAGGCCGACGCCCCCCACCTGGCCTGGCGCGCCCTGTGGATGCGGAGACAATCGGCCGCATGACCACGAAGACCGCGCGTTCGCCCCGATGAATCCCGACCAGTACGTGCAGGACAAGGCGGCCGCCTCGGGCAGCAGCTTCTATTACGCGTTCCTGTTCCTGCCCAAGCCGCGCCGCGCCGCGATCACCGCGTTCTACGCCTTCTGCCGCGAGGTCGACGACGTGGTCGACGAGATGCGCGACCCCGGCGTGGCCGCCACCAAGCTCGCCTGGTGGCGCACCGAGATCGCCCAGTCCTTCGCCGGAACGCCGCACCACCCCGTGATGCAGGCGCTCGTGCCGCTGGCCGCCGAGCACGGCATCGAGGCCGCGCAGCTGCTGCAGATCGTCGATGGCTGCCAGATGGACCTCGACCAGACCCGCTACCTCGACTTCCACGCCCTGCGGCGCTACTGCCACCTGGTCGCCGGCGTGGTGGGCGAAGTCGCCGCGCGCATCTTCGGCCAGACCGATCCCAAGACGACCGAGTACGCCCACCAGCTCGGGCTCGCGCTGCAGCTGACCAACATCATCCGCGACGTCGGCGAGGACGCCCTGCGCGGGCGCATCTACCTGCCGGTCAACGAGCTACAGCAGTTCGACGTCAAGGCGCACGAGATCCTCAACCGCGTCCATTCCGACCGCTTCGTGGCGCTGATGAAGTTCCAGGCCGAGCGCGCCCACCAGGCCTACGACGCCGCCCTGGCGCTGCTGCCCGCGGCCGACCGGCGCAGCCAGAAGCCGGGCCTGATGATGGCGAGCATCTACCGCACGCTGCTGCGCGAGATCGAGCGTGACGACTTCCAGGTGATGAACCAGCGCGTGAGCCTCACGCCCGTTCGCAAGTTCTGGCTCGCCTGGCAGGTGCAGGCGCTCGGCCGGCTGTAGGTCCCGCCATCGTGAGGATTGCCGTGATCGGCGCCGGCTGGGCCGGCCTCGCCTGCGCGGTCGAGGCCACGCGCGCGGGCCACCACGTCACCCTGTTCGAAGCGGCGCGCACCGCCGGCGGCCGCGCGCGCCGCATCGAGGGCGCTGCCGCGGGCGCGTCGTCGGACCCGCCGCTCGACAACGGCCAGCACATCCTCGTGGGCGCCTACCGCGAGACGCTGGCGATGATGCGCACGGTCGGCGTCGATCCGCGGGACGTGCTGCTGCGCCTGCCGCTGTCCCTGCGGCGGCCCGACGGCAGCGGGCTGGCGGTGCCCGCCGGCTGGCCGGTGCCGCTGGATCTGCTCGCCGGCATCGTCACCGCGCGCGGCTGGACCTGGCGCGACAAGGCGTCGCTCCTGCGCAGTGCCTGGGCCTGGCGGCGTGCCGGTTTTCGCTGCGCCGACGACGCCACGGTGGGCGATCTGTGCCGCGACCTCACGCCGCGCGCGATGGACGAGCTGATCGACCCGCTGTGCGTCTCGGCCCTCAACACGCCTTCGGCGCGCGCCAGCGGGCAGGTCTTCCTGACCGTGCTGCGCGACGCGCTCTTCGGCGAGCCGGGCGGCGCCGACCTGCTGCTGCCGCGCGTGGACCTGGGCGCCCTGCTGCCCGACGCCGCGCTGGCCTGGCTCACCAGGTGCGGCGCCACGCTGCGGCTCGGCACGCGCGTGGCGGCCATCGAGCGCGCCGGGCCGGGCTCGCCGCGCTGGCAGGTCGAAGGCGCGGCCGTCGACCACGTCGTCGTCGCCGGCGCGTCGTGGGACGCCGTCCGGCTCCTGCGCAACAGCGCCATCGACGCGCCGGCCTGGATCGCGGCGGCCGAGTCGCTGCGCTTCGAGGCCATCGCCACGGTCTACCTCGACGGCGCGACACCCTTGGCCGCCCCTTTGCTGGCCCTGGCGTCGTCGGTCGAGGCGCCGGCGCAGTTCGCCTTCGACCGGACCGTCCTGGGCGGTCCGCGCGGCCGCCTGGCCCTGGTGGTGAGCGCCTCGGACGCGCCGCGCGACGTGCTGGAGCGCCAGGTGCTGCGCCAGGCCCGCGGCGCGCTGGGCCAACCCGCCCTGCGGGTGCTGCGCACGATCGTCGAGAAACGCGCGACCTTCGCCTGCACGCCCGGCCTGCGACGGCCCGGCTGCGACATCGCCGAGGCGATCGGCGCCTGCGGCGACCATGTCGACGGGCCTTATCCCGCCACCCTGGAGGGCGCCGTGCGCAGCGGCCTCGCCGCCGCCCGGCGAATACCTGTCGCCGGCTGAAGCTGCAACACGGACATCGCGCCATCGGTCTTCGGATTTCCGCGAGGGATTCGATGAAGGTTCGAATTCATTGCGCTCGATTGCATCGACCGATCGTGCATTCAATGCCGTCTTTCTTTCATAAAAGAAAGAAAGAGTCATTTAATTCATACATTTTTTTGTAGATCGATTTCATCACATCGATTTTTTGGACGTAGTAAACATTACTTCAGATTGAAGACGACCGACTGGGATTAGCCTTGGGACGAACGTTCTCCATTGCGTCATGGAGGAGCACTTCAACCAACTCCCGGAAGCACGAAATGTCCGAAATCAGAGAGTTCGAAACGACCATTCCGTCACGCTCCACGCCGTCGTCGTCCACCGCGAGCGACGACCCCGCACGCATCAACGTCTGCACGCTCGACAGCCATGCGGTCGTGCGCTTCGGACTGGAATGCAAGATACGCAGCCAATACGACATGCATTGGGTCGGCTCCGGCACGGATTACCGGGAGATGTCGGCCCTGCTCAAGGAATTCATCTGCGACGTCGTCATCGTCGAATACCAACTCGAAGGCCTGGAGAACGACGGCTGGAACCTCATCAAGCAATTCCAGCGCAATTTCCCCGACACGCGATTGCTCATCTACACCGGCTACATGAGTGCCGCCACCACATCGCTCATGTACCGGGCCGGCGCCGCCCGCGTATTGTCCAAGAGTTCATCGATGGACGAGGTGGTCAATGCGGTGCGAGAACTGGGTTTCGCTGCCTGGCATTCGCGCTTCCATGGCGAGCGCAAGCGACCGAGGACGCACGAGGTGACCAGGGAGATCCACGACACCGACGTGCCACCGTCGTCGCACAGCGAGGCCCTCGAGGGCGCGGGTCTCTCGACGCGGGAAATGGAGGTCCTGCGCTGTCTGTTGCAGGGCATGTCGGTCAGCCAGATCAGCCACAAGTTCGTGCGCAGCATCAAGACCATCAGCTCGCAGAAGCAGGCCGCCTTCCGCAAGCTGAGCGTGAGCAGCAACCAGGACCTGTTCCGGTTGCAGAAGTCGTTCCACATCTTGTGAAGGGGTTGACCCCCAGGCTTCGCGCACTGCGTGTCGCTTCGCCAACCCCCTTCCAGGGGGCGACACCGGCGGCCCGGCAAAGCCGGTTCCGCGGTGTCCTGGACCACTCCAGGCTGGCTCGCTTCGCGTCGCCACGCCTGTCGCCTTGCAAGGAGCGACACCGGTCTGGCGGGACGATTCCGCAGCGTCCTTGACTCAGTCCGTGCCGAGCGCCCGGCACAGCGCGAGCAGGTCGGGCACGACCAGCTGCGGCCGGGCGCCATGGGCCCAGGGCTGGCGGTCGTCGCCGGGCTTGCGTGCCAGCCAGGCGGCCTGCATGCCGGCGTCCAACGCACCCGCGACGTCCAGGGCGGCATCGTCGCCCACGTGCAGGATGGCGCCGGGCGCCAGGCCGATCGAGGCGGCGGCGGCGTGGAAGATCGGCGCGTGAGGCTTGCCGCTGCCGAAGAGGTGGGCGCTGAAGGCCGACTTGAACCATCGGCCCACGCCGGTCCGGTCGACGTCGGCATTGCCGTTGGAGATCGCCACCAGCGGATAGCGCTCGCTCAGCCACTGCAGCGCCGGCGCGGCGTCGTCGTAGAGCACGACGCGCTGGCGCTCGACGAAGAAGACGTCGAAGGCCGGGTCGGCCAGGGCCGGGTCCTCGCCGGCGCGGCGCAGGGCGGTGCGGATCGATTCGCGGCGCAGGGCGCTCAGGTCGTGCGCGAGGTCGGAGCGCTCGCGCTCGGTGGCCTCGCGCAACTCACGCAGGACGCCGGGCGTGAGCAGGAGCGTCGCCGTCGCCGGCGCCTCGCGCAGCAGGAACTCGTGCAGCACGGCCTCGGCGCGCTCGATGGTCGGCCAGATCGGCCACAGGGTGTCGTCGAGGTCGAGCGAGATGCCGGCGATGCGGCCGACGTCGAGGGCGTTCTCGAAGCCGTCGCCGGCGCCGCCGGAAGGGGTCATGTCCGGATGCGCCGGTGTCTCGGAGGTCATGCCGCAGAATATCGCATGCTCCCCCACGACCCCGCCGGCGCCCGCGACGCCGACCCGGCACCCACCGCCCCAGCCTCCCTCGCCTCCTCCTCCGCACCCCGCACCGCCATCCTCTGGTGCAACCTCGGCTCGCCCGACGCGCCGACGGCGCAGGCCGTGCGGCCCTACCTCTCGCAGTTCCTGCATGACCACCGCGTGGTCGAGATCTCGCGCGCCGTCTGGTGCCTGATCCTGCACGGGATCATCCTGCGCGTGCGGCCCGCCAAGTCGGCCGCCAAGTACGCCAGCATCTGGCTGCCCGAGGGCTCGCCGCTGAAGGTCTGGACCGCGAAGCAGGCGACCCTCCTGGCCGGCTGGCTCGGCGAGCGCGGCCATCGCCTCACGGTGCGCGCGGCGATGCGCTACGCCAATCCGTCGATCGCCTCGCAGCTCGACGCCCTGCAGGCCGAGGGCGTCGCGCGGGTGCTGGTGCTGCAGGCCTATCCGCAGTACTCGGCCACCACCACGGCCAGCGTGATCGACGCCGTCGCCAACTGGACGCGCACGCAACGGCGCCTGCCCGAGCTGCGCTTCGTCAACGACTTCCACGACGACCCGCTCTACATCGACGCCCTGGCGCGCAGCGTGCAGGCCTACTGGCAGCGCCATGGCCGGCCCGACCAGCTGGTGATGAGCTTCCACGGCATCCCGGAGCGCAACATCCGCCTGGGCGACCCCTACCAGTCGCAGTGCCTGACCACGGCGCGCCTGCTGGCCGAGCGCCTGGGCCTGTCGGCACAGGAGCACCGGGTGACCTTCCAGTCGCGCTTCGGCCGCGCCAAGTGGCTGGAGCCCTACACCGAGCCGACCCTGCGCGAACTCGGCCGCGCCAAGGTCGGTCGCGTCGACGTGATGTGCCCGGGCTTCCCGGCCGACTGCCTGGAGACGCTGGAAGAGATCGCCATGGAAGGCCGCGAGGCCTTCCTGCACGAGGGCGGGCGCGAGTTCCACTACATCCCCTCGCTCAACGACGACCCGGCCTGGATCACCGCGCTGGCCGGCATCGCCGAGCGCCACCTCGCGGGCTGGCCGACGCAGCCGGACGGGGCGCAACGCGCACCGTCCCGATGAGGCCCTTCGTATCGCATCGGCGCTGCGGCACCGGCGCGATACGGCGAAAGGCGTACGGCTTCGCTTGCCGTGTCGGGTGACCCTCGGTACATTGCATTTTTTGAGGGTCTGCAATGTCCGTCGACACCGTCTCCGATTCTTCCTCTCCCACCGTTCCGCTGCCGATCCCGGCTTCCCCTTCCCCCCACTTCGACGCCTCGGGCCACGCCACCGCCACGATCCCGCCGGCCATGGCGATCCCGGTCGAGGCCGGCGCGTCGATCTCCCCGTTCTACAACGCGCCGCTGGCGAACGCGCCGCGCCACATCCGGCTGACCTCGCATTCCAGCGGCTTCGGCGCCCTGCCGATCCATTGGGGCGCGGCCACGCCGGCCGAGCGCGGCCCGCTCGTCGGCACCACCACCAAGCGCGCGCACCGCAACGTGATCGGCACGCACAGCGGCTCCTACAGCGTCTACCGCGCACTGGCCGTCGCCGCCGGGGCGCTCAAGCGCGAGCACAAGGCCGACCTCACCAACACCTCGCCGACCGACGCCATCGGCCCCTACCCGCAGTGGACCGAACCGGGCCGCATCGTCTCGCTCGATCCGTGGGGCGCGCTGGTGGCCGACGTCTTCTCCACCGAACTCGCGGCCGGCTACGACATCCGCCCGACCATCGCCATCACCAAGGCGCACGTGATCCTGCCGGAGGTGATCGAGGCGCTGCAGAGCGGCCGCCTGCAGGCCGACGGCAAGTTCCTCACCGCCGGCGGCGCCGCGCTGGTGACCAAGGCCGCCATCGAGCCGGTGTGGTACCTCCCCGAGGTGGCGCGGCGCTTCGGCTGCTCCGAGACCGATCTGCGCCGCACGCTGTTCGAGGAGACCGGCGGCATGTACCCGGAACTGGTCACGCGCTCCGACCTGGAGGTGTTCCTGCCGCCCATCGGCGGCCAGACCATCTACATCTTCGGCAACCCGCGCGATCTGGCCAACCCGGAGGTCGAGCTGACCGCGCGCATCCACGACGAGTGCAACGGCTCGGACGTCTTCGGCTCCGACATCTGCACCTGTCGCCCCTACCTCACGCACGCCATCGAGGAATGCATCCGCGGCGCCCAGCGCGGCGGCGTCGGCCTCATCGCCTACTCGCGCAAGGAGGGCCGCGCGCTCGGCGAGGTCACCAAGTTCCTGGTCTACAACGCCCGCAAGCGCCAGGTCGGCGGCGACACCGCCGACCAGTACTTCGCCCGCACCGAGTGCGTGGCCGGCGTGCAGGACATGCGCTTCCAGGAGCTGATGCCCGACGTCTTCCACTGGCTGGGCATCCGGAAGATCCACCGCCTGGTGTCGATGAGCAACATGAAGTTCGACGCCATCACCGGCTCGGGCATCGAGATCGGCGAGCGCGTGAACATCCCCGACGAGCTGATCCCGGCCGACGCGCGCGTCGAGATGGACGCCAAGATGGCCGCCGGCTACTTCACGCCCGGCCCGGTGCCCGACGCCGAGGAACTGAAGAAGGCCAAGGGCCGGGGCCTCGACAAGTGAAGAAGGTCGCGACGACCCGCCTCCCCCGAATCCGCACCGCATTGCATACCGAAGAGACATCCGCATGAGCCCCACCGAACAAGCCGCCGCGCGCATCGACCAGGACATCGCCCCCGACTACGCCCAGCCCGGCCCCGCCGTCGGCTACCTGCGCACCGCCGGCGCCGTGCGCGAGCGCGCCGCCGCCCTGCTCGCGCGCGCGCGCCGGGGCGAGTCGACCTGGTTCGCGATCGGCGCCGACGCCGCGCTCGACACCGCCGCGCAGGCCGTGGCCGACGCGGCGCGCGAGCGCTATCCGTCGGGCCGCATCCCGTTCCACAGCCGCTGGCGTCACTTCGAGGCCGGTGGCATCGACCGGCGCGCGCAGCTCGACGCCCTGCTGGGCGAGCGCGTCACGGTGCGCGAACGCGCCCGCGCGCAGATCGACCTGGCGCTGGTGAGCGTGCTGCTCGACGCCGGCGCCGGACCCGACTGGCACTACGTCGAATCCGCCAGCGGCCAGCGCTTCACGCGCTCCGAGGGCCTGGGCGTGGCCAGCTTCCACGCCTTCACGGCCGGCTTGTTCTCCTCCGATCCGGAGCGGCCGCTGCAGGCCGACGCCGCCGGCCTGCGTGGGCTGGTGGGCGACCGGCTGGCCGAGGCCTTCCAGGTCGGCGAAGCCAATCCGCTGGTCGGCCTGGCCGGGCGCACGACGCTGCTGCGCCGGCTCGGCGAGGCGCTGGCCCAGCAGCCGGAGGTCTTCGGCCACGACGGCCCGCCGCGTCCCGGCGGCCTGTTCGACGCCCTCGTCAGCGCCTTCGGCCCGGCCGCGCCGCCGACGGCCGAAATCTCGGCCGAGGAGATCCTGCAGCTGCTGCTGGATTCGCTCTCGCGCATCTGGCCGTCGGGCAACGCCATCGACGGCGACGTCCTGACCGGCTCGGGCGACCCGGCGCTGGCCCTGGGCGACTGCTGGCCCCACGGCGCGGTGCGCGGACCCGGGCTGACCGATGGCTGGATGCCGTTCCACAAGCTGTCGCAATGGCTGACCTACTCGCTGCTGGAACCCTTCGAATGGGCCGGCGTGAAGGTGCGCGGGCTCGACCGGCTGACCGGCCTGCCCGAGTACCGCAACGGCGGCCTGTTCATCGACACCGGCGTGATCGTGCCGCGCGACGAAGCCTTCCTCGAAGGCACCTGGCAGGTCGGCGACGAGTTCGTCGTCGAGTGGCGGGCGCTGACCGTGGCGCTGCTCGACGAGGTGGCGCCGCGCGTGCGCGGCCTGCTGGGCGCGAGCGCCGAGGAGATGCCGCTGGCCTGCGTGCTCGAGGGCGGCACCTGGGCCGCCGGCCGCGTGCTGGCACAGCGCTTGCGAGCCGGTGCACCGCCCCTGATCATCGAAAGCGACGGCACGGTGTTCTAGCTCGCCCCCAGTCTTCGCGCACTTCGTGTCGCTGCGCCAACCCCCTGCCGGGGGCAACACCGGCGGACCGGCGGAGCCGGTTCCGCGGTGTTCGCGGGATTTGGGCATGACCCGTCTTGGCGCAGCTTCGTATCTTCGTTCATCGTCTTCAACGCCTTCGGGCCATCGTTCTCCATGAGTCAACCCACAAGCAGCAACGTCCACGTCATCGACCATCCCCTCGTCCAGCACAAGCTGACGCTCATGCGGCGCAAGGAGGCGTCGACCAACAGCTTCCGGCGGCTGCTCAACGAGCTGAGCATGCTGATGGCCTACGAGGTCACGCGCGACATGCCGATGCAGGACATCGAGGTCGAGACGCCGTTGGAGACCATGACCGCCAAGGTCATCGACGGCAAGAAGCTGGTGCTGGTGTCGATCCTGCGCGCGGGCAACGGCATCCTCGAAGGCATGCTGAGCGTGGTGCCCGGGGCGCGCGTGGGCCACATCGGCCTCTACCGCGACCCCAAGACGCTGACCGCCGTCGAGTACTACTTCAAGATGCCCGGCGACATGCAGGACCGCGACATCGTGGTGGTCGATCCGATGTTGGCGACGGGCAACTCGGCCATCGCGGCGGTCGAACGCCTGAAGGAGATGAGCCCGAAGTCGATCAAGTTCGTCTGCCTGCTGGCCTGCCCGGAGGGCGTGAAGAACCTGCAGGAGGCGCATCCGGACGTGCCGATCTACACCGCCGCCATCGACCGCGAGCTGAACAGCCACGGCTACATCCTGCCGGGGCTCGGCGATGCCGGCGACCGTATCTTCGGAACCAAATAGGGCTCGCCCCCAGGCTTGCCCACTTCGTGTGGCAGCGCCAACCCCCTACCGGGGGCGACACCGGCGGCCCGGCGAAGCCGGTTCCGCGGTGTCCGCGTGAGGGCCTGCCGCCCCTGCGGGGCGACGGCCGGAGCAGGTGACAGCGGATTGGACGAGAAACGTTTTTCAATCGACGAGGAGAAGATCTTGACCGTACGCCGTGAGTGGATCGTTCGTGGGGCCGCCGTGGTGGCGGGGCTGGCGCTGGGCCTGCCGGGGCTCGTGCTGGCGCAGTCGGCGCCGGGGGCGAAGCCGAAGGTGGCGGCCGTGTACACGGTGCCGTTCGAGCAGCAGTGGGTCGGGCGCATCCACAAGGCGCTGCTGGCGGCGCAGGCGCGCGGGGAGATCGACTACAAGGCGACGGAGAACGTGGCCAACGCCGACTACGAGCGCGTGATGCGCGAGTACGCGACGGCGGGCAACCAGCTGATCCTGGGCGAGGTGTTCGGGGTCGAGTCGGCGGCGCGCCGGGTGGCCAAGGACTTCCCAAAGGTGGCCTTCCTGATGGGCTCGTCGCAGAAGCCCCAGGCGCCCAACTTCAGCGTCTTCGACAACTACATCCAGGAGCCGGCCTACCTCTCGGGCATGGTGGCCGGCGGCATGACGAAGACGAACCGCATCGGCATGGTCGGCGGCTTCCCGATCCCCGAGGTCAACCGGCTGATGAACGCCTTCATGGCCGGCGCGAAGGAGACCAATCCGAAGGTCGAGTTCAGCGTCAGCTTCATCAACAGCTGGTTCGATCCGCCCAAGGCCAAGGAGGCGGCCTTCGCCATGATCGACAAGGGCGCCGACGTGATGTATGCCGAGCGCTTCGGCGTCAGCGACGCGGCCAAGGAAAAGGGCAAGCTCGCCATCGGCAACGTGATCGACACCCAGGCCCAGTACCCCGACACGGTGGTCGCCTCGGCGCTGTGGAACTTCGAGCCCTCGGCCGACCGCGCGATCCGCCTGGTCAAGGAAGGGAAGTTCGCGGCCGAGGACTACGGCGTCTACTCGACCATGAAACACAAGGGCTCCGAGCTGGCGCCGCTGGGCACCTTCGCGAAGAAGGTGCCGGCCGAGACCGTGGCCCGCGTGCAGGCGAAGCAGGCCGAGATCCTGGCCGGCACCTTCGTCGTGAAGGTCGACGACACGCAGCCGAAGTCGACGGCGAAATGAGGAGCGCGTTCGCGCTCGCCGCCGTACTGGCCGGCCTGCTCGCGGGCTGCGCCGGCATGCCGTCGGCGACGACCGCCGCCACCGCCGCCGCCGCGCCGGCATCGTCGACGGCCGCCGACGCCGGCGAACGCCTCGACCGCGTGCCGCGCATCGCCGTCGTCTCGGCCTTCGAACCCGAGCTCGCCCTGCTGCGCGGCCGGCTGGCCGACCCCGTCGCGCACCGCGTCCACGGCGTCGAGTTCACGACCGGCGTGCTCAAGGGCAAGCCGGTGGTGCTGTTCCTCTCGGGCATCAGCATGACCAACGCGGCCATGAACGCCCAGCGCGCGCTCGACCGCTTCACGGTCACGCACCTGGTCTTCAGCGGCATCGCCGGCGGGGTCGATCCGTCGCTGCACATCGGCGACGTGGCGGTGCCGGCGCAATGGGGCTCCTACCTCGAATCGCTGTTCGCGCGCGAGACCGCGCCCGGCCGCTTCACTCCCTCGCGCACCGGCAAGGACGCGGGCTTCGCCGCCTTCGGGATGATCCATCCGCGCGCGGTGGGCGTGCGCTCGGCGCGCGGGGCGGAACACAAGTTCTGGTTCGAGGTCGACCCCGCCATGCTGGCCGTCGCGCGCGGACTGGCGGCCGACGTCGAGCTGACCCGCTGCGACGCCGCCGCGCGCTGCCTGGGCATGCGGCCGACGCTGGTGGTGGGCGGCAACGGCGTCTCGGGCGCGGCCTTCGTCGACAACGCGGCGTTCCGCGAGTACGCCTTCGCCACCTTCGGCGCCCGCGTGCTCGACATGGAGACCTCGGCCGTCGGCCAGGTGGCCTGGAGCAACGGCGTGCCCTTCATCGCCTTCCGCTCGCTCAGCGACCTCGCCGGCGGCGGCGCGGGCGAGAACGAGATGCACGCCTTCCTGAACCTCGCGGCCGACAACTCGGCGCGGGTGCTGCTGGCCTTCCTGGCCGCATGGCGCTGACGACGGAGACGCCCGGATGACGGCCTCGGCACGCGCACCGTCCGACCCGGCCTCGCCGGCTTCCGGGACGGCCCCGGCGCCCGGCGACTTCGTCGGCGTGCCGGCCCCGGGGACGCCCCCCGTGCTACGGCTCGAGGGCATCACCAAGCGCTTCGGCCGCCTGGTCGCCAACGACGCCATCTCGCTGACCCTGCACGCCGGCGAGGTGCTGGCGCTGCTGGGAGAGAACGGCGCGGGCAAGTCGACCCTGATGTCGATCCTGTTCGGCCACTACACGGCCGACGCCGGGCACGTCGAGGTCTTCGGCCGGCGCCTGCCGCCGGGGCACCCGAAGGCCGCGCTGGCCGCGGGCATCGGCATGGTGCACCAGCATTTCGCCCTGGCCGACAACCTGAGCGTACTGGACAACGTGCTGATGGGCACCGAGCCGCTGTGGCGCCCGTTCTCGCGCCGCGCCGAGGCGCGCGCGCGGCTGCGCGAGGTGGCGGACCGCTTCGGCCTGCCGGTCGCCCCCGACGCCCGCGTGGGCGACCTGTCGGTGGGCGAGCGCCAGCGCGTGGAGATCCTGAAGGCGCTCTACCGCGGCGCGCGCATCCTGATCCTCGACGAGCCGACCGCCGTGCTCACGCCGCAGCAGGCCGAGGCGCTGTTCGCCACCCTGGGTCGGATGGTGGCGCGGGGCCTGTCGATCATCTTCATCAGCCACAAGCTGCCGGAGGTGCTGCGCGTGTCGCACCGCGTGGCCGTGCTGCGCGGCGGCCGGCTGGTGGCCCAGGCGCGCGCGGCCGACACCACGCAGGCCGAGCTGGCGCAGTGGATGGTCGGCCGCGCGATGGCGACGACGACGCGGCACCGGGCGCGGCTGGGCCTCGGCGAGGCGGTCTGCGTGCTCGACCGCGTCGACACCGACGGCGCCGGCGACGACCGCCTGGAGGAAGCGTCGCTGACCCTGCGCGCGGGCGAGATCGTCGCCATCGCCGGGGTCTCGGGCAACGGGCAGGTCGCGCTGGCCGAGCTGCTGTGCGGCCTGCGGCGCGCCACCGCCGGCACGGTGCGGCTGCTGGGCCGGCCCCTGCCGCCTTCGCCCGCCGAGGTGGTGGCGCTGGGCGTGGCGCGGGTGCCGGAGGACCGCCACGCCGTCGGCGTGATCGGCGACCTGCCGGTGTGGGAGAACGCGGTGTCGGAACATCTGCGCGGCGACGCGTTCTCGCGCCGGCTGCTGCCGGGCCTGCGCTGGGTGCGGCGCGACGCGGCGCGCGCGCACGCCCGGCGCATCGAGGCCGCCTACGACGTGCGCGGCGCCGGGCTCGACGCGCCGGCGCGCTCGCTGTCCGGCGGCAACATGCAGAAGCTGATCCTCGGCCGCGCGCTGACCGCGCCCGGCCCGTCCGAGGGCACGTGGAACGACACCCCACCGCGCCTGATCGTCGCCCACCAGCCGACCTGGGGACTGGACGTCGGCGCCGTCGCGTACGTCCACACGCAGCTGGTGGCCGCGCGCGACGCCGGCGCGGCCGTGCTGGTGATCTCCGACGACCTCGACGAGGTGCTGGCGCTGGGCGACCGCGTGGCGGTGATGCACGGCGGCGAGCTGGGCGTGGCGCACCCGGCCGCGCACTGGACGCGCCAGGCCATCGGCCTGGCCATGGCGGGTGCGTGAACCCATCGCGATGAGACTGGAACGCCGCCCCACCACCTCCCGCGCCGCGCTGGTGCTCGCGCCGCTGGGTGCGATCGCCTTCACGCTGGCGGTCAGCGCGCTGCTGGTGCTGTGGGCCGGCGCGCCGGTCGGACGCACCTACGCCTTGCTGCTGCAGGGCGGCTTCGGCTCGGTGTTCGCCTGGAGCGAGACGCTCACGCGCGCGACGCCGCTGATCCTCACCGGCCTCGCGGCGGCGGTCGCCTTCCGCGCGCGGCTGTTCAACATCGGCGCCGAGGGCCAGCTCTACGCCGGCGCGCTGGCCGCCGTGGCGGTGGGCGGCCTGCACGGCGGCGAGGGCGTCGCGCTGACGCCGTGGCTGCTCTTTCCGCTGGCGCTGGCCGCCGCCGCCGTGGCCGGCGCATCGCTGCTGCTCGGCCCGGCGCTGCTCAAGCGTCACCTCGGCGTCGACGAGGTGGTGACGACCCTGCTGCTGAACTTCATCGTGCTGCTGGGCGTGTCGGCGCTGCTCGACGGACCGATGAAGGACCCCTCGGCGATGGGCTGGCCGCAGAGCGTGGCGCTCCAGGGCGCGCTGGAACTGGCCAGGCTGGTGCCGCAGACGCGCGTGCACACCGGCCTGCCGATGGCCCTGGCGCTGGCCGTGGCGGTGTGGGCGCTGATGCGGCACACGGTGGCGGGCTTCGACCTGCGCGCCGTCGGCGCCAGCGCGCGGGCCGCCGGATTCGTCGGCGTGCCGGTGACGCGCACGGTGGTGACGGTGGCGCTCCTCTCCGGCGCGCTGGCCGGGCTGGCCGGCGCCATCGAGGTCGCGGGCCGCACCGGCTACGTCACGCTCGACATGTCGCCGGGCTACGGCTACGCGGGCATCGTCATCGCCATGCTGGCCGGACTGCATCCGCTGGGCGTGGTGGCGGCGGCGGTGTTCGTCGCCGGCGTGCTGGTGGGCGCCGACACCATGAGCCGCGCCGTGGGCGTGCCGACCTACATCGCCGACGTGATCGTCGCCACCTCGCTGATCGCGGTGCTGGTGGCCACGCTGCTGACGCAGTTCCGGGTGCGGCTGCGATGAGCGAGATCATCGACCTGCTCGCCGGCGCGCCGTTCTGGATCGCCACCCTGCGCATCGCCACGCCGCTGATCCTGGGCACGCTGGGCGTGCTGCTGTGCGAACGCGCGGGCGTGCTCAACCTGGGCATCGAGGGGATCATGGTCGCGGGCGCGTTCTCCGGCTGGCTGGCGGTGTACCTGGGCCTGCCGCTGTGGGGCGGGGTCGCGGTGGCGGCGCTCACGGGCGCTGCGTTCGGGCTGCTGCACGCCTTCCTGACCGTCGGGCTGGCGCTGTCGCAGCACGTCTCGGGCCTGGGCATCACGCTGCTGGCGACGGCGTTGAGCCACTACGGCTATCGCGTCAGCTTCCCGAAGGTCGCCACGCCGCCGACCGTGACGCCGTTCGCGCCGATGGGCTGGCTGCCGATCCCCGTGCTCGGCGCGCAGACGGCCCTGACGCTGCTGGCGCTGGCGCTTGTGCCGCTGGTGGCCTGGATGCTCGCGCGCACGCCCGCCGGGCTGGCCGTGCGCATGGTCGGCGAGAACCCGCACGCGGCCGAGAGCCAGGGCGTGTCGGTCGCGGCCACGCGCACGGCGGCCATCGTCGCGGGGTCGGCGCTGATGGGCGTGGCCGGCGCCTTCCTCACGCTGTCGGCCTTCAACGCCTTCTTCTTCAACATGGTCAACGGCCGCGGCTGGATCTGCGTCGCGCTGGTGGTGTTCGCCTCGTGGCGGCCGGGCAAGGCGCTGCTGGGCGCCCTGCTGTTCGCCTTCTTCGACGCCCTGCAATTGCGCCTGCAGCAGTCGGGCGAAGCCGCGCTGCCCTACCAGCTCTACCTGATGCTGCCCTACGCGCTGTCGATCGTCGCCCTGGTGCTGGTGGCGCGCAAGGCGAGCCATCCGCAGGCGCTGATGAAGCCCTATCGCCAAGGCGAACGCTGAGACGCGGCGGGCGTGGTCGAATGGGCGCCGGATTTTTCTCTCGCTCCATTCCAAGGCACCTCCCATGATCACGCTCTACACCTGGACCACGCCCAACGGCCGCAAGATCTCCATCCTGCTGGAGGAGCTCGGCCTGCCCTACGAGGTCCGGCCCATCAATATCGGCAAGGACGAGCAGTTCTCGCCCGAGTTCCTCGCGGTCTCCCCCAACAACAAGATCCCCGCCATCGTCGACGACGCGGCCGAGGGCGGCGCGCTGTCGATCTTCGAGAGCGGCGCCATCCTCACCTACCTGGCCGACACGCACGGCCAGGGCCGCTTCCTCGCGCCCTCGGGCGCGGCGCGCTGGAAGGCGCTCGAATGGCTCAACTGGCAGATGGGCGGCCTGGGACCGATGCTCGGCCAGCTCGGCTTCTTCGCCGTGCGCTCCAAGGAGAAGTCGCCACTGGCCATCGACCGCTTCACCGAGGAGGCCGACCGCCTGCTGGGCGTGATGGACCGCCAGCTCGCGCGGCACCCCTACCTCGCGGGCGCCGACTACACCATCGCCGACATCGCCTGCTACGGCTGGAGCGTCGCGGCCACCACCTTCCTGAAGGACGTGCTGGCCGACTCCCTCGCCACCAAGCCGAACTTCCGGCGCTGGCTCGCCGAGGTCGGCGCGCGCCCGGCGGTGCAGCGCGGCATGGCGGTGCCGAAGGTCTGAACACCGATCGCGATCCGATGCGCGGCATCCGCGCCCTCACCTTCGCCTTCGCCCTCAGCCAGTTCTTCCGCACCTGCCTGGCCGTCATCGCGCCGGAGTTGCAGCGCGACCTGGGGCTGTCGCCGGCGGGGTTCGGCGCGCTGTCGTCGTGCTTCTTCCTGGCCTTCGCGGCGGCGCAGATCCCGGTGGGCATCGCCTTCGACCGCTGGGGCGTCGGCCGGCCGACGCGCGCGCTGACGGCGCTGGGCGTGGCGGCGTCGGCGCTGTTCGTCGTGGCGCCCGGTGGCGCGACGGCGATGGTGGCGCAGGCCGGCCTGGGCCTGGCCTGCGCGCCGGTCTTCATGGGGCTGATGCACTTCGCGTCGGAGCAGTTGCCCGCGTCGCGCTACGCCACGGTGGTCGGCCGCGCCAACGCGCTGTCGATGCTCGGCGCCCTGTGCGCGACGGCGCCGCTGGGCTGGGCCGCGCACCGCTTCGGCTGGCGCGCGGCGCTGGCGGTGGCCGCCGCGTGCATGCTCGTCGCCTGCGCGAGCATCTGGCGCCACGTGCGCGACGCCGGCCACGCCGACGCGCGCGCCGAGCGCCCGGTCGCGCTGCTGGCCGGCAGCCTGCGCCTGCTGCGCATCCCGGCGATGTGGACGCTGATCCCGCTGTGCCTGGCGATGGCCGCCGGCACCACCTTCCGCAACGCCTGGGGCGGGCCGTACCTGGCCGACGTCTTCGCGCTGGGCACCGACGCGCGTGGGCTGGCGCTGGCGGTCGTGAGCCTGGGCGGCTTCGGCGCCGCCCTGCTGCTGCCGCTGGTGGTGCGGCGCCTGTCGTTGCGCACGGCGGTGCTCGCATGGTCGCTGCTGCCGCTCGCCTGCGGCGTGGCGCTGGCCGCGTGGCCGGCGTCGGGCCTGTGGCCGGGCGTGGCGCTGCTGACCGGCCTCGCGACCATCGGCATGGTGCATCCGCTGGTGATGGCGCACGGGCGCGGCCTGGTGGCGCCGGCCCTGCGCGGGCGCGGGCTGGGCGTGCTCAACACCTTCGTGTTCCTGGGCTCGGCCGCGACCTCGTGGACCTTCGGACAGATCGCCGACGCCAGCCAGCGCTTCGGCTGGAGCGCGGCGTCGACCTATGCGGGGATCTTCGGATGCGCGACGGCGGTGGTGGGCGCCGGCGTGGCGCTCTACGCGCTGAGTCCCCGGCCGACACCGCCCTGACGCGCCGCCCGCAGCGTGCGACCGTGCCCTCCTACGACGAGGCGCGACGGCGCCGACACGGGACGCGTCCCGGCGCGGCCTACGGTGGGCTTCCCTCACAGTCCGACCGGAGCCATCGCATGACCGCCGCCAAGAAGACCGCCGCGAAGAAGACCGCCGCCAAGAAGAAGCCCGGCCTCTACGCCAACATCCACGCCAAGCAGGAGCGCATCGCGCACGGCAGCGGCGAGCACATGCGCGAGCCGGGCTCGGACGGCGCGCCCAAGGAGGAGGACTTCGACAAGGCGGAGAAGACCGCGAAGCACGGCCCCGCCAAGAAGTAAGTACGTCCTTTCGCCGATCGCCCCGTGAGGCGGCGATCGTCCCCAAGCCAGGGGATGCCGGACGCGGAAGCAAGGCCTAGTCTCCACCGCGCATGAGGATCCCGGGAGGTCCGGGAACCGGTCGACGCAAGAAGGACGAGACATGGCCACCACCCCCCTGACGATCAGCGCGCTCACCCAGACGCTCAGCAGCAACGGCGCCCGATGGCGGGCCGCCGAGACCACGGTCTCGCTGCTCGACCCCGCCACCCGGGCGCAGTTGCTGGGTGCCGTCCCCAGCCCCGACGCGACGGCCCTCGCCACCGCACCCCGGGTTGCGTCCGCCACGGCCGCGCCGTCGTTCGCTCCCGAGGTCGACTGGCGCAACCGCAACGGCGGCAACCACATCACGGCCGTCAAGCAGCAGGGCGGCTGCGGCTCGTGCGTGTCCTTCGGCAGCGTCGCGTTGATCGAGGCCATGGCGCACATCCAGACCGGCAACTGGGTCGACCTGTCCGAAGCCGACTCCCACTTCTGCTCGTCGCACGGCGCCAACTGCGGTGGCTGGTGGCCCGATCAATGCCTGGATCAGGTGATCGCGCGCGGCGTCTGCGACGACGCCGGCTTCCCCTATGCATCGGCGTTCGCCAACAACAACATCTGGACGCCGCCGCCGACCTGCCGCGTGGCCCCCGACCGCCCCGGGCGCATCACGAAGATCGCCCGCCGCGTCGCCCTGGCCGATGCGGCGGCGGTCAAGAACCACCTCACCAACGTCGGTCCCGTCACGGGCTGCTTCACCGTCTTCACCGACTTCTTCAGCTACAAGACCGGCGTCTACCACCACGTCACCGGCGTCGTCGAGGGCGGCCACTGCGTGCTGGTGGTCGGCTATTCGGAAAGCGAGCAGTGCTGGATCGTGAAGAACTCCTGGGACACGAGCTGGGGCACGGGCGGCTTCGGCAGGATCGCGTACGCCGACTTCCTGTACGACGGCCGCTTCTATCCGATGTACGGCGCCACGGGCGTCGCGCTGCCGAGCGCGGGCTGGCAGGGCCTGGGCGGCAAGCTCACGACCGAGCCCGTGGCCGCGCGCAACGCCGACGGCCGCATCGAGATCGTCGCGCGCGGCACCGACAACGCGGTGTGGCACATCTGGCAGACTGCGCCCAACAACGGCTGGAGCGGCTGGGCTTCGCTCGGCGGCGTCATCACCAGCACGCCCGCGCTCGTGGCCAACGCCGACGGCCGGCTGGAGATCTTCGCGCGCGGCGCCGACGGCGCGCTGTGGCACATGTGGCAGACCAAGATCAACAACGGCTGGAGCGGCTGGGCCTCGATGGGCGGCGTCATCACCAGCGACCCCTGCGTGGGGCGCAACGCGGACGGGCGCCTGGAGGTCTTCGCGCGCGGCAACGACGGGATCCTGTGGCACATCTGGCAGACCGCGCCCAACAACGGCTGGAGCGGCTGGGCCTCGATGGGCATCGGCATGACCGGCAACCCGGTGGTGGCCAACAACAAGGACGGCCGCATGGAAGTGTTCATGCGCGCCAACAACGGCGCGCTGCTGCACGTCTGGCAGGCCGTGCCGAGCGGCGGCTGGGCGCCCTGGGCGTCGCTCGGCGGCGTGCTGACGACCGACCCGACGGTGGCCGTCAACGCCGACGGCCGGCTGGAAGCCTTCGGACGCGGCACCGACAACGCCTTGTGGCACATCTGGCAGACCGCGCCCAACAGCTTCTGGGGCGGCTGGGCTTCGCTGGGCGGCGGCATCACCAGCACGCCGGTACCGGGGCGCAACGCCGACGGCCGGCTGGAGATCTTCGCACGCGGCGGCGACGGCGCCTGCTGGCACATCTGGCAGGTCGCCCCCAACGGCAACTGGAGCGGCTGGAACTCGCTGGGCGGCGGCATCGTCGGCGACGCGGCGATCGTCAACAACAAGGACGGCCGCTTCGAGCTCCTGGTCCGTGGCACCGATCTGGCGCTCTACCACCGCTGGCAGACGGCGCCGAGCAACGGCTGGGCCTGAGATGCCCGTCGACGAGCGCCCTGCGATCGACGTCGCGGCCACCGTCGGCGCGCCGGCGACGATCGAGCTCGAAGCGTTGCCCGGCGCCGCCCTGGTGTGGACGACCGGAACGCTGCCGGTGGGCTGCACGCTGACGCGGCGGGACAACGTACCGACCGGCGCGGGCATCGGCGGCCCGGTGCGGCAACGCTTCGAGCTGGTGTGCGACGCGCCGGGCACGCACCGGCTGCGCTTCGAGCTGAAGCGGCCGTGGGAGGACGCGGTGCGGGCGGTGCAGGAGGTGCGGGTGGACGTGCGCTGACCCGAGGGGAAAAGGGCACGGGGCGGCGAGTCGGCGATGCGATTCCCTGACAATCCGTAACCGGTGACCGACCCTCGCGTCGCCGCGTCTTACATCCGTCATCGCCGAGGCTCGCCTGATTCCCGCTTCCCCGCCCCTCGACCTTCCCGTCGCCCCCGTCCCCATCGCCGTTCCGGCCGCCGCCGCCGATGCCGTCGACGTCCTCCGAGGCCCGTACCGACCCGACCTGCTCCGCCACGAGACCCTGCCCGACCTGTTCGAGGCCACCGCTCGGCGCCTCGGCGACAAGCCGGCGCTCGAAGCCGGCGACCGGACCCTGAGCTACCGTGAACTGGACGACGACGCCGACCGCGCCGCCTCGCGCCTGATCGCGGCCGGCGCCGGGCCCGGTCGCATCGTCGGGCTCTGGCTGCCGCGCGGCATCGACCTGCTGACGATGCAGCTGGCCATCGCCAAGACCGGCGCGGCCTGGCTGCCCTTCGACGCCGACACGCCCGTCGAGCGCATCGCCGTCTGCCTGGACGACGCCGACGCGGCGGGCCTCGTGAGCTGCGACGCCTTCGCGCCCGGGCTCGCCGCGCTCGGCCGCCCCGTCTGGACGGCCGAGGCGCTGCTCGCCGACCCACCGGCATCCGAGACACGGCATCGGCGCCAGGGCACGTCGCCCGACGACGTCGCCTATGTCGTCTACACCTCCGGCTCGACCGGCAAGCCCAAGGGCATCGCAGTCGCGCAGCGCGGCATCTGCCACTTCCTGCGCAGCGAGAACGCCGTGCTGGGCGTGCGCGAGGACGACCGCGTCTACCAGGGCTTCTCGCTGGCCTTCGACATGTCGTTCGAGGAGATCTGGCTGAGCTACCTGGTCGGCGCGACACTGTGGATCGCGCCCCGGGCCGTCGCGACCGACCCCGAGGCATTGCCCAGGGCGCTGATCGAGCAGCGCATCGGCGTGCTGCACGCGGTGCCGACCCTGCTGGCGCTGTTCGACCGCGACGTGCCCGGGCTGCGCCTGATCAACCTGGGCGGCGAGGCCTGCCCGGCCGCGCTGGTGGCGCGCTGGGCGACGCCGGGCCGGCGGGTCTTCAACAGCTACGGGCCGACCGAGGCGACGGTGTCGGCCAGCATGGCCGAGCTGCGCGCGGGCGAGCCCGTGACCATCGGCGTGCCGCTACCCAACTACGCGCTGCTGGTGATCGCGCCCGAGGTCGAGCACGGCCTGCGGGTGCTGCCGCGCGGCGAGGTCGGCGAGCTGTGCATCACCGGCCCCGGCGTGGCGGTGGGCTACCTCGGCCGCGACGACCTGACGCGCGAGAAATTCCTGCCCAACCCCTGGGCCGCGGACCCGCTCGAGGCGCGGCTCTATCGCACCGGCGACCTGGCGCGCATCGACGACACCGGGCGCGTGGCCTGCCTCGGCCGCACCGACGATCAGGTGAAGGTCCGTGGCTTCCGCGTCGAGCTCGGCGAGATCGAGGCGGTGCTGACGCGGCAGCCGGGCATCGGCACGGCGGCGGTGGTGCTGCGCGAGGTCGACGGCATCGACCGGCTGATCGCCTTCCTGGTCGCCGAATCCGACGGCGGTGCCGGCGCCGCCGCGACACCGGCCGCGCTGCGCATCGCGCTCGCCGGGCGCCTGCCGCCCTACATGGTCCCCGACCGCTTCGAGGCGCTGGAACGCATGCCGCGCCTCGCCTCCGGCAAGATCGACCGCAAGGCGCTCAAGGCCCTGCCGCTGGGCGCGGACACCGGCGCGGCGGGCGACTCCGACGCGCCGGAGACGCCCGCCGAGGCCGCGCTGTTCCCGGCCCTGGCCGCCCTCTTCCCCGGCGCGGCGATCCGGCGCGAGGCCGACTTCTTCGACGCGCTCGGCGGCCACTCGCTGCTGGCGGCGCGGCTGGCGTCGGCCCTGCGCGCCGATCCGCGCTTCGCGCGGGTGTCGGTGCGCGACATCTACCAGCACCGCACGGTCGGCGCCATCGCCTCGGCCCTCGCGGCGGCCATGACGACCGGCGAGCCGTCGGCCGCCGCGCGCGTGCCCGACTGGACGCCGCCGGCCGCGTGGCGCCGCTGGCGCTGCGGCCTGGCGCAGGCGGCGGCCATCCCGGCGCTGGTGTCGATCCGCATGGCGCAGTGGCTGGCGCCCTTCTTCACCTACCACTTCCACACCGGCGGCCCGGGCGATTCGATCCCCTACGCGGTGGCGATGTCGGTGGGGGTCTTCCTGCTGGCGACGGTGCTCGAGTTCGTCATCGCCATCGCCGGCAAGTGGCTGATCGCCGGGCGGCTGAAGGCCGGGCGCTATCCGCTCTGGGGCCTCGTGTACTTCCGCTGGTGGCTGGCCGACCGGCTGGTGGAGGCGGCGCCGACCTACTTCCTCGGTGGCTCGTCGCTGCAGGTGTGGTGGCTGCGCGCCCTGGGCGCGCGCATCGGGCGCGACGTCGTCGTCGGCACGATCAAGCTGCGCGCGCCGGACCTGCTCGCCATCGGCGACGGCGCGAGCATCGGCAACGCCGTCGCCTTCGAGAACGCGCGCGTGCAGCACGGCGAACTGCGCATCGGCGCGATCGACATCGGCGCCGAGGCGCACGTCGGCTCCTACGCCGTGCTCGAGGGCGGCACCCGCGTGGGCGACGGGGGCCACCTCGACGGCCAGTCGGCACTGGGCGAAGGCGCGGCGGTGCCGGCCGGGCGCGTCTGGGCCGGCTCGCCGGCGCGCGACACCGGTGCGTTCGACAAGGCCTCGCTGCCGCCGCGCCCGATCGTCGGCCGGCGCCGCCTGGCGGGCGAGGCGGTGTTCTTCGCCGGCGCCGCGCTGCTGGTCGCGGCGCTGTTCTTCCTGCCGATGTTCCCGACCTTCATGCTGATCGACGCCCTGGACGACACCGAGCGCTTTCCGTGGCTGGAGACCACCTCCGGGCCGCTGCGGCTGCTGAAGTACTTCGTCCTCGCGTTGCCGGCCGGCGCCGTGATGGTGGTGCTGACGGCGCTGGTCGCCGCGGGCATCCGCTGGAGCGTGCTGCCGCGCCTGGCGCCGGGCCGCTACCCGGTCCACGGCAACGTCTACTGCGGCAAGTGGATGGTCAACCAGATCCAGGAGACCAGCCTGCAGGTGCTCCATGGCGTCTACGCCACGCTCTACGCGCCCTTCTGGTACCGCCTGCTGGGCGCCAGGGTGGGCCGCAACGCGGAGATCTCCACCGCCATGGGCGTGGTGCCCGACATGCTCACGCTGGGCGACGACACCTTCGTCGCCGACGCCGTGCTGCTGGGCGACGAGGGCATCGACGGCGGCTGGATGACGATGCGCCCGACCGTCGTCGCGCGGCGCAGCTTCATCGGCAACGGCGCCTACGTGCCCGACGGCACCACCCTGCCGGAGAACGTGCTGATCGGCGTGCTCGGCCGCGTGCCCGAGCCCGGCGTGGTGCGCGCCGGCGAGACCTGGGTCGGCTCGCCGCCCCTGCGGCTGCCCGCGCGCGAGGTCGTCACCGGGCACCCGGAATCGCTGACCTTCGCGCCCTCGCCCTGGCGGCGCCTGGGGCGCGGGCTGGTCGAGGCCTTCCGCATCGTCGCGCCGCACGCGGTGGTGATCGCGGCGGGCTACGCCATCGTGCTGGCCGTGATGCCCTCGGCGGCGGCGGGCAACTGGGGCGCCGTCGTCGGCTACCTCACGCTCGACGGGCTGATCTTCGGCGTCTCCACCTTCGTCTTCGTCGCGCTGTTCAAGTGGCTCTGCCTGGGCCGCTACCGACCGGTGGCGGTGCCGATGTGGACGCCCTTCGTCTGGCTGTCGGAGGCGGCGACCAACCTGTACGAGGGCATCGCCGTGCCCAACTTCATGCACTACCTGCGCGGCACGCCCTGGCTGCCCATCGCCTTCAACCTGCTGGGCACGAAGATCGGCCGGGGCGTCTACATGGACACCACCGACCTCACCGAATTCGACTGCGTGCGCATCGGCGACCACAGCGAACTCGGCGCCCAGAGCTGCCCCCAGACCCACCTGTTCGAGGACCGCGTGATGAAGATCGGCCGCGTCGACATCGGCGAGCGCGTGCACGTCGGGCCGCGCAGCATCGTGCTCTACGGCGCCACCGTCGAGGACGGCGCGCACATCGGCGCGCTGACGCTGGTGATGAAGGGCGAGACGATCCCGGCGGGGTCGCGCTGGAGCGGGAATCCGGCGCGGGCGGTGGGATAGGTGCCGCAAATCCGATAGGTATATTTTTCTATACACTTTGAAGGCCATAATGGCTACGCTTTGTATAGAAAACCACCGATATGACTGATCACTGCACGATCGAACTGCATGCGGACGGCGCTTGGCGCGACGTGGGCGTCGTCCACCTCGCCGGTCCGTCGAACCAGGGTTGGCGCACCCCCACGCATGCCGGCTACGACACCGCCTGGGCGGTCGAGCACATTGACGCCCGGGACGCGCATGCCTTCTGCAGCCGGTTGCCCGTCGGGGTGGTCGACTTCCGGAGTCCGCACTGGCCGGTTTTCCTGATCGACATGCTGCCGCAGGGCTTCGGCCGGGAGGAGTTGCTCAGGCAGCTCGGCCTGCCGGAGACGGCCGCCGACGCCGCCGACTGGCGCCTGCTCCTCGCCGGCGCCGGCAATCCGATCGGCAACCTTCGCGTCAAGGAAGCCGCCCAGTGGCTGGCACGACGGCAGGACGCACCGCGTGGCTTCGAGGATGACGAGGTGGCAGCACGCGAGGAGGACTTCGGCGAATACCTGGCCGGCCATGGCCTCTTCGTCGCCGGGTCCTCGGGCGTGCAGGGCGAATGGCCGAAGCTGCTGCTCACGCGCGCCGACGACGGCCTGCTCCATCTCGATCACACCCTGCCCGATGAGCGGGCGCGCGCGCACTTCATCGTGAAGTTCGGTCGTGGCCGCAACGAACGCCTGGCGCAGATCCTTCGCCACGAGTCCGTCTACATGGACCTGGCCCGGCGGCTCGGCCTCCGGGTGCACGCGCCGCTCGTCCTGCGGCGGCGGGCCCTGTTCATCCCGCGCTTCGATCGCCGCATCGTCGACGGCGGCGTCGAGCGCCTGGGTCAGGAAAGCATCGCCACCCTGACGGGCACGGCGGGGTTCGGTGCCGTTCCCAGTCACCAGGAAGTCTGCCGGCGGCTGGTCCGCACCTGCACCGACCCGCAGGCCGAGGTCCTCGAGTACCTGCGTCGCGACGTGGCCAACCTGGCACTCGGCAACAAGGACAACCATGCGCGCAACACCGCGCTGCAGCGCGATTTCGACGGACGCATCGGGCTGACCCCGCTGTTCGACTTCGCGCCCATGTACCTCCATCCCGACGGCATCGCCCGTCGCATCCGCTGGAACGGCAACGACGACGGCCGACCGGACTGGACGCGCGTGCTCGACGCCGTGTGCGCGGATGCCATGCCCGAGAACGGCGAAACGCACCCGCCCCTGGACCGGCGAGCGCTCGTCGACGGACTGCGCGCCATGGCGCCGGCGCTGTGGGAGATCGCGACGCGGGGCCAGGCGATGGGCATGGAAACGGACGTCCACACGCACCTGCGCCACGGCATCGAGGATCAGGCCCGCAGGCTGGAGGCGGTGCGCTGAGGCGCGATCCGTCCGACACCATGGACCGACGCTACAACGCGCTCCCTCTCCACGAGCAGCTCGCCCTACGGCGCGAGGCCGTCGAGGACGTCGTCGCGCATCCCGAATGGACGCTGCGGGAGTGCGTGCGCCACCTCAAGAAGCGGATGCGCCTGACCAGCCGCGAGATGGCCGTCCTGGCGGGCGTCTCGACGAAGACGATCCAGGACATCGAGCAGGGACGCAGCGACGGCACCGTGCAGACGATGAACCGGATCTTCGGGATGGTCGGGCTGAAGCTCGCCGTGGTGCGGGCGCCGGCGTCCCACTGAGACGCGACGTCGGCGGGAGGTTCCCGCCGACGTCGCCGTCGTCGCTCCGGGCCGTCCGACGGCGCCCGCGCCATCGCTTCCTACACGCGGTCGCGTGCGCGGCCCCTGTCCGCGATCCTCGCCGCTCGCGAGCATGGCGCTCTTCGACACACCGCAGGAACAACGACATGAAAGCTCTCGGACTCCTCTTCTCCGCCCTCATCGGCGCCGTCGCCAGCGCGCGCTCCATGACCCCCATGGCCGGCCTCGCCGCGGCGCGCCTCGCGGGCCACCGCACGCCGGGCGAACTGGTGCTGCTGGACCATCCCGTCTTCAAGTACGGCGCCCTGGCCATGGGCGTGGGCGAGCTGTTCGGCGACAAGATGGAGAGCGCGCCGGACCGCACGGTGTTCCTCGGCCTGCTGGCGCGCGTGGCGAGCGCCGGCATCGCGGGCGCCGCGCTGGCGCCGCACGGCGAGGAGAAGGCCGGCGCCACGGTGGCGGTCGCGACCGCCGTGCCCCTGGCCTACCTGACGCTGGCCGGCCGCAAGCGGGCGATGGCCCGCATCGGCCAGACCCGCAGCGGGCTGATCGAGGACGCGCTGGTCGTCGCCGCCGGCGTGGCGGTCGTGGCGCTGGCGATCAGGCAGTACGAGAAGTCCTGAACTGGTTCGACGACGGTCCGGGCGATCCGATGAGGCCGCCCGACCCGTCCCGACCCTTCAGGCATCCGTCAGGTCGCCCGCCGGGTCCAGCGCGCATACAGCGCGCCACCCAGGACGCCGCCGAGCGCCATCGCCAGCGTCCCGTCCCAGCCGCGCGTGGCGTCGATGAACACCGGCATCGGCGCGACGGCGTCGGCGAAGGCGAAGGCCGCGAGGAGGGCCACGCCCGCCGCGACCGCGAACAGCGCCGGCCGCCATCCCGGCACGCGCCGCGCCAGCCATCCCGCCACGGCGAAGGCCGGCAGCCATGCGACGGTCACGACACCGGCGTAGATCGGGCCGAAGCCGGCCAGGTCCCGCAGCGTCGTCCGCAGGCGCAGTCCCCACGGCATCGCCACGTCCAGCGCCACCAGCGCGTTCATGGTGACCTGCGTCTGCGCGGCCGAGCCCCAGGCCGCGGCCACCAGCACCGCGGCGACGAAGGCCGGGACGATGCGCCGCCAGGACGGCGCGGACAGGGGGGCGGGGCGTGGGGACATGCGAAGGTTCCTGCGGAGGATGTGTGATAACCGGGACCCCGTCCGGGTCCGTTCCGGCACCCGTCCATCGCCCCATCGCCATCGAGGATATCGAATGCACCACCGCCCGCGCCACCTGTCCCTCGCGATCGTCATGACGCTCGCGGGCATGCTGGGATCGGCCGGCGCGGGGGCGCAGGGCGCCGGTGCGGCGGTCGACACGCCCCGTGTCGCCTACCGCATCGACACCGTCGCCGACGGGCTCGACCATCCCTGGTCGCTCGCCGCTTTGCCCGACGGCCGCCTGCTGGTGACCGAGCGCCCCGGCCGCCTGCGCGTCGTCGAGCGCGACGCGGCCGGCGCCTTCCGCCTGCGCGCCGCGCCGGTCGAGGGCGTGCCGGCGGTACTGTCGAAAGGCCAGTCGGGCCTGTTCGACGTCATGCTCGATCCGGACTTCGCCGCCAATGGCGTGCTCTACCTGTCGTACGCGCACGGCACGCCGTCGGCCAACCACCTGCGCGTGGCGCGGGCGCGCTTCGACGGCGCGCGGCTGCACGACGTGCGCGCGATCTTCACCTCGCGGCCGGCCAAGTCGCACACCCAGCATTTCGGCGGGCGCATGGCGCTGCTGGCCGACGGCACGCTGGTCGTCGGCATGGGCGACGGCAACCTGGAACGCACCGACGCGCAGCGCCTCTCGACCCACCTCGGCAAGATCGTGCGCGTCGGCCGCGACGGCGGCGTGCCGGCCGACAACCCCTTCGTCGGCCGCGCCGGCGCCCTGCCGGAGATCTACAGCATCGGCCATCGCAACCCGCAGGGCATGGTGAGCCTGCCGGCGCGGGGCGTGCTGTACGCGCACGAGCACGGCTCCAAGGGCGGCGACGAGCTCAACCGCATCGAGCCCGGCGCCAACCACGGCTGGCCGGTCACCACCGACGGCGTCGACTACACCGGCGCGCGCATCACGCCCTACCGCACCTACCCCGGCATCACCCCGCCGCTGGTCGAATGGACGCCCTCGATCGCGCCGGCCGGCATGGCCCACTACGACGGGCCGATGTTCCCGGCCTGGCGCGGCAGCCTGTTCGTGGCCGCGCTGAAGGAGAAGAGCGTGCGCCGCGTGCCGATGGCCGACGGCGCGCCGGGCCCGCAGGAGACGCTCTTCACCGAACTCGGCGAGCGCCTGCGCGACGTGCGCGCCGCCCCCGACGGCGCGCTCTACCTGCTGACCGATGCCGAGAAGGGCCGCGTGCTGCGCGTCGTGCCGCGCTGACCCGCGTCCACCCGCGCGCTCAGGCCGGCTTCTGGAACGACTTGATGACGCTGGAGAAATCCAGCGCCCCGTGCCCGGCCAGGCTGTGGGCGGCGTACAGGTTGCGCGCCAGGCCGCCCAACGGCGTGGCGGCGCGCACGGCGGCGGCGTTCTCCTGCGCCAGGCCCAGGTCCTTAAGCATCAGGTCGGTGCCGAAGCCGCCGGCATAGCCCTTGGAGGCCGGCGCCGTCTCCATCACGCCCGGCAGCGGGTTGTACTTCTCCAGCGCCCAGTTGCCGCCCGAGCTGCGCCGCATGATCTCCGACAGCACCTTCGGGTCGAGCCCGTTGGCCACGCCCAGCGCGATGGCCTCCGAGGTGCCGATCATCAGGATGCCCAGGAGCATGTTGTTGCAGATCTTCGCGGTCTGGCCGGCGCCGGCCTCGCCGGCGTGGAAGACGTTGGCGCCCATCGTCTCCAGCAGCGGCCGGGCACGCTCCAGATCGGCCGCCGCGCCGCCGACCATGAAGGTCAGCGTGCCGGCGATGGCGCCGCCGGTGCCGCCGGAGACCGGCGCGTCGATCACGGCCAGACCGCGCGCCGCGCCGGCGGCGGCCACCTTGCGCGAGGTCGCGGCGGCGATGGTGCTGCTGTCGATCACCAGCGCGCCGGGCGCGATCGCCTCGAGCAGCCCCGGCCGGCCGTCGGCGCCGAAGTAGAGCGCATCGACGTGCGCGCTGGCCGGCAGCATGCTGACCACGGCCTCGGCGCCCTCCACCGCGTCGGCGGCGGTCGCGGCGATGAACACGCCCTCGGCCGCGAGCCGGTCGCAGGCCTCGGCCGAGAGGTCGAACGCGGTCAGCGCATGACCGGCCTTGTGCAGGTTCAGCGCCATCGGGCCGCCCATATGGCCCAGGCCGATGAAGGCGATCTTCATGTCTCTCTCCTTTATCTCTTCGTTCAGGACAACGCGACGAGTTCGGGCGCCATGTCGCCACGTGGACGCAGGTGGTCGTCGACGAAGTCCGGCGTGATCTCGTCGAGCGTGGCCGGGTGCCAGCGCGGGTCGCGGTCCTTGTCGACCAGCACGGCGCGGATGCCCTCGGCGAAGTCGGCATGGGCGCAGCAGCCGAGCGAGGCTTGGTACTCGAGCCGGAAGACTTCGGCCAGCGACATGCGCGGCACGCGCTGCCACAGCGCCCACGACAGCGCGACCGAGCTCGGCGCGCCGCGCGCATAGGTCCTGGCGGCCGTCTGCAGCCAGGGGTCGTCGCTGCGCTCGGGCAAGGCGCGCAGGCGCTCGTCGATCTCCAGCAGGTCGTCGCCGGCCAGGGTGGCGTTGATCAGGTCGAAGTGCTCGCGCAGCTTCGACGCCGGCGGGGCCGCGCCCTCCCCGGCCTGCGCCAGCAGCTTCGACAGCAGCGCACGGTCGCTCTGCGGATCGCCGCGCCACGGCGCGGTGGAGATGGCTTCGAGCACCTGCGCCTTGGCCGCCTGCGGCACCAGCACGTCGGCCAGGCCGCAGAAGATCGCGTCGGCCGCGTTCAGCGGCGCCGCCGTGAAGGCCAGGAACAGGCCCGTGCGACCCGGCATGCGGCGCAAAAACCAGCTGCCGCCGACGTCCGGATAGAGGCCGATGCTCACCTCGGGCATCGCCACGCGGCTGCCCTCGGTGACCACGCGGTGCGACGCCCCCGACAGCAGCCCGACCCCGCCGCCCATCACGATGCCGTGGCCCCAGCCGAGGAAGGGCTTCGGATAGGTGTGGATCAGGTGGTCGAGTTCGTACTCCTCGCCGAAGAAGCGCTCGGCGTAGGTGTTGCGCCGGTCCTTGCACTCCAGCAGCGTCCGGTAGAGCGCGCGCAGGTCGCCGCCGGCGCAGAAGGCCTTCTCGCCCGCCGCGTCGAGCACCACGCCGACGATGTCGTCGTCGGCCGCCCAGGCGCGCAGCCGCGGCGTCAGCAAGCGCACCATGTCGACCGACAGGGCGTTGAGCGCGGCCGGCGCGTTCAATGTCGCGACGCCGAAGTGCCGGCCGCCGGCGGTGGGAATGGTCCTGAAGAGGACGACGGCGTCGGTCGTCGGGTCGGTGGTCGATTCGGTCATCGGATGTCCTTGTCCAGGACCTTGCGCGCCACGATGACCCGCATGATCTCGTTGGTGCCTTCGAGGATCTGGTGCACGCGCGTGTCGCGCACCAGCCGCTCCAGCGGAAAGTCGGCCAGGTAGCCGTAGCCGCCGTGCAGTTGCAGGGCGTCGTTGCAGACCTTGAAGCCGATGTCGGTGGCGAAGCGCTTGGCCATCGCGCAGTAGGTGCCGGCGTCGGGGTGGCCGGCGTCGAGCCGGCTGGCGGCCAGGCGCACCATCTGCCGCGCCGCCACCAGCTCGGTCGCCATGTCGGCGAACTTGAACTGCAGCGCCTGGAAGCTCGCGAGCGGCTGGCCGAACTGCCTGCGGTCGTGCAGGTAGCCGCGCGCGGCGTCGAGCGCGCCCTGCGCCGCGCCGACCGAGCAGGTCGCGATGTTGACGCGCCCGCCGTCGAGCCCCTTCATGGCGATGCGGAAGCCCTCGCCCTCGGCGCCCAGCAGGTGGTCGGCCGGCACGCGCACGCCGTCGAAGGCGATGGTGCGCGTGGGCTGGCTGTTCCAGCCCATCTTGTGCTCCTTCTTGCCGTAGCCGATGCCGGGGGCGTCGGCCGGCACCGCAAAGGCCGAGACCCCGCCCGCCCCGCCGCCGCCCGTGCGCGCCATGACGATCAGCACGTCGGTCGCGCCGGCGCCGGAGATGAAGGCCTTGCCGCCGTCGATGACGTACGCGCCGCCGTCGAGCCGCGCGCGCGTCTTGAGCGAGCCGGCGTCGGAGCCCGCGCCCGGTTCGGTCAGGCAGTACGACGCCAGCCTGCGGCCGGCCGTCAGGTCCTCGCCCCAGCGCTCGCGCACCGCCTCGCCGCCCCAGGTGCCCAGCATCCAGGTCGCCATGTTGTGGATGGTGAGGAAGGCGGTGGTCGAGGGGTCGACGGCCGCCATCTCCTCGAACACCAGCGTGGCGTCCAGGCGCGGCAGCGCGAGGCCGCCGATGCGCTCGGGCGCGTAGAGGCCGCAGAAGCCCAGCTCGCCGGCCCTGGCGATGGCCTCGCGCGGGAAGAAGGCCTCGGCGTCCCAACGCGCGGCGTGCGGCGCGAACTCGGCGACGGCGAAGTCGCGCGCGGTCTGCGCGAAGGCGAGCTGTTCCTCGGAGAGTTCGAAATTCATCGGCGGCCCCTCCAGGCGTCGAGCGCGGCGGTGCGCTCGCGGGTCGATTTTTCCAGGCAGCCGTAGAACGCCAGCGGCCAGATGGAGCCGCCCTCGCTCGGGCGCGCCTCGGTCTTGCACGCCGGGTCGCGGCGCCGCAGCCACTCGCGCTGTTCCTGGCGCAGCGCGACGCGCGGGCCGGCCGGCAGCTCGGCCATGACCTCGCGGTAGCGGATGTTGAGCGCGGCGTCGGCGGCGCGCCAGTCGCGCACGGCGCAGGCGTTCATCTGCTGCTGGTTGCCGTCGGGCCGGCAGGTGGACGGGTCGGCGTCGTCGGCCGCCCCGGCGGTACCGACGAGGCCGGCGCCCGCCAGGAGCACGACGGCGAGCGCGCGCGCGGCCGCCCGCAGGCCCGGTCGTCGTGGGGCGGCGCCGTTCACTTCAGGCTGATGGTGGTGTTGACGCCCTGGCCCAGGCTGGCGTCGTCGAACCAGCGCGCCGTCACGGTCTTGGTCTGCGTGTAGAACATGACGACCTGCTTGCCGTAGGGGCCGAGGTCGCCGAGCTTGGAGGCGCGCGAGCCGGTGAAGGAGAACATCGGCACCGGCACCGGGATCGGCACGTTGATGCCGACCTGGCCGACGTCGATCTCCTCCTGGAAGTGCCGCGCCGCCGCGCCCGACTGCGTGAAGATCGCCGTGCCGTTGCCGTTGGGGTTGGCGTTGATGAGCGCGATGGCCTCGTCGAGCGTCTCGGCGTTGGCGGTGCACAGCACGGGGCCGAAGATCTCCTGCTCGTAGATCGTCATGCCGGGCGTGACGTCGGCGAACACGGTCGGGCCGACGAAGTTGCCGCGCTCGTAGCCGGGCACGGTGGGCTTGCGGCCGTCGAGGGCCAGCGTGGCGCCGTCGGCCACGCCGCGCTCGATCAGGCCGTTGACGCGGTCGTAGGCGGCGCAGGACACCAGCGGTCCGACGTCGACGCCCGGGTCGGTGCCGGCGCCGATCCGCAGCGTCTTCGCCTTGGCCACCAGGTCGGGCACCCACTGGCGCGCCTCGCCCACCAGCACCGCCACCGACACCGCCATGCAGCGCTGCCCGGCGGCGCCGAAGCTGGCCCCGGCCAGCGCGTTGAGCGTCTGCTCCTTGTTGGCGTCGGGCATGACGATGGCGTGGTTCTTCGCGCCCATCATGCATTGCACGCGCTTGCCGGTGGCCGAGGCCCGGTGGTAGACGTGGGTGCCGACCCGGGTCGAGCCGACGAAGGAGATCGCCTTGATGTCGGGGTGGTCGCAGATCGCGTTGACGACCGCCTCGCCGCCGTGCACGACGTTGAGCACGCCCGGGGGCACGCCGGCCTCCAGCGCCAGCTCGCACAGGCGCATGGTGACCATCGGGTCCTGCTCGGAGGGCTTGAGCACGAAGGTGTTGCCCGTGGCGATGGCCATCGGGAACATCCACAGCGGGATCATGGCCGGGAAGTTGAACGGCGTGATGCCCGCGCACACGCCCAGCGGCTGCAGCAGCGTGTACGTGTCGACGCCGTTGGCGACGTTGTTGGCCAGCTCGCCGAGCTGCAGGTTGCCGATGCCCGCCGCGTGCTCGACCACCTCCAGGCCGCGGAAGACATCGCCCTCGGCGTCGGGCAGGGTCTTGCCCTGCTCGGCCGTCAGGATGGCGGCGAGCTCGCCCATGTGCTCGCGGATGAGCTGCTGGTACTTCAGGAAGATGCGCGAGCGCGCGCCCACGGGCGTCTTGCGCCAGGTCCTGAAGGCACCCTGGGCCGAAGCCACGGCGGCGTCGACCTCGGCGGCGGTGGCGAAGGGCACGCGCGCGAGCACCTCCTGCGTGGCCGGGTTGACGACGTCGCGCCATTCGGTGGTCGTCGATTCGACGAACCGGCCGCCGATGAGCAGCTTGACGGTGGCGACCTCGACGGTCGGCGTGGTGGTGGCATCCATGGTGTCTGTCTCTTTCGTTGTCGGTCGGGATCGCGTTGGAAGGGTCCGGGTCGAGGGACATGCTAGCTTTGCACTTTTGCCGTGGCAATAGACAGAAACGCGCGCACGCTTTGCACGGATGCAGAATGCGCCGCATGGACTGGGACCACCTGCGCTTCTTCCTCGAACTCGCCCGCGCCGGCACGCTGCAGGGCGCCGCGCGGCGCCTGGCGGTCGACCACACCACCGTCGCGCGCCGCATCCAGGCGCTGGAAAAGCAGGTCGGCGCCCCGCTGTTCACGCGCGAGGCGCTCGGCCACCGGCTGACCGAGGCCGGGCGTGCCCTGCAGCCGCAGGTCGAGGCCATGGAGACGGCCTTTCGGCGCATCGAGCGCGCGGCGCCGGCCTCGGGCGAGGGCCTGTCGGGCGTGGTGCGCATCGGCGCGACGGAGGGCTTCGGCACCGCCGTGCTGGCGCCCCGGCTGGCGCTGTTCGCGCAGCGCCATCCGCGGCTGGTGGTCGACCTGCTGGCGCTGCCGCGGCTGGTGAACCTGTCGCGGCGCGAGGCCGACATCGTCATCTCGCTGGAGCGCCCGACGCGCGGTGCGGTCGTGGTGACCCGGCTGTGCGACTACGCGCTGCGGCTCTATGCCTCGCAGGCGTACCTCGCCGCGCACCCGCCCATCGTCGCGCGCGAGGACCTGCGCGGCCACCGCTTCATCGGCTACGTCGACGACCTGCTCTTCAGCAAGGAGCTGCACTACCTCGACGAGCTCGGGCGGCCCGACGCCTTCACGCTGCGCAGCACCAGCATCCTGGCGCAGCACGCCGCCGTGGCCGCCGGGGCGGGCATCGCCGTGCTGCCGGCCTTCCTCGCCGGGGGCGACGCGTCGCTGCGCGCGGTGCTGCCGGAGCAGGCGCGGTTCACGCGCACCTTCTGGATGTCGATGCCCGAGGAGACCCGGCACGTCGCGCGCCTGCAGGCCACCTGGGCCTTCGTGCGCGAGACGGCGGCGGCGCAGCGCGACGTGCTGTCGCCCGCGCCGCCGCCGCCCTGACTCACGCCTCCTCGTTGGCCAGCCGGTGCTTGGCCATCAGCCGGTAGAGCGTCATGCGCGAGACGCCGAGTTCGCGCGCGGCGCGCGAGACGTTGTGGCCGCCGCGCGCCAGCGCCGTGCGGATGGCCTCGCGCTCGGCGCGCATGCGGGCGGCGTCCAGGCCCACGTGGCGGGCGTCGCCCGCCTCGCCGCCCGGGCCGAGCTCGAGATCGGCCGGCGAGATCAGCCGCCGGTCGGTCATGACCACCGCGCGCTGGACGCGATTGAAGAGTTCGCGCACGTTGCCCGGCCAGTCGTGGGCCAGCATGGCGTCGATGGCCTGGCGACCGAAGCCCTCGACGCGCGTCTTGCGCTCGGCGGCGCAGCGCTGGAGGCAATGGCGCGCGAGCAGCGCGATGTCGTCCTTGCGCTCGCGCAAGGGCGGCACCGTGATGGACAGCACGTCGAGCCGGTCGAAGAGGTCCTCCCGGAACCGGCCCTGCGCCACCGCTTCCGACAGCTCGACCTGCGAGGCGGCGATCACGCGCACGTCCACCACCGGCCCCTGGCCCGCGCCCAGCCCCAGGCGCCGCTCGGTGCGTTCCTGCAGCAGCCGCAGCAGGCGGGCCTGCGCGTCGGCCGGCAGGTCGTTGACGCCGTCGAGGAACAGCGTGCCCTCGTGCGCCGACGCCAGCAGGCTGCCCGCCGCCTCCGCGCCGCCGCCGTGGACCGAATCCGGTCCGAAGACCTCGGTGCGGATGTCGGCGGGAACGCGCGTGCTGCAGTGCGCGGCGACGAACGGCCCCGCCGCGCGCGCCGAGCGTCGGTGGATCGCCTGCGCCACCAGATCCTTGCCGCTGCCGCGTTCGCCGTCGATGAGCACCGGCGCGTCGGTCGCGGCCAGCTTGACGATCTGGCGCCGCAGCAGCGCCATCGCCGGACTGCGCCCGACCAGTCCCAGGTCGGCCGTCGCCTCGCCCGCCGACGCGTCGCGCAGCGAGGCGCGCAGCACCGTGCGGCGGTGCGCGTACGACAGCATCGGCAGCAGGCTGTCGGCCTGGATCGGTCCGACGTGGAAGTCGAGGAAGGCGTCGAGCAGGAGCTCGCGGAACTCCGGCAGCTCCAGCGCTCCCGGCGGCACCGCCGCGACCCATTCCAGGTCCGCGATCGAGCGCACGGCCGCCTCGATCTGCATCGTGAGCGCGGTGTTCAGGCGGTCGAGCAGCAGCAGGCACAGCCGGACCTGGAGCTGGGCCTGCAGGCGCCGCGCGCCGGCCAGGTCGTCGGCCCAGATCACGTCCCAGCCCTGGGTGCGCAGCTGCGCATCCAGTCCCGCGGGCCGCGCGCCCGGAGCGACGCACAGCACCTTGCGTCCGGCCATGGCTTGCATGTCCACGCGCTAGCGCGACGTCGCGGGCCGTGCGGCGAGCCTGCGCGAAGTCGATGCGGGTGGAAGAAAGAACGCCGTCCGGGGCGGGGCCGCAATGCGAGCCTTCATCTCGGTTTTCACATGTTCCATGAAAACCCTCCTTTGTTATTGGTGATCCTGATTGCGCAATTGGCAATCGTATCCACACGTTAATACGGTCGCTCGATCACGACCGAAAAACTTGTAAGTTTCCAATTCAAATTCATCGGCGAGAAAGCCCGGCTACTGCATATCATTTCAAAAACCCATCCTTCGGAAGAACGATGAGCACATTCATCCTCCGGTCGCCCAACGACCCGAACAATTCATCAAACCCTTGTCGCGAAACGACAATTGTTTTTTTATTCGGAATAGACGTCGATTTTTGTCACTGAATTGATACACGGGCACGCCGATTGCCGGAGCGAATAGGCACTCAATTCCACCGGCACCCGCATGCGATTTGCGGAACCCTATTGGAGCGACGACGCCGAATTGTCCGGAACGCCGGCATGCGGCGACCCGCGGCATTGCGCCACGACGTTGGAGAAGAGGGAAACGAGGAAGAACGACGCCGTCGCGGCGCGCGGAGCGACCGGTCGGACGCCGCCGATGGCGGTGGGGACAACGAGGGGGCGCGGATGGCGCGATCGCCGCGCCGGCAGGCGCGACGGCTCCGCCCGGTGCCGCTGCCGGGCGGAGGAAGGGAGTCCGGATCAGGCGGCGATGAGCGGCGCGCCGGTCTTGGCCTGCAGGGCCTCGAAGGTGACGCCGTCGGCCAGCTCGACGACCTTCAGGCCCTCGGGCGTGACGTCGATGACGGCCAGGTCGGTGATGATGCGGTCGACCACGCCGACGCCGGTCAGCGGCAGGGAGCACTTCTCCAGGATCTTCAGGTCCTGGGTGCCGTCCTTCTTGCGCGCGACGTGCTCCATCAGCACGATGACGCGCTTGACACCGGCCACCAGGTCCATGGCGCCGCCCATGCCCTTGACCATCTTGCCGGGGATCATCCAGTTGGCGAGATCGCCCTCGGCGCTGACCTGCATGGCGCCCAGGATCGACAGGTTGATCTTGCCGCCGCGGATCATGGCGAAGCTCTCGTGGCTGCCGAAGATGGCCGAGCCCGGCAGCGTGGTGACGGTCTGCTTGCCGGCGTTGATGAGGTCGGCGTCGACCGCGTCCTCGGTCGGGAAGGCGCCGATGCCCAGCATGCCGTTCTCGCTCTGCAGCCAGACCTCCTTGTCCTTCGGCACGAAGTTCGCCACCAGCGTCGGGATGCCGATGCCGAGGTTCACGTAGAAGCCGTCCTCGAGTTCCTGGGCCGCGCGCGCGGCCATCTGATCTTGGGTCCAGGGCATGTTCAGGCTCCTTCTTTGCGGTTGGCGGGCACGGTGGGCACGGGGATCTCGTCGATGACGGCGGCCTGGGCGATCACGGCCTGCGCCTCGACCTTGGCGGCGGCGACGTCGACCGGCGCGGCGGCGCTCACGGTGCGCTTCTCGATGCGCTTCTCCGGGTGGGCGTTGAGCACGATGCGGTGCACGTAGATGCCCGGCAGGTGGATGTCGTCGGGCGCGAGCTCGCCGGTCTCGACGATGCGCTCGACCTCCACGATGCAGACCTTGCCGGCCATCGCGGCGGCCGGGTTGAAGTTGCGCGCCGTCAGGCGGAAGCGCAGGTTGCCGGACTTGTCGGCGACGTCGGCCTTGACCAGCGCCACGTCGGGGACGATGGAATGCTCCATGACGTAGGTCTCGCCGTCGAACTCGCGCAGTTCCTTGCCCTCGGCGACCTGCGTGCCCACGCCGGTCTTGGTGAAGAAGGCCGGGATGCCGGCGCCGCCGGCGCGCAGCTTCTCGGCCAGCGTGCCCTGGGGCGTGAACTCCAGCTCGAGTTCGCCGGCCAGGTACTGGCGCTCGAACTCCTTGTTCTCGCCGACGTAGCTCGCGACCATCTTCTTGATCTGCCGCGTCTCCAGCAGCTTGCCCAGACCGAAGCCGTCGACGCCGGCGTTGTTCGACACGCAGGTGAGGTCCTTGACGCCCGAGTCGCGCAGGGCGTCGATGAGCGCCTCGGGGATGCCGCAGAGGCCGAAGCCGCCGACGGCCAGCGTCTGCCCGTCGGCGACGACGCCTTGGAGCGCCGCCTCGGCGGAGGGATAGATCTTGTTCGCCATGGGTGTGGGGTCCTTGCGAGAGGGGGTTGAGGGTGGGCGGGAAAACCCAATGATGCAGTGCGGAAAAACCCCGGAACGATACTACGTACCCGCATACGTAGTAATTCGTAATGGACAGCCCCGAGAACGACCCCGCCGGCACCGACACCGGCACCGGCGCCCCCGCCGGCATCGACTACCGCCTGGCCTTCGAGCACGCGCCGGTGGGCATGGTGCTCTCGCGCGAACGCGGGATCGTCGACTGCAACCGGCGCCTGTGCGAGATGTTCGGCGCCACCAAGGCCGACCTGGTGGGCCGGTCGCTGCGGGTGCTCTATCCGAGCGCGGTGGAGTTCGAGCGCATCGGCCGGCGCCTGGTGCCGATCCTCAACGCCAGCGGTCGCTATGCCGACCACCGCATGATGCGCCGCCTGGGCGACCTGCACGGCGCCTTCGCCGGCGAGACCTTCTGGTGCCACGTCACCGGCCACGCGCTCAACCGCGACCGGCCGCACGAGTCGGGCATCTGGACCTTCGAGGACCTGGGCTCGCGCCGCCAGGCCAAGGCCGCCCTGACGCCGCGCGAACGCGAGGTGGCGGCGCAGGTCATGCAGGGCCTGACCTCCAAGGAGATCGGCCGCGTGCTGGGCATCAGCCACCGCACGGTCGAGTTGCACCGGGCGCGCCTGATGCGCAAGTACGCCGCCGCGACCACCGCCGAACTGGTGCAGAAGCTGATGGCGGGCTGAATCCGCCGGTGGCATCCGGATACACGTTCGTGTCCGAACCCTTCGGTACCATGCACCGGATGCTAGATCGACGATCCTTCCTCGCCGCCGGCAGCGCCTCCGTCGCGCTCGCCTCCCTCGGACTGCCCGCTGCCGCGCTCGCGGCCACCGGGCTCAAGCTGGGCCAGCCGGCCCCCTTCTCCTTCGAACGCCTCGCCGCGCAGGCCCGCTCGCTCGCCGCGAGTCCCTACGTCGTCGACGGCGCCCTGCCGGCCGACGTGCTCGAGCGCATCGACTACGAAGCGCACGGCAAGATCAAATTCGACACCGACAGCGCTCTCTTCAAGGACGGCCCCGGCGCCTACCCGGTCACCTTCTTCCACCTCGGGCGCTTCTTCCAGGTGCCGGTGCACATGCACGTGCTGGAGAACGCCGGCGGCGACGTCTTCTCGCGCGAGATCCTCTACGACGCGGCGTATTTCGACATGCCCGCCGACAGCCCGGCGCGCCAGCTGCCCGACGGCGCCGGCTTCGCCGGCTTCCGCCTGCAGGAAAGCCGCCTGGGCGACCAAGCCAAGCTCGACTGGAAGAAGAACGACTGGGTCGCCTTCCTGGGCGCCTCCTACTTCCGCGCCATCGGCGAGCTCTACCAGTACGGCCTGTCGGCGCGCGGCATCGCCATCGACGTGGCGGCGCCCGACCGGCCGGAGGAATTCCCGACCTTCACCCGCTTCCACTTCGAACCGCCGGCCGAGGGCAGCAGGAGCGTCACCGTCTACGCCCTGCTCGAAGGCCCCAGCATCACCGGCGCCTTCAAGTTCGTCATGCGGCGCGACGCCGCCGTGCTGATGGACATCGACTGCCAGCTGTTCCTGCGCAAGGACGTCGCCCGCCTGGGCATCGCGCCGCTGACCTCGATGTACTGGTATTCCGAGACCGTCAAGCCCGCCGGCATCGACTGGCGCCCCGAAGTCCACGACTCCGACGGCCTGGCGATGTGGAACGGCGCCGGCGAGCACATCTGGCGCCCGCTCAACAACCCCACGCAGACGCGCGCCTCGGCCTTCGCCGACACGCGCCCGCGCGGCTTCGGCCTGCTGCAGCGCGACCGCGCCTTCGACCACTACCAGGACGGCGTCTTCTACGAGAAGCGCCCGAGCCTGTGGGTCGAACCGCTGGGCGACTGGGGCGAGGGCGCGGTGCAGCTCATCGAGATCCCGACCGACGACGAGATCCACGACAACACGGTCGCCTTCTGGGTGCCCAAGGCGCCGGCGAAGGCCGGGTCGAGCTACACGCTGAAGTACCGGCTGCACTGGACCGACAAGGAGCCCTTTCCCTCGCCGCTCGGGCGCTGCGTGGCCACGCGCATCGGCCGCGGCGGCCAGCCCGGCCAGCCGCGCCCGGGCGGGGTGCGCAAGTTCATGGTCGAGTTCGTCGGCGCGCCGCTCGCCACCCTGCCCTTCGGCGTCAAGCCGGAACTGGTGCTGACCGCCTCGCGCGGGCGCTTCTCGTACATCTTCTCCGAGGCCGTGCCCAACGGCGTCGCCGGCCATTGGCGCGCGCAGTTCGACTTCACGGTCGAGGGCACCGAGCCGGTCGACATGCGGCTCTACCTGAAGACCGGCGACCAGACGCTGACGGAGACCTGGCTCTACCAGTACCAGCCGTTCTAGCTCGCCCCCGGTCTTCGCGCACCGCGTGTCGCTGCGCCAACCCCCTTCCAGGGGGCGACACCGGGACCGCGATGCTCAGCGTCCGCGCATCGAGATCAGCTCGACCTCGAAGTTCAGCGTCGCGTTGGGCGGGATGACGCCGCCGGCGCCGCGCGCGCCGTAGGCGATGGCCGGCGGGCAGGTCAGCTTGGCCTTGCCGCCGGGCTTCATCTTCTGCACGCCCTCGGTCCAGCAGGGGATGACGCCGGAGAGCGGGAACTCGATCGGCTCGCCGCGCTTGTAGGAGCTGTCGAATTCCTTGCCGTCCAGCAGCGTGCCGCGGTAGTGGACCTTGACGGTGTCGCTGGCCGCCGGCGAGGCGCCGGTGCCTTCCTTGAGCGACTGGTAGACCAGGCCGCTGGGGGTGGTGACGGGCTGGGCCGGGGCCTGGGACCAGGCGGCGGACGTCGCGGCCATGAAAACCGCGCCTGCGAGAAGGAAAGACTTGGAAGACTTCAAGGTGGACCTCGTTGGATGGATGGGAGCCGGCCGATTATGGTCAGGCCTGCCCTGCCGACCGTGGAGATCCCGGCCGGAACCCGCTGCATGGCATCGCCCTTGCCGTGGTGGCACAGTGGATCGGTTCCACATTTCTCCCAGGAGCTCTTCCGATGCGCTACCGCACCACGCTCGACGCCCAGGTCTTCGCCTTCGACGACCTGAGGCAGGTCATGGCCTGCGCCAGCCCGGCGCGCTCGGGCGACTACCTGGCGGAGATCGGCGCGGCCACCGCCCAGCAGCGCATGGCCGCGCGCCACGTGCTGGCCGACACGCCCCTCAAGCAGTTCCTGACCGAGGCGCTGATCCCCTACGAGAGCGACAACGTCACGCGCCTGATCATGGACGGCCACGACGCGATCGCCTTCGCCCCGGTGGCGCACCTCACAGTCGGCGGCTTCCGGGACTGGCTGCTGTCCGAGCGCGCCACGACCGAAACGCTCGCCGCCCTCGCTCCCGGCCTCACGCCCGAGATGGTGGCCGCCGTCTCCAAGCTGATGCGCAACCAGGACCTGATCGCGGTGGCGCGCAAGTGCCGCGTGGTCACGCGCTTTCGCAACACCATCGGCCTGCCGGGCCACATGGCGGTGCGGCTGCAGCCCAACCACCCGGGCGACGACCCGCGCGGCGTGGCCGCCTCCACGCTCGACGGCCTGCTCTACGGCGCCGGCGACGCGGTGATCGGCCTGAACCCGGCGTCGGACAGCCTGCCGGTGCTCGGCCGCCTGCTGCACCTGCTCGACGAGGTGATCCAGCGCTTCGAGATCCCGACGCAGAGCTGCGTGCTGACCCACGTCACCAACACGCTCCGGCTGGCCGAGGCCGGGGCGCCGGTCGACCTGGTGTTCCAGTCGATCGCCGGCACGGAGAAGGCCAACCTGTCCTTCGGCGTCACGCCGGAGCTGCTCGACGAGGCGCACGACGCGGCGCGCTCGCTCCATCGCGGCACGGTCGGCGACAACGTCATGTACTTCGAGACCGGCCAGGGCAGCGCGCTGTCGGCCGATGCCCACTTCGGCGTCGACCAGCAGACCTGCGAGGTGCGCGCCTATGCGCTGGCGCGGCGCTACCGGCCATTGCTGATCAACACGGTGGTCGGCTTCATCGGACCGGAGTATTTGTTCGACGGCAAGCAGATCATCCGCGCCGGACTGGAGGACCACTGCTGCGGCAAGCTGCTGGGGCTGCCGATCGGCTGCGACGTCTGCTACACCAACCACGCCGAGGCCGACCAGGACGACATGGACACCCTGCTGGTGCTGCTGGCCACCGCCGGCCTGACCTTCCTGATCGGCGTGCCGGGCGCCGACGACGTGATGCTCAACTACCAGAGCACCTCCTTCCACGACGCGCTGTTCCTGCGCGAGACATTGGGCCTGAAGCGCGCACCGGAATTCGAGGCCTGGCTGCGGCGCATGGGCATCACCGACGAGATCGGCCGCCTCGCGCCGCAGGGCGCCGGCGGCCTGCTCGCGGGCATGGGCGGCCTCGCCGCCCTGGAGAACTGACATGGGCGACATCGACCGACCCGACGACCTCCAGGACACCGGCCCTGTCGGCAACGGCAGCGCGGACGGCCCGTTGCGACCGGAGGCACCGCGCGACATCGCCCCGTCCGGCGACGGTGCCGACGCCCCGGTGGTCACCCCCGACCCCTGGCGCGACTGGCGCCGCGCCACCCCGGCGCGCCTGGCGCTCGGCCGGGTCGGCACGGGCATGCCGACCGACGAGACATTGCGCTTCGGCTGGGCGCACGCGATGGCGCGCGACGCCATCCATGCCGCGCTCGACGTCGACGCGCTGGCCGTTCAACTGGAGGCGCAGGGCTGGGCGGTCGAGCGCGTGCGCAGCCGGGCCGTCGACCGCGCCACCTACCTGCGCCGGCCCGACCTCGGCCGCCGGCTCGACGCCGACGACGCGCAGCGCCTGCGCGAGCGCGCCGGGTCCGCCGGCACCGGCACGGCGGCCGAGGTCTGCATCGTGATCGGCGACGGCCTGTCGTCGCTGGCCGTCGAGCGCCAGGCCGTGCCGCTGCTGGCCGCGCTGCGCCCGCACCTGCCGCCCGACACGCTCCGGGCTCCCGTCGTGATCGCGACGCAGGCCCGGGTCGCGCTGGCCGACGAGGTCGGCGAGGCCTTCGGCGCGACGATGTCGGTGATGCTGGTGGGCGAGCGGCCGGGACTGAGTTCGCCGGACAGCCTGGGCGTCTACCTCACCCACACGCCCCGGCGCGGCCGCCACGACGCCGAGCGCAACTGCATCTCCAACGTGCGCCCCGAAGGCCTGGCCCACGACGCCGCCGCCTTCAAGCTGGCCTGGCTGATGCGCGAGGCGCTGCGGCGCGGCGCGACCGGCATCGCGCTCAAGGACGAGAGCGACCTGGCCGTGCTGGCGTCCGACGCCCGGCCCGCCCTGCCCGGCTGAGCGCGGCCGCCACGGTGCCATCATGGCGGCCCGACCCCCAGGAGACGTCATGACATCGCCCGACCCGTCCACCCGACCCGATCCGCACGTGCCCTCCGCGCCGCGCGAACGCTATCCCGCCGCCGTCCTCGCCGACCTGCCCGAGGACATCCGCGACGCCATCCTCGCGGTGCAGGAGAAGGCCGGCTTCGTGCCCAACGTGTTCCTCGCGCTGGCGCGCCGCCCGGCCGAATGGCGCGCCTTCTTCGCCTACCACGACGCCCTGATGCTCAAGGAGGAAGGCCACCTCACCCAGGGCGACCGCGAGATGATCGTCACCGCCACCAGCGCGGCCAACCGCTGCCTCTATTGCGTGGTGGCGCACGGCGCGCTGCTGCGCATCTACGAGAAGAAGCCGCTGGTGGCCGATCAGGTGGCGGTGAACTGGCGCAAGGCCGACATCGCGCCGCGCCAGCGCGCGATGCTGGAATTCGCCATGAAGGTCTGCGAGCGCTCGCACGAGATCGACGAGGCCGACTTCGCCGCCCTGCACGTCCACGGCTTCGACGACGAGGACATCTGGGACATCGCCGCCATCACGTCCTTCTTCGGCCTGTCCAACCGCATGGCCAGCTTCGCCGGCATGCAGCCCAACCCGGAGTTCTACCTGCTCGGCCGGGTGCCCAGGCCTCAGCGCGCCGCCGGCGCCTGAGCGAGGTCGGCGCCGCGGCACTTCGCGAAGGCGTCGAGCGTGGGGTGATAGCTCGGCGTGGTCACGTCCATCACGCCCAGCACCGTGTGATAGAGGTTGTCATGCGTGAGTGGGGTGTCGCGGTCGGCCGTCAGGCAGGCCGTCGACAGCTTGCCGCGGGCCTGCAGGCCGGGGTCGAACCAGGCCACCATCGGGATGTGCTTCTGCACCTCCGGCGCCATCTGGTAGGGCAGCCCGTGCAGGAACAGGCCGAACTCGCCGAGCGACTCGCCGTGGTCGCTCAGGTAGAGCAGGCCGGTGGCGTGGCGCGGCGACTGCGTCTTGAGCCAGTCGATGGCGCGGCCGAGGAAGCGGTCGGTGTAGGCGATCGAGTTGTCGTAGGCATTGATCAGCTCGCCGTGGCTGCAGTCGGCCAGCACGTTGGTCTTGCACTCGGGCGCGAAGCGCTTCATGTCGGCCGACGAGCGCTTGTGGTAGGCCGGCCCGTGGCTGCCCATCTGGTGCATCAGCAGCAGCACGCCCCGGGCGCGGCGCTCGGCCGGCAGCGCCGCGATGCGGCGGTCCAGGCCGACGAGCAGCGCGTCGTCGAGGCACTCGTCGTCGCTGCACAGCGCGGCCTTCGCGGCGGCGTCCAGCCCGACGCGGGCGTCCGCGTTGGGCACGCGGTCGCACACGCCCTTGCAGCCGCCGGGCTGGTTGTCGATCCACAGCACGGCCAGTCCGGCGGCCTGCGCCACGTCGAGCAGGTTCTCGCGGTCGTCCTTGTTGCCTTCGTAGTCCGCCTTGCCCAGCGGAGAGAACATGCACGGCACCGAGGCCAGGGTGTTGGTGCCGCACGAGTGCACGTTGCGCCAGCTGGCCACGCCGCGCGCGGCGAGCTCGGGCGTGGTGTCGCGGCCGTAGCCGTTGAGCGCGAAGTGGTCGGCGCGCGCGGTCTCGCCCACCACCACCAGGAACAGCGGCGGCTTGGACTGGGCCGCGTAGCTGGCGCCGAGGCCCGCGCCGGCCGAGGTCGGCAGCAGCTTGCGCTTGTGCGCGAACAGCGGCTTCAGGACGACCCGGCCGGTCGAGTAGAAGCTCGCCAGCGGATTGACCATGTAGCGCAGCGTGACGTGGTTGCGCATCATCGGCGCGAGTTCGCGCGAGGTGACCAGCACGCTCGCCACCACCACCGCCAGCGCCGCGACGCACATCGCCGCGTTGCGCCAGACCTGCCCCCAGGCGGACATCGGCAGCAGGCGCACGCGCCACAGCCACACGGCCGCCGGCGACGCCACCAGCGCCACGTTGAGCAGCATGCGCCAGCCGAGCAGGTCGCGCGTCTCGTGGAAGTCGGTCTGCAATGCGTTGGCCGCCATCGTCGGGTCCATCACGACGCGGTAGGTCAGCATGTAGTGCTGCGCGACGGCGGCGACGAGCACGACGGTGAACCACAGCGGCTTCATGCCGCGCGTCCAGGCGGTCAGCGCGAGCACGGCGGCGGTGCCGAAGCCCGCCAGCACGGCCATCGTCGCGATCGAGCGCAGGTACAGGCTCGGCGCGCCGTCGATGCGGGCGAGTTCGAGCCACAGGGGCCAGTTGGCCGCCACCAGCAGGTAGAGGCTGAGGACGCCGACGACGAAGCGGGGCGAGCGCGGCCGCGACAGCCAGGCGTCGACGGCGCGCCAGCCGCCGGACGGACGCTCGAAGGGCGAAGGGATGTCGGCGGGCGAGGTCCGATGCGTCAGCAGGTCGAAGGTGGAGGAAGTCACCCGGCCATCATGTCGGCCGGTACTGACTTGCGCCTGAATGCATCGATCAGGATTCGTTCAGCTTCGCAACGGCGGGAGCGATCGTGGATTCCTTCACGCGCGCATCCCGATGCCGGGCGGCGACGTCGATCGCCAGGGCCACGCTCCAGCAGACCCAGGCCGTCCACAGCGTGTGGCTCATGTAGTGCGCGCCGCGCCACTGCTGGGCCAGCCCCAGCACGCAACCGGCCACCACCGTCGCGACCAGCCAGGTCCTCGCCGCCCTCGGCGCCGCACGACGCAACGCGAACCAGCCCGCCAGGAAGGCGAACGCGGCCGAGGCATGGCCGGCCGGAAAGCAGCGCCCCGGTCCGCCGTCGCGCAGGCCCCAGTCCCAGTGCGACACGTAGCGCGCCGCGCCGCCGAACTCGGCCAAGTCCCACGGACAGCTGCTGCGGCTGGTGTTCTTGAGCAGGGACACGGCCGCCAGCGCGACCACCACGCTCAGCACGAGCCGCAGTCGCGCGCGCGCGTCGAGTCGGCGCAGCACGCCGAACGGCCTGCACACGGCCACGGCCAGCGCGGCCACGCCGACCATGCTCAGGAAGCGCGGGATCTCGTGCAGGCCCAGGACGACGGCGCGGTCGTCGCGCCAGGCGAAGCCGTCGGCACCGCCGGCCAGCCGCGCCAGCGCGAGGTCCAGGCCCGAGACGTCCCACAGCCCGATCAGCACGAAGGCGACGGCGGTGAGGAAGAAGAGAAGGCGATCCGTTGCGCCACGCGAAGCATTCAATGCAGCCATCCTCAAAACTCCCGAGCCTAGGCAGGCTCGCTTAACGCAGCCTGAAGCCCCGGGACCGCGCCGGCCGATAGACTCCGCGCTGCGGCGCTCCGCCGCCCCTTCCCCTTCCCTCTCCCACCCACAGACCAAGGAATCCCCGTGCGCGTACTGCTGGTCGAAGACGACGTGGCCCTGTCGGAAGCCGTCTGCGGCTACCTGCGCGCCAAAGCTTTCGTGGTCGACGCCGTGCCCAGCCTCGCGGCGGCCGGCGCCGCGCTGCACGGCGCGCAATATGCCGCCGTGCTGCTCGACCTGCACCTGGGCGACGGCGACGGCCTGTCGCTGCTGCCGCAGATCCGCGCCCTGAAGGACCGCCCGATCGTCATCGTGCTGACCGCGCGCGACCAGGTCACCGACCGCATCCGCGGCCTGGACGCCGGCGCCGACGACTACCTCGTCAAGCCCTACGACCCCGGCGAGCTGCTGGCGCGGCTGCGCGCGGTGGAGCGCCGGCGCAGCGCCGCCAACGCGCCGGTGCTGACCCTGGGCAGCCTGCAGATCGACCTGGCGCGCGAGGTGGTGCGCGAGCACGGCCTGCCCGTGACGCTGACGCAGAAGGAATGGGCGCTGCTGCGCGTGATGGCCACGCGCCCGGACCGCATCCACACGCGCGAGAGCCTGCAGAACGCGCTCTACGGCTTCGACGAGGAGGCCGACAGCAACACACTGGAGGTCTTCATCAGCCGCCTGCGCCGCAAGCTCGGCCGCACCCACATCCAGACCCTGCGCGGCCTGGGCTACCGGCTGGTGCACACCGGCGGGGACGCCGGGTGAGGCCTCACGGCCGACCGCTGCTGCCCGGCATGGAGCGGCCCAGCACGCTCGCCGGGCGCCTCATCCGCACCCTGATCCTGTGGATCGGCGGCGCCTGGCTGCTCGGCGTGCTGGGCGTGGTGTGGTACGTCGACCGGGAGATCAACCACAACTTCGACAACGAACTGGTCGAGGTCTCGCACCGGATGTTCGACATCGCGATCCAGGACGTCGACGCGCACGCGGCGAACCCGGCGGGCACGCAACCGCTGATCGCGCCGACGCCCACGTTCCAGGACGCGGCGGTGATCTACCAGGTCGTCGACAGCGGCGAGCGCGTGCTGGTGCGCTCGGCCGAGACGCCGCCGGGCACCTTCGACGTGCCGGTGGCGCCCGGCTTCGCCGCCAACGCCGCCTGGCGCATCTACACCGTGCAGCACCCGAGCCGGCCGCTGTTCCTGCAGGTGGCCGACCCGCTCGACGAGCGCCGCCACGCGCTCAACCGCACGCTGCTCGGGCTGGTGATCCCGCTGGGCGCGGCCCTGCCGCTGCTGGCGCTGCTGCTGCGGCGCATCGCCCGCCAGGAGCTGGAGGTGCTGGTGCGCCTGGCCGCCGAGATCGGCCGGCGCAACGGCACGCACCTGCAGCCGATCGCCCTGCCCGGCCTGCCGCAGGAACTGCAGCTGGTGGGCGACCACGTCAACCGTCTCCTGGAGCGCCTGTCGCAGTCGCTGGACGTGGAACGCGCGCTCGCGGCCAACGCCGCCCACGAATTGCGCACGCCCCTGGCCGCCGCCCGGCTGCGCCTGCAGACCGCGCTCGACGCCGACCTGCGGCGCGAGGACGTGGTCGCGGCGCTGGAGGCACTGCGCATGCTCAGCCACCGCACCGAGCGGCTGCTGCAGCTCTCGCGCGCCGAGTCGGGCGCCTCGCTCACGCGCGCGCGGGTCGACCTGGTGCGGCTGGCCGCCACCGTGGCGCAGGAGTTCTGGGAGGACGAGCGGGTGCTCGACCGGCTCGACCTGAAGGTGCCCGACCGTGGCGACGCGCCGATCGTGCTGGGCGATTTCGACGGCCTGGCCATCGCGCTGCGCAACCTGGTGGAGAACGCGCTGCGCCATGCCGGTGCGAGCCCGGTCGAGATCGAGGTGCGGCCCGGAGGCGTGCTGATCGTGCGCGACGCCGGGCCGGGCGTGACGCCGGACGAGCTCGCGACGCTGCGCCAGCGCCACGTGCGCCACGCCCAGGAACGCGCCGGCTACGGGCTGGGGATGTCGATCGTCGCGACCATCGTGCACAAGCACGAGGCGCGGCTCGAACTGGCCTCGCCGCCGCCGGGCCGGCCCCAGGGCTTCGAGGCCCGCATCGTGCTGCGCCCGGCCTGAACCGCGCCGCCGCGAGGCCGCACCGGCGCGTCGCGACGTAGCACGGCACGCCTGTCGACGGGGTCGCAGACGCGACGGCCGACCGCCCGCGAACGCTGCGGTTGTCGATATCGCCGTACATAGAATGACCGACGGCCGTGCCATAACGCACGGTGTCCCTCACGCACGTCGCCGCGCCATGCACGCGGCGACGGCGACACCGATCCAACCCCACAGCGACGTCTCACCCGCCATGACCCCAGAAGAAATCCTCGCCCAGTACGGCCCGCGCGAAGCCATGGAATACGACGTGGTCGTGGTGGGCGGCGGCCCCGCCGGGCTGTCGACGGCGATCCGCCTGAAGCAGCTCGCCGCGCTCTACGACAAGGAAGTCTCGGTCGTCGTGCTGGAGAAGGGCTCCGAGCCCGGCGCCCACATCCTCTCCGGGGCCATCATGGACCCGCGCGCGCTCTCCGAGCTCATCCCCGACTGGAAGGCGCGCGGCGCCCCGCTCAACCAGCCCGTGACCGCCGACACCTTCCTGATGCTGAGCGAGCGCGGCGCCACCCGCACGCCCAACTTCGCCCTGCCGGCGAACTTCCACAACGACGGCAACTACATCGTCAGCCTGGGCAACGTCACCAAGTGGCTGGCCCAGCAGGCCGAGGAGCTCGGCGTGGAGATCTTCCCCGGCTTCCCGGCGGCCGAGGTGCTCTACACCGACGACGGCAAGGTGCGCGGCGTCGCCACGGGCAACCTGGGGATCGGCAAGGACGGCGAGCCCACCGAGGCCTTCCAGCTGGGCATGGAACTCCACGGCAAGTACACCGTCTTCGCCGAGGGCTCGCGCGGCCACCTCGGGCGCCAGCTCATCGCCAGGTACAACCTGGCCGAGGGCAAGGACCCGCAGAGCTACGGCATCGGCATCAAGGAGCTGTGGGAGATCGACCCGGCGCGCCACGAGCCGGGCCTGGCCGTGCACACGGCCGGCTGGCCCCTGCAGTCGGACACCTACGGCGGCTCCTTCATCTACCACGCGGAGAACAACCAGCTCGTCATCGGCTACGTGGTCGGGCTCGATTACCAGAACCCGCACCTGAGCCCGTTCGAGGAGTTCCAGCGCTTCAAGACGCATCCGAACATCCGCTGGTACTTCGAGGGCCAGGACCAGGGCCTGAAGGCGCCCAAGCGCCTGAGCTACGGCGCGCGCGCCATCACCGCCGGCGGCCTGCTCGCCCTGCCCAAGACGGTGTTCCCCGGCGGCGTGCTGGTGGGCTGCGAGGCGGGCTACATGAACGCGAGCCGCATCAAGGGCAGCCACGCGGCGATCAAGACCGGCATGCTCGCGGCCGACGCCGCCTTCGCCGCCATCGACGCCGGCCGCTCGCACGACGAACTGACCGACTACCCGGCGGCCTTCGAGCGCAGCTGGCTGCACACCGAGCTGCACAAGGCGCGCAACTTCAAGCAGTGGTTCAAGAAGGGCCTGACGGTCGCGACCATCATGACCGGCGTCGAGCAGTTGGTGCTGCGCGGCCACATCCCGTGGACGATCCACCGCACCGAGGCCGACCACGCGCGCCTGAAGCCCGCGGCCGAGTGCAAGAAGATCGTGTATCCGAAGCCCGACGGCAAGCTCACCTTCGACAAGCTCTCGAGCGTGTTCATCAGCAACACGAACCACGAGGAGAACCAGCCGGCGCACCTCACGCTCAAGGACCCGACGGTGCCCACGCGCATCAACCTGCCGGAGTACGCCGGGCCCGAGCAGCGCTACTGCCCGGCGGGGGTCTACGAGTACGTGCCCGACGAGGCCAACGCCGGCAAGGAACGCCTGCAGATCAACGCCCAGAACTGCGTGCACTGCAAGACCTGCGACATCAAGGACCCGACGCAGAACATCGTCTGGGTCACCCCCGAGGGCGGCGGCGGGCCGAACTACGTCGGCATGTAGAGCGCGCACGGCGCGTGCGCGGGGCGCCGTCGGCGCCGGTCCGCGTCGCCCGGGATGATCGCGGCGGCCGATCGGCACCGTCACATTCCGCACACATCGCGCTCCTAGGATCGCGCCATGACCCCGGCGCGCACCCGCTTCCTTCCGATCCGGCACCGCATGGCGCGACGTCCGGCGATCGCAACGCCGTCCGCGCCGCGACCGCCGACATGCAGTCGCTGAACCTCGCGCTGCTGCACGGGCTGGCCGCCGGCCACGCGCCGACGGACTGGGTGCTGCTCGCCGGCCGCGTGCTCGCCCGTTGCGGCGCGACCTGCGGCGTGCTGGTCATGGCCTGGGCGATGTGGCGCCGTCCCGGCGAGCGCGCCTATGTCGCGGCGGTCTGGATCGCCGCCGGCGTGGCGTCGGTGCTGTCCAACGCGATCGCCGACCACCTGGGCCTGCAGCGCCCCTTCGCGCTCGGCGTGACGCCGGCCCACATCCCGCACGGCGCGAGCGCCGCCCTGCCCAGCAGCCACGCCAGCGTCATGGCCACGGTGGCCCTGACCTTCCTGCGCAACCCCGCGTTGCGCGACGCCGGCATCGTGCTGCTCGCCCTGGCCCTGCTGACCGGCTGGGCGCGCATCCACGTCGGCGTGCATTTCCCGTTCGACATCCTCGCGGGATTCCTGCTCGCGGGCGTGCTCGCCGGGCTGTTCGCGGCGGCGCACCACGTCCTGCGCCGCCGGCCCGGCCGGCTCATTCCGGCTTGAAGCCCGCGCTCCTGAGCAACTCGGCGCTCTGGCCGACGAAGCCGGTGACGTAGCGCCGGAACTGCGCGACGTCCTGCGTCACCGGCTCGACGCCCAGGCTGGCCAGCGCGCCGCTCCGGCCCAGCTCGGTCATGGCGGCGTTCATGGCCTCGTTGAGCAGGCGGACGCGGTCGGCCGGCGTGCCCTTGGGCGCCCAGACGCCGTACCAGGAGCCGTAGGTGAAGGTCGGCAGGCCGCTCTCCTGCATCGTGGGCACGTCGGGCACCAGCGGACTGCGCCTGGCCGAGGTGACGGCGATCGGCTGCACCCGGCCGGCCTTGGCCAGCGGCAGCAGCGAGATCATCGAGTCCAGCAGCAATTGCACGTGCCCGCCCGCCACGTCGACCACCGCCGGCTGCGTGCCCTTGTACGGCACGTAGGTGAAGCCGACCTTGCCCTGCTGGGCCAGCAGCAGCGTGGCGAGGTGGCTGGGCGCGCCGGTCGCGGGGATGGCGGCGCTCCACCGGCCCGGCTCCTTCCGGACGGCGGCGAGCAGGTCCTTGAGCGTCCGGGGCTCCAGCGTCGGCGCGATCACCAGCATCAGCGGCGCCTCGGCGACGCGCGCGACGGGCTCGAAGTCGGCCTGCGGGTCGTAGGGCGGCGCGCTCAGCACCTCCTTGGCCAGCACGTGCGTGGCGGCGGAGAACAGCAGCGTGTGGCCATCGGCCGGCGCCGTCTGCACGGCCCGGCCGCCCAGCACGCCGTTGGCGCCGGGGCGGTTCTCGACGATCACCGGCACGCCGCCGAGCTGCGTGTGGAGCTGGTTGGCCAGCAGCCGCGCCACGCTGTCGACCCCGCCGCCGGCGGCGAAGGGCACGACGATGCGGATCAGCCGGTCGGGGAACTTCGCGGGCGGGGTCTGCGCCCAGGCCGGCAGGGCCGCCAGGGCCGCCGATGCCGCGCAGGCGGCGATGAATCCGAGTCGCTTCATGGTGTCTCCAAATCCGTTGTCGTTGTCGTTGTCGTCGTCGGGGGAGTCGATGCCGACGGGTCCGGCGCCGGCGCCGCGGAACGGACCCGGCGGCGGCGCGCGAAGACGCGCAGCGACTCGTCCAGCGCCTCGGCGTCGACAGCGCGCGTGATGAACACGATGCGCGTGCGACGGTCCGCGCCCGGCCAGGCCGGCAGGAACGCCGGCGGCTGCCAGAGGTGCTGCACGCCGTGGAAGACCAGCGGCCGCTCCGGTTCCTCGGCCAGGTTCACGATGCCCTTGACGCGCAGCAGGTCCTCGCCGCGCATCGCGATGACGGTGTCGAGCCAGGACTCGAAGCCGTCGCGCGGCAGCGGCTCGTCGCGCACGATGACGAAGGAGCGGATGCCGTCCGCGTGCATCGGCGGCTCGTCCGCGCCGCCGTCCGTCCCCGCGCCCGGCAGCGGGCGGTAGACGGGCCCGCGCTCGCCCTCTCCGCCGGCCGGCGCGTCGGCATCGGCGCGCATCGCCCGGCGCAGCACGTCGACGAGGTCGGCGGGCGGCAGGTGCAGGGTGGCGTCCGGGTTCAGCCGCGTCACGCGCTCGATCAGCGCGGGCGCGACCGGCTCGCCGGCGAGCAGGTCGGTCTTGGTCAGCAGCAGCCGGTCGGCCATCGCGACCTGGCGCTCGGCCTCCGGATGGCGGTCGAGCGTGCCCGGGGCCAGCACGGCGTCGACCGTGCAGCAGACGCCCGCCAGCGCGAAGCGGCCGGTGACGGCCGGATCGCCCATCAGCGTGCGCAGGATCGGCGCCGGATCGGCCAGCCCGCTGGTCTCGATCAGCACCCGGCGCAATGGCGGCCCGTCCGCCGCGTCGCGCGCGCCGAGCGCCGCCAGCGCCGCGACCAGGTCGCCGCGCACCGCGCAGCACATGCAGCCGTTGGCCAGCAGCACGGTGTCCTCGGTGGTCGACGCGATCAGGTCGTGGTCGATGCCGATGGCGCCGAACTCGTTGACGATCACCGCCGTGCCGTGCAGGTCGGGCTCGCGCAGCAGCCGGTTGAGCAGGGTCGTCTTGCCGCTGCCGAGGAAGCCCGTGAGCACCGTCACCGGGATCCGCGCGCGGCCCGGGCCGGACGCGGCGTCGCGCCCGGCCGCCAGCAGCGCGGAGAAATGGCCGCCGCCCATCACCCGTCCCGCCGCTGGCCGCCGTGGAGCTCGGCGAAGGAGTTCAGGGTCTTCTCCAGCCGCCCCAGCAGCCACCGGCTGGCCGCCGGATCGAAGGCGTCGCGCGCCAGGTCCTCCAGCAGCGCCTGCAACGGCAGCCCGGTGGCCTGCGCGGTCGGACGCGCGCGGAAGAAGGCCTCGACCTCGGCGATGCCCGAGCGCGATCCCGCGTCCTCCAGGTAGTCGACGATGTCGAGCTCGAAGTCGACCAGCTGCAGGCTGACGCCGCCGGCGCCGCAGCCGCAGCTGGAGCCGAGGGCGACGTGGCGCACCGCCAGCTCGCTCCACAGCCGCTGCAGCCGGTCGGCGCGCACGGCGACGTCGTCGGCCATGGCGACGTCGCTCACTGCCCGTCCCAGGCGACGTCCGCCGGCGCGCCGGCCACCGCGGTGCTCGCGGCCCGGGGCGCGGCGCGCAGCGTGCGCGTCGCCTCGGCGTCGACCCGGCCCTGGGCGTCGAGCGCGACGCGGTAGACCTGGCGCGCCACCTCGGCGCCGACATAGCCCTCGCGCACGTCCTCGGCCACCTTGTCCATGTCGCGCTCGAGCGGGTCGCCGAAGCCGCCGCCGCCGCCCGAGAGCATCCGGTAGGCGTCGCCGCGCTCCAGGCGCACGTTGAAGATCTTCGCGTTGGCGTGGTCGGTCTTCCACTCGCCCTTGTGGCGCACGGCCAGGCCGTTGCCCATGGCGTCGCCGCCGCCCTCCAGGCCCCAGGGCTTGCAGTGCACGCGGTCGATGCGCGTCGTCACGGTGAAGGGCGACAGCGCCTGCACCACCATCTCCGCGCCCAGGCCGCCGCGGTACTGGCCGGCGCCGGCGCTGTCCTTGCGGATCTCGTACTTCTCGACCAGCACCGGGTACTTGGCCTCCAGCTGCTCGGTCGGGCTGTTGTGGGTGTCGCCGTCGTTGATGCAGACCGTGACGGAGACGCCGTCCTCGTTGCTCTTGGCGCCCCAGCCGCCGCCCAGCGGTCCGATGCCGACGATGAACAGCCGGCCGTCCTCCGGCGAGATGCCGTGGATGTTGGGAAACACCAGATCGGCGTGGTGGCCGGCGATGGAGCGGTCGGGGATGGCCGGCGCCAATGCCTTGAAGATGGTGTCGATCACCGTCATCGGGAAGGTCATCCAGACCCGCATCGGGTACGGCCGCTCGGCGCTCACGACGGTGCCCATGGGCATGACGACCTTCAGCGAGCGGAAGCTGCCGTCGTTGACCGGGTAGTCGGTCGGCGTGGTCAGGCACTTGTAGGCCACCTGCGCGCAGGCGATGCCGGTGGTGAAGCCCGAGTTGTAGAAGCCCCGCACCTGCTTGCTGACGTCCGACAGGTCGACCGTCATCCCGTCGCCCGCCACCGTCACCTTGACGCGGATCGGGATGCGCTTGCCGATCTCCAGGCCGTCGTCGTCCATGAAGGACTCGGCCTCGTAGACGCCGTCGGGAATCGACAGCGTGTTCTTGCGCGCCACCGCCTCGGACGAATCCATGATCCGGCGGATCGAGCCGTTGACGGCGTCGGCGCCGTAGCGCTGCAGCAGCTCGACGTAGCGGCGCTCGCCGGTCGTGATGGCCGTGATCTGCGCGCGCAGGTCGCCCAGGGCGCGCTCGGCCAGCCGCACGTTCATGGCGATGATGTCGATCAGGTCCTGGTTGACCACGCCCTCGCGCTGGTACTTGACGATGGGGATCTGGATCCCCTCGCTGAAGATGTCGGTGGTGACGTTGCCCAGCGTGCCGCCGACGTCCAGCCAGTGCGCCATGCAGCAGGTGAAGCCCTCCAGCCGGCCCTCGTGGAACACCGGCATGGTGAAGGTGAAGTGGTTGAGGTGGCTGCCGGTGGTGTAGGCGTCGTTGGTGACCAGGATGTCGCCCGGCAGGATGTTCTCGTAGCCGAAGTGCCGGATCTTGGCCTTGACCGTCTCGGACATGCCGCGGATGAACATCGGCAGGCCCAGGCCGATCGAGACCGTGTCGCCCTCCTTGGTGAACAGCCCGACCGTGAAGTCCAGCGCCTCGTAGATGATGAGGTTGTAGGCCGTGCGCGTCAGGTTGGTCTTCATCTCCTCGGTCACGGCGTAGAGGCCGTTGCGGATGACCTCGACGGTGATCGGGTCGATCGCGGCGTCGTTGCCGCTCGCGGCGGCGGCGGGGGTGGTGTAGGTGTCTTTCATGAGCGGTCGCTCCCGATGTCGATCTGCAGGTTGCCGAGTTCGTCCACGCGCAGCGCGTCGCCGGGCTGCACGACGGTGGTGGAGGCGTGTTCCTCGACGAGCGCCGGGCCGTCGATGAGGTTGCCCGCGCGCAGCAGGTCGCGCTTGTAGACCGGCGTGTCGGCCCAGCCGCCGGCGCGGAAGTACACCGGCTTGACGGTGCGGCGCGCGGCGGCTTCCGGCTGCGCCGCGCCCGCTTCCACCCGGTGCTTCGGCGGCTTCTTCATGGTGCCCAGCACGGTCACGCGCAGGCTCACCAGGTCGGCCGGCTCCTTGGGCGCCGAGGTGCCGTAGCGCACCTTGTGCAGCTCGTCGAACTGGCGCTTGATGGCCGAGCGGTCCTTGCCCTCGAAGAAGGCGAGCGGCAGGTCGACCGTCACGGCGTGCTCCTGGCCGACGTAGCGCATGTCGGCGGCGCGCTCGATGACCACGCCGTCGGCCTTCACGCCCGACTGCTCCAGCGCGGCGCGGCCCTCGTCCTCCATCGACCGGTAGGCGGCCTCGATCTCGTCGAAGGAGACGTCGTTCAACTTGCGGAACACCGAGCGCACGTAGTCGTAGCGCAGGTCCGAGAACAGCATGCCGTAGGCCGAGAAGTAGCCCGGCGCGTACGGGATGAGCACCTTGCGGATGCCGATCTCGCGCGCGATCGCCGAGGCGTGCAGCGGCCCGGCGCCGCCGTAGACCACCATCGTGAAGCTGCCGGCGTCCAGGCCGCGCTCGGTGGTCACGGCCTTCACGGCGTGCGACATCTGCGTCACCGCGATGCGCAGGATGCCGTCGGCGGCCTCGGTCGGCTCCAGCCCCAGCGGCGTGGCGACGCGCTCGGCCATCTGGCGCTGGCAGGCGTCCATGTCGAGCCTGAGTTCGCCGCCGAGGAAATTGTCGGCGTCGAGCCGGCCGAGCACCAGGTTGGCGTCGGTCACGGTGGGTTCCCTGCCGCCGCGGCCGTAGGCGACCGGGCCGGGAATCGAGCCGGCGCTCTGCGGACCGACGCGCAGGGCGTTGCCGGTCTCGACGCGGGCGATCGAGCCGCCGCCGGTGCCGACCTCGTGGATGTCCATCATCGGGATCTGGATCGGCAATGCGCGCTCGTAGCCGCCGATGAGCGCCGAGCCGGTCGTCAGCGGCCGGCCCTCGCTGATCACGCCGGCCTTGGCGGTGGTGCCGCCCATGTCGAAGGCGATGGCGTCGCCCATGCCCAGCTGGGCGCAGATGGCCTGCGCGCCGATCACGCCGGCCGCCGGACCCGACTCCAGCATCCGCACGCAGCCGACGCGGGCGTGCTCGATCGGGAACAGCCCGCCGGTGGACTGCACGACGTAGAAGTCGCCCTCGAAGCCCTTGGCCGACAGGTGCGTCTCCAGCTGGCCGAGGTACTGCGAGACGCGCGGGCCGACGTAGGCGTTGGCCACCACGGTGGAGACGCGCTCGAACTCGCGGTACTCCTGCGACAGCTCGTGCGAGGCCGAGACGAAGGCGTGCGGCAGCTCCTCCTGCAGGATCTGCTTGACGCGCTGCTCGTGCGCCGGGTTGCGGTAGGAATGCAGCAGCAGCACGGCGACGGCCTCGATGCCCTGCCCCTTCAATTCCTTCGCCAGCTCGCGCACGGCGCCTTCGTCGAGCGCCTTGTGCAGGCTGCCGTCGGCGCGCAGGCGCTCGGCGACCTCGAAGCGCAGCGAGCGCTTGACCAGCGGCTGGTGCTTGTTGAAGAACAGGTTGTAGGCGTCGGGCCGGTTGACGCGGCCGATCTCGTAGATGTCGCGGAAGCCCTCGGTGATCAGCAATGCCGTGTTGGCGCCGTTGCGCTCAAGCAGGGTGTTGATCGCGATGGTCGAGCCGTGCAGGAACAGCTGGCCGTTCCTCACGTCGATGTCGGCGCTGTCGAGCGTGGCCTGGATGCCGTCGACGAGCTGGCCGTGCGTGGACAGCGCCTTGCCGAACATCAGCTGGCCGGTCGCCTCGTCGAAGGCGGCCATGTCGGTGAAGGTGCCGCCGATGTCGACGGCGATGCGCAGGTGGGGAGCGGAGGGATTCGCCATGGTCGTGCGTGCCTCAGGCGGCCGTGCCGATGCGGTTGCGCAGGATGCCCAGGCCGGTGATCTCGACCTCGACCACGTCGCCCTCCAACATGTACCGCGGCGGCTCGCGGCGGTCGCCGACGCCCCCGGGCGTGCCGGTGGCGATGACGTCGCCCGGCGACAGCGGCGTGAAGCGCGAGACGTATTCGATGATCGTGGGGATGTCGAAGATCAGGTCGCCGACGCTGGCGTGCTGCATCACCTCGCCGTTGACGCGGGTCTCCAGCGTCAGCTGGGCGACGTCGGGCACCTCGTCGCGCGTGGCCAGGAAGGGCCCGAAGGGCGCCGTGCCGGGGAAGTTCTTGCCCGGCGTGAACTGGTGCGTGTGGCGCTGCCAGTCGCGCACGCTGATGTCGTTGAGGCAGGCGAAGCCGGCGACATGCTCGAAGGCCTGGGCCTTGGAAATGTGGCGGCCGCCCTTGCCGATCACCAGGGCCAGCTCGCCCTCCCAGTCGAAGCGCTCGGAGAACGAGGGCTTCGGCACCTCGTCGCCGTCGGCCGCCAGCGTGTCGGTGAAGCGCAGGAACAGCGAGGGATGCTCGCTGTCGCCGCGTTTCGTCTCGGCCACGTGGGTCTTGTAGTTCAGGCCCACGCAGATGAACTTGGCGGGGTTGGGGATGACCGGCAGCGCCTGCACGGCGTCGGGCGAAAGCGCCGTGCCGCCGTCGCGGACGTTCTGTTCCAGCTCGGCCAGGGCGCCGGCGCGCAGCACCGAGGCGAGGTCGGGGTGGCGTTCGAGGAAGTCGGCCGACGGCTGCAGGTAGCGGTCGCCGTCCACGAGGCCGTAGGACGCCTGTCCGGCGTGATTGAAGCTGACGAGTTTCAAGAGGTGTCTCCTTGGATCCATCGCTGCGCACGGGGCTCGGGATGAGGCTTTCCACAGCGGATGCGGCGATTCTGAAAACCAACGGCCTCTTCGGCTAGATAGAATCCGCTGCGATCAGATCTGCCGATTCCGGCATGGCTCAATCCGGGAGATGCGCATGAATGTCGCGACGGTCCGCTTGTTCCTGGAGGTGATCGAAGCCGGCAGCCTGAGCAAGGTCGCGGCCCGGCGCCAGACCGTGCAGTCGCACGTCAGCCGGCAGATCAGCGACTTCGAGGCCGACTTCGGGGGGCCGCTGTTCCGCCGCACCGGCCGGGGCGTGGTGCCCACCGAGCTGGGCCGGCGCGCCGAGCGGCGCCTGCGCGCCTGGCTGGCGGAGACCGATCGCCTGACGCAGGAGCTGCGCGAGGAAGCCGGCCAGCTGCTGGGCGAGGTGCGCCTGGGCGTGATCCCGTCGGCCGCCCATCCGCTCATGACCCGGCTGTTCCAGGACCTGCAGCGGGACCACCCGGGCATCCGCCTGAACATCGTCGAGGCGCAGGGCACCGAGCTCAACGCCATGCTCGACGCCGGCGCCGTCGACATGGCGATCCTGTTCCGCTTCGACCGCCCGGGCGGCGGTGGCGACGAGCGCCTGCTGAGCATCGCCCACACCTACCTGATCGCCGCGCCGGGCGACGCCCTCACGCGCGAGCCGACGGTCGGCTTCTCGCGCCTGTCGGGCCTGCGGCTGGTGCTGCCGCGCCGCCCGAGCCACTGGCGCAACGCGCTCGACGAGGCGGCGCGCAGCCTGGGCTTCGCGCTCGACCCGGTCGCCGAGGTCGACTCGTTGACCATGCAGAAGGAGCTGGTCGCGCACACGCCCGGTCTCTACTCGGTCATGGGGCCCTACTCGATCGCCGACGAACTCCATCGCGGCCGATTGCAGGCCAGCCAACTGGTCGACCCCGATCTGGTCCGGCACGTGACGCTGGCCTTTCCCAAGCAGGGCAAGCTGTCGCCGGCCGGCCGCAAGGCGGCCGAGGTCGTCGAGCGGCTGACGGCGGCGTGGGGGCATCGGATCACGGAGCCGATCGATGCGCCCCCCGAGTGATCAGTCCGGCGCGCGAGCGTCCGGCGGCGTTTCCGTCACGGCCGGCGCCCCCCGCTGCGGCTGCGCCATCGCCTTGGCGATCCCGCGCAGGATGTGGATCTCCTCCACCGTCGGCCGGGCCCGGTTGAAGAGCTGCTGCAGGCGCGGCATCAGCTTCTTCGGCGCGGCGGGGTCGAGGAAACCGATCTCCACCAGCGAGCGCTCCCAGTGCGCGAGCATGCCGGCGACGGCGCGGGCGTCGGCGGCCTCGGCGGGCGCGACCGATTCGGTCACGGGAAAACCGCCGAGCGCCAGGCGCCACTCGTAGGCGACCAGCTGGATCGCCGCGCCGAGGTTGAGCGAGCCGAACTTCGGATCGGCCGGGATGCTCAATGCGACGTTGCAGCGATAGACGTCCTCGTTCCTCATGCCGAAGCGCTCGGAGCCGAACAGGAAGCCGACGTGCTCGGGCGTCTCGGCGCGGCCCAGCGGCGCCAGGTGCTCGCGCGGCGTGCGCGTGGGCGGGCCGAAGTCGCGCGGGATCATGGCGGTGGCGCACAGGTGGGTCACGCCGTCGAGCGCCTCGTCGAGCGTGTCGACGATGCGCGCGTTGGCCAGCACGTCGAGGGCGCCGCTGGCGCGCTGGATGGTCTCCTCGCGGCGCAGCACGTTGGCCCAGCGCGGCGCGACCAGCACGAGGTCGCCGAAGCCCATGGTCTTGAGGGCGCGCGCAGCGGCGCCGACGTTGCCGGCGTGGCTGGTCTGGATCAGGATGAAGCGGGTGCGCATGGGACGACGGGGAGAAGGAACGTGGACGCCGGGCCGACGGCGGCGGACGCCCGGCGGGCGGCCCGGTAAAATGCCCGATTCTCGCCGCCCCGCATCGCCGGTCCGCGCTCGCCACGGTCGCTTGCCCGCGCTTCCCGCCGCACTCCGCATCCCCCGCTCTTCCCACAATCCATGTCGTCGCCCAACCTCCATCCCATGCTCAACGTGGCCGTCAAGGCCGCACGCGCCGCCGGCGCCATCATCAACCGCGCGGCGCTCGACGTCGAAGCGGTGCGCGTCTCCCAGAAGCAGGTCAACGACTTCGTCACCGAGGTCGACCACGCGGCCGAGCAGGTCATCATCGAGACGCTGCTGACCGCGTACCCGGGCCACGGCATCCTGGCGGAGGAATCGGGCGACGAGCACGGCGCCAAGGATTCCGACTACGTCTGGATCATCGATCCGCTCGACGGCACGACCAACTTCATCCACGGCTTCCCGGTCTACTGCGTCTCCATCGCGCTGTCGGTCAAGGGCAAGATCGAGCAGGCCGTGGTCTACGACCCGACCCGCAACGACCTCTTCACCGCCACGCGCGGACGCGGCGCCTACATGAACGACCGGCGCATCCGCGTGAGCAAGCGCATCCAGCTGCCGCAGTGCCTGATCTCCACCGGCTTCCCGTTCCGCACCGGCGACAACTTCAAGCAGTACCTGGCCATCATGGCCGACCTGATGCCGCGCTTCGCCGGCCTGCGCCGCCCCGGCGCCGCCGCGCTCGACCTCGCCTACGTCGCCGCCGGCTTCACCGACGGCTTCTTCGAGACCGGCCTGCAGCCCTGGGACGTGGCCGCCGGCTCGCTGCTGGTGACCGAGGCCGGCGGCTTGATCGGCAATTTCACCGGCGAGTCCGACTTCATGACGCACCGCGAATGCCTGGCCGCCGCGCCGCGCATCTACGGCCAGATCGTGCCGCTGCTGTCGAAGTACTCGAAGTTCGCCGGCGTGGACGACAAGATGCGCGCGAGCGACCGCATCCGCGCCGTGGCCTCGTCCTCGCGCGCCGAGGCCGACCCGACCGCCGACACCGCCGGCGACTTGTACGCGCGCAGCACCGTCGGCCTGCACGAGGCCGAGGCCGGCGCGGACGACGCGGCCCCCTCGCCCGCCGCCACCGCTCCGACGCCGCGCCGCCTGACGCGCGTCAAGCGCGGCGCGGACGGCGCGCCGGCCGCCGAGGCCCCCCGCACCGCGACGCCCGCCGAGGGCGAACCCGACGCGCGCTGACATGCGCTCGCCGCGCGCGGCCGTCCTGCGCACCCGCGCCGCGCTGCGGGTCGCGCTGAGCCACTACATCGCCAACGGGCTGTCGGTCGCGCTCGGGCTGCTGGTGATCTCGGCCTGCGTGCATGTCTGGCTGGGCGCCTTCGCGGCCTCGGCCGCCGCCGTCGGCGCGATCGTCGCCGCGCCGCCCGACCTGCCCGCGCCGCGGCGCGGCAAGTTCCTGCAGATGCTGCCGGCGCCATTGATCGGCGTGCCGCTGTTCTTCGCGGTGCAGATGCTGCACGCCTCTCCGGTCGAACTGGGCCTGCTGCTGGTGCCGGCGACCTTCCTCGCCTTCACGGCCATGGCCTGGGGCAAGCGCGGCATCCCGATCGCCATCGCGGTGATGTTCTCGATGATCTTCTCGATGGCCACGCACCGGCCCGCGGGCCTGGAGGAGGCCTTCGAGCGCACCCTGCTCTTCGGGCTGGGCGCCGGGCTCTACGTGGTCTACGCGACCCTGGCCAACCTGGCGCTCAACACGCGCTACCGGGTGCAGGCGGTGGCCGACGTGCTGCTGTCGCTGGCCGCGCTGATGCGCACCGAGGCGCGCCAGTTCACCCCGCGCGACGAATCCGGCGACGTGCGCGAGACGCCCGCGCCCCTGCTGGGCCGGCTGCTGCGCGAGCAGGCCGCGCTCGCCGACCAGATCCAGGCCACGCGCGACCTGGTGCTGGAGTCGCCGCGCACGGCGCAGCGCCAGCGCCTGGCGGGCATGCTGATCGTGGTGCTGGAGATGCGCGACCAGCTGCTCGCGAGCGAACTCGACATCGACGTGCTGCAGTCCCAGCCCGCCCACGCCCGCGCGCTCGGCGAGATGCGCCGCGTGCTGGAGGAACTCGCCGACGCCACCGCCGCCCTGGCCGATTCGCTGCTGCTGGGCCGCTACCCGGACCGCGTGCGCGACCGCCGCGACGAACTGATGGCAATCCGCGTGGCCGACGAATCCGCGCCCGGCATCGCCCTCGCCGGCCCGACGGCGGCGCTGCTCGCGCGCGGCCTGGCCAGCCGCATCGGCCACATGAACGACGAGGTGCTGCGCCTCGCGGCGCTGGCGCGCGGCGAGCGCGAGCCCGACCTGGCCGTGGTGCGCGCCAACTGGCAGATGTTCGTCAGCCCGACCGCCTGGTCGTGGGCGCCCCTGCGCGCGCTCTGGCGCTGGGACGCGCCGCCGCTGCGTCACGCCATCCGCGCGGCGCTGGCCATCGCCACGGGCTACGCGGTCGCGGTGCTGCTGCCCTGGGGCTCGCACGACTACTGGATCCTGCTGACCATCGTCGTCGTGCTGCGCGGCAGCCTCTCGCAGACGCTGGAGCGGCGCAACCACCGCGTCGCCGGCACCCTGCTGGGCTGCGTGCTGGCGCTGGGATTGCTGTCGGGGCATCCGGGACCGTTCGCATTGCTGGCCGCCTCGGTGGTGGCGCAGGCCATCGCGCACGGCTTCGCGGTGCGGCGCTACCTGATCACGGCGGTGGCGGCGACGGTGCTGGGCCTGGTGCAGGCGCACCTGCTCAACACCGGCGCGGCGCCGGCCTTCGCGCTGTTCGAGCGCATCGCCGACACGCTCATCGGCGCGGCCATCGCCTGGGGCTTCTGCTACGTGCTGCCGTCCTGGGAGCGCACGCAGATCCCGGCGCTGGTGGCGCGGGTGCTCAAGGCGCAGGCGCGCCACGCGCGGCTTGCGCTCGGCCTGGGCCAGCTGCAGGCGATGGAGAGCAGCCCCGAACTCGACTGGCGCCTGGCGCGCAAGGAGGCCTTCGACAGCCTGTCGGCGCTGGTGCAGGCGACGCAGCGCTCGCTGTCCGAGCCGCGCGCCGTGCGTCCGCCGATCGCCGCGCTGGAGCACCTGCAGGCGCACAGCTACCAGCTGCTGGCGCAGCTGAGCGCCGTGAAGTCGATGCTGGTGCTGCGGCGCGACCGCCTGACGGCCTCGGAGATCGCCGGCCCGCTGCGGCGCACGGCCGAGCGCATCGAGGCCGCCATCGGCAGCACGCCCCTGCCCGGCACGGCGACCAGCGCCGCCGCGCCGCCGGCCACCGCCCTCGCCGGCACGGTGCGCCTGCCCGACCCCTTCGACAACGACATCAGCCCCTGGATGCTGCGCCGGCTCGACCTGGCCACCGGCATCGCGCTACAGCTGCGCGACGACGCGGCACGCATCCTGCAATCGCCCGACGGCGAGGCGGGCCCGGCGCCGACCGGCGCGCCGCCCGCCGCCATCCACCCTGCACCCTTGCATCCGCCCGACGCTTCCGCGTCACCGACACCCTGAAGGACCCCCTGGACCGATGAATCTCGACCCCCTGCTCGCCCACCCCTGGTTCGGTCCCCTCCTCGCCGCGCTGATCGCCATTCCCCTGGCGCTGTTCGCCCACCGCGTCTTCAGCCTGGTGCTGCGGCGCGTGACGCGCGGCACGCCCGTGGTGCATGCGATGCTGCTCAACCTGAGCGGCGCGGCGCGGGTCGTGCTGCCGCTGGTGGCGCTGCAGGTGATCTGGCAGGCCGCGCCCGACGACCTGCGCTTCATGAACGGCGTGCGGCACCTCAACGGCGTGCTGCTGATCACGGCGGCGACGTGGCTGGGCATCAAGGCCATCAACGGCTTCGCCGACGGGCTGATCGCCAAGTACCCCTACGACGTCACCGACAACCTGCAGGCCCGGCGCATTCTGACGCAGACGCGCGTGCTGGCGCGCACCGCCATCACGCTGCTGCTGCTGGCCGGCGCGTCGATGATCCTGATGACCTTCCCCGGCGCGCGGCAGGTGGGCGCGAGCCTGCTGGCCTCGGCCGGCGTGATCGGCATCGTGGCCGGCCTGGCGGCCAAGCCGGTCTTCAGCAACCTCATCGCGGGATTGCAGATCGCGCTGTCGCAGCCCATCCGCATCGACGACGTGCTGGTGGTGGAAGGCGAATGGGGCCGCGTCGAAGAGATCACCGGCACCTTCGTCGTGCTGCGCATCTGGGACGACCGGCGCCTGATCCTGCCGTTGTCGTACTTCATCGAGAAGCCGTTCCAGAACTGGACGCGCAGCAGCTCGCAGCTGCTGGGCTCGGTGTTCGTCTACACCGACTACGGCATGCCCATCGACCCGCTGCGCGCCGAGGTCGAGCGCCTGGTGAAGGCCGCGCCGCAATGGGACGGCCGCTTCTTCAACGTGCAGGTGACCGACGCCACCGAGCGCACGATGCAGGTGCGCGTGCTGTGCACCGCCGCCTCGTCGTCGCTGGCCTTCGACCTGCGCTGCGCGGTGCGCGAGGGGTTGATCGGGTTCATGCAGCGGGAGTACCCGCAGTTCCTGCCGCGGGTGCGGATCGACGAGTCGGCCGGGGCGGTGGAGCGGCCGATGGCGATGACGGCGGAGCAGGCGGCGCCGATCTGAATGCGGTCGCGGCCGCATGGCCGGAGCGGTCCACGGTTGTCAGGCAGCCCTCGCCCCTGCGATCGTGAAGCACCGTGCGGTCGCCGGACTGTCGCCCGAGACGCCCGTGAAGTTCCGCACCGAGCGGTTGGACGGCGAGAACATGCCGGTGTCGATCCGCACCGTCGCGGCCTGCGCTGCGACTGAGCGGGCGTCGGACGTTCATCGCCATCGACGGCGGCGGCTTCGATGCATGCCTTCGTTCTTCTGCTTCCCCGTGACCATGGCACGCAGGAGCCGGACCACGATCTCTCCCGTGTAAAGAACGAGCAGCCCGGGCCGACGGCGCGGCCATGGCGTCCGGCTCAGAGTCTGCAGAAGCGGCCTTCCACGTAAGCATAGGCACGGGCGGGAGGCGCTTCAGCGATCGCGATCCATCCCGAGTCGTGTCGCGCGCCAGGCACCGCCCTGGTCACATCCGGCCGCGCCTGTCCCGAGATGCCGTACCCCACCGTCTCATCGGACTGGTCCGTCAGGACGATCAGCACATCGGCGCTCGGGGGTGAGGTCGTCACCCAACCCCGCGCACCCCGCTGCGGGCCTGTCGCGACGAGCATGTCGACGCTGCCGGAGCAGCGCCGGTCGTCACGTGCCGATGCGTCGTATCGAACCACGCCCACCTGCGGCCACCAGTGGGTGCCGTAGACCCCGATTCCGGCCTCCAGCACCCATCGGCCGACGGCCTCGGCATACCGTGGCGGATGCGGGATCAATGCCATGCCGTCGAGTCCGGGTGTCGTCGGAACCATGCGAGACGAAAGCGCGGCGAGCTTGCGGTCCATGGACGGGCTGCGGACGGCGAGGTCGAAGGCCAGGCCGCCCACCAGCAACACGAGCAGCACCGTCTCGCCGGCCAAAATGGCTCGACGACGCGAGGCGCCCGGCCGCAGCCATCGGCGCAGGAATTCGGTGAATCGCTCGACCAAGGGCATGAGCAGCATCGCCGCCACGAAGCTCGCTGCCACGACGAACAGGAAAAGGGCGGCCGTCTTGGCCGGACCGAGCGGCATGACGACGCGCGATCGCACTGCCTGGATGATCTGGTGATGGACGAGGAAGGCCAGGAAGGCGTACTTCGAGGTCCTGCGCAGGACGTCGGCGATGCGCGGCCGGATGCGCACGCGCTCGGCCGAGAACGCCAGCAGGCAGAAACATGCCACGCCGAGCGCGATGCCATAGACCTGGTCCGGGATCGGCGGCACCCAGACCATCACCACCAGCACGAAGGCGGCCGAAGCCGCCGCCCATCTGCCGAGATGCGGACGCACATGATGGAGAAAGCACAGCCCGAAGAAGAATTCGGGCAGGCGCAGCAGGGGATTGCGGTTCTCCATCAAGGTGAACAACTGGTCGTAGTGACGATGCAATCCCACGAACACGACGCCGATTGCGCAGGCCGTCACCCAGGGCCGGACCGTCACGCCCTGTCGCAGGATCGGAAAGATCGCATAGAGGCACAGGATGAATCCGACGAACCACTCGCCCACCAGATAGTGGCTGGATCGTCCTTGGAACAGGAACCCGTCCAACCCGGTCACGGTGAAGGCGAGCTTCCAGGGTGCGATGCCGGCCGTCCAGTCGCCCCGGCCCGCGAAGAGCAGCACGGCGACCACCGCATAGGCGATCCAGTAGGAAGGAAAGATGGCGAGAAAGCGCTTGACGTAGAAATCGGCGGTGGAGAACCGGCCTGCGGAGCCGGTGCTGGTGCTGGTCATCAATGCCGTTGCCGAGATGATGATGAACAGGGTGACGCCGAGGTCTCCGAGCGGCTGGCGGAGCAGCATCAGCGCGGGAACCGTGCCCGGAGCAGCCCCGGCGACGAAAGCCGCCGGATGGAAGTGGAAGAGGACGATGCTCAGCACCGCGACGACGCGAATGACGTCGAGAAAGAGCAGACGGCTCGATCCGGCGGGTGATGGCAGGGTCGTCATCGAGTTCGGTGAAGTGGATTCGGGGAACGATGATCATCGCCTTTCGCGGTCCCCCGCAGAGGTGGATCGCAGCGCAGGCGGATCTGGGCAGCGCCGGGGCACGGCGCGCGATCCGGTACCTCCGGCAAGGCGCATCGATGAACTTCCGATGATTCCAGCCTGCGCATCGCCATGCGGTCTCCTGGAAAATCGAACCGACGACCCACTTCCTCGACTCGCCCAGACATGACCACCTCCCTCCTCCGCCGCAGTCTCGCGGCCCTCCTCCTCGCCACCCCCTTCCTGTCCACCCAGGCCCAGACGCCACCGCCGGCCCCGCTCGACGCCCCCCTCCACATCGTCGTCGGCTACGCCCCCGGCGGCGCCACGGACCGCGTCGCGCGGCTGGTCGGCGAGAAGCTCGGCGCCAAGCTGGGCGTACCGGTGATCGTCGACAACAAGCCCGGCGCGGGCGGGCGGATCGCGGCGCAGCAGGTGCGTACGACGCCGGCGAACCAGAACGTCGTCATGGTCGCCAACCCGGCCGTGATGGTCGTGGCGCCGCTGGTCTTCAAGGACAACGGCTACGACGCCGAGCGCGACTTCGTGCCGATGTCCAACGTCAATGCGTACGAGTTCGCGTTGGCCGTGGCCACGGCCGTGCCGGTGAAGGAGCTGTCGCACCTGGTGGCGTGGATGCGCGCCAATCCGCGGCAGGCCAACTTCGGCGTGCCGGCCACCGGCAGCCTGCCGCACTTCTTCGCGTTGATGCTGGGCGAGAAGGCCGACGTCAAGGCCGAGGTGATCGGCTACAAGGGCTCCAGCCCGCTGCTCAACGACCTGATGGGCGGCCAGGTGCCGATCGCGGTCGACACGCTCGACAGCGTCGCGCCGCAGCACGAGGCCGGCAAGCTCCGCATCCTCGCCGTGTCGGGCGCCCGGCGCTCGCCGTTCCTGCCGAACGTGCCGACCTTCCGCGAGGCCGGCCTCGACCTGGTGGGCACCGGCTGGAACGTCTTCTTCGCGCCGGCGACGATGCCGCCGGCGAAGGTCGCGCGCATCTCGCAGGCGATCCGCGAGGTCATGCGGGACGCCGACACGCAGCGCAGGTTCGAGGACGCCCGCCTGACGCCGGTGGTCAGCACGCCGGAGCAGACCGCCGCCATGCTGCGCGCCTACCGCGCCCAGTGGGCGCCGGTGGTGAGCAAGTCGGGCTACCAGCCCTGAGGCGTCGCGAAGCCATGTCGTCCACCTCCACCACCCCGCCCGCGAAGCGCCCCAACATCGTCTTCATCGTCGCCGACGACCTGGGCCACGCCGACCTCGGCTGCTACGGCGGCCGCGCCCCGGTCTCGCCGGTGCTCGACGGCCTGGCCGCGCACGGCATCCGCTTCACGCAGGGCTACGCCAACTCGCCCGTGTGCTCGCCCACCCGCTTCGCGCTGATCACGGCGCGCTACCAGTACCGCCTACGCGGCGCCGCCGAGGAGCCGATCCGCAGCGATCGCGGCAACGCCACGCTGGGCCTGCCGCCCGACCATCCGACCCTGCCCTCGCTGTTGAGGGCGGCGGGCTATCGCACCGCGCTGGTGGGCAAGTGGCACCTGGGCTTTCCGCCGGCGTTCGGGCCGCTGCGATCGGGCTACGAGGAGTTCTTCGGCCCGATGTCCGGCGGCGTCGACTACTTCACCCACTGCGACTCGCGCGGCGCGCACGACCTGTGGCTGGACGAGGCGGACTGCCGGCAGGACGGCTACCTGACCGACCTGCTGTCGAAGCGCGCCGTCGAATACGTCGAGCGCATGGCGGCGCAGGACGCCCCCTTCTTCCTCAGCCTGCACTACACCGCCCCGCACTGGCCCTGGGAGACGCGCGACGACGCCGGCCGCGCGCCGCAGATCAGGGACAACCTGTTCGACCTCGCCGGCGGCAGCATCCACCGCTACCGCGAGATGATCCGGCACATGGACGAGGGCATCGGCTGGGTGATGGCCGCGCTGGAGCGGCACGGCCTGGCCGACGACACGCTGGTCGTCTTCACCAGCGACAACGGCGGCGAGCGCTTCTCGGACAGCTGGCCGCTGGTCGGGGGCAAGATGGACCTGACCGAAGGCGGCATCCGCGTGCCCTGGATCGCGCACTGGCCGGCGGGCATCGCGCCCGGCGGCGTCAGCGCGCAGCACTGCCTGACGATGGACTGGTCGGCGACGATGCTCGACCTCGCCGGCGCGTCGCCCGATGCGGCGTACCCGCTCGACGGCGTCTCGCTGCGGCCGGTGCTCGCGGACGCCGCCCACGTCTTCCGGCGGCCGATGCACTGGCGCATGAACCATCGCGGCCAGCGCGCCCTGCGCGACGGCGACTGGAAGTACCTGCAGGTCGACGGCCACGAGTACCTGTTCGACATCGCCACCGACGAACGCGAGCGCGCCAACCAGGCGCACCGCCAGCCCGAACGCCTGGCCGCCCTGCGCGCCGACTGGACCGCCTGGAACGCGACCATGCCGCCGATCCCGGCCGACGCGACGGTGAGCCTGGGTTACTCCGTGAAGGACATGCCCGGCCGTTAGGCGGGCACCGGTCTTTCTCCCTCTCCCTCCGGCAGAGGGCGGAGGTGAGGGCCGACGGCGGTCAATCGGCGCTGCCAGCGCATCCACCGCCCAGGCCCCTCATCCAGCCTCTCCCCGGCGGGGAGAGGAGCCAAACCCCATCCAGCGCATTGCTGGCTGCCGTCTTGCTCCCTCTCCCTCCGGGAGAGGGTTGGGGTGAGGGCCGACGGCGGTCACCCAACGTCGCCAGCGCATCCACGGCCCCCCTCACACGGCTTCTCGCCACCGGGCCGAGGCGTCGTCCCTCACCAAGGCAGCACCTGCCCCCCATAGGCCCGGAAGCCGCCGGTGTCGGCCGGCATGAGCGCGTCGATCACGGCCAGCAGGTCGGCAGCCGCCGCGTCCGGCGTGCGGCCGATCTCGGCGCCGCGGAACGGGGCGGAGAGCGACGAGTCGACCGTGCCCGGATGCAGCGCCACCAGCACGGCATTCGGATTGCCGCGCGCGACCTCGATCGACGCCGTCTTCACGAACATGTTGAGCGCGGCCTTGGAAGCGCGGTAGCTGTACCAGCCGCCCAACCGGTTGTCGCCGATGCTGCCGACCTTGGCCGAGAGCACGGCCAGCACGCCGCGCTCGCGGTCGAGCAAGGGCGCGAAATGCGCCAGCACCAGCGCCGGGCCGAAGGCGTTGATGCGGAAGGTCGCCGCCATCTGCGCGTAGCCCAGCTGGCCCAGCCGCTTCTCGGGCATGAAGCCCGCCGTGTGCAGCAGCCCGGCCGCGTTCACGATCAGGTGGAACGGCCCCCGGTCCTTCAGCGCCGCAGCCGCCGCCGCGATGCCCGCCTCGTCGTCGAAATCCACCGCCGGCGTCGTGCCGCGACCCAGCCGCGTCACGCCCGCGCAGCGTGCGTCGGCTTCGAGCCGCCGCGCCAGCGCCCCGCCGATGGCGCCCGAGGCACCCAGCACCAGGGCGCGAAAACCATCCGGAAACGATTGCATGAGCGGGCTCCTTGTCCTGTGATGCATCCCATCTTAGGCGGTGCCGTCGCGACGTTTACCGTGTCTTTACGATACTATTAAGATCTAAATCAGATATATCTTTTATAGTCGCTCATCGTCATTCGACAAGGAACCCCATGCGACACATCCACCATCCCTTCCGCTTCCACCATCGCCACGGCGACCACGGCGGCGGCTCCGCCGACCGGCCCGGCGCCGAATCCCGACCACCGCGCGACGCCGACGACCGACCGTCGCGCGGCGGCGGCCGACGTGGCGGCGGCGGCCGCATCTTCGGCCACGGCGGCCTGCGCTTCGTGCTGCTGCAGCTCATCGCCGACAAGCCCGCGCACGGCTACGAGCTCATCAAGGCGATCGAGGACCGCCTCGGCGGCGCCTACGCCCCGAGCCCCGGCATCGTCTACCCGACCCTCACCCTGCTCGAGGAGCTGGGCCACCTGGCCGTGGACACCGCCGACGGCAGCAGCCGCAAGCGCTACAGCGCGACCGACGCCGGCCGCGAGTTCCTGGCCGCGAACCGCGCCACCACCGACGAGCTGATGGCCCGCATGCAGGGCGGCGTCGACGGCGCCGGTCCCCGCAGCGGCCGACCGCCCCAGGTCACGCGCGCCATCGAGAACCTGAAGCTCGCCATGCGCATGCGCCTGTCCGGCGAAGCGCTGACGCCGGCCCAGGCCAGCGCCTTCGCGGCCGTGCTCGACCACGCGGCCCAGCAGATCGAGAGCCTCTGACCCGCCTCGCCCGATGTTCATGCACTGCTGTTCATTCGACCGCGAACGTCGGGCAGGACGGCTCCCGCCTTGCTCCCTCTCCCTCCGGGAGAGGGCTGGGGTGAGGGCCGGCGGCGGTCATCGGCGCTGCTGTCGAATCCACCGTCCAGGCCCCTTACCCAACCTCTCCCCGGTGGGGAGAGGAGCCGGATCCGATCCAGCGCCTTGCCGGCTCCCGTCTTGCTCCCTCTCCCTCCGGGAGAAGGTTGGAGTGAAGGCCGACGGCGGTCATCGGCGCTGCCAGTGCATCCACCGCCCAGGCCCCTCACCCAACCTCTCCCCGGTGGGGAGAGGAGCCGGATCCGATCCGGCGCCTTGCCGGCTCCCGTCTTGCTCCCTCTCCCTCCGGGAGAGGGTTGGGGTGAGGGCCGACGGCGGTCATCGGCGCTGCTGTCGAATCCACCGCCCAGGCCCCCCCACCCCCAACCTCTCCCCGGTGGGGAGAGGAGCCGGATCCGATCCAGCGCCTTGCCGGCTCCCGTCTTGCTCCCTCTCCCTCCGGGAGAGGGCGGGGGTGAGGGCCGACAGCGGTCATCCAGCCGTCGTCGCCTCCACCGCCCGCGGCCCCTCACCCCCACCCTCTCCCCGGAGGGGCGAGGGCGTCATACCGGATCTTCCGCCCACCGCAAGCCACTGCCTCCACACCGAAACCATGAATCCGACACCCACCTCCACCTCCCTCCCCGACCGCACGCCGCAGCGCATGCGACACGCCCTGCGCTTCCGCGCGCTCGACGTCCTGGCGGTCGAGCGCGTCACGCCGCACCTGGTGCGCGTGACGCTCGGCGGCGCCGACCTCGAGGGCTTCCACAGCCCCGGCTTCGACGACCACGCCAAGCTGTTCTTCCCCGACGAGGCCACCGGCGCGCTGACGCTGCCGACCGCCGGCCCCGACGGCCCCGTCTGGCCCGAGGGCCGCAAGCCGACGATGCGCGACTACACGCCGCGCCGTTTCGACGCCGAGGCCGGCACGCTGGAGATCGACTTCGCCCTGCACGTCGCCGGCCCGGCCACGCGCTGGGCCGAACAAGCCGCGCCCGGCCAGCGACTGGGCGTGGGCGGGCCGCGCGGCTCGTTCATCGTGCCGACCGCCTTCGACGGCCACCTGCTGATCGGCGACGACACCGCCCTGCCCGCCATCTCGCGCCGCCTGGCGGAGCTGCCCGCCGGCGCCCGCGCGCTGGTGCTGGCCGAGGTCGACGGCCCCGCCGACCACGTCGACCTGCCGAGCGCGGCGGACGTCACGCTCGCCTGGGTCCACCGCGACGGCGCGGCGCCCGGCGCGATGCCGCTGCTCGACGCGCTGCGCGCCGCGACGCTGCCCGCTGGCGACCTGCACGCCTGGATCGGCTGCGAATCGGCCGCCGCCAAGGCCCTGCGCGCGCACCTCGTCGGCGAACGCGGGCTGAATCCGAAATGGGTGCGCGCCTCCGGCTACTGGCGCCGGGGCAGCGCCGCGACGCACGACACGCACGACGAGTGAGCACGGCGCATCGCCCTCGCGGGAGACCCCGGCGGCGCGTTGCCCGAGGACGGGCCGGATCCCGCGAAGGCGATCAGGCCGACCGCTGCCCGGCGCCCGCGACGCCCGCGACGCCCGACGGCTGGTCGGGCGCGCCCAGCCCCCACGCGACGTGCTCCCTGACGAGCGCGCTCGGATGCTCGCGCCGCGACGCCAGCGTCTCCCGTGCGCCCGGCTCGCCCGCGCGCACCGCGTTGCCCAGCGCCACGGCGACGTTGCGCAGCCAGCGCTCGTGGCCGATGCGGCGGATCGGGCTGCCCTCGGTGCGGCGCAGGAACTCGTCCTCGGTCCAGGCGAAGAGCGCGGCCAGCGCGCTGCCGGCGAGCCCCTCGCGGGCATCGAAATCCGGCAGCGTGCTCTTCTGCGCGAACTTGTTCCACGGACAGGCGAGCTGGCAGTCGTCGCAGCCGTAGATGCGGTTGCCCATCAGGGGGCGCAGTTCGGCGGGGATGGCGCCCGGGTGCTCGATGGTCAGGTAGGAGATGCAGCGCCGGGCGTCCAGGCGCTGCGGCGCGACGATGGCGCCGGTCGGGCAGACGTCGATGCAGGCGGTGCAGCGGCCGCAGTGCGGCGTGACCGCCTCGCTCGGCGGCAGCGCCATGTCGACGTAGATCTCGCCGAGGAAGAACATCGAGCCGGCCTCGCGGTCGAGCACCAGCGTGTGCTTGCCGCGCCAGCCCTGGCCGCTGCGCGCGGCCAGCTCGGCCTCCAGCACCGGCGCCGAATCGGTGAAGGCGCGGTGGCCGAAGGCGCCGACCTCCTCGGCGATGCGTCCGGCCAGCGTGGCCAGCCGCGAACGCAGCACCTTGTGGTAGTCGCGGCCCCGGGCGTAGAGCGAGACGATGCCCTCGGACGGCCGCGCGAGCCGGTCGAACTCGACCGCCTGCCAGTCCGCCGGCGTGGCGCGCGGCAGGTAGTCCATGCGCGCGGTGATGACCGACGCCGTGCCCGGCACCAGCTCAGCCGGCCGGGCGCGCCGGGTGCCGTGCGCGGCCATGTAATGCATCTCGCCGTGGAACCCTTGGGCCAGCCACCGCATCAGACCCGGCTCCGCGCTCGACAGGTCGATGCCGGCGATGCCGATTTGGGAGAATCCCAGTTCCCGGGCCAAGGCCCGAATCCGAATGACGAGTTGATGGCTGCCGATCACTTGCCGATTGTAGAAACCGCCCCCTTGACCCCTGCGCCTTCCGCACAGCCGCCCCGCACCGCCACCCTGGCGTGGCGCGACGAGGCCGACACCGCGGCCTTCGCGCAGGCTCTCGCCGCGCAACCCGCCCTGCGCGACGCCTTCGTCGCCCTGCACGGCGACCTGGGCGCGGGCAAGACCACCTTCGTGCGACACCTGCTGCGCGCCCTGGGCATCGCCGGGCGCATCAAGAGCCCGACCTACGCGGTGGTCGAGCCGCACGAGGCGCCCGACGGCCTGGTCATCCACCATTTCGACTTCTACCGCTTCGGCGATCCGCGCGAGTGGGACGACGCGGGTTTCAGGGACATCTTCGCCGCCGGCGGCCTGAAGCTCGCAGAATGGCCGGACAACGCCGCCGGCCGCCTGCCCGTCGCCGACCTCGACCTGCGCATCGACGCCGAAGCCGACGACGGCCGCCGCGTGACGCTGGCGGCGCGCACGGCGCTCGGCCTCAAGCTGCTGGCGGCCCTGGCCGATAACACCGACATGGCGCCCTGATCACCGGCGCGCCCCTCCCACCTTTCCCTCATGACCCTGGCCCCGAAACAACCCCGTGATTCCCGCCGCGCCGCGCTCAAGGCCGGCAGCCTCGTGCTCCTGCTGGGCGTGCAGGAGATCGCGCGCGGCGCGAGCATCATGGCCGTGCGCGTCTGGCCGGCGACCGACTACACCCGCGTCACCATCGAGTCCGACGGCAAGCTGCAGACCCAGCAGCGGGTGGTGGGCAGCCCGCCGCGCCTGGCCATCGACATCCAGGGCATCGACCTCAATCCGGCGCTGCGCGACCTGGTGCGGCAGATCAAGCCCGGCGACCCCTACATCGACGGCCTGCGCGTGGGCCAGTACGCCCCGGGCGTGGTGCGCATCGTGTTCGACCTCAAGCAGGCGGTGCAGCCGCAGGTGTTCTCGCTGGCGCCGGTGGCCGCCTACCGCCATCGCCTGGTGCTCGACCTCTACCCGGAGCAGCCCGTCGACCCGATGGAGGCGCTGATCTCCGACCGGCTGCGCACGGCGCCGGCGGTGTCGATGGCGCCCGCGCCGCCGGCCCCGCCCTCGCTGCCGACCATCGCGTCGGGTCCGACCGGCGCCGATCCGCTGGGCGAGCTGATGGCGCAGCAGGCCGATCGCGCGCAGGACGGCGTGCCCTCCGCGGCCGGCGCCGGCAACTGGCCGGTGGTGCCGGCCACGCCGTCGATCCCGCTGCCGACCCGCCCGCCCGCCGTCGCCGCGGCACCGGCCGTGCGCCCCCCGCCGCCGGCCGCGCCGCTGCCCTCGCAGCTGCCGCCGCCGATGGCCTCGGCCCCGCCGCCGCCCAGCGTGCCGGCCGCCAAGCGCAGCGTCGCCACCCCCAACCGCACCGATCGCATCATCATCGTCGCGCTGGACCCCGGCCACGGCGGCGAGGACCCCGGCGCCACCGGCGCCAACGGCACGCGCGAGAAGGACATCGTGCTGCAGGTGGCGCACCGCCTGCGCGACCGCATCAACGCCGCCAACGTCAACGGCAGCCCGATGCGCGCCTTCCTCACGCGCGACGCCGACTTCTTCGTGCCGCTGGGCATGCGCGTGCAGAAGGCGCGGCGCGTGCAGGCCGACCTCTTCGTGAGCATCCACGCCGACGCCTTCAGCAACCCCGACGCGCGCGGCGCCAGCGTGTTCGCGCTCAGCCAGTCGGGCGCCTCGAGCTCCGCCGCGCGCTGGCTGGCCAACAAGGAGAACCAGGCCGACAAGGTCGGCGGCGTGAACGTCGGCAGCCACGAGGCGCAGGTGCAGCGCGCGCTGCTGGACATGAGCACCACGGCGCAGATCAACGACAGCCTGCGGCTGGGCTCGGCGATGCTCGGCGAGATCCAGCGCATCGGCGCCAAATTGCACAAGGCCGGCGTGGAGCAAGCCGGCTTCGCGGTGCTGAAGGCGCCCGACATCCCCAGCGTGCTGGTCGAGACGGCCTTCATCAGCAACCCGGAGGAAGAGGCGAAGCTGCGCTCGCCGCAGTACCAGGACGACCTGGCCGACGCCCTCATGCGCGGCATCCAGCGCTACTTCGCGCAGAACCCGCCGCTCGCGCGCAGCCGCCAGCTCTGAGGCGATCGCTCACCTCGTCGACCGGGACCGGTGCACTCGCGCACCGTCCTAGGGCCACTTCCTACAGTGGGGCATCCGGGCCTGGACACAATGGGTTTCACAACTTCTCCAAAGGTGAATCCCATGAAGACACGTCTCTGGATCGCAGCCATCGCCTCCTCCTCCCTCATGGTGCTCGCGGGTTGCGGCACCGGCCCCAACCAGCAGATGGGCGTCGCGGGCGGCGCGGTCGGCGGTGCCGTGCTGGGCAACGTGCTGGGCGGCAACACCGCCGCCACGGTCGGCGGCGCGGCGCTCGGCGGCCTGATCGGCAACGAGGTCGGCAAGAACTCCGACCAGCGCAACAACCAGCGCTATCGCAGCGACGGCTCGCGCTATTGAGCGGTCGAGGCGCGGCGTGGCCGTGCGGATCGCGAAGGCGGTCCGTGGCCGGCCATGAACGAAAGAGAGGCGTGTCCGTCGGGCACGCCTCTTTTTTCATGGGCCGGACGCAGCCGGCCGAAAGTACCGGACGTCGCCGGCCCGGTCCGGCTCAGCAGTCGAGCGGACGCAGCCCCCGGCAGCGCGACGACGCCTTGAAATGGATCGGCATCAGCGTCGTGACCGCGACGGGCACGCCGGCTTCTTGGTAGGGCACGAAGGTCGCGCCGGACAGCCCTCGGACGGCCGCCGCGTCCACGCCAGCGTCGCCGCTGCTCTCGGCGATCTCGGTGCGGCGGACACGGCCCTGCGCGTCGACGTGCAGGCGCAGGACGATGGTGCCTCCGGCGACGGGATCGTTCAGGTTGCGGATCGGTCGCGCGACGTGCAGCCGGCCGACCACCTGCAGGCGCTGCGCGTCCACCACCTTGTCGGGCCAGGGCGCTTCGGTGGTGGCGCAACCGGCGACGAACAGGCAGACCGCGCCGAGGACGGCGCGCATCCCGACCCTGGGCTGGCGCCCGGGACCACGTGCAGGGGCCTTCGCAGGCGTCGCCTCCGGCATGGTCGTCCCCTCTGCCGTTCAGCCCTGCAGCCCCGCCGCCTCGCGCGCGCGCTCGGCACGACCGGCGCGCCAGGCGCCGACGATGGCGATCAGGCCCGGCACCAGGATCAGGCCCCAGATGATCTTCTCCAGGTGCTGGCGCACGAACGGCAGGTTGCCGAAGAAGTAGCCGGCGGTGCCGATGCCCAGCACCCACAGCAGAGCGCCGGCCACGTTGAACAGCGTGAACTTGCCCCGGTCCATGGCCGCGACGCCGGCCACGAAGGGCGCGAAGGTGCGGATGAAGGGCATGAAGCGCGCCAGGATGATGGTGATGCCGCCATAGCGCTCGTAGAACGCGTGGGCCTGGTTGAACGCCTTCTTGTTGAAGAAGCGCGAGTCCTCCCACTGGAACACCTTCGGCCCCAGATGGCGCCCGATGGTGAAGTTGCACTGGTCGCCCAGGATCGCCGCCGCGATCAGCACCACGCAGGCGATCGGGAAGCTCATCAGCCCGACGCCGCACAGCGCGCCGACGATGAACAGCAGCGAGTCGCCGGGCAGGAAGGGCATCACGACGACCCCCGTCTCCACGAACACGATGACGAACAGCAGCGCGTAGACCCAGGGTCCGTAGGCGACGACGAAGGCCTCGAGGTGCTTGTCGATGTGGAGGATGAAGTCGATGAGAAAGTGGACGATTTCCATGCCGGCGATTATGCGCAGCGTGCTTTTCCCCTCCGCCGCCCGGCCGGCGCCCGATCCCTAGAATGATTCGGTGCCCATTCCTTCCGATTCCCCGGCCTCCCCGGACGCCGCCGCCACGATCGCACCGTCGGCCCCGCCGCGCCGGCCGATCCGTGAACTCCCCGACGAACTGATCAGCCAGATCGCGGCCGGCGAGGTGGTCGAGCGCCCCGCCTCCGTGGTGCGCGAGCTGCTGGACAACGCGCTCGACGCCGGCGCTACGCAGGTCACGGTGCGCCTGTCGGCCGGCGGCGTGCGGCTGATCGCGGTCGAGGACGACGGCGAGGGCATCGCGCGCGGCGACCTGAGCGTCGCCCTGCGCCGCCACGCCACCAGCAAGATCGCCAGCCTGGGCGACCTGGAGACGGTCGCCACCATGGGCTTCCGGGGCGAGGCGCTGGCCGCGATCAATTCGATCGCCGACCTCACCCTGCTCTCGCGCGAGCGCGGCGCCGATGCGGCCTACGCGCTCGACGGCCGCACCGGCGAGCTGCGGCAGGTCGCCCGCGCCCAGGGCAGCACGGTCGAGGTGCGCGAACTCTTCTACGCCACGCCCGCGCGGCGCAAGTTCCTCAAGACCGACGCGACCGAGCTCGCGCACTGCGTCGAGGCGGTGCGCCGCCATGCGCTGGCGCGGCCGGATGTCGGCTTCTCGATCTGGCACGAGGGCCGCCTGGTCGAGCAGTGGCGCGCCCATCCGGCGCGCGAGCCGCGCCTGGCCGACGCGCTGGGCGAGGACTTCGTGACCCGCAGCGTGGCGGTCGCCCATGCGGTGGGCACCTTGAGCGTCGAGGGCCGCGCCGGCATTCCGGACGCGGCGCGCTCGCGCGGCGACCAGCAGTTCTTCTACGTCAACGGCCGCTTCGTGCGCGACCGGGTGCTGTCGCACGCGGTGCGCAGCGCCTACGAGGACGTGCTGCACGGCCAGCGCCAGCCGGTGTTCGCGCTCTACCTGCGCATCGACCCGGCGCGCGTCGACGTCAACGTGCATCCGACCAAGATCGAGGTGCGCTTCCGCGACAGCCGCGAGGTGCACCAGGCCGTGCGGCACGCCGTGGAGGATGCGCTGGCCGCGCCGCGCGCGGGCGATGCCGCGACCGCTTCGGCGCCGTCCCTGTTCGCCCGGCCGGTCGCCCCCGCCTCCGCGCCCCCGGTCTGGACCCAGCCGCGCATGCACTTCGCCGCCGAGCGCGGGACCGGCGACCAGGCGGCGATGTGGCCGACAGCGCCACCCGCGCGGGTGTCGACCACCGGCAACGGCGACGGCGCGGGAACCGGCCGTATCGGCCCGGCGGATGCCGGCGCGGCGACCGGCCTCGACACGTCCCCGGGTACCGGTGCCGGCGCGTCGGGCGGCATCGCCATCGGCGCCGGTCCGGGTACCGCCGACGCCCCCGCCGCCACGACCGACGACGTCTGGCCGCTCGGCCGCGCCCTGGCGCAGCTCCAGGGCATCTACATCCTGGCCGAGAACCGGCAGGGGCTGGTCATCGTCGACATGCACGCCGCGCACGAGCGCATCGTCTACGAACGCCTGAAATCGCAGCTCGACGGCGCGGCCATCGCCAGCCAGCCATTGCTGATCCCGGCGACCTTCGCCGCCACGCCGCAGGAGGTGGCCACGGCCGAGGCCTGCGCGGCGGTGCTGGCCACGCTCGGGCTGGAGGTCACCCCGCTGTCGCCGCGCACGCTGGCCGTGCGCGCCGTGCCGGGCACGCTCGCCGACGGCGACCCGGTCGAGCTGGCGCGCAGCGTGCTGGCCGAACTGGCGCAGCACGACGCCAGCACGGTGGTGCAGCGGGCGCAGAACGAACTGCTCTCGACCATGGCCTGCCACGGCGCCGTGCGCGCTCACCGCCGCCTGACCGTGGACGAGATGAACGCCTTGCTGCGCCAGATGGAAGCCACCGAACGCTCCGACCAGTGCAACCACGGCCGGCCGACCTGGCGGCAACTGTCGGTGCGCGAACTCGACGGCCTGTTCCTGCGTGGGCGCTGACTTACAAAACGCGTAGCAAAGTATTACGTAGGGGTTTCCGCTGTAGGCCTGCGCCTGGGCACGCACGTTGCGTGGCATTGCCCTGGAACTTTCGGCGGAGCCACCGGCTCTGTCTACACGCATGAAACATTGGTCGCTCTTCGCCTCCGTTATCGCCCTGTTCGCGCTGCTTGCCGGCGGATGCTCGACGCTCGACGAGCGTCAGCGCGAATGGATCTTCCAGCCCAGCGACCGCAGCTGGGGCAACACGGAGGCGATGACCGAGGGCATGGAGCACGTCTGGATCGACTTCCAGTCCTCCGTCACCGGCGAGCCCGCCAAGCTGCACGGCCTGTGGCTCGGCGGCAAGCCGGAATCGGTCGACACGCCCGTGCTGCTCTACCTGCACGGCGCCCGCTACAACGTGGCCGGCTCGGCGCCGCGGATGCAGCGGATGCACGAGCTGGGTTTCTCGGTGCTGGCGATCGACTACCGCGGCTTCGGCAAGAGTTCGGCCGGCCTGCCCTCCGAGGCCACCGCCCGCGAGGACGCCCGCGCCGCCTGGACCTGGCTGGCCGCGCGCCATCCGGAGCAGCACCGCTACATCTTCGGCCACTCGCTCGGCGGCGCCATCGGCATCGATCTGGCCTCCAGCGTCAAGGACGAAAGCGGCGTGATCGTCGAGAGCACCTTCACCTCCATCGCCGACGTGGCCAGCAGCTTCAAGTGGGGCTGGCTGCCCTTCGGCCCGTTCATCACGCAGCGCTTCGAGGCCATCAGCCGCGTCAAGGACATCGGCTCGCCGCTGCTGGTGGTGCACGGCACGGCCGACAGCCTGATCAACCCGACGCTCGGGCGCCGGCTGTACGAGGCGGCGACGGTGCCGAAGATGTTCGTGCTGGTCGAGGGCGGCTCGCACCACAACACCAATTCGATCGGTCAGGCCCAGTACCAGGCCGCGCTCAACCAGCTGTTCAAGATGAAGCCGGCGGCCACGCAGGTGGCGGGCGAGAGCGCACCGGCGATCTGAGGCGCGGCCGCCGGATCGGGCTGTCCACGCCCGCCCACCGGGTCGCCGCCTCGCGGGCCTGCGCACCGGAGGGTCGGGACGCATTTGCTACCCTCGATCGATGCCCTCCTTCCCCGACGCCGCCGCGTCCGTCCCACCGGCGTCCGCCTCCGCCTTTCCCGAGATCCCCCTCCCGCGCTACCTCGCCCTCGCCGGCCCCACGGCGGCCGGCAAGACCGCCGCCGCGCTGGCCATCGCGCGCGCGCTGCCGGTGGAGATCGTCAGCGTCGACTCGGCGCTCGTCTACCGCGGCATGGACATCGGCACCGCCAAGCCCTCGGCCGCCGAGCGCGCCGAGGTGCCGCACCATCTGATCGACATCCGCGACCCGCGCGCGCCCTACAGCGCCGCCGCGTTCGTCGCCGACGCCACGCGGCTGATCTCCGAGATCGCCGCGCGCGGCCGGCTGCCGTTGCTCGTGGGCGGGACGATGCTGTACTTCAAGGCGCTGATCGACGGCATCGACGCCATGCCGGCGGCCGACCCGGCCGTGCGCGCCGCGATCGAGGCCGAGGCCGCCGCGCGGGGCTGGCCCACCTTGCACGCGCGGCTGGCCGAGGTCGATCCGGTGACGGCCGCGCGCCTCGCGCCCCACGACGGCCAGCGCATCCAGCGCGCGCTAGAGGTCTGGCGCGGCAGCGGCCGACCGCTGTCGAGCTTCCAGCGGGCCTACCGGGACGACACGGCGGCCGCCCCGTCCGGTCTCCGCCCGATCGCCCTGCTCTCCCTCGAACCGACCCAGCGCGCGTGGCTGCACGCGCGCATCGCCGAGCGCTTCGACGCCATGCTGCGCGAAGGCCTGGTCGACGAGGTGCGCGGCCTGCGCGCGCGCGGTGACTTGGACGCCGACCTGCCGGCGATGCGCTGCGTCGGCTACCGCCAGACCTGGGAGCTGCTCGACGCCGCCGCCGCGACCGCTCCGACATCGTCGTCCCTGGACGCCGTCGCCCTGGACGTGCTGCGCGAACGCGGCGTCGCCGCCACGCGCCAGCTCGCCAAGCGCCAGACGACCTGGCTGCGCGGCATGCCGTCGCGCACGGTGATCGCGGCCGACGCGCCCGACGCCGTCGCGCAGGCGGTGGCGCACGCGCTGCGGGTGGCCGCGGCATGACGCTCGTCGTCCAGGGGCTCTCCAAGCATTACGGCGACGCCACGGTGTTCGCCGATGTCTCGCTCGACGTGGCGGCGGGCGAGTTCGTCGCCATCGTCGGCGAATCGGGGGTCGGCAAGTCGACCCTGCTCAACTGCATGGCCGGACTCGACACCTGGGACGCCGGCCGCATCGCGCACGACGGCACCGACATCGGCGCGCTCGACGCCGAGGCCTGCGCGGTCTGGCGCCGGCGCCACGTCGGCTTCGTCTTCCAGGCCTTCCACGTGCTGCCGCACCTGGACGTGGCGCAGAACGTGGCGCTGCCGCTGATGCTGCTGGGCGAGCGCGAGGCGGTGTCGCGGCCGCGCGTGGCCGCGATGCTCGACGCGGTCGGCCTCGCCGGCCTGGGCGCGCGGCTGCCGCAGCAACTCAGCGGCGGCCAGTTGCAGCGCGTGGCCATCGCGCGGGCGCTGGTGCATCGCCCGGCCCTGCTGCTGGCCGACGAGCCGACCGGCAACCTCGACCCCACGACCGCCGCCAAGATCATGGACGTGCTGCTGGCGCAGACGCGCGAACACGGCGCCTCGCTGGTGCTGGTGACGCACTCCGAGGCCGCCGCCGCGCGCGCCGACCGCGTGCTGCACCTGCGCGCCGACGGCATCGCGCCCTGAACGCCCCCGGCACGATGCGCGCGCTGCTGCTCACCTTCTCCTGGCAGGAACTGCGCCACCACCCGTGGCGCAACGCCGCCGCGGCCATCGCCGTCATGCTGGGCGTGGCGCTGGCGTTCTCGGTCCACCTGATCAACGCCTCGGCGCTCGACGAGTTCTCCAGCGCCGTGCGCTCGGTCAACGGCCAGCCGGACCTGGAGCTGCGCGCGGCCGGCGGCGGCTTCGACGAGGCGGTGTTCGCCCGCGTGGCGACGCATCCGCAGGTGGTGCTGGCCAGCCCGGTGGTGGAGGCGCAGGTGCGCATCGCGCGGCCGGAGGACGAGGCCGGCACGCCGGGCGACCCGGCGGCCGATGCGGACGCGGGTTCGGGTGCGCAGGCGGAGACCGATCCGGAAGGCGGCGCCGTCGCCGCGCGGCCGTCGCTGCGCATCGTCGGCGTCGACGCGCTGGCGATCCCGACGCTCGCACCCGCCCTGATGCCGCGCCCGGCCGAGGACGCGCCGCGCCTGGCCATCGTCTCGCCGGGCCAGGTGTTCCTGAACGCGGCGGCGCAGGAGGCCGTCGGCGCGGACGCGACGCAACTCGACATCCGGTGGCAGGGCCAGCGCCACGCGCTGACGGTCGCCGGCCACGTGAGCGCCGGCGGGCCGCCCCTGGCCGTGATGGACATCGGCGCGGCGCAGGAACTGCTCGGGCGCATCGGCCGGCTCACGCGCATCGACCTGCGGCTGGCCGCCGGCATCGACCGCGCCGCCTTCGTCGCCGGCCTGCGCGCCGCGCCCGGCTGGCCGGCCGACGTGCAGATCGCCGAGCCGGGCGACGCGGCGCAGCGCGTGAGCAACCTCTCGCGCGCCTACCGCGTCAACCTGACGGTGCTGGCGCTGGTGGCGCTGTTCACCGGCGCGTTCCTGGTGTTCTCGGTGCTGGCGCTGAGCGTGGCCAAGCGCGCGCAGCAGTTCGCCCTGCTGGGCGTGCTGGGCCTGACGCCGCGCGGCCGGCTGCGGCTGGTGCTGGCCGAATCGTTGCTGCTGGGCACGGTCGGCAGCCTGGCGGGCATCGCGCTGGGCACCGGCCTGGCCGCGCTGGCGCTGCGGGTGCTCGGCGGCGACCTGGGCGGCGGCTACTTCGCCGGCGTGGCGCCGACCCTGCGCTGGAGCGGCACCGCCGCCGTGCTCTACGGCGCGCTGGGCGTGGCGGCGGCGGGCGTGGGCGGCTGGTGGCCGGCGCGCGCCGCGCAGGCCCTGCCGGAGGCGCAGACGCTCAAGGGCCTGGGCGCCGGCTCGGCGCGCGGCGGCGCGTGGTGGCCGCCGGTGGCGCTGCTGGCCGCGGGCGTGGCGCTGGCCACCGCGCCGCCGGTCTTCGGGCTGCCGGTGGCGGCCTACCTGTCGGTCGGCTTCCTGCTGGTGGGCGGCATCACGGCGCTGCCGGCGCTGGTCGCCCTGCTCTACGACCGCATCGCGCCGCTGCTGGCCCATCGCGTGCTGCCGATGCTGGCCGTCGAGCGCGCGCGCCGCATGCGCGGCACGGCGGCGGTGGCCGTCAGCGGCGTGGTCGCGAGCCTGAGCCTGGCGGTGGCGCTGACGGTGATGGTGGCGAGCTTCCGCGACTCGGTCACGCAGTGGCTCGGCGTCGTGCTGCCGGCCGACCTCTACCTGCGCGTGGCGGGCAGCGGCGGCGGCGGCGGGCCCGGCGGCGACGACGGCGCCGCCGCCTTCGCGCCGGAGGTGGTGCGGCGGCTGGCGCGGCTGCCGGGTGTCGAGCGCACCGGCACGCTGCGGCTGCGCGCGCTGCTGCTGGACCCGGCGCGCCCGGCCGTGACGCTGATCTCGCGTCCGCTGGAGGACGATCCGGCGCGCACCCTGCCGATGGTCGGCGAGGTGCTGCCGGTGCCGGCCGGGCGCATCGGCATCTACGTCAGCGAGGCGATGGTCGACCTCTACGGCGCGCGAGCGGGCACCGAGTTCGCCCCGCTCGCGCGCGCACTGGGCGCGACGGGGCCGGCGGCGCCGGTGTTCTTCGTCGCCGGCGTCTGGCGCGACTACGTGCGCCAGTTCGGCGCCATCACGCTGGAGGCGCGCGAGTTCGAGCGCATCACGGGGGACCGCAGCGTCAGCGACGTGTCGATCTGGCTCGCGCCGGGCGCCGACGAGGCCGCCGTGCAGCGCGACGTGCGGGCCCTGACGGCGCGCGAGGGCGCGCTCGCGGGCGACGCGATCGAGATCAGCTCGGTCGGCCAGATCCGCGCGGCCTCGCTGCGCATCTTCGACCGCAGCTTCGCCGTCACCTACTGGCTGCAGGGCGTGGCGATCGCCATCGGGCTGTTCGGCATCGCGGCGAGCTTCAGCGCGCAGGTGCTGGCGCGGCGCAAGGAGTTCGGCCTGCTGGCGCATCTGGGCTTCACGCGGCGCCAGGTGCTGGCGATCGTCGCCGGCGAGGGCGCGGCGTGGACGGCGATCGGCGCGGTCGCCGGGCTGGCGCTGGGGCTGGCGGTGTCGGTGGTGCTGGTGCGGGTGGTCAATCCGCAGAGCTTCCACTGGACCATGGACCTGCTGGTGCCGTGGGCGCGCCTGCTGGCGCTGTGCGCGGCGGTGGTCGCGGCCGGGACGCTGACCGCCTGGATCGCCGGCCGCGCGGCGGCGGGGCGCGACGCCGTGCTGGCGGTCAAGGAGGACTGGTGATGCGGGACGAGACGGCGGGACGCGGACCGCGTCGACGGGGCACGGACCCGATGGCGGACGGCGATGCGCCGGCCGGCGGGCGTTCGGAGGTTCCGGCGACGACGCCCACGGATCGGCTGCGCCGCCGCGCCGTGCTGGCGGCGGCGCTGGCGCTGCCCGTCGCACGCGGCGCGGGAGCGGCCACGCCGGCCACCGACGCCGGCACCCCGGCCCCGGTCGGCGCCGCCGTGCCGGCGTCCGCCGCGCCGACCCGCACGCCCGCCCCGGCCGCCACCGACGCCCCGGCGGCGCCCCTGCCCCCGCGCGCGCTGGTCTTCCCGCGCGACTTCGGCAGCCATCCCGAATTGCGCACCGAGTGGTGGTACGTCACCGGCCGGGCGACGGCGCGCGCGGACGGGCGCGACGCCGGGCGCGAGTTCGGCTTCCAGCTGACCTTCTTCCGCTCGCGCGTGGACGCCACGCGCGGCATGCGCTCGGCCTTCGCGGCGCACCAGCTGATCTCGGCCCATGCCGCGCTGACCGACCTCGACGGCCCGAACGGCAGGCTCCAGCACGACGAGCGCATCGCGCGCGCGGGCTTCGGCGTCGCCGGCGCCAGCGAGACCGACACGGCGGTCAACCTGCGCGACTGGCGCCTGCGCCGCGAGGCCGACGGCCGCTACGAGGCGACGTTGCCGGCCGGCGACTTCGGCCTCGCGCTGACCTTCACGCCGACCCAGCCGGTGCTGCTGCAGGGCAACGCCGGCCTGTCGCGCAAGGGCCCCGACCCGGCGCAGGCGAGCTACTACTACAGCGAGCCGCAGCTCGCCACGCGCGGGCGCATCACCCTGGCGGGCCGGGCCTTCGAGGTCGACGGCGTCGCCTGGCTCGACCACGAATGGAGCGAGGCGCTGCTGCACCCGGAGGCCGTCGGCTGGGACTGGATCGGCATGAACCTGGACGACGGCAGCGCCCTCACCGCCTTCCACCTGCGTCGCGCCGACGGCAGCGCGCTGTGGGCCGGCGGCTCGTTCCGGTCGAAGGGCGGCCCGTCGCGCACCTTCGGCGCCGACGAGGTGCGCTTCGAGGCGCAGGAACGCTGGACCAGCCCGCGTACCCGGGCCGTCTACCCGACGCGCTGGCGGGTCGACACGCCCGCCGGCCGCTTCACGGTGCGCGCCCTGCTCGACGACCAGGAGCTCGACAGCCGCGCCTCGACCGGCGCGGTGTATTGGGAAGGTGCGAGCGAACTGCTCGACGACCGGGGACGGCGCGTCGGGCGCGGGTACCTGGAGATGACGGGGTACGTGGCGCGGCTGCGGCTCTAGCCCGCAGGCTCCCGCCGCGCGGCCAGCACCGTGGCCGTCTTGCGCACCGGGCTCGACAGCACCAGCGAGGTCGTGACGCCGCCGTGCGCGGCCAGCGCGTCGACCACGCGCTCGAGGTCGCGCGGCTCGGCGATGGCGCAGCGCACGACGAAGCAGTCCTCCCCGGTCACGCGGTCGGCCTCGAGCACCTCCGGCATGGCCTCGAACAGTGCCAGGTACGGACGGATGCCCGCGTGCGTGGTCTGGATGCGGATGATGGCCTGCAGGCCGATGCCGATGGCGCGCAGGTCGACGCGCGCGCCGTAGCCCTGGATCACGCCGGCCTCCTCCAGCTTGCGCACGCGCTCGCTCATGGCCGGCTGCGACAGGCCGATGCGCTTGCCGATGGCGGCCAGGCTCTGGCGCGCGTCGCGCTGCAGGGCCTCGAGGATCAGGTGGTCTTTCTTGTCGAGCTTCATTCGATGTGCAGACGATGCGATGCCGATGATCCATCGGTCCGGCGGCGCCGATTCCGATGGTCCGCCCTGGGCGGCGGGCGGCCTTCTTCCTATCGTCGGTGGGCCGTCGCCGCGTGGCGCGACGGCCATTCTCGGAGGAAGAAACCCATGGAACTCATCGGCATGCTCGACTCGCCCTACGTGCGGCGCGTGGCGGTCACCCTGCGACTGATCGACCTGCCCTTCGTGCACCAGCCGATCTCGGTCTTCGGCGCCTACGCGGAATTCCACGCCATCAACCCGGTGGTCAAGGCGCCGACGCTGGTGTGCGACGACGGCACGACGCTGATGGACTCGACGCTGATCATCGACCACGTCGAGACCCTGGCCGGTCGCGGCCTGATGCCGGCCGATCCCGGCGAGCGCCGGCGCGCGCTGCGCCTCGTCGGGCTCGGCCTCGCCGCCTGCGAGAAGGCGGTGCAGATCGTCTACGAGCGCCGGCTGCGCCCGTCGGAGAAGCAGCACGGCCCCTGGCTGGCACGGGTCGGGGACCAGCTCGTCGCCGCCTGCGCGGCGCTGGAGGCCGAACTCGCGGCGCGGCCCCTGCCGGTGGCGGCCGCGACCATCGACCAGGCCGGCGTCACGACCGCCGTCGCCTGGCGCTTCATCCGGGAGATGGTGCCGGACGACGTCGACGCGTCGGCCCATCCGGCGCTGGCCGCGCACTCGCGGGCGGCCGAGCGGCTCGACGCGTTCGTCGCCACGCCTTTCGCGTGAGCATGGGCCGATCGATCGTCGGGTCGACCGGTCGTGCGGCGTCGCCTCCTGCGACGCCCCGGCGAACCGCCTCGATTCATCGATCCGATCGATGCTCAGATCAAAAACATATCGTTTTTCATTGTCGGCCCGCAGCCCTAGAGTCCCGTCATCCCAACCAACTTGACGACGACTCCCATGACCGCATCCTCCAGCGTCCGTATTCCCTTCCACCTGGCCTTTCCCGTCCGCGACATCGCCGAGGCGCGTGCGTTCTACGGCGACCTGCTGGGCTGCCCCGAGGGCCGCAGCGCGCCGGAATGGGTGGACTTCGACTTCTACGGCCACCAGATCGTGGCGCACCTCGCGCCCGACGAATGCGGTCATCGCCGCAGCAGCGCGGTCGACGGGCACGACGTCCCGGTGCGCCACTTCGGCGCCATCGTGCCGATGGACCGGTGGCAGGCGATGGCCGACAAGCTGGTCGAGCGCAAGACCGAGTTCGTCATCGAGCCCTACGTCCGCTTCAAGGGCGAGGTCGGCGAGCAGGCCACGATGTTCTTCCTGGACCCGTCGGGCAACGCGATCGAGATGAAGTCGTTCGCCGACCTCGATTCGCTGTTCGCGAAGCAGGCCGCGTCGTGACGACATCGCACCTTTGCGCGGGCCTCGTGGCCGGCGCCTTGTGGCTCGCGGCCGGCACGGCCGCCGCGCAGACCGACACGCTGAAGAAGATCAAGGATTCCGGCGCCATCACCCTCGGCGTGCGCGACGCGTCGGGCGCCATGTCATTCACGCTGGGTCCGGGCCGGTACGCCGGTTTCCACGTCGACGTCTGCGAGCGCATCGTCGCGGACATCGCGAAGGCCGTGCAGCGAGAAAAGCTCACCGTGAACTACCAGCTGGTCACGCCTCAGAACCGCATCCCGCTGGTCCAGAACGGCACCGTGGACATCGAATGCGGCACGACGACCAACAACCTGACGCGCCAGAAGGACGTCGCCTTCGCGCCCACGCTGTACGTCGAGGGCGTCCGGATCGCGGTCAGGTCCGATTCCGGCATCACGGCGCCGGCGCAACTCTCCGGCAAGGCCGTCGCGGCCACCACCGGCGCCACCTCGGTTCAGCTGCTGCGCAAGCTGCAGCGCGACGGTATGAACGACGTGCGCGAACTCCTGGCCAAGGACAACGCCGAGGGCTTCCTGCTGCTGGAGACGGGCCGCGCGGACGGCTTCGCGGCCGACGGCCAGATCCTGGCGACGCTGATCTCCAGAAGCAAGGAGCCCGGCCGGTACAGGCTGCTCGACCCGGTGCTGAGTGTGGAGCCCATCGCGATCATGCTGCCCAAGGGCGATCCGGCCTTCAAGCAGCTGGTCGATCGGAGCGTGGTCGCGTTGACCCGGAGCGGCGAGGTCGCGACGCTCTACGACAAGTGGTTCGTGCAACCCATCCCGCCGCAGAACCTGAGGGTGGGACTGCCCGCCAACGCGCTCACGCAGGCGGCGTGGGCGAACCCGACCGACAAGCCGATGGAAGCGTACGAGGCGCGCTGACGCGCGACCCGATTCGTCACTCCGATGCGTCCGACGCTTCCGACACCTCCGCCGCCTCGCGCAGGCATTGGGCGAAATGCGCGATGAGCGCCGGACTCGCCTTCGGCTTGCGCTGCAGCAGGCCGATCTCGCGGTAGAAGGTCGATTCTTCCAGGGAGATCATGCGGGCCCCCCGGGGCAGCGGGGAATGCGCTTCGACCAGGGGCACGAGCGCGACGCCCATGCCCTTGGCGGCCAGGTGGATCAGGCCGGAGATCTCGTCGATCTCCACCGAGTCCCTGACCGCGATGCCTTCGCGGCGCAGGAACCGCTCCACCATGCGCCCGCCGAAGGACACCCGGTCGTAGCGCAGAAACGGCTGTTCGCGCAGCAGGGCGCGCCAGTCCGCACCGGGCAGTTCCGCGGGCGCCACCAGCACATAGGGCTCGTGGACCAGCGACTGCCAGGTCAGGTCCGGCAGGATGCCGAACGGGGGCCGGATGATCAGCGCCGCATCGATCCTGCCGGCGTCGAGCTCGTCCATCAGCCGCATCGACACCCCCGGCGCGACATGCGCGCGCACCAGCGGAAACCGTTCCCGGAGCTTCTGCAGCGCGCGCGCGAGCAGCGTGGACTGCACCGAGGCGATGGCGCCGATGCGCAGCAGCACGCCGTCGGACGGGTCGTCGGGCACGTCGCCCAGCCTGGCGTAGAGCGCGCAGATCGCCTCGGCCCGTTGCAGGGTGGTCTGTCCGGCGGCGTTCAGGACGGCCGAGCGGCCGGTCCGATCGAAGAGTGCGAAGCCCAGGCTGTCCTCGAGCCGCTTGATCTGGCTGCTGACGGCCGACTGCGTCAGGCCGATGCATTCCCCCGCCGCGGCAAAGGTCCCGTACCGGCACACGGCGATGAAAGTCCTGAGTTCGCTGATCATCCAGCGAGCATCGCGAGAATCGATGGCTCGGTCAATTTCCCATCGACGGCATTCAATCTTCGGCACATCCCATGGACACCCACATCGCTCCCGTCCCGCTCGACAAGGCCTACCGGCTGCTCAATCACGGTCCCACCGTCCTGGTGTCGGCGCACCACGGCGGCACGGACGACGTCATGGCCGCGGCCTGGGCCTGCGCGTTGGACTTCGCGCCACCCAAGCTGACGGTGGTGCTGGACAAGGCCACGCGCACCCGCGAGCTGGTCGAGGCCGGCGGCGCCTTCCTGATCCAGGTGCCCACCGCCGCGCAGGTGCGGCTGACGCACGCCGTCGGCACCCGCAGCCTGAAGGACGTTCCCGACAAGCTGGCGCGCGCCGGCGTGGAACTGTTCCGCACGGCAGGGCACGACCTGCCCTTCGTCGCCGGCTGCTCGGGCTGGCTGGCCTGCCGGCTGGTGCCGGAGCCGCACAACCAAGCCACCTACGACCTGTTCATCGGCGAAGTCGTGGCGGCCTGGGCGGACACGCGCGCGTTCGCGGACGGTCACTGGCGTTTCGAGACGGCCGACCCGGACTGGCGCAGCCTGCACTACGTCGCGGGCGGGCACTTCTACGCCATCGGGGAGGCCCTGGACGTCGAGGACGCGCCGAAGGATTGAGACCGCCGGCCGGCTCGCGTGCCGACCGGTCGGCCCGTCGTCAGCCGCGCGGTCCCGACCGGCGACGATCGATGAAGGCGATGATCTCGCCCATGATCCCCTTGCGGAAGGCCAGCACGCAGATCACGAAGATCAGGCCGGTGACCATGGTGACGGACTCGCCCAGCGTGTTGAACCACTCCACCGACGTGATGCGCGCGAGCAGGTTGCCCAGTTCGCCGATCTTGTTCTCCAGCAGCACCACCACCGCCGCGCCCACCAGCGGACCGGACAGCGTGCCCAGCCCGCCGACCAATGTCATCAGCACGACCTGGCCGGAGGCGGTCCAGTGCACGTCCGACAGCGTCGCGAAGCCCAGCACCAGCGTCTTGAGCGAGCCCGCGAGGCCCGCGAGCGCCGCCGAGATCACGAAAGCCAGCAACTTGAAGCGCGCCACGTCGTAGCCCAGCGACAGCGCGCGGGGCTCGTTCTCCTTGATGCCCTTCAACACCTGGCCGAAGGGCGAATGGATGGTGCGCATGATCAGCAGGAAGGCGCCGACCACCACCGCGAGCGTCACGTAGTACATGGTCAGGTCGCTCGACAGGTCCAGCAGGCCGAAGAGCTTGCCGCGCGGCACGCCCTGCAGGCCGTCCTCGCCGCCGGTGAACTTGGCCTGCAGCGCGACGAAGAATACCAGCTGCGCCAGCGCCAGCGTGATCATCGCGAAGTAGATGCCCTGGCGGCGGATGGCCAGCACGCCGAAGAGCCAGCCGAGCAAGGCGCCGGTGAGCGTGCCGGCGATCAGCCCCAGTTCCGGCGTGAAGCCCAGCGCCTTCACGCCGTAGCCCGCCACGTAGGCCGAGCCGCCCAGGAAGGCCGCGTGGCCGAAGGACAGCAGCCCGGTGTAGCCCAGCAGCAGGTTGAAGGCCGAGGCGAACAGCGCGAAGCACATCAGCTTCATCACGAACACCGGGTAGGCGCCGAAGAACGGCGCAAGCAGCAACGCCACGAGCAGCAGCAGGTAGACGGCGAGAGAGAGCTTCTTCATGAATTCCTGATCCGTAAGGCCGCCGCGCACGGCCGCCCGAAGCGGCCGGCCTGCCCCCGGTGGGGGGTGGGCGGAGCGACACGAAGTGCGCGCAGACTGGGGGCGAGCATCATTTTTCTTTGCCGAACAGGCCGGCGGGGCGGATCAACAGGACGATCACCATGATGAAGAACACGACGGTGGACGAGGCCTCCGGATAGACGACCTTGGCGAAGCCCTCGATCACGCCCAGCCCCAGCCCGGTGAGGATGGCGCCCATGATGGAACCCATGCCGCCGATCACGACGACGGCGAAGACCACGATGATCAGGTTCTGCCCCATCAGCGGCGAGACCTGGATCACCGGCGCGGCCAGCACGCCGGCGAAGGCCGCCAGCGCGCAACCGAAGGCGTAGGTCAATGTGATCATCAGCGGCACGTTGACGCCGAAGGCCTCGACCAGCCGGGGGTTCTCGGTGCCCGCGCGCAGGTAGGCACCCAGGCGCGTCTTCTCGATCACGAACCAGGTCGCGAAGCACACCACCAGCGAGGCGACCACCACCCAGGCGCGGTAGTTCGGCAGGATCATGAAGCCCAGGTCGGTGGCGCTCGACAGCGCGTCCGGCGCGTCGTAGGACAGGCCCGAGACGCCGTAGACCGAGCGGAACACGCCCTCGATCAGCAGCGTCAGCCCGAGCGTGAGCAGCAGCCCGTACAGATGGTCGAGCTTGTAGATCCAGCGCAGCAGCAGCCGCTCGATCACCACACCGAAGAGGCCCACGATGACCGGCGCGGCCAGCAGCATCACCCAGTAGCTGACGCCCAGGTACTCCATCGCCATCCAGCTGAGGATGGCGCCCATCATGAACAGCGCGCCGTGCGCGAAGTTGATGACGTTGAGCAGCCCGAAGATCACCGCCAGCCCCAGGCTCAGGATCGCGTAGAACGAGCCGTTGACCAGCCCCAGCAGGAGCTGGCTGGACAAGGCGGACATAGAGATGTTCATGACAGCAGCAGCAAAAGAAACTCCGACGACGAACTCAAGGGTGATGGTGCGCCAGCACCGAACCGTCTAAAGCCAGGAACACCGCGGAACCGGCTTCGCCGGGCCGCCGGTGTTGCCTCCGGAAGGGGGTTGGCGCTGCGACACGAAGTGCGCAAGCCTGGGGGCGAGCTTCACTTCCAGAGCGCGCACTTGGTCTCGGCCTTGGTCGTGAAGACCTGGTCGCCCGGCAGCTTGGCGATCACCTTCAGGTAGTCCCAGGGCTTCTTCGACTCGGCCGGCGACTTGGCCTCGACCAGGTACATGTCGTGGATGAAGCTGCCGTCGGCGCGGATCTGGCCCTTGCCGTAGAAGTCGTTGATGGGCGTGCTCTTGAGGTAGGCCATGACCTTGTCGGCATCGGTCGTCTTGACGGCGGCGACGGCCTTCAGGTAGGTCATGGTGGCCGAGTAGTCGGCGGCCTGCACGTCGGTGGGCATGCGCTTGGTCTTGGCGAAGAACGCGTTGGCGAACTTGCGCGTGTCGTCGTTCATGTCCCAGTACCAGCTGGTGGTGTGCAGCAGGCCTTCGGTGTTCTTCAGGCCGAGGCTGTGGATGTCGGTCAGGAACACCAGCAGGCCGGCGGTCTTCATGGTCTTGTTGATGCCAAACTCGCGCGCCGCCTTGATGGCGTTGATGGTGTCGCCGCCGGCGTTGGCCAGGCCCAGGATCTGCGCCTTGGAGTTCTGCGCCTGCAGCAGGAAGGACGAGAAGTCCGAGGCGTTGAGCGGATGGCGCACCGAGCCCGTCACCGTGCCGCCCTTGGCCTTGATGACGGCCGTGGTGTCGGTCTCCAGCGCCTGGCCGAAGGCGTAGTCGGCCGTCAGGAAGAACCAGCTCTTGCCGCCGCGCTCGACCACCGCGCCGCCGGTGCCCTTGGCCAGCGCCACGGTGTCGTAGGCGTAGTGCACGGTGTAGGGCGTGCACTGCTCGTTGGTGAGCGCCGAGGTGCCCGCGCCGCTGTTGAAGTAGACGCGCTTCTTCTCGGCCGCGACCTTGGCGGTGGCCAATGCCGTGCCGGAGTTGGTGCCGCCGAAGATCATCGTCGCGCCGGCCGTGTCGATCCATTCGCGCGCCTTGCTCGCGGCGATGTCGGCCTTGTTCTGGTGGTCGGCCGACAGCAGCTCGATCGGCTGGCCGAGCGCCTTGCCGCCGAAGTCGTCGATCGCCATCTGGATCGCGACCACGCCGTTCTTGCCCTCGACGTCGGCGTACAGGCTCGACATGTCGGTGATGAAGCCGATCTTGACCTTCTCCTGCGCCTGCGCGGCGGTGGCCGCCAGGGTCAGGGCGCCGATGGCGAGTGCGAGGGCGGTGAGTCGTCTTTGCATGGAATGAGGCTCCGTCAGGGAAATCGAAAGGGGAAAAGGAATCGCGGCCGGGACGTCAGACGCCCAGCAGCTCGTTGAGCACGGGCATCTTGGCGGCGAGCTCGGACGCGCCGAACTGCTCCACGATGCGGCCGTGCTCCATCACGTAGAAGCGGTCGGCCAGCGGCGCGGCGAAGCGGAAGTTCTGCTCCACCATGACCACCGTGTAGCCCTTGCCGCGCAGCATCGTGATCATGCGGGCCAGCGCCTGCACGATCACCGGCGCCAGGCCCTCGGAGATCTCGTCGAGCAGCAGCAGCCGCGCGCCGGTGCGCAGGATGCGCGCGACCGCCAGCATCTGCTGCTCGCCGCCCGACAGGCGCGTGCCCTGGCTGTGGCGACGCTCGGCGAGGTTGGGGAACATCTCGTAGATCTCCTCGACCGACATGCCCGCACCGGCGCCCTTGAGCACGGGCGGCAGCATCAGGTTCTCCTCGGTCGAGAGGCTGGCGAAGATGCCGCGCTCCTCCGGGCAGTAGCCGATGCCCAGGTGGGCGATGCGGTGCGTGGGCATCGACACGGTCTCGGTGCCGTTGACGCGGATGCTGCCCTTGCGCGCGCCGGTCAGGCCCATGACGGCGCGCATGGTGGTGGTACGCCCGGCGCCGTTGCGCCCGAGCAGCGTGACGACCTCGCCCGGCTGCACGACCATGTCGACGCCGTGGAGCACGTGCGATTCGCCGTACCAGGCCTGCAGGCCCTTGATCTCGAGTGCGGCGGTCATCTCAGTGGGCTCCCTGCAGCTGGCCGTCGGTGGTGCCCATGTAGGCCTCCATGACCTGCGGGTTGCGCGAGACCTCGGCGTACGGGCCCTCGGCCAGCACGGCGCCGCGCTGGAGGACGGTGATGGTGTCGGCGATGGTCGAGACCACGCTCATGTTGTGCTCGACCATCAGGATGGTGCGCCCGGCCGAGACGCGCTTGATCAGCTCGGCCACGCGGTGCACGTCCTCGTGGCCCATGCCCTGCGTCGGCTCGTCGAGCAGCATGAGTTCGGGGTCCATGGCCAGCGTGGTGGCGATCTCCAGCGCGCGCTTGCGGCCGTAGGGCAGGTTCACGGTCAGCTCGTCGGCGAGGTCGTCGAGGCCGACCTCGGCGAGCAGGCCGCGCGCGCGGATGTCCAGCGGCCGGAGCGATCGCTCGCTCTTCCAGAAGTGGTAGGAGGTGCCCAGCGAGCGCTGCAGGCCCAGGCGCACGTTCTCCAGCAGCGTGAGGTGCGGGAACACGGCCGAGATCTGGAATGAGCGGATGATGCCGCGCCGCGCGATCTGCGCCGGGCGCTCGCCGGTGATGTCCTGGCTGTTGAAGAGGATGCTGCCGGAGGTCGGTTCGAGGAACTTGGTCAGCAGGTTGAAGCAGGTCGTCTTGCCCGCGCCGTTGGGGCCGATCAGCGCGTGGATCGAACCGCGCGCGACCTTGAGGTCGACCTTGCTGACCGCGGTGAAGCCCTTGAATTCCTTGGTGAGCTGGCGGGTCTCGAGAATGATGTCGCTCATCTCGCGCGAGCGTCCGGTTGCGGGCGGGAAAGGTCGGTCATGGCGGGCTTGGCGAGCTTGTGTTCACGCCCGGCATGGGCGCCGGCTCATTGTCGCGACAGCCCTCCCCTTGCCTACTGGGGCAAATGCCTATGCTGCAGTGCACGAAAGGCTCACCCCCAGTCTTCGCGCACTGCGTGTCGCTTCGCCAACCCCCTTCCAGGGGGCGCACCCGATGGCCCGGCGAAGCCGGTTCCATGGGTGCCTTGGCCTGGCGTGCTCGCGCGGCTGGCCGCGCTCGGTCAGTGCGCTCCGGCGGCGGCGTCGGCGGCGCCGGTGCCGCCCATCTGGGGGCGGGCGAGCCAGACCAGGGGGACGAGGAAGACGAAGAGGACGGCCGAGGCGTAGAAGATGTCGTTGGCCGCGAGCATGAAGGCCTGCTGGTCGACGATGCGGCCGATCTGGGCCAGCGCCTGGTCGGGGGAGAAGCCGCTGCCGGACAGGCCGCCCAGGGCGCTCGTGGCCGCCGCGTTGCCCTGGTTGATCGACTCGGCGAGCTGGGCGTGGTGCACCGTGGCGCGGCGCTCCCACAGCGTGGTGGCGATCGAGGTGCCCATGGCGCCGGCCGTGATGCGCAGGAAGTTCGACAGGCCCGAGGCCGCCGGGATGCGGTCGGGCGTGAGGCCCGAGAGCGTCAGCGTCACCAGCGGGATGAAGAAGAACGCCATCGCCACGCCCTGCACGATGGTCGGCACCATGATGGTGGCGATGTCGGCCTGGGTGTTGAAGTTTGAGCGCATCCACAGCACCAGCGCGAAGATCAGGAACGAGAACGTGGCGTAGCGTCGCGGATCGACCTTGGCCACCGTCATGCCCACCACCGGCGACAGCACGATCGCCAGCGCCCCCACGGGGGCCAGCACCATGCCGGCCTGCGTCGCGGTGTAGCCCATGTACTGCTGCAGCCACAGCGGCAGCAGCACGACGTTGCCGAAGAACAGGCCGTAGCCCACCGCCGTGGCCGTGGCGCCGGCCCAGAAGTTGCGCCGCTTGAACAGCGACAGGTCGACCACCGGGTGCTCCTCGGTCAGCTCCCAGATCATGAAGAAGGCGAAGCCGACCACCGCCACCACGGCCATCGTCACGACCTCGGGCGAGTTGAACCAGTCGAGTTCCTTGCCCTTGTCGAGCATCAGCTGCATCGCGCCCACCCACAGCACCAGCAGCGCCAGGCCGATGGCGTCGATCGGCAGCTTGCGCGTGTTGCTCTCGCGCTTGCGGTAGAGCGCCCAGGTGATGACCGCCGAGGCGATGCCCACCGGGATGTTGATGTAGAAGATCCACGGCCACGAGATGTTGTCCGTGATGTAGCCGCCCAGCAGCGGCCCCATCACCGGCGCGACCAGCGTGGTCATCGACCACATCGCCATCGCCAGCCCGGCCTTGGCGCGCGGGTAGCTCGACAGCAGCAGCGTCTGTGACAGCGGGATCATCGGCCCGGCGACGAAGCCCTGCAGCGCCCGGAAGGCGATCAACGTCGTCATGTTGGGCGCGAGGCCGCACAGCAGCGAGGCGACCATGAACAGGATCACGCTGGCCATGAACAGGCGCACCTGGCCGAAGCGCTGCGTGAGCCAGCCGGTCAATGGCACCGCGATGGCATTGGCCACGGCGAAGCTGGTGATGACCCACGTGCCCTGCGTCGAGCTCACGCCCAGGTCGCCCGCGATGGCGGGCAGCGACACGTTGGCGATCGACGAGTCGAGCACGTTCATGAAGGTCGCGGCCGACAGCGCGACGGTGCCCCAGACGCGCGCGGAGCCCTCGAGCGGCGGGTAGGTGATGTGCGCCGGCGCCGCCGGAGGCGCGGGCGCGGCGGTGCCGGCGGCGGGAGCGGTGGCCATGGATCGGACCGGTGCCTCAGCCGTGCGCGGCGTCGCGCTGGGCGATGGAGGCGCCGCCGTTGGGCGACGCGGCCGGCACCGTCGCGCGGTCCGCCGGCGGCTTCGCGGACGCCGGCGCGGCCGTCGCCGAGGCGGCACGTCCCAGGTTGGCCGCGATGATGCGCTCGACCTCGGCGTCGGCGCCGTTGTCGGTGGCGCTGTAGACCTGCGTCTGCGCCAGGGGCGAGGCGCGCGGCGCGTCGGCGAGCGACTTGCCGTCCTTCTGGCTGACGTCGATCTCGGCGTCCATCGACAGGCCCACGCGCAGCGGGTTGGCCTTGAGCTGATCGCTCGCCAGCGCGATGCGCACCGGTACGCGCTGCACCACCTTGATCCAGTTGCCCGTCGCGTTCTGTGCCGGCAGCAGCGCGAAGGCCGCGCCGGTGCCCACGCCCAGGCCGGCCACCTTGCCGTCGTATTCGATCTTCTTGCCGTAGAGGTCGGCGGTCAGCTTCACCGGCTGGCCGATGCGGATGTTGCGCAGCTGCACTTCCTTGAAGTTGGCATCGACCCAGAGCTGGTCGAGCGGCACGATCGACATCATCGGCGTGCCCGCGGCCACGCGCTGGCCGAGCTGCACGGTGCGCCGTGCCACGTAGCCGTCCACCGGCGCCGGCAGCATCGCGCGCTGCGTGCCGAGCCAGGCCTCGCGCACCCGCGCCGCGGCGGCCAGCACGCTGGGGTGCCGGGCGATGCTGGTGCCCTCGGTGAGCGACTGGTTGCTGGTGAGCTGCTCGCGCGCGGCCAGCACGCCGGCCTGCGCCGCGGCCAGGGCGCTGCGCGCGTTGGCGAGCGTGGTCTCGGCATGGTTGAGCTCTTCCTTCGACACGGCGCCGTTGCCGGTCAGGGCCTGGCGCCGCTTCAGGTCGTCCTGGGCGCGGGCGATGTCGCTCTGCGCCTTGACGATGTCGGACTGCCGCAGGGTCACCTGGGCGGCCAGCGAGCCGTTGTTGGCGTAGAGCGTGCGCGCTTGGCGCACGGCCTGCGCGAGCGCGGCCTCGGACTGCTCCAGCGCCACCTTGGCGTCGGCCGGATCGAGCCGCACCAGCGGCTGGCCGGCCTTCACGAAGTCGGTGTCGTCGGCCAGGATCGACATCACGGTGCCCGGCATCTGCGGCGTGATCTGGATCACGTTGCCCTGCACGTAGGCGTTGTCGGTGGTCTCGTAGTGGCTGGCCACCAGCCACTCGTACAGGCCCCACGCGCCGCCGGCCAGCACCACCACGGCGGCCAGGCCGGTGAGCGCCCGGCGGCGCTTGCCGCTGTTCGGGGAGGCGGGCGCGGGCGCGGCGGCACCGGCGGGCGAGGAAGCGACGGGAGCGTTGTCGTTGTTCATCTGGAATCTCTCGGTCGGGTTCGGACGGTGTTCGGTGTTCAGGGGCGCGCGGCGACGGCGGTGGCCGCCATCGCCGGGGCGGCGGCGGTCCGTGGTGCGGCGTCGGTGCGCGCCGTGGCGGTCGGGGGCAGCCAGCCGCCGCCGAGCGCCTGCGCCAGGCCGATCTGCGTGTCGAGCGCGCGCCAGGCCAGGTCGACGCCCTGGCGGCGCTGCACCAGCACGGCGGTCTCGGCCGTCAGCACGTTGAGGTAATTGCCGAGCCCCGCGCGGTAGCGCTGCACGGCGATGTCATAGGCGCCCTCGGCGGCCGTCTGCGCGTCGCGCTGCTCGGCCTGCTGGCGCACCACGGAGGTCGCGCTGCTCGCGCGGTCGGCGGCGTCGCGCACGGCGTCGACGACGCTGGCGTTGTAGCTCTCGATGGCGGCGTCGAGGTCGGCGGCGCGGCCGCGCAGGTTGGCGCGCAGGCGTCCCCCTTCGAAGATCGGCAGGCGCACCGCCGGACCCACGCCCCACTGCCCGCTGCCCGACTCGACCAGCTTGCCGAAGCCCAGGCTCGCCGTGCCGACGAAGGCCGTCAGGCTGACGTTCGGATAGAACAGGGTGCGCGCGTTGGCGACGTCGCCGCGCGCGGCCTCCACGCGCCAGCGCGCGGCGGCGATGTCGGCGCGGCGGCCCAGCAGGTCGGCCGGGATGTCCGATTGCAGGTTCAGGCCGCGCAGCGACGCCAGCGTCGGCACGGCGAGATCGCGCGTCGCGCCGGGCCGGCCCACCAGGGCGTCGAGCGCGTGCCGCGCGATCTCGATCTGCTCGGCCAGCGCCTCGATCTGCTGGCGCGCCTCGGGCAGGCCGCCCTCGCTCTGGCGCAGCTCGAGCCGCGTGTCGAGCCCCGCCGAGACGCGGTCGCGCACCAGGCGCAGGGTCTCATCGCGCTGCGCGAGCGTGCGCCGGGCGACGGCGAGCTGGTCGGACAGGCGCGCCCACTGCGCGTAACCGCGCGCGACGTTGGCCGCCAGCAGCACGGCGGCCGCGTCGGCCTCGGCCGCCGCCGCGTTGGCGCTGCCGAGGGCGGCATCGAGCGCGGCGCGGTTCTTGCCGAAGAAGTCGATCTCCCAGCTGCCGGCGATCTGCAGCGTGCCGGTGTCGCGCACCGAGCCGCCCAGCGGCGCCGGATAGATGTAGTTGCCGCTGAACTTCTGGCGCGTGAGGTCGAGCGCGCCGTTGACCTGCGGCCGCGACGCCGCGTCGACGGTCTCGACGGCGGCCTGCGCGCGCGCCAGGCGGGCCTGGGCCGAGCGCAGGTTCGGGCTGCCGGCCAGGGCCTCGCCCACCAGCGCGTCGAGTCGGGCGTCGCCGAAGCCGAGCCACCAGCGCGCGTCGGGCAGGACCGCGCCGGGAACGGCGGCGGCGCGGGCCTCGGCCGGGTCGGCGGACGGCGTCGCCGGGTTCGAGGCGGTGCCTCCTTCGAGGCCGAGCGAGGCGGCGTCGCGCAGGCGGGCGTGCGAGTCGATGCCGGCGGTGTCGGCGCAGCCGGTGAGCGTCAGGGTCAGGGCCGCGACGACCGCGGCGACGACGGTGACCGCGAAGGTCATGGCGGCGGAGGATGGGAGTCGAGGCGTCATTTCTTTGCTGCCTGGGCCGCGAAGGCCTGCGTGTTGTCGAGGATGCGGTGCAGATAGCTCTTGAGCTGGTTCCATTCGTCGGTGTCGAAGCCGGCGAGGTACTCGTTCTGGACCTGGCACAGCACCTCGGGCACCTGCTGGGCCGCGGCGCTGCCTTCGTCGGTGAGCTCGATGTTGACCACGCGCCGGTCGGTCACGGAACGCACGCGGCGGCACAGGCCCTTGGCCTCGAGGCGGTCGAGCAGCCGCGTCATGGAGCCGGCGTCGAGCATGCATTCGCGCGCCAGTTCGGCCACCGTCTGGGCCTTGCCCACGTGCAGCTTGTGCAGCGGCAGCCACTGCGGGTAGGTCGGCGAATCGGGCTTGCACAGCCGGCCGTCGACCGCCTGGCTCATGGCGTTGAGCACGCGGCGCATGAGGTAGCCGACGCTGTCCTCGGCGCAGTACCGCTCCGGCCGGTAGAAGTCGGGAACGGGACCCGGCGGCGCCGGCGGGGTGGTTGGATCGGTGTCTTGCATCGGGCGGTCATATTACTTGCTTAGGCAACCATTGTCAAGGCTGCCTTTGCAGACGCAACCGTTGGGTAGAATTCGGCCATGGCCGATTCCGCTTCCCGCACCGCCGCCAAGGGCTCACCGAAGTCCCTGTCCGGCCTCCTCCCGTTCCTGCGTCCCTACCGCCTGCAGATCGCGCTCGCCGGGCTGTTCCTGGTGCTGGCGGCGGTCACCACGCTGGTCTTCCCGTTGGCGCTGCGAACCCTGATCGACGGCGGTCTGGTGCCCGGCGACCGCGGCGCCCAGACCCTGGCGCTGCGCGAGCATTTCGTCGCCCTCTTCGCCGTCGCGGTGGCGCTGGGGCTGTTCTCGGCGGCGCGCTTCTACACCGTGAGCTGGCTGGGCGAACGCATCACGGCCAACCTGCGCAACGCCGTGTATTCGCACGTGCTGCGCCAGAGCCCGGCCTTCTTCGAGACCACGCAGACCGGCGAGGTGCTCTCGCGCCTGACCGCCGACACGACGCTGGTGCAGACCGTCGTCGGCTCGTCGCTGAGCATGGGACTGCGCAACGCGGTGATGGGCATCGGCGCGCTGGCGGTGCTGGTCTGGACCAATCCCTACGTGATGGTGCAGGTGCTGGGCGGCCTGGTGCTGGTGGTGGTGCCCAGCATGTGGTTCGGCCGTCGCGTGCGCAAGCTCTCGCGCGCCAGCCAGGACCGGGTGGCCGATTCGAGCGCCATCGCCGCCGAGGTGCTCAACGCCATCCCCGTGGTGCAGAGCTACACCTCCGAGGCGCGCGAGGCGGCGCGCTTCGACGCCTCCACGCACGACGCCTTCCGCACCGCCGTGCGCCGCGCCAAGGCGCGCTCGGTGCTGGTGGCCTTCATCATCATCGCCACCTCGGCGGCCCTGCTGTGGGGCCTCTACCAGGGCACGCAGGCGGTGCTCGACGGCCGCATCACGGCCGGCCACCTCGGCCAGACCGTGGTCTACGTGCTGATCCTGGCGAGCGCCGCGGCCGTGCTCGGCGAGGTCTACGGCGATCTGCTGCGCGCCGCCGGCGCGACCGAGCGCCTGATGGAGCTGCTGCATTCGCGTTCGGACATCGCCTCGCCCGCGCAGCCGGCGCGCGTCAGCGCGTCGAGCGGCGGCAGCGCGATCGAACTCGACGCGGTCACCTTCCACTACCCGTCGCGCCCGGGCCTGCCCGCGCTGCGCGACGTCAGCCTGCGCGTGGCGCCGGGCGAGACGGTCGCGCTGGTGGGCGCGAGCGGCGCCGGCAAGAGCACGGTGTTCCAGCTGCTGTTGCGCTACTACGACCCGCAGACCGGCCGCATCGCGCTCGACGGCGCGCCGCTCGGCACGCTGTCGCTGGGCGACCTGCGCCAGCGCATCGGGCTGGTGCCGCAGGACTCGGTGATCTTCTCGGCCAGCGCCTTCGAGAACATCCGCTACGGCCGCCCCGACGCCAGCATCGACGAGGTGCATGCCGCCGCGCGCGCCGCCTTCGCCGACGACTTCCTGCGCGCCCTGCCCCAGGGCTACGACACCTTCCTCGGCGAGCGCGGCGTACGGCTCTCCGGCGGCCAGCGCCAGCGCATCGCGATCGCGCGCGCCATCCTGAAGAACCCGCCGCTGCTGCTGCTCGACGAGGCCACCAGCGCGCTCGACGCCGAGAGCGAGCGAATGGTGCAGGCGGCGCTCGAATCCGCCATGACCGGCCGCACGACGCTGGTCATTGCGCACCGCCTGGCGACGGTGCAGAAGGCCGACCGCATCGTGGTGCTCGACCACGGCGTGGTGGTCGAACAAGGCACGCACGCGGCGCTGGTGGCGCAGGGCGGCGTGTACGCGCGGCTGGCGGCGCTGCAGTTCGCGGTGTAGATGCCGCCGCCGGCGGCGCATGCCTCGGTCGGCCTCGCCCTACTGCAGCGTGTCCTTCGTCCCCGGCAGGGCCGGAAGGGCCACCACCTCGATGCCTTCGTCGAGCAGGGCCTCGGCCTGTTCCCGCGTGGCGCTGCCACGGATCGCGCGCTCGTCGGCCTCGCCGTAGTGCATCTTGCGAGCTTCTTCGGCGAAGCGGTCGCCGACGTTCTCGGTGTGGGCCAGCAGATGGCGCACGGCGTTCATCCAGCGGGCCTGCGGATTCGGATCCGGTTTCGGCGCCACGGCATTCCGACCCGTGGCCGAGGCGGGCGACGACGCTTCGGCACCGGTGTCGCCGGTCGAAGCCGGCGCCCGGGCACCACTCAGGTTGAGGCGCGGCGCGGCCAGCAGCTTGACGACCGTCGTGGTGCCGCAGACCGGGCATTCCACGAGACCCCGTGCGAGCTGGTCCTCGAAGGCATCGCCCGACGCGAACCAACCTTCGAAGCCATGGCCGTGTTCGCAGCGGAGATCGAGGACCTTCATGGGCCGGATTATCCGACCGCGTCCCCGGTCCCGAGCACCTGCCAGTCGAGTGTCCACGCGCCGGAGAGGACGTTCTGCAGCCAGAGCGTACAGGTCAGCGTCTTGGCGTCGGTCACCGTGCCGTCGCGGCACCAGCCGATCAGTTCCTCGGGCGTGGCGGTGAAGACGTCGACGAACTCCCCGACGTCGAGCTGCCGCTCGCCCAGCGACAGGCCGCGCGCGAAGTAGACGTGGATGATCTCGGTCGAGTACGCGACCGCCAGGTGCATCAGACCGGCATAGGCCCATTCGCGGCCGCTGTAGCCGGTCTCCTCCAGCAGTTCGCGGCGGCCGCAGACGAACGGGTCCTCGCCCGCGTCGAGCTTGCCGGCCGGGAATTCGGTCATCACCCGTCCCACCGGATAGCGGTACTGGCGTTCCAGCACCACGCTGCCGTCGTCGAGCAGGGGCACGACCACCACCGCGCCCGGGTGAATCACGTACTCGCGCGTGGAGGTGCCGCCATCGGGCAGACGCACCGTATCGCGGCGTGCCTTGAGGAAGTTGCCGTCGACCAGCACCTCGCTGGACGTGGCCTCTTCCCTCAGGTGCGATTCGGTCGGGTCGGACGGGGAGGAGGAAGGAATCATGGTGGAAGGCCGATCGCGAGGGGAGTCAGGCGTGGTGCGCATGGCGGCGCTTCAACAGATAGCGCCAGGTGAAGCCGGGGAATGCCAGCACGATGAACAGCGCGCCGGTGACGGCGTAGAACTCCCAGCCCTGCGGGGCGATCTGCCCGGCCCGCTTCTCGAACAGCAAGCCGACGGCACCGGTCAAGCCGTACAGCAGCACCAGTTCGAGGAGTCTCAGTGCCAGTGGCTTGGCGGGTGTCGATGCGCGCATGGGTACCAAGCCCAGGAATCGCTCGGTCAGGAACGGCAGGTTGGCCGCGAGGAGCGCGATCGCCAGCACCAGCCAGATCGACACGCTCTGCGACGACGCCACCGCGCGCGGATCAGTTCGCCAGCGTCGACGCGATGGCGCGCGCGCACAGGTCCATCAGGCCGCTGGGGAGGATGCCGAGTCCCAGGATCAGGGCGCCGTTGAGCGCCAGCACGATCCGCACGTCACCCGGGCTGGAGACCGGCGGCGCCGAGGCGGGCGGCGCGTCGAAGTACATGACCTTGACGATGCGCAGGTAGTAGAAGGCGCCGATCAGCGACATCAGCACCGCGAACACGGCCATCGCGATGTAGGCCGCCTGGCCCGATGCGATCAGCGCCTGCAGCACGGCCAGCTTGGCATAGAAACCGACCAGCGGCGGCAGGCCGGCGAGCGAGAACATCGCCACCGCCATCACGCCGGCGTAGAACGGGCTGCGCTGGTTGAGGCCGGCCAAGTCGGAGATCTCCTCGCTCTCGAAGCCCTCGCGCGCCAGCAGGAGGATGATGCCGAAGCTCGCCAACGTGGTCAGCACGTAGGTCACGACGTAGAACATCGCCGCGCTGTAGGCCAGACCGGTGTTCGCCGCGTTGTCCCCCACCACGCCGCCGACCATGCCCAGCAGCATGAAGCCCATCTGCGAGATGGTCGAATAGGCGAGCATCCGCTTGAGGTTGGTCTGCGCGATGGCGGCCAGGTTGCCCACCAGTAGCGAGGCCACGGCCAGCACGGCCAGCATCTGCTGCCAGTCGAAGGCCAGCGGCAGCAAACCTTCCACCAGCAGGCGGATGATGATGCCGAAGGCGGCCAGCTCGGGTGCCGCGCCGATGAGCAGCGTGATCGCCGTCGGCGCGCCCTGGTAGACGTCGGGCACCCACATGTGGAACGGCGCCGCGCCGACCTTGAACGCCAGGCCGGCGACGATGAAGACCAAGCCGAACACCAGCACCTGGTGATTGACCTGACGGCTGGCGATGGCGCGGAACACCTCGTTGACGTCGAGCGATCCGGTGGCGCCGTACATCATCGACAGGCCGTAGAGCAGGAAGCCGCTGGCCATCGCGCCGAGCACGAAGTACTTCATGGCCGCCTCGCTGGCGGTCGCGTCGTCGCGGCGCAGGGCGACGAGCGCATAGCTCGACAGCGTCAGCAGTTCCAGACCCAGGTAGATCAGCAGGAAGTTGCTGCCGGAGATCATGACGAACATGCCCAGCAGCGACAGCATGCTGATCGTGAAGATTTCGCCGCCGCGCAGCATGCCGCGGTCGGCCGCGTAGGGTCGGCCGTAGACCAGGGTCACCATCAGCGCCAGCGAGGCGAAGCACTTGAGCCAGTTGCCCATCGGATCGCTGACGACCATGTTGCCGAAGCCGTAGATCGTGCGGCCGGCGGCGGCGTTCGAACCCGTGAGCGCGGCGACCACGGCCAGCGTGAGCATCGTAAGGATGTAGGTCCGAGTGCGGCGCGCATCGGTCGAGGACAGGTCGACCAGCGCGATGATGCAGGCCATGACCAGCAGCACGATTTCCGGGTAGATCGCGACCCAGCTGAGTTTGTCAATCATCTCGTTCTCTTCTTCAGCGTGGTCAGGGCAGCTTGGACATCGCCACGTGCCGCAGGAAATCGGCCACGGAGACATCCATCACATCGGTGAAAGGCTTCGGATACAGACCCATCCACAGCACCGCGATCGCCAGCAGGGCCAGCATCAGGAATTCCCGCGCGTCGATGTCCTTCAGCTCCTCGACGTGGTGGTTGCCCACCGGGCCGAGGTAGACGCGCTTGTACATCCACAGCGTGTAGGCGGCACCGAAGATCAGGGCCGTGGCGGCGCCGAAGCCGACCCAGAAGTTGGCCTTGACCGCGCCCAGGATGACCATCCACTCGCCCACGAAACCGGCCGTGCCCGGCAGGCCGCAGTTGGCCATGGCGAACAGCAGCGCGAAGGCGGCGAACTTGGGCATCGTGTTGACCACGCCGCCGTAGTCGGCGATCTGGCGCGAGTGCACGCGGTCGTAGAGCACGCCGATGCCCAGGAACATCGCGGCCGAGACGAAGCCGTGCGCCACCATCTGCACGATGCCGCCGGAGACGCCTAGGTCGTTGAAGATGAAGAAGCCCAATGTCACGAAGCCCATGTGGGCGACCGACGAATAGGCCACCAGCTTCTTCATGTCCTTCTGCACCAGCGCCACCATGCCGACGTAGATCACGGCGATGAGCGACAGCGCGATCATCAGCCAGGCCCATTCGCGCGAGGCATCGGGCGCGATCGGCATGGAGAAGCGCAGGAAGCCGTAGGCGCCCAGCTTCAGCATGATCGCGGCCAGCACGGCGGAACCGCCCGTGGGAGCCTCGACGTGCACGTCGGGCAGCCAGGTGTGAACTGGGAACATCGGCACCTTGACGGCGAAGGCCGCGAAGAAGGCGAAGAACAGGAAGGTCTGCGCGCTTGCCGTGAGCGGCAGGCGATGCCAGGTCAGGATGTCGAAGCTGCCGCCCGACTTGTTGTACAGGTAGATCAGCGCGACCAGCATGAGCAGCGAGCCGAGCAGCGTGTACAGGAAGAACTTGAACGCCGCGTAGATCTTGTTCGGACCGCCCCAGATGCCGATGATCAGGTACATCGGGATCAGCGTGGCTTCGAAGAAGACGTAGAACAGCAGGCCGTCGAGGGCCGCGAAGACGCCGATCATCAGGCCCGACAGGATCAGGAACGCGCCCATGTACTGGTTGACGCGTTCCGTGATCACCTCCCAGGCCGAGATCACGACGATGACGGTGATGAACGCGGTCAGCAGCACCAGCCACAGCGAGATCCCGTCGACCCCCAGGTGGTAGTTGATGTTGAAACGTTCGATCCAGGGCGCCTTCTCGACGAACTGCATCGCCGAGGTCCCGTTCTGGAACCGCGAGTACAGGGGCAGCGTCACGACGAAGCTGGCGATCGACCCGAGGAGCGCGACCCAGCGCACGACGTTCGCACTGTTCCGGCCGAACGCCAGCAACAGGGTGCCGATCGCGATCGGCAACCAGATGGCAAGGCTCAACAAACCCATTTTTATTGTTCTCCAGCGCAGCGCTTATTTGTTGAACCAGACGAAATACGTCATGAGCAGGAAGATGCCCAGCAACATCGCCATCGCGTAGTGATAGATGTAACCCGACTGCACGCCGCGCACCGCGCCGGCGATGCGGCCGATGGTGCGCCACGAGCCGTTGACGATCGCGCCGTCGATGAGGGCCTGGTCGCCGCCCTTCCAGAAGGCGGTGCCCAGCGCCCGCGTGCCGCGCGCCACGATGTTCTCGTTGATCCAGTCGAGGTAGTACTTGTTTTCCAGCAGACGATAGACCGGGCCGAAACCGCGCTTGATCGCCGCCGGCAGCGCCGGGTTGATCATGTACATGTAGTACGACAGCGCGACGCCAGCGAGCGCCAGCCAGAACGGCGCCGTCGTCAGGCCGTGCAGCGCCATCGCCATCGGACCGTGGAAGGCCTCTTCCATCTCGCGCATCGCGGCATGCTTGTCGAGGTTGAAGAAGATCGCGTCCTTGAAGAACTCGCCGTAGAGCATCGGCTCGATGGTGAAGAATCCGATGACCACCGACGGGATGGCCAGCAGCACCAGCGGCAGCCAGACCACCCAGGGCGACTCGTGCGGCTTCTCGTCGTGACCATGGCCGTGATGTGCGTCGTGCGGCGTCGTCGCGTGGGCCGTGGCATGCGCGGCGTGACCGTCGTCGTGGCCGTCGAGCGGTTCCTCGTCGGAGTGATGCGCATGGTGCGCGTCCGGATTCTGGTCGTAGCGTTCCTTGCCGTGGAAGACCAGGAAGTACATGCGGAACGAGTAGAACGCCGTCACGAAGACGCCCGCGAGCACGGCGAAGTACGCGAAGCCGGCGCCGGCCAGATGGCTCTCGTGAACCGCCTCGATGATGCTGTCCTTGGAGTAGAAGCCCGAGAACAGCGGCGTGCCGATCAGTGCCAGCGAACCCAGCAGCGAGGTGATCCAGGTGATGGGCATGTACTTGCGCACGCCGCCCATCCAGCGGATGTCCTGGTTGTGATGCATGCCGATGATGACCGACCCGGCGCCGAGAAACAGCAACGCCTTAAAGAACGCGTGCGTCATCAGGTGGAACACCGCCACCGAGTACGCCGAGGCACCGAGCGCCACCGTCATGTAGCCCAGCTGCGACAGCGTCGAATAGGCGACGACGCGCTTGATGTCGTTCTGGATGATGCCCAGGAAGCCCATGAACAGTGCCGTGATGGCGCCGATCACCAGGATGAAGCTCAATGCCGTGTCGCTCAGCTCGAACAGCGGCGACATGCGCGCCACCATGAAGATGCCGGCCGTCACCATCGTCGCGGCGTGGATCAGCGCGGAGATGGGCGTCGGGCCTTCCATCGAGTCGGGCAGCCAGACGTGCAGCGGGAACTGCGCGCTCTTGCCCATCGCGCCGATGAACAGGCAGATGCAGATCACCGTCACCAGCATCCACTGCGTGCCCGGGAAGGTCAGGGCGGCCAGCGCGTCGGCCTTGGCGAAGGCCTCACCGTAGTTCAGCGTACCGGCATAGGCCGCGATCAGGCCGATGCCCAGGATGAAGCCGAAGTCGCCCACGCGGTTGACCAGGAAGGCCTTCATGTTGGCGAAGATCGCCGTCGGCTTGTTGAACCAGAAACCGATCAGCAGGTACGACACCAGGCCCACCGCCTCCCAGCCGAAGAACAGCTGGAGCATGTTGTTGCTCATCACGAGCATCAGCATGGAGAAGGTGAACAGCGAGATGTAGGCGAAGAAGCGGTTGTAGCCCTCGTCCTCCTCCATGTAGCCGATGGTGTAGATGTGCACCATCAGCGACACGAAGGTCACCACACACATCATCATGGCGGTCAGGCCGTCGACCAGGAAGCCGACTTCCATCTTCAGGCCGCCCACCACCATCCAGGTGTAGAGCGTCTCGTTGAAGCGGGCACCGTCGGTGACGACGCTCTTGAGCGTCATCGCCGAGATGACGAAGGCGATCAGCACGCCCAGGATGGTCAGCGAGTGCGTGACCTTGCGGCCGATGTGGTTGCCGCCGAACTTCGTGCCGAACAGGCCGGCCAGGGCGGCGCCCACCAGGGGAGCCAGCGGGACGGCCAGCAGCGTGGATGCGGAGAGAGTTGCGCTCATATGGAAAGCCTCAGCCCTTGAGCGAGTTCAACTCGTCGACGCTGATGGTCGACTTGTTGCGGAACAACAGTACCAGGAGGGCCAGTCCGATGGCCGACTCGGCGGCCGCCACGGTCAGGATGAAGAACACGAAGATCTGTCCGTGCATGTCGCCCAGGTAATGGGAGAACGCGACGAAGTTCATGTTGACGGCCAGCAGCATCAGCTCGACGCACATCAGCAGGACGATCAGGTTCTTGCGGTTGAGGAAGATGCCGATCACCGACATCGCGAACAGGATCGCGCCCAGCGTCAGGTAGTGCGAGAGGGTCAGGGTCATGGCTTCTTCTCCACGGCTGCGGCGGCCGCCGGCGCTTCGGTCTGCGCCGGAGGCGCCGCACGGGTGGCGTCGAGCTTCACGACGCTCAGGCGGTCGCGCGCCTTCACGTGGATCTGCGTGCTCACGTCGATGAACTTGCTGTCCTTGCGCTCGCGCAGGGTGAGCGCGATGGCCGCGATCATGGCGACCACCAGGATCACGGCGGCGATCTGCACCGGATAGAGGTATTCGGTGTAGAGCAACATGCCCAGGGCGTGCGTGTTCGACGCCTGCGCGGCGCCTGCCTGCACGGCGATCGGCATCTCGCGGAAGCCGCCCATCAGCACGTACGCCATCTCCAGCGCGATCACCACGCCGATGAACGCCGCCAGCGGGAAGTGCTTCCAGAAGCCCTGCCGCAGGCTGTCGATGTTCAGGTCGAGCATCATCACCACGAACAGGAACAGCACCATCACGGCGCCGAGGTACACCAGCACCAGCACGATGGCCAGGAACTCGGCCTCGAGCAGCAGCCAGACGGCCGACGCCTGCGAGAACGCCAGCATGAGGTAGAGCACCGCATGCACGGGATTGCGCGCGGTGATGACCCGAAAGGCCGCGAACAGCAGCACGATCGAGAACAGGTAGAAGAAGCCGGTCTTGACGTCCATGGATTTTTTTCTTTGGGGCGTCCGTCGTTCAACGGTATTTCGCGTCCGCGGCCTTGTTGGCCGCGATCTCGGTCTCGTACCGGTCGCCGACGGCGAGCAGCATTTCCTTGGTGAAGTACAGGTCGCCCCGCTTCTCGCCGTGGTACTCCAGGATGTGCGTCTCGACGATCGAGTCGACCGGGCAGCTTTCCTCGCAGAAGCCGCAGAAGATGCATTTGGTCAGGTCGATGTCGTAACGCGTGGTGCGGCGCGAACCGTCCTCGCGCACGTCCGACTCGATGCTGATTGCGACCGCCGGGCAGACGGCCTCGCACAGCTTGCAGGCGATGCAGCGCTCCTCGCCGTTCTCGTAGCGACGCAGCGCGTGCAGGCCGCGGAAGCGCGGCGACAGCGGCGTCTTCTCTTCCGGGAACTGGACCGTGATCTTGCGGCGGAACGCATAGCGCCCCGTCAGGACCATGCCCTTGAACAGTTCGGCGAGCATGAAGCTCTTGAGGAAATCCCCGACCGAGAAGGCGGACTTCGACGGCGCCGCGGCGACCGTGGTGGATGAAGGCATCGTGTGTTGCTCCGCTTATTTCCAGATGGACCAGGGCGTCTGCATCCAGGCCCCGACCACCAGCAGCCACACCAGGGTGACCGGAATGAAGATCTTCCAGCCCAGACGCATGATCTGGTCATAGCGGAAGCGCGGGAAGGTGCCGCGGATCCAGATGAAGGTGGACACCACGAAGAAGGTCTTGAGGCCGAGCCAGATCCAGCCGGGAATGAAGTCGAGGAAGCCGACCGGCGACAGCCAGCCGCCCAGGAACATCAGGGCCGCCAGGATCGACACCAGCCACATGCTGGCGTACTCCGCCAGGAAGAAGATCGCGAAGCCCATGCCCGAGTACTCGACCATGTGGCCGGCCACGATCTCCGCCTCGCCCTCGACGACGTCGAACGGGTGGCGGTTGGTCTCGGCGACGCCGGAGATCACGTAGACGACGAAGATCGGCAGCAGCGGCAGCCAGTTCCAGGACAGGAAGCCGAGCCCCATGGAGGCACCCATGCCGATGCCCTGCGAACTCACGACATCGCCCAGCCTCAGGCTGCCCGTGACCATGATCACCACCACCAGGCAGAAGCCCATGGCGATCTCGTAGCTCACCATCTGCGCCGAGGCGCGCATGGCGCCCAGGAAGGCGTACTTCGAGTTCGATGCCCAGCCGGCGATGATCACGCCGTAGACCTCGATCGAGGTGATGGCCATGATCAGCAGCAGACCGGCATTGACGTTGGCCAGGATGGCCTCGGGGCCGAACGGGATCGCCACCCAGGCCGCCAGCGCCGGCATGATCGCCATAACGGGACCGAGACGGAACAGGCCCGGGCTCGCCGCTGACGGGCTGATGATTTCCTTGGTCAGCAGCTTGAGCGCGTCGGCGATCGGCTGCAGCAGGCCCAGCGGGCCGACCCGGTTGGGTCCGTGGCGGACCTGGATCCAGCCGAGGAACTTGCGCTCCCACAATGTCAGATAGGCCACCGCGCCCAGCAGCGGGAGCAGCACGCAGATGATCTTGATCATCGACCAGATCACCGGCCAGCCACCGGCGGTCCACCAACGCGCCGAGATCAGTCCCTGACCGAAAGCGTGAATCGAATCGATCATGCGGCCACCTCGTCGAGCGTCACGTGCTGGCCCTGGGACACGCCCTTGGCGGCATGCCGGCTGCCGCGTCCGTCGGCGGTCAGCTGCAGCGACGGCGCGCGGCGCGTCAGCCCGTCGAGTTCGTAGATGGCGGCCACCACGGGATCGGCGGCACCTTCGACCGGCGCGGAGGTCAGATCGAAATTCTCCGGCGCGGCGTTGCCGAGCAGGACCGCCGGCACGTGGGTCGCCTTCTGGTTCTCGGCCGTGCCCAGCACGTGCGCGAGCACGTCCTGCACGGTCTCGAATTCGAAGCCCTTCAGGCCGAGCAGGTTGGCCAGCACGCGCAGCACCTTCCAGGCCGGACGGGTGTCGCCCAGCGGCTTGGTAACGGCGTGGAAACTCTGGATGCGACCCTCGGCATTGACGAAGGTGCCCGGCGTCTCGGAGAACGGCGAGATCGGCAGCAGCACGTCGCTGAACGCCAAGTTGGCCTTGAACGGGCTCAGCGTGACGACCATCTGGGCGTGCTCGAGTCCGGCGCGCACCTCGGCACCGGCGGCGGAGTCGAATTCGGGCTCGTTGTTCAGCAGCAGCAGCGCCTTCGCGCCACCGGCCAGCATCTGCGCTGCGTTCAGGCCATCGGCGCCCGGAAGCGCCCCGACCCATTGCGCGCCGACCGTGTTGGCCGCCTCGGTCAGGTAGCCGACGCTGGCGCCGGTGTGCACGCCGATCCACTGCGCCAGCGCCAGCAGGCGCGATGCGTCCGCGTGATGCGCGGCCGCGTTGCCCAGCAGGATGGCCTTGCGTTCGCCGCCCAGCAGCGAGGTCGCGATCGCCTTGGCGGTGTCGGTCGCCTCGCCACGCATCGGAGCGGCTTCGCCCTTCTCCGCGCCGATCGCCGCGGCCACGTCCGCGAGCGCCTGCGCCCAGTCGCCGGCCGGTGCCGTGTGCACCTCGGCGAGCGGCATTGCCCAGGCGTCGTGCGTGGCGAGTTCGCGTTCGGAAGCGATCACGCCGACGGCGGCGCCCTTGCGCGCAGCCTGACGAATGCGTTGGGCGAACAGCGGGTGGTCCTTGCGCAGGTTGGAACCGATCACCAGCACGCGCTGGAGGTTCGTCAACGACGCGATCGAGGTGCCGAGCCAGCGGATGTTCTTCGACGTTCCGAAGTCGGCGTTGCGCAGGCGGTGGTCGATGTTCTCGCTGCCCAGGCCGCGCACCAGCGCGGTCGCCAGCGAGAGTTCCTCGACGGTGCTGTGCGGGCTGACCAGTGCGCCGATCGCCGACGCACCATGGTCGGCCTTGATCTGGCGCAGGCCGTTGGCCACGTACTCGAGCGCCGTCTGCCAGTCGACCGCCTGCCATTGACCGCCCTGCTTGAGCATGGGCTGGCGCAGGCGCTCGCCGCTGTTGAGCGCTTCGTACGAGAAGCGGTCCCGGTCGGCGAGCCAGCATTCGTTGACGTCCTCGTTCTCGAGGGGAACAACGCGCATGACCTGGTTGTTCTTGACCTGGACGATCAGGTTGGCACCGGTCGAGTCGTGCGGGCTGACCGACTTGCGGCGCGACAACTCCCACGTGCGGGCGCTGTAGCGGAACGGCTTGCTCGTGAGCGCGCCGACCGGACAGACGTCGATCATGTTGCCCGAGAGCTCCGAATCGATGGTCTCGCCGGCCACGGTCGTGATCTCGGAATGCTCGCCGCGATGGATCATGCCCAGTTCCATCACGCCGGCCACTTCCTGGCCGAAGCGCACGCAGCGGGTGCAATGGATGCAGCGGGTCATCTCCTCCATGCTGATCAGCGGGCCGACGTCCTTGTGGAAGACGACGCGTTTCTCCTCCTCGTAGCGCGAGGACGAACCGCCGTAGCCCACGGCCAGGTCCTGCAGCTGGCACTCGCCGCCCTGGTCGCAGATCGGGCAGTCCAGCGGGTGGTTGATGAGGAGGAACTCCATCACCGACTGCTGGGCCTTGATGGCCTTGTCGCTCTTGGTGCGCACGATCATGCCCTGCGTCACGGGCGTGGCGCAGGCCGGCATCGGCTTGGGCGCCTTCTCCACGTCGACCAAGCACATGCGGCAGTTGGCCGCGATGCTGAGCTTCTTGTGATAGCAGAAGTGCGGGATGTACGTGCCCGCCTTGTCGGCCGCATGCATGATCATGCTGCCTTCGGTCACGTCGACTTTCTTGCCGTCGAGTTCGATTTCAACCATAGGGATGTGTCGCGGTTTCGTGCTCAGGCGTTGGCGGGAGTCTTGGCGACGTAGCCCGGAATCAGTGCCTCGAACTCGTGGCGGAAATGTTTGATCATGGCGCGCACCGGCATCGCCGCCGCATCGCCCAGCGCGCAGATGGTGCGGCCCTGGATGTTGTCGGCCACCGAGTTGAGCAGATCCATGTCGGTGGACTTGCCATGGCCGTTGTGGATGCGGTCGACCACGCGCCAGAGCCAGCCCGTGCCTTCGCGGCACGGCGTGCATTGGCCGCAGGACTCGTGCATGTAGAAGTATGAGAGGCGCCGCAGCGACTCGACCATCGAACGGCTGTCGTCCATGACGATGACCGCGCCCGAACCCAGCATCGAACCCGCCTTGGCGATCGAGTCGTAGTCCATGGTGCAATCCATCATGATGGACGCGGGCAGCACGGGCGAAGACGATCCACCCGGGATCACGGCCTTGAGCTGACGGCCCTTGCGCACGCCGCCGGCGAGTTCGAGCAGCTTGGAGAACGGTGTGCCCATGGGCACTTCGTAGTTGCCTGGCAACTCGACGTCGCCGCTGACCGAATAGATCTTGGTGCCGCCGTTGTTGGGCTTGCCGCAAGCCAGGTAGGCCGGTCCGCCGTTGCGGATGATCCACGGCACCGCCGCGAAGGTCTCGGTGTTGTTGATGGTGGTCGGCTTGCCGTAGAGGCCGAAGCTGGCCGGGAACGGCGGCTTGAAGCGCGGCTGCCCCTTCTTGCCTTCGAGCGACTCCAGCAGGGCCGTCTCCTCGCCGCAGATGTAGGCGCCGAAACCGTGCGCGGCATGCAACTGGAAGTTGTAGCCGCTGCCCATGATGCCGTCGCCCAGGTAGCCGGCCGCCCTCGCCTCTTCCAGGGCTTCCTCGAACCGCTCGTAGGTCCCGAAGATCTCGCCGTGGATGTAGTTGTAGCCGACGCTGATGCCCATGGCGAAGGCCGCGATGGCCATGCCCTCGATCACGATGTGCGGGTTGAACTGCAGGATGTCGCGGTCCTTGCAGGTGCCGGGCTCGCCTTCGTCGGAGTTGCAGACGAGGTACTTCTGGCCCGGGAACTGGCGCGGCATGAAGCTCCACTTCAGTCCGGTCGGGAAGCCCGCGCCGCCACGGCCGCGCAGGCCGGAGCCCTTGACCTCGGCGATCACCTGATCGGGCGTCATGCCCTCGGTCAGGATCTTGCGCAGCGCCTGGTAGCCGCCGCGTGCCTCGTAGTCGGCCAAGCGCCAGTTCGTGCCGTCGAGACCGGCATAGATCTGCGCATCGATGTGGCGATCGTGGAAGCAGGTCTGGACACCCGTCGCGCGGAACTGTTCCAGGACTTGGTCGGGCGTCATGCGGCCTCCCCGTTCGAGGCCGGCGCGTGCACGCTGGCGCGCAACCCGTCGACCAATTGATCGAGCTTCTCACCGGTCATGAAACTGCACATCGTGCGGTCGTTGACCAGCATCACCGGCGAATCGGCGCAGGCACCCAGGCATTCGCTCTGCTGCAGCGTGAACAGGCCGTCGGCCGTCGTACCGCCCATGCCGATGCCCAGCTTCTTCTCGAGGTGCGCGAGCGCCTTCTCGCCGTCGCGCAGCTGGCACGGCAGGTTGGTGCAGACGTTGAGCTTGAAGCGGCCGATCGGCTGCTGGTTGTACATGTTGTAGAAGGTCGTGACCTCGTGCACGGCGATCTGCGGCATGCCGAGCACGTCGGCGACGACCTTCTCGTGATCGGCACTGACGTGGCCGTGCTCCTGCTGCACGATGGCCAGGCAGGCCATGACGGCCGACTGGGCCTGGTCGGCCGGGTACTTGGCGATCTCGCGCGCGAAGCGCTGGTGCGTGGCATCCGACAACGGCTGCGCGCCGGCCGGGTTGGAAATGCTGTCGTTCATCGGTCGATTTCTCCAAACACGATGTCGAGCGTGCCGATGATGGCCACGGTGTCGGCGATCATGTGGCCGCGCGTGAGTTCGTCGAGCGCGGCGAGGTGGGCGAAGCCGGGAGCGCGGATCTTCAGGCGGTAGGGCTTGTTGGCGCCATCGCTCATCAGGTAGATGCCGAACTCGCCCTTCGGGTGTTCCACCGCCGCGTAGGCCTCGCCTTCGGGCACGTGGAAGCCTTCGGTGAAGAGCTTGAAGTGATGGATCAGCTCTTCCATGTTGGCCTTCATCGACTCCCGCGCGGGCGCGGCCACCTTGTGGTTGTCGGTGATGACCGGGCCGGGGTTGGCCTTGAGCCAGTCCACGCACTGCTTGATGATGCGGTTGGACTGCACCATCTCCTCCATGCGCACCAGGTAGCGGTCGTAGCAGTCGCCCGTCTTGCCCACCGGGATGTCGAAATCCATGCGGTCGTAGACGTCGTAGGGCTGCTTCTTGCGCAGGTCCCAGGCGATGCCCGAGCCGCGCAGCATCGGGCCGGTCAGGCCCAGGTTGAGCGCGCGCTCGGGCGACATGACGCCGATGCCCACGGTGCGCTGCTTCCAGATGCGGTTGTCGGTCAGCAGCGTGTGGTACTCCTCCACGTGCTTCGTGAAGCGCTGCGTGAAGTCGTCGATGAAGTCGAGGACCGAGCCGCTGCGGTTCTCGTTCATCCGCGCCAGTGCCTTGGCGTTCTTGATCTTGCTGACCTTGTACTGCGGCATCGCGTCGGGCAGGTCGCGATAGACGCCGCCCGGACGGAAATAGGCCGCGTGCATGCGCGCGCCCGATACCGCCTCGTAGACGTCGAACAGGTCCTCGCGCTCGCGGAACGCGTAGATCAGGATGGTCGAACTGCCGCAGTCGTTGCCGTGCGAGCCCAGCCACATCAGGTGGTTGAGCAGGCGCGTGATCTCGCCGAACATGACGCGGATGTACTGGGCGCGGATCGGCACCTCGAGGCCCAGGAGCTTCTCGATCGCCAAGCAATAGGCGTGCTCGTTGCTCATCATCGACACGTAGTCGAGACGGTCCATGTAGGGCAGCGACTGGATGTACGTCTTGCCCTCGGCCAGTTTCTCGGTGGCACGGTGCAGCAACCCGATGTGCGGGTCGGCGCGCTGGACGACCTCGCCGTCGAGTTCGAGCACCAGGCGCAGGACACCGTGCGCTGCGGGGTGCTGCGGGCCCAGGTTGAGCGTGTAGTTCTTGATTTCAGCCATGTTCGATCACCGGGGCACGACCTTGGATGCCGGGCCCCCGTAGTTCTCCTCGCGGATGATGCGCGGCGTGACCTCGCGCGACTCGATGGTCACGGACTGGTAGACGACGCGCTTCAGGTCTTCGTCGTAGCGCATCTCGACGTTGCCGTTGAGCGGGAAATCCTTGCGGAACGGATGGCCGATGAAGCCGTAGTCGGTCAGGATGCGGCGCAGGTCCTCGTGCCCTTCGAACACGATGCCGAAGAGGTCGAAAGCCTCGCGCTCGAACCAGTTGACCGAACTCCAGAGGTGCATCAGCGATGGCAGCACCGGAAAGTCGTCGTCTGCGCAGAAGACCTTGACGCGCACGCGCTGGTTCAGACTCGTCGACAGCAGATGCACCACCGCCGCGTAGCGCAGGCCTTCCCAGACGCTGTCGCGGTAGGCCGAATAGTCGACGCCGCACAGGTCGATCAGTTGCTCGAACCTGCATTCCGGCGCATCGCGAAGGATGCGCATGGCTTCCAGGTAGTCGGCGGCCTTGACCACCACCGTCAGTTCGCCCAGGGCCACCGTGGCGCTCTTGAGCTTGTCGCCGAGCGCGCGCTCGACGTTCGTTTTCAACGCGGCCGGGTCGATCGCAAAAGCTGTCATGGATGTGGGCCCTTCAAGCGCGCGCGATGGTGTTGGTGCGACGCACCTTCTGCTGCAGCTGGATGATCCCGTAGATCAGCGCTTCGGCCGTCGGCGGGCAGCCGGGCACGTAGACGTCTACCGGCACGATGCGATCGCAGCCGCGCACCACGGAATAGCTGTAGTGGTAGTAGCCGCCGCCGTTGGCGCACGAACCCATCGACAGCACCCAGCGCGGCTCCGCCATCTGGTCGTAGACCTTGCGCAGGGCCGGCGCCATCTTGTTGCACAGCGTGCCGGCGACGATCATCAGATCGGATTGACGAGGGCTGGCACGGAACACCTCGGCGCCGAAACGGCCGATGTCGTAACGCGCCGCCGCCGCGTGCATCATTTCCACGGCGCAGCAGGCCAGACCGAAGGTCATGGGCCACAGCGAACCGGTTTTCGCCCAGTTCACCACGGAGTCGTACGACGTGGTGACGAAACCTTCTTTGAAAACGCCTTCAATGGCCATGGCTGTACCTTGTTTCTTCGTGGGTGCGGCGAACGCCGCGCAGGCAATTCCTATTCCCAGTCAAGGGCGCCCTTTTTCCATTCGTAGACGAAGCCCACGACCAGGATCGCCAAAAAGATCACGACCGCCACGAACGCGGTGGCGCCCTGCGCGGTGAGTTCCGTGAAGGCCACGGCCCAGGGAAACAGGAAAGCGATCTCGAGATCGAAAAGAATGAACAGGATCGCAACGAGGTAATAGCGGACGTCGAACTGCATCCGAGCGTTCTCGAACGCTTCGAAGCCGCACTCGTAGGGGGAATTCTTGGCCGCGTCGGGCCGGTTGGGGCCGAGCAGATAGCCCAGCGCCTGAGGAGCGATGCCGACTCCGATGCCGACCAGGATGAACAACAGGACGGGGAGGTAGGAATCGAGGTTCATCGTTGTTCTATCACCGCTTGCCACCGACAGACATCAGCTGCTTTGCTGACACCTGCCGGTGAGATTTGGTGCGGTCGGCGAGACTCGAACTCGCACAGCTTTCGCCACTACCCCCTCAAGATAGCGTGTCTACCAATTTCACCACGACCGCGGTTTTGACTGTCCGGATGGCATGAGGAACCCAAGAGTTTTTGGCTTTCCGGACAGCTTACGAGTTTACCCTGAAATACATCCGGTTTTCCAGCCGGATCGAAGGAACATGACAGATTATTGCGTCGATCCGGTGCCGGAAGCCGGCGCCGCCGGAGCCGGCACCACGGTCGGGGCGGGAACGGCCTGCACGGCCGGTGTCGTCGGCGCCACGGGGATCGTGTTGCTCGATGGAATCTGCGATGCGGCTCCGGTCGACGCGGGTGCCGACGCGGCAGGTGCCGCGGCCGGCAGCGGCGTTCCGGTCGTGGCCCGCTCCAGCAGGCTGCCGCCGCCCGCGGGACGGGCATGGCTGAAATAGGCCAGCAGCAGGGTCGTCACGAAGAAGACCGCGGCGAGAACCGCCGTCGTGCGCGACAGGAAGTTGGCGCTGCCGCTGGCGCCGAACAGGCTGCCCGCACTGCCGCTGCCGAAGGCCGCGCCCATGTCGGCGCCCTTGCCGTGCTGGATCAGGATCAGCCCGATCATCGCCAGCGCGGTGAGCATCTGCACGCCCACCAGAATATTGAGAACCACGTTCATTGTTGTCACTCCTTGTTGAAACGCCCGCGCCTCGCCTCAGCGGGCCGCAGCGATGATCTGCAGAAAGTCCGGCGCCTTGAGCGAGGCGCCGCCGATGAGCCCACCGTCGATGTCGGGCTGCGCCAGCAGTTCGGCGGCGTTGGCGGCGTTCATGCTGCCGCCGTAGAGGATGCGGATCCCGGCCGCATGGTCGCTCGCCGCGTGATGGAGTTGCGCGCGCAGCACGGCATGCACCGACTGCGCCTGCTCGGGCGTCGCCGTCTTGCCGGTGCCGATGGCCCAGACCGGTTCGTAGGCCACGACGATTTCGCTGATGCAGTGCCCGTTGGCATGGATGACGGCGGCGAGTTGCCGCTTCACGACCTCCTCGGTGCGCCCTGCCTCGCGTTCGGCCAGCGTCTCGCCGACGCACACGATCGGCGTGATGCCCGCGCCGAGCGCGGCGCCCGCCTTCGCCGCCACGTGATCGTCGGCCTCGCGGTGGTATTCGCGCCGTTCCGAATGCCCCACGATGGCGTAGAGCACGCCGAATTCCTTCAGCATCGAAGCGGATTTCTCGCCGGTGAAGGCACCGTGCGGCCGGGCGGAGATGTCCTGCGCGCCGAGCGCGAGCGGAGACCCCGTCACCAGGGCCTGCACCTGTGCCAGATAGGGCGACGGCACGCACAGCGCGACGTCGCAGGCCGGCGTGCCGATGTCGCGCAGCAAGGCACCGACGAGCGCCTCGTTGACCGCGAGGCTGCCGTTCATCTTCCAGTTGCCCGCGATGAGCTTCCTGTTCGTCATGTCGATCTCGTTCTTAGGGGTTCACCAGGTCAGCACGATCTTGCCGATGTGCTGGTTCGATTCCATCAGGGTGTGGGCTTGAGCGGCTCCGCTGGGGCCATCCGCCGAATCGCCGAGCGCGGCGAAGTTGCTGTGGACGGCGTGCTTGACGGTCCCGTTTTCCAGCAACGGCCAGACCGTCTCGCGCAAGGCCCGGGCGATCTCGCCCTTGAAGGCCACGCTCCGGGGCCGCAGGGTCGAGCCGGTGATGGTGAGGCGTCGGCGCAGCACCTGGCCGGCGTTGATCTCGCCCTTGACACCGCCCTGCACCGCGATGATGACGATGCGTCCGTCGTCGGCCAGGCATTCGATCTCGCGCGCCACGTAGCTGCCGGCGACCATGTCGAGCACCACGTCGACGCCCTTGCCGCCGGTGAGGCGCTTGACCTCCTCGACGAAGTCGGACGTCTTGTAGTTGATGGCGTGGTCGGCGCCGAAGGCCTTGCAGGCTTCGCACTTGTCGTCGCTGCCGGCCGTGACGATCACCGTCGCGCCCATGGCCTTGCCGAGTTGGATGGCCGTGACGCCGATGCCGCTCGAACCGCCCTGCACCAGCAGCGTCTCGCCCTTCTGCAGGCGGCCGCGCATGAAGACGTTGCTCCAGACGGTGAAGAAGGTCTCGGGCAGCGTGGCCGCCTCGACATCGCTCCAGCCGCGCGGCACGGGCAGGCACTGCACGACCGGCGCCACGCACAATTGCGCATAGCCACCGCCCGCGACCAGCGCGCACACGTGATCGCCGACGGCCAGTCCCGCCGCGGCCATCGCCTCGGCATCGCCGGCGACGATTTCGCCCGCGACCTCCAGGCCGGGCAGGTCCGAGGCACCCGGCGGCACCGGGTAGTTGCCGGTGCGCTGCAGCACGTCCGGCCGATTCACCCCGCTGGCCGCCACGCGGATCAGCAGTTCACCGGCGCCCGCGACCGGCTCGGGCCGCTCGGCGACGCGCAGGACTTCGGGCGCGCCGAAGGTCGTGATCTCGATGGCTTTCATGGGGTTCTCCAGGCTGCGCGCGGCGCCCCTCGAGGGAACGCCGCGCGATCCACAGGGCGGGCGACGCCCGCCGGTGCGGATCAGGATTGCGGTTCGTTGTTGCGATCGCCGCGCGAAGCGTCCTGCGGCACCGGGCGCTGCTGCGGCTCGACCTGCGCCTGCTCCAGATGGAACGCTTGCTGGGGCTGGAACTGCTGCTGCGGCTGCTGCTGCTCGCCGCCGCGTTCCTGACCACCCGGGTTGCCGTTGTTGTCGAAACGGGGCGCGCGCTCGCCGCGCGGCTGACGATCGCCACGGTCGCCACGGTCATTGCGGTCCCCACGGTCGGAGCGCTCGCGACGCTCGCCGCCACGGTCCTCGCGCGGTGCGCGCTCCTGGAATTCCATGCCCGCCGGACGCTCCGTCAGGGCCTTGAGGGACAGCTTGACGCGGCCCTTCTCGTCGGTCTCCAGGACCTTGACCTTCACGATCTGGCCTTCGGTCAGGTAGTCCTGCACGCGCTCGACGCGCTCGTGGGCGATCTGGCTGATGTGCAGCAGGCCGTCCTTGCCGGGCAGCAGGTTGATCAGCGCGCCGAAATCCAGGATCTTGGTGACCGGGCCTTCGTAGACCTTGCCGATCTCGACTTCCGCCGTGATCTGCTCGATGCGCTTCTTGGCGATCTCGGCCTTCTCCGGATCGGTCGAGGCAATGGTGATGGTGCCGTCCTCGTCGATGTTGATCGTCGTGCCGGTCTCTTCCTGCAGGCCGCGGATGACGGCGCCGCCCTTGCCGATCACGTCGCGGATCTTCTCGGGATTGATCTTGAGCGTGGTCATGCGGGGCGCGAACTGCGACACCTCGACATTGGCCGAACCCTGCGCTTCCTGCATCTTGCCCAGGATGTGCACGCGCGCTTCCTTGGCCTGCGCCAGGGCGACCTGCATGATCTCCTTGGTGATGCCCTGGATCTTGATGTCCATCTGCAGCGCGGTGATGCCGGCGGTCGTGCCGGCCACCTTGAAGTCCATGTCGCCGAGGTGGTCCTCGTCGCCCAGGATGTCGGTCAGCACCGCGAAGCGGTTGCCTTCCTTGATCAGGCCCATGGCGATGCCGGCCACGTGCGCCTTCACGGGCACGCCGGCGTCCATCAGCGACAGGCAGCCGCCGCAGACCGAGGCCATCGACGAGGAGCCGTTCGATTCGGTGATCTCTGAGACCACGCGCACGGTGTAGGGGAAGTCTTCCTTGCTCGGCAGCACGGCGACGAGCGCGCGCTTGGCCAGGCGGCCGTGGCCGATCTCGCGGCGCTTGGTGGAGCCCATGCGGCCGACTTCGCCGGTGGCGAAGGGAGGCATGTTGTAGTGGAACAGGAAGCGGTCTTCATAGTCGCCTGACAGCGCGTCGATGCGCTGCGCGTCGCGCTCGGTGCCCAGCGTGGTGACGACCAGCGCCTGCGTCTCGCCGCGCGTGAACAGCGCCGAGCCGTGGGTGCGCGGCAGGACCGAGCTGCGGATCTCGATCGGACGCACGGTGCGCGTGTCGCGGCCGTCGATGCGCGGCTCGCCTTCGAGGATCTGGCTGCGCACGATGCGGCTCTCGATCGCGAACAGCAGGTCGCTGACCTTGCCGGCGTCGAAGGGCTCGCCGCTCTCCTTGAGGGCGGCCATCACGCCGGCGTTGGCTTCGCGCAGCGCCTGGGTGCGGGCCTGCTTGCTGCGGATCTGGTAGACCGCGCGCAGCTTCTCCTCGGCCAGGCTGTTGACCTTGGCGACGAAGGCTTCGTCCTCGGCCGGGGCCTGCCAGTCCCAAACCGGCTTGCCGGCGTCGCGCACGAGTTCGTGGATGGCGTTGATGGCGATGGCCGCCTGTTCGTGGCCGAACACCACGCCGCCGAGCATGACCTCCTCGCTCAACTGCAGGGCTTCGGACTCGACCATCAGCACGGCCGATTCGGTGCCGGCGACGACCAGATCCATCTGCGAGTCCTTGCGGGCCGTCTGGCCCGGATTCAGGACGTATTCGCCGTTGATGTAGCCGACGCGGGCCGCGCCGATCGGGCCGCTGAACGGGATGCCGGAGACCGACAGGGCGGCCGAGACGCCGATCATGGCGGCGATGTCGGCGTCGACCTCGGGGTTGAGCGACAGCGTGTGGATGACCACGTGCACTTCGTTGAGGAAGCCCTCGGGGAACAGCGGGCGGATCGGGCGGTCGATCAGGCGGCTGGTGAGCGTCTCGTGCTCGCTGGGCTTGGCTTCGCGCTTGAAGAAGCTGCCGGGGATCTTGCCGGCGGCATAGGTCTTCTCGATGTAGTCGACGGTCAGCGGAAAGAAGTCCTGGCCGGGCTTGGCCGACTTGGAAGCGACCACGGTCGCCAGCACGACGGTGCCTTCGATGTCGACGACGACGGCGCCGCTGGCCTGGCGGGCGATCTCACCGGTTTCGAGGACGACGGTCTTGCCGCCCCACTGGAACGACTTAGTGACTTTGTTGAAGAGGCTCATGTGTTAGCTCCTGTTTTGAGGGCGGGAGACCCGGCCGTCGCAGCAACGGGCTGCGCCGGACGGCTTCCGCCGGGGGAATCGGAACGCTTCCAGAACACGATGCCATTCCAGCGAGATTCGCATGGCCCGAAGGCACCGGAACTTCGATGGAATGACACAGCTTCGCTCTGTGCGGCACTCCGGAATTGACGATCTGTTGCCGTTCGCGAAGTAAAAAACGCCTGAGCTAGCGGACTAACCCAGGCGTTTTTTGCGTGCGAACCGGATTACTTGCGCAGACCCAGCTTCGCGATCAGTGCGGTGTAGCGGTCGGCGTCCTTGGACTTGAGGTAGTCGAGGAGCTTGCGGCGGCGGCTCACCATGCGCAGCAGGCCACGACGGCCGTGGTGGTCCTTGGCGTGCGTCTTGAAGTGGGGGGTGAGCTCGTTGATGCGGGCGGTCAGCAGTGCGACCTGGACTTCGGGGCTGCCGGTGTCGTTGGCGGCGCGGGCGTTGTCCTTGACGACTTCGGCCTTGATGGAGGCTGCGATCATGTGTGTGTTTCCTGTTCCGGGATGTTTGACTTGCGGTGTGCGCTGGAACTGCATGCACCGTGCGCCTTGCGGCATGCAAAGCCTTTGGATTATAGCCCGCCCGTCCTCATCGGGCCGCCAGCCACTTTCCGAGGCGCTCGACGCCGTGCACCAGGCGCTGCGGATCCCTGGAGGCGAAGCACCAGCGCAGCCATCCCCCGGCCTCCGGGCCGAAGGCATCGCCGGGGGCGAGTCCGAGGCCGGCCTCGGCGACCAGCCGCTTGGCGACGTCGAGCGAATCGCCGAAGCCTTCGAGCCGGAAGAACGCGTACATGCCGCCGCGCGCCGGCGCCACCTGCACGCCGGGCAGGTCGGCGAGCAACGGCACCAGCACGTCGCGGCAGGCCTTGAGGTGCGCGACGACGCGGGGCGTGATCTCGTCGCCGTGGGCCAGCGCGGCGATGCCGGCGCGCTGGGTGAAGACGCTGGCGCACGAGGTGTTGAACTCGATCAGCTTACCGATGCCCTCGATCAGCGACGGCGGCACCACCAGCCAGCCCAGGCGCCAGCCGGTCATCAGGAAGCTCTTCGAGAAGCTGTGGGCGACGACCAGCCGGTCCTCGGGCGCGGCGAGATCGAGGAAGCTGGGCGCGCAGCCGTTGGCCGTCGGCTCGAAGTACAGCCGCTCGTAGACCTCGTCGGCCAGGATCCAGGTGCCCGTGACGCGGCAATGGTCGAGGATGGCCCGCTGCTCGTCTCGCGTGAGCGTCCAGCCCGTGGGGTTGTTGGGCGCGTTGACGATCAGCAGCCGGGTGCGCGGCGTGACGGCGTCGCGCAAGGCGTCGAGGTCCAGCGTCCAGGCGCCGTCGACCGGCCGCAACGCGACGCAGCGCACGTCCGCGCCCATGATGGCGGGCTGGGCGACGAGGTTCGGCCAGACCGGCGTGATGGCGACCACCTCGTCGCCGGCATCCACCAGCGCCTGCACCGCCAGCATCAGCGCGTTCACGCCGCCGGAAGTGATGGCGATGCGCGACGCGTCGACGGCCGGATGCAGGGCGCTGGTGTAGCGCGCGACGGCCGAGCGCAGCTCGGGCAACCCCAGGTTGTGGGCGTAGAAGGTCTCGCCCCGTTGCAGCGATTCGATCGCAGCCTGGCGCACCGGCTCGGGCGTGACCTCGTCGCTCTCGCCGAACCAGAACGCGAGCACGTCGTCGCGCCCCAGGCCGGCATTGGCGACCTCGCGGATCTTCGAAGCCTGGAGATCGTGGATGGCCTGGCGCATGGGGATTCCTCCTGGAAGATGGTTCGATGGATAGGATGGGAATGCGGCCGCCGGCCAACCCGATGGAAGCCGCGGAACGTCAGGGCCGTTGCATGCGGCAGGTCGTGGGCATCTCGGCGCCTTCGGCGGCCACCGTCTTGACGACCCGGAAGCCGTAGCCCGAACCCTCGACGTCGAAGCGCACCCCGTCGGCACCCTGGCGGTCCATCACGCCGACGACGAGGGACTGCTGGAACTGGTGGTCGGCCGCGCGCATGCGTCCGCGCTGGCCGGCGAGCGTCACGTCGGCGCGTTCCAGCGCCCGCGCGACCGCCATGGCCTCGACGCCGCCGGCATTACCGATCGCCTGCGCCAATGCCTCCACCAGCAACTGCATGCGCATGTGCACGTAGTCGTCGGACGGCTTCGGGAAGCGCGCGCGGAAGGCGCGGTAGAACGCCTCCGACGGGGCGGTCTGCACGTTCGGCAGCCAGTCGGCCACGGCCACCACGCGGCCGATGCCGGCATCGCCGATGGCCGCCGGCGCGCCCAGCGCATTGCCGTAGAACGTGTAGAAGGTGCCGTTGAACCCGGCTTCGCGCGCCGCCTTGACCAGCAGCGTCAGGTCGTTGCCCCAGTTGCCGGTCACCACGGCCTGCGCGCCGCTGGCGATGATCTTGCTGGCGTAGGGCGAGAAATCCTTGACGCGCCCGAGCGGATGCAGTTCGTCGCCCACCACCTGCACGTCGGGCCGCAGCGCCGCGAGCTGGCGCTTCGACTCGCGCAGCACGGCCTGGCCGAAGCTGTAGTCCTGGCCGATCAGGTAGACGCGCTTCAAAGCCGCGTCCTCCTTCACCATCTGCATGAGCGCCGTCACGCGCATGTCGGCATGGGCGTCGAAGCGGAAATGCCAGAAGCTGCAGCGCTCGTTCGTGAGCACCGGATCGACCGCCGAGTAGTTCAGGAACAGCACGCGCCGGGCGGGGTCGCGCTCGTTGTTCTTGTCGATGGCGTCGATCAACGCCGCGGCCGTCGCCGACGAGTTGCCCTGGAGCACGATGCGCGCGCCGTCGTCGATGGCCGCCCGCAGGGCCGACAGCGCCTCCTCGTTCTGGCCCTTGCTGTCGTAGCGGTCGAGCGCGAGCAGGCGGGCTCCGCCGGGCAGCGGGATGCCACCGCGCGCGTTGACGCGCTCGACCGCCCACAGGAGGTTGCGGAACACCGCCTCGCCGGTGTTGGCGAAGGGGCCGCTCATGCTCTCGATCAGGGCCAGCCGGATGGGCTGCGGCGAGTCGGCGACGGCGGTCGCCGTGGTCAGGGCGGCGCACAGGGACGCTGCGGCGAGTTTCAGCGCCTGACGGCGGCGAACGGGGCGATGGAGCATGGAAGCGTGCGTCCGGCCATCCAGGCGCGAGGGTCGCTCGAAGGATGGCGGGACGCTCAATGACGAGAGGCCGGGCAGTGTACGAGACGTCCGCCGGCCCACCGCCCCATCGGACAACGGGCCGCGATGGCCTTCTATCGCTCCCACTCGCGCGGCGATACGTGCAAAAAAGTGTTGCTGAAAAAATACACTGATTTTCTGCAGGACACTCGACGGAGTTTTGCGGCAGCGAGCTGTTCGCGAAGGTTGGTCCGCGAGCAAACCAAGGTTTTCGACGTCATTGAAATTGAAAACAGATTTATGACAATAAATCTATTTGCAACACTTTTTTCTACAATTTTGCAATCAGCGAAATCTGATTTTTTATGTCAGCTGTCACTTATTTCTAGTTTTTATGTTCGAATAAGCAACCTGTGTAAAAAATCACTTTTTCAACACAAACACAGGAACCTATTTATTAATTTGACGTCGCGATACCGCTGACAACCCGTGGCAGCGGAGTCCCCGTCACTCAGGGGAATCCGTTGGATACACATCTGCATGCGCTGACGCCCGGACATCGTGCCGACACGTTGCTGATTTTCTTGCCTGGTGCCTTCCTCAAACCTGAAGAATTCGAGCGCGAAGGATTCGTCAACGGTGTGCGCAGGCAAGGCTTCGCGGCAGACGTGATGCTGGTCGATGCCAACGTTTCCTATTACTACGACCAGACGTTCATCCCGCGCCTGACCCACGACGTGCTGGCACCGGCCCGCAGCCAGGGCTACAAGTCGATCTGGCTGGTGGGCATCTCCATCGGCGGTTTCGGCGCCCTGACGCACGAACTGGCGCATCCCGGTCTCGTCGAAGGCATCGTGGTCCTCGCGCCCTACCTCGGCCGCCGCCCGATCGGCGCCGAGATCCAGAAGGCCGGCGGCCTGCGGGTCTGGAAGAACCCCGAAGGCCCGCCGCCCGACGAGGAGGTCGACCGCAAGCTCTGGCCCTGGCTGCAGCGCTATGCCGATCCGGCCTCGGCGGCGGAACTGCCTCCGCTCTACCTCGGTCACGGTCTGGCGGACCGCTTCGCCCCCAACCATCAGCTGCTGGCCGACGTCCTGCCCGCAGGTCATGTCTTCACGACCGAGGGCGGCCACGACTGGCCGGTGTGGTCGGCGCTGTGGCGCGACATGCTCTCGACCCTGCCGCTGCCCCGTGTCGAAACCGCCTTGGCCGCGCAGAACGACTGACGTCGGCACGACGTCCCTTCCCTCATGCCGACGTCTCGCCGCGCGCCCGGCACGCATCGCCCGCGTGCCGCCACCCTGTGGAAGGCGCTGATCGCCGCGGTCGCGCTCCTCCTGACGTCGACACCGGCCGCGGCGCGGTCGCCGACGAAGCCCGTCGACCACGTCGTGGCATCCGCTCCACCGGCCCCGGCCACGGCCACGGCCGCGACGACGGCGGTGCCGCTCCCACCTCTTTCCGCCCATGCGACGGTCGACGTCTTCTTCTCGCCCGGCGCCGGCACCGACGAGGCGCTCGTCGCACTCATCGGCACGGCGCGCACGCGGGTGTGGATCGCCGGCTACTACTTCACCTCGTCCTCCATCGCCCGCGCCCTGGAACGGGCCTTCCGGCGCGGGGTCGACGTGCGGGTGGTGCTCGACCGCTCGCAGGCCACGCTGACCCAATCCAGCGCCACCTACTTCCACGACCGGAACGTGCCGCTGTGGATCGATGCCCGCTACCCGGTGATGCACCACAAGTTCCTCGTCGTGGACGAGGGCACGGTCGGTTTCGGCTCGATGAACTTCACCCGCGCCGGCGCGCGACACAACGCCGAGAACTTCAACCTCTTCCGGCACTGGACGGCGCTCGCCGGCACCTACGCGCGGGAGTTCGAGCGCTTGCGCCGGGAATCGGTGCCCTACGTGCCGGGCATGGTCTTCGAGGACCGTGACGCCGGCGACGGCCCTCACTGACGACGCGGCGTCGGCGGTGACCCGTCAGGCCACGGCGTCGGCCACGCGGTCGAGCGGCCAGCGCGGCCTGACGTCGAAGGCATAGCCGGTCGTGGCCGCCTGCACGCCGGCCTGCAGGCGCATCGCCGCGGCCATGGCGATCATGGCGCCGTTGTCGGTGCACAGGTGGAGTTCCGGGTAATGCACCCGCACGCGCCGCGCGGCGCAGGCCGCGTTCAGCTGCGCGCGCAACGCCGCGTTGGCACCGACGCCGCCGGCCACCACCAGGCGCTTCAACCCGGTGCGGTCGAGCGCGGCCAGGGACTTGCGCAGCAGCACCTCGACGATCGCCGCCTGGGTCGAGGCCGCGAGGTCGGCCTTGCGCGCCTCCAGGTCGTCGCCGAGCTTCTTCGCCTGCGTCAGCACGGCGGTCTTCAGGCCGGCGAAGGAGAAGTCGAGGTCGCCGCTGTGCAGGAGCGGTCGCGGCAACTTGAAGGCGGCCGGATCGCCCGCCTCGGCCAGCCTGGCGAGCCACGGACCGCCCGGGTACGGCAGCCCCATGAGCTTGGCCGACTTGTCGAAGGCCTCGCCGGCGGCGTCGTCGATCGTCTCGCCCAGGATCTCGTAGCGGCCGACGCCGTCGACGCGCATCAACTGCGTGTGGCCGCCGGAGACCAGCAGGGCGACGAACGGGAACTCGGGCGCGTCGGTGCTGAGGAACGGCGACAGCAGGTGCCCCTCGAGGTGATGCACGCCCAGCACCGGCCGGTCCAATGCCGCGCCCAGCGCGCAGGCGACGCCCGCCCCCACCAGCAGCGCGCCGGCCAGGCCCGGACCGCGCGTGTAGGCGACCACGTCGACCTCGGCCAGCGTCCGGCCGGCTTCGTCGAACACCGCCCGGGCGAGCGGCAGCACGCGGCGGATGTGGTCGCGGCTCGCGAGCTCGGGGACGACGCCCCCGTAGGCCTGATGCATGGCGATCTGGCTGTGCAGGGCGTGCGAGCGCAGCACGGGCACGGCGCCGCCGTCGCGGGTTTCGACCAGGGCCACGCCCGTTTCGTCGCAGGAGGATTCGATTCCGAGGACCAGCATCCGACCGAGTGTAGGGGGCGGTCGCCGGCGAGGCACGGTTGTTGCTCGATGCCCTTCCCACGATGAAATCCGGACTGAGCTTTCTGGTCGCCGCCCTGCGATGCGAGATCGACGAACTCGACCAGCTCGGGCGCACGAGCGAACTCGTGGGCGCGATCGGGCGGCTGGTGCATGCGCTGCAGCGCGAGCGCGGCCTGTCGAACGTGGTGCTGGCCTCCGGCGGACGCCGCTTCGTGGCCGAGCGCGAGGCGCAGGTGGCGCAGAGCCGCCAGCTGGAGCAGGCGGTGCGTGTGCGGCTCGACCGGCTGGAGGCACCGGCCGGTCCGTCGGGAGCCACCACGGACACCGCCGTCACGCCCGTGGCCGGTACCGACGGCATGCGATCGCCCTTTTCCGGCGTCCACCTGCGCAACGGCGCGCGCCTGTTCAGCCGCATCGCCTGGGTGCTGCCCGGGCTGGACGCCCTGCCCGGCCTGCGCGAACGCATCGGCGCGCTGGCGCTGCCGGTGGCCGAGGCCACCGCCGCCTACGGCCGGCTCGTCGCCGGCTGGCTCGCCGTGGTGTTCGAGGCCGCCGACGGCGCGACCGACCCGGAGATCTCGCGCCTGCTCGCGGCGATGTTCAATTTCATGCAGGGCAAGGAGTTCGCCGGCCAGGAGCGGGCCTGCGGCGGCGTCGCCTTCGCCTCCGGCCGCAACGAGCGCACGCGCCAGCAGGACTGGCTCGACCTGATCGAGTCGCAGGAGCGCTGCTTCAAGGTCTTCGCCGAATTCGCCGGCCCCGAGCTGGAGGCGCAGTGGCTGGCCAACCTGCCCCCGGCGCAGATGGCCGAGCTGGAGCGCATGCGCCGCATCGCCTGCGCGGCACCGGCGGGCGTGGCGCTGGACCCCGAGATGAGCGCGGCCTGGTTCGACTGCTGCACGCGCCGCATCGACGCCATGCAGACGGTCGAGGAACGACTGGCGGACGACCTGCGCCGCCTGTGCGAGGCCAAGACCGCCCGGGCCCGCACCGAACTCGCCGCGCACGAGGCACTGCTGGCGCGCGTCGCCGACGCCCCGCCACCGGCGTCCAACGCCTTCTTCGACACCCCGCCCGCCGCGACGCCCACGCCCCAACGCGGCAATCCGGCGCTGTATGGGCGGCAGCTGGAGCGCTCGATCCTCGAACTGGTGCGCGATCAGTCGGTGCGCCTGCAGGCGATGAGCGACGAGCTCGACACGGTGCGCGCCACGCTCAACGAGCGCAAGCTGGTCGAACGTGCCAAGGGTCTGCTGATGGCGCACCGCCAGCTCAGCGAGCAGGAGGCCCACAAGATGCTGCGCCAGACCGCCATGAACCAGAACCGCCGCCTGGTCGACGTGGCCGAGTCGGTGCTGGCGATGGCCGAGTACCTGCCCGCGGCGATCGCACCCCAGCGGGCCTGATTGGTGCACCGCACCAGAACCGCGTGGCCGAAAAGCTGGCACGCGCTTTGCATCGGATGGGAGACACAGGCCATCGACGGCCTGCGCATTCCTTCCAGGCGGCATCCAACGACGGTTGCCGCCCCCGACCGGACAAAGGCGTCCGTATCCGCAACTCCTGCCCGCGTGGCCGGCCGCTGCGCGATGCGGACGCCTTTTTCGTTGTCGCCGTGCCTTTCGTCTTTCCCTTTTCTGGACTGGAGCCCACCCGCATGACCGATTCGATGAAACCAGGACTGAGCCGCCGCACCCTGCTGCAGGCCGCCGCCGTCGGCGCCGTGGCGATCGACCCCGCGCTGCGCGCCGCCGTCTACGCCCAGGGCTCGGACAAGCCCGAGAAGGAGGAGGTCAAGATCGGCTTCATCCCCCTGACCGACTGCGCCAGCGTGGTGATGGCGTCGGTGCTGGGCATCGACAAGAAATACGGCGTGAAGATCGTGCCGAGCAAGGAAGCGAGCTGGGCCGGCGTGCGCGACAAGCTCGTCAACGGCGACCTCGACTTCGCCCACGTGCTCTACGGCCTGGTCTACGGCGTGCACCTGGGCGTTTCCGGCCCGAAGAAGGACATGGCCGTCCTGATGACGCTCAACAACAACGGCCAGGCGATCACGCTGTCGAAGAAGCTGGCCGACAAGGGCGCGGTCGACGGCCCCTTGCTCACCAAGGCGATGGCGGCGGAGAAGCGCGAATACACCTTCGCGCAGACCTTCCCGACCGGCACCCACGCGATGTGGCTGAACTACTGGCTGGCGGCCAACGGCATCAACCCGGTCAAGGACGTGAAGTCCATCGTGGTGCCGCCGCCGCAGATGGTGGCCAACATGCGCATCGGCAACATGGACGGCTTCTGCGTGGGTGAGCCCTGGGGCCAGCGCGCCATCATGGACGGCATCGGCATCACCGCCATCACCACGCAGGACATCTGGAAGGACCACCCCGAGAAGGTGCTCGGCTGCACCGCCGAGTTCGCGAAGAAGAATCCCAACACGGCGCGCGCCGTCACCGCCGCGATCCTGGAAGCGAGCCGCTGGATCGATTCGAGCCTGCAGAACAAGAACAAGATGGCCGAGACGATCGCCGACAAGAGCTACGTCAACACCAGCGTCGACGCCATCAACCAGCGCATCCTGGGCCGCTACACCAACGGCCTGGGCAAGAACTGGGACGACCCCAACCACATGAAGTTCTACAACGACGGCGCGGTCGGCTTCCCCTACCTGTCCGACGGCATGTGGTTCCTCACGCAGCACAAGCGTTGGGGCCTGCTCAAGGAGCATCCGGACTACCTCAAGGTCGCCACCGAGATCAACCAGATCGAGCTCTACAAGCAGGCCGCCGCCGCTTCCAAGACGCCCGTGCCCAAGGAGACGATGCGCACCAGCAAGCTGATGGACGGCGTCGTGTGGGACGGCAAGAACCCCAAGGCCTACGCCGACGGCTTCAAAGTCAAGGCTTGAAGGAGAACCACCATGGTCAGCGCCGTCTTCCATCCGCCGCTGGATGCCGTCCCCACGGCACCGGCATCCTCCGCCCTCGCGACCCCCACGCTCGCCAAGGCACCCCCGCCCGCGGCACGCAGGTCGCTCGACCTGCGCCGCTTCTGGATGCGCGTGCTGCCGCCGCTCGCGGGCTTCGGCGTGCTGCTGCTGGTCTGGGAGCTGATCGCCATGAACAGCGCCGGCACCTTCCCGGGACCCTGGGAAACCTGGCTCCAGGCCGTGCAGGTGTTCAAGGACCCGTTCTACAGCAACGGCCCCAACGACCAGGGCGTCGGCTGGAACGTGCTGTCGTCGCTGCAGCGCGTGGCCCTGGGCTTCGGCCTGGCGGCGCTGGTGGGCATCCCGGCGGGCTTCGCCATCGGGCGCTTCGAGTTCATGTCGCGCATGTTCAACCCGCTCATCAGCCTGCTGCGCCCGGTCTCGCCGCTGGCCTGGCTGCCGATCGGCCTGCTGGTCTTCAAGGGCGCCAATCCGGCGGCCATCTGGACCATCTTCATCTGCTCGATCTGGCCGATGATCATCAACACCGCCGTGGGCGTGCAGCGCGTGCCCAGCGACTACATGAACGTCGCCAAGGTGCTCAACCTGAGCGAGTGGAAGATCATCACCAAGATCCTGTTCCCGGCCGTGCTGCCCTACATGCTCACCGGCGTGCGCCTGGCCGTGGGCACCGCGTGGCTGGTGATCGTCGCGGCCGAGATGCTGACCGGCGGCGTCGGCATCGGCTTCTGGGTGTGGGACGAGTGGAACAACCTCAACGTCAAGAACATCATCATCGCGATCTTCGTGATCGGCATCGTCGGCCTGATCCTCGAATTCGCGCTCATCAAGATCGCCACCGCGTTCACGTTCGAAGAGGTGAAGTCATGATCGCTCCCCCGGAACTGCGCTCCGACCGCAAGTTCATCGACATCCAGGACGTCGAGCAGACCTTCAAGACGCCCAAGGGCAGCTTCCAGGCCCTGCGCGACATCCACCTGACGGTCGCCAAGGGCGAGTTCGTCGCGCTGATCGGCCATTCGGGCTGCGGCAAGTCGACCCTGCTCAACCTCATCGCCGGCCTGACCCGGCCCACGCACGGCGTGCTGCTGTGCGCCGACAAGGAGATCGCCGGTCCCGGCCCGGAGCGCGCGGTGGTGTTCCAGAACCACTCGCTGCTGCCCTGGCTGACCTGCTACGAGAACATCTTCCTGGGCGTCGAGCGCGTCTTCGCCGCCACCGAGGGCCGCGCCCAGCTCAAGGCGCGCACCGACGCGGCGCTGGCGCTGGTCGGCCTCACGCCGGCGGCCCAGAAGCGCCCCGGCGAGATCTCCGGCGGCATGAAGCAGCGCGTGGGCATCGCCCGGGCGCTGGCGATGGAGCCCAAGGTGCTGCTGATGGACGAGCCCTTCGGCGCCCTCGACGCGCTGACCCGCGCCCGGCTGCAGGACGAACTGCTGGCGATCGTGCAGAAGACGCGCAGCACGGTGGTCATGGTCACGCACGACGTCGACGAGGCGGTGCTGCTGTCTGACAAGATCGTGATGATGACCAACGGCCCGTCGGCCACCATCGGCGAGGTGCTCAGCATCAAGCTGGAGCGCCCGCGCAACCGCGTCGCGCTGGCCGAGGACCGCGACTACGTGCACTACCGCAAGGCGGTGATCGACTTCCTCTACACGCGCCAGGGCCACGTCGAGAAGGCGGCCTGAGGTCGCCGTCCCGTCGCGAGGAACACGCCATGAAGACCTTCATCCGTGCCGTCGAATACTGGGTGCCCGACGCCGACGGCGAATCGCTGACGTTCGGCGGCGGCCTGTTCGGCGATGCCACCGCGCTGGCCGACGCCAGCGCCGGACTGTCCTTCGCCCGCGGCGAGGGCCTGCCCGGGCGCGCCTGGGACATCGGCCGGCCGATCGTTCTCCAGCGACTCGAGGGCTCCTACTTCCGCCGCATCGAGGCCGCCCGCGCCGCCGGACTGACCTGCGGCATCGCGGTGCCGATCGTGCGCGGCGAGCGCATCGCGGCCGTGGTCGTGTTCTTCTGCGGCGACGACGAGGCGCACGCCGGCGCCATCGAGCTCTGGGGCAACGATCCCGAGGAGTCGCACGACATGACGCTGGTCGACGGCTACTACGGCACCACCGGGGACACGTTCGAATTCATCTCGCGCGCCACCGCCTTCCGCAAGGGCAACGGCCTGCCGGGCATGGCCTGGGCGCAGCGCAAGCCCGTGTTCCTGCCCGATCTGGGCAAGGGATCGGGTTTCCTGCGCGCCGACGGCGCCGTGAAGGTCGGCATCAACCGCGGCTTCGCCATTCCGTGCGCCACGCTGGACGGCTCGAACGTCGTCATGGCCTTCCTCTCGGCGCTGGCCACGCCCATCGCCCGCCGCGTGGAAACCTGGGAGCCCGATGCCAACGGAACGCTGCTGCAACGCACCTTCGGCTTCTCCGAGGACACGCAGGACGCGGCCGTACCGACGCCGGGCAGCCTCGCGCTGACGGCGACCGGCGACAGCCCGCTCGCGCGCGCCTTCACCACCGGCGTGCCGTGCGTGGCCGAGGCGACCATCGCCATTCCCGTGGCGCCCCGGGGCCACGTGACGGCGGTGATCGCCTTGCAGCTCTGAACCCGCCCGCATCGATCACCCGGCCGGTGTCGGCGACATAAGCCCGGTCCGGTTTCGGCATAAGCATTGCGGGACAATCCCCGGACCCATGGGAATCAGTCACTACATCAAGGAAATCGGCCGGGGCGCGCGCGGCGCCAGGCCGCTCACGCGCGAGCAGGCGGCCGACCTGTTCGGCCAGGTGCTCGACGGCAACGTCACGGACCTGGAGGTCGGTGCGTTCTGCCTCGCGATGCGCATCAAGGGCGAGACGCCGCAGGAGATGGCGGGCTTCCTCGACGCCACGCACGCGCGGCTCGATCCGGTGCCGCCGGGCGATCGGCCGCTGGTCTCGCTGCCGAGCTACAACGGCGCGCGCAAGCTGCCGGTGCTCACGCCGCTGCTGGCGCTGCTGGTCGCGCGCGAGGGCCTGCCGGTGCTGGTGCACGGCACCGCCACCGAAGCGAGCCGCGTGCTGGCCTCGGGCGTGCTGGAGGCGCTGGGCGTGGCGCCGCTCGACCGCATCCGGGCCATCGCCCCGGGCGAGGTCGCCTTCGCGCCGACCGAACTGCTCGACCCGGCCCTCAAGCGGCTGCTCGACGTGCGTCGCGTCGTCGGCCTGCGCAATCCGGCCCACAGCGTCACCAAGCTGATCCGGCCGACCACCGGCGCGTGCGTGGTGGTGGCGAGCTACACCCATCCCGAGTACGCGCGCACCATGGGTGAGACCTTCGAGCTGGTCGGCGCGACCGCCCTGCTCTCGCGCGGGTTGGAGGGCGAGGTCGTCTCCGACCCCCGCCGCACGGCGCAGATCGACGGCTTCGCGCGCGGCGAGCGCATCGAGCTGCAGGCGCAGCAGCCCGGCACCGCGCCCGAGGTGGAGGGCCTGCCGAGCGAGATCGACATCGCGACCACGGCGGCCTACACGCGTGCCGTGCTCGCCGGCGACGCGCCGCTGCCACCGGCCATCGCGCGGCAGGTCGAGTTCATCGTGCGGCTCGCGGAGCACGCATGACGAATCCCTCCCCCACCCGACTCGGCACCTGTACGCTGGTGGGCGCCGGCCCCGGCGACCCCGAGCTGCTGACCCTCAAGGCCGTCAAGGCCATCGGCGCGGCCACCGTGCTGTTCGTCGACGACCTGGTGAACGACGCCATCGTCGCGGCCTACGCCCGCCCCGGCACGCGCATCGTCCACGTGGGCAAGCGCGGCGGCTGCAAGAGCACGCCCCAGGCCTTCATCGAGAAACTCATGATCACCGCCGTGCGCGAGGGCGAGACGGTGGTGCGCCTCAAGGGCGGCGACCCGTTCATCTTCGGGCGTGGTGGCGAGGAGGTCGAGCACCTGCGCGAGGCCGGCATCGAGGCCACGGTGGTCAACGGCATCACCGCCGGGCTCGCCGCCGTGACGTCCCTGGGCGTGCCGCTCACGCACCGCGACCACGCCCAGGGCGTCGTCTTCGTCACGGGCCACGCCAAGACCGGCGCGGCGGCGCCGCAGGATCCGACCGACTGGCGCGCGCTGGCGGCGACCGCGCGCGACGCGCGGCTCACGCTGGTGATCTACATGGGCGTGGCGGGGGCCTCGCACATCCAGGCCGAGCTGCTGCACGGCCTGCCGGGGGACACGCCCGTGGCGGTGATCCAGCACGCGAGCCTGCCGACGCAGCGCCATGTCGTGACCCACCTCGCGGCACTGTGCAGCGCCATCGGCGAGGCCGGCCTCGGCAGCCCGTCGATCATCGTCGTGGGCGACGTGCTGCGCGGCCTGGCGGTCGCCGTGCCGACCGTCGCGGGCATCGCCGATGCGGACCGGCCGAGTCCTTCCGCCCAACCGGTCGTCCTGCGACGGCGCTGAGCCTCCGGGACCGCCACGGCGGTCCTTCGCATCCCGGCCTCGCACCCTCTTCCGCTTCCTTTCTTTCCGGCATGCCCGATCCCGACTCCCATCCCACCCCCGACCGCACCGGCACTACCGCCGATTTCGACGCCGTCGTCGTCGGCGCCGGCGCGGCCGGCCTGTTCTGCGCCGCGCAGGCCGGCCAGCGCGGGCTGCGCGTGCTGCTGGTCGACCATGCCGAGCGCATCGCCGAGAAGATCCGCATCTCCGGCGGCGGGCGCTGCAACTTCACCAACCGCGACATCGACGTGCGCGCGCCGCAGCGCCACTTCGTCGGCGAGAACCCCAACTTCTGCCGCTCGGCGCTCTCGCGCTACACGCCGCAGCACTTCGTCGCGCTGGTCGAGAAGCACGGCATCGCCTACCACGAGAAGCACAAGGGCCAGCTGTTCTGCGACGGATCGTCGCAGCAGATCATCGACCTGCTGCTGGCCGAGTGCGCGGCCGGCGGCGTCGAGCGCTGGCAGCCCTGCGCGGTGCGCGGCGTCGCCGCCCGGCCCGGGGGCGGCTACCGCATCGACACCGCGCGCGGGCCGGTCGAGACGCCGCAGGTGGTCGTCGCCACCGGCGGCCTGGCGATCCCGCAGATCGGCGCCAGCGACTTCGGCTACCGCCTCGCCGAGCAGTTCGGCCTGCGCGTCGTCGCGCCGCGCCCGGCACTTGTTCCCCTGACCTTCGCCGGCGAGGGCTGGGCGCCCTACGCGCAGCTCTCCGGGCTGGCGCTGCCGGTGCGCATCGAGGTCGGCGCGAAGAAGGAGCGCATGGCCTTCCTGGAGGACCTGCTGTTCACGCACCGGGGACTCTCCGGCCCGGCGGTGCTGCAGATCTCCAGCTACTGGCGCGAGGGCCAGCCGCTGGCGATCGACTTCGCGCCCGACACCGACGTGGCCGAGGCGCTCGGCGCGGCCAAGTCGCGCTCGCGCAAGCGCATCGCCAACGAGCTGGCGACGCTGGTGCCCTCGCGCCTGGCCGACGCCTGGGTCGGCGACGATCCGGCCCTGCAGCGCCCCATCAACGAAGCCGCCGACCGCGCCCTGGCGGCCCTGGCCGAGCGCGTCGCCGGCTGGCGCATCACCCCCAGCGGCACGGAAGGCTATCGCAAGGCCGAGGTGACCGCCGGCGGCGTCGACACGCGCGAGCTGTCCTCGCAGACGCTCGAATCGAAACGCCACCCCGGACTCCATTTCATCGGCGAGGTGACCGACGTGACGGGCTGGCTCGGCGGCTACAACTTCCAGTGGGCCTGGGCCAGTGCCTTCGCCTGCGCGCAGGCGCTGACGCCGGCCGCGTGAATCCTTTCGCGGGCGGGCTATAATCCTGGGCTCACTTTGGCCTCCCCTCAACGGCCGCAAAACTTCTCCAGTTGAGGAACCCCGGCGCCAGGCCTCGATCTCCTGGGGCCAACTTCGATTCAACGATTCATCAATGACCACCATCCGCGTTAAAGAAAACGAGCCCTTCGACGTCGCCCTCCGCCGCTTTAAGCGCACCATCGAGAAGCTCGGCCTGCTGACCGACCTGCGCGCCCGCGAGTTCTACGAGAAGCCGACCGCCGAGCGCAAGCGCAAGAAGGCCGCCGCCGTCAAGCGCCACTACAAGCGCGTGCGCAGCATGCAGCTGCCCAAGAAGCTGTACTGAGTCCCGTCCGGCAGGGCCCTGTCCGCTGCTCCCACCGAGCACCGGCGACGCCCCGCCCCACGACACGCACCGGCCGCGCCAGGGAAACCTGCCGCGGCCTTGTTTTTGTCCCGCATTTCCCGTTGTTGTTCGATTTCCAAGGAAGACGCCCATGAGCCTCAAGAACCAGATCACCGAAGACATGAAGACCGCCATGCGCGCCAAGGACGCCGAACGCTTGGGCACCATCCGCCTGCTGCTCGCGGCGATGAAGCAGAAGGAGGTCGACGAGCGCATCGAACTCGACGACGCGGCGGTCGTCGCCATCGTCGACAAGCTGGTCAAGCAGCGCAAGGATTCGGTCACCGCCTTCACCCAGGGCGGTCGCACCGACCTCGCCGACAAGGAAGCCGCCGAGATCAAGGTGCTGGAGGTCTACCTGCCGCAGCGCCTGAGCGCCGACGAGGTGGCCGTCGAGGTGAAGGCGATCGTGGCCGAACTCGGCGCCAAGGGCCCCGGCGACATGGGCAAGGTCATGGGCGCAGTGAAGGCCCGCCTGGCCGGCAAGGCCGACATGGGCCAGGTCAGCGCGGCGGTGAAGGCGGCGCTCGCCGGCTGATCGGCTGCGGAATGGGCTCTGTCGCCGGCGCGCCGCGCGCCGCCGGCGACGGAGCGCGGCTTCAGCTGCCCGCGACCTTCATGCGGTTGACCAGCACCGACCCGGTCGTCTTGGCGCCGTGGTTGTAGGCGTCGGCACCGACCGCCTCGATGCCCAGCAGCATGTCCTTGAGATTGCCGGCGATGGTGATCTCCTGCACCGGATAGGCGATGCGGCCCTTCTCGACCCAGAAGCCGCTCGCGCCGCGCGAGTAGTCGCCGGTCACGTAGTTCACGCCCTGGCCCATTAGCTCGATCACGAACAGGCCGGTGTCCAGCTTGCGCAGCATGGCGTCGAGGTCGTCTTCGGCCTTCGTCCGGCGCGAACTCAGGGTCAGGTTGTGCGAACCGCCGGCATTGCCCGTGGTACGCATGCCCAGCTTGCGCGCCGAGTACGTGCTCAGGAAGTAGCCCTGCAGGCGACCGCCGTCGACCACCTTGCGCGCCCGCGTCTCGACGCCCTCGTCGTCGAAGGGCGAGCTGCCCTTGCCGCGCGGGACGTGCGGGTCCTCGGCGACGTCCATGTGCTTGGGCAGCACCTGCTTGCCGAGCGAGTCGAGCAGGAAGGTGCTCTTGCGGTACAGCGCGCCGCCGCTGGTGGCCTGCACCAGTCCGCCGAGCAGCCCGGCCGCCAGCGGCGACTCGAACAGCACCGGGCACTGCGTCGTCTTGATCTTGCGCGAGCCCAGGCGCGAGAGCGCCCGCTCGGCGGCGTAACGGCCCACCGCCTGCGGACTGGCGAGTTCGTCGGCCGAGCGCATCGAGCTGTACCAGGCGTCGCGCTGCATGTCGTCGCCCTTGCCGGCGATCGGCGCGACCGAGATCGAATGCCGCGAGCTGGCGTAGCCGCCCCGGAAGCCGTGCGTGTGGGCGCTGAAGAAGTGGCTCTGCTGGGCCGACACGCCCGCGCCCTCGCTGTTGGTGATGCGGCGGTCGGTGGAGAGCGCGGCGGCCTCGCATTCGAGCGCCAGGACGGCGGCACGCTCGCTGTCGATGTCCCAGGGGTGGAACAGGTCGAGGTCGGGCTGCTCGCGCACGATGTCGGCCTCGTCGGGCAGGCCGCTGAGCGGATCCTCGGCGGTGAAGCGGGCGATGTCGTAGGCCGCCTGCACGGTCTGGGCGATGGCGGCGTCGGAGAAGTCGGAGGTACTGGCGTTGCCGCGCCGGTTGCCGACGTAGACCGTAATGCCCAGCGACTTGTCGCGGTTGCGCTCGACGTTCTCGAGCTCGCCCTTGCGCACCGAGACGCTCAGGCCGCAGCCTTCGGAAGCCTCGGCGCCGGCGTTGGTGGCCCCGAGTTTCTTCGCGTGCGCGAGGGCCGAGTCGACCAGGTTCTCGAAGAAGGAGCGGCTGTAGGCGAAGCCGGATTCGGCGCGCGAAGTGGATGTCGTCATGTGCTGGCTATGATACTTGCGCCCCCCTTTCCCTCTCTGACACGGTCCATTGCGGCCACCGATCGACCTATGTCCCGCAAACCCAAAAAAGGCTACTACGTGCGCGGCGAATTCGTTGCCGAAGGCAGCGAACTCGACCTCGAGCTCAAGCGCGAGCTCAAGGGCACCGACGAAGCCAGCAAGACCGACCTGAAGCGCGAGAGCGCCGAACTGCAGAAGCTCGGCGAGGACCTGCTGACCCTGCGCGCCGGCCTGTTCGACAAGCTGCCCTTGAGCGAGAAGTTCGTCGACGCCGTGGTGGAGGCGCGCCGCATCACCAACTTCGAGGGCAAGCGCCGCCAGATGCAGTTCATCGGCAAGCTCATGCGCGGACTCGACGCCCCCACGCTCGACCTGGTGCGCGCCGCGCTGGACGAGCAGCATCGCGGCCCCGCCGAGGAGACCGCCACCCTGCACGAGGCCGAGCGCTGGCGCGACCGCCTGATCGCCGAGGACGACGCCTTCGGCGGCTGGATCGAGGCCCATCCCGCCACCGACAGCCAGCAGCTGCGCGCGCTGGTGCGCCAGGCTCGCAAGGACCTGAAGGCCGGCCCGGCCGGCGAGGCGCCGCGCCAGGGCAAGGCCTACCGGGAGATCTTCCAGGTCGTGCGCGCGCAGCTCGCCGGAGCCGGCGACGACGAGGCCGAAGCCGACGACGACGGCGTCGCCCCGTGAGCGCCGCCTTCGACCCGGTGCGCATCGGCATCGTCTCGGTCAGCGATCGCGCCTCCACCGGCGTCTACGTCGACCAGGGCCTGCCCGCGCTGCAGGACTGGCTCACGCGCGCCCTGCGCAACCCCATCGCCTTCGAGCCGCGCCTCATTCCCGACGAGCGGGACGTCATCGGCGCGACCCTGATCGAGCTGGTCGACGCCGGCTGTTCCCTGGTGCTGACCACCGGCGGCACCGGCCCGGCGCCGCGCGACGTCACGCCCGAGGCCACGTTGGCCGTCGCCCACAAGGAGATGCCCGGCTTCGGCGAGCAGATGCGCCAGATCGGCCTGCGCTTCGTGCCGACGGCGATCCTGTCGCGCCAGGTCGCCGTCGTCCGCGACCGCGCCCTGATCCTGAACCTGCCCGGCCAGCCCAAGGCCATCGCCGAAACGCTGGAGGGCCTCAGGAATCCCGACGGCTCGCAGGCCGTCGCAGGCATCTTCGCCGCCGTGCCCTACTGCATCGACCTGATCGGCGGGCCGTACCTGGAGACCGACGCGGCCGTCTGCGCCGCCTTCCGGCCGAAGTCGGCACGCCGGCCGGTGGCCTGACCAATTCGACGGTTTTCTTCCCCGTGTCCGTGTAACCCCCGACGCGGGGAGCGCTCCGGGTGCCGCATAGTCCGGCGGGGCGCCGCTGGGGCGTCCGACCCTTGCGGAGACACACGACCCATGAAGAACGGCATCCTCGCCACCGCCCTCGCGCTCGCCTTCGGCCTCGCGGGCGCGGCCGGCGCCCAGGCACAGACCACCACGCTCAAGATCGGCTACGCCACCTCCAAGGAATCGCACTACGGTGTCGGCTCGACCGTGTTCTGCGACGAGATCGAGAAGGGCACCCAGGGGCGCTACAAGTGCCAACACTTCGCCAACTCGGCGCTCGGCGGCGAGCGCGAGCAGATCGAGGCGATCCAGCTGGGCACGCAGGACCTGGTCAACACCTCCACCGGCCCGGTGGGCAACTTCGTGCCCGAGGTCCGCATCGTCGACCTGCCCTTCCTCTTCCGCGACTACGACCACGCGCGCAAGGTCATGGACGGCCCGATCGGCCAGGACCTGCTGACCAAGTTCCCGGCCAAGGGGATCATCGCCCTGGCCTGGACGGAGAACGGCTTCCGCCACATGACCAACAACAAGCGCGACATCGTCAAGCCGACCGATGCCGCCGGGCTGAAGATGCGCACCATGGAAAACAAGGTGCACATGGACGGCTACCGCACCTTCGGCATCCTTCCCACGCCGATGGCGTTCCCGGAGCTGTTCGGCGCCCTGCAGCAGGGCACGGTCGACGGCCAGGAGAACCCGATCCCCGTGATCCTGGCGTCGAAGTTCTCCCAGGTGCAGAAGCACCTGTCGATGACCGGCCACGTCTATTCGCCGGCCCTGCTGCTGCTCTCGCCGAAGGTCTGGAACAAGCTGTCGGACGCCGACAAGAAGGTCTTCGTCGCGGCGGCGCAGACCGCCGCGGTGGCGCAGCGCAAGAAGGTCAACGACGACGAGAACAGCGGCATCGCGCTGCTGGAGAGCCAGGGCATGAAGGTGACCCGCACCGTCGACGGCGCCGCCTTCCGCGAGGCGCTCAAGCCGGCCTACGTCGGCTACGCCAAGGAGTTCGGCGCCGACAACATCAAGAAGATCACCGACGTCAAGTGAGACCGCCCGGACCGTGCAAGCCTTCGAGCGCCACTTCCTCGCCGCCAACCGCTGGGCGCTGATCGCCTTGCTGGCCGCCATGTCGGTCATCATCTTCGTCAACGTGGCGCTGCGCTACCTCACCAGCCATTCGCTCGAATGGGCCGAGGAGGTGGCACGTCACATGATGATCTGGCTGACCTTCCTGGGCGCCGGACCGGTGCTGCGCTACGGCGGCCACATCGCGGTGGAGAACCTGCAGGACGCCCTGCCCGCGCGCGGCGGCATCGCGGTGCGCGCGGTCGTCGCGGCGCTGCTGTTCGCCTTCTTCGGCTTCCTGGTCTGGTACGGCTGGCTCTACGTGCAGCGCACGATGTTCCAGCTCACCGCCGTCACGCAGCTGCCCTTCGGCTACATCTACGCCGCGATGTCGATCGGCGGCGTGCTGCTGATCGTGCATTTCCTGCTGGTGGTCAAGGGCTACGTGCTGCGGCGCGAGTTCCCTTCCGACGCCCATTTCGACGCCAACGCCAGCGCGTCACTTTGATCACCCCCAGGCTTGCCCACTGCGTGTGGCAGCGCCCACCCCCTTCGAGGGGCGACACCCGCGGCCCGGCGGAGCCGGTTCCGCGGTGTCCGGGCCCACCCCGACACTGATTGCCTTCCATGGACGCTAGCGTTGTTCTGATCGTTTCGGCCTGCGTGTTCCTGGCCATCGGGGTGCCGGTGGCGTTCGCGCTGGGCATGGCCACGGCCGCCACGCTGATCCTGGCGGAGAGCTATCCGCTGATCGTGCTGCTCAAGGAGACCTTCACCGGCATCGACAGCTTCCCGCTGATGGCGGTGCCCTTCTTCATCCTGGCGGCAGAGCTGATGAGCGGCGGCTCGCTGACCGAGGTGCTGCTGCGCTTCGCCGGCCAGTTCGTCGGCCACAAGCGCGGCGGGCTGGGCTACACCAACGTGGTGTCGCTGACCTTCTTCTCGGGCATCTCCGGCTCGGCGCTGGCGGACGCGGCGGGACCGGGATCGATGCTCATCAAGATGATGGGCAAGGCCGGCTACGACCGCTCCTACGCCGCCGCGCTGACCGCCTCGACGGCCATCGTCGGGCCGATCATCCCGCCCTCGATCATCATGATCATCTACGCGCTGCAGGACGAGACGGTCTCGGTCGGCTCGCTGTTCGTCGCGGGCATCGTGCCGGGCATCCTGATCGCGGTGGCGATGTGCGTGGTCAACTTCCACGTCTCGAAGAAGCGCAACTACAAGGGCGACGGCCGGCTGCCGCCGCTGCGCGAGATCCTCGTGACGACCTGGAAGGCGCTGCCGGCGATCCTGCTGCCGGTGGTGATCCTGGGCGGCATGCGCGCGGGCTGGTTCACGCCGACGGAGGCCTCGGTGGTGGCGGTGTTCTACGCGCTGCTGTGCGGCAAGTTCGTCTACCGCACGCTCGAGTGGAAGGCGTTGCCCAACATCCTGGAGCGCTCGGCGCTGCTGTCGGCCTCGGTGCTGATCATCATCGGGCTGTCGGCCTCCTTCGCCTGGGTGCTGACCATCGAGGGCATCCCGCAGCAGATGGCCGAGTGGCTGATCTCGATGAAGCTCTCGCCGTGGATGTTCCTGATCATCGTCAACGTCTTCCTGCTGCTGTTCGGCATCTTCATCGAGCCGCTGCCGGGCGTGATGGTGCTGGCGCCGATCCTGGCGCCGGTGGCGATCAAGCTGGGCGTCGACCCGGTGCACTTCGCCATGATCGTGATCTACAACCTGACGCTGGGCATGATCACGCCGCCGGTGGGCGGACTGCTGTTCGTGACCTGCAACGTCTCCAAGGTGCCGATGTCGCAGCTGGTGCGCGAGCTGGTGCCCTTTCTCTGGGCGCACGGGGCGGTGCTGGTGCTGCTGACCTTCGTGCCGGCGCTCTCCACTTGGCTGCCGCGCGCGCTCGGTTTCAAGTAGCGACACAACCGCCGCCGGGCGGCGCGGCATCCTCCACTACACTCGGACGGGTCAGGAGAGCGCCGTCCCCCGGGAAGGCCGCCGAAGGCGCAGGAACCCATCCGAACGCTCAGGTACCCAGGACTGACGAAACGCCCGCTCACGCGGGCGTTGCCTTGCTGGAGAGAGACCGGAGCGCGCCCGAGGGCGACGGAGCCGGTCCACCGAAGGAGCAAACCCCGAGCCTTTCCAGGCGGGGCGAATCTCTCAGGTAGAGCGGACAGCAGGGGTGGCCCACGGCTTGCGAGCCGTGGAATTCGATCCGCCCCTCGTTCAACGGAAAGCGTCCCATGACCGCCATTCCCGCTCCCTCCCCCGCCACCGTGGCGCCCGCCGCAGCCGCAGCCGCAGCCGCCGACGCCGGCGCGCTGCGCACCACCCCGCTGCACGACCTGCACGTCGCGCTCGGCGCCCGCATGGTGCCCTTCGCCGGTTACTCGATGCCGGTGCAGTACCCCGCCGGCCTGGTCGCCGAGCACCGCCACACCCGCACGGCCGCCGGCCTGTTCGACATCTCGCACATGGGCCAGTTGCGCCTCGTCGGCGCCGACGCCGCCGCCGCCTTCGAGACGCTGATGCCGGTCGACGTCGTCGGCCTGGCCCCCGGTCGGCAGCGCTACGGCCTGCTGCTCGACGACGACGGCGGCATCCTCGACGACCTGATGTTCTTCAACGAGGGCGGCGACTCGCTCTTCGTCATCGTCAACGGCGCCTGCAAGGCGGCCGACCTCGCGCACCTCCAGGCCCGCATCGGCGCGCGCTGCGAGGTGCAGCCGCTGCCCGACCACGCCTTGCTCGCGCTGCAGGGCCCGCAGGCCGCGGCCGTGCTGGAGCGGCTGTCGCCCGGCATCGGCCGCTTCGTCTTCATGACCGGCGGCGCGGTGCGCATCGGCGCCGGCGACGCGGCCATCGGCGCCTTCGTCACCCGCAGCGGCTACACCGGCGAGGACGGCTTCGAGATCTCGGTGCGCGCCGCCGACGCCGAGCCGCTCGCCCGCGCGCTGCTGGCCGAGCCCGAGGTGCTGCCGATCGGCCTGGGCGCGCGCAACTCGCTGCGGCTGGAGGCCGGTCTGTGCCTGTACGGCCACGACATCGATCGCACGACGACGCCGGTCGAGGCCGCGCTCGGCTGGGCGATGCAGAAGGTGCGGCGCACCGGCGGCGCGCGCGCCGGCGGCTTCCCCGGCGCCGGGCGGGTGCTGGCGCAGCTCGACGCGGCCGGCGGCGAGCCGGACGCGCGCCGCCGCGTCGGCCTGGTCGCGCTGGAGCGCATCCCGGTGCGCGACGGCACGCCGCTCGAATCGACCGACGGCCAGACCATCGGCCAGGTCACCAGCGGCCTGCTCGCACCCACGGTGGACCGACCCGTCGCGATGGGCTACGTGCCCCAGGCGCTGGCCGCGCCCGGCACCCGGCTGCAGGCGCGCGTGCGCGGCAAGGCGGTGCCGATGGAGGTGGTGCCGCTGCCCTTCGTGCCGGCGCGCTACTTCCGCGGCTGATCCGCGGCATCGACCGCCCGCCGCCGATTCCCGAGCGTCGACCCGCCATCGCCGGCCCCGCTACGCTTCCCCTTCCCTTTCCTTTCGTTCCCTCTCTTTCTCAGGAGCCTTCCCCATGACCGTCAAGTTCACCAAAGACCACGAATGGGTCGAGACCACCGGCGCCGACGCCGCCACCGTCGGCATCACGGTCCACGCGCAGGACGCGCTGGGCGACGTGGTGTTCGTCGACCTGCCCGAGGTGGGCGCCACCTACGCGCAGGGCGAGGTCGCCGGCGTGGTCGAGTCGGTCAAGGCCGCCGCCGACGTCTTCATGCCCGTCTCGGGCGAGGTCACCGAGGTCAACGAGGCGTTGCGCGCCGATCCCGGCCTGGCCAACAGCGACCCGCTGGGCGCCGGCTGGTTCTTCAAGGTCAAGCTGTCCGATGCCGCGCAGGTCGACGCCCTGCTGGACGCGGCCGCCTACGACGAATTCTCCGCAAGCTGAAGTCCACCCGCCATGCCTTCCCACGACCTCTCTCTCCCGACCGACCTCGACACCGCCGGTGAATTCATCCCCCGGCACATCGGCATCTCGCCGGCCGACGAGGCGCGCATGCTGCCGGCGATCGGCTCGGCCACGCGCGCCGAGCTGATCGACGGCATCGTGCCGGCGGCCATCCGCCGCACGCGGCCGATGGACCTGCCCGGCGCGGCGAGCGAGGCCGAGGCGCTGGCCGAACTCAAGGCCATGGCGGCCAAGAACAAGGTCGCGCGCAACTTCATCGGCCAGGGCTACTACGGCACGCACACGCCCGGCGTGATCCTGCGCAACGTGCTGGAGAACCCGGCCTGGTACACGGCCTACACGCCCTACCAAGCCGAGATCTCGCAGGGCCGCATGGAAGCCCTGCTCAACTTCCAGACCATTGTGTGCGACCTCACGGGCATGGCGATCGCCAACGCGTCGATGCTCGACGAGGCCACCGCCGCGGCCGAGGCCATGACGCTGGCGCGCCGCAGCGTGAAGGCCAAGAGCGCCGTCTTCCTGGTGGCGGGCGATTGCCATCCGCAGACCATCGAGGTGCTGCGTACGCGCGCCGCGCCGCTGGGCATCGAGCTGCGGGTCAGCACCGCCGCGCAGTCGCTGCCGCAGCTGATGGAAGCCGGCGGCTTCTTCGGCGCGCTGGCCCAGTACCCGGCGACCACCGGCGCGATCCACGACCTGCGCGCGCTGGCCGACCTCGCCCACCGCCACGACGCCGCCCTGTGCGTGGCGGCCGACCTGCTGGCGCTGACCCTGCTCGCGCCGCCGGGCGAATGGGACGCCGACATCGTCTGCGGCACCACCCAGCGCTTCGGCATGCCGATGTGCAACGGCGGCCCGCACGCGGCCTACCTGGCCTGCCGCGACGCCTACAAGCGCTCGCTGCCCGGCCGGCTGGTGGGCGTGAGCGTCGACGCGCACGGCGCGCCCGCCCTGCGCCTGGCGCTGCAGACGCGCGAGCAGCACATCCGCCGCGAGAAGGCGACGTCGAACATCTGCACGGCGCAGGTGCTGCCGGCGGTGGTGGCGAGCATGTACGCCGTCTACCACGGCCCCGACGGCCTCGCGCGCATCGCGCGGCGCGTCGCCACTCTGACCGCCCTGCTGGCCCGGGGCCTGGCGCAGATGGGCTTCGAGACCGTCGACGACACCGCCTTCGACTCCCTGACCGTGAAGACCGGCGACGCCACCGACGCCATCGTCGCGCGCGCCGAGGCCGCGAACGTCAACCTGCGCCACCGCCTGCAGCGGCACCTGGGCATCTCGCTGGACGAGACCACCACGCGCGCCGACATCGAGACCCTGTGGGCGCTGTTCGTGCCCGCGGGCGTGGCGATGCCGCGCTTCGAGGCGCTGGCCGCCGACGCCGCACCCATGATCCCCGAGGCGCTGCGCCGCACCAGCGCGTTCCTGACGCATCCGGTGTTCAACACGCACCGCAGCGAGACGGCGATGCTGCGCTACATCCGATCCCTCTCCGACAAGGACCTGGCGCTCGACCGCAGCATGATCCCGCTGGGCAGCTGCACCATGAAGCTCAACGCGACCAGCGAGATGATCCCCGTCACCTGGCCCGAGTTCGCCGACATCCACCCCTTCGCGCCGGCCGACCAACTCCAGGGCTACGCCGAGCTCGACCGCCAGCTGCGCGCCTGGCTCTGCGAGGCCACCGGCTATGCCGGCATCAGCCTGCAGCCCAATGCCGGCTCGCAGGGCGAGTACGCCGGCCTGCTGGCCATCAAGGCCTGGCACGCCTCGCGCGGCGACGGCGGGCGCGACGTCTGCCTGATCCCGTCGTCGGCGCACGGCACCAACCCGGCCAGCGCCCAGATGGTCGGCATGCGGGTGGTGGTGACGGCCTGCGACGCCAACGGCAACGTCGACATGGACGACCTGAAGCGCGCCTGCGAGAAGCACGCCGCCGACCTGGCCGCCGTGATGATCACCTACCCCAGCACGCACGGCGTCTTCGAGACCCGCGTGAAGGAGCTGTGCGAGCTGGTGCACGCCCACGGCGGGCGGGTGTACGTCGACGGCGCCAACATGAACGCGCTGGTCGGCGTGGCCGCGCCGGGCGAGTTCGGCGGCGACGTCAGCCACCTGAACCTGCACAAGACCTTCTGCATCCCGCACGGCGGCGGCGGACCCGGCGTCGGCCCGGTGTGCGTGGTGGCCGACCTGGTGCCCTTCCTGCCGGGCCACGCGAGCGCCAACCCGGACGCCGCCGTGCGGCCGGAACACGCCGTCGGCGCCGTCTCGGCCGCGCCGCTGGGCAACGCGGCGGTGCTGCCGATCAGCTGGATGTACTGCCGCATGATGGGCGCCGACGGCCTCCAGGCCGCCACCGAGACCGCCATCCTGAGCGCCAACTACGTCAGCGCGCGCCTGGTCGACCACTACCCCACGCTCTACGCCAGCCCCAACGGTCACGTCGCGCACGAGTGCATCCTGGACCTGCGCCCGATCGCCAAGCAGTGCGGCATCACCGCCGAGGACGTCGCCAAGCGCCTGATCGACTACGGCTTCCACGCACCGACGTTGAGCTTCCCGGTGCCCGGCACGCTGATGGTCGAGCCCACCGAGAGCGAGCCGCTGGCCGAGCTCGATCGCTTCGTCGACGCCATGATCGCCATCCGGGGCGAGATCCGCCGCGTCGAGGAAGGCGTCTGGCCGAAGGACGACAACCCGCTCAAGCACGCGCCGCACACCGCCGCCAGCCTGCTGACGACCGAGTGGACGCGCCCCTACGCGCGCGAACTCGGCGCCTACCCGGTGGCCGCGCTCCGCTCGGCGAAGTACTGGCCGCCGGTGGGCCGCGTCGACAACGTCTACGGCGACCGCAACCTGTTCTGCAGCTGCCTGCCCGTCGAGGCCTACGCCGAGGCGGAATGAGGGCGGGCGCCCGTCGGGCGTGGCCGGCGCGCCCTCAGCGCCTGGTGGCCACCGCGCCCGTGGCGATGCGCGCGCGGAAAGCCGCCAGCTGCGCCTTCAGCCGCCGCTCGTTGGCCACGCCCATGCGCACCAGCATCTTCTGGCCGCTGGAGAGCGATTCCAGTTCCGGGTCGACGAACTCGTAGCGCGTCCAGGGCCGGGGCGTCGCGTACTCGCCCTTGACCTCGACCAGCGTCACGGCCACCGGGCCCTCGGGCTCGGGCGCCTGCAGCAGGTGGTCGAGGACGGCGATCAGGCGGTCGTTGAAGTAGCGGCCCGGGTAGCCCAGTTCCTCGTAGGCCTCCTGGAACAGCGGATAGAGCCGGGCGTAGAGCGCCGCGGCGCGCTCGACGTTCACCGCTTCGGCGAAGGCGACGAAGGTGCCGTAGCGTGCCGCGTTGGCGGGGTCGATCGTCGCCGGGGCACCGCCCGCGCCGCCGGCCACCGTGAAGCGGCCGGGCGCGGGTTGCACCGGCCACATGCGCGCCGCCGCCTGCGGGCGCACGAGGTTGTCCACCGTGGCCACCACGCGCCGCACGAAGCCGTCGAGCTGCAGGAACGACAGCGACTTCGCGCCGCCGAGCAGTTCGCCGAGTGCCGTCGTGACGCGCGCGTCGGCATCGTTCAGGCGCGGCAGCGCCGCCTCGGGCGGGGCGAGCGTGTCGATCGGGTTCTGCGGGCCGACGGCCTGCTCGGGCGCGGGCGGCGGCGCCTCGGCGGCGGGCTGATCGGGCGCGCTGGCCGCCGGCGGCGTGGCGTCGACCGGCGCCACGGGCGGGCGGAACCAGTGCCACCAGGCGAAGCCGGCGGCGCCGGCCAGGATCGCGAGGACCAGCAGCACGCCGCCGACGCCGCGCGAGGGCTCGGGCACGGGTCTGAAATCGGATGAATGACGCTCGGGCATGGGGCGGGTCCGTGGTTGGATGACAACCCGATTAAAACCGGGACCGGCCCACGGGCCGTAACGCGCTGTGAAAGCCGGCGGCCTCGGCCTACGGAAAGGCCCGGGGTCGCTTCCTATCATGATCCGATGCCCTCCTCCTCCGCCTCTCTCTCCTCCACCTCGTCCTCGTCCGCTCCCGCCGTGTCGACCACCTCCTGGCCACGGACGCTCTGGCTCATCCGCCACGGCCAGAGCGCCGGCAACGTCGCGCGCGATGCGGCGGAGTCGGGCGGCCTGCCGGTGATCGATCTCGCCTGGCGCGACATCGACGTGCCGCTGTCGGACCTGGGCGTCAAGCAGGCCACGGCGGTGGGCGACTGGTTCGGCCGCCTGCCGCGCGACGAGCAGCCCGAGGTCATCCTGTGCTCGCCCTACGTGCGGGCGCGCGAGACCGCCCGCCTGCTGGCCGAGAGCGCCGGCCTGGGCGCCGACCGGGGCGTGCGCCTGCGCATCGACGAGCGGCTGCGCGAGAAGGAGTTCGGCATCCTCGACCGGCTCACGCGCTTCGGCATCCAGCAGAAGCACCCCGAGCTCGACGAGCAGCGCGGCCACGTCGGCAAGTTCTATTTCCGACCGCCCGGCGGCGAGAGCTGGTGCGACGTCATCCTGCGCCTGCGCAGCCTGCTGGAGATGGTGACGCGCGAGTACGCCGGCCAGCGCGTGCTGGTGGTGGGCCACCAGGTGATCGTCAACTGCATGCGCTACCTGATGGAGCACATGGACGAGCACCGGATCCTCGACATCGACCGCCAGGGCGACGTGCCCAACTGCGCCGTGACCTCCTACCGCGCCCGCCCCGACGACAGCCCCGCCGACCAGGACGACGTCATGACGCTCGACCTGGTGAACTTCCTGGCGCCGCTGCGCGAGGCCGCGACGCCGGTGACCAGCGCGCCCGACGCGCAGACCTCGCCCAAGCCATGACCGCGCCCGCACGGCCGCGCCGCGCCGCCGCACCGGTCCCGGTCACCGCCGCGAAAACCCGCACCCGCGCACCGGCCGTCGCGAAGCCGGCCGCCAGGCCCATCGATGATGCCGCGCTGGCCCACTGGCCGCTCACGGCGCCCGACGGCGCGGCCGACAAGGAGACGCGCGGCCACGTGCTGGTGGTGGCGGGCAGCCACGAGATCCCGGGCGCGGCGCTGTTGGCTGCCGTCGCCGCGTTGCGCGCCGGCGCGGGCAAGCTGACCATCGCGGCGCCGGAGCGCGTGGCGCTCGGCCTGGCGCTGGCGATCCCCGAAGCGCGCGTGATCGCCCTGGCCGAGAACAAGGGTGGCGGCCTGCTGGCCAGGGGCTGCGCGACGCTGGAGTCGGTGGCGTCCCGGGTCGGTGCCGTGGTGCTGGGGCCGGGCATGCTCGACGAGAAGCGCAGCGTCGCCTTCGTGCGCGGCCTGCTGCCCTTGCTGCGCGAGGCCGTCGTCGTGCTCGACGCCTATGCCATGTCGGTGGCGCGCGACGGCGCCTTCGACCAGCCGGTGGTGCTGACGCCGCACGCCGGCGAGATGGCGCACCTCACGGGCCTGACCAAGGAGGCGGTCTGCGCCGATCCGCTCGGCGCCGCGCGCGAAGCCGCCGGGCGCTGGAACGCCTGCGTGGCGCTCAAGGGCGCGGAGACCTTCATCGTCCAACCGGGCGAAGGCGCCTGGCGCTTCGACGGCGGCACGCCGGGCCTGGCGACGTCGGGCTCGGGCGACACGCTCGCCGGCCTGATCGGCGGGCTGGCGGCGCGCGGGTTGTCGCCGCTGCAGGCCAGCGCCTGGGGCGTGCTGCTGCACGCGCGCGCCGGCCACGCGCTCGGCCGCCGCCACGGGCCGCTGGGCTACCTGGCGCGCGAGCTGTCGGCCGAGGTGCCGGCGATCATCCACGCTATCGGGAAGAAGCGCACGGCAGCGCGCGGCGGGTGACGCCGCGTCGGCGGCGCGCGAACCGGGCCACGCTCCGGTCGCGTCCCCGTCCCGCTCAGGCCGACACCACCTGCGACGGCTGCGCTCCGGCGATCTGGCGCAGGGCGCGCTCGAACACCTCGACCGGCTGGCCGCCGGAGATCAGATGGCGGTCGTTCAGGACGATCGCGGGCACCGAGTGGATGCCGGCGTCGGTGTAGAGCCGCTCGCGCTCGCGCACGGCATCGGCGTACGCATCGCCCGCCAGGATCTCGCGGGCCCTCGCCGCATCGAGTCCCGCGTCGCCCGCCAGCCGGACGAGCGTCTCGGGGTCCGACGGATCGAGGCCGTCGGTGAAGTAGGCCTTCAGCAGCGCCTTCTTCAACGCGTGCTGGCGTTCCAGGCCCTCCAGTTCCGCCCAGTGCAGCAGCCGGTGCGCGTCGAAGGTGTTGTAGACCCGGCGGCGGGCGCCGGGCGTGAAGGTGAAGCCGACCGCCTCCCCGCGCTGGCGGATCGTCTCGCTCATCTGCGCCTGCTGCTCGGGGGTGGAGCCGTACTTCCCGTGCAGGTGCTCGCCGATGTCCTGCCCTTCGGCAGCCATCTGCGGATTGAGTTCGAAGGGCTGGAAATGCAGCTCGGCCCGGACGTCGGGCGCGACGCGCGCGAGGGCGGCTTCGAGCGCCCCCAGGCCGACGGCGCACCAGGGGCACGAGACATCGGAGACGAAATCGATCTTGAGGGGGGTGGCCATGGCGCGGGACTCCGGTGGGATGGGGTTCGAACCGGCCGGATGGTCGGGTCGCGATCTCCGATGGTGGCGGCGACCGGCCGGACTTCAACCCGTCGTCGACCTCAGCGCCGGCTGCCGAACGGAATCTGCCCGCGCCAGTAGCGCAGGGTCAGCCAGCCGCCCAGGATGCCGCCCAGGTGCGCGAAGTGCGCCACGCCGCTCATGCTGCCGGTCACGCCCAGGGTCAGTTCGACCAGGCCGTAGAGCACCACGAACAGCCAGGCCGGCATCGGGATCGGCGGGATCAGCGGCACGATGGTGCGCTTGGGGAACAGCATCGCGAAGCCCGCGAGCAGGCCGAACAGCCCGCCCGAGGCGCCGATGGTGGGATTGGGACTGCCGCTCCAGGCCGCCACCGCCAGCTGCGCCAGGGCCGCGCACAGCACGCTGGCGAAGTAGAAGACGAGGAAGCGCTTGGCGCCCCAGACGCGTTCGAGCTCGGCGCCGAACATGAACAGGCCGAACATGTTGAACACCAGGTGCGACACCCCGCCGTGCAGGAAGGCGTAGGTCACCGGCTGCCATGGCAGGAAGCCGCCCGAATCCCACGGCCACAGCGCGAAGGCCGCGAGGCCGTCGACGCCCAGCGACTGCAGGACGAAGACGGCGACGCAGCTGAGGATCAGCGCCTGGGTGGCGGGCGGCATGGAGAACATCGGGAGGTCCGTTTCGAGAAGGAAGGAGCGGCGACCGGCGGACGGGCATCGCGACCGGCGAGCGTGTCGGAGCCCGCCGTCGTGGAAAAAGTGCCGCTACAGGAACGACGCCTGGAGCCGTCCGGCATCGGCGGTGCCGCCGGCGGCGGCCGATTCGCCGCACTGAGCGCGCTGGCGCAGGGCGTGCTCCATCACCACCAGCGCCAGCATCGCCTCGGCGATCGGCGTCGCGCGGATGCCCACGCAGGGGTCGTGGCGGCCCTTGGTCACCACCTCCACCGGCTGGTTGTTGACGTCGATGGACTGCCTCGGGCTGATGATCGAGCTGGTCGGCTTGATGGCGATGCCCACCTCCAGGTCCTGCCCGGTGCTGATGCCGCCGAGCACGCCGCCGGCGTTGTTGGTGGCGAAGCCCCCGGGCGTGATCGAGTCGCCGTGCGTGGTGCCGCGCTGGGCGACGCTGGCGAAGCCGGCGCCGATCTCCACGCCCTTGACCGCGTTGATGCCCATCATGGCGAAGGCGATCTCGGCGTCGAGCTTGTCGAACAGCGGCTCGCCCAGGCCGACCGGCACGTGCTGCGCCGTCACGCGGATGCGCGCGCCGCAGGAGTCGCCGGCCTTGCGCAGGGCGTCCATGTAGGCCTCCAGGTGCGACACGTCGGCCACCGGGGCGAAGAACGGGTTGCGCGGCACGTGCGCCCAGTCCTCGAACGGGATGGCGACCTCGCCGATCTGCGTCATGCAGCCGCGGAACACGGTGCCGTATTTCTCCAGCAGCCATTTCTTGGCCACCGCGCCAGCCGCGACCATCGGCGCCGTCATCCGGGCCGACGAGCGCCCGCCGCCGCGCGGGTCGCGGATGCCGTACTTCTTCCAGTAGGTGAAGTCGGCGTGGCCGGGGCGGAACTGCTGGGCGATCTGGCCGTAGTCCTTGCTGCGCTGGTCGGTGTTCTGGATCAGCAGCGCGATCGGCGTGCCGGTGGTGCGGCCCTCGTAGACGCCGCTGAGGATCTGCACCGCGTCGGGCTCGTTGCGCTGCGTGACGTGGCGGCTGGTGCCGGGGCGCCGGCGGTCGAGGTCGCCCTGGATGTCGGCCTCCGAGAGCGCCAGGCCCGGCGGACAGCCGTCGATGACGCAGCCGATCGCGGGACCGTGGGATTCACCGAAGTTGGTGACTGCGAAGAGAGTTCCGAATGTATTGCCGCTCATGGGGCGGAATTATCCGCACAACCGCGAGACGGCCCGGCATCGCCCTGCCGCGCCGCCGGTGATGCCGCCGCGCCGGGAGACCCCGCCGCGCCTACAGCGCCAGCCGCTGTCGCGCGGCCTGGTACTCGCGCCTGAGCCGGTCGATGTAGGCCGCCGCGCTCGTCACCTCGCCGATGGCGCCGATGCCCTGGCCCGAGCCCCAGATGTCCTTCCAGGCCTTGGCCTTGGAACCCTCGCCGGCGGCGAAATTCATGGTCTTCAGGTCGCCCTGCGGCAGGTTGGCCGGGTCGAGCCCGGCGGCCACGATGCTGGGCGCGAGGTAGTTGCCGTGCACGCCGGTGAAGAGGTTGGAATAGACGATGTCGTCGGAACTGCCCTCGACGATGGCGCGCTTGTAGTCGTCGCTCGCGCGCGCTTCCTCGGTCGCGATGAAGGCGGTGCCGATGTAGGCGAAGTCGGCGCCCATCGCCTGCGCGGCCAGCACGGCGTCGCCGGTGGCGATCGAGCCCGACAGCGCCACCGGGCCGTCGAACCACTGGCGGATCTCCTGGATCAGCGCGAACGGGCTCTTCACGCCCGCATGGCCGCCGGCGCCGGCGGCCACCGCGATCAGGCCGTCGGCGCCCTTCTCGATCGCCTTCCTCGCATAGGCGTTGTTGATGATGTCGTGCAGGGTCACGCCGCCGTAGGCGTGCACCGCCTCGTTGACGTCGGTGCGCGCCCCCAGCGACGTGATGACGATCGGCACCTTGTACTTGGCGACGAGTTCCATGTCGTGCTCGAGCCGGTCGTTGCTCTTGTGGACGATCTGGTTGATGGCGAAGGGCGCGGCCGGCCGGTCGGGGTGCGCGCGGTCGTGCGCGGCCAGGGCCTCGGTGATCTCGGCGAGCCACTCGTCGAGCAGCGAGGCCGGCCGCGCGTTGAGCGCCGGCATCGACCCCACCACCCCGGCCGTGCACTGCGCGATCACCAGCTTCGGGTTGCTGATGATGAACAGCGGCGAACCGATGATGGGCAGCGTCAGGTGGGCGAGCACGGGAGGCAGTCGGGACATGGGAACTCCGTTCAGGGGAAGGAAAGGGTTATAGGGCGCGGGGTGGCGGGTGGGGGTCGAACGGGCGACAGCGGGTAGCGTCGTGCGACGAAGAACAGCGTCAGCTCCCTCAACGCCGTCGTGTCCGGATCGACTCCTCTCCCCTCCGGGGAGAGGTGGGGTGAGGGGCCGCGGGCGGTGGATGCGCTGCCACCTCGATGACCGCAGCCGGCCCTCACCCCCGCCCTCTCCCGGAGGGAGAGGAAGTCGACATGTCAGAACGCGTCCAGCGCCATCGCCGTGACGCTGTCGGCGCCGTGGACGATGCTGTCGCGCACGCCCGGCGCCTTGTTCAGGATGTGCTCGGCGTAGAAGCGCGCCGTGGCGATCTTGGCGTGCATGAAGGCCGATTCGGCCCCGGTCCCGGTCTCGATCAGCGTCCGGGCCACCAGCAGCGAACGCGCCAGCTGCCAGCCGGCCACCAGGTTGCCCGCCAGCATCAGGTAGGGCACGCTGCCCGCGAAGACGGCGTTGGGCGCGGCCTTGGCCTGCGCGACCACGAAGTCGACCACCTCGACGAAGGCCTCGCGCGCGGCCCGCAGGCGCGCGCGCACGGCCAGCGCCGCCTCGCCGCCATCGGCCTCGAGTTCCGCCTCGGTCCGCGCGATGCGTTCGGCCAGCGCGCGCGCCGTGCGTCCGCCGTCGCGCGCGGTCTTGCGTCCGACCAGGTCGTTGGCCTGGATGGCGGTGGTGCCCTCGTAGATCGTCAGGATGCGCGCGTCGCGCAGGTACTGCGCCGCGCCGGTCTCCTCGATGAAGCCCATGCCGCCGTGCACCTGCACGCCCAGCGAGGCAACCTCGATGCTGATCTCGGTCGCGTAGCCCTTGACCAGCGGCACCAGGAACTCGTGCACGGCGGCGTTCTGCCTGCGCGCTTCCTCGTCGGCGTGGTGGTGCGCGGCGTCGTAGGCGGCGGCGGCGACGCTGGCCATGGCGCGGCAGCCCTCGGTCTGCGCGCGCATGGTCATGAGCATGCGCCGCACGTCCGGGTGCTGGATGATCGCCACGCTCGCGTTGGCCGAGCCGTCGACCGGGCGGCTCTGCACGCGCTCGCGGGCGTACGCCACGGCATGCTGGTAGGCCCGGTCGGCGATCGCCACGCCCTGCACGCCGACGGCATAGCGCGCCGCGTTCATCATGATGAACATGTACTCCAGGCCACGGTTCTCCTCGCCGACGAGCCAGCCAATGGCGCCGCCGTGGTCGCCGTACTGCAGCACGGCCGTGGGCGAGGCCTTGATGCCCAGCTTGTGCTCGATGCTCACGCAATGCACGTCGTTGCGCTCGCCGGGCGCGCCGTCGGCCGTGGGCAGGAACTTCGGCACCACGAACAGGCTGATGCCCTTGACGCCCTCGGGCGCGCCGGCCACGCGCGCGAGCACCAGGTGCACGATGTTGGCGGCCATGTCGTGCTCGCCGTAGGTGATGTAGATCTTGGTGCCGAAGACCTTGTATGTGCCGTCGCCCGCGGGCTCGGCGCGCGTGCGCACCAGCGAGAGGTCGCTGCCGGCCTGGGGCTCGGTGAGGTTCATGGTGCCGGTCCACTCGCCGCTGACCAGCTTGCCGAGGTAGGTCGACTTCAGCTCGTCGGAGCCGGCCGTGAGCAGCGCCTCGATGGCGCCGTCAGACAGCAGCGGGCACAGCGCGAAGCTCATGTTGGCCGCGTTGAGCATCTCCGCGCAGGCCGCGCCGATGGTCTTGGGCAGGCCCTGGCCGCCGAAGTCCAGCGGGTGCTGCAGCCCCTGCCAGCCACCCGCCGTGTACTGCGCGAAGGCGTCCTTGAAGCCGGGCGTGGTGGTGACCACGCCGTCCCTGAACGACGAGGGTTCGCGGTCGCCCGCCACGTTCAGCGGCGCGACCACGTCCTGGGTGAAACGCGCGCATTCGGCCAGCACGGCGCGCGCAGTCTCCAGGCCGGCGTCCTCGAAGCCCGGCAGCGCGGCGATGGCGTCGAGACCGGCGAGGTGTTCCATGTCGAACAGCATGTCTTCGAGCGGGGCGCGGTAGGTCATGTTCGGTGTCTCCGATGAGTGCGATGGGTCGCGACGGACCGCGCGGGATGCGCGGCCGCCGTGGTTCAGATGCGAAAAAGGCACCGCGAACGATGCCTTTGTGATGCTTGCAGCGAGCGCCGGTCCGCCCGGTCTCAGAGCTTCTCGACGAGTTCCGGCACGGCGGTGAATAGGTCGGCCACGAGGCCATAGTCGGCCACCGAGAAGATCGGCGCCTCCTCGTCCTTGTTGATCGCCACGATCACCTTGGAGTCCTTCATGCCCGCCAGGTGCTGGATCGCCCCGGAGATGCCCGCGGCGATGTAGAGCTGCGGCGCCACGATCTTGCCGGTCTGCCCCACCTGCCAGTCGTTGGGCGCGTAGCCCGCGTCCACCGCCGCGCGGCTCGCGCCCAGGCCCGCGTTGAGCTTGTCGGCCAGCGGCGTCATCACCTCCGTGAACTTCTCCGCGCTGCCCAGCGCCCGGCCGCCCGAGACGATGATCTTGGCCGCCGTGAGCTCGGGCCGGTCGCTCTTGGTGACCTCGCGCCCGACGAAGCTGGACTTGCCCGAGTCGGCCACCGCCTCGGCGTTCTCGATGGTCGCGCTGCCGCCGGAGGACGCCGCCGCGTCGAAGCCCGTGGTGCGCACCGTGACGACCTTGATCGCGTCCGTGCTCTGCACCGTGGCGATGGCGTTGCCCGCGTAGATCGGCCGCTCGAAGGTGTCGGGACCGTCGACCTTGGTGATGTCGCTGATCTGCGCGACGTCGAGCTTGGCGGCCACGCGCGGGGCGACGTTCTTGCCCGCCGCGGTCGACGGGAACAGGATGTGGCTGTAGTTCGAGGCGATGGCCAGCACCTGCGCGGCGACGTTCTCCGCCAGGCCTTCGGTCAGGCTCGCGCCGTCGGCCACGATGACCTTGGCCACGCCGGCGATCTGCGCGGCGGCCGCGCCCGCCTCCGCGGCGTTGGCGCCGGCGACGAGCACGTGGACGTCCCCGCCGATGGCGAGCGCGGCCGTGACGGTGTTGAGGGTGGCCGGCTTGACGCTGGCGTGGTCGTGTTCGGCAATGACGAGAATGGGCATGGTCAGATCACCTTGGCTTCGTTCTTGAGTTTGTCGACGAGCGCGGCCACGTCGGCCACCTTGATGCCGGCACCGCGCTTGGGCGGCTCGGCGACCTTGAGCGTCTTCAGGCGCGGCGCGACGTCCACGCCCAGGTCCTCGGGCTTCACGACGTCGAGCGTCTTCTTCTTGGCCTTCATGATATTGGGCAAGGTCACGTAGCGCGGCTCGTTGAGCCGCAGGTCGGTCGTGACGATCGCCGGCAGCGTCAGCGACACCGTCTCCAGGCCGCCGTCGACCTCGCGCGTGACGCTGACCTTGTCGCCCGAGACCTCGACCTTGCTGGCGAACGTGCCCTGGGGCAGGTCGGCCAGCGCGGCGAGCATCTGGCCGGTCTGGTTGGCGTCGTCGTCGATCGCCTGCTTGCCCAGGATCACCAGCTGCGGCTGCTCCTTGTCGACCAGCGCCTTCAGGAGCTTGGCCACCGCCAGTGGCTGGAGCTCCACGCTCGTCTCCACCAGGATGGCACGGTCCGCGCCGATGGCCAGCGCCGTGCGCAGGGTCTCCTGGCACTTGGTCTCGCCGCAGGACACGGCGATGATCTCCGTGACCACGCCCTTCTCCTTGAGCCGGACGGCCTCCTCGACGGCGATCTCGTCGAAGGGGTTCATGCTGTGCTTCACATTGGCCACGTCCACTCCGCTGCCGTCGGATTTCACCCGAACCTTCACGTTGTAGTCGACGACCCGCTTGACTGGGACCAGAACCTTCATTGATATGACTCCATGAGATGGCAAAACCACGTGCCTTCGAAAGGGCAACCGATCATTCTAGGGTCGGTCTTTTCGGACGGCTGTCCGTTTGTGTCACCGTCGGAACGGCGAGCCTCGAAGGAAGATCCAAGAAAAAAGAACGACCGTTCTTTTCTTTCGAATTATAAAGTAGCTTCGGGCGTGGAAGGGAAGTTCCGGGGCAGGGATTCCACCCGCAGCACCCGCTGCGGGTACGGGATGTCGACCTTCGCCGCGCGCAGACCCTCGAGGAGGGCGACGTTGATCGCCGAGCGCACGTTGTCCTTGCCCTTGTCGGGGTCGGCGATCCAGAAATGCAGCGTGAACTCGATGCCGTCCGGCGCGAAGGCGGTGAGGAAGGCGACCGGCGCGGGCTCCGTCATCGCGCGCGGCTGGGCCTTCGCGGCCTCGGTGAGGATGGCCTGCACCTGCGCCACGTCGCTGTCGTAGCCCACCACGATGACCGTCGTGAGGTTGAACTTCAGGTCGGCCAGGGACAGGTTCTCGACGCGGCTGGTGATAAGCGATTCGTTGGGCACGATGGCCTCGCGCCCGTTGCCCGCGCGCACCAGGGTGTAGCGCGTCTTGATGTCGGTGATGCGGCCCTCGAAGCTGTCGATCTTCACGTTGTCGCCGATGCGGATCGAGCGCTCCAGCAGGATCACGAAGCCGCTGACATAGTTGGCCGCGAGCTTCTGCAGGCCGAAGCCCAGGCCCACGCCGAGCGCGCCGCCGAGCACCGACAGCGCCGTCAGGTCGACCCCCACCGCCGACAGCGCGAACAGCAGGCCCACCAGCAGTAGGAAGGCGCGGATCGCGTTGGAGGCGACCTTGCGCATCGACAGGTCGCTCACGGCCTCGCGCAGGATGCGTTTCTCGATGGTGGCGGCGATCCACAGCGCGATCACCATCACCAGCCCGGCCGACAGCGTGCCCTCCAGGATCGTGCGCAGGCTGACGCGGTCCTTGCCGAAGGCCAGCGTGATCTCGTCGAGCTCGGCCAGCACCGGCGGCAGCAGTCCGACGATCCACAGCACCGCGCCGGCCCAGGCGATCCAGGAGACGGTGCGCTCGACCAGTCCGACCAGCGCCGAGTTCGGGAACACCGCGCGCAGCACCCGCGCGATCAGCCGGATCGCCACCAGCGACGCGAACACCGACACCGCGATGCGCAGCACCACCACCACCTGATGGTCCAGCACGGCGCGGCGCGCGAGGTCGACGAAGACCAGCGACAGCAGCGGGAACAGCAGACCGTCGAAGGTGCGCTGGCCGAACCAGATGGAATCGCGCGGCTGGCCGCGACCGGACCAGCGGCTCAGGCCCCAGGCCAGCGCCAGGCAGCCGGCGAGCACGGCCAGCTCGATCCACAGGCCGCCCATGCGCACCGAGCGCAGGCGTTCGAGGAAGTCGTCGAAGCGCATCGGATGCGTGGACCCCTGTTCAGAGATCGGCCAATACCCGCACGTGCGCCTCGACGCTGGTGGCCAGCGCGTCGAGGTGGTAGCCGCCTTCGAGCATCGACACGATGCGCCCCCGCGCATGGCGCTGGGCGACGCCGCGCACGCGCTCGGTGATCCAGGCGAAGTCCTGCTCGTTGAGGCGCAGCTGGCCCAACTCGTCGTCGCGGTGGGCATCGAAGCCGGCGCTGATGAAGATCATCTGCGGCCGGAAGGCCTCCAGACGCGGCATCCACATCGCCTCGATCAGCTCGCGCACGTCCATGCCCTTGGTGTAGGCGGGCACGGGCAGGTTGAGCATGTTGGCCGCCGGGTGGTCGATGTCGGTGTGCGGATAGAACGGGTGCTGGAAGATGCCGACCATCAGAACGCGCTCGTCGCCGGCGAGGATGTCCTCGGTGCCGTTGCCGTGGTGGACGTCGAAGTCGACCACCGCCACGCGGTCGAGGCCGTGCACCTCCAGCGCGTGGCGCGCCGCGATGGCGACGTTGTTGAGAAAGCAGAAGCCCATCGCCTGCGCGCGCCCCGCGTGATGGCCCGGCGGGCGCACGGCGCAGAAGGCGTTCTCCAGCGCACCGGACAGCACCGCGTCGGTCGCCGCCACGGCCGCGCCGGCGGCCCGACGGGCGGCCAGCACGGTGTGGCGCATGAGCACGGTGTCGGGGTCGAGCTGGGCGTGGTCGGGGCCGCCGGCGGGCGCGTCGGCCACCAGGCGCTGGCTCAGGGATTCGAGGTGTTCGAGGTGGGCGACGGTGTGCGCCCGGGTGATCTGCGCCAGCGTGGCCAACGGCACGTCGCCGCGTTCGAGCGCGTCGCCCACGCCGCTGAGCAGCAGGCGGTCCTCGATGGCGTCGAGGCGCTGGGGACATTCGGGATGCCCGGCGCCCATGTCGTGCCGCCAGCAGTCGCGGTGGGTGAAATAACCTGTCTTGCCCATGTCTCGTTCGCGTGCTCCGGCCCTACGGTGCGTGGGGCCGTCGGACCGTGCGTTATGGTTTGCAAATGGATACAAAGATGGACGTGGCCGCGAAGCTCGCCAGTTTGCTCGGTCAGCTTAACACCGTGATCGTGGGCAAGGAGGCGCAGGTCCGGGACTGCGTGGCCTGCCTCCTGGCGGGCGGACACCTGCTGATCGAGGACGTCCCGGGGGTCGGCAAGACGACCCTGGCGCACGCCCTCGCACACACCTTCGGGCTGCAGTTCTCGCGCGTGCAGTTCACCGCCGACCTGATGCCCGGCGACCTCTCCGGCGTCGCCATCTACGACCGCAACAGCCAGACCTTCGTGTTCCATCCCGGGCCGGTCTTCGCCCAGGTGCTGCTGGCCGACGAGATCAACCGTGCCAGCCCCAAGACCCAGAGCGCGCTGCTCGAGGCGATGGAGGAGAAGCAGGTGACGATCGAGGGCGAGACCCGGCCGCTGCCCACGCCCTTCTTCGTCATCGCGACGCAGAACCCGCACGACCAGCTCGGCACCTTCGCGTTGCCCGAATCGCAGCTCGACCGCTTCCTGATGCGCATCTCGCTGGGCCACCCCGACCGCGCCGCCGAGCGCGAACTGCTCGCCGGCGCCGACCGGCGCGAGATGCTGGCGCACCTCCCCGCCCTGCTCACAGCCGGCGAACTCCACGCGATCCAGCAGCGCGTGCAGCAGGTGCACGCCGCCGATCCGCTGCTGGACTACCTGCAGGACCTGATCGCCGCCACGCGCAGCGGCCGCTGGTTCCTGCAGGGGCTGTCGCCGCGCGCGGGCATCGCGATCCTGCGGGCGGCCAAGGCGCAGGCGCTGCTGGCCAACCGCGACTACGTGGCGCCCGACGACATCCAGGCCGTGCTGCCGCAGACCGTGGCGCATCGCGTCACGCCGGTGGGCGACGCCGGACGCGGCGCGCAGGAACAGGTGCGCGCGATGATCGCCGCCGTGCCGCTGCCCTAGGACGGCGCCGATGCCCACCACGGCGCTGCGCCGGCGCATCGACGGCTGGTTCCTCTCCCGCCAGCCGGCGTCCGACCTCCTCGAACTCACGCAGCGCAACGTCTACATCGTGCCGACGGCCGCCGGCTGGCTGCTGGCCGCGACGCTCGTCGTGCAGCTGGTCGCCTCGATCAACTACCAGCTCAACCTGGGCTACCTGCTGACCTTCATGATCACCGGCTGCGTCGCCGTGGGCATGCACGTCGGCCACGCGACGCTGCGCGGGCTGAGCCTGCACCTGCTGCCGCCGGAGGCGCAGTTCGCCGGCCGCGCGGCGGTGTTCCGCGTGGTGCTGCACAACGCCCGGCGACGCGTGCGCCACGGCATCGGCCTGGCCGTGCGCGGCAGCGGCCAGTGGGCCTGGGCCGACGTGCCGGCGCAGGGCGACGAGACCGTCGAGATCACCTTCCGGCCGGAGCGGCGCGGCCTGCACCCGGTGCCGGCGCTGACGGCGGAGACGCGCTTCCCGCTCGGCACCTTCCGGGTCTGGACCGTCTGGCGGCCGGCCTCGCAGCTGCTGGTCTACCCGGCGCCCGAAGCGCATCCGCCGCCGCTGCCCGCGGGCGAGCCCCTGGCCGCCGACGCCGGCGCCCCGGCCACGCGCGGCGGTGGCGCGGGCGAGTACGACGGCGTGCGCGCCTACCAGCGCGGCGACCCGCAGAAGCTCGTGGTCTGGAAGAAGGCGGCGCGCGCGCAGGCCGCCGGCTCCGACGACCTGGTCAGCCGCGACACCCGGCAGGACCGGCGCCGCGAGCTGTGGCTCGACGCCCGCGCCACCGGACTGGCCGACGCCGAGGCCGCCCTCTCGCGGCTGTGCGCCTGGGTGCTGGCGGCCGACCGCCTGGGCCTGGACTACGGCCTGCGCGCCGGCGGCCGGCAGGTCGCGCCGGGGCGCGGCGAGGCGCACCGGCGGCGCTGCCTGGAGGTGCTCGCCACATGCTGAACGGGCACGCGACGTGGCGCGGACTGGACCCGCGCAGCCTGCCGCGCGACGCGCGCGACACGCTGTTCCTGCTCGGCGTGATCGCGCTGGTGGTGCTGCCGCAGCTGCCGACCCTGCCGTGGTGGTGCGGCGCGCTGGTGGCGGTGGTGCTGACCTGGCGCGGCACGCTGGCCGTGCGGGGCCGGCCGCTGCCCGGCCGCTGGTGGCGCCTCGCGCTGCTGGCGGTAGCGCTGGGGGCGACGCTGGCCACGCACCGCACGCTGCTCGGGCGCGATGCCGGCGTGACGCTGGTGGTGGTGCTGCTGGCGCTCAAGACGATGGAGCTGCGCGCGCGGCGCGACGCCTTCGTCGTCTTCTTCCTGGGCTTCTTCGCGATGCTCACCAATTTCTTCCAGTCGCAGACCCTGCTCACGGCCGTGGCGATGCTGCTGGCGCTGCTGGGTCTGCTGACCGCGCTGGTCAACGCGCACATGCCGGTGGGCCGGCCGCCGCTCGCGCAGGCCGCGCGCACGGCCGGCGGGATGGCGCTGCTGGGAGCGCCGATCATGCTGGCGCTGTTCATGCTGTTCCCGCGCCTGGCGCCGCTGTGGGGCACGCCCAACGACGAGGTCACGGGCCGCTCGGGGCTGTCCAACACGATGCGCGTGGGCAGCATCGCGCGGCTGGCGCTGGACGACGGCATCGCCGCGCGCATCCGCTTCGACGGCGGCCGCGTGCCGGACCAGCGCGCGCTGTACTTCCGCGGGCCGGTGCTGTCGGAGTTCGACGGCCGCACCTGGACCGCGCCGCAGCCGTGGGAGCGCGGCTTCCTGTCGGCGGAGCTGCGCGTGCGCGGCGAGGTGGTCGGCTACGAGGTCACGCTCGAACCCAGCAACCGGCCCTGGCTGCTGGCGCTGGACGCGCCATCGAAGCCGCCCGACGTCTCGCACGTCCCCGGCCTGCGCGTGGTGGCGACGCCCGACCTGCAGTGGCTGGCCAACCGCCCGCTCGGCGACCTGTTGCGCTATCGCGCCGAGAGCCATCCGGATTTCCAGAGTGGTCCGCTGCGGCGCACCGCAGCCTTGCGGCGCGACACCCTGCTGCCGCCGGGCGCCAACCCGCGCACCGTCGCCCTCGCCGCGCAGATGAGGGCCGACCCGGCGCTGGCCGCCGCCGGCACGCCGGGCTACGTGCGCTCGGCGCTGGAGCGGCTGCGCACCGGCGGCTATTCGTACACGCTGGAGCCCGGCGTCTACGGCGACGAGACCGCCGACGAATTCTGGTTCGACCGAAAGGAAGGCTTCTGTGAGCACATCGCCTCGGCCTTCGTCGTGCTGATGCGCGCGCTCGACGTGCCCGCGCGCATCGTCACCGGCTACCAGGGCGGCGAGCTCAACGGCCTGGACGGGACCTGGGTGGTGCGCCAGAGCGACGCCCACGCCTGGGCCGAGGTCTGGGAGGTCGGCATCGGCTGGGTGCGCGTCGACCCGACCGGCGCCATCTCGCCCGAGCGCATCGGCGCCTTCCGGCGATTGACGGCGCCACCGGGCTTCCTGGCCGGCGCCATCGGCACCATGAGCCCGACCCTGCTGCAGCACTTCCGCGAGGCCTGGGAAGCGGTCAACAACGCCTGGAACCAGCGCGTCCTCAACTACACGCAGAGCCGGCAGCTGGACCTGCTGAAGTGGCTGGGCTTCGACGCGCCGAGCCCGCAGGACCTGGCGATCGCCCTGCTGTGGCTGCTGGTGGCCGCGACGGCGGCGGGCGGCGGCTGGACCCTGTGGGAACGCCGCCGGCGCGATCCGTGGCTGCGCCTGCTCGGCCAGGCCCGCGAACGCCTGGCCAAGGCCGGCCTGGATCTGGACGCCGCCACGCCGCCGCGTCGGATGGCCGAGCAGGCGACGGCGCGCTTCGGCGCGGATGCCCAGCCGGCGCGCGACTGGCTGCTGCGGCTCGAGGCGCAGCGCTACGCGAAGGCGCCCGAGGCGGGCCTGCCCGCGCTGCACGCGGAGTTCCGGCGCTTGGCGTGGCCGCGCCGGCAGGCTGGTTGAGGCGGAGCAGTTGGATTGACTTCTCTCCCTCCGGGGAGAGGCCGGGTGAGGGGCTGTTGGCGGTGGATGCGCTGCTGCCTCGATGACGGCCGTCGGCCCTCACCCCCGCCCTCTCCCGGAGGGAGAGGGAGCAAGACCGGGCGGCCGAGACATGCACGGGATTTCACTCCTCTCCCCGCCGGGAAGAGGCCGGGTGAGGGGCCGCGGGCGGTAGATGCGCCGCCGCCTCCATGACCGCCGCCGGCCCTCACCCCTGCCCTCTCCCGGAGGGAGGGGGAGCAAGCAGGACAGGAACCTCCGGCCGCGCGGGGTCGGCGCCCGGCCGGCACAATCCTTCGATGCATCGCTCCTCCCCCCGCACCGCGCCGGCCGGCGCCTCGCTCGCCCTGCCCCGCGTCGCCACGCGCGCCGCCCTCCTCGCCCTCGCGCTCGCCTGCGGCTGGTCGAGCGGCGTCGCGGCGTCGTCCCAGCCCGCGAAGCGCAAGGTCGCCCAGGTGGCCGAGGCAGCGGTCTACGCCACGCGCGACGACGCCATGCGCTTCGCCGACGACGTCGCCGCGCGGCGCGACCTCGACCGCGACTGGGTGCGCGCCACCATCGGCGCGGCGCGCTTCCTGCCCAACGTGCCGCGCCTGATGCTGCCGGCGCCGCGCGGCACGGCCAAGAACTGGCGCGCCTACCGCGGCCGCTTCATCGACCCGGTGCGCATCGCCGCCGGCGTGCGCTTCTGGCGCGACAACGCCGCCACGCTCGCCCGCGCCGAGGCCGAGTACGGCGTGCCGCCGGAGATCGTGGTGGGCATCGTCGGCGTGGAGACCATCTACGGGCGCAACATGGGCAGCTTCCGCGTCATCGACGCCCTGGCCACGCTGTCCTTCGACTTCCCCGCCGGCCACCCGCGCGCGGCCGAGCGCGAGGCCTTCTTCCGCGGCGAGCTGGAAAGCTTCCTGAGCACCGAGAGCCGCACCGCCCAGGACCCGCTGGTGCCGCTGGGCAGCTACGCCGGCGCCATGGGCATGCCGCAGTTCATGCCCAGCAGCATCGCCAAGTACGCGGTCGACTTCGACGGCGACGGCCGCATCGACCTGGTGAACAACCCGGCCGACGTGATCGGCTCGGTGGCGAACTACTTCAAGGCCTTCGGCTGGCGGCGCGGCATGCCCTCGACCTACCCGGTGGCCTTCGATCCGGCGCGCCTGCGGATGGACGTGCTGATGGCGCCGGACATCCTGCCGACCTTCAGCGCCGACAGCTTCGTCGCCGCCGGCGCGGTGCTCGAGGGCCCGGCCCTCTCGCACCCCGGCCTGCTGGCGCTGATCGAGCTGCAGAACGGCGCCGACGCGCCCAGCTACGTCGCCGGCACGCAGAACTTCTACGTCATCACGCGCTACAACTGGAGCAGCTACTACGCGATGTCGGTGCTCGACCTCGGCGACGAGGTGAAGGCGGCGATGGCGCAATGACGCCGGAGCGGCTGGAACGGCGGGCGGCATGAAGGACGGAGGCGCGACCACGGACCTCCGGGCCGTGCGCCCGCTCGACGAACTCGGCGAGCGCATCTGCATCCTGGGGCCGTCCAACAGCGGCAAGTCGACCCTGGCCACGGCCATCGCGCGCCGGCGCGGCCTGCCGGCCGTGCATCTCGACCAGCTGTTCCACCTGCCCCGCACGGACTGGCAGCCCCGCCCGGAGGCGGAATTCCTGGCCCTGCACGACCAGGTCATCCGGCAGCCGCGCTGGGTCATGGACGGCAACTACACGCGCTGCCTGGGCCGGCGCCTGGAACGCGCCACCGGCCTCGTCCTGCTGGACGTGCCGACGGCCGTGAGCCTGCTGCGCTACCTCCGGCGCATCTGGTTCGACCGCCATCGGCAAGGCGCGCTGGAGGGCAACAGGGACAGCGTGAAGTGGTCGATGGTCCACCACATCGCCATCGCCACGCCACCCAAGCGAAAGGCCTGGGCGGCGATGTTCGAAGACGTCGGACTGCCCAAGGTCCATCTGGCGACGACGGACGCGCTCGCCCGCTTCTATCGCGCGGAAGGTCTCGACCGCGAGGTTCCTGCCCTCGGGAGACGCTGAGCCCGCCGGCCGGCCGGCCGGCCGAACCGTCGCCGCCGAGCACCGTCAGAGCCGCGCCTGCGCCCGCACGGCGCCCGCCGCATCGACCACGAAGCCCTCGCCCGACGCCGCGAAACGGCCCGTGAGCGCGGAGATGTTGACCTGATGCGTCACCCACACCTCGAAGCCCGTGGCCGGGATGGCGCGCAGGGCCTCGCGCAGCCGGGCGGTGGCCGCCGGCGACAGCGCGGCATCGTCGAAAGTGGAGTTGAGCGGCGACCACATCTCGACCGCGCCGAAGGCCAGCCGCGCCGTGTCCTGGCAACGGCACCAGGCGCTCGATCGCACGGCGAGCGGCCGCAACCCGTGGCCGGCGAACCACTCGCCGATGCGCCGCGCCTGCGCGCGCCCTTCGTCGTTCAGATTGCGCTGCGTCGCGCACGCCGCCAGCGCGAACCCCGGCGGATCGCCGATGCCCGGCACCGTCTGCCCGTGGCGGAACACCACCGCGCAACCGCCCCCGCGCACCGCGCGCAGGAACGCATCGTCCTCCGCCGCCCGGGCACCCACCCAGGGCAGCAACGCCATCCCCGCCAGCTCACGTCGTCGCATCAGCAACCTCCGGTCGATCGGGCCAAGGCCCGGAATCGCCCAAGATACCCCACCCCACCGCCGCCAGGCCGGCGCCAGCCAGGCCGGCCCACGCCAGAGACACCGTGGAACCGGCTCCGCCGGGCCACCGGTGTCGCCCCCAGCAGGGGGGTGGGCGCTGCCACACGAAGTGGGCAAGCCTGGGGGGTTACCGTACTTTGCCGTCCTTCCAGGCCGTCAGCAGTTTGTCGTAGGCGATGGTCTCGCCCTTGGGCTTCTCGTTGGCCAGCTTCTTCCACGGCGCGTGGTCGTCGCTCAGGTACTTGGCCGGGTCGCCCTTGGGCGTGAGCTTGGGCGCGCACTTGGCCATGCCGGCGCGCTCCAGGCGGGCCATCACGTTGTCCATCTCGTCGGCCAGGTTGTCCATCGCCTTCTGCGGCGTCTTCTCGCCGGTCACGGCCTCGGCCACGTTCTTCCACCACAGCTGCGCGAGCTTGGGGTAGTCGGGCACGTTGGTGCCGGTGGGCGTCCAGGCCACGCGCGCGGGGCTGCGGTAGAACTCGATCAGGCCGCCGTACTTGGCGGCGTTCTGCGTGAAGTAGTCGGAGCGGATGTCGCTGTCGCGGATGAACGTGAGGCCGGTGATCGACTTCTTCAGCGAGGTCGTCTTGGCGGTGATGAACTGGGCGTAGAGCCAGGCGGCGGCCGTCTTGTTGGCGTCGTGGCCCTTGAAGAAGGACCACGAGCCGACGTCCTGGTAGCCGTTCTGCATGCCCTGCTTCCAGTACGGGCCGTTCGGGCCGGGGGCCATGCGCCACTTGGGCGAGCCGTCGGCGTTGACCACCGGCAGGCCGGGCTTGGTCATGTCGGCGGTGAAGGCCGTGTACCAGAAGATCTGCTGGGCGATCTGTCCCTGCGCCGGCACCGGGCCGGACTCGCCGAAGGTCATGCCCATGGCCTCCTTGGGCGCGTACTTCTTCATCCAGTCGACGTACTTGGTCAGCGCGTAGACGGCGGCCGGGGAATTGGTCGCGCCGCCGCGCGAGACCGACGCGCCCGTGGGCGTGCACTTGTCCTCGGCGACGCGGATGCCCCACTCGTCGATCGGCATGCCGTTGGGGATGCCCTTGTCGGCGGCGCCGGCCATCGACAGCCAGGCGTCGGTGAAGCGCCAGCCGAGCGAGGGGTCCTTCTTGCCGTAGTCCATGTGGCCGTAGATCGGCTTGCCGTCGATGGTCTTGACGTCGACGCTGAAGAACTCGGCGATGTCCTCGTAGGCGCTCCAGTTGAGCGGCACGCCCAGGTCGTAGCCGTACTTGGCCTTGAACCGGTCCTGCAGGTCCTTGCGGGCGAACAGGTCGGCGCGGAACCAGTAGAGGTTGGCGAACTGCTGGTCGGGCAGCTGGTACATCTGGCCGTCGGGCGCGGTGGTGAAGCTGGTGCCGATGTAGTCCTTGAGGTCGATGCCGGGGTTGGTGAATTCCTTGCCGGCGCCGGCCATGTACTCGGTCAGCGACATGATCTTGCCGTAGCGGTAGTGCGTGCCGATCAGGTCGGAGTCCGACACCCAGCCGTCGTAGATCGACTTGCCCGACTGCATCGAGGTCTGCAGCTTCTCGACCACGTCGCCCTCCTGGATCAGGTCGTGCTTGACCTTGATGCCGGTGATCTCCTCGAAGGCCTTGGCCAGCGTCTTGGACTCGTACTCGTGGGTGGTGATGGTCTCGGAGACCACCGCGATCTCCTTGACGCCCTTGGCCTGGAGCTTCTTCGCGGCGTCGATGAACCACTTCATCTCCTCCATCTGCTTGTCCTTGGACAGCGTGGAGGGCTGGAACTCGGCGTCGATCCACTTCTTCGCCTCGGCCTCGCCGGCCGACGCGCCCTGCGCGGCGAACATCGCGGCCGCCGCCAGGGCCAGGGCCGTGTGGCGCATCTGCATCTTCTTCATGTCGTGTCTCCTCTACCAGTGGTGGTTGCGTCCCCGGGTGGTCGGTCGGATCGCGGCTCCGGGGATCGCGGAGAGCCGGACGGCTTGAACGAAAGACGAGGCCGGCGGTCGACGCGCGTTCAGCCCTTGCGCATCACCAGGGCCAGCAGCCCCATCGAGGCCACGAAGCTGATCCAGATCGACGGCTCCGCAGCGAGGCCGAACCATTCCTGGAACCTGCCGGCCAGGCCGATGAAGGCCAGGTTGACGTAGGCGGCCATCAGCAGGCCGATGAACAGCCGGTCGCCGCGCGTGGTGGCGATGGGCAGCCAGCCGCGGCGCAGGGTGGTGGGCGATTTCAGTTCCCAGACCGTCATGCCCGCGAGCAGCAGCGCGATGCAGCAGAAGAACACGGCCACCGGGGTGGTCCAGACCATCCAGTCGAACATCACACCCTCCCCATCGCGAAGCCCTTGGCGATGTAGTGCCGCACGAACCAGATCACGATCGCGCCCGGCACGATGGTCAGCACGCCGGCGGCGGCGAGCGTCGCCCAGTCCATGCCCGAGGCGCTGACCGTGCGCGTCATGGTGGCGACGATCGGCTTGGCGTTGACGCTGGTCAGGGTGCGCGCGAGCAGCAGCTCGACCCAACTGAACATGAAGCAGAAGAAGGCCGCCACGCCCACGCCGGCCTTGATCAGCGGCAAGAAGATGCGCACGAAGAACCTCGGGAAGCTGTAGCCGTCGATGTAGGCCGTCTCGTCGATCTCGCGCGGGATGCCGCTCATGAAGCCCTCCAGGATCCACACCGCCAGCGGCACGTTGAACAGCAGGTGCGCGAGCGCCACGCCCAGGTGCGTGTCCATCAGGCCGACGGTGCTGTAGAGCTGGAAGAACGGCAGCAGGAACACCGCCGGCGGCGTCATGCGGTTGGTCAGCAGCCAGAAGAAGACGTGCTTGTCGCCCAGGAACGAATAGCGCGAGAACGCGTAGGCCGCCGGCAGCGCCACCGCCAGCGAGATGACGGTGTTGATCGCGACGTAGATCAGGCTGTTGACGTAGCCCGAGTACCAGGACTCGTCGGTGAAGATGCGGACGTAGTTGGCCCAGGTGAAGTGCTGCGGGAAGAACGAGAAGCTCGAGAGGATCTCCTCGTTCGTCTTGAAGCTCATGTTGACCATCCAGTAGATGGGCAGCAGCGCGAACAGGATGTAGAGCAGCAGGAAGAGGGTGCGCTTCTGGAAGCGGCGTTCGTCGTTCATTGCTCGACCTCGGCCTTCTGCGTGCCCACGCGCTGCATCCAGTTGTAGAGGACGAAGCACAGCAGCAGGATGATGAGGAAATAGATCAGCGAGAAGGCCGCCGCCGGGCCGAGGTCGAACTGGCCGACGGCCTTCTGCGTCAGGTACTGGCTCAGGAAGGTGGTGGCGTTGCCGGGGCCGCCGCCGGTCAGCACGAAGGGTTCGGTGTAGATCATGAAGCTGTCCATGAAGCGCAGCAGCACCGCGATCATCAATACGCCGCGCATCTTGGGCAGCTGGATGTAGCGGAAGACGGCGAGCTTGCTCGCGCCGTCGATGCGCGCGGCCTGGTAGTAGGCGTCGGGGATGGAGCGCAGGCCGGCGAAGCCCAGCAGCGCGACCAGCGGCGTCCAGTGCCAGACGTCCATCACCAGCACGGTCAGCCAGGCGTCGGTGGCGCTGCCGGTGTAGCTGTAGTCGATGCCCAGCTTCTGCAGCGTGTAGCCCAGCAGGCCGATGTCGGCGCGGCCGTAGATCTGCCAGATGGTGCCCACCACGTTCCACGGGATGAGCAGCGACAGCGCGATCGTCACCAGCACCGCCGAGGACTTCCAGCCCTTGGCCGGCATCGACAGCGCCAACGCGATGCCCAGCGGGATCTCCACCAGCAGCACCGAGAACGAGAAGCCCAGCTGGCGCAGCAGCGCGCCGTGGAGCTCGTCGTCGCGCATCATGGCCGCGAACCATTCGGTGCCGACGAACACGCGCCGCTCGGGCGAGATGATGTCCTGGACCGAGTAGTTCACCACCGTCATCAGCGGCACGATGGCCGAGAAGGCGACGCAGACGAGCACCGGCAGGATCAGGAACCAGGCCTTCTGGTTGACGGGTTTCTGGGTGGTGCTCATGGGAATGCCTCCGTACTGCGCACTGCGGTGCGAGCTGGCTTGGGGCGGCCCGGCGCGGCGCTCATGCGACAAGCTCCTCGTCGCGGTAGTAGCAGGCGTGCTCGTCGAGCACGCGCAGCCAGACCGTCTCGCCCACGGCGGGGGGCTCGACGTCGGCGTGCAGGCGCGCCTTCACGCGCGTGCCGGCCAGGTCGGCGCCGAGCATCGCGTGCGTGCCGACGTCCTGCACCTGGCTCACCACCGCCGGCACGGCGCCCGGCGTGCCGGCGCCGGCGAGGCGCAGGTACTCCGGGCGGATGCCGATCTTCAGCTCGCCTTCGGGCAGCGGGCGCGGCGCGGCGAGCGTCAGGCCGGCGACGTCGAGCGCGCCGCCGTGGCTGCGCGCCGGCACGAAGTTCATGCCCGGCGAGCCGATGAAGTGGCCGACGAAGGTGTGCGCCGGCCGCTCGAACAGGGCCTCCGCGCTGCCCACCTGGACCGCCCGGCCGCGCGTCATCACCACCACCTCCTCGGCGAAGGTCAGCGCCTCGACCTGGTCGTGGGTGACGTAGATCAGCGTCAGCTTGAGCTCGCGGTGGATCTGCTTGAGCTTGCGCCGCAATTGCCACTTGAGGTGCGGATCGATCACGGTCAGCGGCTCGTCGAACAGCACCGCCGAGACGTCGCTGCGCACCAGTCCGCGCCCCAGCGAGATCTTCTGCTTGGCGTCGGCGGCGAGGCCGGCGGCGCGCTGGTCGAGCTGGGCGCTGAGGTCGAGCATCTCGGCGATCTCGCCCACGCGCTGCTGGATGCGTGCCTCGGGCACCCTGCGGTTGCGCAGCGGGAAGGCCAGGTTCTCGGCCACCGTCATGGTGTCGTAGATCACCGGGAACTGGAACACCTGCGCGATGTTGCGCTCCTGCGGGCTGGCCTTCGTCACGTCGCGGCCGTCGAAGGCGACGCTGCCGTGCGAGGGCGCCACCAGCCCCGAGATGATGTTGAGCATGGTCGTCTTGCCGCAGCCCGACGGGCCGAGCAAGGCGTAGGCGCCGCCGTCGCGGAAGCTCATCTTCAGCGGCAGCAGGGCGTAGTCGGCGTCCTCGCGCGGGTTCGCGCGGTAGGCGTGCGCCAGGTCGAGGTCGATGCGCGCCACGTCAGTGGCCCTTGCGCCAGCGCGGCGCGACCATCAGCCGCCCGGCGGCGTCGAAGACGTGCGCGCGGCGCGCGTCGACGTGCAGCGCGAGCGGCGCGCCCAGCTCGAAGCGGTGCACCCCGGTGAGCTGCGCCACCAGCTCGCCGACGGCCGTGTGCACGTGCACGAAGGTGTCGGAGCCGGAGATCTCGGCCAGCTCGACGCGGCCCGGCAGCGCGACGTCGCCGGGCGCCGCCTCCACCTTCAGCGCGCTCGCGCGCAGGCCGACCGTCAGCGCCTCCGGCGCGCTCGCCGACCGCGCCGCGGCATCGAGGGGCGGCGTCACGTCCAGCAGCGGCCCGCCGGCCAGCCGCACCCCACCCTCGACCGCCGTGGCGGCGATCAGGTTCATCGGCGGGTCGCTGAAGGCGCGCGCCACGCGCAGCGAGGCCGGCTCGTGGAACACCTCGGAGGTCGGCCCGTACTGCAGCAGCTCGCCGGCGTCCAGCACCGCCGTGTGGCCGCCCAGCAGCAGCGCCTCGCCGGGCTCGGTGGTGGCGTAGACGACGGTCGAGTCGCCGCTGGCGAACAGCTGCGTCAGCTCCTCGCGCAGGCCCTCGCGCAGCTTGTAGTCGAGGTTCACCAGCGGCTCGTCGAGCAGCATCAGCGGCGCGTTCTTGGCCAGCGCGCGCGCCAGCGCCACGCGCTGCTGCTGGCCGCCGGAGAGCTCGGCGGGCAGGCGCTGCAGGAACATGCCGATGTGCAGCTTGTCGGCCAATGCGCGCACCCGGGCGTCGACGTCCTTCTCGCCGCGCAGGCGCAGCGGCGAGGCGATGTTGTCGGCCACCGTCAGCGAGGGGTAGTTGATGAACTGCTGGTAGACCATGGCGACGTTGCGCTCGCGCACCGGCCGGCCGGTCACGTCCCGGCCGTCGACGCGCACCGTGCCGGTGGTGGGCGCGTCGAGACCGGCCATCAGGCGCATCAGACTGGTCTTGCCGGCCTGGGTGGCGCCGAGCAGCACCGTCACCGCGCCGGCGCGCGGCGCGATGCTCTGCTCGTGGAGCCAGGTCTGGGCGCCCACCCGCTGGGTGACGCGCTCGAGTGTCAGTTGCATCGCCTCGTTCCTCCGTTCGCTTCGTCGTCTCTGGTGCTAGTCGCCCGCGGGCGCCGGGTCCGTCGCGTGCCGCTCCAGCCATTGCCCGACCGCCGCGCGCTGTTCCGGCGTGTAGCGCAGGCCCAGCTTGGAGCGGCGCCACAGCGCGTCGTCGGCCGTGCGCACCCACTCGTGGGCCTGCATGAAGCGCAGTTCGCGCTCGTACAGGCCGGGCGCGACCTCGGCGCCCAGGTCGGCCGGCGACGCGGCGTCGCCCAGCAGGTCGGCGATGCGGGCGCCGTAGGCGTGCGCCAGCCGGCGCGCGAGCGCCGCGTCGAGCCAGGGATGGCGTGCCTGTACGGCGGCGATGAAACGCTCGAACTCCTCCACCGGCCGCGAGCCGCGCCGGCGCGGTCCGATCCAGCCCGACAGGTCGCCGCCGGCGAGGAAGGCGCCGGCGGTCCACGCCGGGCGCTGCGCGGGCCCTCGACCCAGCAGGGTCCCGACCTCGTCGGCGGCGTCCTCGGCCAGCTTGCGGAAGGTGGTGATCTTGCCGCCCCACACCGACAGCAGCGGCGCCCCGGCGGTGTTGGCCTCGAGCAGGTAGTCGCGCGTGACGGCCGACGGGTCGCCCGAGGCGTCGTCGAGCAGCGGCCGCACGCCGGAGTAGGTCCAGACCACGTCGGCCGGCGTCACGGGCCGCTCGAAATAGCGGCTGACCTGCTCGCACAGGTAGGCGATCTCCTCGGGGCTGGCGCGGGCCGCGCCGGGGTCGTCGCTCCGGACCTCGACGTCGGTGGTGCCGATCAGGGTGAACGCGTCCTCGTAGGGGATCGCGAAGATGATCCGCTTGTCGGGGTTCTGGAAGATGTAGGCATGGTCGTGGTCGAACAGGCGCCCGACCACGATGTGGCTGCCCTTGACCAGCCGCAGGCTCTTGGTGGCCATGGTCTCGCCGCGGGCCGACTCGGCGACGCCGCGCAGGAAGGCCTCGGCCCACGGGCCGGCCGCGTTGACGACGGCGCGGGCGCGCACGGTGCGCGCGCCGGCCGGGCCGTCGAGCGTGGCGGTCCAGCCGTCGGCGGTGCGCACGGCGCGGGTGCAGCGCGTGCGCGTCAGGATCGTGGCGCCGTGGTCGCGCGCGTCGATGGCCGTGAGCAGCACCAGCCGGGCGTCGTCGACCCAGCCGTCGGAGTAGACGAAGCCGCGCCGGAAGCGCGGCTTGAGCGGCCCGCCCGCCGGATGGCGCCGCAGGTCGATGCCGCGCGAGCCCGGCAGCACCTCGCGCTTGGCCAGGTGGTCGTAGAGGAACAGGCCCATGCGGATCATCCAGGCCGGCCGCGTCGCCGGGTCGTGCGGCATCACGAAGCGCAGTGGCCACATGATGTGCGGCGCGCTCTTGAGCAGCACCTCGCGCTCGCGCAGGGCCTTGCGCACCAGCGAGAACTCGTAGTACTCCAGGTAGCGCAGGCCGCCGTGGATCAGCTTGGTCGACGACGAGGAGGTGTGCGAGGCCAGGTCGTCCTGCTCGCACAGCGTCACGCGCCAGCCCCGGCCGGCCAGGTCGCGGGCGATGCCGCAGCCGTTGATGCCGCCGCCGATGACCAGCACGTCGCAGTCGTCGGCATCGGATCCGGGGGCTTGGCGCACGGGAGCGGTCACGGTGGAGGGAGGGTTCGAAGCGATGACGGAAGACGGGGGAACGGCACGCGCCGGATCGCCGGCGCTTTCGTATTCATTCATTCTGTTTCCTTTGGGCGCGATTTTTCTCATAGCTTTCCCTTAGAGCGATTCGTTTTCGTTCGTTCTAAAGTAACGCGCATTTCGCTCGCTTGCCCCACCCTTCGCTCCACGTGAACACCAATCCCCGCCAGATCAAGCTGCTCGACATCGTGCGCGGCCGCGGCTCGGCCACCGTCGAGCAGCTCGCCGAGATGCTGGGCGTGACCCTGCAGACGGTGCGGCGCGACGTGCAGCGCCTGGCCGACGACGGCCTGCTCGCGCGCTTCCACGGCGGCGTGCGCCTGCCGGGGCTGTCGACCACCGAGAACATCGCCTACCCGCAGCGCGCCTCGCTCCACGCCGACGCCAAGACCCGCATCGCGCGCGCCGTGGCGGCCTGCGTGCCCAACGACTGCTCGCTGATCCTCAACATCGGCACCACCACCGAGGCCATCGCCCGGCAGCTGATGCGCCACGCCGGCCTGCGCGTGATCACCAACAACCTCAACGTGGCGACCATCCTGAGCGGCAACACGGCCTGCGAGGTGATCGTGGCGGGCGGCTCGGTGCGCTCGCGCGACCGCGCCGTGGTGGGCGAGGCGACGATCGACTTCATCCGCCAGTTCAAGGTCGACATCGCGCTCATCGGCGTCTCCAGCATCGAGGCCGACGGGTCGCTGCGCGACTTCGACCTGCGCGAGGTGAAGGTGGCGCAGACCATCATCGCGCAGGCCCGCGAGGTGTGGCTGGCGGCCGACGCGAGCAAGTTCAACCGGCCGGCCATGATCGAGCTGGGCACGCTGGCGCAGATCGACCGGCTGTTCACCGACGCCGCGCCGCCCGCGCCCTTCCCCGAACTGCTCGAGCGCGCCGGCGTGCGCTGCGAGATCGCCGGCGCCTGATGGAACACCCGGAGACACCCTCGCCATGACCTACCTGCTCGCCCTCGACCAGGGCACCTCCAGCTCGCGCAGCATCGTGTTCGACGACCGGGGCCGCATCGTCGCGGTGGCGCAGAAGGAGCTGACGCAGATCTATCCGCAACCCGGCTGGGTCGAGCACGACCCGCAGGAGATCTGGGCCGGCCAGCTCGCCACCGCGCGCGAGGTGCTGACGAAGGCCGGGCTGGCGGCGCGCGACATCCGCGCCGTGGGCATCACCAACCAGCGCGAGACCACCGTGCTGTGGAACCGCCGCACCGGCCAGCCGGTGCACCACGCCATCGTCTGGCAGGACCGGCGGGCCGAGCCCCTGTGCGCGCGATTGCGCGAGGACGGCGCGGACGCGCTGATCCGCGAGCGCACCGGCCTGGTCGTCGACGCCTACTTCTCCGCCACCAAGCTGCGCTGGCTGCTCGACCACGTGCCCGACGCCCGCGCGCAGGCCGAGCGCGGCGAACTCGCCTTCGGCACCGTCGACAGCTGGCTGATCTGGCGGCTCACGGGCGGCCGGGTGCACGTCACCGACGTCAGCAACGCCTCGCGCACCATGCTCTTCGACGTCCACCGCAACCGGTGGGACCCCGAGCTGCTGGCGCTGCTGGACATCCCGGCGTCGCTGCTGCCGGCGGTGCGGCCGTCGAGCGCGCACTTCGCCGACACCGACGCCGACCTGCTCGGCGCCGCGCTGCCCATCGGCGGCGTGGCGGGCGACCAGCAGAGCGCCCTGTTCGGCCAGGCCTGCTTCGACGCCGGCATGGCCAAGAACACCTACGGCACCGGCTGCTTCCTGCTGATGCACACCGGCGAGGCCTTCCGGCCGTCGCGCAACGGCCTGCTGGTGACCAGCGCCGCGCAGACCGACGCGCGGCCGCGCTACGCGATGGAGGGCAGCGTCTTCGTCGGCGGCGCGGTGGTGCAGTGGCTGCGCGACGGCCTGAAGGCCATCCAGGGCAGCGCCGAGGTGCAGTCGCTCGCCGAGAGCGTGCCCGACGCCGGCGGCGTGATGATGGTGCCGGCCTTCACCGGGCTGGGCGCACCCTACTGGAACGCCGAAGCGCGCGGCGTCATCACCGGCCTGACACGCGGCACCTCGGTGGCCCACATCGCGCGCGCCGCGCTGGAGAGCATCGCCTACCAGAGCGCCGCGCTGCTGCAGGCCATGAGCCGCGACGCGGTGGCCGGCGGCGGCGCGCCGGTGACCGAACTGCGGGTGGACGGCGGCGCCTGCGTCAACGACCTGCTGATGCAGTTCCAGGCCGACCTGCTGGGCATCCCGGTGGTGCGGCCCGAGGTCGTCGAGACCACCGCGCTGGGCGCGGCCTGCCTGGCCGGCCTGTCCTGCGGCGTCTTCGCCGACACCGCCGAGCTGTCGACGCTCTGGCGCGTCGAGCGGCGCTTCATCCCGACGATGGAACGCGCCCAGGCCGAGGAGGCGATGGCGCGCTGGGAGCGGGCGGTGCGGCAGGCGACGGCGCTGTAGACGGAGCCGACGCATGCCGGGACTGCTGGTCAACATCGACGTGCCGGACCTGCAGCAGGGCCTGGACTTCTACACGGACGCGCTGGGCCTGCGCATCGGGCGCCGCTTCGCGGGCGGCGGCGTGGTCGAACTGCGGGGCGCCGACGTGCCGATCTACCTGCTCGAGAAGGCGTCCGGAACACCGATCGGCCCCGCGGGAGACGACACGCGTCGCTACCGGCGGCACTGGTCGCCCGTGCACCTCGACTTCGTGGTCGACGACCTCGACGCGGCGATCGCGCGCGCGACGCGTGCCGGAGCGGTGCAAGAGGGAGTGACTTCCGACGAGCCCTTCGGTCGGCTGGCACTGTTCGCCGATCCCTTCGGCCACGGTTTCTGCCTGGTCGAATTCAGTCCGCTGGGCTACGACGCGATCGCGGAGGTCACACCGCGCAGGTCCTGAACCCCACGAAGCCCTCGTCCCACGCTGGCAGCGCGAAGCCGCGCCGCTGCGGCGAACGCAGGCGCGCGTGCGTGGCGAGCGAGGCGCCGCGCAGCACGCGGGCGTGGCCGAAGGCCGGGCGCGGGTCGAGCGCGGTGCCGGCGCTCCACGGATCGGGCCGGAACTCGGGCCAGGGGCGCAGGACGTTGGCGGTCCATTCGTGCACGTCGCCCCAGCGGAAGCCATGGTGCGCGGCCGCCTGGGCGGCGATCTCCCATTCCACCTCGGTGGCCAGACGGCGGCCGGCCCAGCGCGCCCAGGCGTCGGCCTCCCACCAGTTCAGGTGGACGGCGCTGCGGTTGCCGGCCAGGCGCACGGCACGGCCGAAGCGGCGCTGCGTGACGGCGCCGCCGGTGCCCTGGTGCGCCACGCCGATGTGCTCGACGTGGCGCGGCGCGCGCCGGCCCTCGGCCTGCCGCACCAGCCACTCGGCGCCCTCGGGACGCCAGAATTCGAGGCGGTCGTAGCCGCCGTCGTCGACGAACTCGGCGAACTGCGACCACGTCACGGGCTGGGCGTCGATCTCGAAGGCCGGCACCTCGACCTCCTGGATGCCGCATTCCTGCGCGAAGGCGAAGCCCTCGTCAGAGCGGCCGAGCGCCCAGGCGGTCGCGGGCAGCGGCACGGCGTCGCGCGGCAGCAGCGGCGCGTCGAGCGGCAGGTCCAGCGGCAGCCCGAGCGTCTGCGCCCGCACGACCAGCTCCTCGCCGCAGAGGTCCTCGTGGAAGAGCGCGAGCCGGTAGAAGTAGAGGCCGGCGTCGGTCTCGACCGCGCGCTCGAGCATGTCGAGCGTGTTCTCCAGCGTCTCGAGCAGGTAGGCGCGCGTGGTGTCGGCGTCGGGCAGCACGCCGGGGAAGGCATGCGCCGGGCCGGCCGGCCGCTGCGCCCACCAGGCATCGGCACGCGGCTCGACGGAGGCCAGCCGCGTCGGCCGCGGCGAGCAGGCCAGGCCGAAGGCGCGCTGCGTGTTGCGGGCGATCCACCACTCGCTGAACCAGCCGGCGTGGCCGGCGAGCCACAGCGCGTCGGGCGCGTCGGCGCACAGGGACAGCAGGTGCAGGGTGCGGTTGCGCGCGTCGATCAGGGCCAGCGAGAGCAGTTCGCGCCCGGCGGCGCGCATGTCGGGACCGTCGATGCTGCGCGGGTGGGCCGGGCGCGCCCGGCCGGGCGGTGGAGGAGCCGTGGGGTCGGGTGCGGGGGGCATCGGCGGATTATGTTCCCGGGGTCGCTCTCAGGGAAAACCCGTCGATGGTTTGTCGGCACCAACGCGGGTGCGGGGGCTACCATCGCGGGCTTTGCGCGGCGTTGTCCGACAACGCCCGGCGCCCACATCGCCCCGGAGACCTCCACCTTGTCCGCACTCCTTCGATTCGCGACCCTCATGGACTGGGTCAGCGAGAAACTCGGCAAGATCGCCGGCGTCACCGTGCTGGCCGCCTCGCTGATCTCGGCGGGCAACGCGCTCGTGCGCTACGGCTTCGACTTCAGCAACAACGCGTGGCTGGAGATCCAGTGGTACCTCTTCGCCGCCACCGTGATGCTGGGCGCGCCGGTGGTGCTGCGCTTCAACGAGCACGTGCGGGTCGACATCGTCTACGGCAAGCTCAAGGGCAACGGCCCGGTGTACGTCGACCTCTTCGGCCTGACCTTCTTCCTGCTGCCGGTGATGGGCCTGATGACGTACCTGACCTGGCCGTTCTTCCTCAACATGTTCCAGACCAACGAGATCTCCGGGAACATCGGCGGCCTGGTGCGCTGGCCGGCGGCGCTGCTGATGCCGGTGGGCTTCGGCACCATGTTCCTGCAGGGCGTGGCCGAGATCGTCAAGCGCGTGGCCTACCTGCGCGGCGACATCGAGATGAGCACGCACTACGAGAAGCCGCTGCAATGATCGCCGCCGCCACGCCGCCACGCCGCGTCGCCGACGCCCTCCCCGCCGACATCGCCTGACCCCCGCGAGAGCCTCCCAAAATGCACATGGAAAATTTCGCCCCGCTGATGTTCGCGGGGCTCGTGGTGATCATGCTGATCGGCTTCCCGGTCGCGTTCTCGCTCTCCGCGCTGGGCCTGCTCAGCGGCTTCGTCGCCATCGAGATGGGCTGGTTCCCGGCCGGCTTCATGGCCAACCTGCCGCTCAACGTCTTCGGCATCCTGTCCAACGAGACCCTGCTGGCGATCCCCTTCTTCACGCTCATGGGCGCGGTGCTGGAGAAGTGCGGGCTGGCCGAGGACATGCTCGACTCGATGGGCCAGCTCTTCGGCCCGGTGCGCGGCGGCCTGGGCTACTCGGTGATCATCGTGGGCTTCGTGCTGGGCGCCATCACCGGCACCGTGGCCGGCCAGGTCATCGCCATGGCCATGATCTCGCTGCCGATCATGATGCGCTACGGCTACGACATGCGCTACTCGACCGGCGTGCTGGCGGCCTCGGGCACCATCACGCAGCTGGTGCCGCCCTCGCTGGTGCTCATCGTCATGGCCGACCAGCTCGGCACCGACGTCGGCCAGATGTACAAGGGTGCCTGGGGCCCGTCGATCCTGCAGGTGCTGATCTTCGCGGCCTACACCTTCCTGGTCTCGCGCCTGCGCCCCGGCCACGTGCCGGGCCTGCCGCCCTCGGCGCGCACGCTGCACGGCTGGGCGCTGTGGGGCAAGTGCCTGCGCGGCATCATCCCCTCGGCGATCCTGATCTTCGCGGTGCTCGGCTCGATGGGCGGCCTGCCCTTCATGGACCACGCCATCGCCACGCCGACCGAGGCCGGCGCGATGGGCGCGGTCGGCGCGCTGATCCTGGCGGGCATCCACGGCCGGCTGACCTGGTCGCTGCTCAAGGACGCCATGGAGGGCACCATGCGCATGACGGCGATGGTGGTGTTCATCCTGATCGGCTCGCGCGTCTTCTCGCTGGTGTTCCAGGGCGTGGACGGCGCGGTGTGGATCGAGCACATGCTCTCGGGCCTGCCCGGCGGCCAGATCGGCTTCCTGATCGCGGTCAACGTGTTCGTCTTCTTCCTGGCCTTCTTCCTCGACTTCTTCGAGATCGCCTTCATCATCCTGCCGATGCTCGGCCCCGTGGCGCACAAGCTGGGCATCGACATGGTGTGGTTCGGCGTGCTGCTGTGCGTGAACATGCAGACCTCGTTCATGCACCCGCCCTTCGGCTTTGCCCTGTTCTACCTGCGCGGCATCGCCGACACCCTGTTCAAGAACGGCGCGCTGCCGCGCAAGGTGGAGTCGCGCGACATCTACCTCGGCGCCATCCCCTGGGTGGCGATGCAGCTGCTGCTGGTGGGCATCGTGATCTTCTTCCCGCAGACCGTCACCGTCTTCCTCGACAAGGCCGTCGTGGTCGACACCGACAAGGTGCAGCTGGAGATGCCCACCGAGGGCCAGCAGCCCGACAGCGGCAACATCGACATGGAGAACCCGTTCGGTACCTCCGAGCCGGGCCAGAACGCGCCCGCCACGCCCGCCGCACCGGAGCCGGAACCGGCGCCGCCGCGGTGACGGCATCCGATCCCGTGGCGCCGCATCCGGACGGCGCGCCGGCGACGGCCCCCGCGGAGGCCGCGCGGCCGGTGCTGGAGAGCCCGGCCTATCCGGTGTTCCTGCGCGTGCTGTCGGTGGTGATCGTGGTCGACGTCGTCGGCTTGGCGCTGTGGAGCCTGCCGGCCCTGCGCGCGGCGACGTGGTCGGCCGGCAGCCTGGCGGTGCTGGCGCTCGCGGGCGTCGGCGTGGTGTGGATGGGCGCCTGGGTGGTGCGCAGCCGCACGCGGCTCGACGGCGACGTGCTGACCCAGACCTGGCTCTGGAACCGCCGCGCGCACGCCGGCGAGGTGGTGCAGCTCAAGCTCGTGCACTGGGCGCCGCTGCAGAAGGTGATCGCGCCGCGCCTGCTGGTCAAGCGCCGCAACGGCGCCATCGGCTGGTTCCAGTCGGCCGACCCGGCCCTGCTCACCGCCTTCGCGCAGCGCGTGGGCGAGCACGCCGGGCGCGCCATGCTGCCGCCGCGCGCCTGAAACGAGAAAAGCCCCGCCGATGCGACCGGCGGGGCCTTGGAATCCGTTCCGGAGAGCGCCCCGCGCCCCTCGCTTCAGAAGCTGTGAAGAAATCGTTGTCGAGCAGGCCCGAGGTCGCATCGAGGACCGCAGCCGTACTCACGTACGGCGAGGACCGCAGGTGCGAGATCGGGACGCGCAGAAGATTTATTCACAGCTTCTGCTGCTGCATGAAGCGGTCGAAGGTGCCTTCGGTGAAGCGGAACCAGGCGTTCTGGTCGGCCAGGAATTTCGCGTAGTCGGGGTAGATCTTCTTCCACTCCGGGTTGGTGTTGTTCAGGCCGGCGTAGATCTCCTGGGCCGACTTGAAGGCCGCGTTCATCACGTCCTGCGGGAACGGCCGCAGCTTGGTGCCCGAGCCCACGAGCTGCTTGAGCGCGACGGGGTTGCGCGCGTCGTACTTGGCCGTCATGGTGATGTTGGCGTGCGAGGCCGCCGCTTCGACCACCGCCTTGTACTCGGACGACAGCCCTTCCCATGCCTTGGTGTTGATGTAGAAGTCGAGTTGCGGGCCGCCTTCCCACCAGCCGGGGTAGTAGTAGAACGGCGCGACCTTGTTGAAGCCGAGCTTCTGGTCGTCGTAGGGGCCGACCCACTCCAGCGCGTCGAGCGTGCCCTTCTCCAGTGCCGGGTACAGGTCGGCGCCGGGAATGGACTGCGGGATCACGCCGAAGGGTTCCAGCACGCGGCCGGCGAAGGGGTTGGTGCGGAACTTCAGGCCCTTGAGGTCAGCGACCGACTTGATCTCCTTCCGGAACCAGCCGCCCATCTGCGCGCCGGTGTTGCCGCCGGGCAGGTTGATGATGTTGTACTTGGCGTAGAACTCGCGCATGAGCTTCAGGCCGTTGCCCTCGTACATCCAGGCGTTCATCTGGCGGGTGTTGAAGCCGAAGGGCACCGCGCAGCCCAGGCAGAAGGTCGGGTCCTTGCCGTAGAAGTAGTAGGGCGCCGTGTGCGCCATCTCCACCGATGCGTTCTGCACGCCGTCCACCACGCCGAAGGCCGGCATCAGCTCGCCACCGGCATGCACCGAGATCTGGAACTTGCCGCCGGTCATGTCGCTGACCTTCTTGGAGAACACCTCGGCCGTGCCGAAGATGGTGTCCAGCGACTTGGGAAAGCTCGAGGCCAGACGCCAGCGCACGGCCGCCTGCGCGTGCACGGCCGGTGCGATGCCCGCGGCCAGGACGCCGGCGATGCCCGCGTGCTTGATGAGGGAACGACGATCCATGGGGAATTGACTCCGAAATAGCGAGGGGGAAAAGAAAAACGCGGCCAGAGCCGCGTTCCAGACCTTGTGGGCCGGCGCCATTGTAAAAAAGCGCATCCACCCGATCGCCCGGGGTTTACCCTGCGGATTTCCCCGCTCAGGACAGGGCCGCCGAGGCCGCCGCCGCGGGCGCGGCCACCGGCGTCGCGATGCCGAATCGCTCCTCGACGGAGCGCGCGATGCCCGCCGCGTCCAGCCCCAGTCCGGCCATCAGCCGCACCGGATCGCCATGCTCGACGAAGACGTCGGGCAGGCCCAGCACCAGCACCGGCCGCACGATGCCGGCCGCCTGCAGCGCCTCCAGCACGGCACCGCCGGCACCGCCCGTCATGGCGCCCTCCTCCAGCGTCACCAGCGCCTCGTGCGCGGCCGCGACCTGCAGCAGCAGCTCGACGTCCAGCGGCTTGGCCCAGCGCATGTTGACCACCGTGGCGCCCAGCGCCTCGGCGGCCTCGAGCGCCGGGTGCAGCAGCGTGCCGAAGCACAGGATCGCGATGCGCGAGCCCTCGCGCCGGACCTCGCCCCGGCCGAAGGGCAAGGCGTCCAGCGTGAGCGCGGGCGCGACGCCGGCCCCGGCGCCGCGCGGATAGCGCACCGCCACCGGATGGTCCTGCTCGTAGGCGGTCGTCAGCAGGCGCCGGCACTCGGCCTCGTCGGCCGGGCAGGCGATGCTCATGTTCGGGATGCAGCGCAGGAACGGGATGTCGTAGGCGCCCGCATGCGTGGCGCCGTCCGCGCCCACCAGGCCGGCGCGGTCGAGCGCGAAGACCACCGGCAGGTTCTGGATCGCGACGTCGTGGATCAGCTGGTCGTAGGCGCGCTGCAGGAAGGTCGAGTAGATGGCGACCACCGGCTTGAGTCCCTCGCAGGCCAGACCCGCCGCGAAGGTCACGGCGTGCTGCTCGGCGATGCCGACGTCGTGGTAGCGGCCGGGGAAGCGTCGCTCGAACTCGACCATGCCCGAGCCCTCGCGCATCGCGGGCGTGATGCCCACCAGCCGGCCGTCGTGCGCGGCCATGTCGCACAGCCAGTCGCCGAAGACCTGCGTGAAGGTCTGGCGCGGCGCCGTCTGCGGCTTGACCAGGCCGATCTGCGGGTCGAACTTGCCCGGCCCGTGGTAGGCCACCGGATCGGCCTCGGCGAGCTTGTAGCCCTGCCCTTTCTTCGTCACGACGTGCAGGAACTGCGGGCCGTCGAGCAGGCGCAGGTTCTCCAGCGTGGGCACCAGCGAGTCGAGGTCGTGGCCGTCGATCGGGCCGACGTAGTTGAAGCCGAACTGCTCGAACAGCGTGGCCGGCACGACCATGCCCTTGGCATGCTGCTCGAAGCGCTTGGCCAGCTCGAACAGGGGGGGCGCCGCGCGCAGCACGCTCTTGCCGACGTTCTTGGCGGCGGCATAGAAGTTGCCGCTCATGAGCTGCGCCAGGTAGCGGTTGAGCGCGCCCACGGGCGGGCTGATCGACATGTCGTTGTCGTTCAGGATCACCAGCAGCTTGCAGTCGGACACGCCGGCGTTGTTGAGCGCCTCGAAGGCCATGCCCGCGGTCATGGCGCCGTCGCCGATGATGGCCACGGCGTGGCGGTCCTCGCCCTTCTGCTTGGCCGCCATGGCCATGCCGAGCGCGGCCGAGATGCTGGTCGACGAGTGGGCGGTGCCGAAGGTGTCGTACTCGCTCTCGCTGCGCTGCGGGAAGCCCGAGATGCCGCCCTGCTGGCGCAGCGTGGGCATGCGCTCGCGCCGGCCGGTGAGGATCTTGTGCGGGTAGGTCTGGTGGCCCACGTCCCACACCAGCCGGTCGTGCGGCGTGTGGAAGACGTGGTGCAGCGCGACGGTCAGCTCGACCGTGCCGAGGTTCGAGCTCAGGTGGCCGCCGGTGCGAGAGACGTTGTCGAGCACGCAGGCGCGCACTTCGTGGGCCAGCTGCTTGAGCTGATCGCGGTCGAGGGCGCGCAGCGCCGAGGGGTCGTGGATGGTGGGGAGCAGCTCGGCCATGTGTGGTTGTCTTTATCGGTCGCGGTCGACGACCATGTGTGCCAGCGCGCGCAACGCGCCGGTGTCGTCCAAGCCGCTGCCTTCCAGCGCGGCCAGCGAGCGTTCCAGCAGGGCGGCGGCCTCGGCGCGGGCGCCGTCCAGGCCCAGGAGCGAGACGTAGGTCGGCTTGTCGGCCGCGGCGTCCTTGCCGGCGGTCTTGCCCAGGGTCTGCGAGTCGGCGGTGACGTCGAGGATGTCGTCGACGACCTGGAACGCCAGGCCCAACGCCGCGCCGTAGTCGCGCAGGGCCCGGGCCGCGGCGGGCGCGACGTCGGCGGTGGCGCAGGCCACGCCCATCTCCACGCTGCCCTGCAGCAGCGCGCCGGTCTTCAGCCGGTGCATCTCGCGCAGCCGGCCCTCGTCGAGCGTCACGCCCACGCTCGCCAGGTCGATCGCCTGCCCGCCCGCCATGCCCTGGCTGCCGGCGGCGCGCGCCAGCAGCCGGCACAGCGTGGCCTGCATGCGCGGCGTGACCGCCGGCTCGTCGTCGGGCGTCAGCAGCTCGAAGGCCAGCGCCTGCAGCGCGTCGCCCGCGAGCAGGGCGCCGGCCTCGCCGAACCGGACGTGCACCGTGGGCTTGCCGCGGCGCAGGACGTCGTTGTCCATCGAGGGCAGGTCGTCGTGGACCAGGGAGTAGGCGTGGATGAGTTCGGTCGCGCAGGCCGCGCGCAGGGCGGCGGCGTCGCTGCCGCCGACGGCTTCGCCCGCCGCCAGCACCAGCAGGGGCCGCAGGCGCTTGCCGCCGCCGAGCACCGCATAGCGCATGGCGTCGCCCAGTTGCGCGGGCGAATCGACGCCGACCCAGCGCGACAGCGCGTCCTCCACGCGTGCCAGGTGCGGCGCGCTCCAGGCGGCCAGCCGCTGCGCCGTCCAGGCGCCCTCGGCGCTCATTCGGCCGACCACGGCTTGAGCGTGCCGGCGTCGAGCACCTTGATCTGGTCCTCCACCGCCTGCAGCCGGTCGCGGCAGTGCGACAGCAGGAAGGCACCGCGCTGGTAGCTCACGAGCAGCCGGTCGAGCGGCAGCTGGCCCGATTCGAGCTCGTTGACCAGCCGTTCCAGTTCCTGCAGGCCGGCTTCGTAGCTGGCCGGCGGGGTGACGTCGGCCGACGGCACGGCCGGGACCGCAGCGGAGGCGGAGGTGGGATCGACGGGCTTCGCCGGGCTCGCCGGAGCGGTTCCGACGACGGAGGATGGCGACTTGGGCATGCGTGGGGAGTCTGGATGGAACCTGGAGGTAAGCCGAACATTTTAGGGCGCCGCCGCATTGCGGACCCGGCGGGTACAATGCCCCTCCCCTGCCGGTCCCCGCCGGCATCGTTCCTCGCGGTCGCCGCCCTTCTCCGCTCCAGGGCCTGACGGGTTCGCCAGCGACACCTTCCTTCTCCTTCTTTTCTCTCCCTGTGGGGAGCTTGGTCAGGTCACCCATGTCTGATTTAAGTCTTCAACTGCAGAAGGCCCAGAGCCAACTTCCGGTTTCCGCGTACTTCGACGAGGCGCTCTACGCCCGCGAACTGCATACCCTCTTCGCCAACGGTCCGCGCTACGTCGGCCATCGGCTGGCGGTGCCCGAAAGAGGCGACTTCCACACGCTGCCCCAGGAGCACCAGGGCCGCGCACTGGTCCACACGCCCAAGGGCGTGGAGCTGATCTCCAACGTCTGCCGCCACCGGCAGGCCACGATCCTGCAGGGCCGCGGCGCGCTCGACGCGGGCGCCGGCGGCAACATCGTCTGCCCGCTGCACCGCTGGACCTACGCCGCGTCGGACCCGCGCACCACCGGCACGCTCATCGGCGCGCCGCACTTCGCGCAGGACCCGTGCCTGAACCTCCACAACTATCCGCTGGAGGAGTGGAACGGCCTGCTGTTCGAGAAGAATCGCGACGGCAGCGGGCGCGACGTGGCGGCCGACTTCGCCGGCCTGGGCCCGCGCGCGGACCTCGACTTCTCCGGCTACGCGCTCGACCGCGTCGAGCTGCACGAGTGCAACTACAACTGGAAGACCTTCGTCGAGGTCTACCTCGAGGACTACCACGTCGGCCCGTTCCATCCCGGCCTGGGCAGCTTCGTCACCTGCGACGACCTGCGCTGGGAATTCGCGCGCGATTTCTCCGTGCAGACCGTGGGCGTGGCCAACCGGCTCGGCCGCGCCGGCAGTCCGGTCTACCAGAAGTGGCAGGAGCAGCTGCTGCAGTACCGCGACGGCCAGCCGCCCAAGTACGGCGCCATCTGGCTGACCTACTACCCGCACGTGATGATCGAGTGGTATCCGCACGTGCTCACGGTGTCGACCCTGCATCCGGTCGGTCCGCAGAAGACGCTCAACATGGTGGAGTTCTTCTACCCCGAGGAGATCGTCGCCTTCGAGCGCGAGTTCATCGAGGCCCAGCAGGCCGCCTACATGGAGACCTGCGTCGAGGACGACGAGATCGCCGAGCGCATGGACGCCGGGCGCCGCGCCCTGATGCTGCGCGGCGACAACGAGACCGGCCCCTACCAGAGCCCGATGGAAGACGGCATGCAGCAGTTCCACGAGTGGTACCGCCGCGAGATGGCGCAGTCGCTCGCATGACGCGGCGCACGCCGCGCGCCGGGGCCTGAGCACGCGATGCAGGCCCTGTGGATGGTGCTGGCCGCCCTGCTGTTCGCCAGCATGGGCGTGTGCGTGAAGATCGCCTCGCAATGGTTCTCCAGCGCCGAGCTGGTGCTCTACCGCGGGCTGATCAGCATCGTGTTCCTGTGGCTGCTCGCGCGCGCCAGCGGCGTCTCGCTGGCCACGCGCCATCCGGGCATGCACGCCTGGCGCAGCACCGTCGGCGTGGTGTCGCTGGGCGCGTGGTTCTACGCCATCGCGCACCTGCCGCTGGCCACCGCCATGACGCTCAACTACATGAGCAGCGTCTGGATCGCCGCCTTCCTGGTCGGCGGCGCGTTGCTGGCCTGGGTGCCGGTGCCCGGCCGCGACGGCGGCGTGGCGCGTCCGCCCCTGCAGGGCGCCCTGGTGACGACCGTGCTCGCCGGCTTCGGCGGCGTGGTGATGATCCTCAAGCCCGACGTCGGCGACACAGCGGGCGCCAGCGGGCTGGCCGGCGCGGTCGGCCTGATGTCGGGCCTGACGGCCGCCTTCGCCTATATGCAGGTCGTGGCGCTGTCGCGCCTGGGCGAGCCCGAGGCGCGCACGGTGTTCTATTTCGCCGTCGGCTCGGCCGTGGCGGGCGGGCTCGCGACGGTGCTGACGGGCTTCACGCCCTGGAGCCAGTGGACCTGGGGCCATGCCCTGTGGCTGGTGCCGGTGGGGTTGCTGGCCTCGGGCGGCCAGTTGTGCATGACGCGCGCCTACGCGTCGGCCCGGACGGAAAACGGCACGCTGGTCGTGGCCAACCTGCAGTACTCGGGCATCGTCTTCGCGGCGATCTACAGTGTGGTGCTCTTCGACGATCGCATCGACGCGCTCGGCTGGGCCGGCATGGCGCTGATCATCGCCAGCGGCATCGCCGCCACGGTCCTGCGGCAGCGCTCGCTGCCCCGTGCGCCCGCCGAAGAACGCTGACGACGCCCGCCGCCGGTGGGCGCCCCAACCTCGCACGCAGGGTACCCACATGCACACCACACTGATCTCCGCGGAAGAACTCCTGGCACTGAAGGCGGACGGCGCCCCGTCGATGGTCTTCGACTGCAGCTTCGACCTGATGAAGCCAGACGCCGGCCCGGCGCAATACCAGGCGGCGCACATTCCCGGTGCCGTCCACGCCAACCTCGACACCGACCTGAGCGCCCGCCACGGGGTGCCGGGCCGCCACGGCGTGGTGGTGGCGCAGGACGACGGCGTCCCCGCCTCGGGCGGGCGCCATCCGCTGCCCAGCCGCGAACGCTTCTCGGCCTGGCTCTCCAGCGTCGGTTTCCGCAACGACATGCAGGCCGTGGTCTACGACCGCAACGGCGCCAACTTCTGCGGCCGCCTGTGGTGGATGCTCAAGTGGATGGGGCACGACGCCGTGGCGGTGCTCGACGGTGGCCTGCAGGCCTGGCAGGCCGCCGGCGGCGCGGTGACCGACCGGGTCGAGCCGGCGCATTTCCAGTCGAACTTCGTGCCGGCCGATCCGCTGCTGCCGCTGGTGGGCACGCAGGAAGTCCTGAAGGGCCTGGACGGGTCCGGCCAGACCCTGATCGACGCCCGTGCCGGCGCGCGCTACCGGGGCGAGGTCGAGCCGCTCGACCCGATCGCCGGCCACATTCCCGGCGCGCTGAACCGGCCCTTCTCCGAGAACCTGGGCGCCGAAGGCAAGTTCAAGCCGGCGGCGCAACTGCGGCAGGAGTTCGAACGTCTGCTCGGCGACCGCGACCCGTCGACCGTGGTGCACCAGTGCGGCAGCGGCGTCAGCGCCGTGCCGAACCTGCTGGCGATGCAGATCGCCGGACTGGGTCCGACGGCGCTCTACGCGGGCAGCTGGAGCGAGTGGAGCAGCACGCCGGGCCTGCCGACGCGCCAGGGCGCGCAGCCCTGAGGATCCGAGTGCCCGGCTGAAACCTCAGTCGGGCGCGTGGACGACGCGCTCGCTCTCCTCGTCGGCCGGCACGTTGTCGGCGTCGAGGTCGCTGGCATCGGTCAGGTCGATGCCGGTCTCTTCCTCCAGTTCGTCGGGCGCGGCCGAATCCAGTTCATCGGGCGCATCGAAGCCATCGCCGAGCAGGGGCAGTTCGCCGGCCTCCCGGGTCGGCGAGCCGGTGCGGAGCGTGGGGTCGGGGTGGGTCATGAGGGGTCCCTGTCTGCGTGTGTGGAAAGAACGACCATGCTGCGCCCGGGTCCGCCGCAGCGCAACAGCCGGCCGGCCACTCGCTTGTCGGAGAAACCCTTCCCCGGACCCCGGCGGCGTACCGGTGGGCCGGACGCTCAGCGCATCGGTGCCGATGTCGGCACCGCGCGCCGGGGCGTCGTCTCGCCGGGCCCGTGGTCGTGGCCGTCGCCCTCGTGGTGACGCTCTTCGGCCGTGCCATGGCCGTGCGCGTCGTCATCGGCGTGCCCGTGGTCGTGGCCGCCATGCGCCAGCGTGCTGACCAGGGTGACCACCGCGATGCCCATGGCCAGCCACGCGACCTGCGCCGCGGTCTGGCGCGCCGGCAGGCTCTTCTGCAGCTGCGGGATGAGGTCGGCCAGCGCCACGTAGATGAAGCTGCTGCTGGCCAGCACCAGGAAGTACGGCAGCCAGCCGTGGAGCCGGTCGACCAGCCACCAGCCGATGAGTCCGCCCAGCGCCGTCATCGTGCCGGCGAGCGACACCTTGACGACCGCCGCGCGCGCGTTGGCCGAGGTCTGGCGCAGCACCACCAGGTCGCCGATGTGGTGCGGCACCTCGTGCGCCAGCACCGACACGGCCGCCACCAGCCCCAGGCGGACGTCGGCGGCGAAGGCCGAGGCGATCAGGATGCCGTCGCCGAAGCAGTGGACGCTGTCGCCCGTCAGCACCGTCCAGCCGCCGGCGCGCGGCGCGCCATGGGCATGCGCGTGGACATGGCCGTGGCCGTGGCCGTGGCCGTGGCCGTGGCCGTGGCCGTGGCCGTGGCCGTGATCATGGGCATGCGCCGTCTCGCCGTGATGGTGCTCGTGCCCGTGGTGCCACAGCTCCGCCTTGTCGAGCAGGAAGAAGCACACCACGCCGAAGAGCAGCGCAGCGAACAGGCGCGAGGGCTCGACGCCGCCCTCGAAGGCCTCGGGCAGCAGGTGCATGAAGGCGGTGGCGAGCAGCGCGCCCGCGGCCAGGCTCAGAAGGTGCTGGGCATTGAGGCCGTTGCCCCCGTTGCGCACCCCCACGCGCATGAGCAGCGCGGCGATCCAGACGCTGCCGATGCCGGCGGCCAGCGTGGCGGCGAGGATGAGGAACAGGTTCATGACGACGGACTTTCTGGCCCGCGGGCCAGCGATGGGAAGAAACGGCGGGCGCCGAGTGTCCCATGACATCCGCCGACGATTCGCCGCCCGGCGGCGGCCATCGCCCGGCGACGCGCCGCGTCAGGCGACGCCGTTGGCCTTGAACCAGGCCAGCGTGCGCTTCCAGCCGTCCTCGGCCGCGTCCTTGACGTAGCTCGGCCGGTAGTCGGCATGGAAGGCGTGGCCGGCTTCCGGGTAGACGACGAACTGCGAGGCCTTCGCGGCGGCCGGACCGGTGGCCAGTGCCGCCTTCATGCGCTCGACCGTGTCGAGCGGGATGCCCTGGTCCTTGCCGCCGTAGAGCCCCAGCACCGGCGCCTGCAGCTGCGCGGCGATGTCGATCGGGTTGCGCGGCATGAGCTCGCTCGGCTGGCCCACCAGCCGCCCGTACCACGCCACGCCGGCCTTGACCTTGCCGGTGGCCGCGTACAGCCACGTGATGCGCCCGCCCCAGCAGAAGCCGATGATGCCGGCGCGCGAGACGTCGCCGCCGCGCGTGGCCGCGTAGCGCAAAGCGCCGTCGAGGTCGGCCATGACCTGGGCGTCGGGCACCTTGGCGACCAGCTCGCTCATCAGCTTCGGCAGTTCGGTGAACGAGCGCGCATTGCCCTGGCGCGCGTAGAGCTCCGGCGCGATGGCGAGGTAGCCGAGCTTGGCGAAGCGCCGGCAGGTGTCGGCGATGTACTCGTGCACGCCGAAGATCTCCTGGATCACCAGCACCACCGGCAGGCCGGTCTTGCCCGCCGGCGCGGCGGCGTAGGCCGGCACGTCGAAGCCGTCGACGCTGTAGGTGACGGGGCCGGCCGCGAGGCCGTCGGCCGGGGTCGTGATGAAGGTCTGCGCCGCGACGGGCACGGCGGCCGCCGCGTAGCCGACGCCGAGCGCGGCCATCAGCGCGGTGCGGCGCGTCGCGCCCGCCGCCGTGCTGGCGCCCGGGCGCAGGGAATCGAATTCGGCGTCGAGGTCGCTGCGTCCGGCGTCGGACGATGGGAACGAGGAGGACATGGGTGAATCGCTTTCCGGAGGACGACCGCGAAGGTCGGAGAAGGGGACGAAAGAACGCGGGGCCGGTGCGCATCCACGCACCGGCCCCGCGCGGACACGGAGGCGGATCAGCGCGCCGGGGCCGGTGCGGCGGCGGACGCGGCGGCGAAGCGGCGGTTGACCTCGTTCCAGTTCACCACTTGCCACCAGGCGGAGAGGTAGTCGGCACGGCGGTTCTGGTACTTCAGGTAGTAGGCGTGCTCCCAGACGTCGTTGCCCAGGATCGGCGTGCCGCGCACTTCGGCCAGGTCCATCAGCGGGTTGTCCTGGTTGGGCGTGGAGGTCACGGCGAGCCGGCCGTCCTTGACGATCAGCCAGGCCCAGCCCGAGCCGAAGCGCGAGGCGCCGGCCTGGTTGAACTGGCGCATCAGGGTGTCCATCGAGCCGAAGTCGGCCTGGATGCGCGCCATCAGCGCGGGCGACGGCGCACCGCCCTGCCCGACCGGCGCCATGATGTTCCAGAAGAAGGCGTGGTTCCAGGCCCCGCCGGCGTTGTTGCGCACCACCAGCGTCTGGCGCGAGGCCGTGGCGACGAGCTGCTCGAGGCTCGCGCGCGCCACCTCGGGGCTGGAGGCCGCGGCGTTGTTGAGCGCGTCGTAGTAGGCCTTGTGATGGCGGCCGTGGTGGATCTCCATCGTGGCCTTGTCGATCACCGGCTCCAGCGCGTCGGGCGCGTAGGGCAGCGGAGCCTGGCGGAACACCTGGGCGGCCGGTGGCGTCGCGGGCGGCGGCGGGGGCGGTGCCGGTGCCGCCATCGGCGCCGGGGCCATCGGGCCGCCGGCCGGGGGCATGGGCTTGGCCGACATGGGGCCGGTCGGGCCGGGTTGCGCACATGCGGCGACGACGCCTGCGACCGCGAGCGTCGCGATGAGTCTGAACATGGAAAGGCACTCCTTGCGTTGATGACGCGCGATGGTCGCCCACAACCGCGACGGGGCGCGTCGGACGACGGCGTGTCAACCGCCGCGGCGCGCCATGCCTGCCGCGCCGCGCGGCGTCAGTGCTTGTGGTCGCCGTGGGCGCCATGCGCACCGGCGGCGGGCGCCGCGGCGGCACCGGCGGCGAGCGCGCGCACCTGCGCCGTCACCTCGCGCGTCTCGCGCCGGCCGTCCCTGCCCTCGAAGACCAGGGTCAGCGGCACGGTCTCGCCGGCCTTCACCTGCTGCTTCAGGTCCATCAGCATGACGTGGTAGCCGCCCGGCGTGAGCTCGACGGGCTTGCCGGCGGGCAGGTCGAGCGCCGGCAGGCGGCGCATGCGCATCACGCCGTCCTCCATCTTCATCTCGTGCACCTCGGCCACCGGCGTGAGGGGCGTGGCGACGGAGACCAGGCGGCTGTCGGCCGAGGCGTCGAGCCGCATGAAGACGCCGGTGGCCTTCTGCTGCGGCACGGTGGCGCGCACCCAGGCGTCCTTGACGACGACCTCGGCGTGGGCGACGGCGGCCGTGGCGGCGATGGCGGCCAGGATCAGGGAACGGACGGACGACGGGAGGGACGGGGATTTCTTCATGACGGGGTGATGGAGCGTGAAGCGTTGATGGAAGCGATGCGGGCGGTTCGAGGATCGGGACGTGGCGCGGCCGTCACAGCCCGGCCTTGCCGCGCGAGATGTCGACGATCAGGCGCGTGACGAGGTAGAGCCGCGGCTCGATCGAATCGAGCAGCACGTACTCGGCATCGGCCGAGTGGGCGCCGAAGCCCTGCAGGCCGAAGCGCTCGACCACGGCCGCCCTGGTCGAGAGCCCGGCGAAGGCGGCGTCGGTGCCGCCGCCGGCGACCTTGTCGTCGGCCGCCAGGCGCCGGCCGAGTTCGCCGTAGATGCCCTGCGCGTGCCGGGCCAGCGCGAGCGACGCGGCGCTCGACTCCAGCGGCGGGCGGCGGCGCTCGAAGCGGGCTTCGACCTGCGCCTCGGGCACCAGCTGGTTCTTCACGCGCTCGGCGATCGCCTTCTCGACGCGGTCGTAGTCGGCGACCCGGGTGACGCGCACGTCGGCGGTCGCCGTGGCCAGGGCCGGGATCACGTTGCGGTTGGTGCCGGCCTGGGCGGTGGTCCAGTTCAGCTTCAGGCCGGTGGCCGGATCGGACAGGTCGCGCATCTGCAGCACCTGGTGCGCCATCTCGTAGAAGGCGTTGACGCCGCGCTCGGGCGCCGAGCCGGCGTGCGAGGCCTTGCCCTTCACCGTGAGCGAGACCGCGCCGATGCCCGCTGTCGCCAGCGACAGGGTGTCCTGGGCGATCGAGGCGCCCTCGTGCGAGAGCACCGCGTCGTGCATGGCGCCCTGCTGCGTGATGAGCGCGCGCGAACCCGGCGAGCTGATCTCCTCGTCGCCGTTGATCAGCACCGTGAGCGTGCCGTACTCCCGGAAGTCGAGCTGGCGCAGCATGGCCAGCGCGTGCAGGATCACCGCGATGCCCTGCTTGTCGTCGGCGATGCCAAGCCCGTAGGCCTTGTCGCCCTCGACGCGGAACGGCTGGCCGGCGAGCATGCCGCGCTGGTAGACCGTGTCCATGTGGGCGATGAGCATGATCCTCTTCGTGCCCGTGCCCTTGAAGGTGGCCTTCACGACCTTGCCGATCTTCTCGGGCGTGTCCTCCATGCGGTAGACCTGCGGCGCGGCCGCGCTGCCCGGCTCGATCAGCTCGACCTCGCCGCCGAGCGCGCGCAGCCGGCCGGCGATGAGCCCGGCGATCCTGTCGAGGCCCTCGAGGTCGCGACTGCCCGACTCGATGCCCACGAGCTGCGAGAGCGATTCGAGCAGCGGCTGCCTCTCGCGGGCCGCCAGTTCGGCGATGCGGGCATCGGGCGCGGCGTGGGCGGCGGAACCGAAGGCGCACGCGGCGGCGCACAGCAGCGCCAGGCCGGAGCGTCGAACGAGGAAACGAGGTGCGGTCATGGCGACTTTCATCGGAACGAGGGACGGAAATTCCTGGCGGTCGGGGGCGATCAATGGGCTTGATCCCAGTTGGGGCCGATGCCCAGTTCGGCCAGCAGCGGCACCTTGAGCTCGGCCACGCCGGCCATCAGGCGCGGGATCTCGGCACGCACCCAGTCGACCTCGGCCTCGGGCACCTCGAAGACCAGTTCGTCGTGCACCTGCATGATCATCTTCGTGGCCCGGTCCTCGGCGTCGAGCACGTCCTGCACCGCGACCATGCTCAGCTTGATCAGGTCGGCGGCGGTGCCCTGCATGGGCGCGTTGATGGCCGCGCGCTCGGCGCCGCCGCGGCGCGGTCCGTTGGGCGAGTTGATCTCGGGCAGGTAGAGGCGCCGGCCGAAGACGGTCTCGACGTAGCCCTGCTCCTTCGCGCTGGCGCGGGTCTCGTCCATGTAGCGCTTGACGCCCGGGTAGCGCGCGAAGTAGCGGTCGATGTAGGAGGCGGCGGCCTTGGTCTCGATGCCCAGGTTCTTCGCCAGGCCGAAGCTGCTCATGCCGTAGATGAGACCGAAGTTGATGACCTTGGCGTAGCGCCGCTGCTCGCTGGAGACCTTGTCCACCGGCGTGCCGAAGACCTCGGCCGCCGTCGCGCGGTGCACGTCGATGCCCTCGGTAAAGGCGCGCAGCAGCGATTCGTCGCCGCTGATGTGGGCCATGATGCGCAGCTCGATCTGCGAGTAGTCGGCGCTGGCGATCACGTGGCCCGACGGCGCCACGAAGGCCTCGCGCACGCGCCGGCCCTCGGCCGTGCGGATCGGGATGTTCTGCAGGTTGGGGTCGTTGCTGCTCAGGCGCCCGGTCACCGCCACGGCCTGCGCGTAGTGCGTGTGGACGCGGCCGCTGCGCGGGTTGGCGAGCTGGCCGAGCTTGTCGGTGTAGGTGCCCTTGAGCTTGGACAGGCTGCGGTGCATGAGCAGCTTGGCCGGCAGCGGGAAGTCCTCGGCCAGCTTCTCCAGCACCTCCTCGTCGGTGCTGGGCGCGCCGCTGGGGGTCTTCTTGACGATCGGCAGGCCCAGCTTGGTGAAGAAGATCTCGCCGATCTGCTTCGGGCTGCCGAGGTTGAAGGGCTGGCCGGCGAGCTCGTAGGCCTCCTGCTCCAGCGCCATGATGCGCGTGCCCAGGTCGTGGCTCTGCGCGGCGAGCCGGGCGGCGTCGATCAGCACGCCGTTGCGCTCGATGCGGAACAGCGCCTCGCTGCTGCGCATCTCCAGTTGGTAGACGAAGCGCAGCTTCTCGTCGGCCTCGATCTGCGGCCACAGCACGCGATGCACGTCCAGCGTCTGGTCGCTGTCCTCGCTCGAGTACTCGGCCGCCTTGTCGATCGACACCTGCGCGAACGGGATCTGCTTGGCGCCCTTGCCGCAGAGGTCCTCGTAGTCGATGCCGCCGCGTCCCAGGTGGCGCTCGGCCAGGCTGGCCAGGCCGTGCGGCTTGTGGACCTCCAGCACGTAGCTCTGCAGCATGGTGTCGTGGGCGTAGCCGCGCACCTCGATGCCGTGGTTGGCGAAGACGTGGCGGTCGTACTTGACGTTCTGGCCGAGCTTGGGCCGCGCCGGGTCCTCCAGCCAGGGCTTCAGGCGCGCGAGCACCTCGTCCATGGGCAGCTGCGCGGGCACGTCGGCGTAGTCGTGCGCCAGCGGGACGTAGGCGGCGGCGCCCGGCTCGACGCTGAAGCTCACGCCGACGATCCGGGCGCGCATCTCGTCGAGCGAATCGGTCTCGGTGTCGACCGCCACCAGCGCGGCGGCGTCGATCCTGGCCATCCAGGCGTCGAACATCTCCCAGGTCAGGATCGTGTCGTAGGCGAGGTTGGAGGCCTTCTCGGCGGCCTCCGCCTCGGGCTCGTCGAACAGGCCGCCGCTGGCCTCGGGGCCTTTCTTCTTCTTGTTCTGCGCGATCAGCTCGGGCGGCACCGCGTGCGCCTCCAGCGTGCGCGCCAGGCTCTTGAAGCCGTAGCGCTCGTAGAAGGCCTTGAGCGCGTCGACCTGCTGCGCGCCGATGGCGATGCCTTCCAGCGCGGGCAGGCCCTCGACGTGGCCGCCCAGGTCGCAGTCGGTGCGGATGGTCACCAGCCGGCGGCCCTGCGGCAGCCAGTCGACCGCCTTGCGCAGGTTCTCGCCGGCCTGGCCCTTGATCTCGGCGGCGTGTTCCATCAGGGCGTCGAGCGAACCGTACTGCAGCAGCCACTTGGCGGCCGTCTTCGGGCCGACCTTGTCGACGCCGGGCACGTTGTCGACCGTGTCGCCCACCAGCGTCTGGTAGTCGACCATCAGCGCGGGCGGCACGCCGAACTCGGCCGTGACGCCGGCGACGTCGCGCCGCTTGCCGTTCATGGTGTCGATGATCGTGACGTGCTCGTCGACCAGCTGGCTCAGGTCCTTGTCGCCGCTGGAGACGATGACCTCGACGCCCTGGGCGGCGGCCGTGCGGGCCAGCGTGCCGATGACGTCGTCGGCTTCCACGTCGGGCACGCACAGCACCGGCCAGCCCAGCAGCCGCACCACCTCGTGGATCGGCGCGACCTGGCTGCGCAGGTCGTCGGGCATGGGCGAGCGGTGGGCCTTGTAGTCGGGGTACCAGTCGTCGCGGAAGGTCTTGCCCGGTGCGTCGAAGACGCAGGCGGCATAGTCGGCCCGGACCTCGCGACGCAGCGACTGCATCATGTTGATCATGCCGCGGATGGCGCCGGTGGCCGGGCTGGCGGCGTCGCCGGGCACGGCGCGCAGGTCGGGCATGGCATGGAAGGCGCGATAGAGGTAGCTCGATCCGTCGACGAGCAGCAGCGTTTTCTTGTCGGTCATCCGCCTCATTCTGCCCGCGCGCGGCATGGCGGCCGGCAGCCTTCGGCACCGCGCGCCGACAACGCGCGGCCGGGGTGCGCACCTACAATCCCGAGATGGCCACCTCTACTTCCTCCCTCTTCCGCCAGGCCCTGCTGGCGACCGTCTGCGCCCTCTCGACCGCGGCCGCCTGCGCCCAGACCGGCGCGCTGCCGGCGGCGACGGGAGGAACCCCTTCGACGGCGGCCCAGGGCGTCGCGCCGACCGATGCCGCGCAGACCCGCGCGGAGGGCCGACGCAACCAGAAGATCGAGAACATCCACGTCGAGGACAACGGCGCCCGGGTCGACGAGGTCCGCTACGGCGGCCAGACCCAGAGCATCACCGTGCAGCCCAAGGCCAACGTGCCGGCCTACGAGGTGCTGCCCAACGACGGTGGCCGCGAGCGCCAGGGCCAGGCCGAGACCGGCAGCAGCGGCATCGGCGCCCGCGTGTGGAACCTGCTGAAGTTCTGAGCGCGGCGTGGCGGTCTACACCGAAGTCGGTCACGACGAGGCGGACGCGCTCGTGCGCCGCCTGGGCCTCGGAGCCCTGACGGCATTGCGCGGCATCGAAGGCGGCATCGAGAACACCAACTACTTCGCCACCACCAAGCGCGGCGAGTACGTGCTCACGCTGTTCGAGCGGCTGGGTCCCCAGCAGCTGCCCTACTACCTGTGCCTGATGGAGCACCTGGCGAGCCGGGGCATCCCGGTGCCGGCGCCGGTGGCCGACCCGGCGATGGCGCCCGCGACCGGACATCCGCTCGCTTCCCCTGCCGATGCCCCGTGCGCGCTGCTGCACACCGTGGCCGGCAAGCCCGCCGCCGTGGTCGACCGCCTGAGCGGCCACAGCGTGCTGGCCCCCGGTCCCGCGCATTGCGCCGAGCTCGGCCGCTGGCTGGCGCGCATGCATCTGGCGGGACGCGACTTCCCGCGCGTGCAGCCCAACCTGCGCGGCCTGGACTGGTGGAACGAGACCGCGCCGGTCGTGCTGCCCCACCTCCACGGCGCCGCGGCCGACCTGCTGCGCAGCGAGCTGGCCTATCAGAACCATGTCGCCGCTTCGTCGTCCTACGCCGCCCTGCCGCGCGGCCCGGTGCATGCCGACCTGTTCCGCGACAACGCGATGTTCGCCGCCGGCACCGCCGAGGCCGGCGAGCCGCCCCGGCTGAGCGGCGTCTTTGACTTCTATTTCGCCGGTACCGACAGCTGGCTGTTCGATCTGGCCGTGAGTCTGAACGACTGGGCCGTCGACCTGTCGACCGGCCGGAGCGACGCCGAACGCACGAACGCGCTGCTGGAGGCCTACGCCACGGTGCGGCCGCTCACCGGCGCCGAGCGCGCACTGCTGCCGGCCATGCTGCGCGCCGCCGCGCTGCGCTTCTGGATCTCGCGGCTGTGGGATTTCCACCTGCCGCGCGAGGCCAGCATGCTCAAGGCGCACGATCCGACGCATTTCGAGCGCGTGCTGCGCGAGCGCGTGCGCACGCCGCTGGCGGCCGTGGCCGAAACCCTGGGTGCCTGAACGGAACCGATGAAACTCAACCTCGTCCCGGCCCGCACGGGCGCCACCTGGGTCCGCAGCGGTCTCCAGACCTTCGCCAAGCGTCCGCTGGCCTTCATGGCGCTGTTCATGTTCTTCATGGCGGTGGTGTCGCTGGCCTCGCAGCTGCCGCTGGTTGGCACGGTGCTCGCGCTGATGCTGCTGCCGACCATGACGCTGGGTCTCATGGCGGCCGCCGCGGCGGTGTCGGCGATCGGTGCCCAGCCGAGTTCGGCCAGCCTCTTCGCGACCGCCTTCCAGGCCGTGCGCGCCGACGTGCGGCCGCTGGCGGTGCTCGGTGCCCTGTACGCGGTGCTGTTCCTGCTGGTGGTGGGGATCTCGGCGCTGGTCGACGGCGGCCAGTTCGCCCGCGCCTACCTGCTGGGCGAGCCGGTCAGCCGCGAGATGGCCGAGAGCGGTGCCTTCCAGGGCGCCCTGTGGCTGTCGCTGGCGTTCTACCTGCCGCTGTCGCTGGCCTTCTGGCATGCGCCGGCGCTGGTCCACTGGCATCGCGTCGCGCCGGCCAAGAGCCTGTTCTTCAGCTTCGTGGCCTGCTTCAGGACCTTCGGCGCGCTGTCGGTCTTCGGCCTGGTGTGGATGGGCGTCGTCATGGGCGCCGGCATCCTGCTCAGCCTCATCACCGTGCTGCTGGCCGGCATGGGCCTCTTCGGCAGCGGCGACGGCGCCGGCGCGGCGGCGGGTGGCACGCTGGTGATCGGCGGCGTGCTGATCACGGCGGCGATGTTCTTCACCAGCGCCTGGTTCTCGTTCAGGGATACGTTCGACGCCGACGCGCCGGCCGACGGGCCTCGATAGCGGCAACGCGGTGGCGATCGTCGACTTGCGGCGTCAGGGACCGCGACGACGACATCCAGGCCCGGGGCGTCGACCCGATCGCACGCAGCAACGACCAGACCATCGCGGTGAGCAGCACCGCCACGATGGCCAGCGCGCTCCAGGGGTGGGTTTCCGGAAACGTTCTTCCGGATCGGATCGTGGCCGTCTCGTCCGACGGGTTCGCTGCAGACGCGGCTGCGGAAGGACCGGCATCCGAGGGTTCATCGACCGGGTCTTCGAAGGTCGCGCTCGCCGGATCGATCTTCGGCGGCCGGCTTCTCCATCCGCCTGGAATCAGTTGCCGAAGCGGCAAGGCATGGGGCATCGGCAACGCGGTCCTGCTGTCCTCGTTCCAGGACAGCGTGAAAGGTGGCCGCCCCTGCGCGAGGAACACCAGGGTCGGCGGCCGGGCGCCGTACGACAGGGTGGGCGGTCGCGTCCCGAGTGCCGCGATCGCCCCCTGGGTGCGCAGGCGCAGCACCGCGTGGGAGCGGCCGTCCAGGGCGATCGCGCCCGAACGCGTTTCTTCCGACGACCGGTCCAGACGGAACACCGTGGCTTCGGCGAGCAGCGTTTCCTCAGCCGGCCGATCGACGTCGAGGACACGCAGCGGCGCCAGCGTGTTGGACTGGTTCAAGGAGATGCGCAGGCTCCGCACCGGCAGTCCGCGCGGCACCGGGTAGTCGCAGGCGTCGAAGCCACAGGCCGAGGGGTCGATGTCGGCGGTCCAGGCCAGCGGCTCCACGGTCCGCTGCGCGATGTCGATCCAGGCCGCCGCCAGCCGGGGCGCCCGTTCCGGATGTTTCCAGCGCAGGCGGAGGAATCGCGCTTCGACCGGCCCGAGTTCGACGCTCGACCGCTCGATGCGCGCCGGGCCCCGCTGCAGCCGCGCGATCTGTCCTTCGGCGTCGATGCCGCGCCACCGGCGCAGGTCGTCGCTGGCGTCCAGCGCGAACGGGAACAACCCGCTGGGTCCGGGTGCGAGCTCGAACCGCGCGCGGACTCGCTCGCCTTCCATCTCGCCGGTATCGATCACCCATTCGTCCGCATCGCCGCGTGCGGACACCGGTGTCGGCGCCGTCGAATCGGGACGGGCCGTTTCCAACGCGAACAGGGAGGCGCGGACGGTGGTCGTCGTCGCGTCGCTCGTCGCCTGCGGGTCATCGAGCCAGCCCCACGGCACCGTCTGTCCGGACGCATTGCGCACCCGCAGATCGCGCAGGTCGCCGAACGCGGCACGGCCATGGATCGCGAGGGGCAGTTCGAGCTTGTGGAAAGGGCCGGGCCCTCGCAGTGCAATTGGTGCCTGTGTGTGTGCCTGTGCCCCGCAGGCCGCCAGCCACCCCAGCAACGCGACGGAACACCGCGTACCCCTTGTGATCGACCGCATCCCTCGCTCCCGTTTTTCGCGGGAGTGTAGGAGCCGGATCAGCGGGGACTCACACCGGCGTCAGCTTGGCGACCGAAAGCGCCAACCACTTCACGCCGTGGCGCGGAAAGTTGATCTGCGCACGGGCGTCGTCGCCCACGCCTTCGAGCGCCGTCACGGTGCCTTCGCCGAACTTGTTGTGGAACACCTTCATGCCCGAGCGCAGGCCGTGCGAAGGCGCCGACTTCTGCGGCGGCACCGGCGGGCTGGCGAAGGCGTCCTTGCTGAAGCCGCCACCCCCACTGCCACCCCCGCCGGCCGCGCCGCGCGATGTCGCGTAGCCGCCGCCATAGCCGAAGGCCGAGGGCGCGAAGCCCTGGTTCTTCGGCGTCAGCCACTTCAGCGATTCCTCGGGCAGCTCCTCGAAGAAGCGGCTCTTGACGTTGTAGCGCGTCTGGCCGTGCAGCATGCGCGTCTGCGAATGGCTCATGTAGAGGCGCTTGCGCGCGCGCGTGATGGCCACGTACATCAGCCGGCGCTCCTCCTCCAGGCCGTCGTGGTCGCTCATGGAGTTCTCGTGCGGGAACAGGCCCTCCTCCATGCCGGTGATGAAGACGCAGTCGAATTCCAGGCCCTTGGCCGCGTGCACCGTCATCAGCTGGATGGCGTCCTGGCCGGCCTGGGCCTGGTTGTCGCCGGACTCCAGGGCCGCGTGCGTCAGGAAGGCCGCGAGCGGACTGAGCGTCTCGCCGGTCTCGGCGTCGGGCGCCAGCGTCTCGATCGGCTCGTCGATCAACGTCAGGTTCGGGTCCAGCCCCTGGCTGGCTGGCGACTGGCGCAGTTCGTCGACCGGCAGCGCGACGGCGTCGCGCCCGAAGCCTTCCTGCGTGACGAAGCTCTCGGCCGCGTTCACCAGCTCGTTCAAGTTCTCGATGCGGTCGGCGCCCTCGCGGTCGGCCTTGTAATGCTCGACCAGGCCGCTGTGCTCCAGGACCATCTCGATGATCTCGCGCAGCGAGCGCCCCACCGTCTGCTCGCGCATCACGTCGATGCGGGCGACGAAGGCCGACAGGTTGCCGCCCGCCTTGCCGCCCACGGCGCTGACGGCGTCGTGCAGCGAGCGCCCGGCCGCGCGCGCGGTGTCCTGCAGCACCTCGATGCTGCGCGCGCCGATGCCGCGCGGCGGGAAGTTGACGATGCGCAGGAAGCTGGTGTCGTCGTCCTTGTTCTCCATCAGCCGCAGGTAGGCCAGCGCGTGCTTGATCTCGGCGCGCTCGAAGAAGCGCAAGCCGCCGTACACCCGGTAGGGCACGGCCGCGTTGAACAGCGCCGTCTCGATCACCCGGCTCTGCGCGTTGCTGCGGTAGAGCACCGCGATCTCCTTGCGCTCGACGTCCTCGCGCACGAGCTGCCGCATCTCCTCGACCATCCACTGCGCCTCGGCGAAGTCGCTGGTGGACTCGTAGACGCGCACCGGCTCGCCCGGGCCCTGCTCGGTGCGCAGGTTCTTGCCCAGTCGCTTGGTGTTGTGGCTGATGAGCGCGTTGGCCGAGTCGAGGATGTGGCTGTAGCTGCGGTAGTTCTGCTCCAGCTTGATCTGGCGCTGGACGTCGAACTCGCGCACGAAATCGGCCATGTTGCCCACCCGGGCGCCACGGAAGGCGTAGATGCTCTGGTCGTCGTCACCCACGGCGATCACGCTGTTGTGGGCCGCCGGCGTGAACTGCCCGTGGTCAACGTGGCCCGAGAGCATCTTGATCCAGGCGTACTGCAGGCGGTTGGTGTCCTGGAACTCGTCGATCAGGATGTGGCGGAAGCGCCGCTGGTAGTGCTCGCGCACCGCGTCGTTGTCGCGCAGCAGCTCGTAGCTGCGCAGCATCAGCTCGCCGAAGTCGACCACGCCCTCGCGTTGGCATTGCTCCTCGTAGAGCCGGTAGAGCTCGACCTTCTTGCGGTCGTCCTCGGTGCGGGCCTCGACGCCGTCGGGTCGCAATCCGTCCTCCTTGGCGCCGGCGATGAACCACTGCGTCTGCTTGGCCGGAAAGCGCTCGTCGTCGACCTGGTGCTGCTTCATCAGCCGCTTGATGGCCGAGAGCTGGTCCTGGGTGTCGAGGATCTGGAAGGTCGAGGGCAGGTTCGCCAGCTTCCAGTGCGAGCGCAGGAAGCGGTTGCACAGCCCGTGGAAGGTGCCGATCCACATGCCGCGCGCGTTGACCGGCAGCATCGCCGTCAATCGCGTGAGCATTTCCTTGGCGGCCTTGTTGGTGAAGGTCACGGCCAGGATGCCGCCAGGCGAGACCTGGCCGGTCTGCAGCAGCCAGGCGATGCGGGTGGTCAGCACCCGGGTCTTGCCCGAACCGGCACCGGCGAGGATCAGCGCGTTGCCTTCGGGCAGCGTGACGGCGGCGAGCTGTTCGGGGTTGAGGTTGGCCAGCAGCGGAGAGGATGCTGGATCGGCGTGGGCCGGGCCAGGGGAAGAGGCGCCGGCGGGGGCGTCGTGCGAGCCGAAGAGAGACATCGGACGATTGTAGGAAGCCGCACCGCGCGACCCACCGCGCGCCGAATGAGGTCTATACGAAAGCCGGGGTACCGGGCCGTCGCTGCCGTCCTAGAATCGATCACCGGGCCCAAGTTTCTTGACGCCCGGTTTTTTTTCGCCCGCCGTTCGACGCGGCGGGAAGGACCGGACGCCAACCCCCAAGCGCCCGCGCCGCCGGGAATCGTCCCGAGGCGCCCTCTTCCCCTTCCAGGAGCTTGGTTCCATGCAGATCTTCGACTACGACAACATCCTCCTGCTGCCGCGCAAGTGCCGCGTCGAGAGCCGTTCGGAGTGCGACGCCAGCGTCGCGCTCGGCGGCCGCAGCTTCCGCCTGCCGGTGGTGCCGGCCAACATGAAGACGGTGGTCGACGAGACCACCTGCCTGTGGCTGGCGCAGAACGGCTACTTCTACGTCATGCACCGCTTCGACCTCGACAACGTCGCGTTCGTGCGGCGCATGCGCGACCAGGGCGTGTTCGCCTCCATCTCGCTGGGCGTGAAACCGGCCGACTACGAAACCGTCGACCGCCTCGCCGAGGGCGGCTTGGCGCCCGAGTACGTCACCATCGACATCGCCCACGGCCATGCCGACAGCGTCAAGAACATGATCGGCTACCTCAAGCAGAAGCTGCCGGCGTCCTTCGTGATCGCCGGCAACGTCGGCACGCCCGAGGCCGTCATCGATCTGGAGAACTGGGGCGCCGACGCGACCAAGGTCGGCATCGGGCCGGGCAAGGTCTGCATCACCAAGCTCAAGACCGGCTTCGGCACCGGCGGCTGGCAGCTCAGCGCGCTCAAGTGGTGCGCGCGCGTGGCGACCAAGCCGATCATCGCGGACGGTGGCATCCGCGACCACGGCGACATCGCCAAGAGCGTGCGCTTCGGCGCCTCGATGGTGATGATCGGCTCGCTGTTCGCCGGCCACGAGGAGTCGCCCGGCAAGACGGTCGAGGTCGACGGCGTGCTCTACAAGGAGTATTACGGCTCGGCCAGCGACTTCAACAAGGGAGAGTACAAGCACGTGGAAGGCAAGCGCATCCTCGAACCCATCAAGGGCAAGCTCGCCGACACGCTCGTCGAGATGGAGCAGGACGTGCAGAGCTCCATCAGCTATGCGGGCGGCAAGGCGTTGATGGACATCCGCAAGGTCAACTACGTCACCCTGGGCGGCGACAACGCGGGCGAGCACCTGCTGATGTGAACGGCGGCAATCCCGACATCATGGGCAGGTCATGAGGAAAAGAGAACGTCCTGACTAGAATCCGATCCTTGTCGGGGGGGTAGCTCAGCTGGGAGAGCGCCGCGTTCGCAATGCGGAGGTCGTGAGTTCGATCCTCATCCTCTCCACCACACATTCCGGACCGCGACGCCAGCAGCGCTCGCGACGACAAGAAGCCTCGGCCATCCGCCGGGGCTTTTTTTTGCCCTGCGCTTTCGTCTCCGTCCGCCGACGACTTCCCGACGGTGGACGACCGTTTTCGACAGGATCGAAAAGTCCTTGAAAACCGGTCAAATTTCACACTTGAACCGAACCTGAACAAGAAAACTCAAACTCGCATAAACAAAAGGTGACACTTGGACTGTTTCTCGGCACAATTATTACTTAAGGTTTACATTGATCTGGAACTCGAAAGTCGAACCGCCATGGCGCTCGATGTCGGCGACGATCCGGACCGACCGCTCCTGGCGGTAGGAAACGAGGTGAGAGCTTTGTAAACCGAAGTGCCGTATCCTAAGAAAAAGCCTCTAAATGAGGTCTTAGGTATACATCCATTGTATTGCTCGTAGCGAAATTGAAAACCATGAAAATATTGATTACCGGAAACATGGGATACGTCGGCTCGGTGGTCTCGAAGTACCTGAGAGCCGCCCATGCCGATGCCGTGTTGCATGGCTACGACAACGCTTACTTCGCCCACGGCCTCACCGGCACGACCGTCGTGCCCGAACGCAGCCTCGACGAGCAGTTCTACGGCGACGTGCGCGATCTGGCGCCGGAATTCCTGAAGGGCTACGACGCCGTCGTGCAGCTCGCGGCGATCTCCAACGATCCGATGGGCAATCGCTTCGAGAAGCCCACGATGGACATCAACCAGGGCTCGGCCGTGTCGATCGCCAAGGCCGCCTCCGACGCCGGCGTGAAGAACTACGTCTTTGCCTCCAGCTGCAGCGTCTACGGCATCGCCCTGGGCGGACCGCGCAAGGAGTCGGACGACCTCAACCCGATCACCGCCTATGCCAAGTCGAAGATCGGCGCCGAGCGCGAGCTGGCCGAACTCGACACCGGCATGACCATCACCTGTCTGCGCTTCGCGACGGCCTGCGGCATGTCCGACCGCCTGCGGCTCGACCTGGTGCTCAACGACTTCGTCGCCTGCGCACTGAGCCAGGGCGAGATCACCGTGCTGTCGGACGGCTCGCCGTGGCGCCCGCTGATCGACGTGGCCGACATGGCGCGCGCCATCGACTGGGCCGTCGCCCGTCCCGCCGACAACGGCGGCCGCTACCTGGCCGTGAACGCCGGTGCCGACGAATGCAACTACCAGGTGCGCGACCTCGCCAAGGCGGTGGCCGACGCCGTGCCGGGCACCAAGGTCTCGATCAACCTGGACGCACCGGCCGACAGCCGCTCCTACCAGGTCGACTTCGCGCTCTACAAGTCGCTCGCGCCCCAGCACCAGCCCCAGGTGGATCTGGCGCAGTCGATCCAGAACCTGCTCGCCGGCATGCGCCGCATGAAGTTCGACGACGCCGACTTCCGCAAGTCGATGCTGATCCGCCTGAACGTCCTGCAGGGCCACATCGACGAGAAGCGCCTGAACCAGGCCTTCGAGTGGCAGGCCCTGGACGCCTGAAGTCCCCTGCTTTCGCCGCCGGCCCATCGGCCGGCCGCCCCGACGCGCGTCGGGGCCCTTCCCACCCATGAGTCTGCGGCCGGACCGATCCGGACCGCATCGCGAGGAGAAACGACGATGGTGAAAGTAGTGTTGCTGGCGGGGGGCTACGGCACCCGCCTGAGCGAAGAGACGACCATCCGGCCCAAGCCGCTGGTCGAGGTCGGCGGCAAGCCGATCATGTGGCACATCATGAAGCTGTACGCGCACTACGGCCTGAACGACTTCGTGGTGCTCGGCGGCTACAAGGTCGACATGATCCGCGAGTACTTCCTGCGCCACCAGGCCCGCGACACCGACTTCACCATCGACCTGGGCACTGGCAAGGTCGACTGGCTGGAGACGCGCAGCGAGAACTGGCGCGTCACCGTGCTCGACACCGGGCTGGAGACGATGACCGCCGGGCGCATCAAGCGCGCCCGCAAGTACCTCGACGGCGAGCGCTTCTGCCTGACCTACGGCGACGGCGTGTCCGACGTGAACATCCACGAGCTCATGGCCTTCCACGAGAAGTCGGGCGCCCACTGCACGCTCACCGCGGTGACGCAGCCCGGCCGCTACGGCGCCCTGCACCTCTCGGACGACGGCAGCAACGTCAAGGGCTTCCGCGAGAAGGGCGCCACCGACGGCGGCCTGATCAACGGCGGCTTCTTCGTCTGCGAACCGGAGGTCTTCGACGTCATCGACGGCGACCACCAGATGTGGGAGGAAGCACCGATGGCGCGCCTGGTGGAACAGGGCAAGCTGGCGAGCTACCACCACACCGGCTACTGGCAGAGCATGGACTCGCTGCGCGACAAGCAGGTTCTCGAAGGCCTGTGGGGCAAGGGTAACTCAGCACCCTGGAAAGTCTGGACTGACTAATACTTCGGTATTACCACAACAAAGCATCGCATCGAGGTTCACGGAGTAATTGGAATGATCATTGTTGACACCGCGCTCAAGAAGCGCGCCGCCGCCGGCAACCCCATCAAGGTGGGCCTGGTGGGCGCCGGTTTCCAGGGGCGCGGGATCGCGTTGCAGATCATCGCGTCGACGCCGGGCATGCGGTTGTGCGCCATCGCCAACCGCCGCATCGAGCCGGCCCAGCGCGCCTACGCGGAAGCGAACGTCGAGGCGGTGCGTTGCGACACCCAGGCCGAGCTCGAGGCGGCCATCGCCGCCGGCACGCCGGCCGTCACCGAGGACGCCGTGGCGCTCGCGCGCGCGGCGGGCCTCGACGCCATCATCGAGGTGACCGGCTCGCTCGAGTACGCCGCCACCGTGGTGCTCGCCGCCATCGAGTCAGGCAAGCACGTGGTGCAGATGAACGCCGAGCTCGACGGCACGGTCGGCCCCATCCTCAAGCAGAAGGCCCAGGCGCGCGGTGTGGTCTACACCTTCTCCGACGGCGACCAGCCCGGCGTGCAGATGAACCTCTACCGCTTCGTCGAGGGCCTGGGCTGCAAGCCGGTGCTGTGCGGCAACATCAAGGGCCTGCACGACCCCTACCGCAACCCGACGACGCAGCGCGCGTTCGCCGAGAAGTGGGGCCAGAAGCCCGCCATGGTGGCCTCGTTCGCCGACGGCACCAAGATCTCCTTCGAGCAGGCCATCGTGGCCAACGGCACCGGCATGAAGGTCGCGCGGCGCGGCATGCTCGGCCCGGACTTCTCCGGCGGCAACCCCGGCGCGCCGCTGGTGACGCTGGAGGAGACGATCGGCGCCTTCGCCGAGCACCTCGACAAGGGCGGCCCGGGCATCGTCGACTACGTGGTGGGCGCGCGTCCCGGCCCCGGCGTCTTCGTCCTGGCCACGCACGACGACCCGCGCCAGCAGCACTACCTGAACCTCTACAAGCTGGGCACCGGTCCGTACTACTGCTTCTCCACGCCCTACCACCTCTGCCACTTCGAGGTGCCGACCTCGGTGGCGCGCGCGGTGCTGTTCGACGACGCCGTGCTGACGCCGCTCGCCGGCCCGGAAGTGGGCGTCATCGCCGTCGCCAAGAAGGACCTGGCGCCGGGCGACCTGATCGACGAGCTGGGCGGCTACGAGGTCTACGGCGTGGCCGAGAACATCGAAGCCATCCGCGGCGAAGCATTGCTGCCGATCGGTCTGGCCGTGGGTTGCAAGGTCGTGCGGGCGGTGGCCAAGGACGCCGCGCTGACCTTCGACGACATCGAGATTCCGGCCGGCCGCACCATCGACGCGCTCTACGCCGAGCAGGAACGCACGTTCGCACCGGCCGCCGCCACGGCGGCCGCCTCGGCCTGACCGACGGTCGCAGTCCCCTCATTTTTCGAAGCGCCCATGATCTTCACCCCCACCACCCTCCAGGACGCCTGGATCATCGACCTGGAAAAGCGCGGCGACGCGCGCGGCTTCTTCGCGCGCACCATGTGCACCCAGGAGTTCGAGGCGCACGGCCTCGTGACGCGCTACGTGCAGCAGAACACCTCGTTCTCCGCCGACAAGGGCACCCTGCGCGGCCTTCACTTCCAGCGCGGCGACGCCTCGGAAGCCAAGCTGGTGCGCTGCACCCAGGGCGCCATCGTCGACGTCATTGTCGACCTGCGCGCCGGCTCGCCGACGTACATGCGCCACGAGGCCTTCGAACTCACCGCGACCAACCACCGCGAGCTCTACGTGCCGCCGGGCTTCGCGCACTCGTTCCAGACCCTGACCGAGGACGTCGAGGTCAGCTACCTGGTGTCGTCCCCCTACACGCCGGCGGCCGAATGGGGCCTGCGCTACTCCGACCCGCGCCTGGGCATCGCCTGGCCGCTGGCCGTCACCGGCATCTCCGACAAGGATGCCGCCTGGCCGCTGCTCGAGGCGGACACGCCCGCCTTCTTCTGAACCCCCACGGAAACGAGAAAACCATGACACAGCAGACCTCGAAGCGCTTTCTCGTCATCGGTCGCGTGGGCGGCAAGTCGCTGCACAAGGCCTGGATCGAGGACACCTCGTGCACCCGCACCTGGGACCTGCAGCTCAACGCCTACGGCGACACCGCCGCCCAGATCGCCGCCGTGGACCTGCCCACGGTGGTCGACCAGGGCACCAAGTGGGACAGCCTGGCGCGGCACTTCCGCGCCCACCCGGAGCTGCTCGACCGCTACGACTACGTGATGCTGCCGGACGACGACCTGCTGATGACCGCGCGCGGCATCAACCGGATCTTCGAGATGGCCGTCGCGCACGACCTGACGATCGCGCAGCCGGCGATGTCGATGGACAGCTTCGTCTCCTACCCGGTGCTGATGCAGTGTCCGGGCTTCAGCCTGCGCTACACGAACCATCTCGAATGCATGTCGCCGTGCATCAAGACCTCGTACATGAAGACGCTGCTGCCGATCATCGAGAAGTACGTCTGCGGCTGGGGCGCCGACCACATCTGGGCGCTGCTCATGGAAGACCCCGCGTACAAGGCGGCCGTGCTCGACGAGGTCACGATGACGCACACGCGCGCCTTCTACACCGGCACGCTCTACGACAGCTTCGCCAAGCAGGGCGTCAACCCCTTCGACGAGGTCAAGGTGGTGACGGCGCTGTTCGAGAACTTCCCGGAACGCACGGTCGTCTACGGCGGCCTGCTGACCGACGGCAAGCGGGTGGGCAACACGCAGGTGCAGCTGCGCAACGGCATGCACCTGGTGCTCACGGCGCTCAAGACCAAGACGCCCTACAAGATCTTCCGCAAGGGCGTGGGCATGCTGATCCAGGTGTTCACCCAGTCGTCCTATCGCCCGGCCCAGCTGCGCCTGAAGAAGAGCAGCCCGGACGCCTTCAAGAGCCCCGAGACCAACATCGCCGATCTCGTCACCTGACGCGGCGGCCCGACCCCTCTTCCGACTGCCTCGACCGCTCCGACCCTCCCCCACCCGCGATGACGCGACACCGGCCCGCCCGATCCCGCCACGCCCAGGACGCCGTCCTGCGCGCGGATTGCGAACGCCTGTGCGCCCATCCGGTGGCGTTCCGCGGCAGCGAACTCCCGCTGGGTCACTTCTTCTCCGTCACACCCCCCTAGATCGAGTCCTCCGGCGGCTTCCTTCCGTCCGGGTCGCCGAGCCGACATCCGCGCGTGCTTCCGTGTGCATCGACACGAAGCCCTCCGGAGGTCCGTCGGCCGTGCCCGGCCACGACAGAACCTGAGCCCGAAACCCGCTTCGCGACGTGATGCGCCGCGCCGTCGTGCGCGCACGCACCCCGATCCGGACCAGGCCGGCGGGCGACTCATCTGATGGGGTGAACATGAACGACTTCCATGCCTGCATCGATGCCTTCGCGCACGCGGCATGCATCCGGGACGACGGTGGCGCGCCGTGGCCCGGTGCCGCCGCGCGCACGGCACTGACCCGGACGCTCGACCTGTCGCGCGCGCCGATGACGGCGGGCGACGTGCTGCGGCCGCCGCTCGCCGACGTGGCGAGCCTGCCCTTCGCCGGGAGCCTGCTGATGCTCGCATGCCTCTTGGCCGCGATGCTCGGATCGGCGCTGCTGCTCTCGCGGCGTGCCCCGGGACTGCCCGCCGCGACGCAGCAGCGCACCCGCTGGCTCGACGGCCTGCGCGGCGTGGCCGTCGCGCTGGTGATGCTCAACCACGCGCCGCTGGTGCTGAGCAACCTCCAGCTCGCGCCGACCGGCTTCGTCCTGGACGCCCGGACCCTGAGCCTGCTGGACTACCTCGGCCGCATCGGCGTGCAGATCTTCTTCTGCATCACCGGCTACCTGTTCGCCGACAAGCTGCTGCCGGCGCGGGACGTCGACTGGCTCCGGTTCTTCGTCCGGCGGCTCCAGCGGCTGGTGCCGGCCTACGCGGTCGCCGTGCTGACGGCCATCGCCGTCGCGGCGCTGTTCTCGCGCGTCGACCGGCACTTCGTCGCCTCGGCCCTCGACGCCATGCCCCGCCTGATGGCGTTCGGCTTCTATTCCCTGCCGCGCGTCGGTGCGTTCGAGACCTCGCGCCTGCTGGGCATGAGCTGGACCCTGGCCTTCGAATGGCGCTTCTACGTCGTGCTGCCGCTGGTGTTCATGATGATTCGCCTGGGCAGGGCCCCGGGCAGCGTCGCCATCGCCCTGGTGGCGATGGTGCTGATGCTCGTCGAGGGCTTCGGCGTGTGGATGTTCTTCGCGCTGGGCGCCCTCGCCTCGCCGCTCGCGCGCCTGCAGCCGACGGCCGGCCAGTGCGCCGCGGCACGCGGTGCCCTGTGCCTGTGCGTCGCGTCGATGGCGCTGAACTGGGCGGTGGTCGACCGGGACCGCGTCCTGCAGGGACTGCACGTGCTGGCGCTCTTCGGCTGCGTCGCCGTCGCGCGTCCCCGCGTGCTGTCGAGCCGCAGCGCCGTGACGCTCGGCATGCTCAGCTACAGCCTCTACCTGCTCCACGTGATGGTGTTCTTCGCGGTGTTCGGTCTCTGCCATGCCCATGCCTTCGACGTCGCGGCCCTGTCGCCTTCCGCGTTCACCCTGCTGGCGGGCCTGGCGGTGGTGCTGGCGACGGCCCTCTCGGCGCTTTCTTACCTGCTGCTGGAGCGTCGCTTCATCGATGCCCATCCCGGGCCCGAACCACGCCCGGTGCGATGACCCTTGCGCGCGTCGCGGCAGGTTTTCTACTTTTTCTGTCGCGTGAAGGCTCGAGCCTGGCCAAGCTGGAATTTTCCAGGCTATAATCTTGGTCTTGCCTGATGACAGCAATCAATGTCACTCAGGGGCTCTTAGCTCAGTTGGTAGAGCAGCGGACTCTTAATCCGTAGGTCGAGTGTTCGAGTCACTCAGGGCCCACCACCAACATCGCGTCAGCGTCGAAAAGCCTGCTACCTCGTCGGTAGCAGGCTTTTTTGTTTCCTTCGACGTTTCGCCTCGACGCTCGGGCCGCCGCCTGTTCGCGCCCTCCTGCGAACCCGCCGGGGATCGCTCCGAGCTGGTGGTCGAGCGTCGCCGATGTCGAGGGCCGGCCCTCTGCCGGCAACGAGCCTCCCGTCTTCACGCAGGCCGTCTGCGTTGCGGTCGCGCCGTGCGCTGCGGCGACCGCCGGCGTTCGGGTCCATGCGATCGCCGAGCGAGCAGCGACGTGCGAGTCCGCGCTGCGTGGGCCTTCCCTGCTCCGGCGTTCTCGACGCGGCCCATGGCGGCCCGGGATGCGGGTCCACGCTACCGTCGAGAAAGACGCCGCGGCTCGCGTGACGGCCGGCATGCCCGTGGGATGGGGCGGAACAGTCCGGACGCCGACTCAGAACCGGTAGCGCGCCGTCACCTGCACGTTGCGCGGCGCACCGTACATGCCCGAATTCCACCAGCCCGACATCGCGGCGATGTACTTCCGATCGAAGACGTTCCGCACGTTCAGCGTGACCGACAGGCGGTCGTCCACGTCGTACCTCGCCATCAAGCCGGCCACGGCGTAGGCCTTCTGGCGCACGGTCACCGTGCGCTCGATCTGCCAGGCGTCGATGTCGTAGCGGATGCCGCTGTTCCAGTCCACGCCGCCACCCAGGGTCAGCCGGCTCCAGTCGCCTGGCGCGCGCCACGTGGTCCACAGCCGGACCATCTGCTTGGGGAAGGTCGTGTTGACACGCGCACCGGTCGCATCCTCGGACTGGCTGTGGTTGTAGGAGGCCGACATGTTCCAGCCACGCGCCAGAGCGCCGTTGATCTCCAGGTCCACGCCCTGCGTCCTCACACCCTCGATGGCGCGCGACGCGGTGTTGGTGGTACCGGGCACGACGTAGCCGTTGTCGGCCTCGGCCACGTTGTCCTGGCGGATCTGGTAGGCCGCCGCGCTGGTGGTCAGCCGACCGTCGAGCCAGGCGCTCTTCAAGCCCGCCTCGTAGGTGTTGCCCGAGGTCGGGGCCAATTGCGCCCCGTTGCGGTCCTGGGCGTTCTGCGGTGCGTAGATGGTCGCAAAGCTGGCGTAGAGCGTGTGCACGGGACCCAGGTCGTACACCAGGCCGCCATAGGGCGTGAATTTGCGCCGCTCGGACACCGGATAGCCGGCGTGGTAGCCGCCGGTGGTGTCGGTGACGTAGTCGCTGTCGAAGTCCATCAGCTTCCCACCGGCGATCAGCTTCAACCGGTCGGCCAGTTCGAAGCGGCCGGCGCCGTAGAGGCTCTTCTGGCGGCGGGTGCTGTCGAAGGTGACGAAGTCGGGCCCGAAGACCGGGCTGCCGCGGTTGTCCCAGCGGTGGATGTTGACCGGCAGATCGCGCAGTCCGGTGGTGTCGAAGCTGCCGGTGGTCAGGCTGCGGAAGTCGGTGTGGTCGATGCCCACGAGGGCCTCGTGCTGGCGGCCGAACAACGCGAAGGGTCCACCGAGCTTCAGGTCGACGGTGCGGCTGTCCAGCCGGTAGTCGCGCCGTTCGCTGTTGAGCGTCAGGCCGTCGCCGGTGACCGGGTCGAACAGGCCGCCGACGGCCAGGTAGGTGGCGTCCTCGCGCTGGCGCGAACGCAGCCCGTCCATGGCGAGCCTGAGCTTCCAGCCGTTGTCGAAGGCCTGTTCGAGCGAGGCGAAGGCGTGGGTGGAGCGGGTGTCGAAGCGGTTGTCGCGGCTGGCGGTGCTGAAGGACACGGGGAAGTCGTTCTGCCTTCCGGCGGCGTTGATCAGCGGAAAGCCCAGGTAGGCCATCGAGCCGCGCGAGTTGCTCTTCTGGTGGTCAATGCCGGCGGTGAGCTTCAGGGTGCGGGTCAGGTCGGCCTCGACCACGCCGTAGACGACGTCCTTCTTGCGACCGTAGAAGTCGATGTGGCTGTCGCCCTCCTGGTGCACCGCCACCAGGCGTGCGCGCACGCTGCCCGATTCGTTCACCGGCGACGACAGGTCGACGACGCCGCGCCGGTGGTTCCACGACCCGACGGCGACTTCCGCCGTGCCCTGGCGTCCGGTGGCGGGCTTCTTGCGCACCATGTTCACGATGCCCGACGGATCGCCCGCGCCCGTGGTCAGCCCCGAGGCGCCGCGCAGCACCTCGACGCGGTCGTACAGCGCCATGTCGGCGATGCCCTGCGCGGGCAGCGCATCCAGGCCCAGGAACTCTGTGTGCGTGCTGACGCCGTCGAGCTGGTAGTTGGTGATGGGGTAGCCGCGCGCGTTGGCGTTGGTGCGTTCGGTGCCGAGCGCCGAGGTGGCGACACCGGGGGTGCGCGCCAGCACCTCGTTGATCGACGTGAGGTTCTCGTCCTCCATGCGCTGCCTGGTCATCACGCTGACCGATTGCGGCGTGTCGCGCAGGCTCAGGGCCAGGCCAGTGGCCATGCCGCTGGGACCGCGCGGCACGTAGCTGCCCGTGCCTTCGGAGGGACGGTCGCGCTCGCCCTCGGCTTCCACGCGCACCTCCGACAGCGTCCCGCCGGTGGCGAGACCGGCGGCGGCGCCAGGCGTCGCGGACGGCGCTGCGGACGGCACGCCGCTCGCGAGCACCGTGAAGGCACCGCCCGCGGTGCGTGCCAGCAGCAGGCCACTGCCCGCCAGGGCCTGGCGCGCGGCCTCTTCGACGCTGAGGCTGCCGCGGATGGCCGGTGCGCGCTTGCCGGCCAGCAGCGCGGGGTCGGCGCTGATGCTGCGGCCGCCCTGGCGCGCGATGCGCACGAGGGTGTCGTCCAATGCGCCGGCGGGCAGGTTCCAGGCCTGCGCGACCACGCCGGCCGGCGGTGCCGCCGGAGTCTGCGCTGCGGCACGGTCGGCGGGGACCAGCGCGAGCGCGAGGGCGAGGGCGAGGGGCGACAGGATGCCCGGGGGACTTGGGAGGGTGCGCCAGACGGATGCGCGGTGGATGACGGCCATGGGGTCCTTGGGTGAGGTGGATGCGGCGTTGTTGCAGCGCTGCATCCCTCTTGACACGCGGGCACGCCCGAAACCCTCATCCTGCCCGGCGGCCTGCGCGACCGGTCTCAGGCCTGCGACCTGAGATCCACCGTGATCAGCCAACGGCCCCAGTGCCGCACGTCGATCGGATGGGTGTCGACCAGGGTCTGCAGGACCGACTCCGGCCGGTCCAGCGCGAAGACGCCGAAGACGCGCAGCTGCGCCGCCGCGGGACCGACCCGGATCACCGCCGCGCTGTAGGGCCGCAACGCGGCCAGCACCTCGCCCAGGGAAGCGTCCTTCACCTCGATCGCGCCATCGGCCCAGCCGTCCGGCGTCATGGCCGAGGTGTCCACCGGCTCGATGGCGCCATCGGACAGGCGAGCGCTCTCCCCGGCCCGCAGCATCCGTTCGTCGCCGGAACGCAGGGCCACGCGCACGCGGTGCTCCATCACGTGGACCAGGCTGCTGTCGCTGCCTTGGCGCACCATGAAGCGCGTGCCGAGCGCGCGCACCGTGCCTTGCGCGCTCCGCACGACGAAAGGCCGGGCGACGGCGTCGGCCTCCACACGCACCGACACGGCCCCTTCGCGCAGCCACACGAGTCGCTGGCGAGCGCCATAGACGATGTCGACGGCGGAGCGTGCGTCCAGGGTGATGTCGCTGCCGTCGGCCAGGCGATGCGACAAGCGCCGCCCGGTGCCGGTGCGCAGGTCGGCGCTCAGGGTGGCCAGGGGCGTGTGGCGATCGACCCACCAGGCGGAGACGGTGGCGGCCATCAGTCCGGTGGCGCCGCCGGCCAGCACGCGACGACGCCGGGTCGTGCGCGGCACCGGCGCCAGCAGCGTCCGCCGGCTGGCGATGCCGGTCGGTGGGTCGCATTGGCGGATCTGCATCAACTCCGCGTCCAGTCCTTCCAGGCGGGCGTGCAGCACCGACCAGGCCTGACCGTGGACAGGCGCCTGCCGGAGCCAGCGCTCGAAGGCGCGTTCGGTGTCCGTCCCGACGGGATCGGCATCGAGGCGCACGCGCCACTCGATGGCTTGCGCCAGGGCCCGCTCGGGCACCGTGACGTTCATGGGCGATCGGCGCCTGCCGGCAGTATGCACAGGTGCAGCAAGGCCTGCCGGAGGTAGCGCTCCACCGAGGCCTGGGAGACGTTCATCGCCTGCGCGATCTCGGAATGCTTCATCCCGTCGAGCCGCCGCAGCAGGAAGGCCTCGCGCACTTTCGGTGCCATGCCGGACAGCCATCGGTCGACGGTCTCCACGGCCTCGCGCACCAAGGCGTAATCTTCCGGTGAGGGCGCGACGTCCTCCGGCAGCGTGGCCAGCGCAGCGAGCCAGGCCTGTTCCAGGTCGCGCCGGCGCCAGAGGTTGCAGAGCAGTCGCCGGGCCAGGGTGATCAGGTACGCGCGCGGTTCCTGCAGGCGTCCCGCCTGCCCGGCCCTGATGAGGTTGACGAAGGCGTCATGCGTCAGATCCGATGCCTCGCACGGATTGCCGAGCTTGCGGGCCAGCCAGGCTTGCAGCCACGCGTGGTGGTCGCGGTAGAGAACCTCGACGTGTTGACGGGCGGCAGCGGGCATGCGGACGATCGATCGGTAATGAGAATGAATCCTATTTTATGTTTGCGGAAGGAGCCGCCCCTGCGCCTGCCCGGGCAGGCGGCGAGCGACCTGCGCGACCCTGATTCAACCGATGCGCCTGGACGCCATCGCCTCCACCCACTCCCCATGCCCGCAACGCTCGCAGGTGTGCGTGGCCGCCTCGATGCGCGTCACGCGGGCGCAGCCGGTGCAGGCGAACTCGCCCGGGGCGTCGAGGACGCGGCGCCGCTTCCCATAGGGCCTGGGCGTGACGGGCAGCCCCGGCTTCACCTCGTCGTCGTCGAAGTAGAAGAAGCTCATGCTGCCCGTGGTCTCGAGGATGGCGAGGCGGACCTGGCCGACGTGCTCGATCGACTGCTGCCGCATCTCGGAGAAGAACTCGTCCTTGGCGTAGAGACGCTGGTTGGCTTCCGAGAGCACGAACTCCCCGTCCTCGATGACATGGACCGGATCGCCTTCGAGCAGGCTCTCGATGCGTTCGCTGCGCGCGGCGGCCCACGTGATGCCCCGGTAGAAGGCCAGGATGCAGGCGAACACCAGCAGCGCCGGCACGATGCCGTGGTCCCGGTTGAACATCGGGTCGCCCGCGGCCGAGCCGAGCCCGATGATGATCGCCACCTCGAAGATCGACAGCTGGCGCACGCCCTTCTTCCCGGACAGCCGCAGGAAGGTCAGGATGACGACGAACATGACGATCGTGCGGAAGACGATCTCCACCACGAAGGGACCGTCGAGGTCGTTGAGGAGCACGGTCGCGAAGTCGAATTCCATGGCCGACGATTCTGCCGGCGCCGGGCATTTCCACACGAAACGCCGGGGACGCGCACGACTGCTGGAATAATGGCTGCGACGCGGCGCCGGCCGATTGACAACGTCCGTCGACACCTCCGGCTCACCGAGAAAGCGGCCCGCGACTTGCGTGCCGCCGACCGCACGCACGCGCGCCGCCGATCGCCCTCACCGTCGCGGGCGAGCTCCCCATCCATACGAAAGGTCCCTCCATGACTGCTGAAACATCGAAGATCATCTACACCCTGACGGACGAGGCGCCTCTGCTGGCAACGGCCTCGCTGCTGCCCGTGATCCAGACCTTCGCCAAGGCGGCGGGCATCGACGTCGTCACCAGCGACGTGTCGGTCGCCGCGCGCGTCCTGGCCGAATTCCCGGACCGCCTGAACGAATCGCAGCGCGTGCCGGACAACCTCGCCGAACTCGGCCGCCTCACGCAGTTCCCCGACACCAACATCATCAAGCTGCCCAACATCAGCGCGTCGGTGCCCCAGCTCGTGGCCACCATCCGCGAACTGCAGGCCGCCGGCTACGACATCCCCGACCTGCCCGAGGACCCGAAGACCGACGAGGACAAGACCGTGCTGGCCAAGTACTCGAAGGTCCTGGGCAGCGCCGTCAACCCGGTGCTGCGCGAGGGCAACTCCGACCGCCGCGCCCCCGCCGCCGTCAAGCGCAACGCGCGCAAGAACCCGCACTCGATGAGTCCGTGGAGCCCGGCCTCGCGCACCCACGTCTCGCACATGCACGGGGGCGACTTCTACGCCGGCGAGAAGAGCATGACGCTCGACAAGGCGCGCGACGTCCAGATGGACCTCGTCACCACGAGCGGCAAGACCATCGTGCTGAAGAAGAAGGTCGCCCTGCTCGACGCCGAGGTGATCGACAGCATGTTCATGAGCAAGAACGCCCTGTGCAAGTTCTACGAGGAACAGATGGAGGACGCGCGCGAGACCGGCGTCATGTTCTCGCTGCACGTGAAGGCGACCATGATGAAGGTGTCGCACCCCATCGTGTTCGGCCATGCCGTGAAGATCTTCTACAAGGACGCCTTCGCCAAGCACGGCAAGCTGTTCGACGAGCTCGGCGTCAACGTCAACAACGGCCTCTCGAGCATCTACAGCAAGATCGAGAACCTGCCGACCTCGCAGCGCGACCAGATCGTCAAGGACCTGCACGCCTGCCACGAGCACCGCCCCGAACTCGCCATGGTCGACTCGGCCAAGGGCATCACCAACCTGCACGCGCCCAACGACGTGATCGTCGACGCCTCGATGCCGGCCATGATCCGCCAGGGCGGCAAGATGTGGGGCCCGGACGGCCGTCCGAAGGACACCAAGGCCGTGATGCCCGAGAGCACCTTCGCCCGCATCTACCAGGAGATGATCAACTTCTGCAAGACCAACGGCGCCTTCGACCCGGCCACCATGGGCACCGTGCCCAACGTCGGCCTGATGGCGCAGAAGGCCGAGGAGTACGGCTCGCACGACAAGACCTTCGAGATCCCCGAGGCCGGCGTCGCCCGCATCGTCGACCTCGCCACCGGCGAGGTGCTGCTGGAGCAGAACGTCGAGCAGGGCGACATCTGGCGCATGTGCCAGACCAAGGACGCGCCGATCCGCGACTGGGTCAAGCTGGCCGTCAACCGCGCCCGCCTCTCGGGCATGCCGGCCGTGTTCTGGCTCGACGAGTACCGCCCGCACGAGGCCGAGCTCATCAAGAAGGTCAAGACCTACCTGAAGGACCACGACACCAAGGGCCTGGACATCCAGATCATGTCGCAGGTGCGCGCGATGCGCTACACGCTCGAGCGCGTGATCCGCGGCAAGGACACCATCTCGGTGACCGGCAACATCCTGCGCGACTACCTGACCGACCTGTTCCCGATCATGGAGCTGGGCACCAGCGCCAAGATGCTGTCGATCGTGCCGCTGATGGCCGGCGGCGCGATGTTCGAGACCGGCGCGGGCGGCTCGGCCCCCAAGCACGTCAAGCAGCTGGTGGAAGAGAACCACCTGCGCTGGGATTCGCTGGGCGAGTTCCTGGCATTGGCCGTGTCGCTGGAGGACCTGGGCCAGAAGACCGGCAACCAGAAGGCCAAGATCCTGGCCGAGACGCTCGACACCGCCACCGGCATGCTGCTGGACAACGGCAAGGGCCCGTCGACCCGCACCGGCGAGCTCGACAACCGCGGCAGCCACTTCTACCTCGCGCTCTACTGGGCCCAGGCCCTGGCCGCGCAGACCGAGGACAAGGACCTGCAGGCGCACTTCGCGCCGCTGGCCGAGTCGCTGTCGAAGAACGAGCAGAAGATCGTCGAGGAACTCAAGACGGTGCAGGGCCAGCCGGTCGACATCGGCGGCTACTACCGTCCGGACCCGGCCAAGACCGCCGCCGTCATGCGTCCGAGCGCGACCTTCAACTCGGCCTTGGAAGCCGCCTCCGCCTGAATCGGCACGGGCATCGCCGGGGCGCCCGTGCCCTGCGCGGTGCGATGAGCGGCACGGCCTCCTCGGCGCCGCTTTCTCGTTTCGACGCCGGACCGGCTACCGCCGGCCGTCCGGCATCCGGCGCGACCCAGCGCGCAGCGAGCCGTCGGCCAGCACGCGCTCGGTCCACAGCCGGGCCGTGCGCTGGTGCATGGTTTCGAAGACGAAACCCCGTCCGGACACCGGTTCGTCGTGCGCGATGAGCGCCATCAGGTCGCTGTCGGAGAACGCGCCCGAGCGCCGGGACTGCTCGGTCAGCATGTCGTGGAGGGCCTCCCGCGCCTGCGGGTCGAGCACCGCGCCGATCCGCGCCAGCAATCGCAGGGCGATGGCCGCGCTCTTCGGGCTCAGCCGGGACGCGGCATCGAAATGGTGGGCGAGGTCCATGCCACCGACCGCTAGCAAGGCCGATGCCCGCGCCCACTTCCGAAACGGACTATTCGATCGTCGCGCCCGAGGCCTCGACGATGCCCTTCCACTTGCGCACGTCGTCGACGACCACCTTCTGGAACTGCTGCGACGTCATGGGCAGCGCCTCGGCGCCCTGGCCCTGGATGGCGGCCTTCATGTCGGCCGTGGCCAACAGCTCGTTGACCTTGTGGTTGACGACGTCGACCACCGCCGCGGGCGTGCGCGCCGGCATGAAGATGCCGTACCAGGTGCTGACGTCGAAGCCGGAATAGCCCAGCTCCGCCACCGTGGGCACGTCGGGCAGCGAGCTGCTGCGCGTCCCCGAGGTCACGGCCAGCGGCCGCAGCTTGCCCGACTTGATCTGTCCCATGGCCGAGGGCACCGACGACATCAGCAGGTCGACGTTGCCCGCGAGCACGTCCATCAAGGCCGGACCGGAACCCTTGTACGGCACGTGGCGCAACGACACCTTGGCCGCCTTGCCGAAGAGGTCGCCCGCCAGGTGGATCGTGGTGCCGTTGCCGGGCGATCCGTAGGTGACGGCATCGGGCGTGGCGCGCGCGGCGGCGACCACGTCGGCCAGGGTCTTGAAGCGCGAGTTGACGCCGGTGGCGATGATGACCGGCGTGTAGGCGACGCTCGCCACGGCGACCAGGTCGCGCGTCGGGTCGTAGCTCAGGTGCTTGTAGAGCCAGGGCGCCACGACCATGTTGTCCTTCTGCCCCATCACCATGTCGTAGCCGGTGGGCGGCGACTTGGCGGCCTCGGCGATGCCGATGGTGCCGCCGGCGCCGGCGCGGTTGTCGGCGACGATGGTCCACTTGGCGCTCTCGCCGAGCTTGGTGGCCACCAGCCGCGCCAGGATGTCGGTGCCGCCGCCCGGTGGGAAAGGCACGATCATGCGCACCGGCTTGGTCGGGTAGTTCTCCTGGGCCAGGATGGCCGGGGCGGTGAAGGCGGCGCCCAGGGCGAGCGCGGCGAGCAGGAACGGTCTCTTTGTCATGGGAAATCTCGGAAGGTGGGTCCGCCGTGCCTGCGCCAGGGCCAGGAGCCGGGCCGGCCGGCGGGGCGCCCATGCTATTCGTTCGAGCCAGGGCCCACAACCCGGCGCACGACATAAGACGCTATTTGAATTTCCGCCCGGTGTCCCGACGCGCGCACAATGGGTCGCTTTGCCGCCCGGGTCGTCCATCGGAGCCCGGACCCCGGTCGGATGTCTGGCGCCGGTCGCCACGCGGCCCGTGCGGGCGCCTCCTGACTTTCAAGACATCACCGGAAATGTCACCATGCCCAATGAATGGAAGTTCGTCGCCATCGCCGCGTCCAGCGAAGGTCTCGACGATCTGCATCGCGTGCTCCACCCCTTGCGCGCGGGCATCCCGGCCGCCATCGTCGTGGTCATCAAGGAGCCCGCCGACGGTGCGCCGTTGACCTTCGACCAGATCGCGCGCGGTCTCTCGGTGCCGGTGACGTATGTCGTCGATGGCGCCCGCGTCGAGCCGGGACGGGTCTTCGTGGCGCCTCGCCAGCAGGGCGTGACGGTCGACGCCGAGGGCCACTTCAGGATCGACCGCGCGCCGGCCACCGTCGACACCCACCTGGGCGACCTGCTGTTCGCGTCGGCCTCGCAGGTCTACGGCGCCCGCATGATCGGCATCGTCATGAGCGGCCGCGGCCGCGACGGCACGGCGGGCCTGCGCGCCATCCATCGCACGCCGGGTGCCCTGGGCATCGTGCAGAGCCCCGCCGATGCCGCGATACCGGGCATGACGATCAATGCCGTGCTCGGCGACAGTCCCGACTACGTGCCGCTAGTGGACGACATGGGTCGACTGCTCGAAACCCTGATCCATCGCCCCGTCGCGTCGAAGCGGATGTCCTGATGGTTTCGCCGGCGCCACCCGGGCCGGTTCATGCCGACGCGTCGCCCGGCACCCGGCGAGCTGCCGCTTGCCGGGCGACGCACACACCACCGCGTTCGCGGCGCTTGACTTCGTAGAGCGCCTCGTCGGCCCGCGCCATCCATTCGTCGGCGCTTCCCAACGTGCCATCGAAACAGGCGATGCCCGCGCTCATCGTGAACGCCGGCACCGGCCCGGACGCGGACGCCTCGGCGCCCAGACGCGACCACAGCCGCTCCATGAACGCTCGCGCCTGGTCGCCGTCGTGATCCAGCAGCAGCATGGCGAACTCGTCGCCGCCGTAGCGCGCCGCGACGTGGGGCAACTGGACGTGGGTGCGCAGGCGCTCGCCGATGCTGCGGATGACGGCGTCGCCCGCGGCATGTCCGGCACCGTCGTTGATGCGCTTGAAGTGATCGACGTCGCACAGCACCAGGGCGGTGGCCCGCCGTGCGGGCGGCACGCCGGTCCCGGCATCGGATGCGGCCAGCCCCTGGAAGGTGGCCTGGAAACCGACTTCGAAGGTACGCCGGTTGTAGAGACCCGACAGGGCGTCGATCTGGCTCGCCCGGCGCAGGGCCTCCCGGCTGCGGTGCAGCGTCTGCGAGAGCCGGTTCGTCGTCCAGCCGAAGGCCGGCAGGTACATCAGCATCACCGGCACCACGGCCAGCTGCACCAGCATGCTGGAATCGGAGGAGAACCGGAACGGCACCAGCGCTCCCATGGCGAACGCACCCGCCGCCGCCGCGACGAGGCCCCAGCCGCACAATCGCATGCCACCGACGGACATGTTGTTCATGCAGACGATCGCCAGCGCGATGGCGCTGGGCACCAGGTTGCCGCCGATGGCGCAGACGGAGGCACCGATCATCAGCGCCTCGATCATGAGGTTGCGCTTCTCGGCACGTCCCGGCCATTCGGCGCGCGACGCCCACAGGTAGGCGACATGCGGCCAGACCAGGGCGACGAACGCCAGGAACCCCCAGATCCATCCCGGTGCCGTGCCCTCGCGCAGCGCGGCGGCCATGCCCAACCCACCCAGCCCGCAACCGAGGATGCGCGGCAGGTAGAGTTGACGCGGCAGACGCGCTCCGACACCGGTCCTCATCGGCATGCGCCCGCCCCGGTGGCTGCCGACCGGATGCTTGGCAGGCGCCCCGGCGTCATCGCGAGGACGGCGGAGTGCTGGGGAATGACGACGGAAAAATTCACGCGGAGGAGCATAGCGGCTCGGCGTCTCGCGCCCTCCGCGCAAGGATTTCCTCCCCGGTCCCGCCGGGCGTCAGAAGGTCACGCGCAAGCCGACCTTCAACGACCGCCCCGGCAACGGCGCGGCCGGGTAGACGGTGGTCGTCAGGATCGACGTCGCGCTGTAGGCGAGCCGGTTGCCGATGTTGTCCAGCCGTGCGTACCAGGTGAGGTTGGCGGCCTGCACCTTCATGCGGTAGGCCAGCGCGGCGTTCCACAGCGTGTAGGCCTCGGTCGCCCGGGCGCCGACGTCGGGCACGCGGTTCTGCGCCGCGTGATGGTCGAAGCCGGCCCGCGCCGACCATGGCCCGCGGGCCCAGGCCAGGCTGGCGCCCACGCGCACCGGTGCGATGCGCGGCAGGGCCTGGCCGGTATCGGTGTCGGTGGCGCGCACCAGGTCGCCGCGCCAGAGCAGGTCGAGCGTGGACCCGTCGGCCGTGCGCGCGAAGCCCTCGCGACCGAGCAGCCGCCAGTTGCCGCTCGCCTCGATGCCGGTGAAGCGCGCGCGCGTGTTGCCGTAGACGTACTCGGCCAGGGTCTCGCCGGTGCCCGGCGCCGCGGGCGCACCCTCCCCGTCGAGCAGGTTGCCGGTGGCGTTCAGGCCGATGTAGTTGCGAAAGCGCGTCACGTAGGCGTTCACGCGGGCGTTGTTCGGACCGGACTTCCACTGCGCGCCCAGGTCCAGCCCGAGCGACTTCTCCTTGTCGAGGGCGGGATTGCCGACCTCCCAGGCCGCCGTCGCCACGTGCGGGCCGTTGGCGAACAGCTCGTAGTCCTTGGGCGCTCGCTCGGTATAGGCCAGGTTCGACGTCAGCTGCCATTGCGGCGCGACATCGACCAGCGCGCCGAAGGCCGCGCTGTGCGGATCGAAGCGGCGCGTGCCGACGAAGAAGCGATCGATCGACGGATCGTCCGGATAGCCCAGCGACGCCACCCGCACGCGCTCGGTGCGGGCGCCGAAGCTCAGGCGGCCCCAGGGCATGCCCAGTTCCTCGTGCAGGAAGAGCGCGTCCGAACGCGTGCGGCTGTGCGGCGCGAAGGCCTCCTCGCCATCGGCGGAGAAGCGGTTGCGCTCGCTCGTGAACCCGATCAGGCCTTCGAGGCTGCCGATCCTCCGGTGGCGCGCCTCGACGCGCAGGTCGTCGCTCAGGCTGGCGAAGGTGGTGCCGGCGATGGCGCCTTCGTACTCGGTGTGGCGGTAGTCGGTGTGGCCGAACTTGGCGTGGACGCTGGTGAAGAAGCCGCCCGGACGCCACTCGCCCTCCAGCGCGTAGCGGTCGGATTTCATGCCGATGGTGACGTCGGGCTCGGCGACCGTGCCGTAGTCGCTGCGATAGGTGCTGGCGGACGCGCCGATCCAGCCGCGGTCGAGGAACAGCGTGCCGCCGACGGCGCCGCCGCTGGCGCGGTTCTGCGAGTTGCAGATGCGCCGCGCGAGACCGGGCGCGCCGGGCTTCTCGCAGTCGAGCTCGATCGGCACGCGCACGTCGTCCGAGCGGCGGTCGAAGGCGTCGACGTGCAGGGCGTAGCGGTCGTCGCCGCCTTCGAGCACCACGCCGCCGCTCTTCTCGTTGCTGCCGCTGGCGTAGCCCGCGTCGGCCCGGCCGCCGAAGCCGTCGAGCGGCTCGGTCGGGATGCGGTTGTCGATGACGTTGACCACGCCGCCGATGGCGCTGCCGCCGTACTGCAGTGCCGAAGGGCCGCGCAGCACCTCGATGCGCTCGGTCACCAGCGCGTCGACCGGCACCGCGTGGTCGTAGCTCAGCGCCGAGGCGTCGGGCGCGGCGCCGCCGTTCTGCAGGATGCGGATGCGGTCGCCGTCCAGCCCACGGATGACGGGCCGGCTGGCATTGGGGCCGAAGTAGCTGCTGGCGACGCCGGGAACGCCGTCGAGCGTCTCGCCCAGCGTGGACTGCGACCGCAGCAGGAGCTCGTCGCGCTGCAGCGTCGTGGTCGGCGCGATGAGGTCGGTTGCGCCCAGCGGATTGCCGGTGACGGTGACCTCGCTCAGGGTCGGCGTCGCGGCCCGGTTCTGGGCCAGGGCGCTGGCGCCGAGGATCGAGGCGAAGGAAAGGACGGCGATGCCGATGGCATGGCGCCGGAAGTCGTGGATCATGGGATGCGAACTCGTTGAATCGAATGAAAGCCGGCCGGCGCACCATCCCGGGGGAGATGCGGCTCGGAACCGGAGAACAAGGAAATTCAGCGAGTCGCGGGCGGGCCGCGCGCATCGAACAGCGCGACCCAGCGGGCGATGGCTTCGCCCAGGAAGAAGTGGAAGCGCGCCGTCGGCAGGGCGATGGGCAGCGTCACGATGGGCACCGACGGCACGGCGAAGCCGCCGGCGAGCTGGTCGTAGAGACGGCAGTCGTCCTCGCTGCCGTGATGGCCGAAGAGCGCCGCCACGCCGACCCCGGCGTGGACGTGCGACTCGAGTGAATCCGCCCGGGACGCCGTGGCGCCCGGATTCAGGACCGCCGGGCGCGCGTCCGGCGCATGCACCACCCGGTGCATGAAGCCGAGCGTCGAGGCGACCCACAGCGCCACTGCGAGCGCGAGGACGAGCGCCACCCCGCCGGGCCCCGTACGGACGCGCATGCGACCCGTGGCTTCCACCTCGTCGGTCCCCGGCGCCTTCAGCCCTTCACGCGCGCGGCGAAGGTCTTCTGGAACTTCTCGACCTTGGGGCCGACCACGAAGGCGCAGTAGCCCTGGTTCGGGTGCTGCAGGAAGTAGTCCTGGTGATAGGCCTCGGCGGTGGAATAGTCCGCGAGCGGCACGACCTCGGTCACGATCGGCGCGCGGTAGGTGCCGCTCGCCGCGATCTCGCGGATCACGTCCCGGGCCACCTCGCGCTGGCCGTCGTGCGTGGTGTAGATGCCGCTGCGGTACTGCGTGCCGACGTCGTTGCCCTGGCGGTTGAGCGTCGTCGGATCGTGGATGACGAAGAAGATCTCCAGCAGCTCGCGCAGCGAGATCACGGACGGATCGAACGCCACCTTCACCACCTCGACCGCGCCCGTACGGCCGGTGCAGACCTGCTCGTAGGTCGGTCGCGCGACCTGGCCGTTGCTGTAGCCCGATTCGACGTCGACCACGCCCTGGACGCGATCGAAGACGGCCTCGGTGCACCAGAAGCAGCCGCCGCCGAGCACGATGGTCTCGGTCGACGACGCGCCGGCTGCGCTGTCGGAGGAAGGAGCGGAAGAGGGAGGGATGCTGGACATGGTGGATTCGGCTCGGTGGCGAAAGACGAAGCGCTCCATTGTCGTGTCTTGACGCTGCACGGGTGCTTCACTAGGATTAATAACCCGCCAGTCATTAACTCTCCCGCATGCCCCGCCTCATCAGCCCTTCGATCTGCCCGGTCCGTGCCAAGCACGAGCGGCGCAAGGAGGCGAGACCCGGCGAACTGGTCCAGGCGGCCCTGCAGCTGTTCGTCGAGAAGGGATTCGCGGCCACCCGTTCCGAGGAAGTGGCGGCGCGCGCGGGGGTCTCCAAGGGTACGCTCTTCCTCTATTTCCCCAGCAAGACCGATCTCCTCAAGGCCGTCATCGCCGAGACCCTCGCCGGCCACTACGACCAGTGGAACGCCGAGTTCGAGCGCTTCGAGGGCAGCACGGCCGACATGTTGCGCCGCTGCATCGATGTCTGGTGGGAGCTGGTGGGTTCCACCCCGGTCTCCGGCATCGCCAAGCTGATGATGAACGAGGGCAACAACTTCCCCGAACTGGCGGCCTACTATCGCCGCGAAGTGGTCGAGCCGGGCCACGCGCTCATCCGGCGCATCCTGCGCCGCGGCATCGACAGCGGCGAATTCCATCCGATCGACGTCGACCACGCCAGCTACGCCGTCACCTCGACCATGCTGATGCTGACGATGATGCGGCATTCCTCCATCAGCTGCGTCGACAGCAGCGTCGCCGTCGATCCGCAGCGCTATGTCTCGGTGCAGACCGAACTTCTCGTCGGCGGCCTGCTCGCCGCGCCAACTAAAATCGTCGCCTCCCTCCGGGCTCCCGAAGCCAGAAAAGACACGCCATGAACACCCCCGCCACGCCGGAGCGCCTGCGCTTCAACATGATCGAGCAGCAGATCCGCCCCTGGGACGTGCACGACGCGCAGGTCCTCGAACTGCTCAGCAGCATCCGGCGCGAGGACTACGTCCCCGCCGCGCACCGCGCGCTCGCCTTCTTCGACATGGAGCTGCCGCTCGGCGACGGCTCGGTGCCCGGCCAGACCATGCTGGCGCCCAAGGTGGAAGCACGCCTGCTCAACGACCTGCACGTGCAGAAGCACGAGACCGTGCTCGAGATCGGCACCGGCTCGGGCTTCATGGCCGCGCTGCTGGCCCATCAGGCCGCGCGCGTGCTGACGCTGGAGATCGACCCGACGCTCGCCGAGCGCGCGACCGCGACCCTGCGCCGCAACGGCGTCGCCAACGTCGACGTGCGGCAGGCCGACGGCTCCAAGCCGCTGCCCAGCGGCCCCACCTTCGACGTCATCGTCCTGAGCGGATCGGTCGCGCACGTGCCGCAGAACCTGCTGGGCTCGCTCGCCATCGGCGGCCGCCTGGCAGCCATCGTCGGCCAGGAACCCATGATGCGCGCCCACGTCGTCACCCGCACCAGCGAGAGCCAGTGGGACGTGGTGCAGCCCTGGGACACCGTCGCGCCCCGGCTGCTGAACTTCCCGGAACCCTCGCGCTTCAGCTTCTGAGACCGGGGGACGACGGCTTCCCGCCCACGTCGTCCGCCGCCTCGTCCGTCCACTTCCGCAGCCGCCGCGCTGTGCCGGGCGGACCGCCGACGCCAGCGTGCGCGGAGGTCCGCCGCGAAAGGTCGTCCGCATGATCGAACAAGTCCGCCCCGCCGAATTGGAAACCTGGAGCGCCGGCACGTCCGCGAAGCCTTTGCTGCTCGACGTGCGGGAGCCGTGGGAACTGCAGACCGCCGCCGTGACCGCGCCCGATGGCGTCGAGCTGGTCGCCATCCCGATGAACGAGATTCCCGCGCGCCTGGCCGAGCTCGACCCGGCGCGCCCCGTGGCCTGCCTGTGCCATCACGGCGCGCGCAGCCAGCGGGTGGCGGCCTTCCTGGCGCAGCAGGGCTTCGCCGAGGTGGCCAACGTCGCCGGTGGCATCGATGCCTGGTCGGCCACGCGCGACGCCGCCGTGCCGCGGTACTGAGCCATGATCGCGCCGCTTCGACGTCTTCTCGCGGCCGGCCCGCCCCTTCTGCTGGCGGCGGCATTCACCGCGCCGGCATGCGGCCAGAGCCTGGTCACGCTGTACGAGGCGGCACGCGGCTACGACGCCACCTACCAGGGCGCCCTGGCGCAATACGACGCCAGCATCGCCCGCGCGGCGCAGGCGAAGGCCGGCATCCTGCCGCAGGTCGGCGTGCAGGCGGGCGTCACGCGCACCGACTACGACATCGAGGTCCTCTCCGGCGCCCCGCGCGGCTCGGCGACGCGCGCCTACACGGCGCAGAACGCCGGCATCAACGCCAGCCAGCCGCTCTACCGGCCCGCCGCCTGGGCCACCTACGAGCAGGGACTGCGCCAGGCCGAGATCGCGCGCACCGTGCTGACGACCGCCGAGCAGGACCTGATCGTTCGCGTGAGCCAAGCCTACTTCGACGTCCTCGCCGCGCAGGACACCCTGGGGCTGGTGCGCGCGCAGAAGGCGGCGGTGGCCGAGCAGCTGGCCTCGGCGCAGCGCAACTTCGAGGTCGGCACCGCGACCATCACCGATTCGCGCGAGGCCCAGTCGCGCTACGACCTGGTGCTGGCCCAGGAGATCGCCGCCGGCAACGACCTGCAGGTCAAGCGTCTGGCGCTCGACACCCTGGTCGGCCAGCGCGGCAGCGCGCCCTTGCCGCTGGCCCTGCCGATCGTGCTGCCCACACCCCTGCCGGCCGACATGGAGGCCTGGGTGACCCGGGCGCAGGAGGCGCATCCGGCCATCGAGCAGGCCCGGCTGGGCGTCGACGTCGCCGCGCTCGAGGTGCAGAAGGCCGAGGCCGGCCACAAGCCCACCATCGACGCCAGCCTGGGCTACAACGTGTCGCGCAATCCGAACGGCACCGTGCTCACCACGGTCGGCACGGTCGCCCGCGGTCCCAACGTCGGCGTGGTGCTCAACATGCCGCTGTTCGCCGGCTTCGCGACGCAGAACCGCATCCGCGAGACGCTGTCGCTGGAGGACCAGTCGCGCGCCACGCTCGAAGCCACGCGCCGCGGCGTGGCGCAGGCGACGCGGACGGCCTACCTGGGATTGATCTCGGGGGCCGGTCAGGTGCGCGCGCTGGAAGCCGCCGAGGCATCGAGCCAGAGCGCCCTGGAAGCCAACCAGCTTGGCTATCAGGTCGGCGTGCGCATCAACATCGACGTGCTGAACTCGCAGAGCCAGCTGTTCCAGACCCGGCGCGACCTGGCCCTGGCGCGCTACAACGTGCTGCTGGGCCACCTGCGCCTGCGGCAGGCCAACGGCACCCTGTCGGCGCCCGACCTGCTGCCGATCGACGCTACGCTGGCGCGCGACGGCGGCCGTCCCGCCGACCCTTCGGTGCCGGCGCCGGCGACCGGTTCGGCCGTGCCGGCAGCGGCGCCGCCGACCTCGCGCTGAATCAGTCGAGCCAGGGTTCCGGGCGTTCGCCGCCGGAACTCGCGGTCGCTCGTCCCGGCGCGGTGGGCACGGCCGGTGCGACCGGCGCGGCCGACGGGTTCGACGCCGCCGCTGCACCCGATCCATTCGATGCCGTCCCGTTCGACGCTACCGGTTCGAGCACCGGCTCGGCCGCCCCGCCCGATGGCCGGTCGTCGTGCTGCATGGCGGTCGCCTCCACCACGGCGAGCACCGACGTCGCCGTGCGTTGCGCGGCACCGCGGTTGGCGGCGGCGAAACCCTGCGCCGCCTCGGCCATGGTCTCGCGCCGGGCCGGATCGCCGACCAGCGCCAGCGCGGCCTTGACGGCCTGCTCCATCGTCTCGACGCGCAGCGAGGCGCCGGCGGCCAGCGACAGCTCGGCCGCCTCGGCGAAGTTGAAGGTCGAGGGACCCAGGACCAGCGGGCAGCGGCAGGCCGCCGCCTCGATCAGGTTCTGGCCGCCGAAGTCCTCGAAGCTGCCGCCGAGCAATGCCGCATCGGCCAAGCCGTAGTAGAGCGCCATCTCGCCGAGCGAATCGCCCAGCCAGATCTCGTGCGCCGCCGGCGCCCCGGCGACGCTGCGGCGCGCGACCGCGAAGCCATTCGACTCGATCAGTTCGGCGACCTCGTCGAAGCGCTGCGGATGGCGCGGCACGATCATCCATTGCACGGCGGCGACCTGCCGTGCGATCGAGTCGACACCCGCCTGCGTCGGCGGCGGCGCTGCCTCGGTCGCTCCGAAGCGCTTGAGCACGTCGAGCAGCAGGCGCTCCTCGCCATCGCGCGAACTCGCCAGCACGACCAGCGGCTTGGGCAGCGTGCCGCGCAGCGCCTTGGCCGTGGCGAGCTGCCGCGCATCGGGCGTGGCGTCGAACTTGAGGTTGCCGTAGATGCCCTCGACCTTGGCGCCGAGCGACACCAGCCGGTGCGAGTCGGCCTCGGTCTGGGCCCAGACCGCCGTCAGGGCCGAATAGGCCGGGCGCGACAGCCAGCGCAGACGCTCGGCCGCGGCCAGCGACTTCTCGCTCAATCGCGCATTGGCCAGCACCAGCGGGATGCCGCGCGCCTGGCAGGCATCGACCATCACCGGCCACACCTCGGTCTCCATCAGCACGCCGATGCGCGGCGCGAAGCGGTCGAGGAAGCGACCGACCGCGCCGGGCTCGTCCCACGGCTGCCAGACCTGGATGTCGCCGGGCCGCAGCAGCTTGGCGCCCTCCTCGCGCCCGGTCGCCGTGCCATGCGTGAGCAGGATCGGGATGTCCGGATGCTGGCGCCGCAATTCGGCGATCAGGATCGCGGCGGCGCGCGTCTCGCCCAGCGACACGGCATGCACCCAGCAGCCGCCGGTGGCGACCGGCTCGGCATCGGCCGGCAGGGGATCGTAGTGACCGAAGCGTTCCTCGACCGCGACCGCGTAACCGGGTTCCGCCACGGCGCGGCGGCGCAGCTTGCGCCGGACCAGGGGTTGAACGAGACGGGTGAAGGCGCCGTACAGGCGCAGCAGCATCGAGGGCACGCGGGAGGATTTCGGTCGCTGGGGCTCGGAGAGGATGGGAAGGCTCAGTGCGCCGCGGCGCCGATGGTGGCGTCGGGCTTGGCGGTCTTCAGGAACGCCAGCATCTCGTGCTCGATCCGATCGAGCGCTTCCTGCGTCTGGCCCTCGAAGCGCAGCACCAGCACCGGGGTGGTGTTGGACGCGCGGATCAGGCCGAAGCCATCGGGCCAGTCGACGCGCACGCCGTCGATGGTGGAGAGCTTGGCCGGCGCGGCGAAGTCGGCCGTCTTCACGAGTTGCTCGACCACCGTGTGCGGCTCGCCCTCGGCGCACTTCACGTTGAGCTCGGGCGTCGAGAAGCTGGTGGGCAGACCGTCGAGCACGGCGCTCGCATCCGGACTCTTGCTCAGGATCTCCAGCAGGCGGCAGCCGGCATAGGTGCCGTCGTCGAAGCCGAACCAGCGCTCCTTGAAGAAGATGTGGCCGCTCATCTCGCCGCCCAGGGGCGAATCGATCTCCTTCATCTTGGCCTTGATGAGCGAGTGGCCGGTCTTGAAGATCATCGGCACGCCGCCGGCGGCCTCGATCGCCGGGCCCAGGCGCTGCGAGCATTTGACGTCGTAAACGATGGTGCCGCCCGGCACGCGCGAGAGCACGTCCTGCGCGAACAGCATCATCTGGCGATCGGGATAGATGTTGTTGCCTTCGCGCGTGACGATGCCCAGGCGATCGCCATCGCCATCAAAGGCCAGGCCGAGTTCGGCGCCACCGGACTTCAGAGCGGCGATCAGGTCGACCAAGTTCTCGGGCTTGCTCGGATCGGGATGGTGGTTGGGAAAGTCGCCATCGACCTCGCTGAAGAGCTCGGTGACCTCGCAGCCGATGGCGCGCAGGATGGCCGGTGCCGATGCACCGGCGATGCCATTGCCCGAATCGACCACGATCTTCATCGGACGCGCCAGCTTGATGTCGCCGACGATGCGCTTCGTGTAGGCCTCCAGCACATCGACCTTGCGCACGCTGCCGCCTTCGGCGAGGTCGGCACTGCCGGCTTCCATGACGCGACGCAGCGACTGGATCTCGTCGCCATAGATGGCGCGACCCGCCAGCACCATCTTGAAGCCGTTGTAGTCCTTCGGATTGTGGCTGCCCGTGACCTGGATGCCGCTGGTGGCGAGCGTGTGCGCCGCGAAATACAGCATCGGCGTGGTGACCGCGCCGACATCGATGACCTCGACACCCGTGGCCACCAAACCGCGGATTAAGGCCTCCGACAAGGCCGGACCGGAGAGGCGGCCATCGCGGCCGACCGCCACGCTCTTCTCGCCCGCCGCGCGCGCCGCGCTGCCGAAAGCACGACCGAGCGCTTCCGCGATCTCCGCGTCGAGGGTGGTGGGGACGACACCCCGGATGTCGTAGGCCTTGAAGATCGATGCGCTGATTTGCATGGAGGTATGCCCCAAAAGTTCGCGGAAAAAACGAGTTCACATTGTAGGCATGTGCTTCCGGCAGTCGCATGTCCGGAAACGGCCAATGCCGGTCGAGGTCGCCCGTAAGATGGCCCGCATGACACCGCTTCCTTCCACCGCCTCGCCCGCCGACCTGCCCGACGGCCTGGGCGGCGACGCCTGCTACCGCGCCATGCAGGCCCACGATGCGCGCTTCGACGGCTCCTTCTTCACCGCCGTCACCTCCACCGGCATCTATTGCCGGCCGGTCTGCCGCGTGCGCGTGCCATTGCGGGAGAACTGCCGCTTCTATCGCCACGCGGCGCAAGCCGAAGCCGCCGGCTTTCGCCCCTGCCTGCGCTGCCGGCCCGAACTCGCGCCCCGCGCGGCGAGCTGGTCGACCGAGGACGCCTCCGCCATCCTGGCATTGCAAGCCGCCCGCCTGATCGACGAACCCGATGCCTGGCATGTCGACGGCCCCGGTGCCGCCGATGTCGCGACGCGGCTGGGCGTGAGCGACCGCCACCTGCGTCGCATTTTCGAAGCCCGTTTCGGCGTCTCGCCGCTGCAATACCTGCAAACGCGCCGCCTGCTCGCCGCCAAGCAGCTCATCGCCGACACGGCCCTGCCCATGGCGCAGGTGGCGCACGCCAGCGGCTTCGCGAGCGTGCGGCGCTTCAATGCCGCCTTCGTCGCCCATTACGGGCTCAACCCGAGCGCCATGCGCCGCGCCGGCCGCCCTTCGGCGAGCGGCGGCAGCGGCGGCGATGACGGCGACGGCGACAGCGGTGGCGATGACGGCGACGGCGACAGCGGTGGCACCGAAGCCGGCGCCATCGAGGTCCGCCTGGGCTACCGCCCGCCCTTCGACATGGACGCGATGTTCGAATTCCACGCCCGGCACGCGCTCAAGGGCATGGAAACCGGCGGCGCGGACGCCTCGACGCCCTTCGCCCGCACCCTGCGCATCGTGCAGGCCGGCCGGGCGCACACCGGCTGGCTGCGCCTGCATTTCGATGCCGAACGCGAGCAGGTGCGCCTGTCGGTCAGCGACTCGCTGGCCATCGTGCTGCCGGTGGTCATCAGCCGGGTGCGCGCCCTGCTCGACCTGGATGCCGAGCCGATGGCGATCAACGCCGTGCTCAGCGGCCCCTTCCCGCAGGGCGACGGCCTGCGCGTGCCGGGCACGCTCGACGGCTTCGAGATGGCGGTGCGCATCGTGCTCGGCCAGCAGATCTCGGTGGCGGCGGCGCGCACCATCGGCGGCCGGCTGGTGACGGCCTTCGGCGAGCCGATCGCGACGCCCTTCGACGGCATCGACCGATTGTTCCCGACCCCCGAGGCCCTGCTGGCCGCCAGCAGCGAAGCGCTCGGCCACCTGGGCATCGTGCGCCAGCGCCAGGGCGCCCTGCAGGCCCTGGCGCGCGAGACCATCGCCGGCCGGCTGCCCCTGCATCCCGGCGCCGACGTGGTCGCCACCCTGGCCGCCCTGCACGCCCTGCCGGGCGTCGGCGACTGGACCGCGCAATGCATCGCCATGCGCGCATTGCGCTGGCCGGATGCCTTTCCGTCCGGCGACGTGGCCTTGCAGAAGGCGATGGGCGTCGCCTCGGCGCGCGCCGCCGCCGACGCCTCGCTCGCCTGGCGGCCCTGGCGCAGCTATGCGGTGCTGCGCGCCTGGCAGACCCTGGCGCCGGCCGTGGCCGCCAGGGCGCCGCTCGAGCCGGTGCCCGATCCGGCCGCCGTGACGGCCGCCCCGGCCGACGCCCCGGCACCGAAGCGGGCGACTCCGGCGAAGACGACCCGGACAACGAGAAGGAAGCCATCATGAGATTCAGGACCCCGGCGATCCACGCCACCCATGTCGACACCCCGCTGGGCGGCGTGACGCTCGCGGCCACCGACCTCGGCCTGTGCGGCCTCTGGTTCGACGCCCAGCGCCACGCGCCCGACACCACCGATTGGCATCCCGATGCCGACCATCCCGTGCTGCGCGAGGCGGCGGCGCAGCTCGGCGACTACCTCGCCGGCCGGCGCGCCGCCTTCGACCTGCCGCTGGACCTTTCGCACGGCACCGCCTTCCAGCAGGGGGTGTGGAACGCCCTGCGCGACATCCCGCGCGGCGCGACCGCCAGCTACGGCACCCTCGGCGCACGCGTGGGCAGACCGGCGGCGGTGCGCGCGGTCGGCGCGGCGGTCGGGCGCAATCCGATCAGCGTGATCGTGCCGTGCCACCGCGTGATCGGCGCGAACGGCGCGCTCACCGGCTATGCCGGCGGCCTCGCGCGCAAGACCGCGCTGCTGACATTGGAAGGCGCGCTGTGAGCCGAACCCCGTTCGCTGCCGGGGCCGATGCCGCCGTCGTGCCGGCCGTGCCTTCGCAGCCCTCGTCCGCATCGGCACCCACGTCGTCCCCGACGCCGTCGCGGCGCTGGCTCGTCGACCTGGTGCTGCTCGGCGCGCTGTGGGGCGCGTCGTTCCTGTTCATGCGCATCGCGGCACCCGAATTCGGCGCCGTGCCGGCCGCCACGATGCGCGTGGGCGTCGCCATGCTGTTCCTGGTGCCGCTGATGCTGCTGCGCGGTCAGGGACCGGCCCTGCGCCGGCACTGGAAGCCCATGCTGGGCATCGGCGTGCTCAATTCGGGCCTGCCCTTCGCGCTGTTCTGCTTCGCCCTGCTCACGCTCACCAGCGGCGCCGCGTCGGTGTTGAACGCGACGGTGCCGATGTTCGGCGCGCTGGTCGCCTGGGCCTGGTTCGGCGAGCGGCCCGCCGGCGCGCGCATCGCCGGGCTGGTGATCGGCTTCCTCGGCGTGGCGATGCTCGCGAGCCGCAGCGTCGGCTTCCACGCGGGCGCCGACGGCAGCCTGCTCGTGCCCTCGCTGGCCATCGGCGCCTGCCTGGGCGCCTGCGTCTGCTATGGCATCTCGGCCAGCGCGGCGCGGCGTCACCTGGCCGGCCTGCCGCCCCTGGCGAGCGCGGCGGGCAGCCAGATCGGCGCGACCTTGTTCCTGGCGCTGCCCGCGCTGCTGACATGGCCCGCGCGGCTGCCGAGCCCGCGGGCCTGGCTGGCCGTCGCCGTGCTGGGCATCGCCTGCACCGGTTTCGCCTACGTGCTGTTCTTCCGCCTGATCGACACCGCCGGTCCCACCCGGGCGCTGACCGTGACCTTCCTGGTGCCGGTCTTCGCGGTGGTCTACGGCGTCGCGTTCCTGGACGAGCACGTCACGGGCTGGATGTTGCTGTGCGCCGCCGTCATCGTCTGCGGCGTGGCGCTGTCGACCGGGCTGGTGCGCCCGCGCCTCACACGGCGTGGCCGTAGCCCCGGATGACCGGCCGCCAGTAGTCGGGCTGGAACTGCGGCCAGCCGTGGACGCCGAACGGCAGGGTGTCGGGCGACCGGGCGGAGAACGGCAGGTCCACGGGGTCGAAGTCCACGAACTCGGCGCCGAAGCGTTCGGCCACGGCCCGGGGCGGCAGCGAGAAGCGCCGCGACAGGCGCGGGAAGTGCCGGTTGACCAGCATGTCCTCCCAGATGCCGCGTCCGCGCAGCCGGGCCACGGTGGCGTAGAGGTCGAGCCAGGGCTTGAAGCGCTTCGTCAGCCGGAAGAAGGTCCTGACCTTCTTGAGCGCGAAGCCGCCGTTGGCGAGGTATTCGGTGCGCCGCGTCCGCAGCAGTCTGCGCAGGCCGGCATTGACCATCGCCTTGCGCCGCGACAGCGGCACGCCGTCCTTCCAGCCCAGACGGTAGATCACCGAGCCGATGTAGTCGTAGCCGCGCTCGCACCACTCGAGCAGTTCGTCCTTGAAGACGAAGGCGTCGAGGTGGCAGATGAGCACGTAGTCGTAGTCCAGGAAGCGCCGGTAGAACGCCGGGTTCAGCATCAGCCGGCTGTATTCGAAGAAGCCGTGCCATTCGAAGCGCTCGAAACGGACCTCCGCCTTGCCGCGGCAGAAGTCCTCGTACCAGCGGACGTCGAGCCCGACGGGCACCACGAAGGTGATGACGTGGCGATGCAGAACCGAGAGCGTCTGCGCCAGCGAGACCTTGCCCATGGCGTCGGGCTCGGGCAGGTGCGTGGGCACGATCACCGTGACTGTCTTGTGCGTCATCTGAGTCTTTTTTGTAATACTTGTTTATTAATTTAACGCAAATGACGTGACCCTGTCATCAAATTGCGCTGGCCACGACATTGACCGACAGTGCCAGGACCAGCATGTTGAAGGCGAAGGCCAGCACGCTGTGCACCAGCGTCACGCGACGCAGCCGCGAGGTGGTCACCTGCACGTCGGAGACCTGCGAGGTCATGCCGATGACGAAGGAGAAGTAGACGAAGTCGAAGTAGTCCGGGTCGGGCTTGCCGGGAAAGTCGAGGCTGGGCTCGACGTCGGTCTTCCTCAGGCGCCGGTCGCGCAGTTCCTGCTGGTAGTAGCGGTGCGCGTAGTGGAAGGCGTAGACGGTGTGGATCAAGAGCCACGAGGTCGCCAGCGCCGCGAGCGCCAGCGCGATGTGGCCGGCGCGCTCGAGCCCGGTCATGTCCTTGACCTGCTGCAGCAGCATCGTGATGGCGGCGATGCAGGCGCCGACGGCCGTGGCCATGATGGCGAGGATCATCGCGTTGGGCGGATCGAGTGACTGGGCGCGCGCGCGCGTGCGCTCGGCATCGAAGGTGCGACACAGCCAGAAGGCCAGCGCCAGGTACACGCCGGCGCCGACGCTCCAGCCCAGCAGGCCGCGCGCGATGCCGCCCAGCGGCCAGGGAACGAGGCCGACCGCGATCCCGGCGACGGCGCCATAGGCGAGCCGGCGCAGTCCGGCGGCCTGGATGAAGGGCAGGTGCATGCGGGCGACTCTAGCCCCGCCGCCTGACCGGAAGCGGACCGGGAGACTCGCTCCCGGCCGCCGGCGTCAGCCGCCCGCGAGCCGCAGGTCGAGCGCGCCGATGCCGTCGAAGCTCACCGAGGCCGCGGCATCGGGCCGCAGCGGGATCAGACCGCACCAGGTGCCGGTGGTGACGACCGTGCCGGCCGCGACGGTCTTGCCGCCGCGCGTGACGTGGCGCAGCCAGGCCGGCAGCAGCCACTGCGGCGCGCCCAGCGAATGGGTGCCGGTGAACACGACCGGCTCGCCGCCCTCGATGTGGACGCGGCAGGTCTGGGCCGACCAGTCGCGGGCTTCGTAGGGGACCCAGTCGCCGAGCGCCAGTGCGCCGTGCGACTGGAAGTCGGCCAGCTTCAGCAACGGGAAGGTGCGCCCGGTGTCGTCCCAGCGCGAGTCGACGATCTCCACCGAGACGGCCATGGCGTCGATCAGCGCGTCGACGCCGTCGTCGGTCAGGGCGGCCGCCATGTCGGGCGTCACGTCGCGGCCCAGTCGCAGGGCGATCTCGGCCTCGAAGCCGGGAATGTGGAAACTCATGTCGGCGAAGCGGGCCGGACCGGCGCGCACGCCCGCGGGCGGCAGGGGCGCGTGCGTGAGCGTGGCGGTGCGCGAGGGGCCGCCGGATTTCCAGTGCTGCGGCACCCCGGAGCCGAAGACGCCGAGCGCGCGGCCGACGCCGTCCTGCACCCAGTAGGCCTGCTCGGCGTCCGACAGGGCATCGCCCCACGCCGCACCGTCGACGACGGTGCCGGCGCTGTGAGCCGACGCCAGGGCCTCGATCAGGCCGTCCAGTGAGTTCATCTTCATGGAAGTCGCGCTTTCCCGGAAAGGAGCCCGCACCGTGACGCTGTCGCACTGCGGTGGAGGCAGAAACGAAAAAAGGGCCCCGAGGGCCCTTCTGAACGACGCTGCTGAAATGTGGAGCGGGATAAGAGACTCGAACTCTCGACCTATACCTTGGCAAGGTATCGCTCTACCAACTGAGCTAATCCCGCATTTCGAAGCGATTTCGATTATAGGGGGCAAAAAGCGCCTCTTCGACCGGCGGCGATGAAATTTTGTTGGCGGCGGTCGCGATGCGTCCGCCGCCCGCCGCCACGGGCTGGGACAAAAAGTCCGCCGCCGCATCCGTGTCCGCGCAGGAGAATGACACGGGTCGCTCGGCCGGCGCCGCATCCGAGAAGCACGCGCCGCAGCCGATCGGCCGATCCCGGCGCAGGGCGCGCCCTGCAGATTCCCATCCACGACGCGATCCGCATGCCTTCGTCACCACGCACCGCACACGCGCCACGCTGGCGCACCACCGTCGCCCGACGCTCGCGCATCCTGGCGGCCACGGCGGCCTTCGCGACGGCGATGGCGGGCACGGCGACGGCCCTCGCGCAGGACCCGCCGTCCGCAGCCGCGACCGGCAGCGCGACGGCCGGGACCGCCGTGCCGCCCGCGACCCGCGCCGTGCCCGCCGCCGCACCCCACACCGTGCCCGACACCATCGCCCAGCGCGTGGCCGCCTGCATCGCCTGCCACGGCCGCGAGGGCGCGACCGGCAACGCCGCCTACTACCCTCGCCTGGCCGGCAAGCCGGCGGGCTACCTGTTCAACCAGCTCGCGAGCTTCCGCGACGGGCGTCGCTTCAATTCCGACATGACGCACCTGGTGCGGCACCTGTCCGACGACTACCTGCGCGAGATGGCCGCGTACTTCGCCGGACTCGACCTGCCCTACCCGGCCGTGCCGACCACGAGCGACGCCTCGGCCGCGACCCTGGCGCGCGGCCGCGTGCTGGCGCTCGAGGGCGACGCGCCGCGCGGCATCCCCGCCTGCGTGCAGTGCCATGGCGCGGCGCTGACCGGCGTGCAGCCGGGCATCCCGGCCCTGGTCGGCCTGCCGCGCCTCTACCTCTCGTCGCAGCTCGGCGCCTGGCTCACCGACAGCCGCCACGCCCTGCCGAACGACTGCATGCGCGAGGTCGGCCGCCGGCTGAGCACGGCCGACATCAACGCGGTCGCGGGCTGGCTGGCGATCCAGCCGGTGCCCGCAGACGCCAAGGCCATCGCCGCCCTGCCCCATCCGCTGCCCATGCCCTGCGGCGCGATGCCGGGCGCCGACGTCGCCGGGAGGACGCCGTGAAGACCGCGCCGAAGTCCCCGTCCCTGGCGCGCCGCCTCGCCGTCGTCGTGCTCGGAACCGTCGTGCTGGCCGGCCTCGGCCTGGGCGTGTTGGCGTGGCTGAACCTGCGCGGCGAGGCGCCCGTCGACGCGCCGGCCGCCGCCTTCGAGGCCACGCCGGCGCAGGTCGAGCGCGGCCGCTACCTCGCGCTCGCGGGCCACTGCGCAGGCTGCCACACGCAGCGCGGCGGCGCGCCCTACGCGGGCGGCCTGGGCATCGAGACGCCCTTCGGCACCGTCCACGCCAGCAACCTGACGCCCGACGCCACGCACGGCATCGGCGGCTGGAGCGCGGCGCACTTCTGGCGCGCGATGCACCACGGCCGCTCCAAGGACGGCCGCCTGCTCTATCCGGCCTTCCCATACCCGAGCTTCACGCGCGTAACGCGCGAGGACTCCGACGCCCTCTACGCCTACCTGCGCACCGTGCCCGCCGCCGCCGTGCCCAACGCGCCGCACCGGCTGCGCTTCCCCTACGACACGCAGCTCGCGCTGGCGGCGTGGCGGGCGCTGTCCTTCGAGCCCGCCACCTTCGTCGCCGACCCGGCGCGATCGGCCGAGTGGAACCGGGGCGCCTACCTGGTCGACGGCCTGGGCCACTGCATCGCCTGCCACGGCGCGCGCAACGCGCTGGGCGCGACCGAGGCCTCACGCGGGCTCTCGGGCGGACTGATCCCGATCGAGAACTGGTACGCGCCCTCGCTGGCATCCACGCGCGAGGCCGGCGTGGCCGACTGGGACGCGCGCGAGGTCGTGCAGCTGCTGCGCACCGGCACCTCGCCGCGCGGCTCGGTCATGGGGCCGATGGCCGACGTGGTGTACGGCAGCACCCAGCACCTGAGCGAGACCGACCTGGGCGCGATGGCGGCCTACCTGCAGCACCTGCCGACCGACGGCGCCGTGGCCGCCGACGCCCCCGCGACGCCCCGCCCGGCGCCCGAGCGCCGCGACGCCGGCACGATGGAGCGCGGCGCGCGCCTCTACGACCAGCGCTGCGCCTACTGCCACGGCGACGCCGGCCAGGGCGCGGCCGGCGCCTACCCGCCCCTGGCGGGCAACCGCGCCGTCCTCATGGCCAATCCCGCCAACCTGATCCAGATCGTGCGCCACGGCGGCTACCTGCCTGCCACCGCCGGCAATCCGCGCCCCCACGGCATGCCACCCTTCGGCCAGGTGCTCGACGACGGCGACATCGCCGCGGTGCTGACCTACGTGCGCGGCGCCTGGGGCAACGAGGCGCCGTCGGTGTCGCTGCAGGCGACCATGCGGCGCTGAGGGCCGCGCTCAGGCGTGGCAGGCGCAGGCCTCGCCGTGGGCCGCCGACACCAGCTCGCCCAGGATGCCGCACTCCTGCGCGCGGTGGCCCTGGGAGCACTTGCCGCGCAGCAGGGTCAGCTGCTTCTCCAGGGCCCGCAGGCTGTCGAGCCGGGCGCGCACGCGCTCGATCTGGCGGTCGACCAGGCCGTTGATGTCGCCGCAATCGGCATCGGGGCGCAGGGTGAAGTCGAGCAGGCGCTGGATGTCGGCCAGCGGGATGTCCAGCGCGCGGCAGTGGCGCACGAAGGACAGGCCCTCCAGGTGCTCGGGGCCGTAGCTGCGGTAGCCGTTGGCCTCGCGCCGGGGCGCGGCCAGCAGGCCCGAGCGCTCGTAGAAGCGGATGGTGCCGACGTCGACGCCGGTCGCGCGGCTCAGATCGCCGATCTTCATGGCATGCCCCTCCTGGCAGAACAGGCACCGATCGTAGAGGCTTGACCCTGCAGCGGGTGCAGGGTGTGCAATGCCGTCTTCATCAGCGAGGTTTCATGGCGCTCCGACACACGCACGACATCGATCCGGCTTCCGCGCACGCGCACGGACGGGCCCATTCGCACCCCGCACCGGAGGGGAATGGCGTCGATGCGGCGGCGTCGGCTCCGTGCTGCGCACCGGCCTCGCCAAGCTGCGCGTCGGGCATCGCGACCGCCTCGCCATCGGCGCCGGCGCATGCGGCGGCGACGTCCTGCTGCGCGCCGGTGGACGGCGCGGCGAAGCCGGCACTGCCCGGACCGCTCGTCCTCGCGCCGTGTTGCGGCGGTACCACCGAAGAGGCGACGGCGGCCGACGACGTCGGCATCGCGTCCCCGGCCGCGGCGCGCCACGTCTTCCGCATCCCGACGATGGACTGCAGCGTCGAGGAATCGGAGATCCGCCGCCTCGTCGAGCCGATGCCGGGCGTCAAGGGCCTGCACTTCGCGCTGTCGCGCCGGCAGCTGCGCATCGACGCCGACGACGCGGCCGTGCCGGCAGCGCTGGCGGCGATCCGCAAGGCGGGCTACGCGCCCGAGCCGGTCGCGGTCGCCACGACCACCGGTCCGGCCGGCGGCGGCGCGACGGCCGGCCATGCCCACGGCGGGCACGACGCGCCTCGCGACGACGCGCACGACCACGCGCACGGCGCCGGCAGCGGCGGCCTGGTGCGCCTGGGCGCGGCGCTGGGCCTGGCGCTGGTCGCCGAAGGCGTGGCTTGGTTCGCGCCCGACGCCACTGCCTGGACCGTCGCCGGCATGGCCATCGCCGCGCTGGCCATCGGCCTCGCCGGGCTCGAGACCTACGGCAAGGGGCTCACCGCCCTGCGTCGCGGCCGGCTCAACATCAACGCCTTGATGTCGGTCGCCGTCACCGGCGCCTTCGTCATCGGCCAGTGGCCGGAAGCGGCGATGGTGATGGCGCTCTACGCCATCGCCGAGCTGATCGAGGCCCGCGCCGTCGACCGGGCGCGCAACGCGATCCAGGGGCTGGTCGACCTCGCGCCGGCCGAGGCCGAGGTGCGCCAGGACGACGGCGCGTGGCGGCGCGTGCCGGCCGCCGGCGTGGCGCCCGGCGCCGTCGCCCGCGTGCGGCCCGGCGAGCGCGTGGCCTTCGACGGCGTCGTCACGCGCGGCGAGGGCAGCATCGACCAGGCTTCGGTCACCGGCGAGAGCATTCCGGTCGACAAGGCCCCGGGCGACCCGGTCTTCGCCGGCACCGTCAACCAGCACGGCGAACTGGAATTCCGCGTCACCGCCGCTCCGGGCGATTCCACGCTGGCGCGCATCATCCACGCCGTCGAGGAGGCGCAGGGCACGCGCGCGCCGACGCAGCGCTTCGTCGACCGCTTCGCGGCCGTGTATACGCCGGCCGTGTTCGCATTGGCGCTGGCCGTGGCGGTGCTGCCGCCCCTGCTGCTGGGCTGGGGCTGGCTGGCCGCGCTGTACAAGGCGCTGGTGCTGCTGGTGATCGCCTGCCCGTGCGCGCTGGTGATCTCGACGCCGGTGACGGTCGTCAGCGGCCTGGCGGCGGCGGCGCGACGCGGCATCCTGATCAAGGGCGGCACCTACCTGGAGGAGGCGCGCCGCATCCGGACCGTGGCGCTCGACAAGACCGGCACGCTGACCGAGGGCCGGCCGAAGCTGGTCGCCCACCAGGCCTGGGGCGATGCCGACGCGGCGCGGGTCGAGGCCTGGGCCGGCCGGCTCGCGGCACGCTCCGACCACCCGGTGTCGAAGGCCATCGCGGCGGGGCTCGCCACCGGTGCGGGTCGTCCCGCGACAGCGGCCACGATGAACACGCCCGTGCCCGGCGACGCCGATGCCGACGCGGTCGAGGGCTTCCGCGCCCTGCCCGGCCGCGGGGTCGAGGGCACCCTCGACGGCCGGCCGATGGTGCTGGGCAACCACCGCTTCGTGACCGAGCGTGGCCAGTCGAGCCCGGCGCTGGCGGCGGCGCTGGCCGTGCACGAGGCCGAGGGCCGCAGCGTCACGCTGCTGGCCGACGAACGCGGCGTGCTCGGCCTGTTCGCGGTCGCCGACACGCTCAAGCGCAGTTCCATCGAGGCCGTGGCGCAGTTGCGCGCGCTCGGCGTGACGCCGGTCATGCTCACGGGCGACAACGTCGCCACCGCCCGCGCCGTGGGCCGCGCCGCCGGCATCGACGACGTGCGCGGCGGCCTGCTGCCCGAGGACAAGCTCGCCGCCATCGTCGACCTGCGACAGCGCTACGGCCCGGTCGCCATGACCGGCGACGGCATCAACGACGCCCCGGCGCTGGCGCGAGCCGACATCGGCTTCGCCATGGGCGCGGCGGGCACCGACATCGCCGTCGAGGCGGCCGACGTGGTGGTCATGAACGACGACCTCGGACGCATCGCCGAGACCCTGCGCCTGAGCCGGCGCACCCACATCGTGCTGTGGCAGAACATCGCGCTGGCGCTGTCGATCAAGGTCGTGTTCTTCGCGCTGGCGGTGTTCGGCAGCGCCACCATGTGGATGGCCGTGTTCGCCGACATGGGCGCGAGCCTGCTGGTGGTGGCCAACGGCCTGCGCCTGCTGCGCGCGACGAAGCGCCCGGCCGGCGCGGCGTGAGGACTTTCCCGTGGCGGCACCCGGTCCATCGACGACACTCGCCGCCATGCGCCGCCTCGTCCTCGTCGTCCTGATGCTGCTGCTGCCGCTCCAGTCGGTCTGGAGCGCGGCGGCGGCGCTGTGCGTGCACGAGGCCGATCCGACGGTGCAGCACTTCGGGCACCACGGGGCGCACCACGCCCAGGCGTCGCACGCCGACGCGGCCGACGCGGCCGCTGCCGCGAGCGACGCCGCGCCGGGCGACGGCCGCGCGCTGCCCGGCGAGGTCGATCACCATCACCTGTCCTTCGTCCATCCGGTCCCCGCCATGCCCGCGCTGGCGGCGCCGGAGCCACCGGCCGACGCCGCCCGGCCGCACCGGGCCGAACGCTATGCCAGCCGCTGGATCGCGGCCCCGGACAAGCCCCCTCGACGCCTCGCCGAATCCGTTCCGGCGAGGTCGTCCTCCTCGGGGCCCGCGCGGCTTCTCCTCTAGCCGGAGGGGCCGCCGCGCCCCGGACCCCCGCCGGATGTCCTCTCTTCCCGAGTGATTTCCGGAGATTCCGATGCGCAGGTTCCCGTTGCCGCTGGCGGCAGCTTTCTTTTTCTGTTCGACCTCGCCCGGGGCCGCCCTGGCCCAGGGCGCCCCTCCTTCCATTCCCGTCCTGCCCGTCTCGGCCGTGCCGGTCGTGCCCGCCATGGCCGCCGCGCCGTCGCTGTCGCTGCGGCAGGCGATCGACATCGCGCTCGCGGCCAATCCCGAGCTGGCCGCCGCCCGCACCGAGATCGAGGCCGTCGAGGGTGTCCGGCTGCAGGCCGGCACGCGGCCCAATCCCGAGCTGGCCTACCTGATCGAGGACACGCGGCGCGACACGCGCACGACCACCGTGCAGGTCCAGCAGCCGATCGAACTGGGCGGCCAGCGCGCGGCGCGCATCGACGCGGCCGAACGCGCGCTCGACGCGGCGCGCTTCGAGCTGGACGCGCGCCGGCTGGCGGTGCGCGCTGCCGTCGCCACGGCGTTCTTCGACCTGCTGGCGCTGCAGGAACGCGCCCGGGTGGCCGAGGACTCGCTGGCGCTGGCGCAGCGCTCGTCGCGCGCCGCCGGCCGGCGCGTGGCGGCGGGCCAGGTGTCGCCGGTCGAGGAGACCAAGGCGCGCGTGGCCGAGGCCGGCGTGCGCATCGAGCTGACGCAGGTCGGCGCGGAGATCGTGGCGGCGCGCGCCCGCCTGGCCTACGCCATGGGCCGGCCGCTGGGCGCCGCCCGGCCCGAGGGCCGCCTGGACGACCTGCCCGCGCTGCCGCCGGCCGACGCGGTGCGCGACCGGCTCGACGCCGCCCCCGGCGTGCGACGCGCGATGCTGGAACTGGAACGGCGCCGCGCGCTCGCCGCGCTGGAGCGCGCGCGCCGGCTGTCGAACGTGACGGTGAGCGTGGGCACCCGGCGCGTCGAGGAAGCCGGACGCCAGCAGGCGGTCGTCGGCGTGAGCATTCCGCTGCCGCTGTTCGACCGCAACCAGGGCAACGTGCTCGAGGCCCAGCGGCGCGAGGACAAGGCGGCCGACGAGCTGCGCGCGGCCCGCGCGCTGGCCGAGGCCGAGGCCGAGCAGGCGCTCGCGCGCCTGGCCGCCGCGCGCGACGAGGCACGGGCCCTGGCGTCCGACGTGCTGCCCGGCGCGCAGAGCGCCTTCGACGCCGCCACCAAGGGCTTCGAGCTGGGCAAGTTCAGCTTCCTGGAAGCGCTGGACGCCCAGCGCACCCTGCTGCAGGCGCGCACCCAGGTGCTGCGCGCCCTGGCCGAGGCGCAGCGCGCGGCCTTCGACCTCCAACGCATCCTCGGCGCCGGGACGCTGCCGGGCACGCCATGAACCACGGACTCCACAGCATCATGAAGAACACCCTCTCGCGCCTGCCGCGCACCCAGTGGCTGGCCATCGCCGCCGTCGTCGCCCTGACGCTCGTCCTCGCGGTCCTGATCCTGCGCCCCGGCGCGGCCGGCGACGGCGACCACGACGACCATGGCGATCACGACGAACGGGCCCGGAGCACCGCGAGCACCGAAGGCACCGGTCACGCCGAGCCGGCCGCGGCCGGCAAGGACGCGCACGCCGAACCCGCGAAGGACCGCGTCGCCATGACCGACGCGCAGCTGCGGGCCGCCGGCATCGAACTGGCCACGGCCGGGCCGGCCGTCGTCGAAAGCACCCTGCGCCTGCTGGGCGAGGTGCGCTACGACGCCGACCGCACCGTGCAGGTGGTGCCGCGCCTGGCCGGCCTGGTCGAGCGGGTCCAGGCGAGCGCGGGCGACACGGTCAGGAAGGGCCAGGTGCTGGCGGTGCTGAGCAGCCCCGGCCTGGCCGACCAGCGCGCCGTGCTGCTGGCCGCGCAGCGCCGCCTCGCGCTCGCGCGCAGCACCGTCGAGCGCGAGCAGCAGCTGTGGGAGGAGAAGATCTCGGCCCGGCAGGACCTGCTGCAGGCACAGGCGACGCTGGAGGAAGCGGCCATCGCCGTGCGGAGCGCGCAGGGCAAGCTGGCGATGCTCGGCGGCGCGCCGGCCGGCGGCGACCTGACGCGCTACGAGCTGCGCTCGCCGATCGACGGCGTCGTCACGGAGAAGCGCCTCGCGCCCGGCGAGACGGTGAAGGAGGACGCCCCCGTGTTCACGATCTCCGACCTGGGCTCGGTCTGGGTCGAGGCGCAGGTGGCACCGCAGCACCTGGGCCGCGTCGTCACCGGGCTGCCGGCGGTGGTGCGCGCCGAGGCCTTCGAGGCCCGCGCCGACGCCCGCATCCGCCACATCGGCGCGCTGGTCGGCGAGCAGACGCGCCACGCCGTCGCGCGCCTGGTGCTGCCCAATCCGAAGGGCCTCTGGCGTCCGGGACTGCCGGTGTCGATCGACGTGCTGCTGGAAGCGCGCGAGGTGCCGGTGGCCGTCGCCGTGGAGGCGCTGCAGGACGTCGACGGCGCCCGGGCGGTGTTCGTCCGCGAGGGCGCGGCGCTGGTGGCGCGGCCGCTCGAACCGGGTCTGGCCGACGACCGCCACGTCGAGGTGCGCGCGGGCCTGCGGCCGGGCGAGCGCTACGCCCGCACCCAGAGCTTCCTGGTCAAGGCCGAGCTGGGCAAGGCCGGCGCGAGCCATTCCCACTGAGCGGAGTCGTCAACCATGTTCGAACGACTCGTTCGCTTCGCCATCGACCAGCGCTGGCTGGTCATGCTCGCCGTGCTCGGCATGGCCGCGCTGGGCATCGTCAGCTGGCAGCGCCTGCCGGTCGACGCCGTGCCCGACATCACCAACGTGCAGGTGCAGATCAACACCGAGGCGCCGGGCTATTCGCCCCTGGAGACCGAGCAGCGCGTGACCTTCCCGATCGAGACGGCGATGGCCGGGCTGCCGCGCCTGGCGCAGACGCGCTCGATCTCGCGCTACGGCCTGTCGCAGGTGACCGTGATCTTCGAGGACGGCACCGACATCTACTTCGCCCGCCAGCTGGTGGGCGAACGCGTGCAGGAGGCGCGCGCCAAGTTGCCCGGCGGCCTTTCGCCCGCGCTGGGGCCGATCGCCACCGGCCTGGGCGAGATCACCATGTGGACCGTGGAGGCCGAGCCCGGCGCGCGCAAGCCCGGCGGCGGCGCCTGGTCGCCGATGGACCTGCGCGAGCTGCAGGACTGGGTGATCAAGCCGCGACTGCGCACCGTGCCGGGCGTGACGGAGATCAACACCATCGGCGGCCACGCGCGCGAGTTCCAGGTCGCGCCGCGGCCCGAGCGGCTGGTGGCCCACGGGCTGACCCTGGGCGACCTGGTCGCCGCGCTGGAGCGCAACAACGCCAACGTCGGCGCCGGCTACATCGAGCGGCGCGGCGAGCAGCAGCTCATCCGCGCGCCGGGTCAGCTGGGCTCGATCGATGACATCGCCGACGTCGTGGTGGCCACCGCGCAGGGCGTGCCGGTGCGCATCCGCGACGTCGCCGAGGTCGGCCACGGCAAGGAGCTGCGCACCGGCGCGGCGACCGAGAACGGCCGCGAGGTGGTGCTGGGCACGGTCTTCATGCTGCTGGGCGAGAACAGCCGCGAGGTGTCCATCGCCGTCGCCCGGCGGCTCGAGGAGATCAACCGGACCCTGCCGCCGGGCGTGGTCGCGCGCACGGTCTACGACCGCACGGTGCTGGTCGACAAGGCCATCGCGACGGTGCGCGGGAACCTGCTGGAGGGCGCCGCGCTGGTGGTGGCGGTGCTGTTCGTCTTCCTGGGCAACATCCGCGCGGCGCTCATCACGGCCTGCGTGATCCCGCTGTCGATGCTGTTCACCTTCACCGGCATGGTGGGCCAGCGCGTGAGCGCCAACCTGATGAGCCTGGGAGCGCTGGACTTCGGGATCATCGTCGACGGCGCGGTGGTGATCGTCGAGAACTGCATCCGGCGCCTGGCGCACGCGCAGGGCGCGCTCGGGCGCACGCTCACGCGCGAGGAGCGCCTGCGCGAGGTCTTCGCGGCGGCGCGGGAGGCGCGCCGGCCGCTGCTGTTCGGCCAGCTGATCATCATGGCGGTCTACCTGCCGCTGTTCGCCCTCACCGGGGTGGAGGGGAAGATGTTCCATCCGATGGCCTTCACGGTGGTGGTGGCGCTGTTCGGCGCGATGGTGCTGTCGGTCACCTTCGTGCCGGCGGCCGTCGCCCTGTTCGTCACCGGCCGGGTGCGCGAGACCGAGGGCCGGCTCATGACACGGGCCCGGCGCGGCTACGCGCGCGCGCTCGACGTCGCGATGGCGCGCAAGCCCCTGGTGCTGACCCTGGCCGGCGCCTGCGTGCTGCTCTCGGGCCTGCTCGCCACCCGCCTGGGCAGCGAGTTCGTCCCCAGCCTCGACGAGGGCGACGTCGCCCTGCACGCGCTGCGCATCCCCGGCACCAGCCTGACGCAGGCCGTCGAGATGCAGGCGCGGCTGGAGCAGGCGATCGGGGCCCTGCCGGAGGTCGAGACCGTCTTCGCCAAGATCGGCACCGCCGAGATCGCCACCGACCCGATGCCGCCCAACGTGGCCGACACCTTCGTCATGCTCAAGCCGCGCGACCGATGGCCCGATCCCGGCCGCGCCAAGGCCGACCTGGTGGCCGCGATAGCGCGCGCTGCGGCCGCCGTGCCCGGCAGCAACCACGAGTTCACCCAGCCGATCCAGATGCGCTTCAACGAACTGATCTCCGGCGTGCGCAGCGACGTCGCGGTGAAGGTCGCGGGCGACGACCTGGCGGCCATGAACGAGGTCGCCGCGCGCGTCGCGCGGGTGCTCGAAGGCCTGCCGGGCGCGGCCGACGTGAAGGTCGAGCAGACCACCGGCCTGCCCGTGCTGACCCTGAGGATCGATCGCGAGAAGGCCTGGCGCCTGGGCCTGAGCGTCGGCGAGATCCAGGACGAACTGGCCGCCGCGCTGGGCGGGCGCGAGGCCGGCGCGGTGTTCGAGGGCGACCGCCGCTTCGACATCCTGGTGCGCCTGCCGGACGCGCTGCGCGCCGACGTCGAGGCCATCGCGCGGCTGCCGATCCGCCTGCCGGCCGCCGAGCCGGGCGCGCCGCGCCGCTTCGTGACGCTGGGCGACGTCGCCACCCTCGTCCATGCCATCGGCCCCAACCAGATCGGGCGCGAGAACGGCAAGCGCCGCGTGGTGGTGACGGCCAACGTGCGCGGCCGCGACATCGGCGGCTTCGTGCGCGAGGCCCAGGCGCGCGTGGCCGAACGCGTCGCGGTGCCGACCGGCCAGTGGCTGCAGTGGGGCGGCACCTTCGAGCAGCTGGCGTCGGCCACGGCGCGACTGCGCATCGTCGTGCCCTTGGCGCTGGCGCTGGTCTTCGCCCTGCTGTTCGCGATGTTCGGCAACCTGCGCGACGGCCTCCTGGTGTTCACCGGCGTGCCCTTCGCGCTCACCGGCGGCGTGCTGGCGCTGTGGCTGCGCGACATCCCGCTGTCGATCTCCGCCGGCGTCGGCTTCATCGCGCTGTCGGGCGTGGCGGTGCTCAACGGGCTGGTAATGATCGCGTTCGTCCGCGGCCTGCGCGAGGCCGGCATGCCGCTGGACGCCGCGATCCGCGAGGGCGCGCTCACGCGCCTGCGGCCGGTGCTGATGACCGCGCTCGTGGCCTCGCTCGGCTTCGTGCCGATGGCCGTCGCCGTGGGCACCGGCGCCGAGGTGCAGCGCCCGCTCGCCACGGTGGTGATCGGCGGCATCCTGTCGTCGACGCTGCTGACGCTGCTGGTGCTGCCGCTGCTCTACCGGCTGGCGCACCGGCGCGACGCGGCCGGGCGCATGCCCCGCGTCGCGGGCGGCCGGGCACCGTCGGACGACCCTGCCGCACCGGCCGATCCGCTCGGCCCGCCCCCTGCGCCCCTCACGCGGCCGGCCGAGGGCCGAACATGACGATCGCCATCCCGCACAGGCTGACCGCGACGCCGACCCAGTCGGTCGCGGACGGCCGGATGCCGTCCACGGCCCAGAGCCAGACGATCGCCACGCCGATGTAGACCCCGCCGTAGGCCGCATAGACGCGCCCGGCGGCGGCCGGGTGCAGCGTCAGCAGCCAGGCGAAGGCGGCCAGGGCGAGCGCGGCGGGCAGCAGCAGCCACGCCGATCGGTCCTGCCGCAGCCAGAGGTACGGCAGGTAGCAGCCGACGATTTCCGCCAGCGCCGTGGCGACGAACAGGGCGAGGGTCTTGAGGGCGTCCATGCGGGGATTGTGGGACGACGCCGACGCCCGGTCGGATCGGTCAGTCGATCCTGCGGAAATACTCGAAGTTGTCTCCGCTGCGCACGACGTAGCGGTCGCCGCTGCGGTAGAGCGTCGTCTCCGGCATCGGCTCCGGTGCGTCCGGAAAGACCAGCGTGACCGAACTCGACGTGAAGCGGCTCACGCGGTAGCCGCTCTCGATGCGGATCGTGCCCGTGTCCAGAACCTGCTCGGCGACGAAGCGCGTCGGCGTGAACGTGTGCGTCATGCGGCCGAACAGGTCGGCGATCCGCGCCCGGTGCTGCAGCGCCGGCGTGCGGCCCCGGAGCGTGAAGTGCGCCATCGTCGGTTCGACGTCGGAGCGCCAGCGGCCCGGGAGCCAGCGGCATTCCGACGGGAGCCGGGACGAGGCGGCGATCGCAGGCGTCGCCCACGCTGCGCCGGTCATCGGAACGACCGCGATCAGGACCTGACGACGCCGCATGACCCCTCAGTCGATCCGCGCGCCCGAGGCCTTCACCACCGCGCCCATCGTGTCGTAGTCGGCGCGCAGCAGCTTCTGGAAATCCTCCGCGCTGGAAACGCGCGGCTCCACGCCCAGGCGGGCGAAGCGCTCCTTCATCGCCGGCTCGCCCATCACGCGGGTGACGGCGGCGTTGAGCCGGTCGACCTCGGTCTTGGGCGTGCCGGCGGGTGCGAGCAGGCCGATCCACGAATCGAATTCGTAGCCCGGCAGCCCGCTCTCCTCGACGGTGGGCAGGTTGGGCAGGAACGGGCTGCGGCGCTTGCCGGTGGACGCCAGCGACTTCACCCGCGCATCGTTCTGCAGGCCGATGACGCCGATGCTCGACGAGATCACCGCCTGCACGCGGCCGGCGAGCACCTCGTTGACCGCCTCGCCGGTGGACTTCATCGGGATGTGCGTCATCTGCAGCCCGGCCTTGGCCAGGAAGGCGGCCATCGCCAGGTGCGTGGCGCTGCCGTTGCCGGCCGAGGCGTAGTTGTACTGCCCCGGATGGGCCTTGACCTCGCGGATGAAGTCGGCCGTGGTGCCGGCGTTCAGGGCGCTCGACACCATCAGCACGTAGCCGGCGTTGCCCACGGTGGCGACGCCGACGAAGTCCTTCAGCGTGTCGTAGGGCAGCTTCGCGTAGAGATGGGCGGCGATGTTGTGGCTGGCCGCGGCCAGCACCAGCGTGTTGCCGTCCGGCGGCGCCTTGGCCACCAGGGAGGCGCCCACCGTGCCGCCCGCGCCGGCCCGGTTCTCGACGATGACGTTGGCGCCGAGCGCCTCGCCCAGCTCGTTGTTGAACGAGCGCGCGACGGTGTCCTGCACCGCGCCGGTGCCGAAGGGCACCACGATGCGGATCACGCGTTGCGCCTGCGCGGGCAGCGCGGCGCCGACCAGCGTCAGGGCGAACAGGCCGGTGGAGACGAGGGCGGCGAAGGAACGGCGGGCGCGCAGCGGTGGAGCCATGGTCGGGAGTGCTTTCTGGAGGACGGAGGAAGGAAACAGGGTGGCGCGGCAGCGATGGCGGCGGGAACGACGGGCGGACGCGGCGGCGGAGCACGGCCCCGGCGCGCGCCGCGACGCCGTTCAGCCCGCGACCGGCATCCAGCGCTCGACCAGCTTCACGAAGTAGCTGGCGCCGATGGGGATGATCTCGTCGTTGAAGTCGAACGAGGTGTTGTGGATGATGCAGGGCCCCGGGCCGTGGCCGTCGAGGCGATGCTCGCCGTCGCCGTTGCCCAGGAAGGCGTAGCAGCCGGGCCGGGCCTGCAGCATGTGGGCGAAGTCCTCCGCGCCCATCACGGCCGGGAAGTCCGTCGTCACCATGCCCTCGCCCACCACCTCGCGCATCACCCCGGCGGCGAAGCGTGCCTCCGCCGCGTGGTTGACTACCGGCGGCGAGGCGCGCACGAAGCTCACTTCGGCACTGCATTCGTGCGCCTGCGCGATGCCCTGGGCCAGCGCGCGCACGCGCTCCTCGATGCGGTCGATCGCGGCGACGGAGAAGGTGCGCACCGTGCCGCCGACCGTGGCCGTGTCGGGAATCACGTTGGGCGCGTCCGAGCCCTGGAGCTGCGTGACGGCCAGCAGCGCGCGCTCGGTGCTGGGAATGACGCTCGCCACCACGGTCTGCAGCGCCTGGGCCAGCGCGACCACGGCCTTGACCGGATCGATGCCGGTGTGCGGCAGCGAGGCGTGCGTGCCACGACCGCGCACGGTGACCTTGTAGGTGTTGCTCGAGGCCATCAGCGCGCCCTCGTTGAGCGCGAAGCGGCCGACCTCACCGACCGGGAAGTTGTGCAGTGCGAACACCGCGTCGCACGGGAAGCGCTCGAACAGGCCGTCCTGGATCATCCTCTTGGCGCCCGCCTTGCCCATCTCCTCGGCCGGCTGGAAGATGAAGTGGACCGTGCCGTCGAAGGGCGTGGCGTGCTGCGCCAGGTGCCAGGCCGCCGCCAGCAGCATCGTCGTGTGGCCGTCGTGCCCGCAGGCGTGCATGCGCCCGGAGTGGGTCGAGGCGTGCGGGAACGCGTTAGCCTCGTGCATCGGCAGGGCGTCCATGTCGGCGCGCAGGCCGATGGTCCGGCCCGAGCTGCCGCGCCGCAGCACGCCGACCAGCCCGGTGCCGGCGATGCCGCGGTGCACCTCGATGCCCCACTCGGCCAGCAGACGCGCGACCTTGTCGGAAGTGCGGTGTTCCTCGAAGCCGAGTTCGGGATGGGCGTGGATGTCGCGACGGATGTCGACGAAGCGGCTGATGTCCGCGAAGGAGTCGGCGATGTTCATGGGGTGCGATGGGTCATGCAATAAACAAGCCATCGATTCTGGTCGCATCGCCCCGACCCGAGTGCCCGTGCGTCATCGGAACGCCCAACGAAAAAAGGCCCGGCGATCAGGCCGGGCCTTTCTTCTTCACTTCGGTGTTTGGTGGGCGGTCCAGGTTTCGAACCTGGGACCCCAGCAGTGTGAATGCTGTGCTCTACCCCTGAGCTAACCGCCCCCGCGATCCGCAACCCGATGGGTTTCGAACCGCTGAAATCGTTTTCGCCGTGCAGCGAAGCCCGCGATTATGCCACATCCTTTCAGGCCTGCGGCTCCAATCTGCGAAAAAGCGTCTTGCCCTTGCTCGATTTGTCGAGCTGCGCGAGCAGTTCCTCGTGCGCCGCCAGCTCGTCCTCGGCCGGCGCGATCACCGGCAGCGCGAAGCGGCGCAGGTCGACCGCCACGACCACGCCGTGGGTCGGCTCGTCGGCGGCGGCGTCGATCAGCAGCGCGTCCTGCCCGCGCGTCAGGTTGATGTAGACGTCGGCGAGCAGCTGGGCGTCGAGCTTCGCGCCGTGGAAGGTGCGGTTGGAGCGGTCGACGCCGAAGCGATCGCACAGCGCGTCGAGCGAGTTGCGCTTGCCCGGATAGACCGCCTTGGCCATGGCCAGCGTGTCGGTGACCTCGGAGACGAAGGTGCGCAGCGGCGGCAGGCCGGCGAGCTCCAGCTCCTTGTTCAGGAAGCCGACGTCGAAGGCCGCGTTGTGGATGATGAGTTCGGCGCCGCGCAGGTAGTCGACCACGTCGTCGGCCAGCGCGGCGAACTTCGGTTTGTCGCGCAGGAAGTCGGTCGTCAGGCCGTGGACCTTGAGCGCCTCCTCGTGGCTCTCGCGCTCGGGGTTGAAGTAGATGTGCAGGTCGTTGCCGGTCAGCTTGCGGTTGAGCAGCTCGACGCAGCCGAGCTCGATGACGCGGTCGCCGGTGTCGGCGGACAGGCCGGTGGTTTCGGTATCGAGGACGATCTGGCGCGACATCAGTGGTTTTCCTTCGCGTGGTTGATCGAGTACTTGGGGATCTCGATGGTCAGGTCCTGCTGCGCCAGGATGGCCTGGCAGCTCAGGCGCGACTGCGGCTCCAGACCCCAGGCGCGGTCGAGCAGGTCGTCCTCGATCTCTTCGGACGGCGCGAGCGAGTCGAAGCCCTGGCGCACGACGACGTGGCAGGTGGTGCAGGCCGCGCTCATCTCGCAGGCGTGCTCGATGTCGATGTGGTTGTCCAGCAGCGCCTCGCAGATCGAGGTGCCCGCCGGCGCGGTGACCTCGGCACCCTGCGGGCAGTACTCGGGATGGGGAAGGATCTTGATCGTGGGCATCGGAATGGATTTCTACAGGGATTCGACCTTGCGGCCGGCCAGCGCGCGGGCGATGCCGCGGTTCATGCGCTGCGCGGCGAAGGCCTCGGTGCCGTCGGCCAGGGCCTTGGTGGCGGCCTCGATGGCGGCGGCGTCGGTGCTCGCGGCGCGGGCGGTGTCGAGCGCCTCCAGCAGCCGCTCGACGGCCTCGCGCTCGCCGGCCTCGAGCAGGTCGCCATCGGCCTCGAGCGCGCCGCGCGTGGCGATCAGCATGCGCTCGGCGTCGACGCGGGCCTCGACCAGGGCGCGCGACAACATGTCCTGCTGCGCGGTGGCGAAGCTGTCCTGCAGCATGGTCGCGATCTGGTCGTCCGACAGACCGTAGGACGGCTTGACGGCCACGCTGGCCTCGACGCCGCTGCCCTGCTCGCGCGCGGCGACCGACAGCAGGCCGTCGGCATCGACGGTGAAGGTGACGCGGATGCGCGCGGCGCCTGCGGCCATCGGCGGGATGCCGCGCAACGTGAAGCGCGCGAGGCTGCGGCAGTCGGCCACGAGGTCGCGCTCGCCTTGCACCACGTGCAGCGCCAGGGCGGTCTGGCCGTCCTGGTAGGTGGTGAAGTCCTGCGCCATCGCCGTCGGGATGGTCTGGTTGCGCGGCACGATGCGCTCGACCAGCCCGCCCATGGTCTCGATGCCCAGCGACAGCGGGATCACGTCGAGCAGCAGCAGGTCGTCGGCGCCGCCGTTGCCGGCGAGCTGGTTCGCCTGGATGGCGGCACCCAAGGCGACGACCTCGTCGGGATCGAGGTCGGTCAGGGGCGCGCGGCCGAAGAAGGCCGCCACCGCCGCCCGCACCTGCGGCATGCGGGTGGCACCACCCACCAGCACGATGCCCTGCAGGTCGTCGGGCGCGAGGCGCGCGTCGCGCAGGGCCTTGCGCACGGCGACGACGGTGCGGTCGGTCAACGACCGGGTGGCGGCGTCGAAGTCGTCGCGCGTGAGGTCGACGCGCGCTTCCTCGCCGGCCAGGCGGGCCGCGAAGGTCACGGACGCGGCGTCGGTCAGTGCTTCCTTGGCGGCGCGCGCGGCCACCAGCAGCGCGGCGCGGTCGGTGTCGCTCCCGGCCTGCCGGCCCAGGCGCGCGAGCGCGAGGTCGGCCAACGCGTGGTCGTAGTCGTCGCCGCCGAGCGCCGAGTCGCCGCCGGTGGCGATGACCTCGAAGACGCCCTGCGCGAGCCGCAGGATCGAGATGTCGAAGGTCCCGCCGCCCAGGTCGTAGACGGCGTAGACGCCCTCGCTGGCGTTGTCGAGGCCGTAGGCGATGGCCGCGGCCGTGGGTTCGCTGATGAGGCGCAGGACGTTGAGGCCGGCGAGCTGCGCGGCGTCCTTGGTGGCCTGGCGCTGGCCTTCGTCGAAGTACGCCGGCACGGTGATGACGGCGCCGTGCAGCGCGTCGTCGTCGAAGGTGTCCTCGGCGCGGTAGCGCAGGGTCGCCAGGATCTCGGCGCTGATCTCGACCGGCGATTTCTCGCCCGCCGCCGTATGGACCTTCAGCATGCCGCCGTCGTCCACGAGGCGGTAGGGCATGGCCTCGCGATGCGCGATGTCGGCGGCGCCGCGGCCCATCAGGCGCTTGACCGAGGTGATGGTGTTGGCCGGATCGTCGGCACGGGCGGCGAGCGCGTCGTGGCCGATCTGGCGCCGGTCGCCGTCGAGGTAGCGCACGGCCGAGGGCAGGAGCACGCGGCCCTGGTCGTCGGGCAGGCATTCGGCGACGCCGTTGCGTACCGCGGCGACGAGCGAGTGCGTGGTGCCGAGGTCGATGCCGATCGCCACGCGCCGCTGGTGCGGGTCGGGCGCCTGGCCCGGTTCTGAAATCTGGAGGAGTGCCATGGTCCTATTGTCCCAAGCCGTCGGCGCGGTTCTCGACGTCCTGCGCAAAGCGCTCGATGAACATGAGGGCTCTCACCTGCTGCGCAGCCGCCGCGTGGTCGCCCTGCTCGTCGATCAGCCAGTCGAGCGCCGACAGCGCCCGCGCCCGCCCGGCCTCGACCTCGTCGCGCAGGCGCTCCACGGCGGCGGGCGAGTCGGCGTCGTCGAGCGACTCACGCCACTCCATCTGCTGCATCAGGAAGGCCGTCGGCATCGCCGTGTTGCGCTCGGCGTCGACCGGCGCGCCGTGGAGTTCGCACAGGTAGGCCGCGCGCCGCACCGGGTCCTTAAGGCGCTGGTAGGCCTCGTTGATGCGCACCGACCACTGCATCGCCAGGCGCTGCGCCGCCGGCCCCTGGGCCGCGAAGCGGTCCGGGTGCGCCTCGCGCTGCAGTTCCTTCCAGCGCGCGTCCAGCACCGCGCGCTCCTGCGCGAAGGTCGCCGGCACGCCGAACAGTTCGAAGTCGGTGTCGTTCAGGTTCATGACAAGCAAAAAAATGCCGCCGGCAAACGCGGCGGCTTTCGTTCAGTTCAAGCGGAGATCGGCGGAATCAGATCCTGAAGCTCTCGCCGCAGCCGCAGCGGTCGCGTTCGTTCGGATTGAGGAACTTGAAGCCTTCGTTCAAGCCCTCGCGCACGAAGTCGAGCTGCGTGCCGTCGATGTAGGCCAGACTCTTCGGATCGACCAGGACCTTGACGCCCTGGTCCTCGAAGACCACGTCCTCGGGCGAGAACTCGTCCACGTACTCGAGCTTGTAGGCCAGGCCCGAGCAACCCGTGGTCTTGACGCCCAGCCGCACGCCGACGCCCTTGCCTCGTTTGCCGAGGTACCGGTTGACATGGCGCGCGGCGGCGGGAGTGAGCGTCACGGCCATGTCAGTGGACCGCCGTCTCTTCGGCCGCGGCCGGGGCCGCCGCCGTGGCGCCGGTGGCGTCGACGTGCTTCTGCTTGTAGTCCAGCACGGCGGCCTTGATGGCGTCCTCGGCCAGGATCGAGCAGTGGATCTTCACCGGCGGCAGCGCCAGTTCCTCGGCGATCTGCGCGTTCTTGAGCGCGGCGGCCTCGTCGAGCGTCTTGCCCTTGACCCATTCGGTCACCAGCGACGACGAAGCGATGGCGGAACCGCAGCCGTAGGTCTTGAAGCGTGCGTCCTCGATGACGCCGGTCTGGGCATTGACCTTGATCTGCAGCTTCATGACGTCGCCGCAGGCCGGCGCGCCGACCATGCCGGTGCCGATGGAGTCGTCGCCCTTCTCGAAGGAGCCGACGTTGCGGGGGTTTTCGTAGTGGTCGATGACCTTGGGAGAGTAAGCCATGGTGGATTCCTTGTTGGTTTCGTCGTGGGTTCGGTCGCGATCGCTCAGTGGGCGGACCACTGGATCGTGCTGATGTCGATGCCGTCCTTGAACATCTCCCACAGCGGGCTCAGCTCGCGGAGCTTGGCGACGTTGTGGCGGATGGTGGAGATCGCGTAGTCGATCTCCTCTTCGGTCGTGAAGCGGCCGATGGTCATGCGCAGGCTGCTGTGGGCGAGTTCGTCGCTGCGTCCCAGGGCACGCAGCACGTAGCTCGGCTCCAGGCTGGCCGACGTGCAGGCCGAGCCGCTGGAGACCGCCAGGCCCTTGATGCCCATGATCAGCGACTCGCCTTCGACGTAGTTGAAGCTGATGTTCAGGTTGTGCGGCACGCGGTGCGTCAGGTCGCCGTTGATGAAGACCTGCTCGACGTCGCTCAGGCCGTCGATCAGGCGCTTCTGCAGCGCGGCGGCCTTCGCGAGGTCGTCCTTCATCTCGACGCGGGCGATGCGGAAGGCCTCGCCCATGCCGACGATCTGGTGCGTGGGCAGCGTGCCCGAGCGCATGCCGCGCTCGTGGCCGCCGCCGTGCATCTGGGCTTCGAGCCGCACGCGCGGCTTGCGGCGCACGTACAGCGCACCGATGCCCTTGGGACCGTAGGTCTTGTGCGAGGCCAGGCTCATCAGGTCGATGGGCAGCTTCGTCATGTCGATCTCGACCTTGCCGGTGGCCTGCGCCGCGTCGACGTGGAAGATCACGCCCTTCTCGCGGCACAGGTTGCCCAGCGCGACCACGTCCTGGATCACGCCGATCTCGTTGTTGACGAACATCACGCTCGCCAGGATGGTGTCGGGGCGGATCGCGGCCTTGAAGACCTCGAAGTCGAGCAGGCCGTTCTCCTGCACGTCGAGGTAGGTCACCTCGAAGCCCTGGCGCTCCAGCTCGCGCATGGTGTCGAGGACGGCCTTGTGCTCGGTCTTGACCGTGATCAGGTGCTTGCCCTTGCCCTTGTAGAACTGCGCCGCGCCCTTGATGGCGAGGTTGTTCGACTCGGTGGCGCCCGAGGTCCAGACGATCTCGCGCGGATCGGCGCCGATGAGCTGCGCGACTTCGCCGCGCGCCTTCTCGACGGCTTCCTCGGCCTCCCAGCCCCACGCGTGACTGCGCGATGCCGGGTTGCCGAAGTGCTCGCGCAGCCACGGGATCATGGCGTCGACGACGCGCGGGTCCACGGGCGTGGTCGCACCGTAGTCGAGGTAGATGGGGAAATGAGGCGTGACGTCCATGGCTGGCTCTGACTGCGTGAGTGGCTGTAGATGGGAAGTGGGTCGATGTCCGTGGGCAGGCATTGGGCGGCGCCCCGAGGCGCCACGCATTTCGACCGGCGGATCAGGACTTGGCGAAGGCGTTGCCCAATGCGAAGACCGAGTTGGGCGCGTTCACGCGGATCGGCTTGACCACCGGCTGCGCCGAGATGGCACGCTTGACGGCGGGCTTGTTCTCGATCTGCACGCCCTTGGCGATCTGGTCGTCGACCAATTTCTGCAGCGTGACCGAGTCCAGGAACTCGACCATGCGCTGGTTGAGCGAGGCCCAGAGTTCGTGCGTCATGCAACGACCCGCCTCGCCCAGGCAGTTCTCCTTGCCGGCACAGTGCGTGGCATCGATCGGCTCGTCGACCGACACGATGATGTCGGCCACGGTGATCTCCGCCGCCTTGCGCCCGAGGCTGTAGCCGCCGCCGGGGCCACGGGTGGATTCCACCAGTTCGTGACGGCGCAGCTTGCCGAACAGCTGCTCCAGGTAGGACAGCGAGATCTGCTGGCGCTGGCTGATGGCCGCCAGCGTCACCGGGCCGGTGTTCTGGCGCAGGGCCAGATCGATCATCGCGGTGACTGCGAAACGACCTTTGGTTGTGAGACGCATCGAAAGCTCCTTGTGTGCTTCGTAAATTGACACCCGACCCGTTCATGGCCGGATGGCGCGGTCTCCGCCTCTACCGATCGCCTCGCCTTCGCGGCGGACACCGGCTCTTCATCGCGAAGTTATTGTTGTTGACTAATTCGCTCAAGTATAACAGAAGGCCCTTCGGCCTGCTCGGGTTAACCCACATTCGAGCCCGTGCCGCTGTAGGCCGGAAGCGCGACAGTTTTCAGATGACGGCGATGTTGTCGCCGCCCCCGGCGCCGAAGGCCTGCTCGCGCAGGATCGAGAGCTGGTCGCGCACCCGGGCCGCCTTCTCGAACTCCAGGTTGCGCGCGTGCTCGAGCATCAGTTTCTCCAGCCGCTTGATCTCGCGCGAGATGTCCTTCTCGCTCATGTCCTCGACCTTGGCGCGCTCGAGTTCCAGCTTTTCGGACTCGCGCCCGCTCTTCTCGCTGTAGACGCCGTCGATGAGGTCGCGCACCTTCTTCACGATGCTGCGCGGCGTGATGCCGTGGGCCTCGTTGTGGGCGATCTGCTTGACGCGCCGGCGTTCGGTCTCGTCGATGGCCTTGCGCATCGAGTCGGTCATGCGGTCGGCATACAGGATGGCGCGGCCGTTGAGGTTGCGCGCCGCGCGGCCGATGGTCTGGATCAGGCTGCGCTCGGCGCGCAGGAAGCCTTCCTTGTCGGCGTCGAGGATGGCCACCAGCGACACCTCCGGGATGTCCAGCCCCTCGCGCAGCAGGTTGATGCCCACCAGCACGTCGAAGGCGCCCAGGCGCAGGTCGCGCAGGATCTCCACGCGCTCGACCGTGTCGACGTCGCTGTGCATGTAGCGCACCTTCACGCCGTTGTCGCCCAGGTAGTCGGTGAGCTGCTCGGCCATGCGCTTGGTCAGCGTGGTGATGAGCACGCGCTCGCTCTTCTCGACGCGCAGGCGGATCTCGCCGAGCACGTCGTCGACCTGGTGCGTGGCCGGACGCACTTCCACGATCGGATCGACCAGGCCGGTCGGGCGCACGAGCTGCTCGACGACGTTGCCGGAGTGGTCCTTCTCGTACTGCGCCGGGGTCGCCGAGACGAAGATGCACTGGCGCATGCGCGCCTCGAACTCCTCGAAGCGCAGCGGCCGGTTGTCCATCGCCGAGGGCAGCCGGAAGCCGTATTCGACCAGCGTCGTCTTGCGCGCGCGGTCGCCGTTGTACATGCCGCCGAGTTGGCCGATCATCTGGTGGCTCTCGTCCAGGAACATCAGCGCGTCCTTGGGCATGTAGTCGGTCAGCGTGGCCGGCGGCTGGCCCGGCGCCGCGCCCGAGAGGTGGCGCGAGTAGTTCTCGATGCCCTTGCAGTGGCCGATCTCGGCGAGCATCTCCAGGTCGAAGCGGGTGCGCTGCTCGATGCGCTGGGCCTCCACCAGCTTGCCCTGGCTCACGAACTCCTTCAGGCGCGCGTCGAGTTCGAGCTTGATCGACTCGACCGCCGTGAGCACCTTGTCGCGCGGCGTCACGTAGTGGCTCGACGGATAGATCGTGAAGCGCGGGATCTTCTGCCGGATGCGGCCGGTGAGCGGGTCGAACAGCTGCAGCGACTCGATCTCGTCGTCGAACAGCTCGATGCGGATGGCGAGTTCGCTGTGCTCGGCCGGGAAGACGTCGATGGTGTCGCCGCGCACGCGGAAGGTGCCGCGCGAGAAGTCCTGCTCGTTGCGCGTGTACTGCATGCGGATGAGCCGCCCGATGACGTCGCGCTGCCCGATCTCGTCGCCCACGCGCATGATGAAACGCATCTGGGTGTAGTCCTCGGGCGTGCCGATGCCGTAGATGGCGCTCACCGTCGCCACGATGATGGTGTCGCGCCGCTCCAGCACGCTCTTGGTGGCCGACAGGCGCATCTGCTCGATGTGCTCGTTGATCGAGCTGTCCTTCTCGATGAACAGGTCGCGCTGCGGCACGTAGGCCTCGGGCTGGTAATAGTCGTAGTAGCTGACGAAGTACTCGACCGCGTTCTTCGGGAAGAACTCGCGGAACTCGCTGTAGAGCTGCGCGGCCAGCGTCTTGTTGGGCGCGAAGACGATCGCCGGACGGCCCATGCGCGCGATCACGTTGGCCATGGTGAAGGTCTTGCCCGAGCCGGTGACGCCCAGCAGGGTCTGGAAGACCTCGCCGTTCTCGATGCCCTCGACCAGCCCCTCGATGGCGGTGGGCTGGTCGCCCGCGGGCGGATAGGGCTGGAACAGTTCGAAGGGCGAGCCGGGGAAGGTGAGGAAGGTGCCTTCCTTGAACGGACCGGTCGGGTCGGCGGCGGGGGACGGGGAGATGACTTCGGTGATGGGAGGCATGACGTGTGTCCGTGGCAGTTGGCGGGCGGTCGGTAAAATTCAAGGCAACCTGAAAGCCTAATCCAGCTTCGGGGCCAGAGCCAGAGGCCGACCGGCCTCCTTGGCGATCCGAATCATCCTGAGGACTCCTCCCATGTCTATGTTCACCGCCGTCGAGATGGCGCCGCGCGACCCCATCCTGGGTCTCAACGAGCAATACGCCGCCGACGGCAACCCCCAGAAGGTCAACCTCGGCGTCGGCGTCTATTACGACGACAATGGCAAGCTGCCGCTGCTCGCCTGCGTGCGCTCCGTCGAGGAGGACATGATGAAGGCGCCCAGCGCGCGCGGCTACCTGCCCATCGACGGCATCGCCGCCTACGACGCGGCCGTCAAGGGCCTGGTCTTCGGCGCCGACAGCGAGCCGGTGAAGTCCGGCCGCGTCGCCACGGTGCAGGCCATCGGCGGCACCGGCGGCCTGAAGGTCGGCGCCGACTTCCTCAAGCGCCTGCGCCCCGACGCCAAGGTGCTGATCAGCGACCCGAGCTGGGAGAACCACCGCGCCCTGTTCACCAACGCCGGCTTCGTGGTCGAGAGCTATCCCTACTACGACGCCGAGCGCCGCGGCGTCGACTTCGACGCCATGCTCGGCGCCCTGAACGCCGCCCCGGCCGGCACCGTCGTGGTGCTGCATGCCTGCTGCCACAACCCCACCGGCTACGACATCACGCCCGAGCAGTGGGACCGCGTGGTCGAGGCCGTGAAGGCCAAGGACCTGGTCGCGTTCCTCGACATGGCCTACCAGGGCTTCGGCAACGGCATCCAGGAGGACGGCGCGGTGATCGGCAAGTTCGTCGACGCCGGTCTGACCTTCTTCGTCTCCACGTCTTTCTCCAAGAGCTTCAGCCTCTACGGCGAGCGCGTCGGCGCGCTGTCGGTGCTGTGCGCCGACAAGGAAGAAGCGGCCCGCGTGCTCTCCCAGCTCAAGATCGTGATCCGCACCAACTACAGCAACCCGCCGATCCACGGCGGCGCCGTGGTGGCGGCCGTGCTCAACGACCCGGCGCGCCGGGCCGTCTGGGAAGGCGAACTCGCCGAGATGCGCACCCGCATCAAGGCGATGCGCCAGAAGCTGGTGGACGGCCTGAAGGCCGCCGGCGTGACGCAGGACATGAGCTTCATCACCCAGCAGATCGGCATGTTCAGCTACTCGGGCCTGACCAAGGACCAGATGGTGCGTCTGCGCAGCGAATTCGGCGTCTACGGCACCGACACGGGGCGCATGTGCGTCGCCGCGCTCAACAGCAGGAACATCGACCACGTCTGCGCGAGCATCGCCAAGGTCGTCTGACCGGCGAGCGGGCTGGAATCCCTCCATGGGCTAGGGCCGGTCCCCTACCATGAAGGGGCGTTGTGTTGATATATTGCACCGCAACAATTCCGATAACAGTTCCAACCAGGTCCCAGCCCCATGCTCTACCAACTCTATGAAGCCCAGCGGTCCCTGATGGAACCGCTCACCGACTTCGCCCAGGCCGCGTCGAAGCTCTACAGCAACGACATGTCCCCGCTGTCGCACCTGCCGATGGCCCAGCGCATGGCCGCCGGCTACGACCTGCTGTTCCGTCTCGGCAAGGACTACGAGAAACCGGAATTCGGCATCAAGAGCGTGAAGGTCGGCGACAGCGACGTCGTCATCCAGGAAGCGATCGCGCTGAACAAGCCTTTCTGCGAGTTGCGCCGTTTCAAGCGCTTCACGGACGATCCGGCGACCCTGGCCATGCTCAAGAAGCAACCCGTGGTGCTCATCGTGGCGCCGCTGTCGGGCCACTACGCCACGCTGCTGCGCGATACCGTGCGCACCATGCTGCAGGACCACAAGGTCTACATCACCGACTGGAAGAACGCCCGCACGGTACCCCTGTCGGACGGCGAGTTCCACCTCGACGACTACATCAACTACGTGCAGGAATTCATCCGCCACCTGCAGACCGAGTACGGCAACTGCCACGTCGTGAGCGTGTGCCAGCCGACCGTGCCGGTGCTGGCGGCGGTGTCGCTCATGTCCAGCCGCGGCGAGCAGACGCCGTTGTCGATGACCATGATGGGCGGGCCCATCGACGCTCGAAAGTCACCCACGGCGGTCAACAACCTGGCGATGAACAAGAGCTTCGAGTGGTTCGAGAACAACGTGATCTATCGCGTGCCGCAGGGCTTCCCCGGCACCGGTCGCCGCGTGTACCCGGGCTTCCTGCAGCACACCGGCTTCGTGGCCATGAACCCGGACCGCCATGCGTCGAGCCACTACGACTACTTCAAGGACCTGATCAAGGGCGACGACGCGAGCGTCGAGGCGCACCGCAAGTTCTACGACGAGTACAACGCCGTCCTCGACATGGATGCCGACTACTACCTGGAGACCATCCGCACGGTGTTCCAGGACTTCCTGCTGGTGCAGGGCACCTGGGACGTGCGCGGGGTCGACGGCGAGGTCGAGCGCGTGAAGCCCGAGGACATCCGGAAGGTCGCGTTGCTCACCGTCGAAGGCGAACTCGACGACATCTCGGGCTCGGGCCAGACCCGCGCGGCGCACGACCTGTGCACCGGCATCGACAAGAGCCAGCGCCGCCACCTCGAAGTGCCGGGCGCGGGCCACTACGGCATCTTCGCCGGCCGTCGCTGGCGCGATGTCGTCTATCCGGAGGTCACGTCCTTCATCCTGGCGCACGACCAGTCCCAGAAGCGCGCCGTCGCCCACGAGCGGGCGAACGAGGTCACGGCCGAGGACAAGGTCAAGATCGATCCGCCGAAGGTGAAGACCGGCGTCCGGGTGGCCCGCAAGGTCGCGGCGCCGAAGAAGGCCGAGGCCGAGGCGGCACCGACTCGAGCGACCAAGGCACGGGCCGTGCCGGTGAAGACCGCGAAAGCCACGAAGGCATCGACGACCGCCGGCGCATCGCGATCGAAGGCGGCGACGACATCGGCCAAGGCCTCCGCCTCGGCGACGTCCAAGAGCCAACCCGAACCCGCAGCGTCGCCCGACCCCCAGGTCGCGTTGTTCCAGCCGGACACCGCAGCGAACGCGACGGCATCCGCCGTGACCGAGGCCACCGGCAACGCCATCGAGCGTGCGACGAACGACGTCGTCTCGGGGACCTCCCAGGCCCTCGCGGCACCCGTCGTCGCCGCCGGGACGGTCCTGGAAGCCATCGCCGATGCCGCGACGGCACCTGCCGCACGCAAGTCCTCGACGACACGCTCCGTCACCGCCGCGGCGGCCAAGACGGCTGGCGGTCTCACCGTCGCCAAGACGGCGACGCCAGCGCGTCGGCGCGCGGCCTCCCCCGCCACCACGCGACGCATCGGCGGCGCCGGCAAGTCCTGAGCCCCGTCGAGACACGGGCGACCCTTTCGATGCAGGCGCTCGCCGACCGCATCGACGCCGCCCTGCCGCAGACGCAATGCACGCGCTGCGGCTACCCCGACTGCCGCGCGTACGCCGAGGCGATCGTCGAGGAAGACGCGGCCATCAACCGCTGCCCGCCCGGCGGCGCCGAAGGCGTCGAGCGGCTCGCCGCGCTGACGGGCCGAGCGCTCCTGCCGCTCGACCCCACCTGCGGCGAGGAAGGTCCGCGCGTCATGGCCGTCATCGACGAGGCCTGGTGCATCGGTTGCACGCTCTGCCTCGACGCCTGCCCGACCGACGCCATCCTGGGCATCAACAAGCGCATGCACACCGTGGTGGAAACGCATTGCACGGGCTGCGAGCTGTGCGTCCCGGTCTGCCCCGTCGACTGCATTTCACTGGCCGTGGAGACGCCCGGCCTAAGCGGCTGGCGGGCCTGGTCGGCGACACAGGCCGAGGCGGCACGTCGACGCTATGGCGCGCACCGGGCGCGACAGGCGCGCGATGCGGCGGCGACCGCCCTGCCCCCGGTGGCGCCCACCGACGTCGAGGCGGCGGCCGCGCGCAAGCGCGCCATCATCGAAGCCGCGCTGGCTCGCGCGGCGGCCGTGCGCCGTGGTCCGCCGGATTCCGACGGCGCCTGACCGAAGACCGAGAACCTCAGCCGGCGGCCGGAGCGACCGGAGCGGCCGGAGCACCCGCCGCCAGCGCCGCGAAGGCACGGACCACCTCGGCCGGCGCCTGCACCATCTCCACCAGCACGCCCTCCCCGGCGATCGGGAATTCGTCGTTCGCCTTCGGATGCAGGAAGCAGATGTCGAAGCCCGCCGCGCCCTTGCGGATGCCGCCCGGCGCGAAGCGCACACCCTGTGCCGTCAGCCATTCGACGGCTGCCGGCAGGTCGTCGATCCACAGGCCGACGTGGTTGAGCGGCGTCGCGTGCACGGCGGGCTTGCCGTCCGGGTCGAGCGGCTGCATGAGATCGACCTCGACCTTGAACGGTCCCTCGCCGATGGCGCAGATGTCCTCGTCGACGTTCTCGCGCTCGCTCCTGAACGTGCCGGTGACTTCCAGGCCCAGCATGTCGACCCACAGCCGCCGCAGGCGCGACTTGTCGAGGCCGCCGATGGCGATCTGCTGGATGCCCAGCACCTTGAAAGGACGCGACGCGGCGTTCATGGATGGACCTCGGGCGGGTTGGCGATGCGGTGGCCGTCCAGGCCCAATCGGGCCAGCAGCCGGACGTCGGCCTCGACGTCGGGGTTGCCCGTCACCAGCAGCTTGTCGCCGTAGAAGATGGAATTGGCGCCGGCCATGAAGCACAGCGCCTGCACCGCGTCGCCGAGCTGCTGACGGCCGGCCGACAGCCGCACGCGCGCCCGGGGCATGACGATGCGCGCGACCGCGATCACGCGCACGAAATCCAGCGGATCGATCGGCTCGCTGTCGGCCAGTGGCGTGCCGGGCACCCGCACCAGGCTGTTGATCGGCACCGATTCCGGATAGGGCTGCAGGTTGGCCAGCTGCGCGATCAGGCCGGCGCGATGCACCGGCGCCTCGCCCATGCCGACGATGCCGCCGCAGCACACGCGGATGCCGGCATCGCGCACGTGGCGCAGGGTGTCGAGCCGGTCCTGGTACGCCCGGGTGCCGACGACGTCGGTGTAGTACTCGGGCGCGGTGTCGAGGTTGTGGTTGTAGTAGTCGAGCCCGGCGTCGCGCAGCGCGTCGGCCTGGTGGGCCTCCAGCATGCCGAGCGTGGCGCAGGTCTGCAGCCCCAGGTCCTTCACGGCGCCGATGAGTTCGGCGACCTTCTCGATGTCGCGGTCCTTGGGCGCGCGCCAGGCCGCGCCCATGCAGAAGCGCGTCGCGCCCGCGTCCTTGGCGGCCTGCGCGGCGCGGCGCACCTCGTCGACCGCCATGAGCTTCTCCGCCTTGACGCCGGTGTCGAACTCGGCCGCCTGCGGGCAGTAGCCGCAGTTCTCGGGACAGCCGCCGGTCTTGACCGACAGCAGCGTCGCCAGCTCGATCGTGCCTTCCGGCCAATGCGCGCGGTGGACCGTCTGCGCCTCGAACAGCAGGTCCATGAAGGGCTTGTCCAGCAGCGCCTGGATCGCCTCGACCGTCCAGCGCGCCGGCGCGGCGGCCGCCGCGGGCGCCGGCGGCCGGTGCAGCGTCACCGTCCGGGTGTCGTCCGCGCCCATCACGCGAACTCCAGGATGATCTGGTCGACCGCCAGCGAATCGCCCTTGGCCGCCGAGATGGTGCCCACCACGCCGTCGCGCGCGGCGAACAGCACGTTCTCCATCTTCATGGCCTCGATGACGGCCAGCTTCTCGCCGGCCTGCACCTGCTGGCCCGGCTGCACCGACACCTCCACCAGCAGCCCCGGCATCGGCGACATCAGGAACTTGCTGAGGTCCGGCGGCGCCTTGTAGGGCATGAGTTCGTGCAGGCGCGCCCCCAGCGGCGACAGCACCATGGCGTCGATGCGCGTGCCGTGGTGCGCCACGCGCAGCGCCAGCGGGTTGCGGCCCGCGCCGCGCTCGACCTGGGCGAAGAACGGCCGGTCGTTGACGATGCCCTCGACGCGCGGGTCGCCCAGCAGCGCGGCGCTGTCGATCTGGTAGGTCTTGCCGTCGACCTGCACCGCGCTGGAGCCGGTCTTGCCCTTGAAGTCGGTGACCGACACCGGCGTGTGCACGTTCCTGCCGCCGGCGCCCAGGGTGACGACGACGAAGCGCTCGCCGACCTTCACGCCGTGGCCTTCGAGCTGCCCGCTGATGCCCGAGGCGCGCGCCCGGTAGCGCCGGTGCATGAAGGCCGCGAGCGCGACGAGGAAGTCGGGATCGTCGTGCGCCACGTCCTCGGCGCGGAAGCCCTGGGCGTAGTGCTCGGCGATGAAGCCGGTGTTGAAGTCGCCGGCGACGAACTTCGGGTGCGCGAGCAGCGCGGCCTGGAACGGGATGTTGCTGCCGACGCCGCGGATGACGAAGGCGTCGAGCGCCTCGCGCATCCGCGCGATCGCGTGCGCGCGGTCGCGGCCGTGCACGATCAGCTTGGCGATCATCGAGTCGTAGAACATCGGGATCTCGCCGCCGTCGTAGACGCCCGTGTCGACGCGAACGCCCTGCAGGTGCTCGGTGTCGGCGGCGAACATCGTCTCCTTGGGCGGCTGGAACTTCACCAGCCGCCCCGTGGACGGCAGGAAGTTGCGGAACGGATCCTCGGCGTTGATGCGGCACTCGATGGCCCAGCCGTCGCGCTTCACCTCGGCCTGCGTCAGGGGCAGCGGCTCGCCGGCGGCCACGCGGATCATCAGCTCGACCAGGTCGAGGCCCGTGATGCACTCCGTCACCGGATGCTCCACCTGCAGCCGGGTGTTCATCTCCAGGAAGTAGAAGCCCTGGTCCTTGCCGACCACGAACTCCACCGTGCCGGCGCTCTGGTAGTTCACGGCCTTGGCCAGCGCCACGGCCTGTTCGCCCATCGCGCGGCGCGTGGCGTCGCTGATGAAGGGCGACGGCGCCTCCTCGATCACCTTCTGGTGGCGCCGCTGGATCGAGCACTCGCGTTCGTTGAGGTAGATCACATGGCCCTGCGAGTCGCCGAGCACCTGGATCTCGATGTGGCGCGGTTCCTCGACGAACTTCTCGATGAAGACGCGATCGTCGCCGAAGGAATTGCGCGCCTCGTTGCGGCACGAGGTGAAGCCCTCGAAGGCCTCCTTGTCGTCGAAGGCCACGCGCAGGCCCTTGCCGCCGCCGCCGGCCGACGCCTTGATCATCACCGGGTAGCCGACGTCCCGGGCGATCTCGACGGCGCGCTCGGCCGTCTCGATGGCGTCGTTCCAGCCCGGGATGGTGTTGACCTTCGCTTCCTTGGCCAGCTTCTTCGACGCGATCTTGTCGCCCATCGCCGCGATGGAGGCGTGCTTCGGTCCGATGAAGACGATGCCCGCCTCCTCGACCTCGCGTGCGAAGGCCTCGTTCTCCGACAGGAAGCCGTAGCCGGGATGCACCGCCTCGGCCCCGGTCTGCCTGCACGCCGCGATGATGCGGTCGCCGCGCAGGTAGCTCTCGCGGCTGGGCGAGGCGCCGATGTGCACGGCCTCGTCGGCCAGCTCGACGTGGCGCGCATCGCGGTCGGCGTCGGAATACACCGCGACGGTCGCGATGCCCATCTTGCGGGCGGTCTTGATGACGCGGCAGGCGATCTCGCCGCGGTTGGCGATCAGGATTTTCTTAAACATGGTTCCGTCCGTCAGAAAGTCTGTTCGGGAAACAGCGCAGAACCGGCTTTGCCGGGCTGCTGGTGTTGCCCCCGGTAGGGGTTGGCAAAGCGACACGAAGTGCGCGAAGACTGGGGGCGAGCCAGTCGTTCACAAGGGGATGTTGCCGTGCTTGCGCCACGGGTTCTCGAGCTTCTTGGCGCGCAGCATCACCAGGCTGCGGCAGATGCGCCGGCGCGTCTCGCTCGGCAGGATGACATCGTCGATGTAGCCGCGCGTGCTCGCCACGTACGGGTTGGCGAAGCGGGCCTTGTACTCGGCCTCGCGGGCGGCCAGCTTCTCGGGGTCGTTCTTGTCCTCGCGGAAGATGATCTCGACCGCGCCCTTGGCGCCCATCACCGCGATCTCGGCGCGCGGCCAGGCCAGGTTGACGTCGCCGCGCAGGTGCTTGGACGCCATCACGTCGTAGGCGCCGCCGTAGGCCTTGCGGGTGATGACGGTGATCTTGGGCACCGTGCATTCGGCATACGCGTAGAGCAGCTTGGCGCCGTGCTTGATGATGCCGCCGTACTCCTGGCTGGTGCCGGGCATGAAGCCGGGCACGTCGACGAAGGTGATGACCGGGATGTTGAAGGCGTCGCAGAAGCGCACGAAGCGCGCCGCCTTGATCGACGAGCGGATGTCCAGGCAGCCCGCCAGCACCAGCGGCTGGTTGGCGACGATGCCCACGCTCTGGCCCTCCATGCGCGCGAAGCCGATGACGATGTTCTTCGCGTAGTCGGGCTGCAGCTCGAAGAAGTCGCCGTCGTCGACCACCTTGGTGATCAGCTCCAGCATGTCGTAGGGCTTGTTGGCGTTGTCCGGCACCAGGGTGTCGAGCGAGGCGTCGGCACGATCGGCCGGATCGCCGCTCGGGCGCACGGGGGGCTTCTCGCGGTTGTTCAGCGGCAGGTAGTTGTAGAGCCGGCGCAGCATCATCAGCGCCTCGACGTCGTTCTCGAAGGCCATGTCGGCCACGCCGCTGCGGGTGGTGTGCGTGAGCGCGCCGCCCAGTTCCTCGGCCGTCACGTCCTCGTGCGTCACGGTCTTCACGACCTCGGGGCCGGTGACGAACATGTAGGAGCTGTCGCGGACCATGAAGATGAAGTCGGTCATGGCCGGCGAGTACACCGCGCCGCCCGCGCACGGACCCATGATCATGCTGATCTGCGGCACCACGCCGCTGGCCATCACGTTGCGCTGGAACACGTCGGCATAGCCGCCGAGCGAGGCCACGCCCTCCTGGATGCGCGCGCCGCCCGAGTCGTTCAGGCCGATCACCGGCGCGCCGACCTTCATCGCCTGGTCCATCACCTTGCAGATCTTCTCCGCGTGCGCCTCCGACAGCGCGCCGCCGAAGACGGTGAAGTCCTGGCTGAAGACGAACACCAGGCGGCCGTTGATCATCCCGTAGCCGGTGACCACGCCGTCGCCGGGGATCTTGTTGTCGGCCATGCCGAAGTCCGTCGAGCGGTGCTCGACGAACATGTCCCACTCCTCGAAGGTGTTGTCGTCGAGCAGCAATTCGATACGCTCGCGCGCCGTGAGCTTGCCCTTGGCGTGCTGCGCGTCGATGCGCTTCTGCCCGCCGCCCAGGCGGGCCTGGGCGCGTCGCTGTTCCAGTTGTTCGAGGATGTCTTTCATGGCGCTTGGTCTTGTGAGAAGAAGAAAGAAAGGAAAGGACGGATCAGGACCCACCGGCGCCCGTCGAGCCGGACGACGGCTCCGGGGCCGGCACCCCGGCCCGGTTCGCCATCCCGCCATGGCCGTCGTCGGCCGCGCGGCGTGCGAGCGCGAGCAGCTGGCGCGCGGCGGTCGATGCCGGCAGTTCGCCCGCGGCGACCTGCGCGACGGTGCGCGGCAGCAGCTCGCGCACCTGCGGATGCTGGCGGAACGCCTGCTTGAGGCCGGCGTCGATGCGCTCCCACATCCAGGCGAGCGACTGTTTCTCGCGCCGTGCGGCGAGCTTGCCGTTGGCCTCCTGCAGCCGGCGGAACGCCGACACGGCGTCCCAGAAGGCGTCGACGCCGGTGCCTTCCAGCGCGCTCAGCTGCATCACGCGCGGCTGCCAGAAGCGGATCTCCGCCTCGGGCGAGCCGGGCTCGGCATGCGCGGCGCGCATCGCCTCGGCGTGCGCCGGATTGCCGTGGTGGCCGAACAGGCGCAGGGCCGAGGTGATCTGCGCCTGCGCGCGCGTGGCGGCGTCGCGGTCGAGGTCGGCCTTGTTGATGACGACCAGGTCGGCGATCTCCATCACGCCCTTCTTGATCGCCTGCAGGTCGTCGCCGGCGTTGGGCAACTGCATCAGCACGAACATGTCGGTCATGCCGGCCACCGCCGTCTCGCTCTGGCCGACGCCGACGGTCTCGACGATCACGATGTCGTGGCCGGCGGCCTCGCACACCAGCATGGCCTCGCGCGTCTTCTCGGCCACGCCGCCGAGCGTGCCCGACGACGGGCTCGGCCGGATGTAAGCGCGCTCGTGGACCGACAGCCTTTCCATGCGCGTCTTGTCGCCGAGGATCGACCCGCCGGAGACGGTCGACGACGGGTCGATGGTGAGCACCGCCACGCGATGGCCGCGCTCGATCAGGAACAGACCCAGCGTCTCGATGAAGGTCGACTTGCCCACGCCCGGCACGCCGGAGATGCCCAGGCGGAAGCTGCGTCCGGTGCGCGGCAGCAGCGCGCCGAGCAGTTCGTCGCCCTGCGCGCGATGGTCGGCGCGGGTCGATTCGAGCAGCGTGATCGCCTTGGCGACGGCGCGGCGCTGGCGCGGCGCGGCGTCGTCCGCGAGGGCATCGAGGATGGCGCGGGCGTCCATCAGTCGCGCGCCGGCACCACGGCGGCCTCGTGCAGGACGCGACCGACGCGTTCGATGTGCGAGCGCAGCGCCGGATCCTCGATGTCGGCGTGCAGGGACAGGTCGATGCGATAGGGCAGATCGAGCGCGTCGAGCGCACCGTCGACCGTCAGCAGGTCCGCAGCGGTCAGCCCGTCGCCGAACAGGGCGAGGTCGATGTCGGAGCCGGGACGATGATTGCCCTTGGCGCGCGAACCGTAGATCACGGCACGACGCACGCCGGGATGGCGCGACAGCACGGTCCGCATGGCGTCGACCGTCGCCGCCGGCAGGCCGAACGGGGCGGCGTCCTCACGCACCGCGCAAGCTCTCCATCTTGGAGGCCAGCCGCTCGAACAGCCCGGCATGGCGTTGCGTGATGCGTTCGACCAGCGCGAGTGCCGTCGCACGGTTGCAGGTGTGCGAGGACTGATCGCGGCTGACGATCATCTCCATCCAGCCCTCGCCGTCCTCGACCAGTCCGGTCGAGAAGGCCTGCCGGGTGGCGTCGCGCGAGCCGGTGATCTGGCTGGCGCCCTGGTGGAAGAAACAGTCCTTGAGCACGTTCCAGGCGAGTTCGTGGGTGAACCCGGAGGCCTGGATCAGGCCCTGCTGCTCCAGCTCCGACAGCGGACGCTCGCCGGCCAGCACCACGGCGGCCTGCAACTGGCGCAAGGCGCGCCGGTAGTTGTCCAGGCGCTGCAGCCAGCGGATGTCGGATGTCGGTGATGTCGTCATGGGGCCGATCATGCGGGCAGTGCGTCAGGCCGCCACCGCCGCGCGGATCTGCTCCAGCACGTCCTTCGCGCTCGCCGGGATCGGCGTGCCGGGGCCGTAGATGCCCTTGACGCCGGCCTCGTAGAGCATCTCGTAATCGCCGCGCGGGATCACGCCGCCGACGAAGACGATGATGTCGTCGGCGCCCTGCTTCTTGAGTTCCGCGATGATGGCCGGCACCAGCGTCTTGTGGCCGGCCGCGAGGGTGGAGACGCCCACCGCGTGCACGTCGTTCTCGATCGCCTGGCGCGCGCACTCCTCGGGCGTCTGGAACAGCGGCCCCATGTCGACGTCGAAGCCCAGGTCGGCGAAGGCGGTGGCCACCACCTTGGCGCCGCGGTCGTGGCCGTCCTGCCCGAGCTTGGAGATCATCACGCGCGGGCGGCGGCCCTGCTCCTCGGCGAAGGCGGCGATCTCGTGCTGCAGCGCCTCCCAGCCCTCGGCCGAGTCGTAGGCCGCGGCATAGACGCCGGTCACCTTCTGCGTGTCGGCGCGGTGGCGGCCGTAGACCTTCTCCAGCGCGTCGCTGATCTCGCCGACGGTCGCGCGCAGGCGCACGGCGTCGATGGACAGCGCCAGCAGGTTGCCCTCGCCGCTCTCGGCGGCGGCGGTCAACGCGTCCAGGGCGGCCTGCACGGCGGCGCCGTCGCGCGTCGCGCGGATCGTCTTCAGCTTGGCGATCTGGCCGTCGCGCACGCGCACGTTGTCGATGGAGAGGCTGTCGATCGCGTCCTCGGTCTTGAGCTTGTACTTGTTGACGCCGACGATGACGTCGCGGCCCGAGTCGATGCGCGCCTGCTTGTCGGCCGCCGCCGCCTCGATCTTCAGCTTGGCCCAGCCGCTGTCGACGGCCCGCGTCATGCCGCCCATGGCCTCGACCTCCTCGATCAGCGTCCAGGCGGCGTCGGCCATGTCCTGCGTCAGCTTCTCCATCATGTAGCTGCCGGCCCAGGGGTCGATCACGCTGGTGATGTGCGTCTCCTCCTGGATGATGAGCTGGGTGTTGCGGGCGATGCGGGCGCTGAACTCGGTGGGCAGCGCGATGGCCTCGTCGAGCGCGTTGGTGTGCAGGCTCTGCGTGCCGCCGAAGACCGCCGCCATGGCCTCGATGGTGGTGCGCACGACGTTGTTGTAGGGGTCCTGCTCGGTGAGCGACCAGCCGGAGGTCTGGCAGTGCGTGCGCAGCATCAGGCTCTTGGGATTCTTCGGCTCGAACTCCTTCATGATCCGGCACCACAGCAGGCGCGCGGCGCGCATCTTGGCGACCTCCAGGTAGAAGTTCATGCCGATCGCCCAGAAGAACGAGAGCCGGCCGGCGAACACGTCAACGTCGAGCCCCTTGGCCAGCGCGGTCTTCACGTACTCCTTGCCGTCGGCCAGGGTGAAGGCCAGTTCCAGCGCCTGGTTGGCGCCGGCTTCCTGCATGTGGTAGCCGCTGATGGAGATCGAGTTGAACTTGGGCATGTTCTGCGCCGTGTACTCGATGATGTCGCCGATGATCCGCATGCTCGGCGCGGGCGGGAAGATGTAGGTGTTGCGGACCATGAACTCCTTGAGGATGTCGTTCTGGATGGTCCCGCTGAGCTGGTCCTGCGCCACGCCCTGCTCCTCCGCGGCGACCACGTAGCCCGCCAGCACCGGCAGCACGGCGCCGTTCATCGTCATCGACACACTCACCTTGTCCAGCGGGATCCGGTCGAACAGGATCTTCATGTCCTCGACCGAATCGATCGCCACGCCGGCCTTGCCGACGTCGCCGGTCACGCGCGGGTGGTCGCTGTCGTAGCCGCGGTGCGTCGCCAGGTCGAACGCGACCGAGACGCCCTGCCCGCCGGCGGCCAGCGCCTTGCGATAGAAGGCGTTGGACTCCTCCGCCGTCGAGAAGCCCGCGTACTGGCGGATGGTCCACGGGCGCACCGCGTACATCGTCGCCTGCGGGCCGCGCAGGTAGGGCTCGAAGCCCGGCAGCGTGTCGGTGTATTTCAGGCCCTGCAGGTCGGCGGCGGTGTAGAGCGGCTTGACCTTGATGCCGTCGGGTGTCGTCCAGGTCAGCGCGTCGAGATCGCCGCCCGGCGCGGACTTCGCGGCGGCGCGCGTCCAGGCGGCGAGGTCGGCGGTCTTGAAGGTCGGTTCGGGCATGCTCATGTCGCCTGCAGCGGGTTCGTGGAGAAAGGCCGCCGGACACGCAGGGGTCATGCGCGTCGGGCGAAAAGCGCCGAGGCCCCGGTTCGCGAAGCATCGGCGCGGCAGTTTAACGCCTCCGTAATTATTAATTCAATCCAATTTTCTGCGGTACAGTCGCCGCCATGTCAGCCGCCACCCTCACGCCCCGCGCGCTCTACCAGGAGGTGGCCGAACGCGTGCGCCAGCGCATCTTCAGCCACGAGCTGGCACCCGGTGATTGGATCGACGAGATGAAGCTCGCCGAGGCCTACGGCATCAGTCGCACTCCCCTGCGGGAAGCCCTGAAGGTGCTGGCGGCCGAGGGCTTGGTGACGATGAAGGTGCGCCGCGGCGCCTACGTCACCGAGGTGTCGCGACAGGATCTGGCCGACGTCTACCACCTGTTGTCGCTGCTGGAGAGCGACGCGGCCGGCGCCGTGGCCGGGTGCGCGTCGCCGGCGCAGCTGGGCGAACTGCAGGCGCTGCACGCCCAGCTCGAAGCCGCCGCGGCGCCGGGCCAGGTCGATCGCGCCCACTTCTTCGCCCTCAACGAGCGCTTCCACATGCGGCTGCTGGAGATCGCCGACAACCGCTGGCGCACCCAGATGGTGACCGACCTGCGCAAGGTGATGAAGCTCAACCGCTACGACTCGCTGCTCAAGACCGGGCGCATCGACGAATCCCTGGCCGAGCATCGCGCCCTGCTGGCCGCCCTGCTGGCGCGCGACGCCGATGCCGCGACGGCGCGCATGCGCGAGCACTTCGACAACGGCCTCGAAGCCGCGGCCTGATGCGGATCTAGGCGGCGGCGTGATCGGCCGGCGCGTGCGCCAGCGCCATCACGGCATGCGGCGCCAGCACTTTGAGCCGGTGGTCGCTCCAGACCTGGCGCCAGCGCCGCGCGCCCGGCAGTCCGTTGCGCAGGCCCAGCATGTGGCGCGCGATGTTCGACCAGGGCGTGCCGTGCTCGGCGGCCTCGCGCGCCATGTAGTCGCACATCGCTGACTCGACGTCCTCGCGCGTGCGTTCGACCACGGCGTCGCCGAAGAACGTCGCATCCCAGTCGGCGAGCCACCAGGGGTTGTGATAGGCCTCCCGTCCGACCATCACGCCGTCGAGCAGCCGCAGGTGCTCGTGCACCTGCGCGTCCGAGACGATGCCGCCGTTGAGCGCGATGCGCAGGTGGGGGAAGTCGTGCTTGAGGCGATGCACCAGCTCGTAGCGCAGTGGCGGGATCTCGCGGTTCTGCTTGGGCGACAGGCCCTTGAGCCAGGCATTGCGCGCATGGACGACGAAGCCCTCGCAGCCCGCCTCGCTCACCGTGCCCACGAAGTCGCGCACGAAGTCGTAGCTCTCCTGGCGGTCGATGCCGATGCGGTGCTTCACCGTCACGGGGATGTCGACCCGGTCGACCATGGCCTTGACGCCGTCGGCCACCAGCGCCGGCTCGGCCATCAGGCAGGCGCCGAAGGCACCGCGCTGCACGCGCTCGCTGGGGCAGCCGCAGTTGAGGTTGATCTCGTCGTAGCCCCACTCCTCGCCCAGGCGCGCGCAACGGGCGAGGTCGGCGGGCTCGCTGCCGCCCAGCTGCAAGGCGACGGGATGCTCCTCGACGCCGAAGCGCAGGTGCCGCTCGACGTCGCCGTGGATCAGCGCGCCGGTAGTGACCATCTCGGTGTAGAGCAGCGCGTGCCGCGACAGCAGGCGATGGAAATGGCGGCAGTGGCGATCGGTCCAGTCGAGCATCGGAGCTACGGAAACACGCATCGACTTAAGTTGTTGATCTGTATGCATTTTCTACGGTGACTAACAAGGCACTTTCGCACGTGCACAAAAATATGTGCACACGGCACGCACACGAAGTGAAGAAAGCGTTAATAATCTGTGCACACGGCGACCTACACAGATTGCACACATGGCCTCATTTTCCCAGCTACCCAGCGGCAAGTGGCGCGCCCAGATTCGGCGCGGCGGCTTCTACCGGGCTGCGACCTTCCCGCTGAAGCGCGATGCTGAAGCCTGGGCCAAGGGGATCGAGAGCCAAGCGCATCAAGTGGTGGCGAGTGGCTATGCGCAGCCGCCCAAGGGCTCGACGCTGGCCGAACTGATTGACCTGTACATCGAGATGCACGCCAAGGAAGCCGGACGGACCAAGGCGGCCACGCTGGCGATGCTGAAGGCCCGCATGGGCAAGGTCAAGCTCAACGCCATCACCGCCCTGGTGCTGCGCGACTTCATCGACAAGCGCGTGAAGGAAGGCGCTGGCGGCGTGACGATCGCGGCAGACCTCTCCTTCCTGTCGGCTGTGCTCAAGTGGGGCCGCCACGCCCGCCAGCTAGACCTCCCCGACCAGCTGCCGGCCGAGGCCCGCGCCAGTCTGAAGCACCGCGGCCTGCAGACGCGCAGCACGGAGCGCGAACGCGAACCCACGGACGCCGAGCTGGAGCGCCTGTACGGCTACTGGGCCACCCTCCCCCGCCAGAAGATCGACATGCCGCTGCTATGCCGCTTCGCGCTGGCCACGGGCATGCGTCAGGGTGAGATCTGCGCGTTGCAGGTGGAGGACGTCGACTTGACGCGCCGGACAGTACTGATTCGAGATCGCAAGGACCCGCGCAACAAGGTCGGAAACAACCAGACGGTGCCACTGCTGCCCGACGCCCTGGCCATCGTCCGGCCGTTGCTGGAAGGCCGCACAGAAGGCTCGATCTTTGGCGTGAGGGGTGATTCAGTCTCGGCCGCATTCACGCGCGCCTGTCAGCGCCTGGTGCCGCCCATCGACGACCTGCACTTTCACGACCTTCGCCACCGCGCGACGGCGCAGTTCTTCCGAGATGGCCTGGACATTCCTCGTGTGGCGCTGCTGACCGGGCACAAAACCTGGGGGATGCTGCGCCGCTACACCGCAACAAAACCGGAGGACGTGCACAAAGCCTACCGGTCAGGATGAACGCCGTGCTGCAGGGCGGTGGGGCTGGTGGAACAGTCCTGCATCTGCAGCGAATCTAGGCGGCCAGGAAGGGTGGTGGAACACCCGACCGGCCTAACGACAACGTGCATCAACAGCAAGGAGCTGCACATCATGGCTACTCAGAAGTCTACCCAAGCCGCGCCCGATCGCGCCATCGAGATCCTGCTTGCAGAGATCGCGACCACGGCATATTCCACAGAACAGGAGCTGCGCGCCAGTCCTGCCGACAACGCCGAGCTCTACGAGCACGAAGTCGACAGGCTTCGCGGTGTTGTAGCCCGCCTGGGCTGGATGGCCGACATCGCACTGCAGCGTCTTGGCAGCATCCACACCCTGTGCAACGGACACGCTGAGCAGTGGCTGCTGCCGCCTCTCGCCATCGAGCTGCTGTCGCAAGAGGTGGAATCGTGAGCACTGCGCGCAGCAACAGTGCGTCTCAGACCGCGCCCGATGACGCCATTGAGGCTCTGTTCGAAGAGATCGCCAACACGGCATATCTCACCGAAGAGCGTCTGAAGGTCACCCCCACCGACGATGCCGAACTGCAGGCTCACGAGCTCGACGTACTCCGTCGCGTCGTCAGAAGGCTGGGATGGATCGCCGACATGGGGCTGCACCGAGTCGGCAGCAACCGCACCATCTATGAAGGCGACGCCGTGGCCTGGCTGCTCTCGCCCTACACGAACGAGTGCCTCGCCCAGAAGGTGCCATCGTGAGCGGCACCGTCATTGCCCTTCCAACAGCTGCAGCTGCGCCAGTGATCCAACCGCAGCGCCGGGGCCGTCTACCCGCAGCAGTACGTAGCCTCACGGCCTATCGGCAAGACCTGCTGCTGAAGAAGTTGGCCCTCCGGGGCTCTATTCAACGTGCGCCCGCTGACACCTGCTCAGAACTGAGCAGGCTTCCTGAAAAGGGGCGGGGTCAGTCAATGTCTGAATCTTTCGTTGAGCTGTCTTCTGTGTGCATGTCTTTGAGTTGGATCAACAGCTTGTAGTACTGAGCTTGCAGATCTGCTTCAGCAGCTTTTGCGGCGTCCAACTGCTCGGTTAGCACCTGTACATCGGGCAAGTTCGCCTTCGATTTGGCGTCTTTGAGCTTTTGAATTCGTTCGACCAGGGTTTCAGCTCGCAATTCTTCAATCGCTCGGTTTGCTCGCACTGTGGCTACTCGAGATTCCATCAAAGCAATCTGCATCCCAGCTTTCAACGCACGAGGAGAGGTAGCTTGAAAACTGGATTCCAGCCTGCTCACGATTTCCGAGTTCATCGACCGGCCATTCGCTTTCGCTGCTTCAGCTAAGCGCTCTCTGAACGCTTCGTTGGGCAGGCGGACGACAAATTGCGGTGCGGTTCTGCTGGGGGGAAGGTCTTTTGCCATGGTCCGATGATACTCCCCAGTCATTTTCATCGCCATGACGTATGATATGTACTCACTACTACTTTCAGGAGCGGTCATGGAGATCGAGACTCGAGCGACAGAGGCCCGAAGCCGGAGTGCAGAGCAGTTCGTAGTTCGTCTGCCTGATGGCATGCGCACCAAGATCAAAGAGCTGTCGGTCACCAACCGGCGCTCGATGAACGCTCAGATCGTCATGTTGCTGGAACAAGGCATCAAGCGGCAGGCCCAAGGTGCTCAGCAATGAGTACCACCCCTCCTCCATTGAGCGAGAAGGAGATGGACCGCTTGAGCGAGATGGCGACCCGCCTGGACTGCCTGACCGAGCACGACCTGATGCTGCTGGCCGGCATCACGCCGGCGACCGCTGAAGCCTGGCGCCGTCGCGGCACTGGCCCAGGTTACGTCCTGGTCGGCAACAGGTACTTCTATCCGCGCAAGTCCGTCGCCGCGTACATGGAGAACCGCGCGCGCTCCACCAACGTCGCGACGGCAAGGGGCTCCCTATGACCCGCTTCGTGAGCGCCTGCCAGCAGTTGGCTAAGCAGCTGGAGCTCAAGCCCAAGAACACCAAGGAGGCCGCGCATATGGACATTGGCCGCGCCTGGGCCGTACAGCTGATTGACGCTTTGCGCAGCGGTGATGAAACCCCGAGCCTGCTCGCCGCTGGAGTCATGCTGTCCGGAAAGAACCAAGCGCCGGAGGTCATGGCTGGCTTCATCGACGAACTCTCCGAGGCCATCAAGGACGGCATCCGATGAACGCCACCATGTCCACCGCCACCGACAAGGCTCTCGAAGTCGAGCGACTGCGTAGCGAGAACGCACGCCTGCGAGATCTCCTCGACCGCCGTCCAGCCATCAATCAGGGCTTGGTGGAGGACTACATCCGCTGGACGACTCTCTGCTACGAGAGCGACGCTGCCGCAGGACGTTGGTGTGCCGACAGCCTCCACGATGTTCAAGCACCAGCAGCAGGAGCACACTGATGTCCATCGAAAAGACCATCGCCAGCCTGGGCGCCCGATTCGCCCTCCTGGGCTACGAGCTGCACACCGTCATCAAGGCTGGCCGCGCGCACTACGAGGTTCGCCAGTCCGGCCAGACCCGCACCTGCAGCACTCTGCACGACCTGGAAGGCCTCTTGGCTGTGCTGGGGGCTCGCACCGACGATCAAGGGACAGCTGCGTGAGCAATCCGGTCACCAACGCCTGTAAGCGCTTGGTGCTGACAGCGCCGCAAAAGAGCGTCCTCATGTGCCTCGCAGATCGCTCCGACGACGAAGGCTTGGCGTGGCTTTCTCTGCCCGGCATCTGTGAATGGACGTGCCTGAGTCGCACCGCCGTCATCCATGCCGTGAAGGCTTTGGAGCGCGACGGCTTCATCCAAGTCGAGCGGACTACCGGCCGAAACAACCGGGTCACGATTCAGCTTGAAGTCATCGCTAACCAGTGCGCCACGCGCACCGGTACGCCAGAAGCACCCGTACGCCTCGCACACCCCACCAGTGCGCCAGACGCACCCCCACCCGTGCGCCAGACGCACGGGAGTAGTGCGTCTGGCACACCCGATACATCAATACATCAAGAAGACATCAGAGACATGGTCACGACCGGCAAGCCGGCTGTGCCTGAGTGCCCGCATCGAGACCTGATGGACCTGTACGGGAAACACCTGCCGGGGCTGCCTCAACCGCGTCGAGAACTCTGGAACGGCAAGAGCGCCGAGGCGATGCGGGCGCGCTGGCGGTGGGTGATGACGGCCGTGGGCGAAGGCGGCAAGCGCTACGCCACGACCGCCGACGAGGCGATCGGCTTCTTCGACCTGTTCTTCGACCACGTGGCGAGCAGCGACTTTCTGAGCGGCCGCAGTGGCAAGTGGGGTGGCTGCGACCTGGGCTGGCTCATGAAGGCCGACAACTTCGCCAAGGTCGTGCAGGGCAATTACGACAACAAGACCGAGGCCGCGCCGGCCAGAAGGGACTACGCATGAGCTCTCAAGACGACCGGCGCATTCCGCCGCACAGCCCGGAGGCGGAGGCCAGCCTGCTGTCCGCCCTGCTGCTGGACAACGAGTCGATCCACCGCATCCACCTGCCGCCCGAGGCCTTCCACACGACCTTCTACGCCCAGGTCTATCGCGCCGTCCAGGAGATGGCCGCCGCTGGCCAGCCGTTCGATGTCGTGACCGTCTACGAGCGGCTCCGGGCGAAGGGCCAGGACCAGGACGGCCGTGCCCTGGTGCACCTGAACGAAATCGCGCAGTACATGCCGAGCGGCTCGAACATCCGGCGCTACGCCGAGATCGTCAACGACCACCACCGCCGGCGCCAGCTGATCGCGACAGTCGACGCCATCGCCGATGAGTCCTTCGACAAGGCCGTGCCGACCGCCCAGGTGCTCGACTCCGCGCAGATGAAGCTGGCCAAGCTGGCGACCGTGAGGGCCAAGCGCGAGCCGCAGCACATCACGCAGTCCGTCGTCGACTACCTGCAGCACCTCGACGACCTCAGGCAGGGCAAGAACCCAGCCATTCCGACCGGCATCCGGGGCTTGGACCAGCTGCTCAATGGTGGGCTGCGCCGCGGCGAAATGATGGTGATCGGCGCGCGCCCGAAGCACGGCAAGACCGCCCTCGCCCTCGCCCTCGCCCGTGCCATGGCCCGCGAGTACGGCGTGCTGTTCATCAGCCAGGAGATGCCCGTGCTGCAACTGATGCACCGGCACACGGCCGCGATGGGGGCTATCGACCTGGGCCGCATCCTGCGCGCTGATCCGGCGGACGTCGACCTACTGACCGACGTGACCGAGGCGGCCGATCGCCTGGGCCGACTCCACCTGGTGCACGACGACCAATCGGCACAGAGCCTCATGGACGTGCGCCGCAAGGCCATCAAGGTGAAGCGCGAGCATGGCCTTGACGTCCTGTTCGTCGACTTCCTGCAACTGATGCAGGGCGCCGGCGGTGACGACAACCGCAACCGTGAGCTCGACATCATCGCCAACGGCATCAAGGCGCTGGCGATGGATCTCGACATCGCCGTGGTGCTGCTGTCGCAGATGAGCCGAAAGGCCGACGAGCACTACGGCCGGCCGACGATGACGCACCTGCGCGACTCCGGCGCCATCGAGGCTGCTGCCGACCAGGTCGCGGTCCTGTTCACCGATTACGCCCACCCGCTGAGCCCGAAGCTGCACGACTTCGCCGGCTACTCCGAAATCGAGATCGTTGCCCACCGCAACGGGCCTCAGGGGCTCGCGCCGCTGCAGTTCCGAGGGCAGTACCAGCAGATCAGCGATTGGAACGGCCCCACCCCGAAGAAGTCGGCGCCGAACGCGCAGAAGCGAGGTCTCCATGCAGGTGTTTGAAGTTTCCGCGCCCGAGCTGCTGAGGGCAGCGATGCATGTCTGTGACCTCTACGGCGACGGCGCTCAAGCACGTGAGGACATGCGCGCCGACTGCCTGGGCACACCGCTGCACTTGCGTGTCGACCTGCTCGACCACTTCACCGACTTGCAGAAACTGCATAGCTCGCCCGTTGGTTTCCACCCCGGTTTCCACGCTGGTTTCCACCGAAACAGGGATAGCCAAGTGGAAACCACATCGACCACCACTAACCCCGAAAGCACCGCCCACCATGCCTGAATCCACCGCCCTCCTCTCGCGCCGTCATACGGACTTCGCAAGTAGATTCCTCATGGAGACCTACCTTCTCGCATCTGCGTCATTGCAACCTGCAAAGGGCGGCGAAAACGAGTTCGTGAAAGCAGGTCGAAGCGTGGCGTGCGAGCTCATCGAGTGCCTGCGTCTCGGCAATTGGGAGGACCTCGACTCCCTCCAGGCCGCGCTCGCGATCGTCGAACCAGCGGGAGCGGAAGTGATGCGCGGCTTCCTGCGTGAGCTGACCGATGCCATCCGCGAGGGATCGCAATGATCACGCCCGATCCACGCCGCCCTTGGCACATGGCGCTGGGGCTGGGGCTGGCATGACACTCCGCACCCTCAAACCCAGGATCGCCACGTTCAACACGAGCAAGGTGCCGACGTTGAGCACCAAGGCCGGCACGACCGAGATGGAACGCGGCCGCGCCTGGATGGCCAAGCGCGAGCGTGTCGCCGCCCGGCATGGCTACAAGTGCGCGATGTGCGGCCGCCTCTGGGTCAGCTATCGCGACCAGATCGACCACATCGTGCCGCGCGAGCAAGGCGGCAGCAACGACGAGTCGAACCTGCAGCCTTTGTGCAACGAGCCTTGCCATGCTGAGAAGACAGCCGCCGAGGCCAGGGCGAGGGCCGGCCGCTGATCGCCGCTCCTGCGTCGTTCTGGTGGGTCCACATCGCCGCTGGACGGGAGGGGCGGGTGCAATGTCTGCAACCTCGCCTGACCGGAAACCACGGTTCTCCTCACGTGCAGAAAATTTCCCCTCGCATGAACACCTTAACAAGTGGCGCTCACCCCCTTAGCAAGGACAAAAGCTAAGCCTGATGCGGCCTGCAGCCTGATTCGACCTGTCTTCAATGTCGCGCGGGAATCAAAAAACCTTAACAAGGATTAACACCTACCTGCTGGCGTCGCGTCGCCGACCGGAGGGGGTGGATCGAGTCCCTGGCGGCATCAAACCCAAGACCGGAAGGTTCCCTTTTTTCTCACGTCTCCAAAACTAAAACTCTGACCTGCCATGGCCCGACCACGCAAACCGACCAACGTGCACGAGCTGCGCGGCACGTTCAAGACACATCCTGAGCGACGAGCTGCACGCGCGAATGAGCCCACGCCGACCGGCGAAATTGGCGCGCCGCCGGCCCATCTGTCTGACGCCGAGCGTGCCTGCTGGATCGAGGTGGTGGGCATCTGCCACCCCGGCACGCTGTGCAATGCCGACCGGCTGATCGTCGAGCACGCCGCGCGGGTGCTCAACGCTCTGCGATCGCGGCCGCTGCACCTGGACGTCAAGTTGATGGTGCGCCTCGAGGCAGCGCTGGGAAAACTGGGTCTGACACCGGCCGATCGCTCCAAGGTTCCGCTGCTGAAATCGCCGACCGCTGGCAACCCGTTCTCCAAATTCCAACCGCCCACAGGGCACTGACTGGACTACCAAGGAACCAACCAATGACCAAAACGCAAACCGAGAGAAACCTGCGCGACGGCTGGCGCCGGGGCTCTAAGGCCCATCCCTTGTGGGATGAGCTCGCCGCAGAGGCCAGGCAGAACGGCTGGGTGCTCGAGCGTGCGCTGAATCCATCGGCCGAACGAATCCGGGGCCGCTACTTCTTCCGCGACTACTTCGCCCAGCGTGTCGTGCACGGCGGCGCTTCCCTGAAGGAGCTGCGCACCTGGCTGATGGCCAGTCCTGAGCAACGCCGGCGCACCGCTCAGCTTCAGGAGACCAGCGCATGAACGTCCTGCTTTCTGACCTGATCGGCGCGACTGGTCCCTTCGTGGCCCACGCCTTGAATGAGATGCCCGAGCCGGTCCGCCAAAAGATCGTCGACGCGCACGCCGCCGGCAGCTGGTGCGAGCTGCGCGTTGGCTTGATGAATGAGGCCGCATCGGTTCGGCTGATGCTGGTCAACGTCGACGGCTCGGCCACCGAGATCTGCAAGGTCGACCACTTCCCAACCTGAGGACCCACCCCAATGAGATACGACCCCGAACTGCAGAAGGCAGGCAAATTCCTCGTGAGCAGCATTCAAGGTGATGACGGTGCTCACTGTCGTGAGCTGGTCAAGATGGTCAAGAAGACGAACAACGCCGCGATCAGTCTGCGGATCGAAGGCCGAAACGGAAAACTCGTCGCAGTCGTTGGCAGCGCCTACAAGATTTCCGGCGCCTGGAATTTTTCCGACGACTACGAGCTTGAGCTTGAATAGTTGACACGCTTATGGCAATATTCGCCCTGCCAATCCATCAAGTGACCGCTCTGGCCAGCCAAGCGGCATTCCGAAGTACCGGACGATGGGCATATTGGCCGAATGTTGAACGGCTTCACTCGGTTAGGTTGCCAGCGACCTAACCTGACATGTCCGGCGCATCGAAATGAGGTTTTTGCACTCCCGCAAAGGCTTCGGATCGGCGCGCCTCAATCGCGCCTTGTGATTGAAAAGGACATGCAATGAACACGACACACAAGCTGGCTTTTTCCAGCGCTTTCACCGCCGCAGCCGTCGCATTGGCTTTCGGCTTTGCTCCAGTCGCCCATGGCGCATCCCTCTTCCCCGCCTTCAATGACACTGCCACGGTCGAAGATCTGCAGGAGCAGTTGCTCGATCTGAGCGACCAGGTCAAAGGCATCCATGCCAAGGCCCGTTCGGAAAATCGTGAAGTGAACGATGACGAGAGCGCCCAGGTCACCGAAATCTTTCGACAGTTCGAGACCATCGAAGCCCGCATCGAAGTCGCACAGCGTCGCACTCAGGCCTCGGGCCGCAAGACCAACGTGCAGGTGCGCGAAGAACCCGAAGACCACCGCACCGCCGCCCAAGCCGCCTCCCGCCGCCCGTCCACCGATCGCATGTTTGCCAGTCCACGCGCCGCCGCTTCAGGCCGCAACGGCTTCGCTTCGACCGGTGAGTTCCTCAACGCCGTCATCAAGAGCTCGGCCAAGGGCGCCCAGACCGACCCCCGCCTGGTGTTCAACGCCTCGCCGACCACCTTCGGCTCCGAGGGCGTCGGCCAGGATGGCGGCTTCGCAGTGCCTCCGGATTTCCGCGCCGCCATCATGCAGAAGGTCATGGGCGAGGACTCCCTGCTGAGCCTCACCGACCAGCAGACCAGCTCGAGCAACACCATCACCTTCCCCGCCGACGAGACGACGCCCTGGCAGTCGAGCGGCGGCATCCAGGCCTACTGGGAGGTGGAAGGCGGTCAGAAGACGCAGTCGCGCCCGCAGTTGACCGAGAAGACCGTCAAGCTCAACAAGGTCATCGCCCTGGTCCCGCTGACCGACGAGCTGCTCGAAGACGCGCCTGCGATGGCCGGCTACGTGAACAAGAAGGCGCCTGAGAAGATCAACTTCAAGGTCAACGACGCCATCATCAACGGCACTGGCGTCGGCATGCCGCTGGGCATCCTGCAGTCGCCCGGCACGGTGATCATTCCGAAGGAGTCCGGCCAGGCTGCCGACACGATCCTGTTCAACAACATCATGAAGCTCTGGAGCGCAGTGACGCCGGCCGCGCGTCGCAATGCGCGCTGGCTGCTCAACGCCGATGTCGAGCCGCAGCTGATGACGATGGCGTTCCCCGGTGCCGGCACGGCCGTCCCTGCCTACCTGCCGCCGGGTGGCCTGTCGGCCGCACCGTATGGCACCCTGATGGGCCGTCCGATCGTGTACTCGGAAGCCATGCCCGCGCTGGGCGACAAGGGCGACATCATCTTCGGTGACCTGTCGAACTACCTGACGGCCGTGAAGTCCGGCGGCATCCGCACCGACGTGTCGATCCACATCTGGTTCGACTACGACATCACAGCTTTCCGCTTCGTGCTCCGCGTCGGCGGTCAGCCGTGGTGGAACGCGCCGGTGACGCCGTATCAGATGGGCTCCAGCACCCGCGGCTTCTTTGCCGCGCTGGCCGAAAGGGCATGACGCCCAGCCGGGCTCCGATTGGGGCTCGGCCTGTCCTTCCTGGGCGCATCGTCAGCGCTCATCCATTTCACACCCCACCCGCCGCCCGTGCGGCTGGGGTGTTCCCTTTTGAGGAGGCCACATGGCCGGAGATCTGAAAACACAGATTGCCGTCGGCGTCGACGGCAGCGGCGTCACATCGGGCGTCGAAGGCATCAAGCGCAAACTGTCCGACCTGGGCAAAGCCGCATCCGACACCGGAAAGCAGGCAGCAGCAGGCATTGACGGTATCGGCGCCGCTGCCGCGCCGGCGGCGTTCAAGGTTGAGGCTGCGACCAAGAACATGATCGGCTCGCTTCAGAGGCAGATCGCCGTGATGGAAGCTGGGTCCAAGTCCGGCGCCGACTACTACCGCGCTTTGGCCGGCCAGCGCGGCATCGATGTCGGCGCCCTCAAACCATACCTCGACCAGCTCGACCAGCTGTCGCTCAAGCAGAAGGCCGTGGGCGTCTCGGCCGGCCAGACGGCCGCCGCCATGCGCCAGGTGCCGGCGCAATTCACGGACATCGTGACCAGCCTGCAAGGCGGCCAGAACCCGCTGACCGTCCTGCTGCAGCAAGGCGGGCAGCTGAAGGATTCTTTCGGGGGCGTCGGCGCCGCGTCGCGGGCGTTGGGGGGCTACGTGCTTGGGCTGGCGAATCCCTTCACTGTTGCGGCGGCCGCAGCAGCCGTCCTGGGCGCGGCCGCATACAAGGGCTCGCAGGAACAGACGGCCTATCAGCGAGCCATCATCCTGAGCGGCAACGCCGCCGGCGTCACGGCTGGGCAGCTGGACCTCATGGCGGCCAGTCTGAAGGGGATCGGCGCGGGCACACAAGGCCAAGCGGCCGAGGCGCTGGCGGCCCTGGCCGGCACCGGCCAAGTGGGCGCAGCCAACCTGCAAAAGTTTGCCGCGACGGCCATCGCTGTCGAGCGCACGATCGGCACCAGCGTCGCCGACACGGCCAAGGCCTTTGGCGAGCTGGCCGACGAACCGCTGAAGGCGACTGAGAAGCTGGCCAAGGGCACAGGCTACCTCACGCTGGCCCTGTACGACCAGATCAAAGCGCTGGAGGACCAAGGCAAGAAGAGCGAGGCCGCGGCCGTGGCGCAGTCCGCCTACGACACCGCCCAGGCCGCGACAGCCGAGAAGCTCAAGGGCAACCTGGGCAGCCTTGAACGGCTGATGAAAGGCATTACCGGCACGGCGTCGAGCATGTGGGATTCGATTCTGGGCGTGGGCCGGCAGGCTACCCCTGAGATCGCGCTGAGCGCGGCACAGAAGGCCGTGGCGGCGCTGCAGGCGACCTACGACTCCCGCGTGTCCCGGGGCATGGCGACGGGCGACGTGCAGCCGCAGCTCGAGGCCGCCAAAGCAGCAGTCGAAGCGCAGAGCGAGATCGTTCGTCTGTCTGCTCGCGCGGCCACGGCCGAGGGCGCAGCCTTAAAGACCAGCAGAGAGGCCGTGGCCGCACGCCAAGCCAATGCGAAGTGGGCCGAGGCAGCACTGACGGCGACCGAGAAGACCAATCGGGCGCTTGAGATCTATCGCGCCAACAACGCGAAGATCATCGCGGACGGCGGCAAGCTGACGGCGAGCACGATCGCGGCGGAAGAGGCGGCGATCCGCAAGGCCAACGAGGGGCCGAAGACGGCGAAGCCGAAGGCCTATCAGGACGACGCCGGCACGAAGTATCTGCAGGACCTGCGCGAGCAGGAAGCCGCGGCGATGCGGCGCCTGGTGGTGGGCGAAAAGCTGACCGGCGCCGCCAAGGAGTTGGCTGAGTTCGAGCAAAAGATCGCCGACATCAAAGGCAAGGGCACCCTCACCAAGGACCAGAAGGACCTGCTCGCGCGCCAGGGCGAGATCCGTGGGCTCCTGCAAGAAATCGCCCTGCTCGAAAAGCTCGGCATGATCGAAGACGAGGAGGCCAAGAAGAAGGCCAAGCTCGCCCAGGAAGCGATCGCCTTTCAAGACCGTGCCGCACAGCTGCAGGAGCAGATCGCCAGCGCCCAAGCCGAGCGCCGTGAGGGCTACGGCCGGGCGCTGGGGGCTTTCGGCAAATCTGACTTCGAGCAGCAACGCATTCAGGAGATCAACGGCTTGTACCGCGAGTCTCTGCGCCTGCAGGACCAGCTCACCAAGGCCACGCCCAAGAGCCAGCTGGGCTCAGAGAACTACCTCGCTGAGATCGCCAGCATCAAGAGCGCCTTGGGCACATCGCTGGCCGACCATGCCACCTACTACGGCGAATTGAAGAGGATGCAGAGCGATTGGAGCTTGGGCGCCCAAAGCGCGCTGGCCACCTACGCCGAGGACTCAGCCAACGTCGCCCGGCAGATGCAGCAAGCTGTCGGCGGTGCCTTCAAAGGCATGGAGGACCAGCTTGTCAGTTTCGTGATGACTGGCAAAGCCGACTTCAAGAGCTTGGCCAACTCCATCATCTCCGACATCGTGCGAATCACAATCCGCCAGAGCATCACCGGGCCACTGGCGAGTGCCCTGGGTGGCCTATTTGGTGGCGTAACAGGGGGTGTGACAGGTAGCGTAGCCAAGAACGCTTTGGGAGGTGTCTATGAGTCGCCCAGTCTCAGCTCCTACTCGAACCAGGTGTACGACAAACCGCAGCTCTTCGCCTTCGCCAAGGGCGGGGTATTCGCCGAAGAAGGGCCAGAGGCCATCATGCCGCTACGCCGCGGCGCGGATGGCCGGCTTGGTGTGGCGGCGTCGGGCAGCAACGGCAGCGTCGAGGTGCACGTGCACAACAACGGCGCGCCCGTTGACGCAGAGGTCAGGCAGACGCCCACCGAAGACGGCGGCGTGCGCATCGACATCCTGATGAGGGAGGTCAAGAACATGGTCGCCAGCGACATCGCCGCCGGCGGAACCATCGGCCGCTCCATCGAGAACCGCTACGGCTCTCGGACGGCGTCGAGGTAGACGATGACTGCGACGCCCCAGAGTCGTACACCCAAGAGCTCCGATGTATGAAGGTGCTTCCTCGGTAGCGCCTGCACCCTGGGGCGTTCTCGATTAGGTCCGTACTCGAGTTGCTGGAGAGCTGCGCCAAGGATGGCTGGGGCTAGGGCCTGCTGTAAGGGCGCTTTGATTTCGTTCCACAGGAGCACGTGCGGGTGACCTGTCTGCACTGTTCGGGCGTTCGCTGCTCTGGCTCTCGATGAACGGCACGTCGATGGCACCGCGCAGCATGGCATGCAACTCAACCTCGACCTTCAAGGAGTTGATGAGCGTCTGGGCCGTCTCGCACACGGCCCGCTGCCGCGCGATGTCGAGCGGCTTCGTGTCGTCATCCAGGGCCTCGAGTACCCTGAACAAGTGACCTCTCATGCTTTCAATGTTTCGCTTGGACATCTCGCAGTCTCCTTTCAACTTGGTTGAACAGCTGGATGAGTGATCGCAGCTCGGGCGGATAGGCCCAAAACCTTCGGAGCTTTGGGGTACGAAGCATGTAGGACGGATCTCTGGACAGGGCCAGCGTGTCGGCGCGGTCATAAATCGATCCGAGGCCGCGCGCAGGCAGCAACTTGGCAAATCGCGAGACTGGGGCATAGGGGAAGTGCTCTCTCAAGATCGCGTCTTCCTCGGGCGACCAAAGATTCTTGATCTGCAGGCCCATTAAGGAAGCGCGATCGCGTAACACGCGAAGGGAACGCCCAAGCACGGCGGCCAAGAACACGGTGTCGACCTTGCCGTAGAGTTCTGCAAGCAAGAAATCCTGCTCAGCGTCCCACTTCTGCGGTGACTTCCTTTTCAGAACTTGTGTGATTCGTTGACGCCGGAGGCTGATGGCATCACTGGAGCGACCGAGGGCGGCTGCCATTGCCAGGTCCGTCATCGACTCGCAGTGACGCTTGATGAACGCGTCCTCCTTTGCAGTCCAGTGGCAGGCGGATCTTGGATCCTTCCCGGTTGTCCTCTTCCGCCTGACATCTCTGTTTTTGGGCGGCGTAGGCGAGTCGACGATAGGGTGCTTCGGCATACCGCCAGTTTCCGGGGCGACGGCACCGACCGCTATGGCAGAAGACCGGATGGGCGGCGGCGCCAGTTGGCGGCATTTGGGCGCGGGCGTGCCCACGCGGGCGCGTTTAGGCTATGGCATACCTGTGGGCGTGGGGGTTGCGAACGGAAAGACTTGTGACCACGTCGATCAGGTCAATTCACATAACTATCGCGGTTGCCTGTAGTGCATGAGGGGACGCGGTTGCTCAACATCCGGCCGCTCTACGGTGCACACCCTCACGCAGGGTCGCGATACCTCTCGCTGACAAGCGATGGCTGCGCCGGCTTGGCCCGCTCTGCAGCCTCCACCAGAAGTTCATTCGTCCTTTTCTGCTCGGCCAGCAACTCGCGCAGGATTGGTTTGGTCCCGAAGATGGCGAACGGCATGCAGATCCACAGCACTGTCACCACCAGGCCAGCCAAGATGATTACTAGGCCAATTCCCGTCGAAGCACCTTCCATTATTCATCCCCCAGCGCGAATCGCAATGGTTTCATATATCAACGATCTGAGATTAAACGAATAGTTGTTGAGCTTTTCCAGTAGCAACATAGTCCGCAAGTCCAGCCAAGCGTCTGTAGTAAGCCAGCAAAATCTTTACGGCGCCGAGTGGATCGGACCCAGCAAACTGGACTATTTCTTCAACTTGTATGGACAAACCAAAAGCGTTCGACAATTTGTTCACCAAATCGATAAGCATGCCAACGTCTTGCTCGCTTAAATCCAGATCGTCTTTGGCCTTCCCCAGCCAATTACGAGCTCGTAGCGTAGCCCTTGCATCGTTGTAGGCTGTCGTAGCGTCAGAATCTTTCTGGTTGATGGTTGTTATGAAATCACTTATCGACGTAGCAACTTCACCATCCATTTTCAACTTGATAAAACCTGGCGATGCATACTGGATTTCTCGAACTTGCGCACGGTTTGGAGAAGGAATGATTTTGTAAAGATCATCAAAAAAATTAACCGAGCTAAACCCTCCACGCCAAGGATACTTTCGAAAAAGTTCGCCCATACGTTGTTTTGTCGAAGTAGCACCTGCTCCTGACAACGCATATACGAAAGCGTAAGCATCTTGGACCAGATCGGAAAATTTCCTAAGATCTTCGATTCCCCATCGTCCATCTATGTGGACAGTCCTTAGTTCAGACTGTGGACTGGTGAGAGCGTGATGGAATATAAACATTCCCGTCTCAGGCAAAAACTCTGGATCGAGTTCTTTTACAGCATGTACACGGAAAACTTCTTCTTTGCTACCCCATCCTTGACCTAACAGATATTTCCCTTGCTTAAGCTTTGTAATTAAATATCGAACGTCAATTCTCTGCTCATAGAGAAGTTGAAGATTGTGATGATTTACCCTTGCAAAGTAAAACAGATAGCCTGCAGCCCCATCACCATAATTAATTCCAACATATTTTTTGTCGTCAACGGCATTCCTTGCCACAACTACAAGTGGCTCGTCATATCTGAGCAATACTTCTGTGATTACTACGCTAATCATTTCAAAGCCTCAACCTTGACAACCACATTCAAGGGATTGGTAGATTGATAGATCCACCAATTGACATGGTCATCTGAATCTTGATGCCAAATTCCGGTAGAAATTGAATAAGGAATTGCTGCCGCAAAATTAAAATGCTTGTATCTTGGCGACTTAACAATATTTTTACAATGCTGAAGATCCGGAATCAAAGATATTCCTCTAGCCTCGCATGGATGAGGTTGAGGCATATGAGGATTTCGTTGAGCAGTCGAATCGAAATCTTTTTCGCAAACCGATTGAATTTTCAAAAGTCTCCATAGAGTAGACACAGTCGGCGCCTTAGTGCTTGCAGGAGGGCAACTAAGAGGCAAGATCTCTCTAAATGTCATTTTTTTATACCGCAGTTTTATCTAAAACGAATCTTATTAAGGCAGTCTCGCCAATCAAATTGCCATGCAAAACACTTTTTGCCAAATAACTTATTGATTGGTTAGTGTCAATGCCTCAAAGCCTCATAAGTTCTCAGCGTTATCCCTTAGCTTCAAAGAACTTCAATGTGCAATCGACATTGTTTCTTGAATGTAACTGTCACACGTGTCGAAAAGGAAGACTTTTCTCCTCATCGTTGACGCGGCGCAACGCACCGCACGCACACACTTTGCACACCCTCAGCTTCAAACCCGCATGAAGGCTGGGTTTCTTTGCCGATCGAGCATCGGCGCCACCGAGAGCACCTTGGCCGGCAGCCCCGGGACGATGGCGGTCTGCCGCGTCATGCCTGCTCCCGGTCGCGATGCTGCGTGCCGCACAGTTGCACGTAGGCGAGGAATTCCTCCAGCTGCGAGGTCTTGTCGAACACCGCGTCGGCGCCCTGCGACAGCGCGCGCGACGCCGACGCCTCGACGTAGTTGGTCAGCACGACGACGCGCTGGTGGGCCTGCCGCGGCGCGCACACCTTCACGACCTCCATGCCGGAGCCTTCCGACAGGAACAGATCGACGATCACCAGATGCCAGACGTGCGAATGCTCGAGCAGCCACCGGGTGGCTTCGTCCTGGGTCGGTGCGACGCCGACGACGGTGGCGTCGCCGACCTCCTCCAGCATGTCGAGGAGGCCGTCGCGAACGGAAAGGTTGTCTTCGACGAGAAAGACGCTGAACGTCATGAAGAGATTCGAGAATGCGGTTGAAAGGATTTCAGACCGCTGCGGCTTCCGCGATCGTTCCGGATCGGGTGGCATGCGGACCGTCGGGGTCCGCACCTGCGGTTTGGATGGAAACGGGGGCCGGGGCCATCGACCTTGACGGCGGCCGGCGCATGGGCTGTCGCCATGCGACGCGATCGGCGTCGACCCGGGACCGCATGTTAATCGCCTTCGCCGGTCATTCCCGCGGTCCGCCCGGGCCGAACATGCGCCGCATGGCGGCCATTCCCGCGACCAAGGCGTTCGCATAGGTGCCATAGGGATCGGCGGACGACTCGATCGGCAGGTAGGGCAGCACATCCTCGATGGTGTAGTCCGTCCCTTCCATCAGCACCCAGTAGTACTCACCGGCCTCGAGTTCGTGCACAGTCAGCGCGACGTTCCGCAAGTGCGACATAAATTAAAACTTTGGATTTCAGATCCGTTGAATCCTAAGGAGCGCAAGCTTGCGCTACCAGCATAGAAATTCACGTTTTGATACAAATGTTATTGTATTGCTTACAAACAGGCACGGAAACGGCACGCCTTGCGGCGTCACCAGATCCCATGGTTTTCCTACAGTTCGTGGTCGCCAACGCTCTACCCTGAACCGACTCGTCATCACAAGGCACGGTGCCTGATCCGGATTCATCGTCTCGAGGAGACCTCATGCAGAACTTCACACTCGACTCCAGCATGACCGCCGCCATCGGCGGCGCCTTCTATCCCACGGGCCATTCTTTCATCATGTTCCCGGAAGCCGGCGATGCGCGCGCGGTGGGGCGGAAGCTCGAGGAGAACGGCGTGCCGACCGATGCGGTGTACCTGGTGCCGCCCGAGATCGTGCTGTCGCAGATCACGCCGACCACCAGCGATGCCGACAACCCGCTGCCCTCCGCCGGCACCGAAGGTGCCGTCGTTCGCGCCTACACCAAGCTGGCCCGCGAAGGTCATACCGGCCTGATGGTCAAGACCGAGAACGAGGAAGACGCCGAACGCGTCATGGAGGTCGTCCGCACGGTGCCGTACTCGATCGCCCAGCGATATCGCATGCTGGTCATCGAGGACCTCTGAGCATCGATCCGATCGCGATTCGGGCGATCGCGACCGGACGGCACTCAAGGTGCCGCGTGCTCGAATACCTGTCGGGCCATCGCCTGAGCCAGTTCGTGTTCGCCGAGGAACACGGTCACCGATGCATCTTCCGCGAGCAGGCGAGCTTCTTCCTCGTTGTGGCTGCGGATCACGGTCCGGATGGTGGGGTTCAGCAATCGGGCCGTCTCGATCATCTGCTGGACGTGCAGCGTGTTCGGGGTCGCGACGACGAGGACCTGCGCCTTGGCGATGTGTGCCTGGATGAGTACCGCGGGCTCTGCGGCGTCGCCCCACACCGCTGCGGTGCCGCCGGCGCGCAACCGCTCGACCAGTTCGCGATTCTGCTCGGCGACGACGAAGGGTATTTCGTGGGTCTTCAGTTCGGCGGCGATGCGGCGTCCCACTCGTCCGTAGCCGACCAGCACCACCTGGCGTGACAGGTAACGTGCCTCGGTCGACACCGGCAGTTCGGCCAGTGGATCCTCGCGCAGTTCGAGCGTGCGGGCGAAGGCGAAGCGTTTGTGCAGCCAGCCCTGCACGGGTGCGATCAGGCTGAACCACAACGGGTTGGTGGCGATGGAAATCAGCGCGCCAGCGAGCACCAGGCTCTGCGCCTCGTCCGGAAGCAGGCCGAGCGACATGCCCAGCGCGATCAGGATGAACGAGAACTCCCCGATCTGCGCCAGGCTGGCGCTCACCGTGAGCGCGGTGCGCAGCGGATAGCGGAACGCCAGCACCAGGACGCCGGCCGCGATCGATTTGCCCACGATGATGACCAGCACCACCGCCAGCACCTGCAGCGGTCGCTCCACCAGCACGGCGGGATTGAACAGCATCCCCACCGAGACGAAGAACAGCACCGCGAAGGCGTCTCGCAGCGGCAGCGACTCTTCCGCCGCGCGGTGGCTGAATTCCGACTCGCGCATCACCATGCCCGCGAAGAAGGCGCCCAGCGCGAAGGAAACGCCGAAGAGCGCCGCCGACGCGAAGGCGATGCTCACCGCGGCGGCCACCACGCACAGCGTGAACAGCTCGCGCGAACCCGTGCGCGTGACCTGCCACAGCACCCAGGGGAACACGCGTCGCCCGACCACCAGCATCAGCACGATGAAGCCGCTCACCTGCAGCAACGTGAAGCCCAGCGTCTGCCAGATCGCCGCCGCATCGCCGCCGCCGGTGGTGGTACGACCGCCCAGCACTCCGGCCAGCGGCGGCAGGAGCACCAGCACCAGCACCATGGCGAGGTCCTCGACGATCAGCCAACCGACCGCGATGCGTCCGATGTAGCTGTCCAGCAGTCCGAGACTTTCCAACGCGCGCAGCAGCACCACCGTGCTCGCCACCGACAGCGCCAGGCCGAACACCAGGGCCGCGCCCAGGTGCCAACCCCACCACATCGCCAACGCCCCGCCCAGCAATGTCGCCACGCCGATCTGCACGAGCGCTCCGGGAACGGCGATCTTGCGCACGGCCATCAGGTCGTCCAGCGAGAAGTGCAGCCCGACACCGAACATCAGCAGCATCACGCCGATCTCGGCCAATTGCGCCGCGATTTCCATGTCGGCGACGAAGCCGGGTGTGAACGGGCCGAGGATCACGCCCGCCAGCAGGTAGCCGACCAGCGCCGGCAGCCGCAGTCGAACGGCCAGAAAGCCCAGGATGAGCGCCAGCCCGAGTCCGGCCGCGATGGTGTTGATCAGTGAAACGCTGTGGGGCATCCTTGTCCGATGGCAAAAAGGGTGCGCAGACCGCGCGGGATCCGTGAGCATGTCGCCGTATCGCTCGGCGTGCGAAGACAGGCCGACTTTAGCCGCCGTCCGATGCGTGACCCGTGGCCCCAATGGAAAAAACCCGCCGGAGCGGGTTTTCGAAGCCTGCATTCACCTCGCGCGATGCGAGGACCGCGGACGCCGCGGCATCAGTGCATGTGCAGGCCGCCGTTGACGGAGAAGTCGGCACCGGTGGAATAGCCACCTTCGTCGGTCGCCAGCCACGAGATGATCGATGCGATCTCGCTGGGCTCGCCCAGGCGCTTGACCGGGATGGTGGCCACGATCTTGTCGAGCACTTCCTGGCGGATGGCCTTGACCATGTCGGTGCCGATGTAGCCCGGGCTCACCGTGTTGACGGTCACGCCCTTGGCGGCGAGTTCCTGCGCCAGCGCCATGGTGAAGCCGTGCATGCCGGCCTTGGCGGCCGAGTAGTTGGTCTGGCCGGCCTGGCCCTTTGCGCCGTTGACGGAACTGATGTTGATGATGCGACCCCAGCCCTTTTCCACCATGTCGCCCACCACCTGCTTGGTGACGTTGAACATGCTGTTGAGGTTGGTCTCGATCACCGCGCTCCAATCTTCCGGCGACATCTTGAGGAACATGCGGTCGCGCGTGATGCCGGCGTTGTTGACCAGCACGTCGATGCTGCCGTGTTCCGACTTCGACTGGTTGAAGGCCTCGACGGTGGAAGCCCAGTCGCCGACGTTGCCGACGGAAGCGTGGAACTCGAAGCCCAGTTCGCGCTGTTCGGCCAGCCACTTCGCGAAGTCGCGGGTGGGACCGCAACCGGCGATCACGGTGAAGCCATCCTTGTGCAGGCGTTGGCAGATGGCGGTTCCGATACCACCCATGCCACCGGTGACGTAAGCGACTTTTTTACTCATGACGATTCCTTGATTTGTTCTTGTCTCTCAGGAGACAAAGTCACTGTACCCAAATTTCTCACACCGACAGGTGCAGGAAAACACTGAGCCACGACATTGATTTGCACGCATCGACCCGATGGGATGCATGCGAAGAATGGATTTCTGCGGATGTCCCGGCATCGGCCATGCGAGCCTTCGCCGGGACCGTCCTCAACGCTCGATCGTGAGCGCGACGCCCATGCCGCCGCCGATGCACAGCGAGGCAATGCCCTTCTTGGCATCGCGACGCTGCATCTCGTGCAGCAGCGTCACCAGGATGCGGCAGCCCGACGCACCGATAGGGTGGCCGATGGCGATGGCGCCACCGTTCACGTTCACCTTGCTCGTGTCCCAGCCCATTTCGCGATTGACCGCGCACGCCTGGGCCGCGAAGGCCTCGTTGATCTCGAGCAGATCGAGATCGGCGGCCTTCCAGCCGGCGCGCTCCAGCGCCTTCTTGGACGCCGGCACCGGGCCCATGCCCATGATCTTCGGGTCGAGACCCATCGTGGCGTAGCTGGCGATGCGGCCCAGCGGCGTGAGGCCCAGTGCCGCCGCCTTCTTCGCCGTCATCACGACCACCGCCGCGGCGCCGTCGTTCAGGCCCGACGCATTGCCCGCCGTCACGCCGCCGGCCTTGTCGAACGCCGGACGCAGGCCAGCGAGGCCTTCGGCATTGGTCTTGCGATTGATGAATTCGTCCTTGGAGAAGACGATCGGATCGCCCTTCTTCTGCGGGATGTTCACGCTGACGATCTCGTCGTTGAACTTGCCGGCATCCTGCGCGGCGGCGGCCTTGGTCTGACTGCCCAGCGCCAGTTCGTCCTGCATCGCGCGGCTGATGTCGTATTCCTTGGCGACGTTCTCCGCCGTGATGCCCATGTGGTACTGGTTGTAGACGTCCCACAGGCCATCGACGATCATGGTGTCGACCATCTTCCAGTCGCCCATGCGCTGGCCGTTGCGCGAGTTGGGCAGCACGTGGGGCGACAGGCTCATGTTCTCCTGGCCGCCCGCGACGACGATCTCGCTGTCGCCCGTGGCCACGGCCTGGGCCGCCAGCATCACGGCCTTCAGGCCGGAGCCGCACACCGCGTTGATGGTCAGTGCCGGCGTCTCCTTGCCGATGCCGCTCTTGAGCAGCGCCTGACGTGCCGGGTTCTGTCCCGCGCCTGCCGCCAGCACTTGTCCCATGATCACTTCGCCGATCTGGTCATTGCCCAAACGCGCGCGAGAAAGGACTTCCTTGATCACCAGGGCGCCCAGTTCGGTGGCGGGAATGCCCGCGAGCGATCCGCCGAACTTGCCGACGGCCGTGCGTGCGGCTGAAACGATGACGATGTCTTCCATGAATGCTCTCCGTTCTTTTCCAGTTTGATGATTCTTCTGTGGGCCGTGCCTCTGGGTCGTCAGGCCTTCGCCTTGACGTAGCGGCCCGGGGCAGGTTCGCTCGCCTTGTAGGCGCGTTCCCTGCCGTAATTCCTGGGTGCGGGAATCTGTTTGCCGGCGTGCGTCTTGAGCCATTGCGACCAGTCGGTCCACCAGCTGCCGCGATGCTCGGTGGCACCGTCGAGCCACTCGGCGGACGTGGCCGGGAACTGTGCGTCGTCCCGGCTCCAGTGGCTGCGCTTGTTCTGCGCCGGCGGATTGATGACGCCGGCGATGTGGCCCGACGCCCCCATCACGAAGCGCTTCTTGCCATTGAGCACCTGCGTCGACGCGTAGGCGCCGCCGACCGGCACGATGTGGTCCTCGCGCGAGCCGTAGATGTAGGTCGGCACGTCGATGCTGCCGAGGTCGATCGGCTCGCCGCAGACGGTGAGCGCACCGGGCTCGATCAGCTTGTTCTCGAGGTACGTGTTGCGCAGGTACCAGGCATAGAAGGGTCCCGGCAGGTTGGTCGCGTCGCCGTTCCAATAGAGCAGGTCGAACGCGGGTGGCTTCTCGCCCTTGAGGTAGTTGCCGACGACGTAGTTCCAGATCAGGTCGTTGGGCCGCAGGAAGCTGAAGGTCGAGCCCAGCTCCTTGCCGGGCAGCATGCCGCCCTGCCCCATCTGCATCTCGCGGTACTTCACCATCGGCTCGTCGATGAAGATGTCGAGCACGCCGGTGTCGGTGAAATCCAGCAGCGTCGTCAACAGCGTGAGCGACGCCACGGGCTTCTCTCCGCGCGAGGCCAGCACGGCCAGCGCCGTGCTCAGGATGGTGCCGCCGACGCAGAAGCCCAGCGCGTTGATCTTGTCGTCCTTGTTGTCCTTCGTGGCGATGTCCTGCACCACGTGGATCGCCTTGATCGCGGCGTCCTCGATGTAGTCGTCCCACGTGCAGTCGCGCATCGACTCGTCCGGGTTGCGCCAGCTCACCACGAAGACACGATGGCCCTGTTCGACGGCATAGCGGATCAGCGAGTTCTCCGGCTGGAGATCGAGGATGTAGAACTTGTTGATGCAGGGCGGCACCAGCAGGAACGGCCGCTCGTAGACCTTGGCCGTGAGCGGCTTGTACTCGAGCAGCTGGAAGATCTCGTTCTCGAACACTACGGCGCCTTCGCTGGTGGCGACGTTGCGCCCGACCTCGAAGGCACTCTCGTCGGTCATGCTGAGATGGCCCTGCTGGATGTCGTGCAGCAGGTTCTGCATGCCCTGGGCGATGCTCTGCCCCTGCGTCTCGAGGGCCTTCTTCTGCGCATCGGCATTGAAGGCCAGCGAGTTGCTCGGCGACGTGGCGGCGAGCCACTGCTCGACCGCGAAGCGCAGCCGGGCCCGCGTCTTCGCATCGGCTTCGACGGCATCGGCCATGCCCAGCAGCGTGCGGGCATTCAACAGGTACACCGCCGCCGTGAAGGCCGACAGCGGATTGCCCGACCAAGCTTCGGCCGAAAAGCGCCGGTCGCCGGCCGGCTTGGCCGTGAGGCCCTGGCGCCAGAGATCGGTCGCCTCGGCCATGTACTGGCGCTGGATTTCCTTCATCTTCTCGGGCGCCAGCGAGAGCTTCGGCAGAGCGCCGCTCGAGCCCGCCGGCTTCGCGAAGTCGGTCAAGGGCGTTCCGCCCGGAACACCGGCCGTGCCGATGGACTGGAAAGATTCCATGGCCTGCTGCCATCCGCGTGCCAAGGCCTGCTGGAAGGGAACGAAAGCGTCGGCCGCGGCCGCTTGTTGTTTCATGATGTCTCCTGAATCCTCGTCGATGTCCATTGCTTTACGAAGAAAGTATCCTGCATTCACAAGTCGCCCACAACGCGACATCCCCCACCCGTCCGGCCCTTTCGGCGCACCCCACCACATGCACATCGTCGTGATCGCCTGGCTCTACGTCGCCCTGATGATGGCGGTAGCCGAAGGCACCAACACCACGGGCACCGTGATCGGCGCCGTGTTCACGTTTCTACTCTATGGCGCGGCACCGGTTGCGTTGGTGGTTTACCTAATGAACGCCCCGGCGCGTCGCAAACGGATCCGGCAGATGGAGCAGGCACAGCAGGACGCGGCGCGTGCGATCGCGTCGCCTGGAGCGGGCGGTTCAACCGTGCAGCCAGATGCAAGCGGCGAATCTTCCACTGACACCGTCGCGCCGATGCGAAAAGAAACGTAACGGATTGCTTGCCGTGCACCAGATGCCGGTGCCGTCGTTGCCGTGAATGTCGCGAACGCCAGCGGCCGTCAGCCTTTTCCTGGCGATCAGGGGCAGATCGGCCCACCATTTGCCCGGCGCACCGGCGGCGCGGAAGCAGGTCGCCATCGACGGATCGTGCTTCTCGAAAGCAGCCCTGACCTCGTCGCCGACTTCGAAAGCGCGTGGTCCGATGCAGGGACCCAGCCAGACCACCGGACGTCGTCCACCGTGGGCGGTCAGCCGCTCGAGCGTCCGTTCGAGCACCCCCGCGGCCAAGCCACGCCATCCGGCATGCGCCGCCGCCACGCGCGTGCCGCATGCGCTGGCGAACAGCACCGGCAGGCAGTCCGCGACCATGACCGTGCAGGCGATCCCGGGATGCAGCGCGATGCAGGCGTCGGCGCGCGCACCATCCGGCGTGGTGTCGTCGAGCACCGTCGCCTCGACGCCATGCACCTGCTCCAGGAAGACCGGCCGGACACCGAGGACATCGCGCAGCACCGAACGATTGGCGGCGACGGCTGCGGGCGCGTCACCGACATGAGTGCCCAGATTGAAGCTCTGGTAGGGCGATGGAGACACGCCGCCGGCTCGCGTGGTGCAGAGTGCATGCACACCGGGAGGTGCGGGCCAGTCGGGCACGAGCCAGTCGGCCGGCATGCGCAACGTCGGCACCGATCAGGCTTCCGCGTCGGGACAACGCGAAGGATGGGCCTGCTGCACGGCGTCGACCTGCATCGCAGCCTCGTAGGCGGCCATCGTGCGCGGCAGTCCCGCGAGGTCGCAGTCGAAGCGCTGGGCATTGAAGATCTGCGGCACCAGACAGCAGTCGGCCAGCGTGAGCGTGTCGCCGTAGCAGTAGAGACCGGGTGGTCGCTGCGCCAATTGACGCTCGAAGGCCTGAAGACCCTCGCGCACCCAATGCCGATACCAGGCCGTCTTCACGGCATCGTCGAGCTTGAGATCACGCACCAGGTATTTCAGCACCCGCAGGTTGTTGACGGGGTGAATCTCGCAGGCGATGGTTTGCGCCAGGGCACGAACATGCGCGCGATCGGCAGGGTCGGCCGGCAGCAGCGGGGGCTCGGGATGCGTTTCGTCCAGGTATTCGATGATCGCCATCGACTGAGAAAAACGTTCCGTCCCGCCCGAGGCGTCATCCTCGACTTCCAGCAAGGGAAGCAGCATGTCCGTCGAAATCGACGTGAAGGGTGCCTTGAGATGTTCCCCACGCACCAGATGGACCGGCGCGTACTCGTAGGCCAGGCCCTTGAGCGCGAGCGCGATGCGCACCCGGTACGAGGCGGACGAGCGGAAATAGTTGTGCAGCTTCATCATCATGCGGCCGGAGCATAGCGGCGGCATGCCCACAGGAACCCACGGGCTTCCCCGGGCTGGCGTCGCCCGGTCGAATCGACCGTCCTCTGGCACACTGCCTGCCGTGTGAAAAATTCCTCGAGTCAGGTTTGAACTCGTCAATTACAAGGACCCAAGCGATGGCTTCCGAATACGTCGTTCCCGCACCCGATGTGGTGTCGATTCCCGTGGTCGGCCAGGCAGGCCGTTTTCCGGTGCGCCGCATCTATTGCGTCGGTCGCAATTACGAGGATCATGCGAAGGAGATGGGTTTTTCCGGTCGCGAGGCGCCCTTCTTCTTCATGAAACCCGCCGACGCGATCGTGGTCGTCGAGGATGGCGCGACCGGCACCATCGCCTATCCCACGCTGACACGGAACCTGCACCACGAGATCGAACTGGTCGCCGCCATCGGGACGGGTGGCCGCGACATCGCCGCCGCCGACGCCCACAAGCACATCTTCGGCTATGCCGTGGGTCTGGACATGACGCGTCGCGACCTGCAGGCCGACATGAAGAAGCAAGGTCGCCCCTGGGACATCGCCAAGGGTTTCGACCAGAGCGCACCGATCGGTCCGATCGTTCCCACCTCGCAAGCCGGGGACGTGGAGAAGGCGGACATCGCTCTGCAAGTCAATGGAACACCGCGCCAGGCCAGCAATGTGGCCAAGTTGATCTGGACCATCGCCGAGACGATCGAGCACCTCTCGTCGGCCTGGGAATTGCAGCCGGGCGATCTCATCTTCACAGGCACTCCCGAGGGCGTCGCCGCCGTGGTGGCGGGTGACGTCTTGGAAGGAAGCGTCGGCGGACTGCCGGCCTTGAAGATCAAGATCGTTTGATCCATGAGCGTCGCGGAATCCATCGACCCTCCGGTCCGGACGATCAGGCACTGCAGGAACTGCGGTGCTTCCGTGGTCTATCGTGTGCCTGACGACGGTGATACGCGAGAGCGCGCCGTGTGTCCCTCGTGCGGCACGATCCATTACGAGAATCCCCTCAACGTGGTGGGCACGATCCCGGTGTTGGGCGACCGGGTGCTGCTGTGCAAGCGCAACATTGAGCCGCGCCGAGGTAAATGGACCCTGCCGGCCGGATTCATGGAACTCCGCGAGACGACCGCGCAAGGTGCGGCACGAGAAACGGACGAGGAAGCCGGTGCACATTTCGAAATGCAGGGCCTTTTCGCCGTGATGAGCGTCGTGCATGTGGGTCAGGTGCATCTGTTCTACCGCGCCAAGTTGCTCGACGATGTCTTCGACCCAGGTCATGAAACCATCGAAACGCGTTTATTCGCCGAGACGGAAATTCCGTGGGAAGAGATTGCTTTCCGCACCGTCCGCGAAACATTGAGGCTTTACTTCGAGGATCGGCGCCTCGGCAGCTTCGAGCGCGTTCACACGCTCGACATCAGATGACGGACGCACAGGCTTTCATGCGATCCCCCGCCCTGTGTCCGTCCATGATGCGAGTCATGCGAGTCATGCGAGTCATGCGAGTCATGCGAGTCATGCGAGTCATGCGAGCCTTGGGATCGACCGCGGTCGGTCTCGCGGTCTTTGCCTTCGGCAGTGTCGCTTCGGCGGAAACCGTTGGCGACGTGGACACCGCCTTCAAGCTGATCGGCCCCGATCACAAGATCGTGATCGAGGCCTATGACGATCCCAAAGTTAACGGGGTGACGTGTTACGTGTCGCGGGCAAAGACAGGTGGCGTCAGCGGCGCGCTGGGACTGGCCGAAGACAAGGCGGAGGCCTCCATCGCATGTCGACAGGTCGGTCCGATATCCTTCACCGAGCCGCTGAAAAAACGCGATGAAGTCTTCAGCGAGCGTCTCTCGATCATGTTCAAGCGTTTGCGTGTCGTGCGCATGCTCGATGTCAAACGCAACACGCTCGTCTATCTGTACTACTCCGATCGTTTGATTGATGGTTCACCTCAGAACAGCGTGACGGCGGTTCCGGTCGATCGAAGCATGACGATCCCCATTTCCAAATAGTTTTTCCGACAAAAAGGGGTTGCGAGGAAGCCCTTCGATCGTCTCATCGCCAAATCAACCAGCACCTCAATGACGTTGCATCTGACCTTTAACATCGATCGACCTCTGCGACTGCTGACTGTCATCGCATTGACTTCATTGATCGGAGCTTGTGCGACGCCCACGGTGGTCTCGCGAACGACACCCTTGCCTCGTGTGTCCCAGAGCGCGGGTTCTTCTCCCCTCAAAGCTCAGTTCATCAGACCCTCGGCAGGCCCGACGATCACGCGCTACGACAGTGTCAGAAGCAAGGGCATCGACATCGCAGGCCGAGCCGGTGATCCGGTGGTCGCTGCCGCGGACGGGCGCGTGGTGTATGTCGGTGATCAACTGCGCGGATATGGAAAAATGGTCATCATCAAACACGATGAGATCTTCCTGACGGCTTATGCGCACAACCAAGCCATCCTGGTGCAAGAAAATGATGTCGTTGCGCAGAACCAGAAGATCGCCGAAATGGGTGAGTCAGACGCGGAAAGAGTCAAACTTCATTTCGAACTCAGGAAGAACGGCGTGGCAATCGATCCGGAGCCGTACTTGAACGGACGCTTGCGTTAGCAAAAACGGCGCGTTTTTAATCCGAAGTATTACACCAGCCAGTCCGATCTCACGAGCGTGCAACTGGAACCTGGGTTCACCTGCAAGTCCCACCCGTGTTGGGTTTGCAAATCCAGCAAGTCTCGGACTCGTAGCAATGTCGCATCGGCAGCTGGCGCAGAAGCACGTCGGCGGAGTGTCTGCAGACTTGGAATCATCGCTTTGAGCCATGGCCTCGACACTTTCGCCCCTGCATTGAAAAAGAGTTCCAAGGCCAGATCGAACTCTTCCGGTTTCAAGGAAACCGGCGTCCCTCCGACATACACCAGACCCGAATCGACACAGAACCGATAGACACCCCATTCGAGAATCGAATCGGTGGTCTGCATTCCGTGTTTCTTCAAAAAACCGCGTAGCGTGCGGCAGAGCTGAGCGAACGATAAAGAGCCCGGAAGCAGCATGTCTCCCGCACGAAAAGCGGGAATGGCGCCCCCGGCCTGAATGGCGATCGAATGGACGACAGGCAATTCATCGCCCACAGCCCGCCTGATTGTCTCGCCTGTGTCTGACGAATCAGTATCGACCTCGCCGCTCGGGATCGGATGCTCCAACAACATCATCGAGAGTTCTCTCGCTCGCTTTCCGATCTGCAAGAACTCTTCCGCATCCATGAATACGAGCGGCATGCATCCCAGCACACGCAAGGCCCTTCGCCCATACTCTCTGCTACGCGGAGTAAAAGCGATCAATGCAACTCGAGGCCGCGAGTTAGCCTTCGAATGAGTTTTCCGCATCATCAATCCAGATGGATTCCATGCCCATGAACTACTGAATGCTCCTTTTTAATAGGCAAAAATTCACCCATTTGAGATCCAGAACGCAACGAATTATCAATTTCCCTGAGCGTGTTCATTATTATTTTGCCATTTGCCGTCAGAGATCGAATTTTTCGAACTATCAAACCAGTGTTGATCAACAAAGTTTTCAGGGCCTCGATATTTCGTACGACAGCTAGCCGTTTCAAAACCGCATCATCCGACAGCCACCTTGCGATCTGTTGATCTCATTAAGATATGTTCAGATTAAACAACTCGATTGCACGAAGAGTCAGCAGTTTTTGAGAAATAATGCAGAGGCACCCACATCTGTGCGTACTTGGCTATCGCTGCGGTGTGGATTTTGATCTAGCGATGCTCGGCGTCATTCTGACGACAAGCTCCTTGAGCAAAGCTGGCTTGATTGGTTTGTGAGCAACTTCAACATGGCTCAATCCACTGAGCCGCACATTCGCATCCCCGGTTACAACGATCGCCGGGATTGAGAAATCATTGAAATCCTCTCGAACTGCTTGAATAGCATCGGACCCAAACTCGATCGGACTCAAATGATTATCAGCAATGATCAAAGCGGGCTTTCTTTGCGATTTCAACTCCTTCTGCAAGTCACCAATCGATTCTGCGCTTGCGGTGGAATACCCCCAATGTTTTAAAAGCATGACGAGTGCTTCGCGTGCAAAGAAGTCGTCATCGATCACGGCAATGAGAACTTCGCCGGATGGCAGCGCGTTCGAACTTGCGATTTCAGTCTGATCGACTTTCTGAGGGTTCGCAACATGCGGAACACACAGTTCAAACACAGAGCCACTACCCATTACCGAAGAGACCCGAATCTTGAAGCCTTGTGCTATCGCAGCGCGTTGAACAATGGAAAGACCAAGACCGACACTTTCCTTCTCCTCGATTCTGGGGTCGAGCCTCACGTAAGGCTGAAAAATCTCATTCAATCTTTCCGAAGGGATTCCCATTCCCGTATCTCGGACGCCAATCAAAACATGACCACCTTGAACATGGCATTCTATTTCTACGAATCCTATCGTTGTATACTTTATTGCATTAGAAAGCAAGTTGAGAAGCATTCTTCTTAGCAATCCTGCATCTGCCAACACCCATATCTCCTTATTTGCAAGAATATTGAGAGCAAGTCCTTTTCTTCTGGCAACAGGTTCCTGACTTGCCTTCAATTGCATGAGGATTGTAGTCAAACAAACTTCTTCAATTTTCTTTACGGTCTTCTCATGCTCAAGCATGCTCAAGTCCATCAACTCCAAAAGCATCTCCGATATCAGGTTCGATATTTCCCTCATTTTTTCGAAATGCTGACCGATTAGCCTTGTATCGTCATGCTCACTGGCATGCGCGAGGATTAGACCCAAAGCATGAACTGGTTGACGGAGATCATGACTGGTGACCGCCAGCAATTGCAGCCGCGCTCGATCTGCTATCTCAAGCTCCCTGTTCTTCTCCTCGAAAGCCTTTACAAGAACTTCATTCTCAGCCACCAATTCAAAAAGTCGGGATCCCGCTCTATGGTGAATCAAGCTCATGAACAAGTTGATGATCCAAGCCGCACAAAGAAAATATGCGACTGGAATCTCAGAAGCGCTTGCATATAGATACCATACCGCTACGTAAGGAAGCAAGGCAGCGGAAATCAGAATGATAAGTGCGGGTAGAACTGCCGAGACATAAAGGACCGCGCCTGTAGTCACGATCAAAATGAATGCAGTCAAAACCAATTGTCGCGCCGAATTCAGGACCGGCAACGCGATTACTGCAAGACTTCCTAAAATCGCCCCATGGGTAAAGGCAGAAAAAAATACGAATTTTCGCCACTTCTGAATTCGAGACGGAATTTCACGATCCACATCGTCATGGTAAAGCGCTGTTGCAACGGTCCTGATTACGGTGTAAATCAAATATGTGCTTACCCATGCAGCGGTCACCACACGTGAGACACTGGGATAAATAACGACGGTCGCCGACACCGCGAATAGTGCGTAGATTGGAAAGAAGCTACGACCTGCTCCCATAACAGCCGCCAACTCCAAATGCTGAAGCCTAATTCTTCTGATTTGACCATCCTCATCCCCAATTGATTTCCTCATTGGATTTCCCAGAAAATCTTTTTACTCGGCCACACATTCTGACTTGACCTCGAACCGAACACCTATCGGCAAATTCCTAAAAAATAAAAATATATAAATCAGTCTGTCAGTTATATATCAAGAATGCTTCACCAAGAGCATCACACGTCAGAACGATAGCATCGATCTAAAACATGATCTTTCTATTTCAAACAATCGAACAAATCCATGCCCAAAGTTCCAAATATCTTTTTTCGCACAAAAATCACGAAGCCTGACGATTTCGCATTTCTTTTAATCATATGCGGCATGGCAATTTGGGTAGGCATAAGATGCATTTATGACACGAAACCAAAAGATGGATTATCTCTCGCCATAAATATAGGCTTCCTCGTTTCTCTTGCATGGCGAGGATGGAGGATTATAGAAGACAACAAGAATCGAACTCACGAATTCCTCCTATTGCTGACTACTTTAATCTGGACCACATGGACGGCACATCGCGGTCTTGATTTTTTCCTGTGGTGGCTCCCATCGATAGTGCTGACGATATTAATCGCGTCTTCGGAGATCATTTTTCCCATCGTATCGCTCAGCGTCATGCTGGTTTCCGTCGTACTGCTTCTTGCTGAGCATATTAGCGAAGGATTGGAATTTCTCGGATCCACCGTGGTACTCGCAGGAAGCGTAGCAGTTTATAGGCGATTCAAAGATGTAGGCCAAAATGACTTGAACCGACGCATTCGCAACCTGCAAATGGCGCAAAGCGCTGCCGGATTTTGGCACATGGAAATAGGAGAAAATGATCAAGTTGAATATTTAAGTGAACCGTTAACGAAAAACCTGGAAATTCCAGATCCGTCGAGAAGAGTTCATTTCTCCAATATTTTCCATCCTGCGGATCATCTATCAATAGACAGAGCTCGCTTCCATGCGAGTCGCCTGTCTGTAGGACAAATCAGTTCAATGGCTTCATGTGACTGCAGACTGGTACGGAAAACCGGCGGCACCATATGGGTTCACGCTCAATTTGTTCGAGCTAGCGGAGTGGACAACAAGTTGATTGTCACTTTATTGAGCATCGAGGAACGTCTGCAAATAGAAGAACTGCTCAGAGAAAGTCAACGCAAACTCGCCTCTCAAGCAATCGAGATATCGACACAATTCAATTCCGCAAAAAGCGCCCTTCATGCTCGTCAGGAAGTGGAAAGGCTGGCGCAACACGATCTACGCTCTCCTTTAAAAAGCATCGAGTCCGCAGCGGCTTTACTGCGCAAAGGGCGCGTCTTATCCAACACGGAAGAGCATCTTTTGACATCCATAGAGCGCACCGCCGCGAGGGCTCTTTCCATGGTGACGATGTCCTTGGATCTTTATCGAATGGAAGAAGGAACATTTCGATTCGTTCCGGAAACGATCGATCTTGTCGTGATCGGTAGGAATGTAATCGGCGAACTCATCAATCATGCCCGCTCCAAGAACGTTCATCTTGAGTTCAACGCGTCCGTGAACAACTTGAAAGCCACGGGAAACCATCTCCTTACATTTTCTATTGTTGAGAACCTCGTTCGAAATGCTCTGGAAGCGGCCCCGGAAAACAGTACCGTCACGATGGCTATATACCAAGGTGCAAGAGCAGGCTTGTTGATTCACAACGAGGGCGCAGTACACGAGTCCATTCGCGATGAATTTTTCGAGAAATATGCTACTCACGGAAAACGTGGTGGTCTAGGACTCGGTACATATTCTGCGAGATTGATCGCTCGGGCCCAGGGTGGGGATCTGACAATGTCGACCTCAACGGAGAGAGGTACGCTTCTCATGTTGAAACTCAACCGCGCTAGAGTCGAACCCAAAGACGATAGGAGCGATCGCCTGCATGCGAACTCATTTGGTCCATCTTTGCCTGGCAATTTGGTCGACATTGCACTTTCACCAGATTCCGAAGCAAAAGAAACTCCCATCGAACTCTTGGTCGTGGAAGACGATGAATACAACTGGTTGCTATTGTTGAGTTGGTTGCCCCGTCATGTCGGAGCACGTCGCGCGATCAACGGAAGAGATGCCATCGAAGCCCTGACGCTCAGGAGGCCAGACATCGTGGTGATGGATCTCGAAATGCCCATAATGGACGGATTCGAAGCATTGAGTCGGATCCGAGAAATGCAATCTTCGGCCGCAGAAGAAGCCAGCATAATCTATGCCTTCACTGGGTACGATGACATTGAGACCATCGAAAAAGCAAAAAAGGCAGGCTTCGACGGAATTTTGACGAAACCCGTCAGGCAAGAAGACTTCGAAGAAATCCTGAAGATTATTTCTTCCAAGACAGCGACAAGTCTGATGGAGAACAAGTTGTGGATTGAAAAGAGCTTCATTGAAGCCTTTCCGAGTTTTATCGAGTCCAGACGTGCGTTAGTAAGTGAAATTGAACGTTCAGCCGAATCAGGAGATTTCATTGCCGCGAAAAGAGCCGCCCATACACTTGCTGGCAGTCCTGCCATCCATGGTTTCGACGAAGGCATTTCAATCTGCAGGGAAATCTCTGGGGCCAAGGATATTGAAGACATCGCTCTTTTGAAAAGTTCCATCTCTATCTTGAAGAAAATTCTTTCTAATCCAATTGTAAGGTGATGAGATATTTGTCATTTTTCAAGAAAAACGCTAGATCGAAGATTAGGCAAAAATCGTCCATTCATGCAAAGTGAGGAGTTTGAAGATTGCATGCGTATTCACTTCGTAACAAAAGTTTGCAGTCTTCGTTCAGACGGCAAAGCCATGCCTTTGGGGTGAAGCAGTGCTCGACCATGTGAAGTCCGAACAACACCACAGCAAAGTTCTTTACTTCGGCCAACTTGATCGGCTGGAACCCGATTCCACGAGCTTGTACGTCGTACCCAGTCTGCTTCCACACATAGTCCCGATCCACTCAAAGCCGTTCGACCATGTGACCACTGACCGTCTTTATTTAACTGGAGCACATGCGCGTTTTTTCGATTAATGGAGCATCGCATGCGCGGCATAGAAAAAGCCTGGCGTCGACTGCCATGTGTACTTCATTGACCTGGCCGCGCTTGTCGCCTTCACAGTCACTGCAGTGTCCACTCTGGCAACTCGACCCGATATGCGCAGTGCAAGGCCACAGTTCCGGCCTTACCAAGCTGAAGTGAAGCGACGCATCGAGCCGACAGAGACTTTGCTGCTCGACCACCCCTCAAAGTGTGAAGTCATCGAGCAATAATCGCCGAGAAGAACCCGCTCGCACGACTCGTTGCAAGGCATTGGGATTTTCCGAAGCCTGTGTTCGCACTTTCCAACATTCCCCGGTCATGATACGGAGACGATGCGAGAAAATTTAATTTTCCATCTCTGACATTAGTGAATTGCAGCCTTCTCGGCATTTCTTCGAAATGCGGGCATACCCATTCTGATCGATTGCAGATTCAGTGAGTTGGCCCCGTAAATGGCAAGACACGGTTTGTCGCCTGTCTTTCAGGGTAGGAGCAGGACTGTGAACACGACCAGGAATACGGACACCACCGTCAAGGTGATCATGAGAGACCAGCGTCGCAGGCGCTGGTCTCTTGCGGAGAAGGCCGCGCTGGTTCGACGCAGCTACGAGCCAGGCATGAGCGTGTCGCTCATCGCTCGTCAAGGGCGGCTTGACGGTGGCCGGCGAACGCATCGTGATCGCCGGCAGCGGCCCGCTGCTGCTCGCCATCGCCACCCGGACCGAGATCGCCATGCTCCAGGGTGTGCTGGGCAAGACGACCTTGAAGAACGAGATCTTCAAGGAAGCCGTGGCGTACGACACCGCAAGAAAGTGGATTGCGCACTCACCCTTGCTGGGCAGGGACGGCCTATGAAGGTCGTCTGCGAGACCCTGGGGTTGGCGCGCTCGAACGTTCGGCGACTGCGTGCTCGCAGCGACGATTGGATCGACGCCCGGACCTGCCGTACTGCACAGGTCGATAACGCCCTGCTGCTCGACAAGATCGGGGTCCAGGTCACCGACCTGCCGATCTATGGCTACCGCCGTACCTGCGCGCTGGTGAACCGCCAGCGAGCCGATGCTGGCGTGCCGCGAGTCAACGCCAAGAGCGTCGACCGCGTGATGGCCAGCCATGCGCTGTTGCCGCCCGAGGCACTACAACGACGCCAGTCCAGTCGGCCTCACGAAGGCAAGGCTACAGTCCCCGAAGCGACATGCGGTGGTGCTGGACGGTTTCGAGATCAAGCGCGACTCGAATCAAACCGTGAGGGCGACCAACATGCAAAGACTGCTGCGATCGGGAAATCCTGATTTATCGGGCCTGGGAAGGCGAGGCCTGCCGGGCGAGTCCGAGCGCGAGATGTTCAGCGTGGCGGTGGAAAAGCGCTTCGGCGACGTAGAAGGCATTTCAGAGACTCACGCCTTGGAGCTGGTCTCGGACAACGGCGACACCCCCATTGCCCCCAAGACGCGGCAGATCGCCAGGCGTTGGGCCGGTCGCCGGTCAATACACCCGTGTGCAGTCCGCAAAGCAACCGGATGGCCGAGAACTTCGTCAATACGCTCAGGCGCGACCACGTCGGCCACATGGACCTGACCGATGCAAGGACGGTGATGGCGCAGATGGCTGCGGCCTTCGAGCACTTCAACGAAATCCACCCACTCTCGGCGCTGAGGATGAGATCACCCAGGGAGTTCGGACGTCATCGTGCTGCCCAACAGCGCCTCGCTCAGTTCGAGTGGACGTCACATCGCGAACAGACCGCGCCCCGAAATACGGGGCAAGATCATTAATAACATGTCGTCAACAACCCAAAAGTTCTTTTATTTACGTACGCTTTCTTTTTCATGAACACCCTCACCTCGACAAGCGAAATTCTAATTATTCAGATCAGTACCGCATAGAAAATCACATCACGATCGCAAGAATGATTTCAATTTCAGTTTCAAAAACCTATTCTGGAATATCTTCCATAGTTCACCCTAGATTCGAATCAGCTTGACAAGATCGCCATGAAATGAATCCATTTTGAAAATTTTTTCAGTCTCACAGCAAGCTAAAAATGGCAAAGTTTTTACCTAAATAATTTGACAATTTTAAACTTCGATCCAATTTATCAAAAAGTAACCAAAATATTCAAAAATACCTTAATGTAAGATTCGGATACACTTCTGATACAAAAAGACGTGCCATGTCAAGAGCTTTGTTACTAAAAATCACAACAATTCTATGTAGAGTTGGTGTTGCTGTTAATAAATGTTCAGTTTTTCATATTTCCGCTTCGCCTGATGAGTGAAAGAATCGTGAACATCCCATTCTGATGCCATCGGTCGGCATCGATGTTTACCCGTCATTTGTTTCAATAGACTGAAATCTCATGCGCATAGCACTTCTTGACGATGACGATGCACAGATCGCACAACTGATAGGTGCATTGAAAGCGCCATTCGTGGCGGCCGAGAGTGAAACGATCTGCAGTACGTTCTCCAGTGGAGAGTCTCTGCGCCGATCGTTGAGAACCGAAACCTTTGACGTGCTGGTACTCGATTGGATGATGCCTGACCTGGACGGATTCGACTTGCTGCACTGGCTTAGAACCGAGCGAAACGACAATACCCCCGTCATCATGTTGAGCGCGCGTGCCGCAGAGCGCGATGTCGCCGCAGCATTGACTCTCGGTGCAGATGACTATATTTTCAAACCCTTCAGGCCTTTGGAACTTAGAGCAAGAGTTGCACGTCTTTTCGAAAGGACGTTGAAGAGTCGGGTGGGCTCAGGCTCACGATTTGGTCGCTGGAATTTCGACAGCGCTACCAACATAGTCAAATATCGTTCGGAAGACGGCGAAAAAATCGACGAAGTTCGACTGACTGAGAAAGAATTTAAATTCGCTCTTACTTTATTTCGAAATCTCGATCGACCGGTATCCAGAGGACACCTTCTGGCTTCTGCAGGATACAGCAGCGAATCGATAACCCGCTCGCTCGACATTCACATCTACAGACTGCGCAACAAGCTCCAACTTGAAGGGACGCGAGACGTCCATTTGAGAACGGTCTACGGCCAAGGTTACCGACTGCAACGAAGCACGGCGTCGACGACGATTTCGACTTCCGACTGATAAACCCTCATCGCTCGAGGTCGACCCGGCACTTTCATGCTGTGAGTGCAGTTCAATGGCACCTTCGATATCTAAGGTTTTAAAAATTTCGTAAAGCCTTATCGAATCGAGAGCATCACATCATACTGTTAAGATTTGACGGACTACCCATCATGGGAACAGATAATTGGGATGCGGCTTTGGTGATGAGGGCCAATGAGTTGCTCGTCGAAATCCGTCGTTACCATGTAGATGCCGAGGCGACTCGACTGCAACTGGCGTCTGCAGCTGCATCCATGACACGCAAGCTCGATGAGCTTCCGGCGACGGTACGGCTAGTCGTTGAAGACGCGCTACTTCAAGATGCGTCGATTGCTGAACGTCCCGTGCTGGTACAGCGACTCGACCGATCCAGCCGGATGCTCGATGAACTTGCAAAGCAATTCAACAATTCAGGACTGTCGTTTCTGTCGCAATCACGGCGAATTTCGATGGCACTCACTTTTACAGCCATCGTCGTCGGCATATCTGCAGCCTTCTGGACGACCGTCAATGGCGCAAGAACGCTCAAGTTGACGACGGAGATACTGGAACTGCAAAGAACGATCGACCAACTTCAAGGTGCTGGCAACCAAACACCCATCAAGACATGCTTTGACTCATTGTCTCGGCCTCGATTGTGTGTCCGTATCGACGAGGACGCTGGCAAACCCAAAGATTCCTATTATTTCGTTCGTCGGTAATCATGCAAGATCAGTCTCACTGCATCGGCAAACAATCGGTGCCTGACGCAAATTCAAAGATCCGGATCATCGCAACCAGAAAAAATTTCGACTGAGGCAGCGATTTACTCGGAATTTTTCGAAGTCATTTGTTCAAGCGCTGCTCGTTTCTCACTCTGCACAGGGCGGCACATTTAAACGACCTCAACCATCGAGGCTCGTTCTTGAAACACAGCCGCCAGCACATTCCGTTAGGCAGAAAAACCTTATGAGGTGGCAAAGACAAAGACGAAAGCGCTCGGCGAACGCGATGCTGCCAATGAATTTCCATAAAGCGAGACTTGCCGATCCCACATATCGGTTCAAGCAGAGCCAGCTGGAGATCGATCTGTCGCTCGAAGTGGATACGTCGCTTACCGATCCCGTGACCATGGCATACGCCCGGTCCATGGCATCGCGGAGGAATCCGAGTCGTTCGATGCTCTCAAGATCGTGTCGCACGGTACTTGCCGGACGACCTTTTGGTGCAGCGCATCATGGTACTTCGCGCTGCAACCGTCCTGGCTGAATCGACATTTCGGGTCTTTGGCACGAGTCGGCGACCATTCATCGAATGGATGACCCGAAAGGATCCCGCTTGAAGCTTGCGTCAGAGAGGCCGGCAGAGTCCTGATTTGCCAGCAGGCAGTGCGCGATCGAAGCCAAGGTGGCTGCAATCATGGAAAGAGCGAGCTTCCGGACACAAGCTCGATCACTGCATGGCCAGGACCGCCTCTTCGAACGACTCAAAAAATAGAAAAGCCCGCACTTTCAGAAGTGCGGGCTTTCCATTCTCAAGCAGTTTCGAATCGCTCGGATGCTTTCAGATCGAAACGATCAGCGGACAGGCTTGAAGGGCCGCTTCTGAGCGTCGCGCGGAACAAAGACCTTGCCGCCACCTGCAGGACCATTGCCAGCCATGCCACCACGTCCCGATCCCGCGAGCCCCATGTCACTGCCGCGTCCGGCCACACCACTGCGCTGACCACCCATGCTTTCGCTCGGACCCGACCGACCACGACCACCGTAGCTGATCTCGTCGCGTTGGCCGAAAGCGGCATTCTGATTGCTGCCGCGTGGGCCGCGATTCACGACGACCGGTGCCGTACCGCGAGGACCGCGGTCGTTGAATCCACTGGCCCCGACATAGTTGCCGCTCGAACTGCCGAAGCCGCTGTTGCCACGATGAGCACCACCGCCAGCCCCACCGAACTTGCGATCGCGCGAATGGCCGTCGCGCCCGCGGCCGCCGAAATCACCTTGCGGACGCGACTGCTGAATGCGCTGCTGCGGCTCCAAACCAGGAATGGTTTCGGCTTTGAACTGCTGATGGCTGTAGCCTTCGATATCGAAGATCTTCCGACGGTCGCGGAATTCAGCGAACGTCACGGCGATGCCGTCGCGACCGGCACGACCGGTGCGGCCGATGCGGTGCGTGTAATCCTCAGCCTTCATCGGCAGACCGAAGTTAAAGACGTGCGTGATCGTCGGCACGTCGATGCCGCGTGCGGCCACGTCGGTCGCCACCAGAATCTGGACTTGGCCTTGCCGCAGCGCCATCAGGCGGCGATTGCGCAGACCCTGGCTCAGTGCGCCGTGCAGAGCCACGGCACTGAAGCCTTCCTGCTGCAGGTCATTGGCCAATCCGTCGCATTCCACCTGGGTGCTGGCGAACACGATGGCTTGGTTGATCGTGGTATCGCGCAGCCAGTGATCGAGCAGTTTGCGCTTGTGCGTGACGTTGTCGGCCCAGAAGAGCACCTGCTTGATGTTGGCGTGCTTTTCCTGCGGCGAATCGATCTGCACTTTCTGCGGCTGCCGCATGACACGGGTGGCGAGTTGCTGGATGCGCGGTGCGAAGGTCGCGCTGAACATCATCGTCTGCCGACGCTCGATCGTGAGTTGGTTGACTTCGGCGAGATCGTCGGAAAAACCCAGATCCAGCATGCGGTCGGCTTCATCGACAACCAGGAATTGCACTTGGTCGAGCTTGATCTGCATCGAACGCTGCAGGTCGAGCAAGCGACCCGGCGTGGCAACGACGAGGTTGGCGTTCTGCAGCTTCGCGATCTGAAGCTGGTAAGGCATGCCGCCGACCACGCTGGCCACACGCAGGCCGCGGCAATGGCGAACCAAATCGATGGCATCGTGCGCGACCTGTTGAGCGAGTTCCCGGGTGGGGCACAGGATCAAGGCGCCCGGCGTGGCAGCCTTGAAATTGCGCGAATTGGTCGGATCCTTGCGTTTGGCCTTCTTGGGCAATGCCTCGCCACGCTCGGCGGCTTCTGCGGCCAGACGCTGAAACTCGGCCTTCGCAGCGGCTTCGGCCTCCGCTTCCTGCTTGAGCAGGGTATGCAGGACAGGCAGCAGGAAGGCGGCGGTCTTGCCGCTGCCGGTCTGGCTCGACACCATCAGGTCGACCAAGCGCGCATCGCCTTCGTCGGAATGGGTCAATGCCAACGGGATGACCTTGGCTTGCACGGTGGTCGGCTCGTCGTAGCCCAAGTCGGCCACGGCGGCGACCAGTTCGGCAGCCAGTCCCAGACGGACGAAACCGTTGGGGCCCTTCGGTGCCGCGTCGACCGCGACATCGGTGGTCATGGCAGCATCGCCGTCGGAAAGGGCAGGAACCAGGAAGTCCTGGTCGTGGGCGGCTTCAGGCACGGCGTTGAAGTCGTCGGATTGCACAGGCGCGAATTCGCCCTGCGCTTGATAAGCGTCGGTCATGATTCAATCTCATACGCGAGCGCTGCCGTAGGCGGCGCTCCGTCGGGTGGTGAAAAACATCAACCATCCAACGACATTCAGCAAAGCGATGAGGCCGACCGGGCGGGTCCGGCAAGCTGCTTCGGCTGCGGCCCGTTCGATCGGGCGCGTGTGCAAGATAGGGAGATGCAAGAAACGCTGCGACTGTGCAGCGGAGCCTCTGATTATGACACAGTCTTGGGGTTTTACCTAATCCTCAAGGCGCAGGAACGTCGATCTGTAATGCGCGAGTTCCTCGATGGACTCATGCACGTCGGCGAGCGCCGTATGGGCCTGCTGCTTCTTGAAGGCGGCGTAGGCGGCGGGCTTCCACCGCTTGGCCAGTTCCTTTAGCGTGCTGACGTCGAGATTGCGATAGTGAAAGTACGCTTCCAGACGGGGCATGTACTTGACCAGGAATCGCCGGTCCTGACCGATGGTGTTGCCGCACATCGGCGAGCCCTGCTTGGGAATGTAGCGTGCGATGAAGTCCAGCAGCTGTTGTTCCGCTGTCGCCTCGTCGATGGTCGAGGCCTTGACCTTGTCGATCAGGCCGCTTCTTCCATGCGTGCCCTTGTTCCAGTTGTCCATGGCATCGAGCACGGCATCGCTTTGATGGATGGCGATGACCGGGCCGTCGATGCGCGGTGTCAGGTCCGGGCCGGTGATGACCACCGCGATCTCGATCAGACGCTCTCTGTCGGGATCGAGACCGGTCATTTCGCAGTCGAGCCAGACCAGGTTCTGGTCGCTCTTCTTCAATGCAGGCGTCGGCGCGGTCGGTGTGGGGTCGAGGGATTCAGGCATCGGACGATTGTCGTCGATGCCCTTGCCCGCCTTCCGGCACCGGGACGCAGGACTAAACTCGACCACCCATGCCCGATCCTCTCATCCTCACCTATGCCTTCGCGACAGCCCTGACGATCGGCTTGGTCACGAAGTTCTGGCTCGCCTCGCGCCAGATCCGGCATGTGGCGCGACATCGCGATGCCGTGCCGGCCGCGTTCGCCACCACCATGACACTGGCCGCCCACCAGAAGGCCGCCGACTACACCGTGGCGAAAGTGCGATTCGGTCTGGCGGAAACGGCATGGTCGGCGGCGGTGGTGCTGGCCTGGACGCTGCTGGGCGGTCTCGACCTGCTCAACAAGGTGCTGCTCGACGTCCTCGGCGGCGGCGTGGCACGTCAACTGGCATTGCTGGCCGCCTTCGCCGCGATCGGAGGACTGTTGGAATTGCCGTTCACGCTGTGGCAGACCTTCCGGCTGGAGCAACGCTTCGGCTTCAACAAGATGACGTGGCGCCTGTGGTTGGCCGACGCAGCCAAGGGCTTGGTGGTCGGCGTGCTCGTGGGCCTGCCCATCGCCGCGCTCATCCTGTGGATCATGGGCACCGCCGGGTCGATGTGGTGGCTGTGGGCCTGGGGCACATGGATGGCTTTCAACCTCTTGTTGATGTTGATCTACCCCGCATTCATCGCCCCGCTCTTCAACAAGTTCGCACCGCTCGACGACGCCGGCCTGAAGGCCCGGGTGACGGCGCTGATGCAGCGCTGCGGCTTCGCCGCCAAGGGCCTGTTCGTGATGGACGGCAGCCGCCGCAGCGCCCATGCCAACGCCTATTTCACGGGCTTCGGCGCCAGCAAGCGCGTGGTGTTCTACGACACCCTGCTGCGCCAGCTCAGCGCCGGGGAAGTGGAAGCGGTGCTGGCCCACGAGCTGGGCCACTTCAAGCATCGCCACATCGTCAAGCGCATGGCGATGCTGTTCGCCGCGAGCTTCGCGGGCTTCGCGCTCCTGGGCTGGCTCTCGGGTCGATCCTGGTTCTACGCCGGTCTGGGCGTTCAGCCCATCCTCGGTGCATCCAACGACGCCGTGGCGCTGCTGTTGTTCATGATCGCGGTGCCGGTGTTCGGATTCTTCATCGCGCCGTTGTCGGCACGGCTGTCGCGCCGCGACGAGTTCGAGGCCGATGCCTACGCCATCGCGCAGACCAACGGTACCGACCTGTCGACGGCGCTGCTCAAGCTCTACCAGGACAACGCCTCGACGCTCACGCCCGATCCGGTGTTCGTCAAGTTCTACTACTCGCACCCGCCGGCGTCGGAGCGACTCGCGCGGATGAATGCCACGACGGCCGTCGCGGCCTGAAAGGACACACGACCTCATGACCCGCAGCATGCTGATCCCACGCGACTGGAAGACCGAGAAGCGCCGCGCCCTGAGCGCGACCGAGATCGTCACCGGCCTCACGCGCATCGAAGGCTGGCGCCTCGCAGGCGACGGCGCCGATGTCGCCATCGAGAAGACCTACCGCTTCGCCGACTACTTCGAGACGATCGCCTTCGTGAACGCGCTGGCGCTGATCGCGCATCGGCAGGATCACCATCCGGACCTGTCGGTGCACTACGACCGCTGCGTGGTGCGCTTCAGCACGCACGATGTCGGCGGCATCTCCGTCACGGACCTCGACTGCGCGATACAGGCCGATGCCCTGCTCGGCCAGGGCACGTCGTCGTGAGTCGGATGCGCCGCCTTGGCTAAGCGCAGCGGCACGCCGCAACCTGTCGCATCCGGCCTGCACGACGGCCTCGTCGTCGCCGGCCATGGCCGCCACTGCATGGTCGAGACACCGGCGGGCGAACGGCTGATCTGCCATCCGCGCGGCAAGAAGAGCCAGGCCGTCGTCGGCGACAGGGTGCGCTGGCAGAAGAGCGAGGACGAAGGCACCATCGAGCAGGTCGTGCCGCGGCGCAACCTGTTCTACCGCCAGGACGAGATCCGCACCAAGTCGTTCGCGGCCAATCTCGATCAGGTGCTGATCCTGATCGCGGCCGAGCCGGAGTTCTCCGAACATCAGCTCACGCGCGCGCTGATCGCCGCGCGGGCCGAGCGGATCGACGCCGTCATCGCGCTCAACAAGAGCGACCTCTCGACGCCCTTCGAACGCGCCTGGAACCGACTCGCACCCTATCGCCGCATGCGTCACACCGTGCTGCCGCTGTCATTGACCGCATCGAGCGCGCCGGACCGCGCATCGCTCGCGGAATTGCTCGCAGGCAAGACGACGCTGGTCCTCGGGCCGTCCGGTGCGGGCAAGAGCACCCTCATCAACCTGCTGGTGCCGGGTGCGAGCGCATTGACCAACGAGATTTCGCAGGCGCTCAACTCCGGCAAGCACACGACCACCAGCACGACCTGGTACTGGGTCGACGAGGCGCGCACGACGGGCCTCATCGACTCGCCCGGCTTCCAGGAATTCGGCCTCCATCACATCGAGCCGATGCAGCTCGCTCAGCTGATGCCCGACATCGCCGACCATGCGGGACAGTGCCGGTTCTACAACTGCACCCACCTGCACGAACCAGGCTGCGGCGTCATCGCGAACGTCGAGACACCCGCGCATCCCGATGGCCCGATCAGCGCCACCCGCTACCGGATCTACGGCGAACTGTTCGACGAACTGAGCCAGGCACGAACCTATTGAGACGGTGCCGGGCCCGTCCTGCCGCGGCCCGGCGACCGCATGCTCGCGAATCGCGTGTTCAGCCGAGCAGCCGCGCCAGCGTCAACAGCGCCAGCAGCACCATCCACATCACGACCGAGCGCCAGACCAGCCCGACCACGCTGCGCAGGTGCGTGAGATCGGGTTCGCGACCCGGCGTGCTGCCGCTGTGGCTGCGCGACAGGGCCGGGGTCGTGTCACCGGCCTGGGCGCGCGGCAGCGCATCGACCACCGGCCCCGACGCCAGCACGCCGCCGCCCAGCCGGACGTTGACCGCACCGGACGTGGCCGCCAGGATCACGCCGTCGTTGGGGTTGGGGAAACGCCGCGCGTCGTTGCGCCAGCAGTCGATGGCATCCTCGAAGCTGCCCACCACGGCGAAGCCGAGCGCGGTGACGCGCGCGGGCAGCCAGTCGGTCGCGAACCAGGCCCGCCGCGCCGCGTGCTGCACGCCGCGACTCGACGGCTGGAGCGCAGCGCCCTCCTTGTGCGCCCAGTAGCGCGAGACGAACTCGCTCATCCGGTAGAACACGGCGCCCGCAGGACCCAGACCCAGGGCCGCGAGGATCGAGAACCACACGAGAACGCCGAACACGTGCCGGTGCGCGGCGATGACCGAATGTTCGATCACGTGCCGCACGATCTCGCTGCGCGGCAGGTTGGCGACGCCGATCTGTTGCCAGTGCGCGAGCAGCGAGCGCGCCAGCGGCTCGTCGCCGTCTTCCAGCGCATCGCGGATGCCGGTGAAGTGGTGGCTGAACTGCCGGAAACCGAGCGTCGTGTAGAGCACCGCGACGCTCCACAGCACGGCGAACGGCAACCCCAGCGTCATGACCAGCAGCCAGTGCACGCCCAGCACCGACAGAGTCGGCACGAGCACCGCGATCGCCCAGACCACCCATCCGTGGTGCGGCTTGCCGGCATCGAAGTTGCGGCTGGTCCAGCGCGTCCAGGCCAGCACGCCGTTGTAGACGGCATTGGGCGATGCGAGCGGCCGTGCCTGCTCGATCAGCAAGGCGCACAGGATGGCGAAGAAGCTCATGATTCGATGATAGCGACCGCTCCCGAAGGCGCGGCCGGGCGTCCGCCGGTCAGGCGGAAAGGAAGCGATAGAGGTTGCGCAGCATCCCGGCGGTGGCGCCCCAGACGAAGCGCTCGTGCGCGCCGTCCTGGTAGGGCATCGAGAACCACTGTCTCGCCTCGGCGCCTTCGCCGACCATCCGATGGCGGCGGTGATGGGCAGGATCCATCAGGTAGGCCAGCGGTACCTCGAACGCGTCGGCCACCTCGTGCGGGCTGAGCCTCAGTTCGAAACCCGGCTGCACGATGGCGATGACCGGCGTCACGATGAACGACGTGACGGTGGTGTAGGTGGGCAAGGCCCCCAGCACCTCGACGAATCGCGCCGACAGGCCGACCTCCTCCCAGGCTTCGCGCAGCGCAGCGGCAGCGACGTTCGCATCGTCCGGGTCGACCCGGCCGCCGGGAAACGCGACCTGTCCCGAATGCGTCGACATGCGGGTCGCCCGCTCCGTGAGGAGGACCATGGGTTGCACGCGCTGCACGATGGGCACCAGCACGGCCGCCTGCGCCGGGGCGCGATCACCGATGGCAGGCTCACGTCGCAACTCCGGCATCCAGTCGGGTGGATTCGCGAAGCGTGCGCGCAGGGCGGCGACGGTGAGTTGCGACGGCGGCACGGCCGGCAGATCGTCGTCGACCCCGATCACCGGAACCGATCGCGGATCGAGAGCCACTGGTGACACGGCGTTGATCGGTTCGATGGTGGACGGAGCGTTCGACATGGCGGGCGCGAGGGAGATGAAGTGATTGGACATGCGGCCGTTTCGGTGGAAACCAACGCGTCGAGAAACGCAGCCCATGAATGCGAAAAGCCGCCTCGAAGGGCGGCTCGTCGGAAGGCGGGGAAGAGCCGAAGCTCTCCGACCGACTGCTTACTGGGCGGCAGCGGCGGCGGACGCAGCCTTGGCCGCGCGGCTGGGCAGCTTTTCCTTGATGCGTGCCGAACGGCCGCTGCGCTCGCGCAGGTAGTACAGCTTGGCACGACGCACGTCGCCGCGACGCTTGATCTCGATGCCGGCGATCAACGGGCTGTAGGTCTGGAACGTGCGCTCCACGCCTTCGCCGCTGGAGATCTTGCGCACGGTGAAACCGCTGTTGAGGCCGCGATTGCGCTTGGCGATCACGACGCCTTCGTAGGCCTGCACGCGCTTGCGGCTGCCTTCGACGACGTTCACGCTGACGATCACGGTGTCGCCGGGCATGAATGCGGGAATGGTCTTGTTGAGGCGAGCGATTTCTTCTTGCTCGAGCGTTTCGATGAGGTTCATGGAGGTCCTGGATTCGATCTTGCACGCGCTACACAAAAGGCGGCGGGTCCGGCGGCCCCGAGGATCGTGTCGATCGACGAGAGCCAGCCGTTTCCTGGGTGCCGCGGCCGGGCAGAGGATCGGGGAGCCCTCGATTATAGCTTTTTCGCCAGTGCCTTCTCGTCGATCTCGTCGAGACGGCCTTGGGCGCGTGCCGCGGCGACCAGCTCGGGACGCTTGGCGGCCGAGATCGTCAGGCGCTGATCGCGCCGCCAGCGCTCGATCTGCGCGTGATGCCCGGACAGCAGCGGCGCCGGCACTGACTCCCCGTTCCACTGCTCGGGCCGGGTGTAGTGCGGGCAGTCGAGCAGGCCGTCGAGCACCGGATTGAAGCTGTCCTGGACGTGGCTCGCCTCGTCGCCCAGCACGCCCGGCTGCAGCCGCGCCACCGCGTCGAGCAGTGCCATCGCGGCCACCTCGCCGCCGGACAGCACGAAGTCGCCCAGGCTGATCTGGTGCGTGACGCGCGCGTCGATGAACCGCTGGTCGATGCCCTCGTAGCGGCCGCAGACCAGCACCGCGCCCTCCCCGGCCGCCCAGTCGGCGACCGCCGCATGCCGCAGCACCTCGCCGATGGGCGAGAACAGCACGACCGGCGCCGCCGCGCCCCGGGCCGCCAGGGCGGCGTCGAGGCAGGCGGACAGGGGCTCGGCCATCATCACCATGCCCGGACCGCCACCGAACGGTCGGTCGTCCACGCGCCGGTAGTTGCCGGCGGCGAAGTCGCGCGGATTCCAGAAATGCACCTCGACCTGCCCGGATTCGTAGGCGCGACGCGTCACGCCGGTGACCAGGAAGGGCACGAACAGTTCGGGGAAGAGCGTGATGACGTCGAAGCGCATCGGGAAGGACTCCGTGCTTGGAAAACCTGAGTGATGCGGAACGCGCGGAACGCGTCCGAGTCCTGGCGCGATGCCGCGCCAGCGTTCCTCAGTAGTCGGGTTGCCAGTCGACCCTGATGGTGCGACCCGCGAGATCGACCTCGTCGACGAAGGCGGAGACGAAAGGCACCATCCGCTCGATCGTCCCGGTGCTGGCGCCGGTCTCGTCCGCAGGTGCATCGGCCGTCAGCACGAGCGTCGTCTGCGGTCCGGTCGCGAGCAGCTCGCGCACCGTGCCCAGCGCGACGCCTTCGCGGTTGACGACGTTCAGGCCGATCAGGTCGACCCAGTAGTACTCGTCCTCGCCCGCGGTGGGAAAGCTCGAACGCGGCACGAAGACGCGGGCGCCGCGCAAGGCCTCGGCGGCATTGCGGTCGGGCACGTCGTCGGACGTGGCGACGATGCAGTCGGAATGTTCCTTGGCTTCGCGGATGGCGAGCCGGAAGGCCTGGGTCTGCGGTGCCGCATGGACCGGGCCGGAAGGCTGGATGAACCAGCGCTTCGAAGAGAAGAGCGCCTCGGGTTGGGCGCTGTGGGGCAGGACCTTGAACCAGCCCTTGATGCCCCAGGCATCGGCGATGCGACCGACCTCCACGGCATCCGCCGGCAGTGCGGCGGTTTCGAGGGTGGGCAGCATCGCCGTGCCGAAGCGATCAGGCCGCGGCCTTGGGGGCTGCGGCGGCGGCTTGCTTGATCAGGCGGGTGACCGTGGGCGATGCCTGGGCACCGACGCTTTCCCAGTACGTCAGACGGTCCTGGGCGATGCGGATGCTTTCCTCGTTCGACTTGGCGATCGGGTTGTAGAAACCCAGGCGCTCGATGAAGCGGCCGTCGCGGCGCACGCGCTTGTCGGAGACGACGATGTTGAAGAACGGACGGCCCTTGGAGCCGCCGCGGGAGAGTCGAATGACGACCATGATTTATCCTTGGGGTGGTGGCAAACCCGCAAGGTTCGCCCACAATGATCTTCCAGCGTTGAGACACGCGACATGGCCACCCGGCCAGCGACACGCTGAAAAGCCCGCGATTATAGCCCGCCCGGCTTCCTCCCCCCCCTTCTTCCTGCGTCTCCCCCCGCCGCCATGACGATCCTCATCCGACCCAGCCTCGACGCCGACATCGCCGCGATCGCCGCCATCTACGCCCACCACGTGCTGCACGGCACCGGCACCTTCGAGACCGAACCGCCCGGCGCCGCCGACATGGCCGCACGCCGTGCCGACGTGCTGGCCAAGGGCCTGCCCTACCTCGTCGCCGAACGCTCCGGCGACGGCGCCATCCTCGGCTTCGCCTACTGCAACTGGTTCAAGCCCCGGCCGGCCTACCGCTTCTCCGCCGAGGATTCGATCTACCTGGCCGACGACGCGCGCGGCCGGGGCGTGGGCACGACGCTTCTGGAGGCGCTGATCGAGGCCGCCGAAGCCGCCGGCGTGCGCAAGCTGATCGCCGTCATCGGCGATGCGGCCAATCTCGGCTCGATCGGCGTGCATCGCGCGCAGGGTTTCGGGCACGTCGGCGTGCTCAAGGACGTCGGCTGGAAGTTCGACCGCTGGCTCGACGTCGTGCTGATGGACCGGGTGCTCGGCGACGGCAGCCTGACCAGGCCGGCATGACGGCGTCATGAGGACGCCCCGCAACAAGACGCTCGCGGCCTGGCTGGCCTTCGTCGGCGGGCCGCTCGGCCTGCATCGCTTCTACCTGCACGGCGCAGGCGACATGCTCGGCTGGCTGCTGCCGATCCCGACCGCCCTGGGCGTCTACGGCATCGAGCGGGCGCGCGCCTACGGACTCGACGACGGCCTGAGCTGGGTGCTGATCCCGCTGGTGGGTTTCACCATCGCCGGCTGCGCGCTGACGGCCATCGTCTACGGCCTCATGGCGCCCGAGAAGTGGAACGCTCGCTTCAACGCGGGCGCGGCGCCCGATGCACCGGCCGGGCGGACCGGCTGGCTGACCATCGGCGCCGTCGTCGTGGCGCTCCTGATCGGCACCACGGTGCTGATGTCCAGCATCGTCTTCAGCTTCCAGCGCTACTTCGAGCATCAGGTTGAGGAAGGCCGGAAGATCTCGCAATGACCGGAGGATTTCTCGGCGGTCAGAAGATCTGCATGCTCACCCAGTAGGCGACGCCGGCCACGAAGGCCGAGGCGGGGATCGTGAAGATCCAGGCCCAGACGATGTTGCCGGCCACGCCCCAGCGCACCGCGCTGGCCCGCTGCACCGACCCCACGCCGACGATCGCGCCCGTGATGGTGTGCGTGGTCGACACCGGAATGCCCAGTGCCGTCGCCAGGAACAGCGTCAGCGCGCCGCCGGTCTCGGCGCAGAAGCCGCCCACCGGCTTGAGCTTGGTGATCTTCTGGCCCATCGTCTTCACGATGCGCCAACCGCCGAACATGGTGCCCAGCGCGATCGCGGTGTAGCAGCTCACGATGGTCCAGGTCGGGGGGGTGTCGGTGCCGGAGTGGCCGGTGGCGATGAGCAGCATCCAGATGATGCCGATGGTCTTCTGGGCGTCGTTGCCGCCGTGGCCCAGGCTGTAGGCACCGGCCGAGACCAACTGCAGCCGGCGGAACCACCGGTCCACGCGCGAGGGCGTCGCGCGCCGGCAGACCCACGCCACCAGCACCATCATGGCCGAGCCCAGGACGAAGCCCAGCACCGGCGAGACGAAGATGAACGCGACCGTCTTCCAGATGCCCGCGGCCACCAGCGCGCTCGATCCGGCCTTGGCCATCACCGCCCCGACGATGCCGCCGATGAGGGCGTGCGAGGAACTGCTGGGGATGCCGTAGTACCACGTCACCAGGTTCCAGGTGATGGCGCCGATGAGAGCGCCGAACACCACGTGCACGTCGACGATGCCGGGCTGCACGATGCCCTTGCCCACCGTCGCCGCCACGCTCAGATGGAAGACGAAGATCGCCACCAGGTTGAAGAACGCGGCGAAGACCACCGCCTGACCGGGCTTGAGCACCCCGGTCGAAACCACCGTCGCGATCGAGTTCGCCGCGTCGTGGAAGCCGTTCATGAAGTCGAACGCGATGGCCAGCACCACCAGCAGCACGACGACCCACAGCCCTACCTGTACCGATGCCATGGAACGCCGCGCTTCAGGAGTTCTCGAGGACGATGCCCTCGATCACGTTGGCCACGTCCTCGCACTTGTCGGTGATCGTCTCCAGCAGCTCGTAGATGGCCTTGAGCTTGATCACCTCGCGCACGTCGGGCTCCTCGCGGAAGAGCTTGCTCATCGCGCTGCGCATGACGCGATCGGCATCGGACTCGAGGCGGTCGATCTCCTCGCAGGTCTTGAGCGTCGCCTCGGCCACGGCCGGGTCGGCGATCTTGCCGAGGAACTTCACCGCGTCCTTCAGGCGGTCGCAGCACTTCACGCTCAGGGCGGTCAGACGCACGATCTCCTCGGTCATGTGGCGCACGTCGTAGAGCGCCATGGTCTCGGCCGAGTCCTGGATCAGGTCGGCCACGTCGTCCATCGTGTTGATGAGCTTGTGGATCTGCTCGCGGTCGATCGGCGTGATGAAGGTCTTGTGGATGAGCCGGTTGACGTCGTGCGTCACGCGGTCGGCGGCGCGCTCGGCGTTGTCGACGTCGCGGTTGTACTGCTCGCGCAGATGCACGTCGCCGTAGTTGGCCACCAGGTTCTCGAAGGCACGCGCGGCCTCGACGATGCGCTCCGCGTGCTGGTTGAACATCTCAAAAAAATTGCCCTCTCGGGGCAGCAGCTTGCCGAACATGACGTTGGCTCCTTAAACGATGCGGATGTCGCCGTGATGACGATTTCGTGACAGCCGGCGAGTGTAAGGGGCGGCCTCGATCGACCCGTCGGCGGCGGGCCCGAGCCCCGGCACCGCGCCCTGGTTCTCAGAGCCGCTCGATGACCTGATCGGCGACGGCGTCGAGCCGTGCCGCCGGGACCAGCAGCGGTGCGATCTCGGCGAGCGGCCGCAGCACGAAGGCACGGTCGTTCATGCGCGGATGCGGCAGGGTGAGGTGCTCGGTGCGCAGCGACGCGTCGCCGTGGCGCAGCAGGTCGAGGTCGAGCGTGCGCGGCGCGTTGCGGTAGGGGCGCTCGCGCAGCGCGGCGTGCTCCAGGCGCTGCAGTTCGGCCAGCAGGGCGTGGGGGTCCAGGGTCGTGTCGAGCGCGACCACGGCGTTGATGAAGTCGGGACCGGCGGCATCGACCGGCGCGCTGCGCCAGAGCGAGGAGCGCGCCGCGATGCGCGTGCCCGGCAGGCCGTCGAGCGCGTCCATCGCCCGGAGCACTGCCGTGCGCGCGTCGCCCAGGTTGGCGCCGAGCGCGACGAAGGCACGGGCGGCGTGGGTCATGCGCCGTGGTCGCCGCCGCCCGCGTCGGACGGCTTCGACGACCCGTCCGAACCGCCCTCGCCGCCGCTGCGCGGCTTGCGGCGCCGCCGGCGCTTGCGCGGCGCCGCTTCGCCGTCGGGCGGCACGGCCGGGCCGGCATCGCCGTCGAATCCGCCACCGTCGTGGCGCTCGTCGCGTTCACCGGATGCGGCGCGGTCGCCGTCGTCGCGGGACTGGGAAGGCCGCGGCGCCACCGCGCCCTCGCCCGCCGGGTTGCGCACCCGCACCCGCGTGCGCGCGGCCGGCTTCTGCTCCTCGCGCACCTGGTCGAGCAGGTCCTGGCGGCGCAGGTCGTCGGCGCTGCCGAACTCCTGCCACCACTCGGCGATCGCCTCGCTCACCTCGCCGACGTCGGCGCGCAGGCGCATGAAGTCGAAGGCGGCGCGGAAGCGCGCCTGCTCGACCAGGCTGTAGGGCGTCGAGCCGACGCGCTTGTCGAAGCGCGGCTGCATCATCCAGATCTCGCGCATGTCGCCGCCGAGCTTGCCGCGGCCCGAGACGTCGCCGATGCGGGTGTCGAAGACCTCGTCGATCGCTTCCTGCAGCGCCGGGAAGGCCGGCATGCCGCGCTGGCCGTTGCGGCCTTCGACGCGATCGGCCCAGCCGTCGCGCACGTCGGCCCACAGCACGCAGGCCAGCAGGAAGCTCGGCGCCACCGGCTTGCCCTCGGCGACGCGGCGGTCGGTGTCCTGCAGCGCGGCGCGCACGAACGGCTGATCGGCGCGCTCGACGATGACGTCGAGCAGCGGGTAGATGCCGCGCGCGAGGCCGAGCTTGCGCAGCTGCGCGATGGTCGCGACGGCGTGGCCGGTCTGCAGCAGCTTGAGCATCTCGTCGAACAGGCGGCTCTGCGGCACGTCGGCCAGCAGGCGCGCCGACTCGACCAGCGGCGCGGCCGTCTTGGGCTCGATCTCGAAGCCCAGCGCGGCGAGCTTGGCCGAGAAGCGGATGGCGCGGATGATGCGCACCGGGTCCTCGCGGTAGCGCGTGACGGGGTCGCCGATCATGCGCAGCACCAGCTTCTTCGCGTCCCGGATGCCGCCGTGGTAGTCGACCACCACCTGGCTGGCCGGGTCGTAGTACATGGCGTTGACGCTGAAGTCGCGTCGCGCCGCGTCCTCCTCCTGCGGGCCCCAGACGTTGTCGCGCAGCACGCGTCCGGTGGAATCGACCGCGTGCGTCATGCCGGCGAGCTCGCCCTTGCTGGTGCGCTCGTTGCCCTTGACCTGCTCGGCCGCGGCGTTGTCCATGTAGGCGCGGAAGGTCGAGACCTCGATCACCTCGTGCTCGCGGCCGCGGCCGTACACCACGTGCACGATGCGGAAGCGTCGCCCGATGATGAAGGCGCGCCGGAACAGCGCCTTGACCTGCTCGGGCGTGGCGTTGGTGGCGACGTCGAAATCCTTGGGCCGCAGGCCCAGCAGCAGATCGCGCACCGCGCCGCCGACGACGTAGGCCTCGTAGCCGGCGTCCTGCAGCGTGGTGACGACGTTCTTCGCCCGCTCGTCGACCAGGGCCGGGTCGATGCCGTGGACGCCGGCGGCCACCTCCTCGCGCTTGCCGAAGCGCGACTTGGCGCCGCGGGCCGATCCGGCGGACTTGCCGAGCAGTTTGTCGATGAATGTCTTGATCATTTGGAAGCAGTCTGGGAAAGCCGGACGCCTGGCGCCCGGAAGGTTCGTTCGGGGATCGGCGGGCCTACTGGTTCTCGAGCATCGAGCGGATCAGCGGGATCGTCACCGCGCGCTGCGTCTGCAGCGCGTAGCCGTCGAGCTGGTCGAGCAGCTCCATGAGGCTGCCGAGGTCGCGGCTGAAGCGATGCAGCATGTAGTCGAGCACCTCGTCGGCCAGCAGCACGCCGCGCGCGTCGGCGGCCTGGCGCAGCACGGCGCGGCGCTCGTCCTCGCCGAGCGGCTGCAGGTGGAAGACGTGTCCCCAGCCCAGGCGCGTGCGCAGGTCCTCGCGCAGCGCGAGGTCGGCCGGCGGCAGCCCCCCCGTGGCCAGCACCCCGCGCTGCAATGCGTGCGCGGTGACGAACCACGTGAAGGCGACGTGCTGCTGCACCGGGTTGTAGAGGTGCACGTCGTCCATCAGCACGGCGCCCCAGCGCTCGTCGAAGGCCAGCGGCTGCGTGGTGCCGGCGTGCAGCACGCCCACCAGCGCGCCGCGCTCGCGCAAGGCGCTGCGCACGGCCTCGAGCAGGTGCGTCTTGCCGCTGCCGCTCTCGCCCCACAGGTAGACCGGCACCGGCGACTGCCCCGGCAGCGGCGGCGCGTCGTCGACCCAGAGCGCGAGGTGGCGCAGGACCGGTTCGTTGGGACCCGCGTGGAAATCGGCCAGCGTGGGACCGCTCGCCAGTCCGATGTCGAGCGCGAGCTGCTTCATGCCGGGAGCGAAGCGGGCGGCTGCCGTGGCACGGAGGACGCGAGAGAAGGGTTCATGGGACCGGGCCGGACGGCCCTTAAAATCGTGGCGAATTCTATCGGCCCGGCCATCGTGGCCCTGGGCGCCGCCGCATCCCCTGCACACGGCGCCCATCGCGGGCCGGTCCGGCTTTCCCGGCCTCCCCGGCCCCTTCCTCGTCATCCTTCCTTCTTCCGGCTTCCAAACCGTCCGACCGCCATGACCTCCAACTCGCCCACCCCGCTCAGCTACAAGGACGCCGGCGTCGACATCGATGCCGGCGACGCGCTGGTCGACCGCATCAAGCCGCTGGCGAAGAAGACGATGCGCGAAGGCGTACTGGCCGGCATCGGCGGCTTCGGCGCGCTGTTCGAGGTGCCCAAGCGCTACAAGGAACCGGTGCTGGTCAGCGGCACCGACGGCGTCGGCACCAAGCTGCGCCTGGCCTTCGAGTGGGACATGCACGACACCGTGGGCATCGACCTGGTCGCCATGAGCGTGAACGACGTGCTGGTGCAGGGCGCCGAGCCCCTGTTCTTCCTCGACTACTTCGCCTGCGGCAAGCTCGACGTCGACACGGCCGCGGCCGTGGTGGGCGGCATCGCGCGCGGCTGCGAGCTCTCGGGCTGCGCCCTGATCGGCGGCGAGACCGCCGAGATGCCGGGCATGTATCCGCCGGGCGAGTACGACCTCGCGGGCTTCGCCGTCGGCGCGGTCGAGAAGTCCAAGATCCTCACCGGCCGGGATGTGGCGGCGGGCGACGTCGTGCTGGGCCTGGCCTCCTCCGGCGTGCATTCCAACGGCTTCAGCCTGGTGCGCAAGGTGATCGAGCGCGCGGGCGACGACCTGCCGGCCACGCTCGACGGCCAGCCCTTCCGCACGGCCGTGATGCAGCCCACGCGGCTCTACGTGAAGCCGGTGCTCGAGGCGCTCGCCGCCCATCCGATCAAGGCGCTCGCCCACATCACGGGCGGCGGCCTGCTGGAGAACATCCCGCGCGTGCTGCCCGAGGGCACCGCCGCGCACCTGGTCAAGGGCAGCTGGCCGCGGACCGAGCTCTTCGCCTGGCTGCAGCAGGTCGCCGGCATCGACGACCTGGAGATGAACCGCACCTTCAACAACGGCATCGGCATGGTCGTGGTGATCGACGCCGCCGAGGCCGACGCCTGCGCCGCGACCCTGCGCGCGGCCGGCGAGACGGTCCACGCGATCGGCCGCATCGCCCCGCGCGGCGACGGCGCCGCGGTGATCGTCGCCTGACCACCCCCCCGCCCTCCCGTCCGGGCGGCTCCCATGCCGCCCGCCCGCCGCCGACCACATCCCTCCGAGCGTGACCCTGCCCGCCGCCGCGACCCCCGACGTTCCCTCCCGCGCCATCGTCGCGGCGAGCTTCGTGCTCATCGCGGCGACCCTGCTGCTGATCATGTGGCACGGGCTGCTGCCCGGCCTGCTGTGCGTGTGCGTGGGCTTCCTCGCGACACGCTGGCTGGCACGGGTGCTGGACCTGGGCCTGCAGCGCCGCCGCGGCGTGTCACGCGCCGCCGACGCCTCGCCGCTGCCCTCGCCCGCCACGTCGTCGTCCACGGCGCGCATCGCCGCCGCGGCGCTGGTGATGCTGGCGCCGCTGGCGCTGCTGGTCTTCGCCTACGCGGAAGCCCGCGAGTTCGTCCTGAACGCCACCGAGCAGTACCGAGAACTGCTCGACTTCATCGCGCGCACCGTGCTCGAGCTGCGCTCGAAGCTGCCGCCCGACATGGCGATCTACCTGCCCGAGGGCGCCGCCGAGGTCCAGCGCGTCGTCGCGGGCTACCTGCGCGCGCAGGCCGGCGCCATGGCGATGGCCGGGCGCGCCTGGCTGGGCGGCCTGCTGTTCGCCTACGTCGGCCTGATCGTCGGCACGCTGGCCGCCGTGGCCCACGGCCCGGCCGTGCGCCGGCCACTGGCGCTGCAGATGTTCAGGCGCATCACCCGCTTCGGCGAGGCCTTCGGCCAGATCGTCGCGGCGCAGTTCTGGATCGCGGCGTTCAACACCTTCCTCACGGCCGTGTTCCTGCTGTTCCTGCTGCCGCTGTGGGACGAGGAACTGCCCTACACCCCCGCCCTCATCACGCTCACCTTCGTCGCCGGCCTGGTGCCGATCGTGGGCAACCTGCTGTGCAACGTGGTGATCACGCTGGTCGGGCTGTCGGTGTCGCCGGCGACGGCGCTGGCCTGCCTGGGTTTCCTGGTGCTCATCCACAAGGCCGAGTACTTCATCAACGCCAAGGTGGTCGGCAGCCGCACGCAGATGGCGGTGTGGGAACTGCTGGCCGTGATGTTCATGGCCGAGGCGGTCTTCGGGCCGGCGGGGCTGGTGGCGGCGCCGCTGTTCTACGCGTACTTCAAGAAAGAGCTGCAGGCCGCGGGCCTGGTCTGAAATCTCGACACCGGAAGGCGCCTTTGCTAATGTGCGGCGGCATCGTCCCGATCGATTTCGACACAAGGGGTCCGCCATGTCACCCATCAGCGCCTACCTGTTCTTCGACGGCACCGCGGCCGAGGCCATGCGCTTCTACGCCCGCGCCCTCGGCGGCAAGCTCGAACTCATGACCCAGGCCGAGGTGCCCGCCTCGGCCGGCATGCCGCCGGGCGACGCCACCCGCGTCATGCATGCCAACGTCGCCTTCGACGGCGGCATGCTGATGGCGTCGGACACCATGAGCGGGCAGCCCTGCCCGCCGATGTCGGGCTTCGCGGTGTCGCTGAACTATCCCGACGCGGCGCGGGCGCAGCGCGTCTTCGAGGCGCTCTCCGAAGGCGCCACGGTGACGATGCCGATGTCCCCGACCTTCTGGGCCGGCGCCTTCGGCATGCTGAAGGACCGCTTCGGCACGCCCTGGATGGTGGGCGGCGGCGCGCCGGGGGCGGCGACGTCCTGAGTCCGAGCGGCATCGGCCCGCCCGTCATCCGGCTCAGGCCGCAAGCCGATCCTTCGGGTCCTTCGCCGACCCGTCCGGCGCGGCATCACCGCGCTGCAGCCATTCGTCGGCGTGCGCGCGCAACGCGTCGATCTGCAGCCACACCAGCGTGAGCTGGGTGCGCAGCAGGCGTGCCGCCGGGTTGCGCTCGTCGCCCGCCTCGACCGACGCCGCCAGGGCGTCGCGGAGCATCGTCTCCGCCGCCCGAGCGGCGACCGTGGCGGGGTCGGTATCGGGGATGGCGGAAGCCGCAGCGGTGGCGATGCCGGCTGCGTCCGGGTCGGTGGCCGCCGGTGCGGCATCCGCAGCGCCGGGGACGGCCGTGGCGGTGGCAGAAGCGACCTGCCGCGGCTCGTGGAACGTCCCCCGTGCCACCAGCACGACCGCCAGGGCGTCGAGCGCCGCCGCCGCGCCCTCCGCCGCGTCGAGCAGGGCCCGGACACCGGCCGACCCGGCCGGGCCGACCACCGCCCGGTGCGCGCCGAGTGCCGAGAGGTAGCTCAGCAGCGTGTGCGCGCGGATCAGGAAGCGCAACGCCACGCCGGCGCGCGGGCGCACGAAGCCGGGCTCGCGGAACATGTCCGAGACCGCGCTCGACAGGGCCGCATCGGCGTTGTGGGCGTCGCGCCGCGCCACGCGGTAGGCCAGGTCGTCGCGCGCGCCCGAGCGGTACTGGCGGGCGATCTGCCGCAGGTAGCCCGCTTGGCCGCGCAGGGCCGTGGCGGCGAGGGCGTCGATGCGCCGCGCCTGCCAGTGCGGCAGCACCAGCAGCATCGCCAGGCCGGCGATGACGCTGCCGATGGCGGTGTCGACCAGCCGCGGCACCAGCAGCACGCCGCTGTCGCCGACCTGGTTGAAGCACATCAGCACCAGCAGCGTCATGGCGGCGGTGGCCAGCAGGTAGCGCTGCGCGCGGGTAGCGAAGAACACCACGCCAGCGGCCACGGCCAGCAGCGACTGCAGCCACGGCTGCGGGAAGAGTTCGAGCAGCGCCCAGCCGGCGACGACGCCCAGGACCGTGCCGGCGATGCGCTGGCCCATGCGCGCGATGGTGCCGCCGTAGGTCTGCTGGCAGACGAACAGCGTGGTCAGCAGGATCCAGTAGCCCTGGGCCGGATGGATCACGCGCATCACGACATAGCCGGCGGTCAGCGCCACGGCCAGCCGCAGCGCGTGGCGGAACAGCGCCGAGCCCGGCGTGAGCTGGCGCCGCACGCGCTCGAGGATGTCGCGCCAGCCGTGCGGCGAGCCGTCGGCCAGGCCCATGTCGATGCGTCCGGCCTGGGCCGAGGGCTGGCTGGCGCCGGCGAGCTGGCCGTCGAGCTGGGCCAGGTTGCGCGCCAGCGCCTCGACCGAGGCCAGCAATGCCAGCGCCTTGGGCTCGCGGGTGCGTGTGCGTTCGTGCTCGATGGCGCCGCGCAGGTCGGCCAGCGCCTGCACGGTGACGTCGCCCTTGACGAAGGGCTCGCGCCGCGCGATCGACGCCGCCAGGCGCTGGCATTCGACGCCCTGCAGCGCCAGCACGCGCCGGCAGCGGTAGAGCAGGTCGCTGTGGAAGAAGGTGTCGGCCAGCGCGTTGTAGTCGTCGTGCGAGGAACTGGCGCGTTCGTGCACGTCCTGCGCGATCAGGTAGAGGCCGCGGTAGCGCGAGATGCGCCCGGTGGGCGCGCGCTTGCCGATGCGCCGGAAGATGCCCTCCTTGGCGGCGTTGAGCTCGGTGACGACGTCGGTGTTGAGCTGCGCGAGCGACAGGCGCTTCTGCTCGATGTCGATGCCGCGCAGCGGCTCGAAGAGCGAGGCCTTGAAGCGCACGTAGTCGCCCAGCACGGTGTAGAGCCGCACCAGCAGGGCCTGCACCGGCTGGGCCGGGAACAGCGCCGCCCAGCCGACCGAGAACACGCCGTACCAGGCGGCGCCGGCCAGCAGCAGCACGGGGCTCTCGCGCCGCGCGATCGCGCCGGCGGCGGACGGGGCATGGGCGGCGTGGTCGAGGTTGAGCGTGGCGTAGATCGCCAGGATCAGCGTCGCGTAGCCGATGGCGCGGTAGCGCGCGTCGACCGCGCCGAGCATCGTCAGGCAGAAGGCCGCGAGCGCCAGGCCGGCGATGAAGAGGATCGGCCGGTCGAACAGCCCCTGCACCGCCAGCGCCGCCGCCGCGAAGCACGCCAGCGTGAGCACCTGGGCCCGCATGCGCTTGCGCCAGCTGTCGTCGGTCTCCGACAGGGCGCTGGCGATGGCGCCCAGGAACAGCGGGATCACCGCCTCCGAACGCTGGCCGAGCACGCACATCGCCATCAGGCTGCCGAGCGTGAGCAGCACGCGCAGCGGCTGGCCGCCCGCGGGGATGCCGCGCAGGCGCTCGCGCAGCTGCAGGGAGGTGGAGAGGGACGGCATGTCGATGGTGGAAACGGCCATGGTGGCATGCCTGCACGTTGCATGCCACCGCCGGCGGTGCCGGCGACCCGGTCTTTCAGGGATGGGGCAGGTAGCCCGAGAAACGCAGCACGTGGCCGTCGGGCTCGCGCACGGCGAACTCGCGCAGGCCCCACGGGTGGGACTGCGGCGGCTCGATCACCGCGACGCCGCGCCGGACGTAGGCCGCGTGCAGGCCGTCGAGGTCGTGGCCGACGTGGATGACGATCTCGCCGCGCCAGGGCCGCGCGTCGCCGGGGCGGCACTGCCACAGCCGCAGGTAGACCGGGTCGCCCTCGCCGGGCTGGCCGCGGCGGTCGGCGCCGATCTTCACGCGCGCGTAGCTGGGCGGCTCGCCGGCGATGAAGTCCAGCTCGAAGCCGAGCACCTCGCAGAAGTAGCGCGCCGCGCGGGCCGCGTCGGCCACCGGCAGCACCGGCTGGACGCCGTGGAAGCGGTGGCGGTCGCCGAGCCGCTCGGCGGCGTCCGATGCGACGGGTGCCGGCGCGGCGGCCATCAGTTCGCCGCCCGGCGCAGGGCCGCGACGCGCTCGGCGATGACGTCGAGGTCCAGCGCGTCCTCGGCATGGCGCAGGTAGGTCTCGAGGTCGCTGACGGCCTGCGCCGTGTGGCCCTGCGCCGCATGGGCCAGGCCACGGTCGCGCCAGTCGCCCCAGGCGTCGGGCGTGAGCGCGATCAGGCGGTCCTGCACGGCGATCGTGCGTTGCCAGTCCTCTTGCGCCGCGTGCACCTCCTTCAGGTTGCGCAGCATGCGGTGGATGATCTCGCGCGGCGTGGCGGGCTGCAGGTAGAGCCCGAGCGGCACGTCGAACTCGCCGACCACGCCGTCCCCGCGCTTGTAAGGCTCAAGCCGCTCGACCAGCTCCTCGCGCGAGAGCGACTTGCCGGTGAAGGGGTCGATCACCACCTGGCCCTTGGGCAGGGTCACCTTGATCATGAAATGCCCCGGGAACGCGACGCCGCGCGCCTGCAGCCCCAGACCCTGCGCCAGCTCCATCCACAGCACGGCCAGCGAGATCGGGATGCCGCGGCGCGTGCGCAGCACGGCGTTGAGATAGCTGTTGTCGGGGTCGTAGTAGTCGTTGAGGTTGCCGCCGAAGTTCAGGTCGTGGAAGAAGAACTGGTTGAGCAGGCGCAGCCGGGCGAGCGGCGCGGCGTCGGCCGGCAGCCGGCGCTTCAGGCGGGCGAGGAGCTGGTCGACGTCGCCGAGCACCTGGGCGACGTCGAGTTCGGGATACTCGTCCTGGGCGATGCTGGTGGCGGCCTCGAGCAGCGGGAAATGCTCGTCGCTCTGCACCAGGGCGGCGAAATATTCGAGGGCGGTCGGTGTCGCGAGACTGAACTTCATGAGAGCTTTGTAGAGGACCGGGCCGGGAGCGTCAAGGCGCCGGGGCCGCCATCGCATCGGCGGCCCGACGCTCGATCAGCGCTTGATGAAGTTGCGCAGCCGCACGCCCAGCGCCGCCAGCACCGCGAAGTACAGTGCCGCCGCGCCGACGACGAACAGGGCCAGCAGCCCCATGCGCTGCACGCGCACCGCGCGCAGGCCGACCCAGTCGAAGTGCTGCGCGCCCCAGGCCAGCAGCAGACCCAGCACGGCCGAGGCCACGATCACCTTGGCGACGAAGCGGCCCCAGCCCGGTTCGGGCCGGTAGCTGCCGCGCCGCACCAGGCCGATCAGCAGCCACACCGCGTTGACGACGGCGCCCAGGGCGATGGTCAAGGTCAGCGCCGCGTGCTGGAGCACCGGCACCAGCACCAGGTTGAGCAGTTGCGTGAGCACCAGCACGCACACGGCGATGCGCATCGGCGAACGCATGTCGTGCCGCGCGTAGTAGCCCGGCGCCAGCACCTTGATGGCGACGATGCCGACCAGGCCGGCGCCGTAGCCCATCAGCGCGACCGTGGTGCGCTGCACGTCCACGTCGCTGAAGGCGCCGTTGTGGAACAGCACCGCCACCAGCGGCCGCGAGAACAGCAGCAGCGCGACCGCGCACGGCACCGACATCAGCACCACCAGGCGCAGGCCCCAGTCGAGCAGCGAGGAATAGCGCGCGTCGTCCTTGGCGGCGCGGGCGGAGGCGAGCTGCGGCATCAGCACCACGCCCAGCGCCACGCCCAGCATGGCGGTCGGGAACTCCATCAGCCGGTCGGCGTAGCTCACCCAGGTGACGCTGCCCGGCGCGAGGTGCGAGGCGATCTGCGTGTTGATGAGCAGCGAGATCTGCGCCACGCTCACGCCGACCAGCGCCGGCAGCATGAGCGTCAGGATCCGGCGGGTGGTCGGGTCGGCCCAGGCGGCGCGCACGTCGCGCAGGCGGGTGCCCACGCGGGGCAGCATGCCGATGCGGCGCAGGGCCGGCAGCTGGATGCCGAGCTGCAGCGCCCCGCCGACCATCACGCCCACGCACTGCGCGTAGATCGGCTCGATGCCCCAGCGCCGGAACAGCGGCGCGCCGATCAGGATCGACAGGATCAGCGCCAGGTTCAGCAGCACCGGGGAGGCCGCCGGCACCGCGAACCGGCGCCAGGTGTTGAGGATTCCGCCGGCCAGCGCCACCAGGGACATGAAGCCGATGTAGGAGAACATCCAGCGCGTCATGAACACCGCCGCGTCGTGGCCCTGCGCCGTCTGCGCCAGACCGCTGGCCATCGCCCAGACCATCAGCGGCGCCCCCGCCATGCCGGCGATGCACAGCACCACCAACGTCCAGGTCAGCAGCGTGGCGACGTGGTCGACCAGGGCGCGTGCTCCCTCGTCGCCGCGCTCGGTGCGCGTCGCCGCCAGCACCGGCACGAAGGCCTGGCTGAAGGCGCCCTCCCCCAGCACGCGCCGGAACAGGTTCGGAATGCGGAAGGCGACGTTGAAGGCGTCCGTCAGCGCGCTGACCCCGAAGACGGAAGCCATCAGGAGATCGCGCGCCAGGCCGGCGATGCGGGACGCCAGCGTGAGCAGCGAGACGGTGGAAGCGGATTTGAATAGGGACACGGCGCCGCGAGTGTAGGTGCCCTGGGGGCGAGGTATAATTTTTGGCTTTGCCGCATCATCCCCAGACACATTAGGACACACATTCAATGGCATCCGCTAAACCCAAGAAGAAGAACCCGCGCCTCGCGTCGGGCCGCAAACGCGTCCGTCAGGACACCAAGCTCAACGCCGCGAACACCTCGCTGCGCTCCAAGTACCGCACCGCGGTGAAGAACGTCGAGAAGGCCGTGCTGGCCGGCGACAAGACCAAGGCCGCCGAGCTGTTCGCCAAGGCCCAGGCCGTGGTCGACACCGTCGCTGACAAGGGCATCTTCCACAAGAACAAGGCCGCTCGCGACAAGAGCCGCCTGTCCGCCAAGGTCAAGGCCCTGGCACTCGCCCCTGAGAAGGCCGCCGCCTGACGCTCAGGTGAAACCAGCCCGGATCGGTTCGATGCCCAGCGCATCCCACCGCTCCGCCGTTTGATCGGGGTGCGCTGCAGCAAAGCAAAAAAATGGAAAACCGCCTTCGGGCGGTTTTTTCATGGGTGGACGGAATGGCGTTCCGTCAGGGGATGACGTGTCAGGGCTTCTCTTCGGGCACCAGGCAGGCTTCCGCGATCTGCAGGCCGTTGTCGCGCGCGAAGTTCATGACGAAGTCCCACGCCATCACGTTGTACTCGCGCAGGTCGACGTGGACGACCACGCACTTGACGCCGTTGATGTTGGTGGGGACGCACCACGGCGAATAGCTCAGGTGGCTGCCGGGGGTGGCGCCGCCGGGACGGAACGAACTCATGACGCCGGCGAGGCGTTCGGCCCAGTCGCTGGGGCGGAAGGTTCGGCCGTCGCTCGTGATGCCCTGGATGAAGACTTCTTTGGCGCTGGGGGAGATCATCGTTTGAAGGGGCTGGGCGCGTGCTGCAGCGCACCACGGATTCTATCCGGCCGCCCTGGCGCGCGGCATGCAATCGCACAGGGCTGGCCCGGACATTGCTGCGATGCGGAATCCTCAATAAAGACGAAATACTGCACGCCTAGAATCCGCTTTCCCTTTCCCGGAGTACCCCGTATGAGCGCCCCCGCCGTCCCCACCTCGCCCCACGTCATGAACACCTATGGCCGACTGCCCATCGCGCTGTCGCATGGCCAGGGCTGCCGCGTGTGGGACACCGAGGGCCGTGCCTACCTCGACGGCCTCGGCGGCATCGCCGTCAACACGCTCGGCCACAACCACCCCGAACTGGTGCCCGCGCTGCAGGACCAGGTGGCCAAGCTCATCCACAGCTCCAACTACTACCACGTGCCCGGCCAGGAGCAGCTCGCGGCCAAGCTGACCGAGCTGTCGGGCCTGACCAACGCCTTCTTCTGCTCGACCGGCCTGGAGGCCAACGAGGCGGCGCTCAAGCTGGCGCGCAAGTTCGGCCACGACAAGGGCATCGAGCGCCCGGAGATCGTGGTCTACGAGCACGCCTTCCACGGCCGCTCGATCGCGACGCTGTCGGCCACCGGCAATCCCAAGGTGCAGAAGGGCTTCGGTCCGCTGGTCGAGGGCTTCATCCGCGTGCCGCTCAACGACATCGAGGCCCTGAAGCGGGCCACCGAAGGCAATTCCAACGTCGTGGCGGTGTTCTTCGAGACCATCCAGGGCGAAGGCGGCATCCACCCGATGCGCGTCGAATACCTCCGGCAGGTGCGCGCGCTGTGCGACGAGCGCGACTGGCTCATGATGATCGACGAGGTGCAGTGCGGCATGGGCCGCACCGGCAAGTGGTTCGCCCACCAGTGGGCCGGCATCCTTCCCGACGTGATGCCGCTGGCCAAGGGCCTGGGCTCGGGCGTGCCGATCGGCGCGGTGGTCGCCGGGCCGCGCGCGGCCAACATCTTCGGCCCCGGCAACCACGGCACGACCTTCGGCGGCAATCCGCTGGCGATGCGCGCGGGCATCGAGACCATCCGCATCATGGAGAAGGACGGCCTGGTCGAGCATGCGGCCGCCGTCGGCGCGCACCTCAAGGCGGCGCTGGAGCGCGAGTTCGAGGACCTGTCCGGCGTGCGCGAGGTGCGCGGCCACGGCCTGATGCTGGGCATCGAGCTCGACCGCCCCTGCGGCGTCATCCTCAACCGCGCCTGCGACGCCGGCCTGCTGCTGAGCGTCACGGCCGACAACGTGATCCGCCTCGTGCCGCCGCTCGTCCTGAGCATCGCCGAGGCCGACGAGATCGTCGCGATCCTCGCGCCGCTGGTCCACACCTTCCTCTCGGAACCCACCCCATGACGACGACCATGACCGGCCAACCGGCGATCCGGCACTACCTGCAGTTCTCGGATTTCACGACCGACGACTACGCCTATCTCTTCGAACGCGCCGCCCTCATCAAGCGCAAGTTCAAGGCCTACGAGAAGCACCAGCCGCTGGTCGACCGCACGCTGGTCATGATCTTCGAGAAGGCCTCGACGCGCACCCGCGTGAGCTTCGAGGCCGGCATGTACCAGCTCGGCGGCAGCGTGGTCCACCTGACCACCGGGGACACCCAGCTGGGCCGTTCCGAGCCGATCGAGGACAGCGCCCGCGTCATCAGCCGCATGGTCGACGCGGTGATGATCCGCACCTTCGGGCAGGACAAGATCGAGCTGTTCGCCAGGCACTCGCGGGTGCCGGTCATCAACGGCCTGACCAACGAGTTCCATCCCTGCCAGATCCTGGCGGACATCTTCACCTACATCGAGCACCGCGGCTCCATCCGCGGCAAGACGGTGGCCTGGGTCGGCGACGGCAACAACATGGCCAACACCTGGCTGCAGGCCAGCGAGATCCTGGGCTTCACGGTGCATGTGAGCACGCCCAGCGGCTACGGCGTCGACCAGTCGGTGGCGGGCCTGCGCTCGTCGGACAGCTACAAGGTCTTCACCGACCCGATGGAAGCCTGCCGCGGCGCCGACCTGGTGACCACCGACGTCTGGACCAGCATGGGCTACGAGGCCGAGAACGACGCCCGCCGCGCCGCCTTCGCCGACTGGCGCGTGGACGCCGAGATGATGCGCGTCGCCCAGCCCGATGCCCTCTTCATGCACTGCCTGCCGGCGCACCGCGGCGAGGAGGTCGACGCCGACGTCATCGACGGCCCGCAGTCGGTCGTGTGGGACGAGGCCGAGAACCGCATGCACGTGCAGAAGGCGCTGCTGGAGTTCCTGCTGCTGGGACGGCTGCGGGCCTGAGCGGCCGGCCCCGCACCGCAACCGGCGATCCGGGTCTCGGGGTGTTACCGCGACGTTGGAAATAACCGACACCACGCCCCGTCGCGCGGCGCTAACTTCGCGCCATGCCTGCCTCCCCACCCCGCATCCGGGACATCTCCCCGCCCGTCCACGAGGGCGCGCCGGTCTTTCCCGGCGACACGCCCTACCGCCAGCGCTGGGCCGCGCGGATCGGACCCGACTGCCCGGTCAACGTCGGCGAGATCACGCTGTCGCCGCACGTCGGCGCGCATGCCGACGCGCCGCTGCACTACGACCCCGACGGCGCCGCGATCGGCGCGGTCGACCTCGCGCCTTTCCTGGGTCGCTGCCGCGTCGTCCACGTCATCGATCGCGGTCCGCTGATCGGCTGGGCGGACCTCGCGCACGCGCTGGACGACCTGCCGCCGCGCGTGCTGGTGCGCACCCGCGCGCGGGCCGTCGTCGACCGCTGGGACCCGGACCTCGTCGCCTTCGCGCCCGACGCCATCGAACGGCTGGCCGCGCGCGGCGTGACCCTGGTGGGCATCGACAGCGCCAGCATCGACCCGGCCACCAGCAAGACGCTCGACAGCCACCAGGCGATCCGCCGCCTGGGCCTGCGCGTGCTGGAGAACCTGGTGCTCGACGACGTGCCCGAGGGCGACTACGAACTCATCGCCCTGCCGCTCAGGCTCACGACCGCCGACGCCTCGCCCGTGCGCGCGGTGCTGCGCGACCTCCCGCCCGCCGCCGGCACCGCTGCGCCTCCTTCCACCCCGTGACCGCCATGACCTCCACCCCGACCGCCACCCCGTCGTCGTCGACGACGGCGCCCCGCTCCCCCGCCACCGCCCCGAGCCTCGACGACTGCCGCGCCCTGGACGCACGGGACCCGCTGCGTCCCCTGCGCGATCTCTTCACGCTGCCCGAGGGCGTGATCTACCTCGACGGCAACTCGCTCGGCGCCCTGCCGAAGGCCGCCCCGGCGCGCATCGCCGAGGTCGTGGCGCGGGAATGGGGCGAAGGGCTCATCCGCTCCTGGAACACGGCGAGCTGGTTCGACCTGCCGCAGCGCCTGGGCGACAAGGTGGCGCGGCTGGTCGGTGCCGCGCCCGGCAGCGTGGTGTGCACCGACAGCACCTCGGTCAACCTCTACAAGGTGCTGTTCGCGGCGATGACGCAGGTGCTGCGGCGCGATGGCGAAGGCGACCGCGACGCGTCGCGCCGCGTGGTGCTCAGCGAGCGCAGCAACTTCCCGACCGACCTCTACATCGCGCAGTCGCTGTGCCGCGAGCGCGGCTTCACCCTGGCGCTGCTCGACGACGCGGACGGACTCGACGCCGCCCTCGCCGCCGGCGACGTCGCCGTGCTGATGCTCACGCACGTCAACTACCGCACCGGCGCGATGCACGACATGCGTGCCGTCACCGCCGCCGCGCACGCCGCCGGTGCGCTGGCCGTCTGGGACCTGGCGCACAGCGCCGGCGCCGTGCCGGTACGGCTGGACGACTGCGGCGCCGACTTCGCCGTCGGCTGCGGCTACAAGTACCTGAACGGCGGGCCGGGCGCGCCGGCCTTCGTCTGGGCGCACGCGCGCCACGCGGAACGTTTCGAGCAGCCCCTGTCGGGCTGGTGGGGCCACGCGGCACCGTTCGCGTTCACGCCCGACTACCGGCCCGCCGCCGGCATCGCGCGCTACCTGTGCGGTACCCAGCCGATCGTCGCGCTGGCCGGCCTCGAATGCGGACTCGACACCGTGCTGGCCGCCGCACCCTTCGACGGCGACGCTGGGCCGATGGGCGCGCTGCGGCGCAAGTCGCTGGCGTTGACCGACGCGTTCATCGCGCTGGTCGAGGCCCGTTGCCCTGGCCGCTTCGACATCGCCACGCCCCGCGCGCACGCGCGGCGCGGCTCGCAGGTCAGCCTGACGCTGGCAGGCACCGACGCGGCGTCGGCCGACCACGACGGCCCGGCGCCGAGCGCGCACGCGATCGTCCAAGCGCTCATCGCGCGCGGCGTCGTCGGCGACTTCCGCGCCGGCGACGCGCGCTCGCGTGACATCCTGCGCTTCGGCTTCACGCCGCTCTACCTCGGCTTCAAGGACGTCTGGCGGGCCGTCGACCACCTGACGCGGGTGCTGGCGGCGCGCGAATGGCAGCGCCCGGAGTTCAACCGGAAGCAGGCAGTGACCTGATGGCGGCCGACACCCCATCCGTCCGGCCCGATCCGCCGGCCTGGCCTGCCGCGACTGCCGCCGCCGCCGCTGCGCCCGCCCTCCACGGCCACGGTCCGGGATCGACGCCCGGGCCGTCCGGCACCGCCACGCAGGCACCCGTCGCCGAGCGCATCGTGCGCGACGAGGGCGCGCGGCTCGACTTCAGCGCCGCCATGAGCTACGGCGACTACCTGCACCTCGACGAACTGCTCGCGGCCCAGCATCCGCGCTCGCCGGCGCACGACGAGATGCTCTTCATCGTCCAGCACCAGACCAGCGAGTTGTGGATGAAGCTGATGCTGCACGAGCTGACGGCGGCCATCGACGGCGTCGCCGCCGACCGGCTGCCCGACGCCTTCAAGATGCTGGCGCGCGTGAGCCGGATCATGGAGCAACTCGTCGGCGCCTGGAGCGTGCTGGCGACCATGACGCCGCCCGAGTACAGCGCCATGCGGCCCTGGCTCGCCAATTCCAGCGGCTTCCAGAGCGCGCAGTACCGCCGCATCGAGTTCATGCTCGGCCACAAGAACGCCGCCATGCTGCAGCCCCACGCGCACCGGCCGGACCTGCTGGCCCAGGTTGAGGCCGCCTGGCGCGCGCCCTCGCTCTACGACGAGGCCCTGCGCCTGCTGGCCCGCCACGGCCTGGCCGTTCCCGCCGAGCGCCTGGCGCGCGACTGGACCCGGCCCTGCGAGCCCGACGAGGCCGTGCGCGCCGCCTGGCTCGCCGTCTACCGCGATCCGCGGGCGCACTGGGACCTCTACCAGCTCGGCGAGAAGCTGATCGACATCGAGGACGCCTTCCGGCTCTGGCGCTTCCGCCACGTGACGACGGTCGAGCGCGTGATCGGCTTCAAGCGCGGCACCGGCGGCACGGGCGGCGTGAGCTACCTGCGCAAGATGCTCGACGTGGTGCTGTTCCCCGAACTGTGGGCGCTGCGCACCGACCTCTGATCGGCCCGGGGTCGCACGGACCGTGTCCGGCCGGCCGGCTCAGCCGGCGTAGAGCCAGGGCACGTCGAGCAGCCTAGGCCCCAGGGCGCGCAGACCGGCGTCGCGTGCCAGCCGGGCCGGGCCGGCGAGGTGGAAGACCACGCCGTTGCGCCGGGCCCGCGCCTGCACCCGGGCGTTGCGTTGCCAGCGCGCGGCGGCGTAGCGCGACAGCGCGGCAGGCACGTCGGCGGCGGTGGTGCCGCCCCCTGCTCCCAACGCACCGGCCAGCGCCACCGCGTCCTCGATCGCCATGCCCGCGCCCTGCGCCATGTACGGCAGCATCGGATGCGCGGCATCGCCGGCCAATGCGATGCGCCCGCGCGCCATCGCGGCCGGGCCGGCGAGCGGCGCGCGATCGCACAGCGTCCAGGCGCGCCAGCCGGGCATCGCCTCGATCAGCGCCTGCAGCATTCCACCGCAGCGTCCCGTGGCCCGCTGCAGGGCGTCGAGGCCGGTGGCCTGGTCCCAGTCGCGCGCATCGCCGGCCGGGGCCGATTCGGCCAGCACGACGACGTTGAGCGCCGCGCCGCCGCGCACCGGGTACGCCACCGCGTGCAGGCGCGCGCCCAGCCAGACGCGCACGTCGTCCCCGCGCAGCGCGGCCGGCAGCGCGGCCTGCGGCACCAGCGCGCGCCAGGCCGTGTGGCCGGTGACGCGCGGGGCCGGATCGGCCGGGCCGGTCACATGGGATCGCACGGCGCTCCAGAGACCGTCGGCGCCGATCAGGGCGTCGCCCGACCAGCCGCGACCGTCGGCGCTGGCGACATGGACCGACTCGCCGCGGGTCTCGATCCGCTCGATGCGCGCGCCCAGGTGGAGCGTGGCGCCGTCGCTCCCGCGCACGGCGTCGAGCAGCAGCGCGTGCAGGTCGGCGCGGTGGACGCAGCAGTACGGCGCGCCGTAGCGCCGATGCATCGATTCGCCCAGCGGCAGCCGCGCGACGACGCCGTCGCCGCCGGTGCCGCGCACCACGAGCGCCTCCGGCACCGCCGCGATGCCGGCCAGTGCCTCCTTCAGCCCGAGCGCGTGCAGCCGCCGCGTGGCGTTGGGTCCGAGCTGCAGGCCGGCACCGACCTCGCCGAAGGCGTCGGCCTGTTCCAGCAGGTCGACGCGGGGGCGCGGTGCGTGGATCGGGCGGGGCACGGCCTCCGGGCCGCGATCGGCCGCCGCGCCGGTCGCGCCGCGCGCGAGCGCCAGCGCGCAGGCCAGCCCGCCGATGCCGCCACCGGCGACGAGGATGCGCGGCGTCACGACCGGAGTCAGCGTCCGGCGTGGGCCGGACGGACGTCCGCGCGGGCCGACGACGCAGCGTTCGCCGCCCCCGTCGCGCGGACCGCACCGGCACCCCCGGCCGCGCCGTCGGCGGCAGCTGTACCCTGCCTGGCCCCGGTCCCGCAGCCGCCGCAGCTGTCGCACGCGCCGCAGCCGGAGGTCTTGGCGAGCGAGGCGGCCAGCGCCTGGGCGCGCTCGGCGTCGACAAGACCGGCGCGCCGCGATCCGGCCGCCACCCGGCCCGCCGCCGCGCGCCGCCAGGTCGCCGGCATCCAGCGCCAGACGGCGTAGAGCGCGGCGCAGGCGACGATGAGTCCGACGATGATCTGCTGGGTCACGGGAGCCTCCGATGGGGTGGGTCGCGTCAGCCCCAGCCCAGGGCCAGCGCGATGCGGTAGGTGACGAAGCACGCCAGGTAGGCGAGCCCGAAGAGGTAGCCGGCCATGATCCAGACGTAGCGCCAGGAGTTGGTCTCGCGCCGCACCGCCGCCAGGGTCGACAGGCACTGCGGCGCGAAGACGAACCACACCAGCAGCGACAGCGCCGTCGCCAGCGACCAGCTGCCCGCGATCAGCGGCTCCAGCGCCGTGGCGACGCCCTCGCCGGTCGCCGACAGCGCGTACACCGTGCCCAGCGCGCCCACCGCCACCTCGCGCGCGGCCATGCCCGGCACCAGCGCGATCGAGATCTGCCAGTTGAAGCCGATGGGCGCGAAGAGGCGTTCGAGCCAGCCGCCGAGCACGCCGGCCGCGCTGTACTGGATCGCCGGACCGGTCGCGCCCTCGGGCGGCGACGGGAAGGTGGAGAGGAACCACAGCAGGATGGTCATCGTCAGGATGATCGTGCCCACGCGCTGCAGGAAGATCCAGGCGCGCTCGTGCAGGCCGAGCGCCAGATTGCGCAGGTTCGGCCAGCGGTAGGCCGGCAGCTCCATCAGCAGCGGCGAGTGCACGGTGCCATCGCTCGCCTGGCGGAAGCGCTTCATGACCCAGGCCACGGCCATCGCCGAGACGATGCCGAAGACGTAGAGCCCAAACAGCACGATCCCCTGCAGGTTGAAGACGCCGCCGACCGTGCGTTCGGGGATGAAGGCGGCGATCAGCAGCGCGTAGACCGGCAGCCGCGCCGAGCACGTCATCAGCGGCGCGATCATGATGGTCGTCAGGCGGTCGCGCCAGTTGCTGATGGTGCGCGTGGCCATCACGCCGGGAATCGCGCAGGCGAAGCTCGACAGCAGCGGGATGAACGAGCGCCCCGACAGCCCGACCGTGCCCATCACGCGGTCGAGCAGGAAGGCCGCGCGCGGCAGGTAGCCCGAATCCTCCAGCGCCAGGATGAACAGAAACAGGATCAGGATCTGGGGCAGGAAGACGATCACCCCGCCCAGCCCCGCCACCACGCCGTCGACCAGCAGGCTCTGCAGCAGGCCTTCGGGCAGCAGCCGGCCGACGAGTTCGCCGAGCGCCTCGGTGGCGCCCTTGATCAGGTCCATCGGCACGTTGGCCCAGCTGAAGACGGCCTGGAACATCAGGAACAGCGTGACGGCCAGCACCACCATGCCCCACAGCGGATGCAGCACCACGCGGTCGATGCGGTCGCTCGTGGCCAGGCTGCCGACCGGCTCGGTCACGGCCAAGCCCAGGATGCGGCGCACCTCGCGCTGCGTGGCGAGCACGTCGTCGAGCTGCGGCGCGACCCACGGCACCGGCGCTGCGGCGGCAACCGGCGCGTCGAGCGCGGCCAGCAGCCCGTCGGCGCCGCCGGCGTGCACACCCACGGTCTCGATCACCGGCAGGCCCAGCTCGCGCGAAAGTACCGCCGTGTCGACGGCGATGCCCTGCCTGCGGGCCATGTCGGTCATGTTGAGCACCACCACCATCGGCAGGCCGAGCTGCCGGGCCTCCAGCACCAGGCGCAGGTTCAGGCGCAGGTTGGTGGCGTCGGTGACGCAGACGATCAGGTCGGGCAGCGCCTCCTTGCTGCGGCCGGTGACGATGTCGCGTGTGACCGCCTCGTCGGCCGACAACGCGTTCAGGCTGTAGGCCCCCGGCAGGTCGAGCACGAAGACGCGGCGCCCGCCGGTGGTCTGCAGCACGCCCTCCTTGCGCTCGACGGTCACGCCGGCGTAGTTGGCGACCTTCTGGCGGCTGCCGGTCAGCAGGTTGAACAGGGCGGTCTTGCCGCAGTTGGGGTTGCCCAGCAAGGCGATGCGCTCCGGCGGCGCGGCGGCCGATCCGGACCGTGCCGCGCCCGGCTGGAAAACGAGCGTGGCTTCAACCATGATGGGCCGCTCCCGCCGTGACGTGGATGAAGGACGCCTCGTGACGCCGCAGCGCGAAGGTGGTGTGGCCCAGGCGCACGGCCAGCGGCTCGCGCCCCGGCAGGCCGCTGGCGACGATGCGCACCGCTTCGCCGGGGACGAAGCCGATCTCGGTCAGCCGCAGGACGAGGTCGCGGTCCTCGGCGGCGTCGGCCGCGCCGGGGCGGCGCAGGTCGACGACGGTCGCCCACTGATGGGACGGGAATTGGTCGAGCCGCTGCACGGCGGCCTGCAGCGACGCTGCGTCGGAGTCGGTATGGAGCACGGGCGGGACACGGTCCGCGAAGGCGGACGACGCGAGATCAAAACCCAGATGCTAACCATTCTCAACTCGATCCGGGCCGGACCGCCCGCTTTTCCCCTCCCGGCGACCGGCTCAGTCCTCCAGCAGCTGCCGCAGCACGAACGGCAGGATGCCGCCGTGGAGGTAGTAGTCGACCTCGATGGGCGTGTCGATGCGCAGGCGCACGGTGACCTCCTGCTGGCTGCCGTCGGGACGGTGCACCACGAGCTTCACGTCCATCTGCGGCCTGAGCTCGCCGCCGATGACGACGTCGATGCGCTCGTCGCCGGTCAGCCCCAGGCTCTGCCAGGAGTCGGCGCCGCGGAACTGCAGCGGCAGCACGCCCATGCCGACCAGGTTGGCGCGGTGGATGCGCTCGAAGCTGCGCGCCACGACGGCCTTGATGCCCAGCAGCTGCGTGCCCTTGGCGGCCCAGTCGCGCGACGAGCCGGTGCCGTACTCCTCGCCGCCGAAGACCACCGTGGGCACGCCCTGGTCGATGTAGGTCATGGCGGCGTCGTAGATCGCCATCTTCTCGTTGCCGGGCTGGAACAGCGTGAAGCCGCCCTCCTCCTGCGTGCCCTTGTCGTCCGGCGGCAGCATGAGGTTCTTGATGCGCACGTTGGCGAAGGTGCCGCGCATCATGATCTCGTGGTTGCCCCGGCGCGAGCCGTAGCTGTTGAAGTCGGTCTTGGCGACGCCGTGATCCTTGAGCCACAGGCCGGCGGGCGAGCTCTCCTTGATGGCGCCGGCCGGCGAGATGTGGTCGGTGGTGATCGAGTCCCCGAACAGCGCCATGATCCGCGCGCCCAGGAAGCCGGGCGCCGCGCCCGCCTGCGGCGTCATCTCGAAGCCCTCGAAGAACGGCGGCTCGGCGATGTAGGTGGAGGTCGGCCAGTCGTACACCTCGCCGGTCGTGCCCTGGATGCTGGTCCAGAACTCGCCCGGGTCGGTCCGGACCTTGTCGTAGTTGGCGCGGAAGGCCTTGGCGTTCATGGCGTAGCGCAGGTTCTCGTCGATCTCCTGCGTGGTCGGCCAGATGTCGCCGAGGTAGACGTCCTTGCCGCCCGTGCCCTGGCCCACCGGCTGGGTCATGAGATCGACCATCACGTTGCCGGCGATGGCGAAGGCCACCACCAGCGGCGGCGAGGCCAGGAAGTTGGCCTTCAGGTTCGGGTGGATGCGGGCCTCGAAGTTGCGGTTGCCCGACAGCACGGCCGCCGCGACCAGGTCGTTCTTCGTGATGACCTCGTTGATCTCCGGCGTCAGGTCGCCCGCGTTGCCGATGCAGGTGGTGCAGCCGTAGCCGGCCAGGTAGAAGCCCAGCTTCTCCAGGTAGGGCAGCAGGCCGGCCTTCTCCAGGTACTCGGTGACGATGCGCGAGCCCGGCGCCAGCGAGGTCTTGACGTGCGGCTTGACCGTGAGCCCCGCCTCCACCGCCTTCTTCGCCAGCAGGCCGGCGCCGAGCATCACGCTCGGGTTGGAGGTGTTGGTGCAGGAGGTGATGGCGGCGATGAGCACGTCGCCGTTGCCGATGGTGACCCCGGCGCCCGGGGTCGCGGGCACGGTCGACGCCGCCGCCGAGGCGCTGGTGTCGGCCGCCTCGCGGGTCGGCCGGTTGGCGACCATCTCGACCACCTGCCGGGCCTCGCCGGGCGCCGTGGGCGGTGCCTCGGCGTTGTCGGCCGCGCCGCCGGGTGCCGCCGCGACCGGGAGCGGAAAGCGGCTCTTGAGCTTCTCGGCCGGCTGGTTGAAGCCGTTGGCGTTGTTGGGCTTGCTGTAGAGCTCGGAGAACTTGGTCGACAGGTGGCCGAGGTCGATGCGGTCCTGGGGACGCTTCGGCCCGGCCAGGCTCGGCGTGACGGTGCCCAGGTCGAGCTTGACGATCTTGGTGTAGTCGATGTCGCCCGGCGCCGGCATGCCGAACAGGCCCTGCGCCTTGTAGTAGGCCTCGAAGCGCTCGATCTCCTCGTCGGTGCGGCCGGTGCCCTTGAAGTAGGCCACCGTCATCTCGTCGACCGGGAAGAAGCCCATCGTCGCGCCGTACTCGGGCGCCATGTTGCCGATGGTGGCGCGGTCGGGCACGGCGATGGAGGCGGCGCCGGGGCCGAAGAACTCGACGAACTTGCCCACCACCTTCTCGCCGCGCAGGATGGCCGTGACGTAGAGGACCAGGTCGGTGGCCGTGACGCCCTCGCGCAGCTTGCCGGTAAGCTCGAAGCCGACCACGTCGGGCGTCAGCATGTAGACCGGCTGGCCGAGCATGGCCGCCTCGGCCTCGATGCCGCCCACGCCCCAGCCGACCACGCCGACGCCGTTGATCATGGTGGTGTGGCTGTCGGTGCCCACCAGCGAATCGGGGTAGTAGACCGGCACTTCGGCCGTGTCGTCGGCGCGCTTGTAGACGCCGCGCGCGAGGTATTCCAGGTTCACCTGGTGGACGATGCCGAAGCCCGGGGGCACGACGCCGAAGGTGTCGAAGGCCTGCATGCCCCACTTCATGAACTGGTAGCGCTCGTGGTTGCGCTGGAATTCCAGCTTCATGTTGAGGTCGAGCGCTTGCGGCGTGCCGTAGTAGTCGACCATCACCGAGTGGTCGACCACCAGGTCGACCGGCACCAGCGGCTCGATGGCCTTGGGCGACTTGCCCAGCCGCGCGGCCACGCTGCGCATCGCGGCCAGGTCGGCCAGCAGCGGCACGCCGGTGAAGTCCTGCAGCACCACGCGGGCGACGACGAACGGGATCTCGTCGGTGCGCTCGGCGTTGGGCAGCCAGTGCGCCAGCTGCTTCACGTTGTCCTCGCCGACCTTCTGGCCGTCGCAGTTGCGCAGCACCGACTCCAGCACGATGCGGATCGACACCGGCAGGCGCGACACGCTCGGGTACTGTTTGGCCAGTTCCTTGAGCGACCAGTACTTGCCGGAACGCCCCGACGGCGTGCGGAACGTCTTGAGCGTGGACGCGAAGGCGTGCGCGGGGGTGGTGGCCATGGGGACTCCTGTGGAATGACGGAAAGCGTGGGAAAACCTGGAAACCTTAGCAGTCGTGCGTGAAACCGGCACCCTTGGGGACACTGCCAGCACGCGTAGGACGACATCGCCTCGGAGCCCGAACGGGGCCGGAACGGCCGTCGGCGTCAGGGCATACCCCGAGCCGGTCGCGTTTTCGTCGGTGCAGGACGACACGATCATCAGCCGCAGGAAGGCCGGCATGGGGTGACGCTCGCCCGTAGTGTGAATGGGTACATCCATCAACCAAAGAACGGGAATTCCACATGGCCGACACCCACACCCATCAGAAGCTCTGGGAGCTGATCAAGGACACGCGCTTCGGCATGCTGACCCACCGCCATCACGACGGCCTGCTGCACAGCCACCCGCTGACGACGCAGAACAAGTCGGTCGACGAGCACGCCACGCTCTACTTCTTCGTGCCCGCCGACGGCGACATCGCCCGCCACGTGGCCGAGGACGGCATCGTCAACGTGGCCTATGCCAACACCGGCAGCGATAGCTACGTCTCCGTGGCCGGCCGCGCCTCCATGCTCGACGATCTGGCGAAGAAGGAGGAACTGTTCAACCCGATGGCCAAGGCCTGGTTCCCCAACGGCCCCACCGATCCGAACACCGGCCTGCTGGCCGTGCACATCGAGGAAGCCGAGTACTGGGACGTCGACGACAGCAAGATGGTGCAGCTGCTGAAGATGGCCAAGGCCGCCCTCACCGGCGACGTGCCCAAGAACCTCGGCGAGCACAAGAAGGTCGATCTCTGACATCGGCCTGAGTCCGACCCTGATGTCCTCTCCGGGCGCCGGCGGCTTCGACCGGCTGGCCGCACTGCTCGACGGCGCTTCACAGCCGCCGTCGCTAGCTCACCTGATCGAAGCGGGTGCCGATGACTTGCCTCTGCCCGGCGACGGTCGCACCCTGGCGCGATGGCAAGCCTTGACGGCCGTGGCCACTCGCGACCTGACGCTCATCAAGCTGTTCGAGGGCCACACCGACGCCCTGGCCATCCTGGCCGAACTCGGCGGTCCCGCCCCGCCGCCGGCGAGCCGCTGGGGCACGTGGTGCGCGGAGCCGCCCGACGCGCGGGTCGAACTGCGCGAATCGGCGAACGGCTCCGACGCGCGCCTCCACGGCACCAAATCCTGGTGCTCGGGCGCGGCGAGCTCGACCCATGCCGTGATCAGCTGCTGGAACGCCCGGGGCGAGCCCTGCCTGGCGGCCGTGGCACTGGATCAGCCGGGCGTGACGGTCACCGACACCGGCTGGCACGCCGTGGGCATGGCGGGCACGGGCAGCGTCGACGTGCGTTTCGACGACGCCGCGGCGACGCCGGTCGGCCAGCCCGGCGACTACGTGGCGCGACCCGGCTTCTGGCAGGGTGGCGCGGGCATCGCCGCCTGCTGGTACGGCGGCGCCCAGGGCATCGCCGAGATGACGCGCCGCCGGCTCGGTCCGAAGCCCGACGCCCACCGCCTGGCGCACCTGGGCGCGATCGACGTTGCGCTGGCCGGCGCGGCGGCGGTGCTGCGCGAGGCGGCCGCCTGGATCGACGCCCATCCGCGCGCCGATGCCCAGCGCGTGGCCGCGCGCGCGCGGCTGGCCGTCGAACACGCGGCCACGCGGGTGCTCGACCATGCGGGCCGTGCCCTGGGCGCCGGCCCCCTGTGCCGCGACGCACGCTTCGCACGCGCCATGGCCGACCTGCCGGTCTTCCTGCGCCAGAGCCATGCCGAGCGCGATCTCGCGTCGCTGGGCACGGGCCTGCTCCCCGAAGAGGAATCCCCGTGGAAACTGTGAGTCCGTCCGCCGTCGCCGCCCCTTCGCCTTCGCCCGCCCCCGCGACGGCGGGCCCCGCCGGCGATCGCGCCATCGAGGGCGCCGGCACGTCCGAGGCCGACTGGCTGCGCTGGCTGGACCGCCGGCGGCTGCCCGAGGCCGCGCCCGAGACCCTGGTGCCGCCCGGCTGCCGCGCGGTCGTGGTCGCACCGCATCCGGACGACGAGGTGCTCTCGGTTGGCGGGCTGTTCGCACGTCTCCATCGACTGGGCCGCGAGCTCCTGGTCGTGGCCGCGACCGACGGCACCGGCAGCCACGACGGCTCGCCCCTGTGGCCGCCCGAGCGGCTGGCGCGCGAGCGTCCGCTGGAGACTGCCGAAGCGCTGCGACGGCTCGACCTGGCGTCGTGCGAGGTGCGCCGCCTGGGCCTGCCCGACGGTGGCCTGATGCGCTCGCGCGGTGCGCTGGCCGAGCGCGTCGCCGCCCTGCTGCGTCCCGGCGACGTCGTCTTCACCACGTGGCGCTTCGACGGCCATCCCGATCACGAAGCCACCGGACAGGCCTGCGCCGCCGTGGCCGCCTGCATGGGCGTGACGCTGGTCGAAGTGCCGGTGTGGGCGTGGCACTGGGCCGTGGCGGGCGATGCACGGCTGCCCTGGTCGCGCGCGCGCCGCGTGGCGCTCGACGCCGACACGGCGCATCGCAAGGCCGAGGCGGTCGACGCCTTCCGCAGCCAGCTGTTGCCGGACGAATCGACCGGCGCCGGGCCGATCCTGCGATCGACGACGGTCGAACGCGCCCGGCGGCCGTTCGAGGTGGTGTTCACGTGAGCGCGACCGATGCGCCGTCGACGGCCGTGGACGGCGACGCAGCCGGTCCCGCGCCCACGACCGATGCGACCGGCCGCCTGCCCTACTTCGAGCGCATGTACGGCGACAGCGCCGACCCCTACGGCCTGCGCACGCGCTGGTACGAGGCCCGCAAGCGCGCGGTCCTGCTGGCCGCCCTGCCCCATCCGCGCTACGCCCGCGCCTACGAGCCCGGCTGCGGCGCCGGCGAACTGACGGCCGAACTCGCCGCACGCTGCGACGACCTGCTCGCCAGCGACTTCAGCCCGCGCGCGCTGGCCTCGGCCCGCGCGCGCACGGCGACGCTGCCCAACGTGCGCATCGCCTCCCACGTGCTGCCGGGCGACTGGCCGGCGGGCACCTTCGACCTCGTCGTCGTCAGCGAGATGGGTTACTTCCTCGATGCCGATGCGATGCGCGCGCTGGCCGACCGCTGCCGCTCGGCCCTGGCCGACGACGGCGTGCTGGTCGCCTGCGACTGGCGGCCCGATTTCGACGCCCGGGCGCTGTCCACCGACGCCGTCCATGCCGCGCTGGCCGACCTCGGCCTGCCACGCACCGTGCATCACGTCGAGGACGATTTCGTGCTCGACGTCTGGTGTCGCGACGCGCGCTCGGTCGCGCAGCGGGAGGGCATCCGGTGATCGGCGTGGTCGTGCCCGCCCACGACGAGGCGGAGCACATCGGCGACACCCTCGCCGCCCTGGCGCTGGCCGCGCGCCATCCCGGCCTCGCGGGCGAGGCGGTGGAACTGCTGGTGGTGCTCGACAGCTGCCGCGACGCCACGGCCGACATCGTCCGGGCATGCGGCGTCGAGGCGCTGGCCCTGGAGGTGCGCAACGTCGGCCGGGCCCGCGCGGCGGGCGCCTCGGCGTTGCTGGCGCGCGGCGCGCGCTGGCTGGCCTTCACCGACGCCGACACGCGGGTCTCGCCCGACTGGCTGGTGCGCCAGCTCGAACTCGACGCCGACGTCGTCTGCGGCTCCATCGGCGTGGACGACTGGAGCGCGCACGGCCCGCAGGCCGGCTTCATCCGCGACCATTTCGCCATCACCTACCACGACGTCGACGGCCACCGGCACATCCACGGCGCCAATCTCGGCGTCTCGGCCGCGGCCTATGAACGCGTCGGGGGCTTCCAGCCGCTGGCCTGCAGCGAGGACGTGGCGCTGGTCGAAGCGCTCCAGGCCAGCGGCGCGCGCATCGCCTGGAGCGCCGCGCCGCGCGTGACCACCAGCGCGCGCGCCGATGCCCGCGCGCGCGGCGGCTTCGGCGACACGCTCCTGGCCGTCATCGCCGCCGGACTGGCGGCCACGGCCGTGACGGTGGCGGTGCAGCGGGTGATGGAGTAGGACCGCAGCGTTCCGGACGGAACCATACGGAAAAAAGGCCCACCGAAGTGGGCCTTTCATCGAAGAAGCGCGGCAGGCGCTCCCAAGATCAATCCGAGCGTCAGGCGGCGACGTTGTCGGCCGCCGTCTGGTAGTCCTCGATCTTGTCGAAGTTGAGGTACTGGTAGATCTGCGCGCTGGAGGCGTCCAGCACGCCGACGCTCTCCATGTACTCCGCCTTCGTCGGGATGCGGCCCAGGCGCGAGCAGATCGCGGCGAGCTCGGCGCTGCCGAGGTAGACGAAGGTGTTCTTGCCCAGGCGGTTGGGGAAGTTGCGGGTCGAGGTCGACATCACGGTCGCGCCCTCGCGCACCTGCGCCTGGTTGCCCATGCACAGCGAGCAGCCGGGCATCTCGGTGCGCGCGCCGGCGTTGCCGAAGACGCCGTAGTGGCCTTCCTCGGTCAGCTGCTGCGCGTCCATCTTGGTCGGCGGCGCGATCCACAGCTTGACCGGGATGTCGCGCTTGCCTTCGAGCAGCTTGGAGGCCGCGCGGAAGTGGCCGATGTTGGTCATGCACGAGCCGATGAACACCTCGTCGATGGTCGCGCCGGCGACGTCCGACAGCGTCTTCACGTCGTCCGGGTCGTTCGGGCAGGCTACGATGGGTTCGTGGATGTCGGCCAGGTCGATCTCGATGACGGCCGCGTACTCGGCGTCGTCGTCGCCCTTGAGCAGCTGCGGGTCCTTGAGCCAGGCTTCCTGGGCGGCGATGCGACGACCCAGCGTGCGGGCGTCGGCGTAGCCCTCGGCGATCATCCAGCGCATCAGGGTGATGTTGCTGTTGATGTACTCCATGATCGGCGCCTTGTTCAGGTGCACCGTGCAGCCGGCGGCCGAGCGCTCGGCCGAGGCGTCGCTCAGCTCGAAGGCCTGTTCGACCTTCAGGTCCGGCAAGCCCTCGATCTCCAGGATGCGGCCCGAAAAGATGTTCTTCTTGCCCTGCTTGGCAACCGTCAGCAGGCCCGACTTGATGGCGTAGAGCGGGATGGCGTTGACCAGGTCGCGCAGCGTCACGCCCGGCTGCATCGTGCCCTTGAAGCGCACCAGCACCGATTCGGGCATGTCCAGCGGCATCACGCCGGTGGCCGCCGCGAAGGCGACCAGGCCGGAGCCCGCCGGGAAGCTGATGCCGATCGGGAAGCGCGTGTGGCTGTCGCCGCCGGTGCCGACGGTGTCGGGCGTGAGCAGGCGGTTGAGCCAGCTGTGGATCACGCCGTCGCCCGGGCGCAGCGAGACGCCGCCGCGCGTGCTGATGAAGTCCGGCAGCTCGTGGTGCATCTTCACGTCGACCTTCTTCGGGTAGGCCGCCGTGTGGCAGAACGACTGCATGACGAGGTCGGCCGAGAAGCCCAGGCAGGCCAGGTCCTTGAGCTCATCGCGGGTCATCGGGCCGGTGGTGTCCTGCGAGCCGACCGAGGTCATCTTCGGTTCGCAGTACGTGCCGGGGCGCACGCCCTGGCCTTCGGGCAGGCCGCAGGCGCGGCCGACCATCTTCTGCGCCAGCGAGAAGCCCTTGCCGCTGTCCACCGGCGCCTGGGGCAGGCGGAACAGCGTGGAGGCCGGCAGGCCCAGCGCCTCGCGCGCCTTGGTCGTCAGGCCGCGGCCGACGATCAGCGGGATGCGGCCGCCGGCGCGCACCTCGTCGAACAGCACCTCGCTCTTGACCTTGAACTCGGCGATGACCTGGCCGTCCTTCAGGGCCTTGCCCTCGTAGGGACGCAGCTCGATGGTGTCGCCCATCTCCATCTGGCTCACGTCCAGCTCGATGGGCAGCGAGCCGGCGTCTTCCATGGTGTTGTAGAAGATCGGCGCGATCTTGGCGCCCAGGCAGATGCCGCCGAACTTCTTGTTCGGGATGAAGGGGATGTCCTCGCCGGTGAACCACAACACCGAGTTGGTGGCCGACTTGCGGCTGGAGCCGGTGCCGACCACGTCGCCGACGTAGGCCACGGGCAGGCCGCGCGCGACGAGGTCCTGGATGAACTTGATCGGACCGCGCTTGCCGTCCTCCTCGGGCGTGAAGGCCGCGCCGTCGCGCTTGTTCTTCAGCATGGCCAGCGCGTGCATCGGGATGTCCGGGCGCGTGGTGGCGTCGGGCGCGGGCGAGAGGTCGTCGGTGTTGGTCTCACCGGGCACCTTGAAGACGGTGAAGGTGATGCTCTCGGGCACTTCGGGGCGGCCAGTGAACCACTCCGCGTCGGCCCAGCTCTGCATCACCGCGATGGCGTTGGCGTTGCCGCCGTCGGCCAGTTCCTTGACGTCGTGGAACTGGTCGAACATCAGCAGCGTCTTCTTCAGCCCTTCGGCGGCGACGGTGCCGACCTCCTCGTCCTTGAGCAGGTCGATCATCGGCCCGATGTTGTAGCCGCCCAGCATGGTGCCCAGCAGCTCGGTGGCGCGGGCGCGGGAGAGCAGCGGCGTGACCTGCGTGCCGTGGGCCACGGCCGCCAGGTAGCTGGCCTTGACCTTGGCCGCGTCGTCCACGCCTGCGGGCACGCGGTGGGCGAGCAGGTTCAGCAGGAAGTCGCCCTGCTCGCCGGGCTGCGCGGTCTTGAGCAGCTCGATCATCTCGGAGGTCTGCTTGGCCGTCAGGGGAAGCGGCGGGATGCCGAGCGCGGCGCGCTCGGCGACATGGTCAACGTAGGCTTGCAACATCTTTTTCTCCAGGGCTGAAACGAACAGGATTAATTGGCGGCGGCGCCGGGCTGCGGATCGGCACCCTCGAACAGGCTCTTGGGCGGGTTCTTCTTCATCTCGTCGGCGAAGGCGAGCTGCTGCGGGGCCTGGCAGTCGTCGGCCAGGCGCAGGCCCATCTTCTGGTTCATGAGCATCGACTTGTTGGCGATCTGCAGCCACATGGCGCCCGCGCGCGGGTCTTCCAGCCGGATCGCGCCGGTGCGGCTCTCCACCGGGTGCATGCGGTACTTGGCGCCCTTGGTGGAGACGCTGAAGAAGCCGGGCTTCTTCTCGTCGGCGGTGACGGTGACGTCGGCGCCGAGCTCGCACTGGATCTTGCCGGTGTGCACCAGCTGGGCGACGGCGAGGTCGGCCTCGCTGAGCGTGACGTCCGTGTTGGTGTCGATCGGCGTGACTTCCTCGACGGCCTTGGCGGCGCGGCGGGTGATCTGGCGCGTGGGCTTCTTCACGGCGGCCTTGGCGGCAGTCTTGTCGGCGGCCTTGGGCGCCGGCTTGGCGGCGGCGGGCTTGGCGGCGCTCTTGGCGGCCGGCTTGGCCTTGTCGGCATTGGCCGCGGTCTGCGCGAACGTGGCGAAGGGCAGTGCCAGCGCGAGGGTCGCGATCAGGACGGTGGTTTTCATGGAGCGGGGTTTCCTAGGGATGACAGGGACTTGGGGTGAAGACATTTGCCTGGGGACGACCGCATCACCCAGAGGCGATGCAAATCCGGGGCCAGGCCCGAAATGGAGCGGGAAACGCGTCAACCGTTCCCCGCCGGTGCGAACCACGCCCGGGCCTCGGCCGGCAGGGTCCGACCGGTGGCATGGGCGCGTTCGAGCACCTGCCAGAAATGGCGGTAGCTCGCGCGGTCGTGCAGGGTGCCGTCGATGCTGACCGGCGCCCACTGCGCACGCTGCGCCGCCTCGACGATGCGCACGGCGACGTCGATCTGGCGCGCGTCGGGCGCGAAGGCCTCGAGGATCGGCCGGATCTGCGCCGGATGGATGCTCCACATGCGCGTGTAGCCGAACTCGCCCGCGGCCCGCAGCGCCGCCCGGCGCATCGCGTCGACGTCGCCGAACTCGGTCACGACGCAGTGCGAGGGCACCTTGCCGTGCGCGTGCGCGGCCGAGGCGATCTCCAGCTTGGCGCGCACCACCAGCGGGTGCGAGAACTGGCCGGCCGCGCCCATGCCCTCGGCCGGGATGGCGCCGGCGTGGGCCGAGACGAAGTCCATCAGGCCGAAGCTGAGCGACTGCACGCGCGGGTGCGCGGCGATGTCGAAGGCGCGGTGCACCGCCAGCGGCGATTCGATCAGCACGTGCAGCGGCAGTTCGGCGGCACCGGCGGCGTCGAGCGCGGCGGCGGCGCGCACCACGTCGGCCACCGATTCGACCTTGGGCACCATCAGGTGGCTCAGTCGCGCACCGGCGCGGCCGGCGATGGTCGCCACGTCGGCATCGAACGAGGCGTGATCGACCGGATGCACGCGCACGCCGACACGCGCGCCGGGCGCGGCTCCCAGCGCCAACTCGGTGACCAGCGCGGCGTGCTCGGCCTCCGCGCCCACGGGGGCGCCGTCCTCGCAGTCGAGGGTGACGTCGAAGACGCAGGCGCCGAACTCGGCCGTCAGCTCGGCCTGTAGCGCCAGGCTCTTGCGCATGCGCGCCTCGACGCCGCTGTAGTGGTCGCACACCGGCAGCGTCACGGCGCCGGCCTGGGCGCCGAGCAGCATCGAGCGCGGGTGCGAGGGATCGGGGGTCGTCGATGCGGTCATGTCGCCTTTCGCGCCACGATGAACATGCGGGGGAAGGCCAGCAGCCGCCGGCCGTCGGCGCGCACCGGGTACGCCGCGTCGACGCGGCGCTCGTACTCGGCCAGATAGCTCGCCCGCAGCTCGGGCGTCAGCCGGTCGACGAAGGGCTTGAGCCCGGTGGCGCGCACCCAGTCGACGATCGCCGCCGGCGAGGCCAGCGGATGCTGGTAGATGGTGTGCCAGACGTCAACCGCCGCCGCGTCGCGCGCGAGCAGGTCGTAGTAGCCCGCCAGCGGCAGCAGCTCGGTGCGCAGCCGGTCGGCGTCGCCGACGGCCTCGCGCCACGTGGGCTCGGCCGCGACCTCGCGCATCAACCGGTGCGTGGGCTCGGCGCGGTTGTCGGGCATCTGGACGGCCAGCACGCCGCCGGGAGCCAGCGCCGCGAACAGACGCGGGATCAGCGCCTCGTGGTCGGGCACCCACTGCAGGGCGGCGTTGGCGTAGATGAGATCGGGAGCGGCATCAGCGGCGGGAGTCCACCGCGCGATGTCGCCGGCTTCGAAGCGCGCGGCCGGCAGGCGCTCGCGCGCGGCGGCCAGCATGGCTTCGGAGTTGTCGATGCCGAGCACCTCGGCACCGGGAAAGCGCCGGGCGACGAGTTCGGTCGAGTTGCCCGGCCCGCAGCCGAGGTCGACCGCGCGCGTCGCGCCGGAGAGCGGAACCCGCGCCAGCAGCTCGGCGGCCGGGCGCGTGCGCTCGTCCTCGTAGCGGCCGTAGAGCGCGGGATTCCAGTCGAGCATGGTGCCGATCAGCCCTGGACCAGGTGGGCCACGCCGGCCTGCTCGTCGGTCAGTTCCTTGAGCGTCTTGTCGATGCGTTCCTGGCTGAAGGCGTCGATCTCGAGGCCTTCGACGATCTTGTACTTGCCGCCTTCGGTGGTGACCGGGAAGCCGAACATCACGTCCTTGGGGATGCCGTACTCGCCGTTGGAGGGCACGCCCATGGTGACCCACTTGCCGTTGGAGCCCAGGGCCCAGTCGCGCATGTGGTCGATGGCGGCGTTGGCGGCCGAAGCGGCCGACGACAGGCCGCGCGCCTCGATGATGGCGGCGCCGCGCTTGCCGACGGTCGGCAGGAAGGTGTCGGCGTTCCAGGCCTGGTCGTTGATCTGGTCTTTCAGGCTCTTGCCGCCGGCGGTGGCGAAGCGGTAGTCGGCGTACATCGTGGGCGAGTGGTTGCCCCAGACGGTGAGCTTCTCGATGTCGCCCACGGCGACGCCGGTCTTGGCGGCGATCTGGCTGGCGGCGCGGTTGTGGTCCAGGCGCAGCATGGCGGTGAAGTTCTCGCGCGGCAGGTCCGGCGCGCTCTTCATGGCGATGTAGGCGTTGGTGTTGGCGGGGTTGCCCACGACCAGCACCTTGACGTCGCGGCTGGCGACGTCGTTGAGGGCCTTGCCCTGCGCCGTGAAGATGGCGCCGTTGACGGCCAGCAGCTCGGCGCGTTCCATGCCGGGGCCGCGCGGGCGCGAGCCGACCAGCAGCGCGTAGTCGGCGTCCTTGAACGCCACCAGCGGGTCGCCGGTGGGGACGACGCCGGCGAGCAGCGGGAACGCGCAGTCCTCGAGCTCCATGATCACGCCCTTGAGCGACTTCTGGGCCTTCTCGTCGGGGATTTCCAGCAGCTGCAGGATGACCGGCTGGTCCTTGCCGAGCATCTCGCCCGAGGCGATGCGGAACAACAGGGCGTAACCGATTTGGCCGGCGGCACCGGTGACGGCGACGCGAACAGGCTTTTTGCTCATGGGAAAGGACTCCAGAAGGTGATGGAAAACGGTGCCGGCGGGCAGGTCGGCCGCCGGGGCCCGCGTGCGCCGGGTCGTCGGGGAAAACGCCATTGCACGAGGCCGGCCGGCATTTTAATGCCGATTCGCACTTTGTCTGTCCATGTCTTGTGTCTTATATAAGATAGGCGCTTTCGCCACTTCCATGAACACACCTTCGTCCGCCCTTCCGCCGCCCCCGGCCCCCGTCGCGGCGGAGAACGCGACGCCGTCGTTCAGCCCGCTCTACCAGCAGATCAAGGCGCTCATCCTGCAGCGCCTGCAGGCCGGCGAATGGAAGCCGGGCGAGCCCATCCCGAGCGAGATCGAACTGGCCGCGCGCTTCCGCGTCAGCCAGGGCACGGTGCGCAAGGCGATCGACGAACTCGCCGCCGAGAACCTGGTGGTGCGCCGCCAGGGCAAGGGCACCTTCGTCGCCACGCATGCCGAGCACCACGTGCAGTACCGGTTCCTGCGCCTGGTGCCCGACCATGGCGACGCGCAGGCCGAGGGACCGGCCGAGCGCACCATCGTCGACTGCCGGCGGCAGCGCGCCGCGGCCGACGTCGCGCGCGCGCTCGACCTGCGCGCGGGCGACGCCGTGCTGCAGGTGCGCCGCGTGCTGGCCTACGGCGGCGTGCCGACGATCCTGGAGGACCTGTGGCTGCCCGGTACCCCCTTCAAGGGCCTGACGGCGGAGCGGCTGCGCGACTGGCACGGCCCGATGTACGCGCTGTTCGAGACCGAATTCGGCGTGCGCATGGTGCGCGCCGAGGAGAAGATCCGCGCCGTGCGCCCCGACGCGGAGCAGGCCGGGCTGCTGCGGCTGCCGCCGGACATGCCCCTCCTGAGCGTGGAGCGGGTCGCCCACACGTACCATGACGCACCGATGGAACTGCGCCGCGCGCTCTACCGGACCGACACGCACCACTACCGCAACGCGCTCGGCTGAAAGCGATTCGACACGCTTGGATGCGCCGCGGAATGGTGCGTTGCAATAGAATTTTGCGTTGTTTGCAAATTTGTCAAAGAACAAGTCGTTCACCAAAAGCAAAGAAAGCCCCCCATGACAGAGCTCGCCTCATCCAGGCCGCCGCGCCGCCAGTTTCGCAACATCAACGCCTTCACGGACCTGACGACCTACCGGCTGCCACCCGCGGGCATCGTGTCGATCCTGCACCGCATCAGCGGCGCGATCATGTTCCTGCTGATGCCGTTCATCATCTGGATGTTCGACACCTCCGTCTCCTCCGAGATCTCCTTCGCGCGCTTCAAGGCCGCCTTCAACGCCGGCATCGGCTACGCGCCCGGCTGGTTCCTCAAGCTCGTCGCCCTGGCGCTGATCTGGGCCTTCCTGCACCACTTCATCGCCGGCCTGCGCCACCTCTGGATGGACACCAGCCACGCCGCGACGAGCAAGGACTTCAGCCGCAAGTCCGCCGTCCTCGTGCTCGTCCTGAGCATCGCGCTGACCGTCGTCCTCGGCGCGAAGCTCTTCGGCCTGTATTGAGAAGGAAACCGACATGTCAGTGAATTACGGCTCCAAGCGCATCGTCGTCGGCGCGCACTACGGTCTGCGCGACTGGCTCAGCCAGCGCGTCACCGCCGGCCTGATGGCCCTCTTCACCCTGCTCGTGCTGGCCCAGCTGGTCTTCTCGCGCGGACCGATCGGCTACGACACCTGGGCCGGCATCTTCGCCGCCCAGTGGATGAAGGTGCTGACCTTCGTCGTGATCGCCTCGCTCCTCTATCACGTGTGGGTGGGCATGCGCGACATCTGGATGGACTACGTCCAGCCCGTCGGCATCCGCCTCGTCTGCCAAATCTTCACCATCGTCTGGCTCGTGGGTTGTGCCGGTTGGGCCATCCAAGTGCTCTGGAGACTCTGAACCCCATGACCGCCTATACCAAAGACCAAATCACCAAGCGCAAGTTCGACGTCGTCATCGTCGGGGCCGGCGGCTCCGGCATGCGCGCCTCGCTGCAGCTCGCCCGCGCCGGCCTCAACGTCGCCGTGCTCTCCAAGGTGTTCCCGACGCGTTCGCACACCGTCGCCGCCCAGGGTGGCGTCGGCGCCTCGCTGGGCAACATGAGCGAGGACAACTGGCACTACCACTTCTACGACACCATCAAGGGCTCCGACTGGCTCGGCGACCAGGATGCGATCGAGTTCATGTGCCGCGAGGCGCCCAAGGTCGTCTACGAGCTCGAGCACTTCGGCATGCCGTTCGACCGCAACCCGGACGGCACGATCTACCAGCGTCCCTTCGGCGGCCACACGGCCAACTACGGCGAGAAGCCCGTCCAGCGCGCCTGCGCCGCGGCCGACCGCACCGGCCACGCGATGCTGCACACGCTCTACCAGAAGAACGTCGAGGCCCGCACCCAGTTCTTCGTCGAATGGATGGCGCTCGACCTGATCCGCGACGACGACGGCGACGTCGTCGGCGTGACCGCGCTGGAGATGGAGACCGGCGACCTGCACGTGCTGCAGGCCAAGACCGTGCTGCTGGCCACCGGCGGCGCGGGCCGCATCTTCCAGGCCTCTACCAACGCCTTCATCAACACCGGCGACGGCCTGGGCATGGCCGCGCGCGCGGGCATCCCGCTGCAGGACATGGAGTTCTGGCAGTTCCATCCGACCGGCGTGGCCGGCGCCGGCGTGCTGCTGACCGAAGGCTGCCGCGGCGAAGGCGCCATCCTGCTCAACAGCAACGGCGAGCGCTTCATGGAGCGCTACGCGCCCACGCTGAAGGACCTGGCGCCGCGCGACTTCGTCTCGCGCTGCATGGACCAGGAGATCAAGGAAGGTCGCGGCTGCGGTCCCAACAAGGACTACATCCACATGAAGCTCGACCACCTGGGCGCCGACACGATCCACAAGCGTCTGCCCTCGGTCTACGAGATCGGCATCAACTTCGCGAACGTCGACGTCACGAAGGAGCCGATCCCCGTGGTGCCCACCATCCACTACCAGATGGGCGGCATCCCGACCAACATCAACGGCCAGGTCGTGATCCAGAAGGGCGAGGAGCACAGCGCCGTGGTCAACGGCCTCTACGCCGTGGGCGAATGCTCCTGCGTGAGCGTGCACGGCGCCAACCGCCTGGGCACCAACTCGCTGCTCGACCTGCTGGTGTTCGGCCGCGCGGCCGGCAACCACATCGTCCAGTTCAACGACAAGCTCAAGGAGCACAAGCCGCTGCCGCTCGACACGGCCGACCGCTCCCTGGAGCGCCTGAACCAGCTCGAGAACTCCACCTCGGGCGAGTACGCGCAGGACGTGGCCAACGAGATCCGCACGGTCATGCAGCAGCACGCCGCCGTGTTCCGCAAGCAGGTGTCGATGGACGAGGGCGTCAGGAAGATCGCCGCCGTGCGCGAGCGCGTCGCCGCCATCACGCTCAAGGACAAGTCGCGCGTGTTCAACACCGCGCGCATCGAGGCGCTCGAGGTCGACAACCTGATCGAGGTGGCGCAGGCCACGATGGTCTCGGCCGCCGCCCGCAGGGAGTGCCGCGGTGCCCACACGGTCGAGGACTACGAGCGTCCGGCCGACGACGCCGTGGCGCCGCTCGGCCGCGACGACGCCAACTGGATGAAGCACACGCTGTGGCACAGCGCGCCCAACCAGCTCACCTACAAGCCCGTGCGCCTGCAGCCGCTCACGGTCGCCTCCGTGCCGCCCAAGGTCCGTACCTTCTGACCCGGCCGCACGATCCTCGACACACAACAAGGTCATCACGATGAAGCGCACATTCCAGATCTACCGCTACGACCCGGACAAGGACGCCAAGCCCTACATGCAGACCATCGAGATCGAACTCGACGGCCACGAACGCATGCTGCTCGACGCCCTGATGAAGCTCAAGGCCCAGGACCCGACGCTGTCGTTCCGCCGCTCCTGCCGCGAAGGCGTCTGCGGCTCCGACGCCATGAACATCAACGGCAAGAACGGTCTGGCCTGCCTGACCAACATGCTCACGCTCAAGGGCACGATCGTGCTCAAGCCGCTGCCCGGCCTGCCGGTGATCCGCGACCTGATCGTGGACATGACGCAGTTCTTCAAGCAGTACAACTCGATCAAGCCGTACCTGCAGAACGACAACGTGCCGCCCGAGAAGGAGCGTCTGCAGTCGCCCGAGGAGCGCGAGGAGCTCGACGGCCTCTACGAATGCATCCTGTGTGCGAGCTGCTCCACGAGCTGCCCGAGCTTCTGGTGGAACCCCGACAAGTTCGTCGGTCCGGCCGGCCTGCTGCAGGCCTATCGCTTCATCGCCGACAGCCGCGACCAGGCCACCGGCGAGCGACTGGACAACCTCGAGGACCCGTACCGCCTGTTCCGCTGCCACACGATCATGAACTGCGTCGACGTGTGCCCGAAGAACCTGAATCCGACCAAGGCGATCGGCAAGATCAAGGAACTGATGGTGCGTCGCGCCATTTGAACGGACACCTCCCGATGCAAGCCCAAGCCGACGACCTCGACCAGCCTCTGGGCGAGCGCGCGCTCAGCAAGCTGAAATGGCGCTGCCGGCGCGGGCTGCTCGAGAACGATCTCTTCATCGAGCGTTTCTTCCAGCGGCACGAGGCGGGCCTGACCGTCCGGCAGGCCCAGGCGCTCGACGCGCTGATGGATCTCTCGGATCACGACCTGCTCGACCTCTTCCTGCAGCGCAAGGAGCCCGAACCTCCCGTGGCCGGAACCGACGTCGCCGATCTGCTGCGGCTGATGCGCGTCTAGCCGGCGCGATCGCCCTTCGTTTCCACTTTCCGCATGTCCTCTTTGAAGAAAGCAATCGCAATGAAAGCATCCGACACCAAGGCCACACTGTCATTCAGCAACGGCGGCGACAACGTCGACCTGCCGATCTACAAGGGCACGATGGGCCCCGACGTCATCGACATCCGCAAGCTGTACGCGCAGACCGGCATGTTCACGTACGACCCGGGCTTCATGTCGACGGCCGCGTGCCAGTCGGACATCACGTACATCGACGGCGACAAGGGCGAACTGCTCTACCGCGGCTACCCCATCGAACAGCTCGCGACCAACTGCGACTTCCTCGAGACCTGTCACCTGCTGCTCTACGGGGAACTGCCCAACGAGACGCAGAAGGGCGACTTCACCAAGCTCGTGACCAACCACACGATGGTCAACGAGCAGATGCAGTTCTTCCTGCGCGGCTTCCGTCGCGACGCGCATCCGATGGCCATCATGACCGGTCTGGTCGGCGCACTGTCGGCCTTCTATCACGACAGCACGGACATCAACAATCCGAAGCACCGCGAGATCGCCGCGATCCGCCTGATCGCGAAGATGCCCACGCTGGTGGCCATGGCGTACAAGTACACGATCGGCCAGCCGTACATGTACCCGAAGAACGACCTGAGCTACGCGGGCAACTTCCTGCACATGATGTTCGCGACGCCGTGCGAGGAGTACAAGGTCAGCCCGGTGCTCGAGCGCGCACTCGACCGCATCTTCATCCTGCATGCCGACCACGAGCAGAACGCCTCGACCTCCACCGTGCGCCTGTGCGGCTCCTCCGGCACCAACCCGTTCGCCGCCATCGCGGCCGGCGTGGCCTGCCTCTGGGGTCCGGCCCACGGCGGTGCCAACGAGGCGGCGCTCAACATGCTCTACGACATCCAGAAGGCGGGCGGCGTCGAGAAGATCGGCGAGTTCATCAAGCAGGTCAAGGACAAGAACTCCAACGTCAAGCTGATGGGCTTCGGCCACCGGGTCTACAAGAACTACGACCCGCGCGCCAAGCTGATGCAGGAAACCTGCAAGGAAGTGCTCGCAGAGATGGGCCTGGAGAACGACCCGCTGTTCAAGCTGGCCATGGCTTTGGAAAAGATCGCCCTGGAGGACGAGTACTTCGTCTCGCGCAAGCTCTACCCCAACGTCGACTTCTATTCGGGCATCGTGCAGCGCGCGATCGGCATCCCGGTGCCGCTGTTCACCGCTGTCTTCGCCCTGGCGCGCACGGTCGGCTGGATCGCCCAGCTCAACGAGATGATCGGCGACCCGGAGTACAAGATCGGCCGTCCGCGCCAGCTCTTCGAAGGCTCCGTCAAGCGCGACGTGCAGGCCATCGGCACGCGCTGACCCGCGAGCCGGGGCACCCGGGGTGTGTTGCATCGGCAACACAATCCACGTGCAAACCCTCGAAAGCTGCCTCCGGGCAGCTTTTCTGCCTTTTGGATTACAGGTTCTTACTCGCGAGGTACCTACGATTCCGGACGGTGGATGAATCCACTCAAAGTCCATAAATCTCGAAGGAGTCCTCATGAAGAAACTTGCCGCACTGATCGCCGTCACCTTTGCTTTCGCCGTGCCCCTCGCCGGCTGCAACACGTTCAAGGGCGCGGGCCAGGACATCCAGAAGGGTGGCGAAAAGATCGAGAACGCCGCCGAGCGCAAGAAGTAAATCGGCCCCGGTCGATTGGAAAGAGCGGACTTCGGTCCGCTTTTTTTTGGGCGTCCGATGCGCCGACTCATCGCCCATCGATCGACGGGTCATCGTGCTTCGCGATGGCCAATCCGTCACGGACAGTGGAAAATAGCTCTCCCGCCATCTTTCCACGCGATGCCCCCGCCGTGATCGCCTCCGAACGCAGTTTTGCCCGCCGCATGGACCTGACCTCGCTGCAGCTGTTCGTGGCCGTGTGCGAGCTCGGCAGCATCGGCCGCGCGGCGGAGCGCGAGTTCATCGCCGCGTCGGCGGTCAGCAAGCGGCTGTCGGACCTGGAGGCCACGCTCTCCACGCGCCTGCTCTATCGCCACACGCGGGGCGTCGACCTGACACCGGCCGGCGAGAGCTTGCTGCACCACGCGCGCTCGGTGCTCTACAGCCTGGAGAAGATGCAGGGCGAGCTCAGCGAATATGCCGACGGCGTGCGCGGCCACGTCCGCATGCACGCCAACATCTCCGCCATCGTGCAGTTCCTGCCGGAGGACCTCGGCGCCTTCCGCCACCGGCACGAGGAGATCAAGATCGACCTGGAGGAGCACCTGAGCGCCGAGGTGCTGCGCGCGGTGCAGGAAGGCGCCGCCGACCTGGGCGTGTGCCATGCGACCGACGGGACCAGCGACCTGCAGAGCCTGCCCTACCGCACCGACCACCTGATGCTGATCGTGCCCGTGGGCCACGCCCTGCTGCGACGCGCCGGGCCGTCCGCCGGCGACGCCGTCGACGGCGACGACCGCCTGCCCGGCCTCGCCTTCGCCGATTCGCTCGACTTCGACCACGTCGGCCTGCACACCAACAGCTCGATCTACGTGGCGACGCGCCAGGCCGCCCTGGAGGCCGGTCGCACGCTCCGGCTGCGCATCCACGTGACAGGGCTGGACGCCATGTGCCGCATGATCGAGAACGGCCTGGGCATCGGCGTGATGCCCGGCCACGCCTTCGAGCTCATGCGCGCGGGCATCGGCCACCGGCTGCGCAGCATCCCCCTGACCGACGACTGGGCACGCCGCGAGATCCGGCTGGTGGCGCGCGACTTCTCCACCCTGCCCGTCGCCGCGCGCACCCTGGTGACGCACCTGCGGGCCTCCGGCGATGCGGCGGCGCCGGAACCCGTCGCACTGGCCGCCTGAGACCTCAACGAATTTCAAGAAACCCACGAAGGAAGACACCACCATGGCACGCACGCTCTACGACAAGCTCTGGGACGAACACGTCGTCCACACCGAGGAGGACGGCACCTCCGTCCTCTACATCGACCGCCACCTGGTCCACGAGGTCACCAGCCCGCAGGCCTTCGAGGGCCTGCGCGTGGCCGGCCGCAAGCTCTGGCGCATCAGCTCGGTGGTGGCCACGGCCGATCACAACACGCCCACCACCGGCTGGGAGCGCGGCTACGACGGCATCACCGACCCGATCAGCAAGGAGCAGGTCACCACGCTGGACCACAACATCGAAGAATTCGGCGCCGCCGCGTTCTTCCCGTTCCTGAGCAAGCGCCAGGGCATCGTCCACGTCATCGGCCCCGAGTCGGGCGCGACCCTGCCGGGCATGACGGTGGTCTGCGGCGATTCGCACACCTCCACCCACGGCGCGTTCGGCGCCCTCGCGCACGGCATCGGCACCAGCGAGGTCGAGCACGTGATGGCGACGCAGACCCTGCTGGCCAAGAAGGCGAAGAACCTGCTGATCAAGGTCGAAGGGAAGCTGCCACTGGGCTGCACCGCCAAGGACATCGTGCTGGCCATCATCGGGCGCATCGGCACGGCCGGCGGCACCGGCTACACCATCGAGTTCGGCGGCTCCGCCATCCGCGACCTGAGCATGGAAGGCCGCATGACGGTGTGCAACATGGCCATCGAGGCCGGTGCGCGCGCCGGCTTGGTGGCGGTCGACGACAAGACCATCGCCTACGTCAAGGGCCGTCCCTTCGCGCCGACCGGCGTCGAGTGGGACCAGGCCGTGGCGTACTGGAAGACCCTGCAGTCCGACCCCGACGCGCACTTCGACGCCGTGGTCGAGCTCGACGCGGCGCAGATCCCGCCGCAGGTCACCTGGGGCACCTCGCCCGAGATGGTCACGGCCATCAACGGCCGCGTGCCCGACCCGGACAGGGAGAAGGACGCCAACAAGCGCGGCGCCATCGAGCGCGCCCTCACCTACATGGGCCTGGAGCCGAACAAGCCGATGAACGACATCTTCGTCGACAAGGTGTTCATCGGTTCGTGCACCAACAGCCGCATCGAGGACATGCGCGAGGCCGCCGCGGTCATCAGGAAGCTCGGCCAGAAAGTGGCCAAGAACGTCAAGCTGGCACTGGTGGTGCCGGGCTCGGGCCTGGTGAAGGAACAGGCCGAGCGCGAAGGCCTCGACCAGATCTTCAAGGCCGCCGGCTTCGAATGGCGCGAACCCGGCTGCTCGATGTGCCTGGCGATGAACGCCGACCGGCTGGAGCCGGGCGAGCGCTGCGCCTCGACCAGCAACCGCAACTTCGAGGGCCGCCAGGGCGCCGGCGGCCGCACGCACCTCGTGAGCCCGGCCATGGCCGCCGCCGCCGCCGTGCACGGCCACTTCGTCGACATCCGCCAATTCACCTGATCCAGGGACATCACGCCATGCAAAAGTTCGTTGTGCACCAAGGTCTCGTCGCTCCGATGGACCGCGAGAACGTCGACACCGACGCCATCATCCCCAAGCAGTTCCTCAAATCGATCCGCAAGACCGGCTTCGGTCCCAACCTGTTCGACGAGTGGCGCTACCTCGACCATGGCGAGCCGGGCCAGGACCCGGCCTCGCGCCGGCCCAATCCCGACTTCGTGCTCAACCAGCCGCGCTACGCCGGCGCCTCGGTGCTGCTGGCGCGCAAGAACTTCGGCTGCGGCTCCTCGCGCGAGCACGCGCCGTGGGCGCTCGACCAGTTCGGCTTCCGCGCCATCATCGCGCCGAGCTATGCCGACATCTTCTTCAACAACAGCTTCAAGAACGGCCTGCTGCCGATCGTGCTGCCCGAGTCGCAGGTAGCGCAGCTGTTCGACGAGGTGTTCGCCTTTCCCGGCTACACGCTCACCATCGACCTGGAGCGCCAGGTCGTCGTGAAGCCCGACGGCACCGAGCTGGCCTTCGAGGTGCAGGCCTTCCGCAAGTTCTGCCTGCTCAACGGCCTGGACGACATCGGGCTCACGCTGCAGAAGAAGGACAAGATCAAGGCCTTCGAGGCCGAGCGCCTGGCCACCAAGCCCTGGCTGGCCAAGACCGCATTGGTCTGAACCGCCGACGCGGGTCCGCGCGTCCGCGCACCCGCTTCGCCAACCTTTCCAAGACGAGAAGCACAGACTCATGAAAATCGCAGCTCTCCCCGGTGACGGCATCGGCACCGAAATCGTCGCCGAGGCCGTCCGCGTGCTGGGCGCGCTCGACCTGAAGTTCGAGATGGAAACCGCCCTCGTCGGAGGCGCCGCCTTCGACGCCCACGGCCATCCGCTGCCCGATGCCACGCTGCAGCTGGCCAAGGACGCCGACGCCGTGCTCTTCGGCGCCGTCGGCGACTGGAAGTACGACACGCTGGACCGCCCGCTGCGCCCCGAGCAGGCCATCCTGGGCCTGCGCAAGAACCTCGGCCTGTTCGCCAACTTCCGCCCGGCCATCTGCTATGAGCAGCTCGTCGGCGCCTCCAGCCTGAAGCCCGAGCTGGTCGCCGGCCTGGACATCCTGATCGTGCGCGAACTCACCGGCGACATCTACTTCGGCCAGCCGCGCGGCCGGCGCACCGCCGTCGACGGGCACTTCCCCGGCGCCGAGGAGGCCTTCGACACCATGCGCTACTCGCGCCCGGAGATCGAGCGCATCGCGCGCGTCGCCTTCGAAGCGGCACGCAAGCGCGGCAAGCGCGTGACCAGCGTCGACAAGGCCAACGTGCTGGAGACCTTCCAGTTCTGGAAGGACGTCGTCACCGAGGTCGGCAAGGACTACCCGGACGTCGAGCTCGACCACATGTACGTCGACAACGCCGCCATGCAGCTGGTGAAGGCGCCCAAGAAGTTCGACGTCGTGGTCACCGGCAACATGTTCGGCGACATCCTCTCGGACGCCGCGGCGATGCTGACGGGCTCGATCGGCATGCTCCCTTCGGCCTCGCTCAACGCCAGCAGCCAGGGCCTCTACGAACCCAGCCACGGCAGCGCGCCGGACATCGCCGGCAAGGGCATCGCCAATCCGCTGGCTACAATCCTGTCCGCCGCCATGATGCTCCGCTTCTCCCTCCAACAGCCCGAGGCCGCCGACCGAATCGAGTCGGCGGTGAGTTCGGTACTGGCGTCGGGATTGCGCACCGGGGACATCTGGTCGGCGGGCACGACGCGCGTCGGTACGCGCGAGATGGGCGACGCGGTGGTGGCCGCGCTGTCCTCGTCGCCGGCCTCGGCCATCACCAAAAAGACGATTACCGGCTGACCGCGGCCCGCTTCGTCATGCCCCCCGGCTCGACGAGCCGGGCGCAAAGAGAAACCCATCCTTCTTTTTCTCAAAGGGCACACTGAAATGGCGAACGCATCTCAACCTCTGGTCGGCCTCGTGGGCTGGCGCGGCATGGTCGGCTCGGTCCTGATGGACCGCATGCAGGCCGAAGGCGACTTCGGTCTCATCGAGCCGGTCTTCTTCTCAACCTCCAACGCCGGCGGCAAGGCCCCGGCCTGGGCGAAGAACGAAACCACCCTCCAGGACGCCCACGACATCGAGGCCCTGAAGAAGTGCGAGATCGTCGTCACGGCGCAAGGCGGCGACTACACCTCCGCCGTGTTCCCCAAGCTGCGCGCGGCCGGCTGGACCGGCCACTGGATCGACGCCGCCTCCACCCTGCGCATGGAGGACGACGCCGTCATCGTGCTCGACCCCGTCAACCTGCCCGTCATCCAGAACGCGCTGGCCAAGGGCGGCAGGAACTGGATCGGCGGCAACTGCACCGTCAGCTGCATGCTGATGGGCGTCGGCGCGCTGTACAAGGCCGGCCTGGTCGAGTGGATGACCAGCATGACCTACCAGGCCGCCTCGGGCGGCGGCGCGCAGCACATGCGCGAGCTGCTCACGCAGTTCGGCACGCTCAACGCCGAGGTGCGCGCATTGCTGGACGATCCGAAGTCCGCCATCCTGGAGATCGACCGCAAGGTGCTGCAGAAGCAGCAGAACCTGAGCGCGGCCGAGACCGCCAACTTCGGCGCCCCCCTGGGCGGCTCCCTGATCCCCTGGATCGACAAGGACCTCGGCCTGGGCAAGGGCCGGGAGGACGAGGGCTGGGGCACGTCCAAGGAAGAATGGAAGGGCGGTGCCGAGACCAACAAGATCCTCGGCCAGGGCGCCGGCTTCGGCACCGCGGCGACGCCGGTCGACGGCTTCTGCGTGCGCGTGGGCGCCATGCGCTGCCACAGCCAGGCGCTGACCTTCAAGCTGAAGAAGGACGTGCCCGTGGCCGACATCGAGGCCATGATCGCCGCCGACAACCCCTGGGCCAAGGTGGTGCCCAACACGCGCGAGGCGACGGTCAAGTCCCTCACGCCGGTGGCCGTGACCGGCACCATGGACATCCCGGTCGGGCGCATCCGCAAGCTGGCGATGGGACCGGAGTACGTCGGCGCCTTTACCATCGGCGACCAGCTGCTGTGGGGCGCGGCCGAACCGCTGCGCCGCATGCTGCGCATCCTCCTGGAATCCTGAAGTCCCGGGGACGAGGGTCCGTCGCGCCCGCCCGGCAGGTCTCTGCCGGGCGGGCGCGATGGCTGGCGCCTTGTCAGTGCCAAACGATAGTGTTAACGTCCTCTTACAATTTTCACGCAGTGTGGCCTCGCTCAGCATGACCAGAACTCCGACACGCGCCGTACCCCCCCTGTCGTCCGCTCCCCGCCGCCCTGCCCTGTCGATCGTCGCGGCAGGCGTCGCGCTGGCCCTCGGCACGTTCGGCATCGACGCGGCGGCGCTGTCGCTGGGACGGCTCAACGTGCTGTCTTCCCTGGGCGAGCCGCTGCGCGCGGAGATCGAGCTGTCGGACGTCACGGCGGCCGAGGCCGACGGCCTGCGCGTCCGCATCCCGTCGGCCGAGGCGTTCCGCGCCATCGGCGTGCCCTACAACACCGCCCTGGCGGACGTACAGGCGACCGTGCAGCGGCGCGCGAACGGCCGCTACATCGTGCAGCTGACGAGCAGCCGGCAGATGGCGGAGCCGTTCATCGACGTGCTGCTCGAAGCCAACGGCAGTTCGGGACGCGTGTTCCGCGACTACACGGTGCTGATCGATCCGCCGGGCGCCCGCCCGACGGCACCCGCGCCGGCCGTGGCCGCCGCGCCCACGCCACGGCCGTCCTCCGCCATCGCGGGCAACGACCGCGCCTCGTCCGCCCCGACGGAGACACGTCCGCGCCCGACCGCCGCGCCGGTCCAGCGGCCGGCGGCCGCCGCGCCGTCGATCGCGCCGGCGCCCGCCGCACCGGTGGAACGCCCCGCACCGTCTCCTGCACCTGCCACCGCCAGAAGCACCGGCGGAAGCAACGGCCGCGGACGCCTGCTCACCGTGCGCCCCGGCGACACGGCCAGCCGGATCGCCAATGCCGTCAAGCCGGCCGAGATCTCGCTCGACCAGATGCTCGTGGCGCTGCTGCGCGCCAATCCCGACGCCTTCATGGAAGGCAACCTCAACCGCGTTCGCGCCGGCGCCGTCATGGAGGTGCCGGACGCCGCGCAGGCCGCGGCCCTGTCGCCCCAGGACGCCCGGCGCGCCGTGATCGCCCAGAGCCGCGACTTCGGCGACTACCGCCGTCAGCTGGCCGAGAACGCGCCTGTCGCGGGCATGGCGCCGGCGGGTCGGCAGACCTCGGGCCGGCTGCAATCCGACGTCGAGGCGCGCGCACCCGCGGCGCCGGCCGATCGGCTCACCCTCGCCCCCGGCGGTGTCCCGGCGGCGCCCACGAACGCCACCGCACCGCAGTCCGGCATCGGTGGGACGGCGACGTCTCCGGCCGGGACGCCCGCCGGACCCATCGGCGCAGGTGCCCCCGGCGCGGCCGGTGCGGCGAGCACGCCCGCCTCGGCTTCGGCCTCCGCGACGTCCCCCGCCGCCGTGGCGGCCTCCGGCGCGGCCCTGGCGAGCACCGTGCCCCCGTCGCCCGCTGCATCCGGCACGGCCGGTACGGGCACCGGCACGGCCACGGTGCCTCCTGCGCCCGCGACTTCCGCGCCGACCGTGCGCGCGCCCGTGCCCGCCGCCGTCGCACCCGAACCCGACGAGACCTGGTACGAAGCCATCCTGGCCAATCCGCTGGCGCTCGGCGGCCTCGGCCTGATCGGCCTGCTGATCGCCTGGCTGGCCTTCCGCCTGAACAGCCGCCGGCGCCGGGACGCGGCCGACAGCGTGTTCCTGGAGAGCAACGTGCCCCGGGACTCGTTCTTCGCCGCGAGCGGTGGCGAATCGGTGGACACGCGCAATCGCAGCGGCGCGCTGGCGTCGTCGCTGTCCTATTCGCCCAGCCACGTGGATGCCGCGGACGTCGATCCGGTCGCCGAGGCCGATGTCTACCTGGCCTACGGCCGCGACCTCCAGGCCGAGGAGATCCTGCGCGAGGCCCTCAAGATCAACCCGGAGCGCGTGGCCATCCACGTGAAATTGCTCGAGATCCACGCCAAGCGCCGCGACGTGCGCGCCTACGAGGCGCTGGCCGACGACGTCCGCACCCTGACCGGTGGCACCGGCAGCGACTGGACGCGCGTCCTGGAAATGGGGCGGGAACTCGATCCGGGCAATCCGGCCTACGAAGCCGGCGGGCGTCCCGGCGGCACGGGAACGGCGACGGCGGCGGCGCTCGCCGCGTCGGCCGCGGCCACCGCCCTGGCCGCCGAGACGATGCGCGCCTCCGCCGCGCCGGCGCCCGCGCCCATGCCGTTCGCACCGGAGGAGCCCGTGTCCGCGCTGCCGCCCGTCTTCACGTCGCAGGCGCCGGCGTTCGTCCCTTCCGTGGCGCCGCTCGATTTCGATCTGGACCTCTATCGGCCCGATCACGTACCGCCGGCCGTGGCCACTCCGGCCGCTGCCGCGCCGGCAGTGCAGCAACCGGTCGATCGCCCTCGGCATCCGCCCCTGGACACGACGATGCCGATGCCGCTGGCGACACCGCCCGAGCCGAACCCGCCGCTCAACCCTTTCATGTCGACCATGCCGCATCCGCCCTACGACGGCGGTGCCGACCATCCGCTGACGATCGACCTGGCCGATTTCGACACCACCCCGGCCGCGCTCGAGACACCCCCACCCCGTCCCGCGCCACCGGCCGAGCCCGAGAGCGAGTACGCCACCCTGCGCGCCGACCTGCCCGCGGACACCGGCCTGATCGACTTCGATCTGCGCGACCTGTCGCAGGCACGCACGCCGGCCGCGGCCGACACCGTGCGCGCCGGCCTGGAGCCGCAGCGTCCGTTCGACAGCGATCCGCAGTCGATCAAGCTGTCGCTGGCGCGCGAGTTGCAGGCCATGGGCGACATCGAAGGCGCGCGCTCGCTGATCGAGGAAGTCGAGGCCGAGAGTTCGGGCCAACTGCGCCAGGAAGCCCAACGCATGCTGGGCCTGCTTGGCTGATCGCACGACGGCGGTCGGCATGCCCGGCATCCCGCGCCGCCACGGAGCAGCGGCATGAGGATCGCGCTCGGCGTGCGCTACAACGGCCAGGCCTACCAGGGTTGGCAGAGTCAACGCTCGGGCCTGACCGTGCAGGACAGGCTCGAAGCGGCCCTGACCCGCTTCGCCGACCGTCCCGTCGCCACGCTGTGCGCCGGCCGCACCGACGCCGGCGTGCACGCGCTCATGCAGGTGGTGCATTTCGACACCGACATCGAGCGCACGCCGTTCTCCTGGGTGCGCGGCACCAACCGCTACCTGCCGGCCGACATCGCGCTGCAGTGGGCGCACCCGGTGCCCGACGCCTTCCACTGCCGCGCCAGCGCCCTGACGCGTCGCTACCGCTACGAACTCTCGCAGTCGCCGGTGCGCCCGAGCCTGGACGCCGGGCGCGTCGGCTGGTCGATGCGGCCGCTCGACGGCGACGCCATGCGCGCCGCCGCGGCGCACCTGATCGGCACCCACGACTTCAGTTCGTTCCGGGCCTCGGCCTGCCAGGCGCGATCGCCCGTCAAGCACCTGCGGCGCATCGACATCGCCCGGCTCGACGTCTCTGCCGACGGCGAGCGTTGCCGCTGGCAGTTCGAGTTCGAGGCCGACGCCTTCCTGCACCACATGATCCGCAACCTGATGGGTTGCCTGCTGCGCGTGGGCCACGGCGACGCGCCGCCCGCCTGGATGGCCGGGGTGCTGGCCGCGCGCAGCCGCAAGGTCGCCGCGCCGACCTTCTCCGCCGACGGGCTGTACTTCCTCGGACCGCTCTACGACGCGGCCTGGGGGCTGCCGGCCGAGGCCACGTTCGGTCCCTGAGGCGCTGCGTATCATCGTCCGGATGAGCGCTCCGCCCGTCCCTTCCGCCGTCTCTCCCCTCCCCGCGCCGCGGCGCACCCGCATCAAGATCTGCGGCCTGACGCGCGAGGCCGACGTCGACGCCGCCGTCGAGGCCGGTGCCGACGCCATCGGTTTCGTGCTCTACCCGCCGAGTCCGCGCGCCGTCTCCATCGAGCGCGCGGCCGAACTGGCGTCGCGCCTGCCGCCCTTCGTGACGCCCGTGCTGCTGTTCGTCAACGACGCGTCCGAACGGGTGCGCGACGCCCTGCGACGGGTCCCGGGCGCGATGGCGCAGTTCCACGGCGACGAGTCGCCCGCGTGGTGCGTCGAGGCGAGCGGCGACGGCGCCCACCGCTTCCTGCGCGCGGCGCGCATTCCTCTGGGAGCGGCAGGGGCAAGTTTCGACCTCCTAAAATACGTTTCCGATTTCTCCCACGCCCATGCCATCCTGCTCGACGCCGACGTCGCGGGCTTCGGCGGTGGCGGCAAGGCATTCGATTGGTCACTCCTTCCAACCGCCGTCGACGCTCACCTCGTCTTGAGTGGTGGACTCACACCTGCAAGCGTGGCAGAGGGCATCGCCGCGCTGCGGCCGCGTTGCCGCTCGCTCGCCGTTGACGTCAGTTCCGGCGTCGAAGCCGACGGTCCGGGCATGAAGGGCGTCAAGGACGCCGCCAAGGTCCGTGCCTTCGTCGCCGCCGTGCAGGCCGCCGATCGCGCGACCTGACTCCCACCCGCCGCGCGGCGCCCCGTCCTCCGGGCCGCCGTCGCCGCTCCCCCGCATCGAGAGACAGAGAGAAAGCATCCCATGGACGCCATCAGCACCCTTTACCAGCAACCCGACCCCAGCGGCCATTTCGGCCCCTACGGCGGCACCTTCGCGAGCGAGACGCTCACCCATGCCATCGCCGAGCTGCGCGAGGCCTACGCCCGCTTCAAGGACGACCCGGAGTTCCTGGCCGAATTCCACTACGAGCTGGCCCATTTCGTCGGCCGGCCCTCGCCCGTCTACCACGCGGCGCGCACCAGCCGCGAAATGGGCGGCGCGCAGATCTACCTCAAGCGCGAGGACCTGAACCACACCGGTGCCCACAAGATCAACAACGTGATCGGCCAGGCCATGCTCGCCAAGCGCATGGGCAAGCCGCGCGTGATCGCCGAGACCGGCGCCGGCCAGCACGGCGTGGCCACGGCCACCATCTGCGCGCGCTACGGCCTCGAGTGCGTGGTCTACATGGGCAGCCAAGACGTGAAGCGCCAGAGCCCCAACGTCTATCGCATGAACCTGCTGGGCGCGACGGTGGTGCCGGTCGAGTCGGGCAGCAAGACCCTGAAGGACGCGCTCAACGAAGCCATGCGCGACTGGGTCACCAACGTCGAAAACACCTTCTACATCATCGGCACCGTGGCCGGCCCGCACCCCTATCCGATGATGGTGCGCGACTTCCAGAGCGTGATCGGCACCGAGTGCATCGCCCAGATGCCCGGCATGCTGGCGGCCGACGGCATCGCCGGCGGCGGCGCGGACCGGCAGCCCGACGTGGTGGTCGCCTGCGTGGGCGGCGGGAGCAACGCGATGGGCATCTTCTACCCCTACATCCCGTTCGCCGAGACGCGCCTGATCGGCGTCGAGGCCGCCGGCGAGGGCCTGGACAGCGGCAAGCATTCGGCCTCGATCCTGCGCGGCAGCCCCGGCGTGCTGCACGGCAACCGCACCTACCTGCTGCAGACCGAGGACGGCCAGATCACCGAGACGCACAGCATCAGCGCCGGCCTGGACTATCCCGGCGTCGGCCCCGAGCACGCGCACCTGGCCGACATCGGCCGCGCGGAGTACGTCGGCGTCACCGACGCCGAGGCGCTCGCGGCCTTCCACTACCTGTGCCGCACCGAGGGCATCATCCCCGCGCTCGAATCCGCCCACGCGGTGGCCTACGCGATGAAGCTGGCGCCGACGATGCGCGCCGACCAGTCGATCCTGGTCAATCTCTCGGGCCGCGGCGACAAGGACATCGGCACGGTGGCCGACCTCTCGGGCGTCGAGTTCTACGACCGGCCGTCGATGCGCGGCATGAACGTGAAGGGAGGCCAGGCATGAGCGGGACGACGCCGTCGACCACGGCCAGCGCCGGCCGCACCACCGGCCGCATCGCCACGACGTTCATGGCCCTGGAGCGCGACGGCCGCAAGGCCCTCATTCCCTACGTCACGGCCGGCTTCCCGTTCGCCGACATCACGCCCGAGCTCATGCACGGCATGGTCGCCGCCGGCGCCGACGTGATCGAGCTGGGCGTGCCCTTCTCCGATCCGATGGCCGACGGCCCGGTGATCCAGCAGGCCGGCGAGTCGGCGCTGGCATTGGGCGTCGGCACGAAGCAGGTGCTGGCGATGGTGGCCGAGTTCCGTCGCGACGACGACCGCACGCCGGTGGTGCTGATGGGCTATGCCAACCCGGTCGAGCGCTACGACGGCGTCCACGGCAAGGGCAGCTTCGTGCGCGACGCGGCCGCCGCCGGCGTCGATGGGTTGCTGATCGTCGACTACCCGCCCGAGGAGTGCGAGGCCTTCGCCGCCGAACTGCGCGCGGTGGGCATCGACCTCATCTTCCTGCTGGCGCCGACCAGCACCGACGCGCGCATGGCGCAGGTCGCGCGCATCGCCACGGGCTATGTCTATTACGTCTCGCTCAAGGGCGTGACCGGCGCCGGCCACCTCGACACCGAGGCCGTCGGCCGCATGATCCCGCGCATCCGCACGCACGTGAAGGTGCCCGTGGGCGTGGGTTTCGGCATCCGCGATGCGCGCACGGCGCAGGCGGTGGGCTCGGCCGCCGACGCGGTGGTGATCGGCACGCGCATCCTGCAGCTCATCGGCGGCGAGCCGCGCGAGCGGGTCGTGCCGGTGGTGGGCGAATTCCTCGGCGAGATCCGCCAGGCGCTCGACGCCCTGCCGGCCGCCACGGCCAAGAACGCGGCCGGCGGTTGAGACGGACGGTGTCCGAGACCGCACGATCGCCCGATAATCGCCCCCCGCACCGACTTCACGAGGACCGCCCATGAGCTGGCTAGAAAAACTCCTGCCCCCGAAGATCACGCAGACCGACCCCAGCGAGCGCCGCCAGGTGCCCGGCGGCCTGTGGACCAAGTGCCCGAGCTGCGAGACGGTGCTCTACAAGACCGACCTGGAGCACAACCAGAACGTCTGTCCCAACTGCAGCCACCACTTCCGCATCGGCGCCCGCGCCCGGCTGGACAAGTTCCTCGACCCCGAGGGCCGCTACGAGCTGGGCCAGGAGGTGCTGCCGATCGATCCGCTGAAGTTCAAGGACAGCCGCAAGTATCCCGAGCGCCTGAAGGAAGCCATGGAGCACACCGGCGAGACCGACGCGCTGGTGGTCATGGGCGGCTCGATCCACAGCATCAACGCGGTGGTCGCCTGTTTCGAGTTCGAGTTCATGGGCGGCAGCATGGGCAGCGTGGTCGGCGAGCGCTTCGTGCGCGGCGTGGAGACCGCCATCGAGCAGAAGGTGCCCTTCGTGTGCTTCACCGCCACCGGCGGCGCGCGCATGCAGGAAGGCCTGCTCTCGCTCATGCAGATGGCCAAGACCAACGCCGCGCTCACGCACCTGGCCAAGAAGGGCCTGCCCTACGTCAGCGTGCTGACCGACCCGACCATGGGCGGCGTCTCCGCGGGCTTCGCCTTCGTCGGTGACGTGGTGATCGCCGAGCCCAAGGCGCTGATCGGCTTCGCCGGCCCGCGCGTGATCGAGTCGACCGTGCGGGTGACGCTGCCCGAGGGCTTCCAACGCTCGGAATTCCTGCAGACCAAAGGCGCCATCGATTTCATCTGCGACCGCCGCGAACTGCGCAAGACCGTGGCCAGCACGCTGGCGATGCTGCTGCGCCAGCCGGCCGACGCCGTCACCTGAGCAGCGAACCCAGCACGCCGCCCGCGACCATGCCCGCCACCTGCAGCAGCACGATCGCGGCCAGCGGCGACAGGTCGATGCCGCCGACCAGCGGGATGAAGCGCCGCAGGGGCGCCACCAGCGGCTCGGCCAGGCGCGCGACGACGTCGCGCAGCGGCGGCGAGGCGCCCGGCACCCACGACAGCACGGCATGCACGATGAGCAGCATCGTGAGCCCCGACACCGCCAGCTGCACCAGTCCGATCAGCGAGAGCACCGGCAGCAGCCCCATCTGCGCCGTCCGGCCCGCCAGCAGGAACAGCAGCACGTACTTCACCGTGATGACGATCCAGGCCGCGACGACGCTCGCTAGGTCCCAGCGCCGGAACGCCGGCACGATGCGGCGCAGCGGCATGACGATCCAGTCGGTCAGCGCGAACACGAAGCGCCCGAGCGGATTGCCGAACGGCACCCGGTGATACTGCATGTACAGCCTCAAGAGGCATGCTCCACCCAGAAGGCCGGCGATGACATCGAGCAGGAACGCGGTGATCTGGTAGAGCATGGAGTCCGATGATAGCCAGCGAGGTGTTCCCATGACCCCCCTTCCCACCCCCGTTCCCGCCGTCCTGCACGACCTGCCCCTGTTCCCGCTGGGCACCGTGCTGTTCCCTGGCGGCCTGCTGCCGCTGCAGATCTTCGAGGTGCGCTACCTCGACATGGTCGGCCGCTGCCGCCGCCAGGGCACGCCCTTCGGCGTGGTGAGCTTGGTGCAGGGCGCCGAAGTGCGCGTGGCCGGCGCCGGCACGGAGCGCTTCGCCGCGATCGGCACGCTGGCCGTGATCCGCGAGTTCGACGCGCCGCAGCCCGGCCTGATGCGCATCGAATGCACCGGCACGCAACGCTTCCGCATCCGCAGCAGCGCCCTGCAGAAGCACGGGCTCTGGACCGCCGAGGCCGAGGCCGTGGACGACGACGTGCCGCTGGCCGTGCCCGAGGACCTGCGCCACATCGCCGACGCCCTGCGCCGGCTGGTCGACACCCTGGAGGAGCGGCGCAAGGCCGGCGAGGCGGACGCCCTGCGCCTGCCGATGACCGAGCCCTACCGCTTCGACGACTGCGGCTGGTTGGCCAACCGCTGGAGCGAGCTGCTGCCGATGCAGCCCGAGGCCCGGCAGCGCCTGATGGAGCTCGACAGCCCGCTCATGCGCCTCGAACTGGTGGACGACCTGCTCACGCGCAACGGCATCGGCGACCGCGCACCTTAAAATCGAGGGTTCCGCGCCGCATCGGCGCTCCCTTCGCCTTCCTGCTTCCCACACGACGCCCGTGCCGGTCCCGGCCCCTCGTGGACCGCGCCGCCGGCCGATCCGTCGTTCCCTGTCCTTCGTCCCTTCCCTGCAATGACCGAACCCACGCCCACCTCCGCGACCGCATCCCCGAGCGTCCCCGCCGTCGACGACAACCAGCTCATCGCCGAGCGGCGCGAGAAGCTCAAGGCGATGCGCGCAGCGCAGGCCGAAGGCCGGGGCGTCGCGTTCCCGAACGACTTCAAGCCGCGCGACCGCGCCGCCGCGCTGCTGCAGGTCCACGGCGAGACCACCGCCGAAGTCCTGGAGACCACCACCGACACCTACAGCGTGGCCGGTCGCATGATGCTCAAGCGCGTCATGGGCAAGGCCAGCTTCGCTTCCGTGCAGGACGCCACCGGCCGCATCCAGGTCTACGTCACGCGCGACGCCATCGGCGAGGCCGCCTACGCCGACTTCAAGCGCTGGGACCTGGGCGACATCGTCGGCGCCGAGGGCACGCTGATGAAGACCCGCACCGGCGAGCTGTCGATCAAGGTGACCTCGATCCGCCTGCTCACCAAGAGCCTGCGCCCGCTGCCCGACAAGTTCCACGGCATGGCCGACCAGGAGCAGAAGTACCGCCAGCGCTATGTCGACCTGATCACCGACGAGTCGGCGCGCGAGCGCTTCAAGGCGCGCAGCAGGGCCGTCTCGGCCCTGCGCGAGTTCATGGTGGCCAACGACTTCCTGGAGGTCGAGACGCCGATGCTGCACCCGATCCCGGGCGGCGCCAACGCCAAGCCGTTCAAGACGCACCACAACGCGCTCGACCAGGAGATGTTCCTGCGCATCGCGCCGGAGCTCTATCTGAAGCGCCTGATCGTCGGCGGCTTCGAGCGCGTCTTCGAGATCAACCGGAGCTACCGCAACGAGGGCATCTCGGTGCGGCACAACCCCGAGTTCACGATGATGGAGTTCTACGCCGCGTACTGGAACTACCAGGACCTGATGGACTTCACCGAGCGGATCGTCCGCACGATCGCCCAGAAGACCACCGGCGGCGAGCAGCTGGTCTACCAGGGCAAGGAAGTCGATCTGAGCCGGCCCTTCGAGCGCCTGACGATCCGCGAGGCGATCGTGAAGTACACCGAGGCCGGCGCGCCGATGGAGAGCGTCGAGGCCCTGGCCACGCCCCACTCGCATGCCCTGGCGCGCGTCGACAGCCGCGACTGGCTCGTCAACGCCCTGCGCAAGCTCGGCCTGAGCGAGGAGAAGGACCGCCTCTCCCAGCGCAGCCTGCCGAGCCTGCAGGTGATGTACTTCGAGGAGACGGTGGAGGAGCAGCTCTGGCAGCCGACCTTCATCATGGAGCACCCGACCGAGATCTCGCCGCTGGCGCGCGCCAACGACGACCGGCCCGAGGTCACCGAGCGCTTCGAGCTCTACATCACCGGGCGCGAGTTCGGCAACGGCTTCTCCGAGCTCAACGACGCCGAGGACCAAGCCGCGCGCTTCAACGCGCAGGTCGCGTCCAAGGACGCGGGCGACGACGAGGCGATGTTCTTCGACCACGACTTCGTGCGCGCGCTCGAGTACGGCATGCCGCCCACCGGCGGCTGCGGCATCGGCATCGACCGCTTCATGATGCTGCTGACCGACTCGCCGAGCATCCGCGACGTGATCCTGTTCCCCGCCCTGCGCCGCGAGGGTTGACCCGCCCCATGATCGGCATCGACTTCGGCACCTCCAATTCCGCCGTCGCCTGGGCGCCCGAGGGCGAACTGGCGCGGGCGCTCCCGCTCGAGGGCACGGCGACGACGATGCCGACGGCCCTGTTCTACAACGCCGAGGACCGCAGCACGCACTTCGGCCGCGAGGCTGTCGCGCTCTACCTCGCGGGCGTCGAGGGGCGCCTGATGCGCTCGCTCAAGAGCCTGCTGGGCAGCGCGCTGATGCAGGAGACCACCGCCGTGTACGACGGCCTGGTGAGCTTCCAGGACATCGTCGCGCGCTTCCTGCTGGAGCTCGGCCACCGCGCCGAGCATTCGCTGGGCGAGCGGCCGACCCGCGTCGTGCTCGGGCGGCCGGTGCATTTCGTCGACGACGACGCCAAGCGCGACCGCCAGGCCGAGGACAGCCTGCGCCAGGCCGCGCGCACGGCGGGCTTCCGCGACATCCGCTTCCAGTTCGAGCCCATCGCCGCCGCCTTCGACTACGAGCAGCGCGTGACGAAGGAGTCGCTGGTGCTGATCGTCGACATCGGCGGCGGCACCTCCGACTTCACCGTGGTGCGCCTGGGCCCCGAGCGCATGGGCCGCCCCGACCGCGCCGCCGACGTGCTGGCCACCAGCGGCGTGCACATCGGCGGCACCGACTTCGACCAGCGTCTGAACCTGGAGCGCGTGATGCCGCAGTTCGGCTTCCGCCACAAGGACGCGCGCGGGCGCGAGGTGCCGAGCAAGGTGTTCTTCGAGCTGTCGTCCTGGCACCTGATCAACTGGCTCTACGCCGCCAAGGCGGTGCGCCAGGCGAAGGAGCTGCGCACCAGCTACGCCGACGCGCGCCTGCACGACCGGCTGATGACGGTGCTGGAGGAACGCCACGGCCACCGCATCGCCAGCGCGGTCGAGGACGCCAAGATCCAGGGCTCGCTCTCGGGCGCCGACGCGGCCATCGACCTGTCGTGCGCCGAGCGCGGCCTGTCCGTGACGCTGGGCGTGGCCGACATGGCGCGCGAGCTCGCCGACCCGCTGGCCAAGGTGGTCGCCAGCGCGCACGAGTGCGTGCGCCGCGCGGGCCTGCGCAGCAACGACCTCGACGCGCTCTACCTCACGGGCGGCTCGTCGGCGCTGCGCGCGTTCCAGGAGGCGCTGCGGCGCGGCTTCGCGGGCGTGAAGCTGGTCGAGGGCGACCTCTTCGGCGGCGTGGCGGCCGGGCTGGCGTACACGGCGCGCGCGGCCGGCGCGATCACCCCATCCTCCGCCACCGGCGGCGCCTGAGACCGCGCATGGCCTCCCGCCCGCCCCCGCCCGCGAGCCCGTCCGCGACCCCGACGGCGATCCCGCGCCTGAAGTACATCGCCCACTACCCGGCGAGCGTGCAGGCACAGGTGCGGCGGATGATCGACGAGGCGCGGCTGGGCGAGCACCTGCGAACGCGCCATCCCGCGGCGCACACGGTGCGCACCGACCGCGCCCTCTACGACTACGTCACGGCGCTCAAGGGCGAGTTCCTGCGCAACGCCGATCCGCTCGCGAAGGTCGCCTTCGACAGCAAGCTGCACGTCGTGCGCCACGCGCTGGGCACCCACACGACGATCTCGCGCGTGCAGGGCGGCAAGCTCAAGGCCAAGCGCGAGATCCGCGTGGCGAGCCTGTTCAAGGCCGTGCCCGACGCCTGGCTGCGCATGATCGTCGTGCACGAGCTCGCGCACATGAAGGAGCGCGACCACGACCGCGCCTTCTACGCCCTGTGCACGCACATGGAGCCCGACTACCACCAGCACGAGTTCGACCTGCGGCTCTACCTGACGCACCTGGAGGCGGGCGGGGCGCGGCTGTGGGGCGAGGATCAGGGCGCCGAGGTCGACGCCGGCTCGATGCGCACGACGACGAAGCGCCCGTCGACCTTCCCGGCCTGAAAGCGCACCTTCTCGCCGGGACGCAGCCGGTCGAGCACGGCCGCGTCGGCGACGTCGAACACCATCGTCATGCCGGGCATGTCGAGGTTCCTCAGCGGACCGTGCCGCAGGGTGACGCGGCCGGCGTCGCGGTCGATCTTGCGCACCTCGCCGTCGGCGAGGTCGTCGGCGTCGGGCGATGCCGTGGCGCCGACGCCGCCGGCGCCCGGATCGCGGTCGTGCGTCGCGTGGGTCTGGGCCGTGGCGGTGGTCATGGCAGCGGCACCGAGCAGTGCCGCCAGGACCAGGGAGCGCGCGACGGCGCGGGGCGGGTGACGAAACATGGGTGTTCCTTTCGAGGGAAAGAGGGAAGCGGGACGTGATTCAGTGACCGGCATGGCCGCCGTGGCCGCCCGTCGGCTTGTGGACGCGGACCTCGACGTCGGAGTCGGCCGGCCGCCGTCCGCGCGCCGGCGTGGCGGCGGAGCCCTGGCGCGGCGCCTCGGGCGCGTCGCCCCGCCATTCGTGCGCCACGCTGCCCGGCGGGTGCCTGAACCAGCCGGGGTCCGAGGTGTCGCCCGGCTTCTGATCGCGCCGCACCTTCACGACGCTGAACATGCCGCCCATCTCCAGCGAGCCGAAGGGCCCGGCGCCGCCCATCATCGGCGCGGTGTTGTCGGGCAGCGGCATCGACATCTCGGCCATGTCGGCCATGCCGCGCTCGCCCATGGCCATGTAGTCGGGCACCAGGTCGGCGATGCGGCGGGTGATGTCCCGGTGGTCGACGCCGATCAGGGTGGGCACGTCGTGGCCCATGGCGTTCATGGTGTGGTGGCTCTTGTGGCAGTGGAAGGCCCAGTCGCCCTCCTCGTCGGCGGTGAACTCGAACTGGCGCATCTGGCCGACCGCCACGTCGGCCGTCACCTCCGGCCAGCGCGCGCTCCGGGGCACCGGGCCGCCGTCGGTGCCGGTGACCTCGAACTCGTGGCCGTGCAGGTGCATCGGGTGGTTGGTCATCGTCAGGTTGCCCACGCGGATGCGCACCCGGTCGCCCAGGCGCACGTTGAGCGAGTCGATGCCGGGAAAGATGCGGCTGTTCCACGACCACAGGTTGAAGTCCGTCATGGTCATGATCTTCGGCGTCGCGCTGCCGGGCTCGACGTCGTAGGCGCCCAGCAGGAAGACGAAGTCGCGCTCGACGCGGTCGATCAGCGGATGCCGGCCCTTGGGGTGCGTGACCCAGAAGCCCATCATGCCCATCGCCATCTGCGCCATCTCGTCGGCGTGCGGGTGGTACATGAAGGTGCCGGGGCGGCGCGCGGTGAACTCGTAGACGAAGGTCTTGCCCGGCCGGATGCCCGGCTGCGTGAGACCGGCGACGCCGTCCATGCCGTTGGGCAGGCGCTGGCCGTGCCAGTGGACGCTGGTGTGCTCGGGCAGGCGGTTGGTGACGAAGACGCGCACGCGGTCGCCCTCGACCACTTCGATGGTCGGCCCCGGCGACTGGCCGTTGTAGCCCCAGAGGTTGGCCTTGAAGCCGGGCGCCATCTCGCGCACCACCGGCTCGGCCACCAGGTGGAATTCCTTGACGCCGGCGTTCATGCGCCACGGCAGCGTCCAGCCGTTGAGCGTGACGACCGGGTCGTAGGGCCGGCCGGTGGCGGGCCGCAGGGGCGGCCGGGTCTCGGGCGTGGTCTGCAGCACGGGCTCGGGCAGCGCGGCCAGCGCCACCCGGCTCACGCCGGCGGCGGCCACGGCACCCGTGAGGGCGCCCGCGCCGCCGAGGAAGTTGCGTCGGTTGGTCATGGGATTCGATCGATCGAGGAACGGGATGGGGGAAAGGCGGTGCGCGGCATCGTGGTCAATGCCCGGCGGCCGGCGCGATGCCGGTGGACGGCGCGGCGAAGGGCGATGCCACTCCGGCGAACGGAACGACGCCCGCGACGGGCGCGGCGCCCGGTTCCGGCCGCCCGATCACGGTGGCGGCCAGCGCCGCGTCGGCGAGCCAGAACTGCCGCTGGGCCTCGATGGCCCGCGTCACGCCGGCCACCTGCTCGCGCGCCTCGGCCAGCAGCTCGAAGACGCCGATGAACATGCCGTTGTAGCGCAGCAGGTTCTCGTCGGCGATGACCTGGCGCAGCGGCACGACCTCGTCGCGCTCGTGGCGCGCGACGTCGTAGGCGGTGCGGTAGGCCGAGTAGCCCTCGCGCAGCTGCGACACGGCGCCGAGCACCGCGGCGTCGTAGCGCCGCGCCGCCGCCAGCGAGCGCGCGTCGAGCGCCTCGCGCAACGCCCCGCCGGCATCGAACAGCGGCAGGCGCAGGTCGAGTTCGACGCCGCGCCGCGTGCCGCGCGTGCCGGCCGCCTCGTCGACGACGGTGTCGCGCCGGGCGCCGACGTCCACGTCGACGATGCTGGGCAGCAGGTTCAGGCCCTGCGCACGGCCGGCGACATCGAGCCGCGCGCGGGCGAGCCGGACGTCCAGGCGCTCGTCGCCGGCGCGGGCGGCGACCTCCTCGGGCGCGCGCGGGACCGGCGGCAGGTCGGGCAGGCGCTCGGGCAGCGTCAGGCGCGCGGCCTGCGCCTCGTCCAGGCCGAGCGCGCGCACCAGCGCCTCGCGCGCGGCGACGTCGGCATGCTGCGCCTGCGCCAGCCGCGTGACGGCGTCGGCATGGAAGACCTGCTGGCGCGCCTGCTGCAGCCGGCTGAAGTTGCCGGCCTGGCGCATGCGGCGTGCCAGCTCGGCGCTGGCCTGTGCCGAGCGGTCGACCTGCCGCGCGTAGTGCAGCAGCTGGCGCGCCGCGACGGCCCGGGTCCACGCCTGCCGCACCGCCGTCACCTGGTCGACCACGCCGGCGGCGAGCTGCAGCCGCGCCTGCGCGACCTGGCCCTCGGACAGCGCGCGCCGCTGCGGCCACAGCAGCAGGTCGACCAGTCCGACCGACAGCAGCCGGCCGAACTCGACCTCGCCGCCCAGGCGGACGCGCTCGAACGAGAACACCGGATTGGGCAGGCGCCCGATCTGGCGCGCTGCGGCGAGGTCGGCCCAGCCCTGCGCCAGCAGCGCCTGCACGGCCGGACTGCGCGTCAGGGCGAGCCGCACCGCGTCGTCGCGCGACAGCGGCGCGGCGAGCAGCTCGTCGGCCAGCGCGGCGCCACGCTCGCGCTGCGCCGCCGTGCGCTCCAGGCGCAAGGCGCCGCCGGTGAAGGCGCCGGCGCGGGTGTCAGCCTCCCGCACCGCCTCGTCGATGTCGACCGTGGCGCAGCCGGCGAGGACGGCGACCGCAAGGGCGGCGGCCGCGCATCGGATCGCGCGGTTCATGGCCGCTCCTTCGCCGGTGCCGGATCGGGCACGGTCGCCGGGTGCGGATGGGCCGGCGAGCCCGGGCCCGAACCCGAGCTGGGATGCGAGTGCGAGTGCGAGTGCGCGGGCCGGACGGGCGACGCGCCTCCCGGATCGGCTCCCGCGGGCGATGCCCCGGACACGCCCGGCGTGTCGGCGGCCGCATCACCTCCCTCGGCCTCCTGCGCATAGGCCTTCCAGCCGCCCCGACGCCGGACGGTCTCGTTGGCCTCCCGCCAGGACGTCGGCGGACCGTCGGAGAACGGGACGTAGCCTTCGAAGACCGGCCGGTAGCCCAGGCCGGCCGGTGCGGTGGACGGCGGCGCAGCGGCCATCGACGGCGCATGCGGAAGGGCATGGGCGCCGCCGGGAGGCGTTGTCGCGACGCCCGGGCGAACGCTCGGTATCGAGGGGCCCGGCAGGGCCTGCGCCGTCGCGGCGGATGCGGTCACGAGGCAATGGAAGACGACCAGCACGTGGGCCGGTGACGGAGAGGGCATGGAATCCTCGCGGTTTCATGGAACGGAGCGCGTCGGGACCCGCAGGGGCTGCGGGCGGCGCGGGCGATGCATGGAGGCGTTCGCGCCCGCCCGCGACACGGATCGCGGGCGGGCCGACGCGCTCAGGCGCGCGGAGGTCGGTCGAGGACGCGCGGCACGCGCGTGGCCGCCACGAGGGCCGGCTCCGCCAGGTCGGCGGGCGGCAGGTCGTGGAGCACCGCGACGTCGAGCCGGCCGGTCAGCGCGGTGGCATGGCAGACGGCGCAGGTGCCGCAGGCGTGCGGGGTGTCGGCGGAAGCGACGGGGTCGGCATCGGCGTGCGTGCCGGCGTGCGCGATGCCGTCGTGGCAAGGGTGGGCACCACGGTCATGGTGCATCCGGGCTTCGGCCTCCTCTTGGACGGGGTCCGGCGATCGTGCTTGCGCAGGCCCGTGCGCCGCATGCGCTGCGTGCGTCGGTCGCTCGATGGCGACGGTCGCCGCATCGGGGGTCCGGCCCACGGCAGCACGCGCGTCCATCGCCACCGTGGCGCCTCGGCCGGCGTGCCCCGGTCCGCACGACGCCATGGCCGCCGCCGCCCAGCCCTGAAGGGGCAGGCAGACGCAGACGATCCAGAGGATGAACAGGCGAAGCCTCGGCATGGGGCGATGGCGGCGATGTGGCGGACGAAGCCCCGACTGTGAACCTTGCCACGACGGCAAAGTCAAGCCGATGTCCGAACCGACGATCCGCACGGCGCGACTCAGGCCGGGGCGAGCCGCGACAGCGTGGCCAGCGCGCGGCGGTAGGCCGGCGACGCCGTCAGTGCGTCCCAGTCGAGCGCGGGCGCCTTCGGCAGCAGGGCGAGCCGGCGCGCCTCGCCGGCCGCGTCGGGCCGCCAGCGGCCGGCGGCCGTGGCGGCATCGAAACCGTCGAGCAGTTCGTCCAGCGCGGCGCCCTCCCCCACGCTCTGGTTGCACAGCAGCGCCAGGTCGCAGCCAGCCGCCAGCGCGGCGAGCGCGGCGTCGGTGTAGCTCAGCAGTGCGCCGTCGATGTAGCGGCCGGCTTCCATGCTCAGGTCGTCGCTGAAGATCGCGCCCTCGAAGCCGAAGCGGCCGCGCAGGATCTCCTGCAGCCAGCGCGACGAGAAGCCGGCCGGCCGCACGTCGACGCGGGCGTAGATGACGTGCGCCGGCATCACGGCCGCCAGCGTGCCGGCGAGCCATTCGAAGGGCCGCGCGTCGTCGGCCAGCAAGGTCTTCAGGCCACGGCGGTCGACGGGGATGGCGACGTGCGAGTCGGCCTTGACGTGGCCGTGGCCAGGGAAGTGCTTGCCGCAGCTGGCCATGCCGGACTGCAGCAGCCCGTGCACCAGCGCCTGGGCCAGCAGCGCGGCGACGCGCGGATCGCGATGGAAGCTGCGGTCGCCGATGACGGTGCTGCCGCCGTGGTCGAGGTCGAGCACGGGCGCGAAGGTGAAGTCGACGCCGCACGCGCGCAGCTCCCCTGCCAGCACGTGGCCGGCCGCCGTGGCGGCCTCGACGGCGCGCATCGGGTCCTCCATCCACAACGTGCCCAGGGCGCGCATCGACGGCAGCCGGGTGAAGCCGTCGGTGCGGAAGCGCTGCACGCGTCCGCCCTCGTGGTCGACGCTGATCAGGATGTCGGGACGGATGGCCTTGATGCCGGCGTTGAGCGCGCGCAGCTGGGCGCGGTCCCGCCAGTTGCGCGCGAAATGGATCACGCCGCCGACGCGGGGATGCGCGAGCCGGCGGCGGTCGGCCGCGGTCAGCTCGGTGCCGGCGACATCGATGACGAGCGGCCGCTGCACCGGCGTGCCGTCGGCGACGCGGTCCGGTGCGGCGGCGGACGTCGGGGCGCGGCGGCTCACGGCGCGTCCGCCCGGCGCTCGACCACCACGAAGCTCGCCGCGTAGTCGGTCTCGTCGGTCACGGTGACGTGGGCGACCAGCCGCTCGCCGTCGAACCAGTCCTTGAGCGCGCCGTGCAGCACGATCACCGGCTTGCCGCTCGCCTCGTTGGCGATCTCGCACAGCCGCCAGCTCATCGGCGAATGAATGCCGGTGCCGATGGCCTTGCTGAAGGCCTCCTTGGCGGAGAAGCGCGTCGCCAGGTAGCTCAGGCCGCGCTTCGGCCAGCGCACGGCGCGCGCCTGCCAGACCGCGAACTCGGCGTCGGCGAGCACGCGGCGCGCGAAGCGCTCGCCCTGGCGCTCGAGGGTGGCGGCCATGCGCCGGATGTCGCAGATGTCAGTGCCGATGCCGTAGATCACGATGGTCGGGCCGCCTCGTCGATGCAGCGCAGGTAGGCGCGCGTGGTGGCCGCGTAGCCCGCTTCCAGCGCGTCGGCGACGAAGGCGTGGCCGATCGAGACCTCGCGCACGTCCGGCACGCCGCGCAGGAAGTCGGCCAGGTTGGCCTGGCTCAGGTCGTGGCCGGCGTTGACCTCCAGGCCGGCGGCCCGGGCGGCGCGTGCCGCCTCGGCGTAGCGCGCGAGCACGGCGTCGGCCTCGGGCGTGCCGCGCGAGGAGGCGTAGGCTTCGGTGTAGAGCTCGACGCGGTCGGCGCCCACGGCCCGGGCGGCGGCCATCGCGCCGGCGTCCGGATCCATGAAGAGGCTCACGCGCACGCTCAGCGCATGGGCCTCGGCGATCAGCGGGCGCAGGCGCTCGGCGTCCTGCGGGAAGGCCCAGCCGTGGTCGCTGGTGAACTGGTCCTCGCTGTCGGGCACGAAGGTCGCCTGGTGCGGCCGCAGCGCGCGCACGAAGTCCATCAGGTTCTGGAACGGGTTGCCTTCGATGTTGAACTCGGCCCGCGGCCAGTCGGCCTTCAGCAGGGCATGGAGTTCGCGCACGTCGTCGGCGCGGACGTGGCGGGCGTCGGGGCGCGGATGCACGGTGATGCCGTGCGCGCCGGCCTCCAGGCACAGGCGCGCCGCGCGCGCGACGCTCGGGATGCCGAGATGACGCGTGTTGCGCAGCAGCGCGACCTTGTTGACGTTGACCGACAGCGCCGTCGAGCGCGGCGAGAACAGGGATTCGGAGGGAGTGCTCATAGGTTTTGCAGCTCGCGCATCATCTGGCGCGTGCGCAGGGTGTCGACGCCGCAATGGTAGTTGAGCAGTGCACGCAGCTGCATGCGCAGGGCGGCGTTGGTGCCGGGCGTGAGTTCGGCGACCCGGCGCAGCAGGGCGGTGAAGGGTGCCGGGTCGTCCAGGGCGCGCTGCAGGGCCTGCCAGTCGGCGCCGGGCAGCGAGGACTCGTCCTCGCCCGCCTCGCGCACGCCGGCCTCGGGCACCAGCGCGTAGCGGCCGTCGGCGGCCAGCGACGCCAATGTCATCGTCTGGGCGTCGAGCGCCGGCAGGAAACCGGTCTCGCGCAGCAGCAGCAGCTCGAAGGCGCGCAACGCCGAGGCCTGCGCGGCCGCCTGCGCGCCCTCGTGCGACGTGGCGAGCACCTGCACCACGCCGGCATAGGCGTCGAACAGGGCCTCGTGCGCGTCGTCGCGCGCCAGCAGGCGCAGCAGCAGTTCGTTGACGTAGTAGCCCGACAGCAGCGCGTCGCCGGTGGGCATCACGTGGCCGCCCATCCACTCGACCGCCTTGAGCGTGCGGATCTCGGTGTCGCCGCCGTAGCTCACCTGCAGCGGCTGCAGCGGCAGCAGGATCGGCCGGAAATTGGAACTCGGCCGCTTGGCCCCCTTGGCCACCAGCGCGATGCGCCCGTGGTGCCGGGTGAAGGTCTCCAGGATCAGGCTCGACTCGCTCCAGTCGTAGCGGTGCAGCACATAGGCCGGCTCGTGGGAAATTCGTTGCGTCGCCATTTTCAAACCCGATTCACGAGGTCATCTGCAAAAAGCGGCCAGCGAAGCGAGGCCGCCGCGCGCGAATGCCGTGCAACCGGCTTCGCCGGACCGCCGGCATTGCCCCCTGCACGGGGGTGGGCGGCTACGCGCAGCGAGCAAGCCTGGGGGGGTGCCTATTCATAGCCGAACGAGCGCACGCGCGCCTCGTCGTCGGCCCAGCCGGAGCGCACCTTGACCCACATCTCGATGAAGACCTTGGCGTCGAGCAGCTTCTCCAGCTCCTGGCGCGTCTCGGTGCCGATGCGCTTGATGCGCTCGCCCTTGTCGCCGATCACCATCGCCTTGTGGCCCTCGCGCTCGACCACGATGGTCGCGGCGATCTTCAGCAGGCGGCGGTGGCCCTTGCGCTGCGGCGGCTCCTCGTCGAACTTGTCGATGATGACGGTCGAGGTGTAGGGCAGCTCGTCGCCGGTCAGGCGGAACAGCTTCTCGCGCACCGTCTCGCTGGCGAGGAACTTCTCGCTGCGGTCGGTGAGTTCGTCCTCGGCATACCACCAGGCCTGCTCGGGCAGGTACTTCTCGCAGATGCCGAACAGGCGCTCCACGTCCCGCGCGTTGTTGGCCGACATCGGCACGAACTCGGCGAAGGGATGCTTCTGCTGCATCGTCTGCAGCCACGGCGCGATGTCGCCGCGGCGGTGGATGTTGTCGAACTTGTTGGCGATCAGCAGTGCCGGGATGTCCTTGCCCAGCAGGGCCAGCACCTTGGCGTCGGCCGGCGTGAAGCTGCCCGCCTCCACCACGAACAGGATCAGGTCGACGTCGGCGACGGCGCCCTTGACGGTCTTGTTGAGCGATTTGTTGAGCGCGTTGGCGTGCAGCGTCTGGAAGCCGGGCGTGTCGACGAAGACGAACTGCGTGCCACCGCCCTCGGGCGCGGGGCGCGTGCGCATGCCGGTGATGCGGTGACGCGTGGTCTGCGCCTTGCGCGAGGTGATGCTGATCTTCTGCCCGACCAGCGCGTTGAGCAGCGTCGACTTGCCCACGTTGGGCTTGCCGACGATGGCGATCAGGCCGCAGCGCTGGACGCCCTCGCCCGTGCTCGCGGTCGACCCGCGCGCCGCCGCCAGCTGGCGCAGCTGGTCCTCGAGGCGGACGTCGGGAATGGTGTCGTCGTCGCCCGGGTGCGCGGCGGCGGGGAGCGATGCCGGGGGCGTCGTGTCGTCGGGAGGAGTGGAATTCATTTGGATTTGGAGGAGGTCCCGCGGGACTTGAGTCGGATCAGCATCGCAGCGGCGGCGGCCTGCTCGCCGGCGCGGCGCGAGCCGCCGGTGCCGCGTTCGAGCAGGCCCAGCTCGGGCACCTCGCACTCGACATCGAAGGTCTGTTGATGGGCCGCCCCCAGCGTATCGGCGACGCGGTAGACGGGCAGTTTCATTTTGTGCCCCTGCAGCCATTCCTGCAGCTCGGTCTTGGCGTCCTTCGACGCGGCCTCCATGCGGGGATTGATCTCGACCGACTCGTAGAGCCGTCGCACCACCGCCTGCGCGGCCTCGTAGCCGGCATCCAGGTACACCGCGCCGATCACGGCCTCCAGCGCATCGGCCAGGATCGACGGCCGCTGGGGTCCGCCCGAGCGCGCCTCGCCCTCTCCCAGCCGCAGCAGCGGCGACAGCGCCAGCCGCACGGCGATCTGGTGCAGGGTGTCCTGCTTGACGAGGTTGGCGCGCACCCGCGAGAGGTCGCCCTCGGGCAGCGCCGCGAGACGCTCGTAGAGCAGGTGCGACACCGCCAGGTTGAGCACCGAGTCGCCCAGGAATTCGAGGCGCTCGTTGTGGTCGGCCGAGAAGCTGCGATGGGTGAGCGCGAGCTGCAGCAGACGCGGATCGCCGAACGCGTGCTTCAGGCGCGCCGCCAGGGCGCCCAGCGTGGCGTCGGCCGGGCGCTGGCGGAGGTCCGGTTTCGCCGAGTGCGTCACCGGGCTCAGCGCGCCTGCCCCTGGCCCTTGTACTTGAGCACGAGGTAGGCCGGGCCGGCCAGGTGGATCTCGCGGTCGTAGGCGAAGGAAACGACGACCCGGTCGCCGATCTTCTGCACGTCGAGATCCCTGCCGCTGACCGACTTGAAGTCGTCGACGGCCTGCGCGCGGTCGAACAGGGCGCGCACCTCGGGCACCGTGTTGCCCTCGGCCGCCTTGTTGGCGGCCTTGCCGATGGCCTGGTACTCGATCACCGTCGGGATGACCTGGGCCAGCACCACGCCGGCGCAGCCCAGGACGGCGGCGACGAACAGCAGTCCGATGAACGAGATGCCGCGCTGGCGCGACGCCGCGCGGGTCGAACGGAAAGACTTCATGTGCCCTGCTCCTTGCATGCGTGCATCGATCACCGTCACTGGAAGGCGCCGATGCGCCCCAGGTTGCCGAAGTTCATCCAGACGAAGAAGGCGCGGCCGACGATGTTCCTGTCCGGCACGAACCCCCAGTAACGGGAATCGAGCGAGTTGTCGCGGTTGTCGCCCATCATGAAGTAGTGTCCCGCGGGCACCTTGCAGACGACGCCCTCGACGCTGTAGCGGCAGTTGTCCTGGTTCGGGAACGTCATCACCTCGACTTCCGAGATGCCCGCGCGGCGCGTGTCGTCGTTCAGGATCCTGTGCTGGTGCGTGCCGAGGTTCTCGCTGTACTGCTTGAGGTAGCGCATGGCCTCCTCGTCGAAGTAGTCGGGAACGGCGTCCTTGTTGACCGGCCGGCCATTGATGGTGAGCTTCTTGTTCAGGTAGGCCACCTCGTCGCCCGGCAGGCCGACCACGCGCTTGATGTAGTCCAGGCTGGGCTTGGGCGGGTAGCGGAACACCATCACGTCGCCGCGCGCGGGCGGCGTGCCGTCCGTGACCTTGGTGTTGAGCACCGGCAGGCGCAGGCCGTAGGTGAACTTGTTGACCAGGATCAGGTCGCCGGTGAGCAGCGTCGGCATCATCGAGCCCGACGGGATCTTGAAGGGCTCGAACAGGAACGAGCGCAGCAGGAACACGACCAGGATCACCGGGAACAGGCCGGCGGTCCAGTCGAGCCACCACGGCTGCATGACCAGGCGCTCGCGCGCCTTGGCGTCGACGGTGTCGACCTGCTTGATGCCCTGGCGTTCCAGCTCCGCGCGCCGCTGCTCGAGCGAGGCGTCCAGGGCGGCGGCGGTGCGCCGGCGGCGCGGCAGGAAGTACAGGCGCTCGGCGAGCCAGTAGAGGCCGGTGACGACGGTCGCCAGGAACAGCAGCAACGCGAAATTGCCTTCGACCGCGCCGAAGTACCAGGAGCCGACGTATGCCGCGAAGACGGCCAGGATCAGGGAGGTGAGGAGTGCCATGTTTTCTTAGTCTTCGACCTGCAGGATCGCGAGGAAGGCCTCTTGCGGGACCTCGACCGAACCGATCTGCTTCATGCGCTTCTTGCCCGCCTTCTGCTTCTCGAGCAGCTTCTTCTTGCGGGAGATGTCGCCGCCATAGCACTTGGCGAGCACGTTCTTGCGCAGCGCCTTGATTGTCTCACGCGCGATGATCGTGACCCCGATGGCCGCCTGGATGGCGACGTCGTACATCTGGCGCGAGATGATCTCGCGCATCTTCGAGACCACGGCACGGCCCCGGTACTGGCTCTGACTGCGGTGCACGATGATCGACAGCGCGTCGACGCGGTCGCCGTTGAGCAGGATGTCGACCTTCACGACGTCGGAGGCGCGGTATTCCTTGAACTCGTAGTCCATCGACGCGTAGCCGCGGCTCTGCGACTTCAGCTTGTCGAAGAAGTCCAGCACGATCTCGCCGAGCGGCATCTCGTAGGTCAGCATGACCTGGCGGCCGTGGTAGGCCATGTTCATCTGCACGCCGCGCTTCTGGTTGGCCAGCGTCATGACGGCACCGACGTACTCCTGCGGCATGTAGAGGTGCACCGTGACGATCGGCTCGCGGATCTCGCTCATGCGCCCGACATCGGGCATCTTCGACGGGTTCTCCACCATGATGACCTCGCCGTCGTTGCGCATCACCTGGTAGACCACGCTGGGCGCGGTCGTGATGAGGTCCTGGTCGAACTCGCGTTCCAGGCGCTCCTGCACGATCTCCATGTGCAGCAGGCCCAGGAAGCCGCAGCGGAAGCCGAAGCCCAGCGCCTGGCTCACCTCGGGCTCGTAGCGCAGCGACGAGTCGTTGAGCTTGAGCTTCTCCAGCGCGTCGCGCAGCGATTCGTACTCGCTCGCCTCGGTCGGATAGAGACCGGCGAAGACCTGCGGCTGGATCTCCTTGAAACCCGGCAGCGCCTCGGTCGCCGTCGCGGCGGCGCCACCGGTGCCGGTCTTGATGACCGTCACGGTGTCGCCGACCTTGGCCGCCTGCAGTTCCTTGATGCCGGCGATGATGAAGCCCACCTCGCCGGCCTCCAGCGACTCGCGCTTCTCGGTCGCCGGCGTGAAGACGCCGAGGTTGTCAGCGTTGTAGGTCGCACCGGAGGCCATCATCTTGATGCGCTCGCCCTTGACCAGCCGGCCGTCCACCACGCGCACCAGCATGACCACGCCGACGTAGGCGTCGAACCAGCTGTCGACGATCATCGCGCGCAGCGGGCCCTCGGGATTGCCGCGCGGCGGCGGCATGCGCTGCACCACCGCCTCCAGGATCTCGTCGATGCCCATGCCGGTCTTGGCCGAACAGGGAATGGCGTCGGTCGCGTCGATGCCGATGACGTCCTCGATCTCGGTGCGCGCGTTCTGCGGATCGGCATTGGGCAGGTCCATCTTGTTGAGGACCGGCACCACCTCGACGCCGAGGTCGAGCGCGGTATAGCAGTTGGCCACCGTCTGCGCCTCGACGCCCTGCGACGCGTCGACCACCAGCAGCGCGCCCTCGCACGCCGAGAGCGAGCGCGAGACCTCGTACGAGAAGTCGACGTGGCCGGGCGTGTCGATGAGGTTGAGGTTGTAGACCTTGCCGTCGTTGGCCTTGTAGCGCAGCGCCGCGGTCTGCGCCTTGATGGTTATCCCGCGCTCCTTCTCGATGTCCATCGAGTCGAGCACCTGGGCCTCCATCTCCCGTTCGGCGAGTCCGCCGCAGCGCTGGATGAGTCGGTCGGCCAGCGTCGACTTGCCATGGTCGATGTGCGCAATGATGGAGAAATTTCTGATGTGATTCATCAACGGGAACGCTTAAGTACTTGAATTGCCTCGCACGCAGAACGCGCCGGACAAGAAAAAAGGGCGCGTCCGAAAGAGACGCGCCCTGAACCAACAAGCAATGGCAACTGCAGTAGTTGGGTCTTCATTGTAGGCAAAAAGGGGGGCACGTACATGTCGGCGCGGGGTCGGAAAAGACGTTGCAGGTCCACAACGGTCATGTTGTCAACAAGATATCCACAGCTTGTGTGAATGGTTTCGAGGACAACTTGTGGGCGATCTGTGGAGCGATGACGATCGGTCGGAGCCTGTACCGCATGGTGAACATGGCGTGCATTCTTATGCCGGGTCGACCTTTCGACGGGTACCTATTCTACTGAAATCCATCATTAGTCCTTTGGCTTGGTCAGCGACCGCTAACACAAGAAGCAGCGGAAAAATAGTCGTGTTAACCAAGAAAGTTGCTTCGCTGCAACCAAAAAAAGCCCCAATCCCGACTGGCGGGTGGGGCCACTTGAGACGACCGGAAGGTCAGCGCGTCGGGCGGATCAGCGCGTACTGGGCCCAGTCGCCGCGGCGGAACAGCACGCTCACGGGCTTGGACTTGTCGAGCTTCGCCAGGGCGGCATCGAACTCCTTGACGCCCGACACCTCGACGTTGCCGACGGCCAGGATCACGTCGCCCTCCTTCAGGCCCACACGCGCGGCCGCATCGGTGGCCGATTCGATCCGCACGCCGCCGCGCACCTTGAGTTCCTTCTTCTGCGCGTCGGACAGGTCACTGACCGCCAGCCCCAGGGCTTTCGCCGCCGCCGACGAGGCGGGCTTGGGCGCCGGTTCCTCACGTTCGGCGCTGGCCTTGCGGGCCGGCTTGTCGGGCTCGATCTCGGCGATTGTCACGGCCAGGTCGCGCGAGGCGCCGCGGCGGAACACCGTCACCGTGCTGCGCGTGCCGGGCTTGGTGTTGCCCACCATGCGCGGCAGATCGCTCGGCTTGTCGACCACCTTGCCGTCGAATTTGGTGATGATGTCGCCCGCCTCGATGCCCGCCTTCTCGCCCGGCGAACCGGCCTCGACGCTGCGCACTAGGACGCCCTGCCCCGAACCCAGGCCGATCGATTCGGCGACGTCCTTGGACACGCGGTCGATCTGCACGCCGATGCGGCCGCGCGAGACGCGGCCGGTGGTACGCAGCTGTTCGCTCACCCGGATCGCCTCGTCGATCGGGATCGAGAACGAGATGCCCATGAAGCCGCCCGAGCGCGAGTAGATCTGACTGTTGATGCCGACGACCTCGCCGCGCATGTTGATCAGCGGACCGCCGGAATTGCCGGGGTTGATCGCCACGTCGGTCTGGATGAACGGGAGGTAGTCGCCGGTGTCGCGCTGCTTGGCGCTCACGATGCCTGCCGTCACGGTGTTCTCCAGGCCGAACGGCGAACCGATGGCCATCACCCACTCGCCCACGCGCAGCTTGGAGACGTCGCCCACCTTGAGCGCCGGCAGTCCCGTCGCGTCGATCTTCACGACCGCGACGTCCGTGCGCTTGTCGGCGCCGATGATCCTCGCCTTGAACTCGCGCTTGTCGGTCAGCGTGACCACCACCTCGGAGGCGTCCTCGACGACGTGCGCGTTGGTCATCACGTAGCCGTCCGGGCTCAGGATGAAGCCCGAGCCGACACCGCGCGGGCGGGACTCCTCCTGCGGCTCCTGCGGCTGCGGGCTGGAACGCGGACCCTGGCGCGGCGCGCCGGGCATGTTCGGCATGTTCTGCCCGAAGAACCGGCGCAGGAATTCCTGCATCTCCTGGTCCATCTCGCCATTGGCGGCACCACCGGAGCCGCCCCGCTGGGCGACCCGCTCCACCGTGCGGATGTTGACCACCGCCGGCCCGACCTGGTCGACCAGGTCGGTAAAGTCCGGCAGCGCCCTCACCTGCGCCACGGCCGGCACGATCGGCAGGAAGGCGCCTGTGGCGGTCACCGCCATGGCACAGGCGAGCAACGTGGAACGGAATTTCTTTCGACCGTCGAGAGTGAGCATCATTGGATATTTCTTTCCATGCAAGAACACGAAACACACCGGACTATGAATCTCTCGCGACGCTTTGGTTCACACCACCGGGACGGCAGGCGACAAAGAGATCAACGCAGGCGAGCGAGGCCCTGCGCGAAAGCGTCCAGGGTCTGCGAAGGCACCTCGCCCACGGCGGTGAGCCACCAGTCGCCGTCGCGATCGGCCAGGCGCCGCGTCATCGTGTGCGTGGCCCCCAGGGCGAGCGTGGCTTCGCGCGAGGCCCGCCGGACGTCGAAGGGCTCGACGAACAGCGACACCGATGCCAGGCCGTCGGAGAACGTCCACTGCATCGTCCGCTCGGGTTGGGCGCCGCCGTCGAGCGAGCGCCGGTAGCAGTTGACGGGTCGGAACCCGGGCACCGGCTCGCGCAGGGTCCAGCCCTCGGCCGCCGCGGTGGTGCGCTCGAGTTCGGCCTTCTCGATGCGATAGCCGGCCGTGTCGCTCATCATCTGCTGCAGCGCCTGGACCTTGACGGGTGCGTTGAACTGGAGCTCGGAGAACGCCGACTGCTCGACCACCCGGCCATCGCGATCGACGGTCTGCAGCGCGACCACGAGCCCCGTGCGGCGCTCGCACCAGACGCGATAGCCGAAACGCAGGTTGTCGCGCGGTGCGAGCTGCACCACGTCGGCGTCGAGGGCGGCGACGCGGCCCTTGCCCAGGGTCTGGGCGTCGTAGAGTTCGCCGATGGTCGAATCGGGCGCGCCGGGAAGGTTGGGAAAGAAGTCGAGGTTCTCGCGCTTCTCGCTCTTCACGACCTTGTCCTCGGGGAAGAAGGTCATGATCTGGCCGTTGCGGCGGAAGGTCGAACGCGGCGCGCCGGACAGGGACTCGACCCGCTCCATCAGCAGGTCGCCCTGCGCCACGTGCCAGATGCGGGCGCTCGAGAGATTACCGGTGGTCGCGGACACCACGAAGGTGCCGACATAGCTGAACTGGCGGGACGCCGCGTGCATGCGGCGCAGCCAGTCGATGGTGCCGAGCTTCGAGAGTTCGGTCGCGACGGGCTTGTGCGATTCCCGCTCGCCGCCGATGCCGACACGCGTCTGCCCCGCAGCGACTTCCACCAGACCGGCGGTGGAGAGGATCAGCAGGGACCTGCGAGCGACGATCGGCATCGTTGGATTTCCTTGATGCCGCTCAGCGCGACGGTCCGTCGAAGGTCGCGTTGCGCAGGAAACCCGAAGGCATCTGCGCCGCGCCACCGGCCTGCCGATGCGCTTCGAGCAGCTGGTCGAGCCGGGCATCGCGCAGCATCACCTGCGGCTCACCCCCGCTCGCGGCCACTTGCGTGGCAACCTGGACAGGCGCAGTTGCGGGAACGGACACGCCGCTGGGCTGCAGGGCGGCAGGCACCCCGGACGCATCGCGCGATGCGATCTGCACCGGCGACTGCACCTGCTGCTGTGCGGCGAGCCGAGAATCGACCGCCGGCAGACCGGCGCCACCGACCAGATTCCAGCCGATGGCCGCCACCGCGGCCAGCGAAGCCACGCCCGAGACAAGTTTCCAGCGGAACACCGGCTCGTTGGCGGCTTCGATGCGCTCGACCGGTGCGGCGGCGACGGTCGCCGGCTGACGGGTCGGGAACGGCACCACGGAAGACGCCGCATCGGCGGCCGCGACCGGCATGGCGATCGACTCGGCCGCGAGACGCTGCTGGAAACGCGACAGGAAGGCCGCGCCGTCGGTGCATGGCCGGCGCGCGCCGGCACGCAGCACCTCGCCGATGGCGTGATGGTCCTGCCAGGCCTGCTGCAGGTCGCGGTCCGCGCACAGCGCATCGACGGCACTCGCCATCGCCTGTCCGTGCAGGGCGCCATCGGCCAGCGCGGAAATCTGTTCGCGGGAAGACTCTTGAAGGGGGTTCATTGCAATCACCTGATTACCAACGCTTGCCGGACTGGTTGTCGAGCATCGGCTTGACTCGTGCAGAAATCGCTTCGCGCGCCCGGAAGATCCGCGAGCGCACCGTGCCGATCGGACAGTCCATGACCTCGGCGATTTCTTCGTAACTCAACCCCTCGATCTCGCGCAGCGTCACCGCCTGCCGCAGTTCGGCCGGCAAGGCGTCCATCGCCGCCTCGACCGCTGCCGCGATCTCGTTGGCCGCCAGCACCGTTTCCGGGGTTTCGTCGCTGATTGGTTCGTTTCTCGGCTGGTAAGTTTCATCGTCGTCGGACGAAGAAGGCCTCAGTGCGCTTTCGGAGATCGTCGGATCGCGCTTCATGTCCACGAGCGCCTTCTTGGCGGTATTGACGGCGATCCGGTAGAGCCAGGTGTAGAACTGCGCTTCGCCACGGAACTGGTGCAGCGCACGATAGGCCCGGATGAAGGTCTCCTGGGCGATGTCCTCGACGAGATCGACATCTCGCACCATGCGACCGATCAGGCGCTCGATGCGGCGCTGGTACTTGACGACCAGCATCTCGAAGGCCTTCTGGTCTCCGGCGACGGTGCGCTGCACGAGTTCGAAGTCGACATCGCCCGGCCGGGGCGACGGCGCGATGTCGGCATCGGGAAGCACGGCGTTCCCACCTTCCGGCGGCGACGGGGGCGGTACGGACGCGGTCATGCGGAAGCGAACCGTTCGCCCTGCCGCGACGCGGTGTGCGCGACCCCGCGCGCGCCGGCGTACAGCGCACGGCGCAGATCGCGCCAACGCGGCCGGTCGGCATCGCGATCGACCCACAACCAGTGTCCATGCCGATCCGTCGTTTCGACGCGCAGCAGCATGAGTCGCTGCAGGTCGAGGTGGATCCGCGCGTCGCCGGTCGCCACGACGGCGCCGTCGGCCGACGCCAGCGACCAGCCCTCGCCATCATCGAACGTCAGCTCGCCTGTCACCGCCTGCCGGCGCGATCGCCACAGCGACAGTCCGGACAGCAACGCGGCTGCGCAAGGCACCCAGGCGCGCCAATCGGCCATGCCTTGCAGGATCGGCTGGGTCGCCGCCGCACCGGCACACGCCGCGCCCGACATCCAGCAGATGCCGAGCAGTCGATCCGCCGTGCGGGAACGCCCGACCGGATAGCGGACCGGCGGTGGGCTATGCATGAGGCAACGAGGAATTCAAGCGCGCTTGAACACCAGCGTGCCGTTGGTGCCGCCGAATCCGAAATTGTTCTTCACCGCGACATCGATCCCGAGATCGCGCGCCTCGTTGGCGCAGTAGTCGAGGTCGCACTCGGGATCCTGGTTGAAGATGTTAATCGTCGGCGGGCTCTTCTGGTGATGCAGGGCGAGCACCGTGAACACCGACTCGATGCCACCCGCGCCGCCCAGCAGGTGGCCGGTCATGGACTTGGTCGAGTTCACGACCAGCTTGCGGGCATGCTCGCCGAACGCGTTCTTGATCGCGTTCGTCTCGTTCAGGTCACCGAGCGGCGTCGAGGTGCCGTGCGCGTTGAGGTACTGGACCTCGTCCACGTTGACACCGGCGTTGTGCAACGCGGCCTCCATCGAGCGGCGCGGGCCGTCGACGTTGGGCGCCGTCATGTGATAGGCGTCGGCGCTCATGCCGAAACCCGCCACCTCGGCATAGATCTTCGCGCCACGTGCCTTGGCGTGCTCGTACTCTTCGAGCACGACCACGCCGGCGCCTTCGCCGAGCACGAAGCCGTCGCGGTCCCGGTCCCAGGGCCGCGAGGCGGTCTTGGGATCGTCGTTGCGAGTGGACAGGGCGCGCGCGGCGGCGAAGCCGCCGATGCCCAGCGGCGACACCGTGGATTCGGCACCGCCGGCGATCATCACGTCGGCATCGCCGTACTCGATCATGCGGGCCGACAGGCCGATGGCATGCAGACCCGTGGTGCAGGCCGTGACGATCGCCACGTTGGGACCCTGGAAACCGTACTTGATCGAGACGTGTCCGGAGATCATGTTGATGATCGAGGCCGGCACGAAGAAGGGCGACACGCGACGCGGGCCGCGGTTGACCAGCTCGTCGTGCATGTGCTCGATCAGCGGGAGTCCGCCGATGCCCGAGCCGATGTTGCAGCCGATGCGCGTCGCCTCGTCGGGCGAGAGCGCATCGTTGGTCTTCAGGCCGCTGTCCTGCACAGCCTGCATGGCAGCGGCCAGTCCGAAGTGAATGAAGCGATCCATGTGGCGCGCTTCCTTCTCGGAGATGTATTGGGTGACGTCGAAGCCCTTGACTTCGCCGGCGAACTTGCAGGCGAAGGAACTGGCGTCGAACGACTGGATGGTGTCAATGCCCGACTGGCCGGCCAGCAGATGGGTCCAGCACTCGACCACCGTATTTCCGACGGGAGCGATGCAACCGAGTCCGGTCACGACAACGCGGCGTTTGGTCATGCCGGCAAACCTTTCTGGGACAACACCGCGATCTCGGACCTCTGGCGAGCGCGGGTCGAAACGCCGCGCCGCAGGCCGATCAGGCAGTGGACGGCCAATCAGGCCTTTTGATTCTTGGTGGCGTAATCGACGGCGTTCTGCACCGTCGTGATCTTTTCTGCGTCCTCGTCAGGGATCTCGATGCCGAACTCGTCTTCGAGTGCCATCACGAGTTCCACCGTGTCGAGCGAGTCCGCGCCAAGGTCGGCCACGAAAGCCTTCTCGTTGGTGACCTGGGACTCTTCCACGCCGAGTTGTTCGGCAATGATTTTTTTGACACGTGCTTCGATATCGCTCATTTGTTTCCCTCTAAGGGTTGTAAAGAATCAGTTGATTTTAGCTGGCTGCCATGCAACGTCCGCCGATCCGGAAAGGATTCGCGAATCGCGACGCCGCATCACATGTGCATGCCACCATTGACGTGCAATTCCTGCCCCGTCACGTAGGAAGCTTGCGGCGATGCGAGGTAGGCCACGGCGTGCGCCACGTCGGCCGGCTTGCCCAGGTGCCCCAGCGGGATCTGGGACAGCAGGGCCTGCTGCTGCGCTTCGGGCAGTCGGGAGGTCATGTCGGTCTCGATGAAGCCCGGCGCGACGCAGTTCACGGTGATGTTGCGGCTGCCGAGTTCCCGGGCCAGCGCGCGCGTCATGCCCGCGACGCCGGCCTTGGCGGCGGCGTAGTTGGCCTGACCCGCGTTGCCGGCCGCGCCGACCACGCTGGTGATGCTGATGATGCGCCCGTAGCGCTGCTTCATCATCGGGCGGATCGCCGCGCGCGAGACGCGGAAGACCGCCTTCAGGTTGGTGTCGAGCACAGCGTCCCAGTCATCGTCCTTCAGCCGCATGGCGAGCATGTCGCGCGTGATGCCGGCGTTGTTCACCACGACGTGCAGGCCGCCGTGGGTCTTGACGATGTCCTCGACCAGCGCTTCGAGCGCCGTGCCGTCGTTGACGTCGAGCGCGCGCCCCTGCACGCCGTGCGCGCCCAGGCTGATGGTGATCTTCTGCGCGCTCTCGGCGCTGGTGCCGGTGCCGATCACGGTCAGCCCGCGCTGCGCGAGTTCCAGCGCGATGGCGGCGCCGATGCCGCGCGATGCGCCGGTGACCAGCGCGATCTGGCCTTCGAATTTGGGATTGCTCATGGGGTCGTCAAAAGTTGCCGGGTCTGGTCCAGCGAGGCCGAATCGTAGAGGGCGCCGGAGGCCACGTCGGGTGCGATGCGTTTGACCATGCCTGCGAGCACGCGGCCCGGGCCGCATTCCACGATGGCCTCGACGCCGCGCGCCTGCAGCGCCTGGACCGTTTCGACCCAGCGCACCGGTCCGGCCGCTTGGCGCACGAGCGCGTCGCGGATGCGTGCCGTGTCGGTTTCCACGGCCACGTCGATGTTGTTGATCACCGGGATCCGGGGCGTCTCGATCGACACGGATTCCAGCCGCTCGCGCAAGGCATCGGCGGCCGGCCGCATCAGGCTCGAATGGAACGGGGCCGACACGGGCAGCAGCAGCGCGCGCTTGGCGCCGCCCGCCTTCACGATCTCGCAGGCCTTGTCGACCGCCGCCTTGCTGCCGGCGATCACAGTCTGCATCGGGTCGTTGAAGTTCACGGCTTCGACGACCTCGCCGCTGTCGGCGGCGAAACTCGCCGTCGCCTCGGCGCAACCGTCGACGACCCGGGCCGCTTCCATGCCGAGCACCGCCGCCATGGCGCCGACGCCGACCGGCACCGCCTGCTGCATGGCCTGGGCGCGAAAGCGCACCAGCGGCGCCGCTTGCGCCAGCGTGAGCGCGCCGGCGGCGACCAACGCCGTGTATTCGCCCAGCGAATGACCGGCCAGCACCGCCGGCTGCGCGCCGCCTTCCGACAGCCAAGCACGCCAGGCCGCCACGCCGGCCACCAGCATGACGGGCTGCGTGTTGGTGGTGAGCGCGAGCGCTTCCTTTGGACCGCCCTGGATGAGCGCTCCGATGTCCTCGTCCAGCGCGTCGGACGCTTCGCGCAGGGTCTCGGCGACCGCCGGATGGCCCGCCCATGCGTCGAGCATGCCGACGGCCTGGGAACCCTGGCCGGGAAATACGAAAGCGAAGGATTTCATCGTGTCTCGTTGTGTGCGTGTCGTTCGGCTCGGCGCTGGTGCCGGCGTCGCCGGCCGCCGATCGGGCGAGCTTAAAGATTCAGGAGGACGGCGCCCCAGGTGAAACCCCCACCCACGCCTTCGAGCATCACGGTGTCGCCCTTCCTCACCTGGCCGCCGCGCACCGCGACGTCGAGCGCGAGGGGAATGGATGCCGCCGACGTGTTGCCATGATCGTGCACGGTCACCACCAGCTTCTCCAGCGGCAGCTTCAGCTTCCTGGCCGTGCCCTGCATGATGCGCAGGTTGGCCTGGTGCGGGATCAGCCAGTCGATGTCCTCGGCCGTCTTGCCGGCCTTGGCCAGCGTGGCGCGCGCCGCTTCTTCCAGCACGCGGACCGCCAGCTTGAAGACCGCCTGACCGTCCATGCGCAGCAGGGGCATGCCCAGCACGGCGCCGCCGGAGACCTGGCCCGGCACGCACAGGATATCGACGTACTTGCCGTCGGCGTGCAGGTCGCTCGCCAGGATGCCGGGCTCCTCGCTGGCCTCGAGCACCACCGCGCCGGCGCCGTCGCCGAACAGCACGCAGGTCGTGCGATCGTTGAAATCGAGGATGCGGGAAAACACCTCGGCACCGATTACCAAAGCACAGCGGGCGCTGCCGGTCTTGATCATGGCGTCGGCCACGGTCAATGCGTAGATGAAGCCGCTGCAGACCGCCTGCACGTCGAAAACCGGACAGCCCGCGATTCCCAGCTTGTGCTGCAGGATGGCCGCCGTCGAGGGAAACACCATGTCCGGCGTCGAGGTCGCGACGATGATCAGATCGACATCGGCAGGCACGCGTCCGGCTGCATCGAGAGCACGGCGTGCCGCCTCCAGGCCCAGGTCGCTGCTGGTCACGTCCGGCGCGGCGAAGTGGCGCGCGCGGATGCCGGTGCGCTCGACGATCCACTGATCGGACGTCTCGACGCCGCGTTCGGCGAGTTCGCGGGCCAGATCCTCGTTGGTAAGGCGGCGTGGCGGCAGGTGGCTGCCGGTGCCGGTGATGCGGGAGAAGGAGGTCATCAGGCGTGCAGTGCGGCGGATGCGGTGGCTTCGGCCGGCGCCCCCGGACCTGCGGGATGGTTCCGCGCGAGCAGGGGAGCAGCATGGGCGATGCGGGACCGCACACGGTCGAGCAGGTTGTTGCGGGCGGCATCATAAGCGCGGTCGAGCGCATAGCCGAACGCCAGCTCGTCGGCCGAACCGTGGCTCTTGAACACCAGTCCGCGCAGACCCAGCAGGGCGGCGCCGTTGTAGCGCCGGTGGTCGAGCCGCTTCTTGAGCGACTTGAGCACCGGATAGGACACGAGGGCGGCGAACTTGCTGAACAGGCCGTTCGAATATTCGAAACGCAGGAACTCGACGATCATCGACGCCACGCCCTCGGTCGCCTTGAGCGTGACGTTGCCGACGAAGCCGTCGCACACCACGATGTCGGTCGTGCCCTTGAAGATGTCGTTGCCTTCGACGTTGCCGTAGAAGTTCAGGTCCTGCGAATCGGCGGCGGCACGCAACAGCTGGCTCGCCTTCTTGATCGTCTCGCTGCCCTTGATGGCTTCCTCGCCCACGTTCAGGAGACCGACCGTCGGCGATTCGTTGCCCGTGAGCGCGGAGACCAGCGCCGAGCCGAGCACGGCGAACTGCAGCAAGTCCTCGGCATCGCAATCGACGTTGGCGCCGAGGTCGAGCACCGTCGTGGCGCCGCCCTTGCGGTTGGGCAGTTGCGGTGCGATGGCCGGTCGGTCGATGCCGTCCATGGTCTTGAGCAGGTAGCGCGCGATGGCCATCAGCGCGCCCGTATTGCCGGCCGACACCGCGGCCTGCGCCGCACCGTCCTTGACCTGCTGGATGGCGACGCGCATCGAAGAATCCTTCTTCTTGCGCAGCGCGACCTCCAGGGGATCGTCCATGCCGACGACCTCGGTGGCCGCGACGATGCGGGCACGCGGGTGCGTCATGCCCTCCAGCGCGGCGGGCAGGCCGACCAGCAGCAGCGAGGCTTCCGGATGACGTTCGAGGAATGCGCGACAGGCCGCCAGCGTGATGCGCGGCCCGTGATCGCCGCCCATGCAATCCACGGCGAGCGTGATCACGGGCGGTACGGAAGCGGTTTGGGAGTCGACGACCATCAAAACAAAGGCCCGACGCTACGACAGAAGTAGCTTCGGGCCTTGGCCTTGGCCTTGGATCAGTGGATCAGGATTCGGACTTGGTCTTCAGAACCTTGCGGCCACGGTAGAAGCCGGTCGGGCTGATGTGGTGACGCAGATGGATTTCGCCGGTGGTAGGTTCCACAGCGATGCCGGGCACATCCAGCGCATTGTGGGAACGGTGCATGCCGCGCTTGGAGGGCGACTTCTTGTTTTGCTGGACGGCCATGGTGGCTCCTGACTATTCGGTGAGGTGGGTGGGCTGCGGGGCGGCAAGGAGGTCGGAATCACTGTCCAACTTCGTCGGCGGCGCGCGCGAAGCCTGCGATTATAGCGCGTCGGTGGCGACGCCGCCAATTCAGGATTTGGCAGGGCGCAGGTTGCCCAGCACCGCGAACGGATTGACGCGCTCGCTCCCCTCTTCTTCGAAGGCCGGATCGACCGCCGACAACTGCACCGGCTGCGGACACACGTCGTGACGCGGGGTGATGGGGATGTCCATCAGCAGTTCGTCCTCGATCAACTCGCGCAGGTCGAAGTCCCGTGCGGCCACGAGCACGTCCTCCTCCGAGTTCTCGTCCTCGAGCTCGGCCGTCGCTTCGTCGGGCGCGAAGCGGAACCAGCGATCGACCTGCAGTTCGGTGTCGACCGTCGAGAGGCAGCGCTGGCAGACGAGCGGGAGCACCGCATCGGCCTGCAGATGCAGCCAGGGTTCGGCCGCGCCGGTGGCGCCGGTGCGGCGCTCGCCGGTGGCCTGCCAGCGCACCGTGGGCGGATCGGAGGCATCGGGAGCATCGGGGGCGTCGGACACGGGCGACGTCGGCGCCTCGGTCGCCTCCATCTCGGCGGCCAGGCGCGGGTAGCCGGTCAGGGGTTCTTCACCGGCGAGCATCGCGGCGTTGCCGGCGAAGTCGATCACGTCGAGTCGGGCGGGGGCGGCATCTCTTTTCATCCCGGCCAGTCTAAACGGCTCGCGCACAATTCCGGCCCATGCAACGCCCTCTGATCCTCGCCTCGACCTCGCGCTACCGCCGCGAGCTGCTCGCGCGCCTGCGCCTGCCCTTCGACGTCCACGCACCGGAGGTCGACGAGACCCCGCTGCCCGGCGAGACACCCCTGGCGCTGGCGCAGCGGCTGGCCCTGTCCAAAGCCAACACGATCGCGGCGCGCTTTCCGGAGGCGATCGTGATCGGCTCCGACCAGGTCGCCGACCTCGACGGCGAGCCCCTGGGCAAGCCCGGCGACCACGAGCGCGCCACGGCCCAGCTGCGCCGCATGCGAGGCCGCACGCTGGTGTTCCAGACGGCCGTGGCGGTGGTCTGCGCCGCCAGCGGCTTCGCCCGCAGCGACGTGGCACCGGTGCGCGTGGTGTTCCGGCCCCTGGGCGACGAGGCGATCGAGCGCTACCTGCGCGCCGAGACGCCCTACGACTGCGCCGGCAGCGCCAAGAGCGAGGGCCTGGGCATCGCCCTGCTCGAATCCATCGACAGCGACGACCCGACCGCGCTGATCGGTCTGCCGCTCATCCGCACCGCGCGGATGCTGCGCGCCGCCGGGCTGGAGCTGCTGTGAGCGGGGACGCCACGACCCTCGGCCCCGCGGCCGCGACCGGAAAGGCGGCGCCGGGCCGGCTGTACCTCGTCCCCGCCCCGCTCGACTTCGGCTGCGACGCGCAGGCGCCCCTGCAGGACGCGCTGCCGCTGGGCACGCTGCAGACCGCCGCGCGCATCACGCACTGGATCTGCGAGAACGCGAAATCGGCCCGCGCCTACCTCAAGCGCATCGACGCCGTCGTGCCGCTGGCCCAGCCGCTGCAGGCGCAGCACATCGACGAGCTGCCGCGCGACGTCCACAAGAAAGGCGACCATGCCGGCCAGTTCGACGCCCGGCCGCTGCTCGCCGCGGCGCTGCAGGGCCACGACGTCGGCCTGCTGAGCGAGGCGGGCATGCCGGCGGTGGCCGATCCGGGCTCGTCGGTGGCGCGCGCGGCGCACCTGCTGGGCATCGAAGTGGTGCCGCTGACGGGGCCGGTGTCGCTGCTGCTGGCGCTGGCCGCGAGCGGCCTCAACGGCCAGAACTTCGCCTTCGTGGGCTACCTGCCGCAGGACGCCGACGAGCGCGTCAAGCGCATCCGGGAACTGGAGGCGCTGGCGTTGCGCACCGGCCAGACCCAACTCTTCATCGAGACGCCTTACCGCAACGCCGCGCTGCTGCAGGCGCTCAAGCAGTCGCTGCAGCACCACACCCGCCTGGCGGTGGCGCGCGGCCTGACTCTCCCGGGCGCCAGCGTGCGCAGCGACACGGTCAAGGGCTGGCGCGCCGCCGCGCCCGAGACGGCCGACACACGCCTGCCGGCCGTCTTCGCGATCGGGCGCTGATGACGACGGCTCACACCACCGCCACCCCCGGCACCGCCATCGACCGCGCGCCGTTGTCCGCCGCCACGCGCTGGGCCTCGCGCACGCAGTTCTTCTGCGCCGGCTTCATCTTCGCGACCTGGGGCGTGCACATCCCCACCGTCAAGGCGCATTACGGCATCGACGAGGCCCAGCTCGGCCTGGCGCTGCTGGCCGCGGGCATCGGCGCCCTGCTGGGCATCTCGCAGGCCGGTCGCGTCATCGGTCGCCATGGCGCGCGCTTCGTCTGCGGCTTGTGCGGCACGGTCTACGCCTTGCTGCTGACCGGCCTGATCGCAATGCCCGGCCTCGCCGGCCTGCTGGCCCTGCTGGTGCTGTTCGGCCTCGTCACCAGCGTGTTCGACGTCGCCATCAACACCGAGGCCGCGCAGATCGAGATGCGCAGCGGACACCCCCTGATGAGCGGCATGCACGGCATGTTCAGCCTCGGCGGGATGGCCGGAGCGCTCACCGGCGGCGCCGCGCTCGCCGCCGGGCTGCCGCCGCAGCGGCACCTGCTGCTGGTGGCCGGCGCGATGGTGCTGGCCGTGGCGCTGGCGACGACCCGCATGCTGCCGAACGCGCTCACCGCGACCGAGCGCGGCGCCCACGGCGACACGGGCGGCTTCCGGCTGCCGCGCGGGGCGCTGGCGATCCTGGGCGCGCTGGCGGCGCTGGGGTTGATCGCCGAGGGCGCCATCTACGACTGGAGCGTGCTCTACCTGCAGCAGGAGCTGGGCAGCCCGCAGCAGCAGGCCGCGCTGGCCTACGGCAGCTTCTCGGCCGCCATGGCCGCCGCGCGCTTCGGCGGCGACGCGCTGCGCAAGCGTTTCGAGCCCGCCGTGCTGGTGCGCGGCAGCGCGCTGCTGGCGGCCGCGTCGATGACGCTGGTGCTGGTCACGTCGACGCCGTGGATCGCCCTGGCGGGCTTCGCCGGCGTGGGCATCGGGTTCGCCAACGTGGTGCCGGTGCTGTTCGCCGCCTCGGCGCAGGTGCCGGGCGTGCCGCCGGCGCAGGGCATCGCCTCGGTCTCGGCGATGGCCTACCTCGGCTTCATGACCGGGCCGCCGGTCATCGGCTTCCTGGCCCGCGTCAGTTCGCTCACGCTCGCGCTGTGCGTGGTGGTGGCCTTCGCGCTGGCGCTGGCCGTGGCGGCGCGCCACGCCAATCCCAGGCACTGAGCGCGGACGTGAAAAAGCCGGCCCGCGCGAACCGCGCGGCCGGCTTGTCCCTGTGGGTCGGACGACGCGTGCGTCAGCGCAGGGCCGGCACCGCGTGCAGGGCGCGAACCGAGGCATCGCCCATGGCGGCGCCGAACTTCTTGGCCAGCTTCTCGGCGACGTTGTCGCGCCGGGTGTAGTCGCTGATCTCCTCGGCCTTGATGACCTCGCGCGCCACGTAGTCGACGTTGCCCACGTGGTCGGCCAGCCCCAGTTCGATGGAACGCTGGCCGCTCCAGAACAGGCCGCTGAACAGGCCGGGCGTGTCGAGCTTGAGCCGGTCGCCGCGTCCCGCCTTCACGACGTCGATGAACTGCTGGTGGATCTGCTCGAGCATCTGCTGCGCGTAGGCGCGCTGCGCGTCGCTCATGGGGCTGAACGGATCGAGGAAGCCCTTGTTCTCGCCCGCGGTGATCAGGCGCCGCTCGACGCCGAGCTTCTCCATGGTGCCGGTGAAGCCGAAGCCGTCCATCAGCACGCCGATGCTGCCGACGATGCTGGCCTTGTCGACGTAGATGGCGTCGGTGGCCGAGGCGATGTAATAGGCGGCCGAAGCGCACATCTCCTCGACCACGGCGTAGACCGGCTTGTCGTGCTTGGCCTTCAGGCGCTTGATCTCGTCGCTGATGATGCCGGCCTGCACCGGACTGCCGCCGGGCGAGTTGATCAGCAGGACCACACCCTTGGCGCCGGCGTCCTCGAAGGCCATCTTGAGCGCGGCCACCACGAACTCGGCACTGGCGTCGGCCCCGTCGGCGATCTCGCCCTTGATCTCCACGACGGCGGTGTGCGGCGCGGCGGTGGTCGTGACGGTGTTGGCGCGCGAGATGCCCAGCCAGGCCAGGAAGATGAAGAAGGCCAGCCAGGCCAGACGCACGAAGGTCTTCCAGCGGCGCGCGGCGCGCTGTTCGCGCAATGAGGCGAAGGCGAGCTTCTCGAGCGTGGCGCGCTCCCAGCCGGGCGTGGAGGTCGGGTCGGTCTTGGACATGGAGGGATGGACTGCGGAAGACGCCGGAGGGCGTTCGAAAGGTTCGAAACCCTGGGGTTCCGTGCGGGTCGGTTCGGTCATCGGAAGGAACGGGCTTGAGGCTAGAAAGCCACCGGGCGAAGGTTCCAGGCAGTATGCCAGTGCACCACGCCATCGCTCTCGCTCAGGTCGATCTTCACCAGGGCGCCACGGCACGGCCCGCCGCCGCACTCGCCGGTGTCGGGCCGGTAGGCGGCGCCGTGCGACGCGCACAGCAGCCACTGTCCGGAGTCGTCGAAGAAGCGGTCGGGCTGGTAGTCCATCTCCATCGCGACGTGGGTGCAGCGATTGAGGTAGGCGTGCGCCGACCCCTCGAAACGGATCGCGAAGGCGCGGCAGGTCTCGCCGGCGTACGTGATGTCGAACGGCACGGCCAGGCCGCCTTCGACCAGATCGGCCGACCGGCACAGGGGAATGGTCTCGCTCTCGGTGTCGCTCATGGGGAAAGCTCCTGGGTGGTTCGGGCGTTTCGGGTGATCTCAGGCGTGGTCGACCAGCCAGCGGTGCAGGTCGGCGACCGAATGCGCCACGTGCAGCGGCGCCAGCGCGTCGAAGCTCGCCGGCTCGTGCGCGCCGTAGCTCACCCCGACGCTCGCGCAGCCGGCGTTGATGGCGAGCTGCAGGTCGTGCGTGGTGTCGCCGATCATCAGCGTGCGCGCGGCGGGCACGTCCAGCTCCTCCATCAGTTCGAGCAGCATGCGCGGATGCGGCTTGCCGGAGGTCTCGTCGGCGGTGCGGGAGGCGTCGAAGCGGTCGCGCAGCGCGGAGGTGGCCAGCACCTCGTCGAGTCCGCGGCGCGACTTGCCCGTGGCGACGGCCAGCCGGTGGCCGCGCGCGCGGAGCGCGTCGAGCATCGGCAGCACGCCGTCGAACAGCACGACATCGTCCTGGCGCTTCACGTGGTGGTAGCGATAGCGCGCGCCGAGTTCCATGTACTTCTCCCGGGGCACGTCGGGCGCGGCGCGCGCCAGCGCTTCGGCCAGGCCCAGGCCGATCACCCAGGTGGCGTCGCGCAGGCTCGGCCGGGCGCCGCCGACGTCGACCACCGCGTCCTGGATGCATTGCGCGATCAGCGCCGTGGAGTCGTAGAGCGTGCCGTCCCAGTCGAAGGCGATCAGGTCGAAGCGGCGGGAGGAGGATTCGGTCATGGGGTGCCGGTGGGTGCCGGGGTCGGGGTCGGTTGTCGGGCCAGCGTGTCGAGCACGTCCGCCGGCATCAGCGCGCGCAGTTCGGGCGGCAGGTCGGCCTGCAGCGCCATGCGCTCGCCGGTCGCCGGATGGGTGAACTGCAGCCGCCACGCATGCAGGAACATGCGTCTGAGGCCGAGCTTCTGCAAGGCGCGATTGCGTTCGAAGACGCCGTACTTGTCGTCGCCGGCGATGGGATGGCCGGCGGAGGCCAGGTGGACGCGGATCTGGTGGGTGCGCCCGGTCTTGATCGTGACGGCCAGCAGCGACATCGCCGTCGCGTCGCCCGCGAGCCGGACCGGAGCGATCACGCGCACCAGCGTGACGGCGCTCATCGCGTCGGGATGGTCCTTGGCCACGACCCGCACCCGGCGCTCGCCCTCGGCCGCGCCGGCGGTCGCCGGCAGCAGGTAGCGCGCCAGCGGCGCATCCATCACCTTGCGGTTGGCCGGCCAGGCGCCGTCGACCAGCGCCAGGTAGGTCTTGCCGGTCTCGCGCTCGCGGAACTGCGCCTGCAGGGCGGTCAGCGCGCTGCGGCGCCGGGCGACCAGCAGGATGCCGGAGGTCTCGCGGTCCAGCCGGTGCACGAGTTCCAGGAACTTCGCGCCGGGGCGCGCCGTGCGCAGCTGCTCGATGACGCCGAAGCTCACGCCGCTGCCGCCGTGCACCGCCACGCCGGCGGGCTTGTCGATCGCCAGCAGCGACTCGTCCTCGTGCAGCAGGGGGAACTCGCGCGCCGGCGCACGCTCGGCGCCCTCCTCCGGCGGACGTTCCGCCACCCGCACGGGCGGCAGCCGCAGCACGTCGCCGACCGCCACGCGCGTCTCGGCCTGGACGCGGCCCTTGTTCAGGCGCACCTCGCCCGAACGGATGATCCGGTAGACGTGCGTCTTGGGCACGCCCTTGAGGTGACGGAAGAGAAAGTTGTCCAGACGCTGCCCGGCGGATTCTTCATCCACCGTAACAAACCGGACCTCCGCGGCCGTGGGCTGCGGCTTCGCACCTATAATATTTTTCACCAGCGTGGTCTTGTAAGTGCTTGATTAAACAGAAGTTTAGAGCACCGCCGAGCGCGCTGTGAGGTCGATGCCGCTCCGGTGCCGAGACTGCAAACCCCGCGCTTGAGCGCCAGGTGGCAGACGCTGCACCCCAGTCAAGCCGACGCCCACGAAACACCGATACGGAATACCCAGCCGGCCGCTTCCAAGCAGCCGGCGGATCGAAGCGAGTTCTCTCTAGTGTTGATGCTGCTGCTGATTCACCGCTGCCTGCGCAAACCGACCTGGCCGTTGCCAGCGGCCCGCGGCATCGGGTCACCCGTGGCGCGCGCCCTCCCGGCGCGACCGGCTGACCGCGACGCGGCCCATCGACATCACCCCGGGCTCGCACCCATCCACGCGCCACCACCCCCCCTGCTGCCGTCGAGCTGAGGCTCGACAGGGCCGCCGGCGTTCGCGCCGCGGGCCGAGGCAACCGGGACATCGCGGCAATTCCCCCTCGTTTCACCGGCGTCGTCCGTGCATCGTTGGCCCGTCATGGGCCGGTTCGAACGCATACATACAAGGACAACGCACCATGAAGCGGATGTTGATCAACGCCACGCAGCCCGAAGAGCGCCGCCTGGCCATCGTCGATGGGCAGAAACTCCTCGACTACGAAATCGAGATCGAAGGGCGCGAGCAGCGCAAGGGCAACATCTACAAGGCCGTCGTCACGCGCGTCGAGCCTTCGCTGGAAGCCTGCTTCGTCGACTACGGCGAGGACCGCCACGGCTTCCTGCCGTTCAAGGAGATCTCGCGCCAGTACTTCGCCGAAGGCGTCTCCGCCAGCCAGGCCCGCATCCAGGACGCGATCCGCGAGGGCCAGGAACTGGTCGTGCAGGTCGAGAAGGAGGAGCGCGGCAACAAGGGGGCGGCGCTGACCACCTTCGTCTCGCTGGCCGGCCGCTACGTCGTGCTGATGCCCAACAACCCGCGCGGCGGCGGCGTCTCGCGCCGCATCGAGGGCGACGACCGCGCCGAGCTCAAGGAGGCGATGGACCAGTTGGAGTATCCCAAGGGCGCCAGCATCATCGCCCGCACCGCCGGCATCGGCCGCTCGGCGCCCGAGCTGCAGTGGGACCTGAACTACCTCCTCAAGCTCTGGAGCGCCATCGACGGCGCCGCCAAGGGCGCCAAGGGCGCCTTCCTGATCTACCAGGAATCCAGCCTCGTCATCCGCGCCATCCGTGACTACTTCAATCACGACATCGGCGACATCCTGATCGACACCGACGACATCTACGAGCAGGCCCAGCAGTTCATGGCGCACGTCATGCCCGAGCATGCCGCCCGCGTGAAGCGCTACCGCGACGACGCGGCGCTGTTCAGCCGCTTCCAGATCGAGCACCAGATCGAGTCGGCCTACGCCCGCACGGTGCAGCTGCCCTCGGGCGGCGCCATCGTGATCGACCACACCGAGGCGCTGGTCTCGGTCGACGTCAACTCGGCGCGCGCCATCAAGGGCGGCGACATCGAGGAGACCGCGACCCGCACCAACCTCGAGGCCGCCGACGAGGTGGCCCGCCAGATGCGCCTGCGTGACCTCGGCGGCCTGATCGTCATCGACTTCATCGACATGGACGAGTCGAAGAACCGCCGAGAGGTCGAGAGCCGCCTGCGCGACGCCCTGCGCCAGGACCGCGCCCGCGTGCAGTTCGGCTCGATCAGCAAGTTCGGCCTGATGGAGATGAGCCGCCAGCGCCTGAAGCCGGCGCTCTCGGAGGGTTCGTCGATCCCCTGCCCGCGCTGCGGTGGCTCGGGCCACATCCGCGACACCGAGTCGAGCGCGCTGCAGATCCTGCGCGTGATCCAGGAGGAGTGCCTGAAGGACCACACGGCGGCCGTGCACGTGCAGGTGCCGGTCGAGGTGGCCTCGTTCCTGCTCAACGAGAAGCGCCCCGAGATCGCCAAGATCGAGCTCAAGCAGCGCGTGACCGTGCTGATGGTGCCCAACAAGACGATGGAGACGCCCAACTACCGTCTCGAACGCCTGAAGCACGACGATCCGCGCCTCGACCACATCGAGGCCAGCTACAAGATGGCCGACGAGATCGAGGACCCGACCTCCGTCACGCGCCGCTCGCAGGAGCCGACCAACAAGCAGACGCCGGTCATCAAGGGCGTGCTGCCCGATGCGCCGGCACCCGCGGCCGTGCCGCGTCCGGAGCCGGTGCGTCCGGCCGCCGCCGCCGCTCCGGCCCGGGCTCCCGCGCCGGCCCCGGCACCTGCTCCGGCACCGGCCGCGGCGCCGGCGGAGACCGGTTTCTGGGCCATGCTCAAGAACTTCTTCGGCTTCGGCACGCCGGTGGCGGCGCCTGCGGCACCGGCGGCGGCGCCGGCACCCGCGCCGTCCGCCCCGACCGCCGAAGGACCCCGGACCGGACGTCGCGAAGGCGGCCGAGGCGGTCGCGACGGCGAGGCACGCGGCGCGCGCGACGGCGAAGCGCGCCGTGGCGGACGCGGCGAAGGCCAGGGCGGTCGCGGTGGCGAAAGCCGCTCGGGCCGCGACGGCGAGCGCCGCGGCGGACGCGGCGGCGAGCGTCGCGACGGCGAACGCCGCGAGACCGGCGAAGTCCGCGGCGAGTTGCGTGCCGACGGTCCGGCGCGCGAGCCCCGCGAGGCGCGCGAACCCCGCGAGCCGCGTGAAGGCCGCGAGGGCACGCGCGAACCGCGCGAGGCGCGTGCGCCGCGCGACGGCGAGCGCCGTGGTGGACGCGGTCCGCGCTCCGAAGGCGACGTCCGTCCCCTGGTGAGCGAACTGACCGAAGGTGCCGTGGTCGAAGGCGCTTCGGCCCTCCCCGACGCACCGTCGGGCGATGCGCCGCCGACCACGACCGAGCGGACTCCGCGCGGCCGCGGCCGCGAGCGTGGCGAACGCAGTGAGCGCGGTGAGCGCCCGGAACGCGGTGAGCGCGCCGAGGCCGGCGAACCGTCGGCACGTGCCGACGACCGCCAGGACGGCCGCCCGGCCGAGCGCGAACCTCGCAACGGACGCGAGCGCAGCGTCTATGCGTCCCGCGACCCGGGCTTCGCCGCGCAATCCGAAGCCGCCCCGGCGGCGACGCCGGAACTCGCGACGTCGGAGACCGACGAACGCCCGCCGGTGTCCGAGCGCACGGAGCGTCCGGCACGCGGCGACGACGCGGGCGGACGGCGTCGCGAGCGTCGTCCCGAAGGCGGCGGCATGCGTGACGAGCGCACCGCACCGTCATCGGTGGCCGCAAGCCATGAAGGATCCTCGCCGGTCTTGTCCCCGACCGGCGAAGAGGATGCCGGCAACGTGCAGGCCGTCGACGCGGCGGGCACGGGAACTGGTGAAGCGCCCGCGCGTCGCGATGGCGAGGAGCGACGTGGTCGCTCGCGCGATCGCTACGGTCGCGACCGCCGCGAGCGGGGTCCGCGCGACGACACCGTTCCCCCGCTGCAGGAGCAGGCCGTGGGAGACGCGACCCGGGAGGAGGAGGCCCCACGTCAGGGTTCCGTCAAGACCGAAGAGGCACGGATCGCCGCCTTTGTGCCCGAAAAAGCACACTCTTCCTTCTCCCCGCCAGCCGGTTCGGACTTGGCAGAGGGTCATCTGGTGAGCATGGGTAACAACCCTGACGTGCGCCCGAAGCCCGAAGCAGCACCGGTCGATGTCGACTCCGAGTCCGATGGCGGCCTGCCCAAGGTCCGGCCTTTCGAACTGCCCGTGGCGGCATTGATACAGGTGGCTGAAGGATCAGGCCTACAGTGGGTCAACTCCAATGCGGAGCGTATCGCCCAGGTCCAGGCCGCGATCGCCGCCGAGCCCGCAGCGATCCACGTGCCGCGCGAACGACCGCCGGTCGTCGTGGTCGACGAAGGCCCGCTGGTGCTGGTGGAAACGAAGCGCGACCTCGCCAAAACCGTCCTGCCTTTCGAGCGTTCCGCACGCGTCGAGGAGAGTCAGGCACGCTGAATCGGCTTCCGCCGTTCGACCTCGTGAAGCCGGGGCATCGCAGGATGCTCCGGCTTTTTTTCATGGCGCGTTGTCTGACATAGAGATCACCAGCTGTAACAGCCTCGTGTTTTCACAAAGGTGCATCGAGCACGTGATATTTCGCACATTCTCCTAGCCCAATTGCCTTGACAGAGGAACATTGGAGGTTTGTCTTTACTGAGCGTTTACCCGGATCTTTTTTAGATTTAGTTACTACTTGGCGTACGAATTCATTACAGGCATGATGCAATGCTGCATTGCACAACCGAGGATCGTGTGAAAAATTACTCGTTTCACACCTCGCGCATCGTTGATTTGAGGCCTTCTTCTACGGACAGACTAGAACGAATGTGTTCAAATTCTTTCTGTTAGTAGTAAAGCGTTACAACAACTTTGCTGTAAGGCAGCTCTTTGAGGGGAATCCCAAATGTTTCGTTCTGATTCGACCGCGCAAGCCAATCTGGTTCGTCGACTGCCCCGTGGCGGTGGAGATTCCCAGCCTGCTCCCGCCCACGTCCAGCCTCGCCAGTTCACCCTGACCGAGCGTGCGGCCAAGCGCACGATGGACATCGTGGGCGCGTTGGTGTTCTTCGCGATTTTCGGTCCGCTCTACGTGCTGGTGGCGCTCGGCGTGCGCATCAGCATGGGCACGCCGGTACATTTCGGCCAAACCCGCATGGGCGTGGACGGCAAGACCTTCCGCTTCTTCAAGTTCCGCTCGATGGTGCGCAATTCCGAGGACATCCTCGACGACTACCTGAGCAAGAACGACGAAGCCCGCAAGCAGTGGGACACCTTCCAGAAGCTCGACAACGATCCGCGCATCACGCCCCTGGGTCACTTCATCCGCAAGCTGAGCCTGGACGAGCTGCCGCAGTTCTGGAACGTGCTCAAGGGCGACATGAGCATCGTCGGTCCCCGCCCCTGCATGGAGCGCCAGCGCAGCCTCTACGGCAAGACCTGGGGCCACTACTGCGCCGTGCGTCCGGGCCTGACGGGTCTGTGGCAGGTCAGCGGCCGCAACCGTCTGTCGTACGCCCAGCGCGTCGAGCTCGACGCCCAGTACGTCAACGAGTGGTCGCTCTGGCTGGACATCAAGATTCTTGCGAAAACTGTCTATACCGTGATTTCCGGCGATGGCTCGCGCTGACCACAGGCGCTAGCATCCAGACCGCGGCCTGAAAGAAGGCCGCATGCGATCGCGACGCGCGGTCGGACCAACGGGGCGGAGCTCGCGGCGACAGCCACGATTTCCCGCCTCGTTTACATTTGTTCACTCTTGCAGACGTCCACTCCCATGAACGAGTTCCAGAAGCGCATCTATGTCGCCGGCCATCGCGGCATGGTGGGCAGCGCCATCGTGCGCCGCCTGACGGCCCAGGGCCACACCCGCCTCATCACGCGCACGCACGCCGAACTCGATCTGACCGACCAGGCCTCGGTGCGTCGCTTCTTCGCCGTCGAGAAACCCGACGAGGTGTACCTGGCGGCGGCCAAGGTCGGCGGCATCCACGCCAACGCCACCTATCCGGCGGACTTCCTCTACGACAACCTGATGCTGGAAGCCAACCTGATCCACGAGGCCTGGCGCAGCGGCGTGCGCAAGCTGCTGTTCCTCGGGTCGAGCTGCATCTACCCGCGCCTGGCGCCCCAGCCGATGGCCGAGGACGCGCTCCTCACGGGCAAGCTCGAGCCGACCAACGAGCCCTACGCCATCGCCAAGATCGCCGGCATCAAGCTCTGCGAGAGCTACAACCGCCAGCACGGCACCGATTTCCGCAGCGTCATGCCGACCAATCTCTACGGTCCGGGCGACAACTACCACCCCGAGAACAGCCACGTCCTGCCGGCGCTGATCCGCCGCTTCCACGAGGCCCGCGTCACCGGCACGCCCGTCGTCACGATTTGGGGCACGGGCACGCCCAAGCGCGAGTTCCTGTACGTCGACGACATGGCCGCGGCCTGCGTGCACGTGATGAACCTGCCGCACGAGAACTACGCCGCCTCGACCGAGCCGATGAACAGCCACATCAACGTGGGCAGCGGCGAGGACCTCTCGATCCTGGAACTGGCACGTCTCGTGAGCGACGTGGTGGGCTATCGCGGCGAGATCCGCTGCGACGCCGACAAGCCCGACGGCGCGCCGCGCAAGCTGCTGGACATCTCGCGCATCCGCGAGCTGGGCTGGACGCCGACCGTGGCCCTGCGCGAAGGCATCGAGAGCGCCTACGAGGACTTCAAGGCCTACTTGGCCAGCATGTCGGCCCAGGCCTCGCCCGTCGGCGCCCACTGAAGACGATGTCCACGATGCAAGGCAGCGGAGCGTCGTCGTTGCAGCTCATCTATCCGGGGACCGGCGGTGTGCTGGACTACGCGGCGAAGATCGCCGACGCGATCCAGGCGCCGGTCGTTGAGTACTCGCACGACACGGACACGTCGGGCTGGTCGGGCGACCTGCTGCTGCTGCACTACTCGAACTACGGCTACCAGAAGCGCGGCATCCCGACCTGGATGCCCGGACACGTCCGCGAGTTGCGCAAGCGCTTCAAGGTCCTGGGCGTCATCTTCCACGAGTTGTATGCCTTCGGGCCGCCCTGGCGCTCGGAGTTCTGGCTGAGCGGCTTGCAGCGGCGCATCGCGCGCGACACCCTGCGGCAGGCCGATTTCTGGCTCACCAACCGCGAGGACGCGGCTCGCTGGCTGCGCGGTTCCTCCGGGACCACCGTGGCGCCGCATCGCGTCGTGCCGGTCTTCTCGAACATGGGCGAGCCCGCGGTCGCCGACCTCGGCGCTGCGCGCGAGCCGACGCTGATCGTCTTCGGCGGCGGTCCGGCGCGCGCGCGGACCTACGCCTGGAACGGCGGCGAGATCCACGCGTTCGCCCAGCGTCACGGCCTGCGCATCCACGACATCGGCCCGCCGCTGCCCGACGAGGCGACGACGCGTCGCCTGGTGCAGGAAGGCGCCGTCGTCCACGGCCTCCTGTCCGAGGAGCGGGTGAGCGCGGCCATGCGTTCGGCCGCCTTCGGCGTGGTCGAGTACACGACCTTCGACACCGCAAAGAGCGGCATCTTCGCGGCCTACGCGGCGCACGGGATGTGCCCCATCCTGCTGTGGCGCGACTACGATGTGCACGACGGCCTGCGGGCCGGGGTCAACTACGCCGCCGGCTTCGGGGCCCTGGATGCCCTGGGCACCGGCGACCTCCTCGCCCAGGCGGCACGGATCGGCCGTGCCGCGCGGCAGTGGTACGAACCGCACCGCGTCGACGCCCACGTCGACGCCCTGAAAACCCTCAGCGCAGAGGCCCGACCATGACGCCCACGACATCCGTTCCCCTTCCGTCACGCCTGGCACGCCCCCCCGTCGCCGCGACGCGACGCGCGGTCAGCGCCAGTCCGCCGATGAAGATGAGCCGGGCCGGCTACGCCTTCATTGTCGTGCTGCTGACGGTGGTGTTCGAAGGCGCCATCCGGAAATGGATCACCTCCGGAGCCACGGCACCCCTGCTGCTGCTGCGCGACGGACTGGCCCTCTACCTCGTCTTCCATGCCTGGCGCGGCGGTCATCTGCAGCGCCACGCCAAGATCACGACGGTGATGGTGGCGTGGACGTGCTGCGTCCTGGTCTGGAGCCTGATGCAGATCATGGCCGGCGAGAGTTCCCCGCTGCTGCTGGCGGTCGGATTGCGCTTCTGGCTGCTCTACAGCTGGCTCGCGGTGGCCGCCGCCGCGGCGATGAATCAGGCCGATTACCGCGCCGCCATCCGTGTCGTGGCGCTGCTGATGCTCATGCTCGCTCCGCTGGCGGTGCTGCAGCACTATTCGTCGCAGGGTTCGACCATCAATCGCCAGATCGACGGCGACGAGGACAGCGTGTTCGTCGTGGTGGCGGGCGTGGTGCGTACCACGGGCACGTTCAGCTTCACCTCCGGCTACGCGGCCTTCATCCTGCTGGCGGCACCGCTCATCCTGGGCTACCTCGGCACGCGCAAGTACGCCAAGCGGCAGTGGGTGTTCGCCCTGGTGGTGTTCGCCGCCCTGCTCGCGGGCAGCGTGGTCAGCGGTTCGCGCACGGCCGTCCTGTCCGCCGGCGGTCTGCTCGCCGCCTACGTCGCCGGCCGCGTGGTGCTGTCGCGGGGCCGCGAGCGGCCCGCGGCGATCATCGCCGCGCTCATGGTGCTGCTGCTCGTGTGTGCCTTCGCCTACTTCTTCTCCGACGCCGTCAGCGCCACGCAGGAGCGCTTCGAGACGGCGGCGGGCGACGAGAACTTCCTGGAGCGCCTGACCGCCGTGTTCTTCGGCGAGCCGACGGTGATGGCCGCCTTCAACTGGCTGGGCTCGGGCATCGGCACCGGCTCCAACCTCGCCACCTCGCTGAAACCCGGCGCCGACAACTTCGGCCTGGCCGAATCGGAAGCCGGCCGGATCCTGCTCGAAGGCGGGCTGCTCGGCTTCGCCTACATCGCGCTGAAGATCGCGGTGCTCATGGCCGCCCTGGTGCACAGCTGGCGCCTCTCTTTCCGCAGCCACTCCCCCTTCCCCATGCTCATGGCCCTCGCCCTGCTGCTGGGTCTGTTCACCTGGCCGGCCATCGGCCAGCTGAGCGCCAACGCCATGCTGGGCCTGCTCCTGGCCTTCTACCTGCTGATGTGCAAATACCCCACGGCCGATCTGTTCCCCAAGAAGCGCCGATGAAGATCCTGGTCTACGGCATCAACTTCGCTCCGGAACTCACCGGCATCGGCAAGTACTCGGGCGAGATGGTGGCCTGGCTGGCCGCACGCGGCCACGACGTGCGCGTCGTCACCGCGCCGCCCTACTATCCCGAATGGAAGGTCTGGCCCGGCTACAGCGCCATGCGCTACGCCACCGAGACCTGGAACGGCGCGCGCGTCTACCGCACGCCCGTCTGGGTGCCGCGCAAGGTCAACGGCCTGCGTCGCCTGATCCACTTGGCGAGCTTCGCGCTGGCCAGCATTCCCGCCCTGCTCGCGCAGTGGCGCTGGAAGCCCGACGTGGTCTGGATGACCGAGCCGCCCCTGTTCTGCACCCCGGGCGGACTCGCCTTCGCCCGGTTGCGCTCGGCCGCAGCCTGGCTGCACATCCAGGACTACGAGATCGACGCCGCCTTCGAGCTGGGCCTGCTCAAGGGTCCGCGGCTGCGTGCCGCCGTGACCCGCGTCGAGCGGGCCCTGATGGGATGCTTCGATCGCGTCTCCACCATCTCCCAGCGCATGCTCGAGCGCGCGGCCAGCAAGGGCGTGGCGCCGAAGCGGCTGGTCTCGTTCCCGAACTGGGCCGACGTGACGGCGATCCGGCCGCTCACCGCGGCGAGTCCGTTCCGCGCCGAACTCGGCATCGCGGAGGACACCGTGGTCGCGCTCTATTCGGGCAACATGGGCGGCAAGCAGGGCCTCGATGTCCTGGCCGACATGGCCGTCCTGCTGCGCGACGTGCCGAACATCGCCTTCGTCTTCTGCGGCATGGGCTCCGGCCGCGCCGACCTGATGGCGCGCTGCGGCAGCCTGTCCAACGTCTATTTCATGGACCTGCAGCCGGTCGAGCGCCTGGGCGACCTCCTGGGCCTCGCCGACATCCACCTGCTGCCCCAGCGCGCCGACGCCGCCGACCTGGTGATGCCGTCGAAGCTGACCGGCATGCTCAGCAGCGGCCGGCCCGTGCTGGCCGGTGCGCGGGCCGACACCGAACTGGGCCAGGTCGTCGCGACCTGCGGGCGCATCGTGCCGCCCGAGGACGCCCACGCCTTCGCCGACGCCATGCTCTCGCTCGCCTCGCAGCCCGAGCTGCGGCGCGAACTCGGTGCGAAGGCCCGCGCCTGCGCCGAGGCGCGTTTCGCGCGCGACGCCGTGTTGGAGCGCTTCGAGCGCGACCTGCAGACCTGCATCGACGCGCGGCGCGCCCGCTAGAGGCCGCTTCCTCGCGCATCGGCATCGGCCGGCCGGGTCTTCTCCGGCGGCGCACCGGCCGCCGACCAGACGCTGTCCTCGATGCCCTCGCGCGTCCGGCGCGCGGTGGCGCGCGCCATCCAGGCCAGGCACAGGGCGCCCGCGAACGCCGTGGCGTCTACGCCCGGCGCCACCGGCGAGAACCCGGCCCAGGGGGCCCAGGCGGGAATCGTCCACGCCAGCAGGGTGGTCAGGGGAATCGCCAGCGTCGCCAGGCCGGCGCACCACAGCAGCGGGACGACGCCGCGCGCCGCGCCACGTCCGAACGCCCAGGCGACGCAGGCGAGGAAGGTGGCGTAGTACACCCCCTGGTGCCAGACGGCGGGATCGTCGACCCGGTCCTGCAGCCACCGGCTGGCCGCGATCATCAGCGAGATGCCGCAGAGACTGCCCAGGCACACACCCACGGTGGCCGACGCCATCCACCGCGTGTCGCGCCGCTGCACGGGCACCGGGGCGTTCCCGAGCGCCCGGCGGCGGCGCGACTCGATCCACAGCAGGTTGCCGCTGTAGAACAGCCAGGCGCCCGCCAGTCCCAGCAGGAAGTACATCCATTGCACCGGCGTGCCGCCGAAGGACGCCATGTGCAGCGCGAAGAAGCTGGCCAGCAGCAGGTTGGGCGGGTCCTGGCGTCCCGGCAGGGCCTCCGTGCTCAACACCCTGCCGCTGTAGGGATCGAGCAGCGCGAAGCCGCCCCGCGCGCGCATCGAGACGGCCCCGGCGTCCCGGCCCCACACGCGGACCGTGGCGCGCGGCCCCGTCACGGCCTGGTACTGAAGCTCGGTGGGCTCGAAGCCGGGCGCCAGCGCACGCGCGCGCGCCAGCAGCTCGGCCGGGGCGAGCAGGGTCGCGGGATCGCGCCGCGGCGCGGCCTCGGCCCCGCGGGCCGGCCGCTGGAAGGCCGTGGCCCACTTGCCGTCGTGGATCAGGCGGTCCTGCACGAGGTAGATGCCGTCGTGGAAGGCGAAGACGACGGCGGTGAGCGCCATGACCAGATGGAACGGCAGGCTGACGATGCCGACCACGTTGTGCGCGTCCAGCCACATGCGCTTGAGGTTGCGGCCCAGTCGCAGCGCGAAGAAATCCTTGACGAGCGTGGGCAGCAGCACGACGACGCCCGACAGCAGCGCGATCGCGTACAGCACGGCCACCACGCCCATGACCCAGCGGCTCGGATCGTTGTCGAACGGCAGGCCGACGACCCGGTGCAGCGTGTCGATGAACGGGCCCAGGGGCGATGGCCGCGTCGCCTCGATGCGCAGGTCGTCCGCCGCGTCGAGGTGCGCGGCGTGGTGGCGCACCGCCTGCGCGTCCTCCTCGTCGGCGTCGGGGTCGCGCACCTCCCAGGTCATCGCCACCGACCGGTCGTCGCCCGCCGCCAGCCGCAGGACGAAACCCTGGGCGACCTGCGGCCGGGCCGCGAGGGTGCGGGCGATCAGGGACGCCGCCCGCTCCAGCGGCACCGCGCGAACCGATGCCTGCGACGTCGACCAGCGCGACAGGGGTTCCTTGAAGACGGTCAACGCACCGGCGTAGAAGGCGATGAACAGCGCGAGGCCGCTGACGATGCCGGTCCAGGTGTGGACCGACTTGTAGATACGGACGAATTCGGTTCGCATGACGATCGGCCTACGACGATCCCGCGCGCAGCCACAGCCAGGCGCCGTGGACGAGCAGGTTGGCGAGCGCGAGCCAGGACCAGGCCCGCGCGCCGCTCTGGAAGAAATACACCGTGCCCCACAGGCCCAGCCACAGCGGCGTCACCAGCCACATGGCGATCTGGCCGCGCACGGCGAGCGGCAGCCCGGCACCGAGCTGCGTGAAGACCCCGCTGGCTCCGAGCGCGAAGCCCAGGCCCAGCAGGGCCCCGGCCAGCGTCTTGGCGATCCAGTCGCGGCGCACCGGCGCCGTCCGGGTCCGCGTCACTTCGCCGCTCCCCGCCGAAGCGCCAGCCAGGCGCCGATGCCGGGCAGCAGCGTGAACGACAGCATCACCAGCGTGACGAACACGAACGCCGCCGTGGTGCGCTGCATGCCCTGCGCGAGCGTGGCGATGCTCGCCACCAGCATCGCCGCGCCCGCCGCGCGTGCCCGGCGCGCCGGCCAGGGCCGGTGCAGCCATTGCTGGTGGCGGGCGGCGAGGTAGACGCACAGGCAGCCCGTCACCGCCAGCACCATGCCGGCGAGCGCGAAGGCGGCGGCGTCCATCAGAAGTCCACGGTGACCGACGCGCTGACCGTGCGCGCCGCGCCCAGGGTGGCGATCGGCGTGGTGTCGCTGAACGTGCCGGCGTAGTAGTGCCGATCGAACGCGTTGAGGACGTTGAGCCGCAGGACCGTCCGGCGCCCGGCGACCTGCGTCGCATAGCGCGCGCCGAGCTCGACCTCGCTCCAGCCGGGCAGCTTCAGCGTGTTCGCCGCGTTGAGGTACTGGCTCGAGCTGGTGACGAGGCGTCCGCTCCAGGTCAGGCCGGCGACCGGGGTGTCGAACTCCACCCCCAGGTTGCCCTGCCAGCGCGGCGCCCCGACGGCCGTCCGGCCGTCGTTCAGGCCGCCGGCCGTGCGCGTCTGAACGCCCTGGGTGTAGGCGACGCCGCCGAGCAGCCGGACGCCGCGCGTCGCTTCGCCGAAGGTGTTCCATTCCAGACCGCGCACGCGCTTCTCGCCGCCGTCCGACGCATCGTTGCCGTTCACGGCGATGAGCATCGGCTTGGCGATCTCGAACACGCTCGCCGTGTTGCCGAAGCGGCCCGCGTTCCACTTGACGCCCGCTTCCTTCTGCACCGTCTTGTAGGGCGCGAAAGTGAAGTTGCGGACGTACGTGGGCGTGGTGATGGTGTCGCCCTTGCTCAGGCCTTCGACGTAGTTGGCGTACAGCGAGACGTCCGGACCCCAGGGCTTGAACACCACCGCCGCCGCCGGGGTCGTGGCGCTCCTGTCGTAGCGCGCGCTCGTCGCGCCCGCCGGATTGAAGTTCGCCGTCTCGACCGTCTGGTGGCGCACGCCCAGGGTCAGGCGCACCGCGTCGTCCAGCATGGACAGCGTGTCGATCAGCGCGGTGCTGGAGAGCGTGCTGTCGCTGGACTTCGGCGCCGCCACCGGCGTGGCCGGCAGGGCCTTGAAGACCGGCGCGTAGATGTTGGTGGTGAAGAGCGAGGTGGCGCTGGCCGCGCCGGACTCCTGCGTCAGCCGCGAGGCCTGCAGCACCACCTCGTGGCCCACTCGGCCCGTGGTGCCGTTGAAGCGCAGTCCGGCCTCGGAGGACGTCGCGTCGTCGTAGCCGCGCGAGGCGACCGTGAGGGAGCTGGTGCTGGTGCCCGCGGCGTTGATGCTGCGCACGTGCGTGCCGTTGATGAAGCCCGCGTAGTCGTGCCGGCGGGTGCCGATGCCCGCGAACGCCGACAGGTGGGCATCGAAGGCGTACTCGGCGCGGGCGACCACGGCCTTGCTCTCCAGATCGCCCTGGGCGGCGGGAAACTGGTTCACGCCCGGATCGGGGGCCGTCGGCAGCACCGTGCCGCCGATCCAGAACATCGCCGGCGTCCCGCCCCTGAACGACTCCTTGCTGGTGTACGCGTCGAGCGAGGCCTTCAGCGCGCCGCCACGGTAGTCGAAGCCGCCCGAGAGGAATTCGCGCCGCTTCGACTGGCCGTCGAGCGCGGTGCGCCCGTCGCTGAACGAACCGTTCACGCGGGCGCCCCAGACCTTGTCTTCCCCGAAGCGGCGGCCGAGGTCGAACTGGGTGCCCACCTGGCTGGACGACTGGGCGCCGAGGGACACGCGATTCAGGGGCTCGTCGGCGGCCCGCTTGGGCACCAGGTTGATCGCGCCGCCGACCGCGCCGCTGGGCGACATGCCGCCCAGGAGCGCGTTGGGACCGCGCAGCAGTTCGACGCGCTCGAACATCTCGACCGGCGTGTGACCGGCGGGCAGCAGGCCGAACATGCCGTTGAGGGCCAGGTCGTTCTGCCCGACGTCGAAACCGCGGATGCGGAAGTTCTCGTAGGCGTGTCCGCCGGACGTGGTGAAGCGCACCGACGCGTCGTTGGCGAGCACGTCGGCGATCGTGCGCGCGCCCTGGTTCTCGATCAGCTCGGCGGTGTAGCCCGTGACGCTGAACGGCGCGTCCATCGCATCGACGTTGCCGAGCGCGCCGAGCCGCGCGCCGCGCGCGACCTGCCCTCCCGCGTACGGCGCGGGGAGGCTCTCCGCGGTGTCCGTGTCGGCGGTCACGGTCACCGTCGGCAGGGAGGCTCCCGCGGTCTGGGCAGAAGCGGCGGCGGACCAGAGCATGCCGCCGGCCAGCATCGCGGGACCGACCAGCCGCACGGGCAGCGGCAGCGGCCGCGATCCCTGGCCGTCGCGTCGTCTACGTCCGGCAGGGCCGCCGGGATGCTGCGCGCGATGGCGTCGCACGTGTGTCATGTTGTTTTCCTTTGTGTGACAGGTTGAGGAATTCGCCTGCTCGGGGACGTCGGCGAACGGCCGGAACCGGAATTCCTCCCCGTTTCCATACCCCCGATTCAACAATGCGAATCATTCTCATTATATTCACAAGGGAAATCGTCCGATCGATTCGAAGATGCCGCCCGCCCCTTCTCCGGACGCAGAAAAGCCATCGGCGCCTCATGGGCGCCGATGGCTTTCTTTTCTTCCTTCTCGCGATCGGCCGGTGCAGGCATCGCTGCCACGCCACCCGGCCTCGCCGTTCCCGCACTCAGTGCATCTTGCCGCCGGGCAGCTCTTCCGAGGGCAGCACGCTCTCGTAGTTGTAGCTGGTGTAGCGGTAGCGGCCGTACTTGGGGGCCGAGTAGCCGCGGCGATCCAGGTTCATGCCGTTGAGCAGCACGCCGGAGGCGACCTTGCCGGTCAGCGACAGCCGGCGCACGCTCTCCTTGAGCTCGCCCATGGTGGAGAGGTCGGCGCGGGCCACCAGCAGCACCGTGCCGGCATGCGCCGCCATGGTGGCCGTGTCGGCCGCCACCAGCACCGGGGGCGAATCGATCACCACCAGGTCGTACTGCTGCGACAGCGTGTCCAGGATGCTCTTGAAGGACGACGACACCAGCAGTTCGGCCGGGTTGGGCGGCAGTTGGCCGGTGGCCAGGAAGTCGAGGTCGGGAGCGACCTGCTTGTGCACCGTCTGCTGCACCGACAGGCTGCCGGCGATCAGCTCGGACAGGCCGCCGTGGCGCTGCAGGCCGAAGTACTGGTGCGCATGGCCGCGGCGCAGGTCGGCGTCGATCAGCAGCGTGCGCTTGCCGGCGGCGGCCATCAGGGCGGCGAAGTTGGCCGTCACGAAGCTCTTGCCGACGCCCGGCGTGGCGCCGGTGATGACGACGCGGTTGTTCGGCGACTCCAGCATGGCGAACTGCATGGCGGTGCGCAGGCTGCGCAGGCTCTCGACGGCCGGATCGTCCGGCTTCTCGATGGCCAGCAGGCGGGCACCGCTGACGCCGGTCAGGCGGCGCTTGGCGATGGCGTCCTGCGCGTCGCTCAGCGGGATGGTCGAGAACACGGGCAGGCCGCTGTGGGTCTCGACCTCGTGCGGATCGCGGATGCGCTGTTCGGCCATCGCGCTGCGGATGAAGGCCGTCAGCAGGCCCAGGAACAGGCCGAGGGCCAGCGACGCGCCGATGATGGCGGCGCGGTTGGGCTTGATCGGGTACTCCGGGGTCACGGCGGCGTCGAGCACGCGCACGTTGCCGACCTTGCCCTCCTTCACCAGGCGCAGCTGCAGCGCGCTGTTGAGCAGCGACTGGTAGAGCTCGGTGTTGACCTTGACGTCGCGCTCCATGCGCACGGCTTCCTGCTGGATCGCGGGCAGGCCCTTGATGCGGGTCTGGATGCCGCCGATGTCGGCCTGCAGCGCGGCGATCTGGGCGTCGAGCGTCTGCACCGACGGGTGGCCGGCGGTGAAGCGGCTCTCCAGCTCGCGACGGCGTTGCTGGGCTTCGAGCAGCTTGGTCTGGCGGTCGACCGACGAGGTCAGGATCAGGTTGGCTTCCTCGGAAAAGGCGACGGTGGCCTTCTGGTTGCGGTAGCGGTTGTAGACCTCCTCGGACGCCTCGAGCTGCTGCTTGAACTGCGGCAGCTGCACGTCCAAGAACGCCAGGGTCTTCTGCGCCTCGGCCGCCTTGCGCTCGATGTTCTGCTGCACGTACTGGTCGCCCACGGCGTTGAGGACGCGCGTGATGCGGTAGGGATCGTTGCCCTGTATCGACACGTTGATGATGCCCGACGACTTGCCGCGCTCCACCAGCGTGAGCGAATCCTGCACACCGGCGATGGTTCCCTGCTTGGCCGAGCGGATGACCTCGAACTCGGCGCCCGGCTTGCCGGCGATCTCGCTGACCAGCAGCGAGATCGGGCCGTGCACGGTGCTGGCGTTCAGGACGGTGCCGACGCGGCCGTTGAGGGCCTCGCCGATGCGCGGATGCGACAGCGAGTAGGCGCCGTTGGCCTGCGCCTTGAGGATGAAGGGCGTGCCTTCGAGGTCGGCGGGCACGTCGAAGGTGCTCACGGCGATGCGTTCCAGGCCCGACACGTAGCCGCCGAAGCCCAGGAAACCCGGGTCCGACAGGCCGCTGGCGCGGCGCGCCAGCCAGCCGCCGATCAGCGGCACGTAGCGCGGATGGGCCGTGATGTAGAGCTTGGTGTGCTCCACCGCCGGCGCCACCACCATGCGCGAGCGCAGGATCTCCATCTCGGCGGTCGTGGGTGCGCGCACGTCGAACAGGCCGCCGGCTTCGCTCAGGAAACCCTTGCCGCTGTTGTCGGGCGCGTCCTCGACCTGCAGCGTGATGATCGATTCGTAGGTCGGGCGCGACAGCATCGCGATGGCCGTGCCGATCGCCAGCACCACCAGGGTGATGACGAGGATCAGCCACTTGTTCGTGCGGACGACTTCGGCATAGTGACCGAAGTCGGCGGCGCCGCCTTCGTCCGCGGTGGTCGGCGGGCCGTCGCCCGAGTAGGAGGTGGTGGTGGTGTTCATCGGCTGATAAGTCTGGGGTGGAACGGAAACCGAACGGGGGTTCAGTTGGTCGTCCTTCTGAAGTCGCGCACGGAGTTCAGCGTGGCGGTGGACGGCAGGAGCAGGCTGATCACGCGGTTCCAGCGCACGAGCGGGACCGGGTCGACGTAGACGATGTCCCGGGCGCGCAACGCGAAGCCGTCGGCCAGCGCGAGCGCCGTGGGCGTGTTCGCGTCGAGGTGGAAGATCGACTGGCCCCCGGCGGGCTCGTTGCGGATCACGTAGATCTGGCGCGGGTTGGCCAGGTTCAGGTTGACGCCGCCGGCTTCGTTGAGCGCTTCGTTCAGGCTCAGGTTGCCGTTGCGCATCAGGATCGGGGCCTGGACGTTGACCTCGCCCAGGACCGCCACCTTGCGCTCGTCGCGGCCACGCACCATGACCAGGTCGCCGTTCTTCAGCGGGATGCGGGTCGGGTCGATGCCGGCGCTGGTGAGCGCGAACAGGTCGAGGCTGGTGGTCTTGCCGCCGCGCGTGAGCGTGACGAACGAGCGGTCACCCGTCGGGGCGATGCCGCCGGCACGGTTGAGGGCCTCGGCCAGCGTCATCGGGATGTCGGTGAAGACCAGCAGTCCGGGCACGCGCACCTCGCCTTCGATGTAGGCGCGCTTGCTGCGGAAGGCGGTCACGCGGACGCTCAGCTGCGGATTCTTGAAGACGCGCGAGAGACGCTGGACGAGCGTGTTCTCCAGATCCTGCGTCGTCATGCCCGCGGCCTGCAGCGGACCGGCGTACGGGAAGGTGAGCTGGCCGGTGTTGGACACGATGAAGCCGGGGGCCGGCGAGACGCTGCCCGGGTCGGCCACCGTGGTCGCCGGCACGCCGCTGAAGACGATCTCGGGATGGTCGTAGACCGTGATGCCGATGACGTCGCCGGCACCGATGCGATAGGCCTCGGGCTCGCCGACCAGGGCCAGCACCTCGGGCGAGATCTGGTTGGGCGTGGCGCTGCGCTGCGCCTGGATGAGCTGGGGGGTGATCTGCGTCAGGGCGCCGGGCGGCGGTGCATCCACACCTTCGGACGCGAAGCCCGAAGGCGACGCGGCCGAAGCCGCGTCGTTGCTGGCGGAACGGTAGCCCGGAGCCAATGGTGCACACCCTTGCAGCGCGACCACGGCCGAGAGCAGCAGAGCAGCATGTAGTGGGAAACTTTTCAATTCGGACTCCGCAATAAGCAAAATGAATACTTTTGGAAACAGTTATGAATGTACCTCACGTCGCTTATTTAAGTCCAAATGTTTCTTGGACGAGCGAACATAAGCGTGAGGTATGCAACAGAACAGTCGAAAAGCAGGAGATTAGAGAGAAAACCCTGTGGTATTTCTCTGATAGTTGACCTCTGAAAATCCAGGGTCTTCGCGTAGGCTAAAACTTAAGTGTACTTTTGCGCCAGGGCGCATCATGCCTAAACGAGGCTCAATGTCCATCCACGCCGGCCGCCTGCTTCCAGGCATCGGCCGCCTGGCCCTCGTCGCCACGGGTTTCGGCCAGCTTCGCCAGCGCCTGCCAGGCATGGCGCAGCAGGTGGGGATCCTGGAGGCCCCGCGACGCCTGCGTCAGCAGTTGCTGGGCCTTGCCCCAGAGCTCGCGCTTGAGACAGGCGATCCCCGCCAGGTACTGGAGCATCGGATCGCGTGGATTGTCGCGGTGCGCCGCCTCGATGCGCGCCAGCCATTCGGGATCGACCGATTCCAGGCCCGCTTCGAGGGTGCGCACCAGGCGCACGCGCAAGGCGTCGTCGGCCGGGGCGTGGGTGGCCGCCGACGGTGGCAGCACCACGCGCTCCCAGGTCGGCAGCAGCCAGGCGCGCGCCGTGGCGAGATCGCCGCCGAGCGCGGTCATGCAGTGCGCGGCCTGGATCGCCACCTCGGGCATCGCACGCTCGGCGGCTTCCAGGGAACCCCAGGCCCGCACCAGCTGCGCCGGATCGCGGGCGCCGGAGAGCAGTTCGGTCGCCAGCCCGCGCACGATGCTGCGCGCGGCCGATTCGGAGAACGCCCGGTGCTTGGCCAGCAGCCGCGCGGTCTGCAGCGCCTCGGCCGTGCGGCGATCCTGCCGTGCGGCCTTCAAGCGCAGGCGCAGCGACAGCGTGCGGCGCTGCGCGCCCTGCGGCAGTTCCTCCAGGCGCGCCAGCGCCGCAGCGGCGTCGCCCTCCTCCAGCGCCCAGCGGGCCGAGCGCAGCTGCACGCCCTCGCGCAGCTCGGAGCCCGGTGCGCCGCTGCGCCATTCGCCCTGACCGAGCGCCTGCTGCAGGTGCAGGTCGCGCGCGGCGCGATCCTGCAGCGCCTGGGCACCCTCGGCGGCCAGCAGGTGGGCGATGGTACGGATCTGCCGGGCCTGCGGCAGCGCCGCGTCCAGTCCCGCGAGCGTGCTCTCCTGCGCCAGCGCGGCCAGCGCCGCCTTGCGCGCGCGCGAGAAGCGCCCGGCGAGCAGCTGCACCAGCGCGTCGAGCAGCGCCGCGTGCAAGGCCCGCTCCTTCTGCTGGATGCGCCACTGACGGGCCTCGCGCGGCAGCGAGAACAACGCCGACAGCGCACGCAGCGCCACGTGCAGCAGGATGAAGGCACCGGCGACGATCAGCAGTACCAGGTTGAGCGACAGGTCGATGCGCCAGGACGGCCAGAACACCGTGACCGTGCCCTGGTTGTCGCCCGTGAAGAGCGCCGTCGCGGCGGCGATGCCGAACAGCGCCAGGAACCAGAGGGCCGCGCGCATCAGCGTCCGGCCACGGCCGTCGACAGGGCCGCGAAGGTGTCGTCCAGCCGTGGCGGCTCCACCGCCTTCACCTGCAGCTGCAGCTGCTGGAGCTGCGTGGCCGCGACCTGCACGCGGCGCGAGGACGGATCGAAATAGCGGTTGAGCGCCGTGGTCACGGCGGCGATCTCGCTGCGCGCGGGCTCGACCTGGCGCGACAGCAGCGACAGCCGCACGCCCAGCAGCTTGAGCTTGAGGTTCTCGCGCAGGAAGAAGGCCTGGTCGGGCGAGAGCAGCACGCTCTCGGGCCGGTCGATGCGGCCGACCCGCACCAGCGAGCGCGCCTCGTTGCGCACCGCCGCCAGCACGCGCTGCCACAGCGGCGCGTCGTCGGCGACGGGCTCGATCTGCCAGGCGTCGGTGCTGCCGCCGCTGCGGGCGGGCAACGCGTTGACGGTGGGCAGGTCGTCGATGCCGCGCAGCAGCTCGTCCAGGCGCGCGATGGCTTCGCCGCCGTCGCCGCTGGCGCTGGCGCGCAGGCGGTCGGCATCGCGCTGCATGGCGCGCTGCAGCGGCGCCAGGCGCGGCTGGGCGGCACGCGCGATGCGCTGGTCGGCGGTGCGCAAGGCGGCCAGCAAGGGCCCGGTGCTGCCCGTGACCTGCGCCTGCTGCAACGCCAGGCGCAAGGTGGATTCGATGTCGACCATCAGGTTCTCGTCGCGCGAGCGCGACAGGCTCTGCATGAGTTCCTCCAGCTGCGTCCGCTGCAGCGCGACCTCGGCGACGCGGCCCTCGGCGAGCGACAGGCGCGCGGCCGTGTCGCGCACGGTGTCCTGGGCCTGGCGCGCCAGGGTGCGCGCCTCGAGCGATTGCGCCAGGGCGTCGGCGCTCTGGCGCGCCAGCTGCTCCTGCATGCCCGCGACCTTCTGCCACAGCACCAGGGCGATCACCAGCGACACCAGCGCCAGCAAAGCCAGCAGTCCCAGCGCCAGCCGCGTGAGCAGCTGGGCGCCGGTGGCGGCAGGGGGGAGCGGGGAGATCGGCGTCGGCACCCGGGATGCCACGTCCGGCTCGATGTCGTCGGGAAGCGGCGCGGCGAGACTCATCCGAGCGATTCTATCGACGCGACCAGATCGGCCAGCCGCGGCGAGGCCAGCCCGACGCGGCCGAAACCGGCCTCGCGCGCCGTCTGCGCGATGCGCTCGTGGGTGGCCACCGCGCGCGCCGCGCGCCAGTCGGCGGCCGGCAGCGCCCGGTGCAGGTGCGCGACGGCTTCGGAGCTGCTGAAGAGCCAGACCGACCCGTCGCCCGACGCCGCCATCGCCAGCGCGCGGGCGGCATCGTCCAGGCGCGGTTCGAGCCGGCGGTAGGCGACCACGGTGTCGACGACGCCGCCCGCGCCCTCGATCGCGCGCATCAGCCAGTCGCGCCCGGTGGGCTGCGCCCGCGCGTCGCCGCCGCGCACGATCAGCACGCGCGTGCCGGCGCCGACCTGTGCGCGCACCCGGGCCCACAGCGTCTCGGAGTCGAAGGTCGCCGCCTCGCCCGACGGCGCGTCGATGCGTGTCTCGGGCACGCCGGCCCGGCGCAGGGCGCGCACCGTCCCGGGGCCGGTGGCCCAGCAGCGGCGCGGCGCGGTGTCGGAGGCCTCGCCGACGGCGGCACCAGCGGCTGGCGCCGGCCCGAAGAAATGCTCGACGGCCGCCGCGCTCACGAACATCACCGCGTCGCGCTCCGCCGCGTCGTGCCGCGCCCGCTCCAGCGCCGCGCGCGCGACGGTGTCCTCGACCGGCTCGATGGCGATCAGCGGCAGCGCGTGGGCATCGAAGCCGGCGGCGCGCAGCGCGTCGACCCAGCGCGGGGCCTCGCGCGCCGGCCGGGTGACGATCACGCGCGGACGCATCGGCGGGAGGAAGGCGCGGAGCCGGCGGCGATCGCGACGGCGACGACCACGGCGGGGACCGACTCAGCGCGCACCGGCCGCGCGCAGCAGGCCGGCGGCCGATTCGCCCAGTGCCCGGGCACGCGCGAAGTCGCCGGTCGCGGCGGTCTCGCCCTCGGACGCGCCGTCGGCCGGCCCGGTGTCCACGCCCGTCGCGCTCGTGCCGGCGCGCACCAGGGCGCCGGTGCCTTCCGGGTCGCCCCAGATCGCCTCGATGCCCAGCGTGCCGTCGGCCCGCCAGCGCGCGTGCGCGGCCAGTGGCATCGAGCAGCTGCCGCCCATCGTGCGGCTGACGGCGCGTTCGGCCGTGGTGGCGAGCCAGTCGCGGCGGTGGGCCAGCGGGGCGAGCAGTTCGATCAGGTCGGCGCGGTCGGCGCGCACCTCGATGCCGAGCGCGCCCTGCCCGGCCGAGGGCAGCATGGATTCGGGCTCGAAGGCGACGCGGATGCGGTGTTCCAGGCCCAGCCGCTTGAGGCCGGCGGCGGCCAGCACGATGGCGTCGTAATGACCCTCGTCGAGCTTGCGCAGGCGCGTGTCGAGGTTGCCGCGCAGGGGCTCGATGCGCAGGTCGGGGCGCAGCGCGCGCAGCAGCACGACGCGGCGCAGGCTGGAGGTGCCGACGACGGCGCCATGGGGCAGCGCGTCGACCGAGGCGTGGCGCGGCGAGACGAAGGCGTCGCGCGGGTCCTCGCGCTCCAGCACGCAGGCCAGGGTGAAGTCCTCGGGCAGTTCCATCGGCACGTCCTTGAGCGAGTGGACGGCGATGTCGGCGCGCCCCTCTTCCAGGGCGGTCTCGAGTTCCTTGACGAACAGGCCCTTGCCGCCGACCTTGCTGAGGGTGCGGTCCAGGATCTGGTCGCCCCGGGTGGTCATGCCCAGCAGGGTGACCGTGTGGCCCCGTTCTTGCAGCAGGGCGCGCACGTGTTCGGCCTGCCACAGGGCCAGCCGGCTTTCCCGGGTGGCGATCACGATGTTGCTCAAGACGATTTCCGCTGAAGGCTTAAGAATCGCAGGATGCTAGCATGTTGCGCCGCAGCAACGCTGCCGGCGCGCCGACCCCCTAAAACCAGGAGAAAACGCGAATGACGACAGGCAAGAAGGCCCCGCCCTCCACCGCTCAGAACAAGCCGGTCCGCGGCGACGACGAGCCCCTCATCGACGACATCCGGCTGCTCGGCCGCATCCTCGGCGACGTCATCCGCGAGCAGGAAGGCGAAGCCACCTACGCGCTGGTCGAGAAGGTGCGCACGCTGTCGGTGGCGTTCCGGCGCGATGCCGACCAGGCCGCCGACCGGGCGCTGAAGAACCTGCTCAAGGGCCTGAGCGCGGCCGAGACGGTGCGCGTGATCCGCGCCTTCACTTACTTCAGCCACCTGGCCAACCTGGCCGAGGACCGCCACCAGATCCGCCGCGCCACCGAGGCCGACCGCGCCGGCGCCGCCGAGGACGGCAGCCTGGAGACCGCGCTCGCGCGCATCCGCAAGGCCGGCGTGACCCCCGAGGCGGTGGTCGAGTCGCTCGCGCGCAGCTATGTCTCGCCGGTGCTCACAGCGCACCCGACCGAGGTGCAGCGCAAGAGCATCCTGGACGCCGAGCGCGCCATCGCGCAGCTGCTGACCGCGCGCGACGAGATCGGCTGGCGCCAGCGCGCCTTCGCCGGCGCCAAGGACGCCCTGACGCCGCGCGACTACGCCGACAACGAGGAGCAGATCCGCATCCGCGTGACGCAGCTGTGGCAGACGCGGCTGCTGCGCTTCTCCAAGCTCACGGTGATCGACGAGGTCGAGAACGCCTTGAGCTACTACGAGGCCACCTTCCTGCGCGAGATCCCGCGCGTCTATGCCGAGTTGGAGCGCGAGCTGGGCCACAAGGACATCGCGCCCTTCCTGCGCATGGGCCAGTGGATCGGCGGCGACCGCGACGGCAACCCGAACGTGACCGCCGAGACGCTCGACTACGCGCTGCGCCGCCAGTGCGAACTGGCCCTGCGCCACTACCTCACCGAGGTGCACTACCTGGGCGGCGAGCTGTCGCTGTCGGCCACGCTGGTGGACGTGTCGGTGGAGATGCAGGCGCTGGCCGAGCGCTCGCCCGACCACAGCGAGCACCGCGTCGACGAGCCCTACCGGCGCGCGCTCACGGGCATGTACTCGCGCCTGGCCGCCACGCTGCGCGACCTCACCGGCGGCCAGGCGGCACGCCACGCCATCGCGCCGCAGAACCCCTATCCGAACGCCGAGGAGTTCCTGGCCGACCTGCGCACCATCGCCGAGTCGCTCACCGACAAGCACGGCGCGGCGCTGATCGCGCAGCGCCTGGGACCGCTGATCCGCGCCGTCGAGGTCTTCGGTTTCCACCTGGCGACGGTCGACCTGCGCCAGAGCTCGGACAAGCACGAGGCCGTGGTCGCCGACCTGCTGGCGCAGGCGCAGATCGAATCCGACTACGTCGCCCTGCCCGAGGACGCCAAGCGCACGCTGCTGCTGCGCCTGCTGGGCGAGGCGCGTCCGCTGCGCGTGCCCGATGCCGACTACGCGCCGCTCACGCACAGCGAGATCGCGATCTTCGCGGCTGCCCGCGCATCGCGCGCGCGCTACGGCGACGCCGCCATCCGCCACTACATCATCAGCCACACCGAGAGCGTGAGCGACCTGCTGGAGGTGCTGCTGCTGCAGAAGGAGGTCGGGCTGATGCGCGGCACGCTCGGCGGCTCGGGCGTGTGCGACCTCATCGTGGTGCCGCTGTTCGAGACCATCGAGGACCTGCGCAACGCCGCGCCGATCATGCGGGAGTTCTACGCCCTGCCCGGCGTCAAGGCGCTGGTGCAGCGCTCGGGCGCGCTGCAGGACGTGATGCTCGGCTACAGCGACAGCAACAAGGACGGCGGCATCTTCACCAGCAACTGGGAGCTCTACCGCACCGGCACGGCGCTGGTGGCGCTGTTCGACGAACTCAACGCGCCGGCGCTGGCGGCGACGGCGGCGGCCGCCGACGCCGGCGCCAAGAAGGGCAAGGACGCCAAGGCCGGCGCGGCGCCGGCGGACGACCCCGGTCCGGCCATCGGCCTGCGCATGTTCCACGGCCGCGGCGGCACGGTCGGACGCGGCGGCGGTCCCAGCTACCAGGCCATCCTGGCGCAGCCGCCGGGCACCGTGCGCGGCCAGATTCGCCTGACCGAGCAGGGCGAGGTGATCGGCTCCAAGTACGCCAACCGCGAGATCGGCCGGCGCAACCTGGAGACCCTGGTCGCGGCCACGCTGGAAGCCACGCTGCTGCCCGCGGGCAAGGCCGCGCCGGCGGCCTTCCTCGCGGCGGCGGCGGAGCTGTCGACCGCCAGCATGGCGGCCTACCGCGCGCTGGTCTACGAGACACCGCACTTCGCCGACTACTTCTTCGGCGCCACGCCGATCCGCGAGATCGCCGAACTCAACATCGGCTCGCGCCCGGCCTCGCGCAACCCCAACCGCAGCATCGAGGACCTGCGCGCGGTGCCCTGGAGCTTCAGCTGGGGCCAGTGCCGCCTCACGCTGCCGGGCTGGTACGGCTTCGGCTCGGCGATCGCGCAGTTCCTGGAGAGCGCCGCCACCCCGGCGCAGCGCAAGGAGCGCGAGGCGATGCTGCAGCGCATGTACGCGCAATGGCCGTTCTTCCGCACGCTGCTGTCCAACATGGACATGGTGCTGGCCAAGAGCGACCTGGCGCTGGCCTCGCGCTACGCCGAGCTGGTGGCCGACCGCAAGCTGCGCCTGAAGGTGTTCGGCATGATCGAGGCCGAGTGGCGCCGCACCTCGGACGCGCTCACGCTGATCACGGGCGCCAGGCAGCGCCTGGAAGGCAACGCCGAGATGCAGCGCTCGGTCAGCCACCGCTTCCCCTACATCGATCCGCTGCACCACCTGCAGGTCGAACTGATGCGCCGCTATCGCGCCGGCGAGGGCGGCGAGCGGCTGCAGAACGGCATCCACATCTCGATCAACGGAGTGGCGGCGGGCCTGCGCAACACGGGCTGAGGACGGCCGGTGCGCGGGGCCGGACGGTCTCCGCGCATTCGCCGTAGTGCTTTTTCCTACGTCTTTATCGGCTTCGGAGGATCGACCGTTTTCCTTAAAGGTATACCCTGAGACGCAACACGCACACACCATTTCGCATTTCGCGCGGTCGTCAACGTCTTACCTTGGAACCGTCGTCATGTCCTCTTCGTCCGTCCTCGTCTCCTCCACCGGCCCGGCAACGGCGCCCACGCCGCCGGCCTTCGATTTCGTGAGCAGCGACTTCGACGCCCTGTCCTCGCACATGGCGCAGTGTTCGGCGGCGCACGGCCGATGGTCGGCCGTGCGAGGCGGACTGCAGCAGGTGCACGCGCTCGTCTCGGGCCGCATCGTCACGGTGGCGTTTGTCGCCACGGTGGCCACCGTCGCGCTGGCCACCTTCGCCTGACGGCGTGGCGGCTCCGGTCCTCGCCCATTTCGACTCCCTCAGTCCCTACGCACGCACGTTGCTGTCGCGCCCGCGCGCGGCCGTGCAGCCGCCGGTGCGGGCCGAGCTCTTCGGTGCCCAGCGCTTCGCCCAGCACGGCCACAGCCTGGCCCGCGCGCAGACCGTGCGGGACGCCGACGCCGCCGGGTCCGCGCCGCCCTTCTTCCCGCGCGTCGAGGAGAACCTGGCCTCGCTGCGCGGCGCCTTCGACTACATCGCCCTGATCTCGCGCAGTGGGCGCTACGTGTCGCCCGCGGCCGAATGGCTGCTGGACAACTTCCATCTGGTGGAGGCGCAGCTCCAGGAGATCCGCGAAGGCGTGCCGCGCGGCTACTACGCGCGCCTGCCCAAGCTGGGCACCCCGCCGCTGGCGGGCCTGCCGCGCGTCTACGGCATCGCGTGGGCCTACGTCGCGCACACCGACAGCGTGCTCAACGCCGAGCTCTTCACGACCTTCCTGAACGCCTACCAGGACATCGACGAACTCACGCTGGGCGAACTCTGGGCATTGCCCACGACCCTGCGCGTGGTGCTGCTGGAGAACCTGCGCCGCATGGCCCAGGGCATCGCCGAGAACAAGATCGCGCGCGAACTCGCGCACGCCGCCTGGGACGCGGCCGACCGGCTCACGCACGAGGACCTCGACGCGCTCTTCGCCGTGGTGCGCGAGCACGGCCTGGAGGCGACCTACTGCACGCAGCTGTGGCAGCGCCTGCCGGTCGAGCGGCCGGCCGAGCCGCCGCCCCTGGTCGCCTGGACCGAGCGCAACTGCGAGAACGGACCCGGCCTGATCGCCGACGCCCAGGCCGAGCAGGCCGCCGCCAATCTCACGGTGGGCAACATCATCACCACGCTGCGCATGATCGGGCAGGTGGAGTGGGCCGACCTGATCGAGCCCGTGAGCCGCTCGCTGCGCGTGCTGCGCGAGCTGCCGAGCTTCGGCGAGGAGAGCGAGGGCACGCGCCAGCAGATCACGCAGGCGATGGAGCGCATCGCGCGCGCCACGGGGCGCACCGAACGCGCCGTCGCCGAGACCGTGGTGCGGCTAGCGCGCGCAACGCAGCAGCCCTCGCCGTCCAGGCCGCCGCCGGGCATGGCCACCACCGCACAGGCCGCCGCGCGCACCGCCGGCTACCACCTGCTCGGCCAGGGCCGCGGCGCGCTGGTCGCCGCGCTGGAGACGCAGTCGCCCTACCCGGCGGTCCGCGGCGCCGCGAAGGCCGCCGCGCGGCGCCCGGCCATCCCGCGCGACTGGCACGACCGGCGCCTGATGCTCTACGTGCTGGCGATCGCGGCGGGCACCGCCGTGCTGCTGGCCGCCGCCGTGCACGGGCTGCACCGGCGCGGCATCGCCGAGTTCGGCTGGCCGACGCTGGCGGCGCTGGCGCTGCTGGTCTGGCCGCTGTCGGAGGCGGTGATCGCGCTGATCCACCGCGTCGTCGCCGAGTCCACGCGCGTGCAGACGCTGCCGCGGCTGGATTTCGCCGCCGGCATCCCGGCCGCGCACCGCGTGCTGGTGGCGATGCCGACGATGCTGACCTCCAGCGCCGGCAACGCCCGGCTCGCGCAGCGGCTCGAACTGCACTGGCTGGCCAACCGCGAGGCCCACGCGCAGTTCGCGCTGCTGACCGACTTCGCCGATGCCGCCGAGGCGGTGCAGCCGGGCGACGAGGAACTGCTGGCCGACGCGCTGGGCCGCATCGCCGCCCTCAACGCCCGCCACCCCCACGCACCGGGCGGACCGCCGCGCTTCGTGCTGCTGCACCGCCCGCGCACCTGGAGCGCGACCGAGCGGCGCTGGATCGGCTGGGAGCGCAAGCGCGGCAAGCTGGAGATGCTGCTGCGCCTGCTCGCCACCGGCGACGCGAGCGGTTTCCTGCCGATGGCGCCGGGCCTGTGGCTGGCGCACGCGATCCCCTACGTCGTCACGCTCGACAGCGACACCGGGCTGCCCCCGGGCGGCCTGCGCGAACTGGTCGCCATTGCCGCGCATCCGCTCAACGCGCCGCAGGTCGACGTCGCCGCCGGCCGGGTGACGGCCGGCTTCGGCATCCTGCAGCCGCGCGTGGTCACGCCGCTGCCCGGGCGCGAGGAGCGCTCGCCGTTCCACTGGATGTTCGCCGGCCGCTGCGGCATCGACCCCTACAGCAGCGGCGCCTCGGACATCTACCAGGACCTCTTCGGCACCGGCTCCTTCACCGGCAAGGGCCTGCTCGACGTGCGCGCCGTCCACGCCGTGCTCGACGCCCGCCTGCCGGCCGACGCCGTCCTCAGCCACGACCTGCTCGAAGGCACGGTCGCGCGCTGCGCCGTGGTGAGCGACCTGGTGCTGATCGAGGACCATCCGCACCACGCCGGCGTCGCCGCCTCGCGCATCCACCGCTGGACGCGCGGCGACTGGCAACTGCTGCCGCTGATGCTGCGCGCGCGGCGTTTCGGCATCGACGCCCTGGGCCTGTGGAAGATGGGCGACAACCTGCGCCGCTCGCTGGTGGCGCCGGCCTCGGCCGCGCTGCTGGCGCTGGCGGTCTTCGCCGACGCGCTGCCGCTGGCCTGGGCCTTCGGCGCCGTCGCCGCCGCGCTGGTGCTGGGACCGCTGCTGGGTGCCCTGGCCGGGCTGGTGCCGACGCGGCGCTCGATCGCGTTGCGGCACTTCTTCGAGGTCGGCGCGGTCGACCTGGGGCGCGCCGTCGCCGGCGCGGCCTGGCAGTTCTCGCAGCTCGCGGCGTCGAGCCGGCTGCTGATCGACGCCCTGCTGCGCGCGCTCTGGCGCCTCGCCGCGAGCCGGCGCCACCTGCTGCAGTGGACCACCGCCGAGCAGGCCCAGGCGCAGGCGCGCTACGGCCTGGCGTCGTTCGTGCGCGGCGCGGCGCCGACGAGCCTCGCGTGCCTGGGGCTGGCCGTGGTCGCCGCCGCATGGAGTCCGCACCCGGTCGCGGGCGTGCTGCTGTTCGGCCTGTGGGCGCTGGCGCCCGTGGCGGCCTGGTGGGCCAGCCGCGTGCCGGCGCACCGGCAGGCGACGCACGCGCTCGACGCCGACGACCGCGCCTATCTGCAGACGCTCGCGCACGACACCTGGCGCTTCTTCGAGCACGCCGTCGGCCCCGAGGACAACCACCTGCCGCCCGACAACCTGCAGCTCGAACCCGAACCCACGCTGGCCCACCGGACCTCGCCGACCAACATCGGCATGTACCTGCTGGCCTGCTGCTGCGCGCGCGACTTCGGCTGGATCGACGACGCCGCGCTGGCCGCGCGCCTGCGCGCCACGCTCGGGAGCGTCGACCGGCTGGGCAAGCACCGCGGCCATCTCTACAACTGGTACGACACGCGCACGCTGGCCCTGCTGCCGCCGGCCTACGTCTCCAGCGTGGACAGCGGCAACCTCGCCGGCCACCTGCTGGCCGTGGCCGGCGCCTGCCGGGCCTTCGCGGCGGCGGCGCCGCCGGTCTTGCCCGCCGGGCGGCCCCACGAGCTGCTGGCGCTGGCCGCGCGCTGCGAAGCGCTGTGCCACGGCATGGACTTCAGCGGCCTCTACGACGCCAAGCGCCACCTGTTCCACATCGGCCTGCGGGTCGAGGACGACGCGCTCGACGCCAGCTACTACGACCTGCTGGCCTCCGAGTCGCGCCTGCTGAGCTTCCTGGCCATCGCCAAGGGCGACGCACCGCGGCGCCACTGGATGGCGCTCGGGCGGCCGTTCCTGTCGGTGGGCGCCACGCCGGGGCTGAAGTCGTGGTCGGGCTCGATGTTCGAGTACCTGATGCCGGCGCTGGTCATGGCCGAGCCCGAGGACGGCCTGCTGCAGGTCGCCAACCTCGCCGCCGTGCGCGAGCAGCAGGCCTACGGCGCGCAGCAGGGCCTGCCCTGGGGCGTGTCGGAGTCGGCGTACTTCGCGCAGGACCATTCGCTGGCCTATCAGTACTCGCCTTTCGGTGTGCCGCGCCTGGCGCTGCGCCGCACGCCGCCGACCGACCGCGTGGTCGCCCCCTACGCCAGCCTGATGGCCACGCTGGTGGCGCCGGCCGAAGCGGTGGCCAACCTGCGGCGGCTGGAGACGATGGGCGCGCGCGGCGAGTTCGGTTTCTTCGACGCCGTCGACTTCACCGTCGCGCGCCAGCCCGAGGGCCAGCCGCTGTCGGTGGTGCGCAACTTCATGGCGCATCACCAGGGCATGGCGCTCGTCGCCCTGGGCAACGTGCTGCGCGACGACGCGCCGCGCCGCTGGTTCGCCGCCGCCGCGCTGGTGGAGGCCCACCTGCCGCTGCTGCACGAACGCACGCCGCGCCAGATCATCGGCAGCGCCGACCCGCGCCCGCCGCCCGAGCCGAGCATGGGCGAGGCGCCGGTGGCCCACCAGCCGCGCGTGATCGATCCGACCGTGCCGGGCTTCCAGCCGACGCACCTGCTGTCCAACGGCCGCTACACGCTGGCCCTGCGCGCCAGCGGCGCGGGCGTGAGCCGCTGGCGCTCGTTCAACGTCACGCGCTGGCGCGACGACCCGCTGCGCGACGCCCACGGCACCTTCTTCTACGTGCGCGAGGCCGGCGGCCGGGACTTCACTTCGCTGACCGCCCTGCCCGCCCCGGGCGAGGGCTGGCAGTACCGCACCCGCTTCCTGGCCGACCAGGCCCAGTTCGACGCCGTGGGCGACGGCCTGCACGCGCGCACCCTGGTGCTCATCAGCCCCGAGGACGACACCGAGCTGCGCACGGTGACGCTGCACAACGACGGCGAGGTCGAGCGCACGCTCGAACTGGTCTCCTACTTCGAGCCGGTGCTGTCCCAGCCGAAGGCCGACGAGGCGCATCCGGCGTTCGCCAACCTGTTCGTGCAGACGCGCTGGGAGCCGCACTGGCGTGCCCTGCTGCTCTCGCGCAAGCCCCGCCTGCACGGCGATGCGGTGATGGCGGTGGCGCACTTCCTGGCCGCGACCGACGACCACGTGGTCGCGGTCGACTGCATGACCGACCGCCGCGCCTTCATCGGGCGCAACGGCACGCTGGCCGCGCCGCGCCTGGACGCGCAGCCGCGCGACGCCGGCGGCGCGCCGATCGACGGACTCGACCCGATCGCCTGCCTGCGCGTGACATTGCGCATCCCCGCCGGCGCCACCGCGCGCGTGACCTTCGCGACGGCGGCCGACGAGAACGTCGAGGCGCTGATCCCGCGCATCGACCGCTACCTGCAGCCCATGCACGTCGAGCGCGCCATGCGCATGGCTGCCACGCTGGCGCAGGTGCGGCTGCGCGACCTGTCGATCGACCCGGCCAAGAACGTCGCGCTGCAGGACCTCACGACCATCCTGACCTACACCACGCCGCGCGTGATGAGCGACCGGGGGCCGATCGACCTGCGCCACATCTGGCGCTTCGGCATCTCCGGCGACAAGCCGATCGTGCTGGTGCACATCCACTCGGTCGGCGGCATGGGCCTGGTCGACACCTTGCTGCGCGCGCAGCCGTGGTGGGGCTTCGGCGGCGTGGCCTGCGACCTGGTGGTGCTCAACGGCGAACCCAACTCCTACCTGATGCCGCTGCAGCGCGAGATCGAGGCCCTGCGCAACCGCGTGGCCCACGAGACGCAGAACAGCTTCCCGCGCAACGACGCGGCGGGTTTCTACCTGCTGCGCGACGCCGAGGTGGTGCCGGCCGAACGTGCCGCGCTGTCGAGCCTGGCGCGGGCGGTGTTCACCGCCGACGGTCGCACGCTGGAGGCCCAGATGGCGGCATTGCGCGAGGCGGCGACGCCGGCCCTGCCCGCGCCGGCGGGCGACGGCGACGAGGCGCCGGCGGAACCGCGCACGCCGCTGGCCGCCACGCGCGTCGCCACGGCGCCGACGGCCGGCGCGCCGGCCGCGACGGTGCACGGCGGCTTCGACGCCGCCAGCGGCGAATTCCGCTTCGAGGTCGACGCGGCGCGGCGCACGCCCAAGCCGTGGGTCAACGTGATCGCCAACGCCACGTTCGGCTTCCAGGTGTCGGAGACCGGCACCGGCTACACCTGGGCCGCCAACAGCCGCATGCACCAGCTCACGCCGTGGTCGAACGACCCGGTCCAGGACCCGGCCTTCGAGCACTACCTGCTGCAGGACGTCGACACGCGCGAGTTGCTGCCGCTCACGCCGGCGAGCCGGGGCGACGGCACCGCCGCGCACCGCGTGCGCCACGGCCAGGGCTACAGCGTGTTCGAGTGCGCGACCGGCGGCATGACGCTGGAGACCACCTTCTTCGCCGACCGCGACGAGCGCGTGAAGCTGGTGCAGGTGCGGATGCGCAACGGCGGCCCCCGCCGGCGCCGGCTGCGCGCGCTGGCGCTGGTCGAATGGCAGCTGGGCGCGGCGCGCGGCGAGCGGCGCACCGTCCACACCTGGAAGGGCGAGGACCTGGATGCCGTGTTCGGCCAGCAGCGCGAGTGCAGCGGCGGCTTCGGCGGCAGCACCGCCTTCCTGGCGCTGGCCGGCCTGCCCGCGGGCGTGACCGACGCCGTGCAATGGACCTGCGAGCGCAGCGAGTTCTTCGCCGGCCGCGGCGGCGTCGAGATTCCGGACCTGCTCGGACGCCGCGCCGGCCACGGCCTGGACGCCTGCGCCGCCATCGACGGCGAGTTCTTCCTGGAGGCCGGCGCCAGCGCGCAGCTGTGCTTCATGCTCGGCCACGCTCCCGACGCCGAGGCCGCCGTCGCATTGGCGCGGCGCTGGCAACGGCAGGACGTCGACGCCGCCCTGGCGCGCGCGCGCGGCTTCTGGGACGAGCTGCTCGGCCGGCAGCAGGTGCGCACGCCCGATCCGCTCTTCGACGCCCTGGTCAACCGCTGGCTGATGTACCAGACGCTGGTCTGCCGGCTGTGGTCGAAGGCCGGCTTCTACCAGGCCGGCGGCGCCTTCGGCTTCCGCGATCAGCTGCAGGACGCGATGGCCTTCGCGCTGACCGACCCCGACCGCCTGCGCGAGCAGATCATCGTCAACGCGGCGCGGCAGTTCCCCGAGGGCGACGTGCAGCACTGGTGGCACATGCCCGGCGGCGCCGGCGTGCGCACGCATTTCTCGGACGACCTGCTGTGGCTGCCCTACGCGATCTCCCACCACGCCGAGGTCACGGGCGACGCGACGCTGGCCGACGTGGAGGTGCCCTTCGTCGACGGCCCCGGCATCCCCGAGGGTGCCGAGGACGCCTACTACGCGCCGCAGGTCACCGAGGCGCGGGCCAGCGTCTACGAGCACGGCGCGCGCGCCATCGACCGCAGCCTGGTCACCGGCGTCCATGGCCTGCCGCTGATGGGCACGGGCGACTGGAACGACGGCATGAACCGCGTCGGCCACGAAGGCAGGGGCGAGTCGGTCTGGCTCGCGTGGTTCCTGTGCAGCGTGGTCGAGCGCTACGCACCGCTGGCCGAGGCGCGCGGCGACGGCGAGCGCGCCCGGCGCTGGCTCGACGCGCGGCGCGGCTGGATCGCCGCGCTGCACGACGCCGGCTGGGACGGCGCCTGGTTCCGCCGCGCCTTCTTCGACGACGGCACGCCGCTGGGCTCGTCGGCCAACGAGGAATGCCGCATCGACCTGATCGCGCAGGCCTGGTCGGTGCTCTCGGGCGCCTCCGACGACGCGCACACGAAGCCGGCCATGGCCGCCCTGGAGGCACGGCTGCACGACGAGCCCGCCGGCCTGTTGCGCCTGCTGCATCCGCCGCTGGCGCACTCGGAGCCCAACCCCGGCTACATCCAGGCCTACCCGCCGGGCGTGCGCGAGAACGGCGGCCAGTACTCGCATGCCGCCGTCTGGGCGCTGATGGCGCAGGCGCTCTCGGGCGACGTCGCGGCCGCGTGGGAGAGTTTCGAGGGCCTGAGCCCGGCGCACCGCGCGGTCCATCCGACGCGCGGTCCGGCCTACGAGCTGGAGCCCTACGTGATGGCCGGCGACATCTACGGCGCCGCGCCCTACGTCGGCCGTGGCGGCTGGAGCTGGTACACCGGCTCGGCCGCCTGGCTGCACCGCGCCGCGACCGAGACCCTGCTGGGCCTCGCGGTACACGGCGACCGCCTGTCCCTCACCCCGCGCGTGCCGGCGCACTGGAGCGGCTTCGAGATGACGTTGAAGCTCGGCGGCAAGTCCTTCACGCTGCGCCACGGCACGCCACCGGCCGACGCGACGGCCCAGTCGACGCCGCAAGGTCCGACCCACCATGCCGCGTCCGGCGAGTGGATCGACTGGCATGCCCTGCCAGACGGCGCCGTCCTGCAAATCGGCAGCTGACATCGAAGATGGCGTCGGTGGCGCGGGCCGGAGAGACACGGGGCTGCCAGTAGCCGGTCACGCTCGCGCGGGCCAGGCCGGTGGCACCGGGCGCGTCGGCCAGGATGCTGGTGAAGCCCGGCAGCTCGGGCATGTGCGCGAGGTGCGGGGGCACCTGCAGGGTCTGCCCGGGCGGGATGTGGGCGCGGTGGGCGGGTGGATGGACGTGGCCCGAGAGCTTCTGGGCCCTGGGCGTCACGCGCACGGCCTTGGCCGCGTCGATTAGGGTGTCGGGATTGCCGTCCCACTGGGGCAGCTTCGCCGGTGGCAGGGGCAGCACCCGGTCGAGGTTGGGGAGTTGGAGGTGCTTGTCGAAGCGCAGGCGTTCGGAGATCGCCTGATATCTGCGAGCGCGAATCGGATCCTTGGCATGTCCAACAATGGGATCGCCATCGTCAAACGAGGCGAACAAATAGTTCGCACATTTCTGGTATCCGCGCTTGACACCTTCGTGCATGACCTGCAGGGCTCGCTGAGAAGCCTCTGGCGTTCGGGCTGACTGATTCAGGGATAAGCCGAGGCTGTAGGCCGCCAGCGCGGACCCTTGCGCAAATGCGCACTCCAGCATCTGCAGCCCGATGACTTTATTTCCCCAGTAGCTCGGTGGGCTGTCGTGATCGGCATCGAGCTTCTCGCCCAGGAACGCCTGCGACTCCATGCTGCCCATGTCCGCGGCCCACTGCCAGAACGCATAGGCCACCGTGTCGTCCTGCTTGAGCGGCCCCGCACCCATCATGTACAGGCTGCCCATGCGGTGCCAGGCGGCCGGCACGCCCTGGCGCATCAGGTCCTCCGTCAGCCGGATCGCCTCCTTCGCATCGACCTCCACGCCCCGGCCTTCGAGGTACATCTGTGCGAGGTTCAGCTGCGCCTTCCAGTGCCCCAGCTTCATGGCCTGCGTGTACAGCCGAGCCATGCCGGCGTAGTCGCGCTGGTCGTACCAGATCTGCCAGTCGTCGAGCGCCAGGGCCTGCTCGAACAGCGACTGCGCTTCGGCGCCGATGGGTGGGTTGACCGCCGCCTCCTGCTTGCATTCGAAGCTCTTGCGATGCGGCTGGAAGGCCGGCAGTTGGGTGAAGCGCGGCAGATCGCTGCCGGGAGAGTTGGAGTCCATGGAGCAGGCCGCGAGGCTGAGCACGAGCGGCAGCGCCAGCAGGGCGCGCCACCAAACCGTGCCAGTGCTGGCGCCTTCGCTGCGTACTGCCAATCGCCTGTGTGCGTGATGCGTGCCCGTTTGCATTGCCGTCTGCTCAGCCCGCCATCGGCCCGTCGAAACCCGACTCGCAGGCGAGCATCAGCCGCCAGTCCACCTGCTCGTCTTTCATCGGCACGCCCTTGGCCCGCAGGCTCGGCATGCGCTGCCCCTTCTCGACAAAGGCTTGCCACTTCCAGCCTTCACTCTCCAACGACGACGTTCCCGAGGTCCGCGACAGCGACTGGGCTTCGTCGACGACATGGGGCTGCCAGATGCCCGTCTGCGGGCAGGCCTGGTCGCCCTTGCAAGTCATCTGCGTGGCCTCGTCGATGGCGCGCGCGGTACCGGCCTCGACCAACCAGTCCTGCGGTACCCGCTGGGCCACGGGCCAGCCCATGAAGTGCCAGGTGACGAGGTAGTGCGCGAGGTCTTCGTGCGGCAAGTCGGTGTTGCCCACGTCGAGCTGCATGCGCTCGCCTTCGCGAAAGCGCAGGGGCGGCCGGTTGGCGAGGTCGCGGCGCAGGCGGGCCGTGGCGATGGAGTCGGTGGCGCGGGCCGGAGAGACCCTGGGCTGCCAATAGCCGGTCACGCTCGCGCGGGCCAGGCCGGTGGCACCGGGCACGTCGGCCAGGATGCTGGTGAAGCCCGGCAGCCCGAGCATGTGCGCGAGGTGCGGGGGCACCTGCAGGGTCTGCCCGGGCGGGATGTGGGCGCGGTGAGCGGGTGGATGGACGTGGCCCGAGAGCTTCTGGGCCCTGGGCGTCACGCGCACGGCCTTGGCCGCGTCGATCAGGGTGTCGGGGTTGCCGTCCCACTGGGGCAGCTTCGCCGGTGGCAGGGGCAGGACACGGTCGAGGTTGGGGAAGCGCAGGTCGGGGTTGTGCCAGAGGGCTTCGGCCAATGCGCGATATCGGTCGGCCCGCACCTTGTCGATCTGATGCCTGTTGATCGGATCGCCCGAACGCAAGGATGAGGACAAGTAGCCTGCTGCGTCTTCGCTGCCGAACTTGACGCCGTCGTGCAGGATTTGCAGGGCACGGGCGAATTGCTCTTCAGGTGTAGTACTGGGAGGGATGAGTTGAGGCACGCCCTTAGCTTTAATGCGCAGCCAAGTTCCAAGTTGAAAACCAGCCTTGCCGTAGCCTTGGGCATATGCGCATTCGAGCAACTTGAACATCAACGCATGATTTGCCCATTTGGCCTGTCCGGGCTTCTCCATATCTCGGTGTCCCAACTCCAACACACCGGCAATCATGGTTTGCGCCAACGGACTGCCTAGGTCTGCCGCGAGTTCGTAGAACGCCCATTGCCGGTCAGTGCTTTGCTTGACCCCATAGCCTCCACCATAAAACTCCCCCATCCAAAAGAAGGCATCGGCCACCCCTTGGCGCATTAGCACTTCCATCTTCGAAACCACTACCTCCGACATTTCTGGCGAAACCTGGAAACGGCCCTTGACACTGTTCACACCGGCGCCGGTGCGCGCCGTCTGCAGCCACATCAGCGCGGCCTTCCAGTGCCCCTGGGCCGCCGCCTGATCCCATAGCTTCATGGCCTGTGGCCAGTCGCGCTCGTTCGGCCATAGCTCCCCGCTGGTCAAAGTCATGGCGTGTTCATGCAGTTCCTGCGCCTGCGGTGTCAGGGTCGGGGCGCTGGTGGCTTGGTTGCGACAAGCGAACTCGCCCGCATCGCGGTGCGGATCGAAGGTCTTCAGGTTGATGTTGCGCGGCAGCACACCCTCCTCGCTTAGCTGGGCGAGGTCGGACTGTGCGGTGAAGGGATAGGCATAGGCTTGCATGTCGGGCTTGCAGGCGTTCAGTGTGGCGTACAGGAAGAAGTTAAGAAGAATGACAATTGCACGGGTAGGAATCGGCATGTCTTCACCCATTCACCCGTAGCGGTGCATCGAAATGCGTGTGTCTTCGAACCGGACGAGAAAGCCCGTCATAGGCTCAGGCGGACTTTTCGCAAGTCCCTGTTTGTTGTTCAACGCGAGCGTCTTCCAGCGCTCAAATGCCAATGCAATTTCTTTCGTAGACCCGTTCCTCCCAACCCCCTCCGCATCACCCCCCGTCTGCATCCCCCACACCCGCCGCCTGAACGATCGAACATGCCCGATGCTGTCGGTCGCCAGATTGATCTCGCTGTCTGCAGCCATGCTGCGCAGGTTCAGGTTGGCGCTGCCCAGCGTCATGAAGCAGTCGTCGATCATCAGCAGCTTGCTGTGGATGTAGATGTCGCGACTGGCGCCCAGCGCAGCCTGACCAGTCTGGTTGGGCGTGGCCATCTTGCAGACGAGCACCTTCAGGCCCAGGCTCTTGCCGTCCTGCATCAGCACGCCATCCTTGTCGAGCGTGGGTTCCTTGACCTTCTGCGCATCCTGCGTCACGGGGCTCAGGAGCACGGACGGCCGGGGGCCGATCCGTCCCAGCACGGCGCGGCCGGATGCCTTTTCCTGGGGCGACAGCGCGGCATGGCGTGCATCCCACGCCTGCTGTGCTGCCAGGGTTTTCTCCTCGCTCGCATACACGTCTCTCTGGTTCTGCATCGACTGCCCCTGGCCCAGGCTTTTGAACGTGTCGTAGGTGCGCGGGATCATTCCTTCGTCCTCGGGCAGGGGCATCACCACCATCAGGTGCAGGGTGCGCGCGTCCCGGCTCGTGCGGCCCGCTCCCTGCACCCACTGCATGAACGCCGTGCGGTTGGCCTTGAGGTGGCGCGCCCATTCCTCGTAGAAGAAGTACTGGTTCTCCAGATAGATGTAGTTGCGCGCGACGCTGGTGGCCTGGAAGTAGGCGTGCTTGATGCTTTTGTCGAAGGCCCAGCACTTCTCCTGATCGTCATACTCTTCCTCGGGCTGGGTGCGCAGCACCTGCAGGCGCAGACGTCGCTCGGCCGGGCTGCCGGTCTTGCCCAGCTTGCGAGGATCCAGCGAGGGATCGATGTCGGCGCTGCGCACGGCCTGGGCCTTGGCGTTGCTCGTGGCCGCCAGCTTGGGCAGCAGCGGCGCGCGGTTCCAGGCACGGCAGAAGTTCTGGTGCACGTCGATGAGCGCATGCCCCTCGACACGAAAGGCGTAGTCCTGCAGCGGCTTGCGGCTGACAGGCCGTCCCGACTGGAGGGCCTGTCTGGCCACGTCATCGCTCGTGCCAGCGAGGTCCTGCTCGCGCAGCGGGTCGTCGAAGCCGTGCTCCGCGCTGTCCCAGTAATCGCTCACGCTGTTGAGGCCCATCACGTAGCCCACGGCAAGGCTGCCTTCTTGGTAGGCGTAGTCGATCAGGATGGGCTTCTGGTGGTGGGTGGCATTTTCTTCAATCAGCATCTTCTCGGTGACCAGTCCTCCAAGGGTGCCGGCCGTTGTCTGCGGCTGATCGGCTTCGTCGGCCACGCTGGTCTTGACGTGCTGCGCCACGCCGTCGCGTCCACGCACCTCCAGGTTCCGGATCTGGCCCGCCGTCGCTTCGCGCCACCACCGTGTGCAGTAGTCCAGGCGTTGCTCCGCCACGGACTTCGAGGACATGGAGGTGATGGAAGATCTTCCGATGCTGCCGGCCATGCCGACGGTGGGAGCGCGCAATTCGTCGGACGTGTGATTGATGACGCCACCCACGAGGAACTCGGTCGGATTGACATACCCGACCAACGAGTTCTGCTTGGCCGACCCCCGGGGGCTGTACCACACCAGCAGGCGCACCTTGACGCCCTGGGCGGCCTTGCGCCTGAGGAGTTCACCATAGGGCTCGCCTTGCGCCCAGGGGTACGCGGCCATGCAATTTCCACGCACCAGCGCCATGCCAGGGTCGAATCCCCAGCACACCAGATCGATGCTCTCGCGCGCGGCTTCGATGTCTCGGGCGATGGCCTGGAAGCCTTCTCGACCGCCGATGAAGGCCTGCAGCTTGTTGCCAGTGCGGATGGGGTGCGACGTGCTTTTCTCCAGCAACCACTGCTGCGTGACGGTGGCCGTGCGCTTTCGCTCATCGATGTGAACGATCTGCGGGTTCTGGGTCTTGAGGGGATCGGCTGCTGGTTGGGCCATGGACGTTTCCGGGATGAGGTGACGCGAATGCCGTTCAGACCTTGTCGAAGCCGTTGCCGGTGGCACGGTCTCGGTGGTGGGTGTCGGTGCGGTAGCCGTGGTTGGCCAGCCGGTGTTCGGAGGTGTGGTCCAGGGCCTCGCTCACCCGGAGCTCATGCTCGGCGCCGTGGCTGAAACGCACCTGGTACGTGGTGGTGCCTGGTTGGTGGTTCTTGACGACCACCTGGCCTCGTTCGTTGGTCAGGCCCTGTTCGATGACGGCTCCACCCTTGAGCAGTTCGTAGGGTTCCGCTGCCCATGCGGTTCCCTCCACATCTTCCGGTTGGGTCAAGACGTCGAAGACCAGCGTTCCGGGTTCGGGCTGGAGCAAGGCTGTCGGCATCGCCATCGGCGCGACGCTCAGGTTGGCCGGCCCGGCCATGTCGTGCGTGGCCGCGTGGCTGACCCAGTCACCGGGAGTACCTTCCTCGATGCCGTCGCTCTTCCACGCCGTGTAGCTGCCTCCACCGTTGACCACGATCTCCTCCTTGGCGGTGAGCGTGATGCGGTTGGCGGTGTGGGTGATGTCCACCTTGGCCAGGAAATTGACCGAGGTCTCGAGGGCCTGGATGTCGATGTCCGCTCTCGCCGCGATCAGCTTCATGCCGGCGCGGTACGCAAACAGCTTGACGGCCTCCGTGGCGCTGACCAGCCAGCTCCCGGCCGTGCTCACGCTCGCATGGCCGCCGGCCGTGATCGCATGGTGGCCGTCGCTGTGGTGATGCGTGCTGCCGGCGGTGGTGCTCTGGATGCCCGCCGGGCTCGCCAGCGTGAGGTGCGGCTCGCTCAGCTCGGGGAAGTCGCTGCCCTCACTGCCGTTGTTGCCCGGCCTCGCCTCACCCTCGATCGCCCCGTTCTGCGCCTTCAGGCGCTGGACCACCTCGCCCTGGTCGCCCGCCTCCTGCGCCCGGTGCTGCTGCGCCAGGTCGGCCAGCCGCTCGTGCTGGTCCTGCCCGTGTGCGAGGCGAGCGGTGGTCTCGGTCATGGCCTTTGCGTGCCCCCGGGCAGCGGCGCGCGCCTCGGTGGTGATCAGCAGCCCGTCCTTCGCGCGCACCACCCCGTGGCCGTCCGTGCGCAGCTCGAAGCCCTCGCCCCGCGCGTCCTGGCGCCCTGCGTTGTCTTCGACGCGTGTGAGGTGTCCCAGGCTCAGGGAACTGCTCTGGTGGTCCGACTTGAGCTGTGCCTGAATCTTCTCAGCGGTGTCGTCCAGGATCAGGTGGTTGCTGCGCCCACCGGCGCTGTTGCCGCCCCCGGAGGTGAGCTCGCGGCTCCTGAAGCCGCTGAGGGCCTGCTGCGCGGGCAGCGCCCAGGGCGGCGGGTTGAGCTGGTTGTACACACGTCCGGTGACGATGGGCAGGTCCGGGTCACCGCCCAGGAAGTCGATCACCACCTCCTGGCCCACCCGGGGCACGTGCATCGCCCCGAGCTGGTTGCCCGCCCAGGCGCTGGCCACGCGCACCCAGCACGAGCTGTCCTGGTTCCTCCGGCCGTGGCGGTCCCAGGGGAACTGGACCTTGATGCGCCCGAGGGCGTCGGTGTGGATGTGGGTCTCGGCCGTGCCCGCTTCGGGGCCCACGACCACGGCGGTCTCGGGGCCGCCGGTCTTGGGCTTGCGCTGGGTGAGCGCCGGGCGCAGCGCCTCGGTGGTGGGCTGCACGTCGAACTCGACGGCCACGCGCCACTGACCGCTCAGGCGCTGGGCGTCGCTCAGGGCCGTGGGGCCGGGGGTGCCGGTGGTGGCCGTGAGGTCGGTCGCCTGCACGGCACGCTGCGCATCCTCACCCACGTTCTCGATGACGAAGCGCGTCTCCAGGACGACGTACTCGACGTTGGCCCGCTCGCGCGGGTGCCCCGTCAGGGCGAAGGTGCAACCCGCCACGATGCCGCGCAGGTGGCCCACGCCCGTGGCGCGTCGCCCGCCCTGGCGCAGCACCTGCATGCGCAGGCGCGCGAGGTGCTCGCCCTGGGCTTCGGTCTGGTTGGCGGCCTTGTCCGCGCCGCGGTTGGGCTGGCTGTAGTCGCTGCCGCCCAGGCCCGCGCGGTCGCCCCGCCAGAGGTAGACGGCCTGCTGCGCGTGGCCGGTCGGGCGCGGTGCGGCCGCACTCACCTCCAGGGTGGCGCGTGGACGGGTATGGTCGTAGTCACGGCTGCTGTAGCTGCCGCTGGTGAGCGCATCGGTGGGACTGAAGCCGTGGATGTACTCCCGGTCGATCTTGTGGCCCAGCGGGTAGAAGGGGATATGGTGGTAGGCGCTGAGTCTCTTGCCCTGATCCTTTTGGGTCACCTGGAACGCACCGTTGTGATCGCTCCACACCAGGCGGTGCACGCCCCCCGAGTGCTCGAAGTGGTAGTTGATGCCCCACGCCTGCATGAGGCGCGTGACGAACTCGAAGTCGCTCTCGTTGTACTGGACGGTGTAGTCGCGCCGCGGGTAGGTCTCGATCAGGCGCTTGTCCGCGGCGAAGGCATAGCGCGCGAGGACGTCTTCGATGATCTCGACGGGGCTCTGGTCCTGGAAGACCCGGCAGTCGGTGGTGAGCGTGGCCAGGTGCAGCCAGGGGCGCAGGGTGAGTTCGTACAGGGCGTGGCGGCTGCTCTCGCCGATGAAGCGCGCCCGGGTGACGAGCCCGGAGATCTCGCGCTCGCCCGCGCCCTGGTTGGGGCCCAAGCCGCCGGGCACCCCGGGCACGAAGCTGCCGTGGCCCTCCAGCTCGATGGCGCAGGTGAGCTCGCGCCCGACGAAGGCGTCCAGATCGAAGTTCGAGCCCTCGCCGGCCCTGAAGTCGTAGGCGTCGGGCGTCTGCAGGACCAGCCGGTACTCGAACAGGCTGTTGACGCCTTCGCGGCCCTGCAGCTTCAGCGGCACCAGCGCGGGTTCGCCCGCGATCAGGGGAATGGCGGGGCCGCGAACCGCCAGGGCGCGATCCGCGCCGAAGAACATGGACATGCAGGGCTCTCGGTGTCACGCATGGAAACGAGGAGGCCCGAATGTAGTGAGCCCTCACGTAACGGGAAGCCGGTGACCGCGAACCCGCCCAGGTTCATTCGAATTCGGTGACGTAGTGCGCAGATCGAGCGCGTTCGATTGCCATTTGGAAAGATTTGCCAGCCAACAACGCCGTGCAGCCGGCTGTGCCAGGCCTTCGGTGCCCTCCTCTGGAAAAGGGATGGACGAAGCGACACGGAATGCGCGCGGCCCGGGGGCGAACTCAGTCCCCCAGCAGTTCGCCGATCGGCTGCAGGTCTTCCACGCGGTCGCAGACCGACTTCACGATCATCATGATCGGGATGCCCAGCAGCAGTCCCCACACGCCCCACAGCCAGCCCCAGAAGATCACGCCGACGAACACCGCCACCGGGTTCATGCGGCTGGTGCGGCTGGTCAGCCAGGGCGCGAGCAGATTGCCCACCAGGGTGTGGATCATCAGCGACGTGCCGCCCACCAGCGCCGCCGTCCCCAGGCTGTTGAACTGCAGGAAGGCCACCAGCGCCGAGGTGCCCAGCACCAGCAGCGAGCCGACGTAGGGGATCAGGTTGGTCACCCCCGCGACGATGCCCCACACCGCCGCGTTCTCCAGCCCGATGGCCCAGAACGCGAGGCCGGTGGCGACGCCCACCAGCGCGCTGGTGAAGATCTGCACCAGCAGGTAGCGCTCGATGTTGCCGGTAATGTCGTCGAGCACGTGCACGGTGATCTTCTTCTTCTGCAGGCTGTGGCCGGTGATCTTCACCAGCTTGCGGCGGAAGGTGTCGCCCGAGCACAGCGCGAAGAAGGTCAGGAAGGCCACCAGCGTGAGCTGCCCCAGCGCCCCGGCCAGTCCGACCGTGCCGCTCCAGAGGTAGTCGCGCACGTTGAACGGCGGCCGCTCGATGACGACGCGCGTGACGCCGCGCCGGCCGGCCTGCACGGACGCCGCCTGCGCGGCCTGCTCCAGCTGCGCGGCGGCTTGCTGCACGGTGTCGAGCGTGCTGGGGTTGCTCGGGCTCGGCCGGGTGGTCATGGCCTGGCGCAGCTTCTGCGCCGCCACCGGCAGCGAATCGACCAGTTGCGCGGCGCTGCCCGAGAGCGAGTAGCCGGTGGTGCCGATGGCCCCGGCGATGCCCAGCAGGATGACCGCCGCGCCGATCACGCGCGGCACCCGCCAGCGCTCCAGCCGGTCGACCAGCGGCGCCAGCGCGTAGGTCAGGATCAGGCTGAGCATCAGCGGGATGAACACCGCCGCCGCCCAGCGCAGCGTGAAGATGCCGGCCAGCACCGCGAGCACCACCAGCGAGGCGCTGCGCACGTCGACGGGCATGTGCAGCAGCACGCGCTCGCGGTGCTCTTCCGCGCGCTGCACCGCCTCGGTGGCGGCGAGCGCGGCGAGTTCGCGCGCCTCGTCGGGCGTGGCGCCTTCGGGGGTCGTCACGGCGCCTCCTTCAGCGCCTCCCGCACGCTGGCGAGCTGCCGGCGCGAGACCGCGATCGGCTCCGGGATGCCGTCCAGGCGCACCGCCCAGCCCTCGGCCTCGTCGCCGGCGGCCACGCGCTCGAGCTTGCGCACCGCCGCCAGCGCGACCAGCGCGTTGCGGTGCACGCGCACGAAGCGCCCGGCGTGGCGCTCCTCGAACTCGCTCAGCGAGCCTTCGAGGATGTAGCTGCGCGCCGACGTGCGCACGGTGAGGTACTTGAATTCGGACTTCAGGTAGCGCACCGAGGCCAGCGGCACGCGCTCGACGCGACCGCGGTCCTGGATCAGGAGCGTCTCCTGCACCTGGCCGGCCGGACTCTGCGCCTTCGCCTGCCGATCCCTGCGGTGGCGCTCGACCTTCTGCAGCGCCTGCTGCAGGCGCTCCACCCGCACCGGCTTGGTCAGGTAGTCGACCACGTCGAGTTCGAACGCCGTGACGGCGTGCATCGCGTGCGCCGTCACGAAGACCAGCGCCGGCGCGTCGGGCAGCTCCGCGAGCGAGCGCGCGAGCTCGATGCCGTCCATGCCCGGCATGTGGATGTCCAGCAGCACCAGGTCGAAGACCGTGCTCTTGAGCAGTTGCTTCGCCTGCGCGGCATGCGACGCTTCGGACACCACGTCGGCGGCCGGTTCCGTGCAGTCGCCCAGCAGGGTCCGCAAGCGCGATCGCGCCAGGGCCTCGTCGTCGACGATCAGGGTTCTCAGGGGCATGGGGGCTTCTCCGTGCGCGGCATGCTCATGTCCCGACCGGGACGGCGATGCGCACGCGATAGTTGTTCTTTTCGACGCCGGCGCTGAACTGGGCCTGAACGTCGTGCAGCAGCCGCAGCCGGTCGCGGACGTTCTCCAGCGCGATGCCGTTGCCGGCGGTACGTGCCGTGGTGTTCCAGGGCTCGGGCGCGAGGGTGTTGACCACCTCGATCACCACCATGGCGCCGCGGCGCTGCGTGCGCACCAGCAGGCGTCCGCCCTCGGGACTGGGTTCGATGCCGTGCCGCACCGAGTTCTCCACCAGCGGCTGCAGCAGCAGCGGCGGCAGGCGGGCGCCGTCGGCCGCCGGATCGATGTCCCAGAGGATGCTCAGACGCATGTCGAAGCGCACCTGTTCGATGGCCAGGTAGCGCCGCGCCAGCTGGATCTCGTCGGCCAGCGTGACCGACTCGCCCGGTTCGGCGAGCGCGCCGCGGAAGAGCTCGCTCAGGTCCTCCAGCATCGTCTCGGCCTTGACCGGATCGTCGCGCACCAGGGCGATGGCGCTGTTCAGGGTGTTGAAGAGGAAGTGCGGCCGGATGCGCGCCTGCAGCTCCTGCAGCCGCGCGGTCGTCGCCGCCGGCATCCGGCCGCGCGCGCGCAGCACCAGCAGTTCCATGAAGAGCGCCGCCAGCATCCCGCCGGCCACGGCCGAGGCGAGCCACGGCGCCGCCGTCACGACATCGCTCAGGCGCAGCAGCGCGCAGCCGTAGAGCGCCGAGACCACCCCCAGGGCGATGCCGAATGCGAACTGCGCGCGGTGCGACCGCCTGGCCATGAGCTTCTTCGCCGCGCAAGCCGCGGCCAGCCAGTGCATCGTCGCGGGCAGGGCCCCGGCGGTCGCCGAGCCGGTCAGGACCAGCCAGGCGGTCGGCGTCGGCGCCATGAAGATCATCACCACGGCGATCACCGCTTCCACCAGCAGCACCGCGCGCAGCACCACGCCGATCCGGCAGGTGTCGAACAGCAGCGTCCCGGCGCGCGGCTCCGCCCGCTTCGCGCCGTGCAAGGATGGCGAAGGTTCCCGGTGGGCCGGAGGGGGAGTCGATAAGATCGACGGCTTGCGCATGACAGACTGCAGATACATCGAGTGACAAACTCATTATTGCCTCGCCAACGCCTTCCATGACCCAAAACCAATTCGACAAGAAATCCGAAGCCTGGTCGGCCCTGTTCTCCGAGCCGATGAGCGACCTCGTCAAACGCTACACCTCCAGCGTGTTCTTCGACCAGCGGCTGTGGGAGGCCGACATCACCGGCTCCCTCGCGCACGCGGGCATGCTGGCGGCACAGGGAATCATCGGTGCGCAGGACCATGCCGCGATCGAGCGCGGGATGGCACAGGTGCGCTCCGAAATCGAATCCGGCGCCTTCGAATGGAAGCTCGACCTGGAGGACGTGCACCTGAACATCGAGGCGCGCCTGACCCAGATCGTGGGCGATGCCGGCAAGCGCCTGCACACCGGCCGCAGCCGCAACGACCAGGTCGCCACCGACGTGCGGCTGTGGCTGCGCGGCGAGATCGACCTGATCGGCGACCTGCTGATGGCCCTGCAGCGCGCGCTGGTGGACATCGCCGAGAAGAACGTCGAGGTCATCCTGCCGGGCTTCACGCACCTGCAGGTGGCGCAGCCGGTGAGCTTCGGCCACCACATGCTGGCCTACGTGGAGATGTTCGCGCGCGACGCCGAGCGGCTGCTCGACGTGAGGAAGCGCGTCAACCGCCTGCCGCTGGGCGCTGCAGCCTTGGCCGGCACCAGCTATCCGCTGGACCGCGAACGGGTCGCGCGCACGCTGGGCATGGTCGACGGGAACGGCGATGCCGTGGTCTGCCAGAACAGCCTGGACGCCGTGAGCGACCGCGACTTCGCGATCGAGTTCACCGCCGCCGCCTCGCTGGCGATGATCCACGTCAGCCGCCTGAGCGAGGAACTGATCCTGTGGATGAGCCAGAGCTTCGGCTTCATCGACATCGCCGACCGCTTCTGCACCGGCTCGTCGATCATGCCGCAGAAGAAGAACCCCGACGTGCCCGAGCTGGCGCGTGGCAAGACCGGCCGCGTGGTCGGTCACCTGATGGGCCTCATAACCCTCATGAAGGCCCAGCCGCTGGCCTACAACAAGGACAACCAGGAGGACAAGGAGCCGCTGTTCGACACCGTCGACACGCTCAAGGACACCCTGCGCATCTTCGCGGAGATGGTCGGCGGCATCACCGTCAAGCCCGAGGCCATGGAGCGCGCCGCCCTGCGCGGCTACGCCACCGCCACCGATCTGGCCGACTACCTGGTCAAGAAGGGCCTGCCCTTTCGCGACGCCCACGAGACCGTGGCGCACGCGGTCAAGGCGGCGATCTCGCACCAGGTCGACCTGTCGGAGCTGCCGCTGGCCGTGCTGCAGCAGTTCAACCCGACGATCGAGCAGGACGTCTACGACGTCCTGAGCCTGCGCGGCTCGCTGAACGCGCGCGACATCCTGGGCGGCACGGCGCCGGCGCAGGTGCGCGCCCAGATCGCGCGGCATCGGGGCCGGCTCGGGGCCTGAACCCGACGCCTGCCGACGACCTTCGGCGATGCCCGGTGACGGGCACCGCCCCGGATCACATCGCGCGATAGAAGATGTAGTCGGCCTGGTACTTCACGACCTGCTTCTGGGCCATGTTCGATGCGCCGCAGGGCATCGACGGCGCCACGCCGCCCCGGGTGGCGGTGCGCTGGATGTAGGTCACGCCCTGCATCGCGCCCATGCCCATGGCCGGATTGGCCTTGACCAGCTGGTGCGGGATGTTGTCCGGGCCGTTGGGCGCGACCGCGACCTGCGTGGCCGTGACCTTGGAGCCGTCCATGTGCGCCCAGGTGGCCGGCGGGCCGACATAGGTGCCGACCTGCTTGCCGGCGCGGTCCATCAGCTTCGCGTCGGGACCGACGAAGACCCATTCGAACTGGCCGGGCATGGCCGTCTTGGCGCGGCATTCGTAGGTGATGTCGCCGGCGCCCACGGTCTCCAGGGCCACCACGTTGCCGGCCGGCACCTTCACGGGCTCGGGCAGCATGGCCTGCGAAAAGGGTTTGGCGGCCATCGACGAGCCCATGGCGCCCATGGGCTTCATGCCGGTGCCCGAACACGCGGACAGCGCGGCGACGGCGCAGAGGACGGGAGCGAGGGCGAGGAGGCGGGTGTTCATGGTCGTTTCCTTGGAGGATGGGAGCGTTGAAGAAAAGGGAACCGGATGCAGGGGCTTTATGGCCGGACGACGCCAACTTCCTCGTCGGCGCCCGGCCCGATCCGGGGTACGCGACGATCCGCCCGACGGATTCAACTCCTTCGCGTCTTGAATCCGCGGCCGCTCCCGCGCCGTATCCGTTTCATGGTCTCCCCTGCACAATCCCGGCATGAACGCCCCCCTCTCCGATGCCGATCTCATGGCCCTCATCGACCGCGTCGGCCAACGCGACGAAGCCGCGCTGCGGCTGCTCTACGACAGCGCCTCGCCGCGGCTCTTCGGACTGGCGCTGCGCGTGGTGCGGCAGCGGGAATGGGCCGAGGACGCCCTGCAGGAGGCCTTCATCACGATCTGGCGCGTGGCTGGCGACTACCGCGCCTCGCTGAGCCCGCCGATGGCCTGGATGGGCCTGATCGTGCGCAGCCGCGCGCTCGACCTGCTGCGCCGGCGCACCGCCGACCGCGCCCAGCTCACGCAGGAATTCGACGACGTGATGGCCGACACGCTGGCCGCGGACGGCCCCGGCCCCATGGACATCACCGAGGCCAGCGAGCAGGCCTGGGCCCTGCAGCAGTGCCTGCAGCAGCTCGAAGGCCGGCAGCGCGAGGTGGTCAGCCTGGCCTACCTGCGCGACCTCAGCCACGGCGAGCTGGCCGAGCAGCTCAAGCTGCCGCTGGGCACCGTCAAGACCTGGATCCGCCGCGGACTGGAAAAACTGCGTGTCTGCATGACGCGCTTCGCCTGACGAGGACCCTGCCATGAACATCTCGACCCCCGGAAAGCGCCTCGAACTCCTGGCCGCGAGCTACGCGCTGGGCACCCTGCGCGGCGGCGCGCGACGCCGCTTCGAGACCATCGCCCGCGAACAGGCCCCGGTGCGCGCCGCCGCGCTGGTCTGGCAGGGCCGCCTGTCCAGCCTGACCGAGATCGGGCCGGGCGTGAAGCCCGACGCGGCCGTCTGGAGCCGCATCCTCAACCAGATCGAGATCGACCGGACCGAGCAGGCGCTGGAACGCCAGCGCCAGGCGGCACGGCCCCTGGCGGCGCCCCGGCGCGGCTGGCTGCGCAGCCTGGCGCTGTGGCGCGGCGCGGCGGCGGCCGGCGCGCTGGCGACCGTCGCCGCGGCGGTGGTCGGCCTGAACCTGAACGAGCAGCTGCGCAACGCGCCGGCCGTGCGCTACGTCGCCGTGCTGTCCGACGACGCCGCCCGGGCGTCGATGCTGGTGACCTTCGATCCGGTCCGCCAGCAGCTCACGCTGCAGCGCGTGGGCGCCTTCCAGGAGGGGCAGGACAAGTCGCTGCAGCTGTGGGCGCTGCCGCCCGGCGGGGCGCCGCAGTCCCTGGGCGTGCTCGACCGTGCGCAGGCCCTGCGGCTGCCGGCGCCGGAATCGGCGGTGCGCGCGGTGCCGGCGCTGGCCGTCAGCCTGGAGCCGGCCGGCGGCGCGCCGCGCGGCAGCGGGCCGACCGGGCCGGTGCTGTTCAAGGGTGCGCTGATCGAGAAGACGCTGTAAGGACTCGCTTCGGCGACCGTGGATGTCGGCGAGCAGGCCGTCCGGGCGTCGGCCGATGCATCTGGATACGATTTAGATCGACGATGGCGGGGAAACTTGCCAACGCAAAGGTGTCGAAGCACGTTGCCTGTCCCATGGTACTCATGAAACCCCTCTTTTCATTCTGTGCTTCGATCCTGATCGCCCTGGCCGCCCAGGCCACGGCCCACGCCGAGATCCCGGTCCCCACCGGCGCCCTCCGGCCCACCGCCCCGGCGGCCTCCCCCCTCGCCCCCTCCCCCGAATACGCCGCCGCGGTCAGCCGCTGGCAGGGTTCCCTCTCGGCCTTCGACAGCGCCGACAAGGAACGCCTGCCGGGCGAAGGCGGCGTGCTCTTCGTCGGCAGCTCGACGATCCGCTTCTGGACGCACCTGGCGCAGGACTTCCGCGAGCAGCCGGTGGTCATCAACCGCGGCTTCGGCGGCTCCACGATGGCCGACTGCAGCCTGTTCACGCGCGAGCTGGTGGTGCGCTACAAGCCGCGCCACGTGCTGGTCTACGCCGGCGACAACGACCTGGCCGAGGGCCGCACGCCGCTGCAGGTGCTCGACAGCTTCATCCGCTTCGCCCGCACCGTGCGCGAGGAACTGCCCGACGCGCGCATCAGCTACATCTCGGTCAAGCCCAGCCCCTCGCGCGAGGCGCTGCTGCCGAAGATCCGCGAGACCAACAACATCCTCTCGGCCTATGTCCGCACCCTGGACAACAGCGAGTACATCGACATCTTCACGCCCATGATGGGCGCCGACAACCGCCCGCGCGCCGACCTGTTCCTGGGCGACCGCCTGCACATGAACGAGACCGGCTACCGCCTGTGGCACTCGGTGATCGCGTCCCACGTCGGCCCGGCGCCGGCCGCCCTGGCCGCCGCGCCCGCCCTGCCGGCGCTGCCCGCCGGCGGCGCGGCCGTCACGAAGGTGTCGAGCGCGGCGCCGGCTTCGCGCCCCTGAGACGCCGCGCCGCGCGGCGCGTGTCGACCCACAGCGTGGCGCGCGCCACCGCGTAGAGCCCGCCGAACACCGCCGCCAGCAGCAGCGCGTCGCCCCACCAGGGCCGCGCGGTCTGGCCGTTGCCGAAGAAGGCCAGCACCAGCAGCACCGCCACCAGGTGCGCGCAGAACACCGGCAGCGAGGCCGAGCCCATCGCCTCCAGCCAGTGCAGGCGCGGCAGCCGCCGCATCAGGGCCGGGCCGAAGCCGATCGCCAGCACGCCCAGCGCCACCAGGTCGACCAGGCGCAGCGGCCCGAGCAGCCACTTGTCGAACAGCAGGTTGAGGTGGTCGTCGGCTCCGAAGGGCGCCTGCCCGTGCGGGCCGTGGTGGCGCCAGTAGAAGCCGTAGAGCGCGATCGCCGCCGCCACGACCAGCAGCCACGGCGGCATGCGCAGCGGTCGCGCGCCCGGCGCGCTGCGCGCCGCCCCCATCCACAGGCCGACGAACCACAGGAACTGCCAGGCGTAGGCGTTGAAGGCGCCCATCTCGTGGAACGGCACGGGGATGCCGGTCCAGCGCACCGCGAAGCCGTAGATCGCCTCGCTCAGCCCGAACTGCGCCGCCGCCCACACGGCGGTGCTCGTCAGGATCACGGCCGTCCAGCCGTGGCGGAACGCGAACGCCAGCACCCACGGACTCAGCAGCATGAAGAAGATGTACATCGGCAGGATGTCGAGCAGCGCCGGCTCGTAGACCAGCAGCAGGCCGAAGAGGAAGCCCTCGCGCGGCTGCGTCAGGTAGTACGACATCAGGTTCTTCACCGCCGGCTGGTCGATGCGCAGGCCGACCGCCGCGATGATGGTGAAGAGGAACAGCAGGGTCGCCGCCTGCGCCATGTAGATCTTGAGCGCGCGCTGCCAGAAGGCGCGGCGCATGGCGTCGATGCCGTCGCGATAGCCGGTGCGGCTGTAGACCAGCCCGGCCATGAAGGCCGACAGCAGCACGAAACCCTCGGCCGCCGAGACGAAGCCGAAGGGCTGGCCCAGCGGATCGGTCAGCCGCGTGGGCAGGTGCGTGACGGTCATCAGCACGAGCATCAGCCCGCGCAGGGCGTCGACCTCCCAATAGCGCTGCGAAGGCGCGGACGCCGGCCCGGTGCCCTGGGGCGGCGCGTCCTTCATCGGCTCAGGTCGGCGCGGCGACGGCCGGCGCCACGCCCTCGAGTCGGCGGATGGCCTCGACCACGGTGTCGCCGTAGGCGGTCCAGGAATAGCTCGCCGAATGACGCGCGGCCTCCTCCTTCATCGCCACCAGTTCGGCGCGGTGCCGGTTGAGCCAGGAGAGCTTCTCGGCGATCCGCTCGGGCGCGCGGATCGGCACCAGGAAGCCGGTGCGACCCTCGACCACCAGGTCGGCGCCGCCGGTGTTGGCGGTGATGACCACCGGCAGGCCCTGGCTCATCGCCTCCTGCATGACCAGCGCGCGGCCCTCGACGATCGAGGGCAGGCAGAACACGTCGCAGCTGCGCATCAGCGCCAGCACCTCGGCGTGCGGGCGGCTCTTCTCGTGCGTGAAGCCGGCGTACTGGCCCTTGTAGAAGTCCATGCTCTCCATCGGCGAGCCGAGCACCACCAGCTCGATGTTCTCGCCGGCGAGCAGCTTCATGGCGGCGAACAGGTCGGCCAGGCCCTTGCGCTGGCCCATGGAGCCGGCGAAGAGCACGCGCATCGGCCGCGCCGGATCGAGCGCGGCCTGCGACCAGCCGCCGGTCCAGCGCGCGGGCGAGCCGAAGGGCGACATCACGATCGCCTTGTGCGCGGCCGACGCCGGCAGCGAGTCGCGCACGAAGGTGCTGGCCACGACCACCAGGTCGGCGAGCTCGAGCTCCTGCGTCTTGCGCGCGAGCTTGGCGCGCGAGTCGACCAGGCCGCCGCCGAGCGTGGCGGCCCAGTCGGGCAGGCGCTCGGCCTCTTCCTGCTGCAGGCGGTGGCCGAGCTCCCAGTAGGCGATCGGCAGGTCGTAGATGCGCTTCATGCCCAGCGCGCCGGCGGCGCGGAAGGTGTCGAGCGCGCCGTCCTCGTAGGCATAGACCGCGCCCAGCGGCTCGCGCCGCTGCACCGAGGTCAGCGAGCGCGCCACGAAGCGGTCGAAGTCCTGGATCACGGCGTCGAGCGAGGCGAAGCCCTCCTCGTGGCGCAACGCCGAGCGCCAGCCGGCGCCGCCGCAGATCACGCGCGCGAGTTCGCGCCAGCGATGCTGCAGGATCTTCTCGCGCGGCACGTCGAAGCGGCGGCGCAGCCAGTCGCGGCGCACACCGGCGGGCATCAGGCGCAGCATGGCGCTGTTCTCGTCGGCCGCCACGGTGGTGGCGAAGCGCGCCAGGAGCCCCGCACGGGTGAGCGCGTCCAGCATGGCGCGAACGTTTTGATTACCGGCGGAATGGCTCAATAGCACTTTCATAGCGGCCGATCATAGTGGAGCGCCCCCGGCCGAAAAGGCTTGCTCCGACATGGACTTGGGCTAGTCTCCCGGCCGAAGGGAGAAGTCATGCAGGGAAGAAAAATCACCTCCGTCGTGGCCGGTGCGCTGCTCGCGCTGGGCGTCTTCCAGGCCCATGCGTTGCAACTGGTCGAACTCTCGCCGCGCGGCGAGGTCTCGCGCGTGCGACAGGTCGTCGCCACGTTCGACGAGGCCGCCGTCGACTTCGGCGACCCCCAGGCCGCCGCACCGTTCACGGTGCGCTGCGACGACGCCCAGGCCGGCCGGGGCACGCCGCGCTGGACCGGTCCGAAGCGCTGGGTGTTCGACTTCGCGGCCGACCTGCCGCCCGGCGTGCGCTGCACGATCGAGCGCGCGGCGGGCTTCCGCGCGGCCTCGGGCGCGGAACTCAAGGCGCCCGGGCGGACCCCGTTCAACACCGGCGGGCCGGCCGTGCGAACCCTGTGGCCTTCCTACGGAAAGATCGACGAGCAGCAGACCTTCGTGCTCGAACTCAACGGCGCGGCCACGCCCGCCAGCCTGCGGGAGCACGTCTGGTGCGCGGCCGACGGCCCCGGCGAGCGCATCCCGGTCGCGCCCGTCGACGGCGCCGAGCGCGACGCGGCGCTCCGGGCGGTCGGCCGCGACAAGGCCGCGCGCGCCGCCCCGGAGCGCTTCGCCACGCTGCGCTGCAACCGCACGCTCACCGCCGGCGGGCGCGTGCAGCTGGTCTACGGCCAGGGCGTCGCGACGCCCTCGGGCGTGGTCAACGGCGTGGAGCGGCGCTTCGACTTCGAGGTGCGCGAGCCCTTCGCGGCGACCTTCGGCTGCGAGCGCGAGAACGCGCAGGCCGCGTGCCTGCCGCTGCGCCCGATGACGCTGCGCTTCAACGCCCCAGTCACGCGCGCCCTCGCCGCCCAGGTCCGCCTCGAAGGCCCGGGCGCGGCCCGCGAGCCCGTGCTCGACGACGGCAGCGCCGCCGGCGGCGACGACGCGCTGGTCGACGCGATCGCGTTCGCCGCGCCGTTCTCCGAGAACGCGAAGTTCGCCCTCGTGCTGCCCGCCGGCATGCGCGACGCCGCCGGCCGGCCGCTGGCCGCGCCGGAGGGCTTTCCGCTGGCCGTCGCCACCGGCGCGATGCCGCCGCTGGCGAAGTTCGCGGCCTCGCCCTTCGGCGTCGTCGAACGCCTGGCCGAGCCCGACGGCGTGGCGGTCATGCCGGTGACGGTGCGCCGCGTGGAACCGGCGCTGCAGGTGCGCGCGCTCACGCCCGGCACGGTCGGCGACCTGAATCCGAAGACCGACGCCGAGATCATCGCGTGGCTGCGCAAGGTGCAGCGCTACGACCAGGCCTCCACCATCGACCGCAAGACCGCCGCGCGCGACGTGCGGGGGCCGCTGCCGCGCGCGATCGACAAGGAGGAGCGCGACGTCGTGCAGACACGCATGGTCTCGCTGCTCGCCGGCCGACCGGAGGCGCGGACGCTGGACATGCCCCGCGCCGAGGGCGGCGACCCGCGCCCGTTCGAGGTCGTGGGCATTCCGCTGACGCCGGGCTTCCACGTGCTGGAGATCGCCTCGCGCCGGCTCGGCGACGCATTGCTCGACGCGCGCCACGGCGAGGGCCGCACGATGTACGTGCGCACCACCGCGCTGGCGACCAACCTGGCGGTGCATTTCAAGCTCGGCCGCGAGAACGCGCTGGCCTGGGTGACCACGCTGGACCAGGGCGCCGTGGTGCCCGGGGCCGCCGTGCGCGTGTCGGACTGCCGCGGCCGCGAGGTCGCGCGCGGCACCACCGACGCGCGCGGCATCGCCACGCTGGCGGGCATCGCGTCGGAGCCGCCTTCCTGCGCCGAGGAAGGCGGCGGCTACGACGGCGAGCCGGCCTACTTCGTGAGCGCGCGCGCCACGCTGCCGGCCGCGTCGCCGGCCCGGGGCGCCGCCACCGGCCCCACCGTCGAGGACCTCGCCTTCACCTGGAGCCACTGGCAGCGCGGCATCGAGCCGTGGCGCTTCGACGTGCCCACCAGCCTCGCGCCCGAGCCCGACCGCGTCGCCCACACGGTGTTCGACCGCACGCTGCTGCGCGCCGGCGAGACGGTGTCGATGAAGCACCTGATGCGCACCCAGACCGCCCGGGGCCTGGGCGTCGCCGACGACCTGCCCGACACGCTGGTCGTCACGCACACGGGCAGCGGCACGCGCTTCACGCAGGACGTGACGTGGCGCAGGACGCCCACGGGCGGGCGCAGCGCGCAGAGCACCTTCGCCGTCCCGCCGGCGGCCAGGCTGGGGCTCTACGAGGTGGAACTGCGCCACGGCAAGGGCCGGGCCGGGACCGGCGTCGACATCGACCCGGACGAGGGCCGCGCCTACGCCACCGGCCGGTTCCGCGTCGAGGAATTCCGCCTGCCGGTCTTCGAGGGCCGCGTGGGCGCGGGCGGGAAGCAGCCGCTGGTGGGCGTCGCGTCGCTGCCCGTGGACGTACGCATCGGCTACGTCGCCGGCGGCGGCGCGGCGAACCTGCCGGTGCGCGTGTCGGCGATGGTGCGCGGCAAGCGCCCGGACTTCCCCGACCACGACGGCTTCTCCTTCTCGGCGCCGCGCAAGCGCGAGGAGACCTCGTCCTCCGTCGCGTCGGACGCCGACGAGGAGGCCGGCGCCGCCGACGACACCCGCGTCGTCGCCGACAAGCTGCCGCTCGTGCTCGACCGCGACGGCGCCGGCCGCGTGACCATCGACAAGCTGCCGCCGGCCGAGGCCGCGCCGCGCGAGCTGCTCGTCGAGGCCACCTACGCCGATCCCAACGGCGAGGTGCAGACGATCCGTGGCACGCACACGCTGTGGCCGGCCGACGTAGTCGCGGGCCTGAAGACCGAGGGCTGGGTCTCGGTCGGCCGCAAGCTCGCCGTGCAGGCGCTCGCGCTCGACCTCGACGGCAAGCCCCGCGCCGGCGTGACGCTGCGGGTCGACGCCGTCGCGCGCATCACCACCAGCAGCAGGAAGCGCATGGTCGGCGGCTTCTACACCTACGACAACCGCACCGAGGTGAAGGACCTCGGCCGCGTCTGCGACGGCACCAGCGACGCACGCGGCCTGCTCGCCTGCACGGCCGAGATCGAGGAGGCGGGCGAGGTCGAGCTGGTCGTGACGGCCACTGACAGGGACGGCCGCGCGAGCCGCGCCGCGAGCTCGGTCTACGTGACCAGGCAGGGCGAGCTGTGGTTCGGCGGCGAGGACCACGACCGCATCGACGTGCTGCCCGAGAAGAAGACCTACCAGCCCGGCGAGACGGCGAAGTTCCAGGTGCGCAGCCCGTTCCGCTTCGCCACCGCGCTGGTGGCGGTGGAGCGCGAAGGCGTGATCGAGACGCACGTCGTGCGGCTCGACGGCCAGGACCCGACCGTCGCGCTCCAGGTGAAGCCCGAGTGGGGCCCCAACACCTACGTGAGCGTGCTCGCACTGCGCGGGCGGCTGCGCGAGGTGCCCTGGTACAGCTTCTTCACCTGGGGCTTCAAGGCGCCGCGCGCGTGGTGGACGGCCTTCCGCCACGAGGGCCGGGATTACGTCGCGCCGACCGCGCGGGTCGACCTGAGCAAGCCGGCCTATCGCTTCGGCATGGCGGAGATCCGCGTCGGCACGCAGGCGCACCGCATCGACGTGAAGGTGGCGAGCGACCGGCCGACCTACCCGGTGCGCGGCAAAGCGCAGGTCACCCTCTCCGCGACGCTGCCCGACGGCCGACCCGCCGCCGGCGCCGAGGTGGCGCTCGCCGCGGTCGACCAGGCGCTGCTCGAACTCATGCCCAACGACAGCTGGAACCTGCTGGAGGCGATGCTGCAGCGGCGCGCCTGGGGCGTCTCGACCTCGACCGCTCAGATGGAAATCGTCGGGCGCCGCCACTACGGCAGGAAGGCCGTGCCCGCCGGCGGCGGCGGCGGCCGGTCGCCGACGCGCGAGCTGCTCGACACGTTGCTGCTGTGGAACCCGGCCGTGGTGCTCGACACCCAGGGCCGGGCGGTGGTGACGGTGCCGCTCAACGACGCGCTCACCACCTTCCGCATCGTCGCCGTGGCCGACGCCGGCACCGGCCTCTTCGGCACCGGCCAGACAACGATCCGGGCGACGCAGGATCTGCAGATCATCAGCGGCCTGCCGGCGCTGGTGCGCGAGGACGACCGCTTCCGCGCGCAGGTCACGTTGCGCAACACGACGCGGAAGGCGATGAGGGTGGAGGTGGCACCGCGCGCGACGCTGCTCGCGCTCGCGCCGCAGACGATCGACGTCCCGGCGGGCGAGTCGCGCGTCGCCGCCTGGGACGCGACCGCGCCGGCGCAGATGGGGCAGACCCGCGCCGAGGCGATCCTGTGGGAGATCGAGGCGCGCGACACGCTGGCCGGCCGGGACGGCGCGCGCGACGCGCTCAAGGTGAGCCAGCGCATCGTGCCGGCGGTGCCGCTCACGGTGCAGCAGGCCACGCTGGTGCAGCTCGGCGGCGGCACCGACGGCGCCTTCTCGCTCGACGTCGCCCCGCCCGCGGACGCCCTGCCCGGGCGCGGCGGCCTGCGCATGGCGCTCGTGCCGCGCCTGGCCGAGGGCCTGCCCGGCGTGCGCGACTGGTTCGCCCGCTACCCCTTCAGCTGCCTGGAGCAGAAGACCAGCAAGGCGATCGGCCTGCGCGACGTCGCGATGTGGCGCGGCGTGCTCGCGCAGTTGCCGACCTACCTCGACGCCGACGGGCTGGCCAACTACTTCCCGCCGCGCGACGGCGAGGCCGACCGCGGCAGCGACATCCTGACGTCCTACCTGCTCGCGGCCACGCACGAGGCCGCGGCCATCGACCCGGCCTTCGCCCTGCCCGAGGCGGTGCGCGCGCCGATGGAGGCCGGACTGATCGCCTTCGTCGAGGGCCGCATCCAGCGCACGTTCTGGAGCCCGCGCAAGGACCTCGACGTGCGCAAGCTCGCCGCGCTGGAGGCGCTGTCGCGCCACGGCAAGGCGCGCGCGGGCATGCTCGCGAGCATCGCCGTCGCGCCCGACCAGTGGCCCACCGGCGCGGTCGTCGACTGGCTGCATATCCTCCAGCGCCTTCCCGACGCGCCGCAGCGCCGGCAGCGCCTGGAGGAAGCCGGCAACGTGCTGCGCGCCCGCCTCTCCTACCAAGGCACGCGGCTGGTCTTCAGCACCGAGCGCGACGACCAGTGGTGGTGGCTGATGACCAACGGCGACGTCAACGCCGCGCGCCTGCTGCTCGCGACGATGGACGACCCGGCCTGGAAGGACGACATGGGCCGGCTCGCCGGCGGCCTCATCGGCCGGCAGCGGAACGGCGCCTGGCAGACCACGACCGCGAACCTGTGGGGCGGGCTGGCGCTGGAACGCTTCTCCCGGACCTTCGAGCGCGAGCCGGTCGACGGCACGACGACCGCCACCCTGCGGCCCCCGGCCGGCGGCGCCGACACCGTGCCGGCGCGGACCGCCAGCGTCGACTGGGCCCGCGTCGAGCGCGCGAGGACCACCGACGCCGCGGGCGCGCCCCGGCAGTCCGACGCCTTCGGCGCGCCGACCGCGCCAGGCCAGCTGCGCGACAACGCGATGTTCCTGCCCTGGGCGACGCCGCCGGCGCGGCAGACGCTGAGCGTCGCGCACAACGGCGGCGGCCGGCCCTGGCTCACGCTGCAGTCGGTGGCCGCCGTGCCGCTGAAGGCACCGTTCGCCGCCGGCTACGCGATCCGGCGGACCGTGACGCCGGTCGAGCAGGCCGTGCCCGGGCGCCACACGCGCGGCGACGTGCTGCGCGTGACGCTGGAAGTGGACGCCGCCGCCGACATGACCTGGGTCGCGATCACCGACCCCGTGCCCGCCGGCGCGACCATCCTGGGCAGCGGCCTGGGTCGCGACTCGCAGCTCGCGACCCGGGGCGAGAAGGCGTCGGGGCGCGGCGTGCCGGCCTTCGAGGAGCGCGGCTTCGAGGCCTTCCGCGGCTACTACGAGTACCTGCCCAAGGGATCGACGAAGGTCGAATACACCGTGCGTTTGAACAACGCCGGCGACTTCGCCCTGCCCCCGAGCCGCGTCGAGGCGCTGTACGCGCCGGAAGTGTTCGGCGAGACGCCCAACGCCCGGATGGCGGTGGGCGAGCCGCGATGAACCGGGGCCCCGGGGCACCGGCGCCGCTGCGCTCCCGCGCCCTCATCCCAGGCGTTCCGGGTGTTCCGGGCGTTCCGCGCGGCCTCGGCGCCGTGGCGCTCGCCCTGTGCCTGCACGCGCCGCCGGCCGCGGCCCTGGCGGGTTTCGACGCCGTGCGCGCCGGCTTCCGGCCCTCCGACGTCGCCGTGCTCGACCGCGACGGCGTGCCGCTCCAGCGCGTGCGCGTGGACACCGGCGCCCGGCGCGGGCAGTGGATCGCCCTGGCCGACGTGTCGCCGGCCCTGCGCACCGCCATCGTGCTGAGCGAGGACCGCCGCTTCCACGAACATGGCGGCGTCGACTGGCGGGCGGTGCCGGCGGCCGCCTGGGGCAACCTCTGGAACACGCGCACGCGCGGCGCCTCGACCCTCACGATGCAGCTCGCCGGGCTGCTCGACGAGGACCTGCGCGCCGGCGACGGGGGCCGCAACCTGGCGCAGAAGCTCGGCCAGACGGTGGCCGCCACGCGGCTGGAGACGCACTGGCGCAAGGACCAGATCCTGGAGGCCTACCTGAACCTGGTGCCCTTCCGCGGCGAGATCGTCGGCATCGACGCGCTCTCGCGCACGCTCTTCGGCAAGGCGCCGCACGGGCTCGACGCCCGCGAGGCCGCGGTGGCGGCGGCGCTGGTGCGAGCGCCCAACGCTCGCGCCGCCGCCGTCGCGCGACGCGCCTGCGAGGTGCTGCGCGCGGTGGAGCCGCCGGCGGCGAGCGAGCGCCCCGCCGACTGCGAGGCGCTGGCCCTGTTCACGGAAGCCGCGCTGCAGCGCCGGGCGTTCGAGCCGAGCGCGGGCATCGCGCCGCACGCGGCGCGGCGCGCCCTGCAGGCGCTGCGGGAGGGCGACGCGTCGCGCGCGGTGGGCGCCCGCGCGGACGACGCCGTGCGCACGACCCTGAGCGCCCCGCTCCAGCGCTTCGCGCAGGCGGCCCTCCGGCGCCAGCTGCGCGAACTGCGCGGCCGCAACGTCGAGGACGCCGCGCTGGTGGTGATCGACAACGCCAGCGGCGACGTGCTGGCGTGGGTCGGGTCGTCGGGCGAGCTCGGCCGCGCGCCGGAGGTCGACGGCGTGCTCGCGCGCCGCCAGCCCGGCTCGACGCTCAAGCCGCTGCTCTACGCGCAGGCGATCGCCGAGCGGCGGCTCACCGCCGCGTCGCTGCTCGACGATTCCCCGGCGCAGATCGCCACGGCCGGCGGGCTCTACATCCCGCAGAACTACGACCGGCACTTCAAGGGGCCGGTGTCGGTGCGCACCGCGTTGGCAGCGTCGCTCAACGTGCCGGCGGTGCGCACGCTGGTGATGGTCTCGCCCGAGGCCTTCGCGCGACGGCTCGACGCCGCCGGCCTGGCTCTGCGCGAGGGCGGCGGCTACTACGGCTACAGCCTGGCGCTGGGCAGCGCCGAGGTGTCGCTGCTGGGTCTGACCAACGCCTACCGCATGCTGGCCAACGGCGGGCGCCCCGGGCCAACGCGCATCGTGCCGCCGACGGACCGGGCCGCCGGCACGGCGGCGGCGACGCCACCGTCGCCCGCCCCCACGCCCGTCGTCGACGCGAACGCCGCCTTCATCGTCGGTGACATCCTCGCGGACGCCAACGCGCGCACGCGCACCTTCGGCACCGACAGCGTGCTGGCCACCCGCTTCTGGACGGCCGTGAAGACCGGCACCAGCAAGGACATGCGCGACAACTGGGCGATCGGCTGGTCGGAGCGCTTCACGGTGGGCGTGTGGGTCGGCAACGCCGGCGGGGCGCCGATGCACGACGTCAGCGGCACCAGCGGCGCGGCGCCGATCTGGGCCGAGGTCATGGGCCACCTGCACGCGCGCACGCCGAGCCGTCCGCCACGACCTCCGACCGGCGTGGTGCGCCAGGCGGTGCGCTTCGGCGGCGACCTCGAGGCCGCGCGCGAGGAATGGTTCGTCGCCGGCACCGAGCAGGCCCTGGTCGTGCCCGCCGACGCGGCCGGCGCGACCGTGGCGGGCGCCGGCCGCATCGTGGCGCCGGCCGACGGCTCGATCGTCGCCCTCGACCCCGACATCCCGCCGGACCGCCAGCGGGTGCGCTTCGAGGCCAGGGGCGCGGACGACGGCCTGCGCTGGCGCGTCGACGGCCGGCCGCACGGGCGCGGCGCCCGCTCCGGCTGGCTGCCGTGGCCGGGGCGCCACGTGGTCGAACTGACGGATGCGGGGGGTCGGGTGCTCGACCGCGTGCGGCTCGAAGTGCGCGGCGCGGGCGTCAGGGACGCGAGCGGGGAACGGGACGCCGGCCGGCGGCGTCCGGATGCGGCCGGGCGCTGAACGCGCCGGCGCGGCGTCGACGCGTCAGTGGTTGACGCGGCCGGCGCTGGCGGCCATCTGCGAGTCCTTGGCGGTGACCAGCACCTCGGGCTCCTGGGCTTCGATCCAGGTCTCGTTGTTGAGCGCCGCGTGCAGGCGCTTCTCGTCGAGTTCGTCGGTCCACTTGGCCACCACCAGGGTCGCCACGCCGTTGCCGATCAGGTTGGTCAGCGCGCGCGCCTCGGACATGAAGCGGTCGATGCCCAGGATCAATGCCAGGCCGGCGACGGGCACCGTTCCCACCGCCGACAGCGTGGCCGCCAGCACGATGAAGCCGCTGCCGGTGATGCCGGCGGCGCCCTTGGAGGTCAGCAGCAGCACGGCCAGCAGCGTGATCTCCTGCGTCAGCGTCATGGGCGTGTTGGTGGCCTGGGCGATGAACACGGCCGCCATGGTCAGGTAGATCGAGGTGCCGTCGAGGTTGAACGAGTAGCCCGTGGGGATCACCAGGCCGACGCAGGTCTTCTTGGCGCCGAGGTTCTCCATCTTCTCCATCATGCGCGGCAGCACCGACTCGGAGGACGACGTGCCCAGCACGATCAGCAGCTCTTCCTTGATGTACTTGATGAACTTCCAGATGCTGAAGCCGTGGAAGCGGGCGATGGCCCCGAGCACGACGAAGATGAACAGCAGGCAGGTCAGGTAGAACACGAACATCAGGTAGCCCAGCGACAGCAGCGTGCCCACGCCGTACTTGCCGATGGTGAAGGCCATGGCGCCGAAGGCGCCGATGGGCGCGAGCTTCATGATGTAGCCCACGATGGTGAAGAGCACGTGCGAGCTCTTCTCGATCATGTCGAACACCATCGTGCCGCGGCCGCCGAAGCGGTGCAGCGCGAAGCCGAACAGCACCGCGATCAGCAGCACCTGCAGGATCTCGCCCTTGGCGAAGGCGTCGACCACCGTGGTGGGGATGATGTTGAGCAGGAAGTCGACCGTGCCGGTCATCTTGCCCGGGCCGGTGTAGGCGGCGATGGCCTTGGTGTCGAGCGTGGAGGCGTCGATGTTCATGCCCGTGCCGGGCTTGAGCACGTTGACCAGCACCAGGCCGACGATCAGCGCGATGGTGCTGACGATCTCGAAGTACAGCAGCGCCAGGCCGCCGGTCTTGCCGACCTTCTTCATGTCCTCCATGCCCGCGATGCCCACCACCACCGTGCAGAAGATGATCGGCGCGATGATCATCTTGATCAGCTTGATGAAGCCGTCGCCCAGCGGCTTCATCGACTCGCCCAGGTGCGGGAAGAAGTGCCCGAGCGCCACGCCGATGATCACGGCCGTGATGACCTGCACGTACAGGGAGCGATAGATCGGCAACTTGCCGGTGCTGGGCGGTGGTGTCATGATTTTTGAGTAATTGTTTCGGGGAAAAAGGCAGCGGATTCTCCTTCTTTCGGTGTCGCTTGTGGGTCAGGTGTCCGTCAGGGTTTTCATCGGACCGATAGGCAGGTGGCAGGGCGCCTCCGACGGCGACGAGAATCCGTGACGTGAACGCCCCCGCCCCCCTCCCCCGGCGCATCGCCCACCTCGACATGGACGCGTTCTACGCCTCGGTCGAACTGCTGCGCTATCCGCAGCTCAAGGGCCTGCCGCTGGTCATCGGCGGCGGGCGGCGCAAGGCCGACGACGCCGTGCGCGACGTGCCCGAAGGCGGCACGCTGGCCGACATCCCCGTGGCCGCCTTCCCGCGCCTGAAGGACTACGTCGGGCGCGGCGTCATCACCACCGCCACCTACGCGGCGCGGCAGTTCGGCGTCGGCTCGGCCATGGGGCTCATGAAGGCGGCCAAGCTGTGCCCGCAGGCGCTCATCCTGCCGGTGGACTTCGACGAGTACCGGCGCTTCTCGCGCCGGTTCAAGGACGTCGTGACCGAGCTGGCGCCGGTGATGGAGGACCGCGGCGTCGACGAGGTCTACATCGACTTCACCGACGTGCCCGGCGGCCAGCGCGAGGGCGGCCGCGTGCTGGCGCGCCTGATGCAGCGCTCGATCCTGGCGGCCACCGGCCTGACCTGCTCGATCGGCGTGGCGCCCAACAAGCTCATCGCCAAGATGGCCAGCGAGTTCGACAAGCCCAACGGCATCTCGGTGGTCCACGAGGAGGATCTGCAGACGCGCATCTGGCCGCTGCCCGCGCGCAAGGTCAACGGCATCGGACCGAAGGCCGACGCCAAGCTGGAGGCGCTGGGCCTGCGCACCGTGGGCGACATCGCCGCGCGCGACCGCGACTGGCTGATGGCGCACTTCGGCAAGGCCACCGGCGCCTGGATGCACGAGGTCTCGTGGGGCCGCGACGACCGGCCGGTGGTCACCGAGAGCGAGCCGGTGTCGATGAGCCGCGAGACCACCTTCGAGCGCAACCTGCACGCCGTGCGCGACCGCGCCGAGCTGGGCGCCATCTTCACCCGCCTGTGCGAGCGCGTGGCCGAGGACCTGCAGCGCAAGGGCTACGTCGGCCGCACCATCGGCATCAAGTTGCGCTACGACGACTTCCGCATCGCGACGCGCGACCGCACCATCGAGCGCTTCGTCGCCGACGCGAAGTCGATCCGGCAGGCCGCCGGCCAGTGCCTCAAGCGCGTGCCGCTGGAGCGGCCGCTGCGGCTGATCGGCGTGCGCGTCGGCGCGCTGGTGAAGGCCGACAGCGCCGCCGCGGCGATGCCCGCCGTCGCGCCTTCGGGCGAGGCGTCCGGCAAGGCATCGGAGGCCGGGCGGCCTCCGGCGACGACCGCCTCGCTGTTCTGAGGGAACCTCCCCGAGCGCGTGGCCTGGCAACGCGCGTGCCCACGGGCACGCCGCGCACCCGGCACATTTGCGGCGTCCTACAGGCACCGTGCGGCCGGCGCGCGCATGGTCCGGGACAGACACGAGACACATTCCAGGAGCATCGAGACGCCATGCCCAACGCCCGCCCGTCCGCAGCGCCCTCCCCCTCGCGATCTGCCGCGACCTCCGGGGCCGCCCCCGAGAAGCCCGCCGGCGATCTGGTCCACGTCGACCCGACGATGCCCGGCCTGCACCGCTTCCGGCACGGCGAGCGCTTCCGCTACAAGGACGCGGCCGGACACTGGCTGCGCGACGCCGACGAGATCGCGCGCATCGATGCCCTGGCGATCCCGCCGGCCTACACCGACGTCTGGATCTGCCCGCTGGCCAACGGCCACCTGCAGGCCACCGGCATCGACGCGCGCGGGCGCCGGCAGTACCGCTACCACGCGCAGTGGCGGCTGCAGAAGGACGAGACCAAGTTCGAGCGCCTGGAGGCCTTCGGCCGCGCCCTGCCGCGCATCCGGGCCCGCGTCGCGCGCGACCTCGCCGGCGGCGGGGACGCGGCGCTCGACCGCCAGCGCGTGCTGGCGACCCTGGTGCGCCTGCTCGACACCACCTTCCTGCGCGTGGGCAACGAGGAATACGCGGCGAGCAACGGCTCCTACGGCCTCACCACGCTGCGCAACCGCCATGCCGACGTGAAGGGCACGACCCTGAAGCTGCACTTCAAGGGCAAGAGCGGCGTGATGCACACCGCCGAGGTCGACGATCCGCGCGTGGCGCGCATCGTGCGGCGCTGCCGGCAGCTGCCGGGACAGGACCTGTTCCAGTACCAGGACGAGGACGGCCGGCCGCGCGGGCTGTCCTCGGGCGACGTCAACGACTACCTGCGCGAGGCCTCGGGCGACCGGCTCACGGCCAAGGATTTCCGCACCTGGCACGGCACGGTGCAGGCACTGGAACTCACGCGGCTAGCCTGCGAGTCCTGCGGCGACGGCGACACGGTCTGTGCGACCGGCGTGGACGCGGCGACCGCCGGGCGGTCGCTGCCGGCCGCGCGCTTCGATGCCAAGGCCATCGTCGTCGCCGTGGCCCGGCAGCTGGGCAACACGCCGGCCGTGTGCCGCAAGGCCTACGTGCACCCGGCGGTGCTGGCGCTGGGCACCCGGCTGGCGGCCGACGCCGGCACCATGAACGACATCTGGCGGACGGTCGCCGGCAAGGCGCGCGCCGTGCGTCGCCTGCACGCCGCCGAGACGCGTCTGCTGGCGTTCCTGAAGGGCCATCGGCCCGCCCTCGCGCGGGAGGCGAAGCAGGCGGCGGGGACCGGCGCGCGGCGATCCGTTCGCCAGGATGTCGACGAGGCCGCGGGACACGCGGTCGGGAAAGCCGTCGCGGCCATGCCGAAGCGACCGGAGCGGCCGAAAGCGTCGGGAAGAAAGGCGGCAGCGGCCGGGTGTCAGCCCGCCGCCAGCGGCAGGCGCACCGCGTCGCGCTCGATGGTCAGCGCGTAGCCCAGGTCGTCGGCCAGCGATTGCAGCGCGATGGCGTCGATGGCCAACGCGCGCGGGGCGCGGTGCGCGCCGGTGTCCGAGGGCGCGGCGTCGGTGGCGCCCGAGGTCGCCCGCACCCAGAGGCCGTCCGTGCCGTCGGCCGAGATGCCGATGCCCACGACATCGGCGACGTTGTCGTGCAGGTAGCCCAACGCGCCCAGCAGCAGGTAGCGCAACGAGGCGCCGGACGGCCAGACGGTTTCCGCCGCCGCGTCGGGCGCGGCGACCGGCGCGGCCTCGAACGCCTCGTCGGAGGTCAGCCGCACGCCCTGGAAGTCGAAGGCGGCGCGCATCAGGTTCAGGCACTGGGCCACCAGCGCGCCGCGGGTGATGCCGTCGTCCTCCACCGCCAGTTCCCAGTCGCGCAGCGAACGCACGGCGCCGACGAGTTCGGCGATCTGGTGGTCGATCAGGGCGACGCGCTCCTCGCACACCGCCGGATCGATAGTCGCCGCGCCCAGCTGGCGACGCAGCATCAGGAGGCCCATGCGCATCACCGACACCGGCGCGGCCATGTCGTGGCGCAGGGCCGGCAGCGCGCGCGTGAGGAGCTCGTGCCGCACGCCGGCGGCGATCCAGCTGCGCGCGCCCGGTGAAGCCTTCATGAAGAGGACGCGGACTTCGCGGCCGCCTGCTCGAGGATGCGGTCGAGCGCGTCGAAATCGATCGGCTTCTGCAGGTGGTGGTCGAACAGCTTCGGGTCGCTGCCCAGCGTGTCGTGCGAGGACAGGCCGGTCACGGCCACCAGCAGTGCCGGCGGCCGGCTGGACGCGCGCAGACGACGCGCGACCTCGGTGCCGGGCAGGTCGGGCAGCGTGATGTCGATCAGCGCGACGTCGAATGTCTCCTCGGCACCGGCCGCGAGGGCCTCCTGCGCCGAGTACGTGCAGCGCGCCGTGTGGTCCTGCAGCGAGAGGAGTTCCTGCAGCAGGTCGGCCGCAGCCTGGTTGTCGTCAACGATCAACACGTTCAAAGTGGATACCCCAAATGCCAGACGGTGGCTGAAAAAACAGTGGTCGAGAGTATCGATCCGAAGCGAAAACGCGCACGTAGGAACGGGCCTACTGTCGCGCGGTGCGCGCGTTGACCGGCAGGGCCTGCGGGAAGCTGGTGCGGAACGGGTTGATGTCGAGTCCGCCGCGCCGCGTGTAGCGCGCGTACACGGCCAGCTTGTGCGGCCGGCAGCGTTCCATGATGTCCCGGAACATGCGCTCCACGCAGGGCTCGTGGAATTCGTTGTGGTTGCGGAAGCTCACGACGTACGCTAGCAGACCGGCCTGGTCGATGGGCGCGCCGCTGTAGTGGACCTGCACGCTGCCCCAGTCCGGCTGACCGGTGACCAGGCAGTTGCTCTTGAGCAGGCGGCTCGTGAGCGTCTCCTCGACGGCGGTCTGCGTGACGTCGCACGACAGCAGCTCGGGAGCCGGCTGGTAATGAGTGCATTCGATGTCGAGCCGGTCGAGGTCCACCCCTTCGAGTTCCTGCACCTTCTCGCGCGCGAAAGCGTCGGGCGCGACCAGCCGCACGCCGATGCCGCCGCTGCGCCCGCTGCCGCGCCAGGCCGCCTCGGCCAGGTCGGCCCGCAGACGCTCGCGCACCGCCTCGGCATCGGCGAAGACGCTGTTGTTGAAGCTGTTGAGGTAGAGCTTGAAGGACTTGCTCTCGATGATGTGGGGCGTCTCGCAGGGCACGGTGACGTGCGCGATCGCCACCTGCGGCCGGCCGCGCGCGTTGAGCCAGCTCAGCTCGAAGGCGGTCCAGAGGTCGGCGCCGAAGAACGGCAGGGCGTCGCCGCGCAGGCCCATGGCCTCGCGCTGGGTGGCGCGCGCGATCGGGAACAGCAGGGTGGGGTCGTAGCGGTCGGCGTAGGCCGAAGCGCGGCCGAGCTGCGACCGTTCGGGGGTGTTGTCGGGGATCGGGGTCGTCGTCATGCGGATGTTCCTTGGGATTCGAGGTCGCGCAGGAAGGGCGCGATGTGGACGAGCAGCATCTCGACCAGCTGGGGCGTGAGGTCGTGGCCCATGCCCGGTACCAGCGCGAAGCGCGCCCCCGGGATGCGCCGCGCGGTGTCGAGCCCGCAGGCGACCGGCACCAGCGGGTCGGCGTCGCCGTGCAGCACCAGGGTCGGGCTCGCGATGCGCGAGAGCAGGGCGGCCCGGTCGCGGTCGGCGGCCACGGCGACGATCTGGCGCAGCAGACCGCGCGGGCGGTAGGCCCGGCGCAGCGCCAGCACCAGGCGCTCGCGCAGGACGGCCTCGTCGGGCGGGAACACCGGACCGGCGATGAGCTTCACCAGCCGCACGCTGTGCGCGACCAGCGCGGCCTCGTCGGTGCCGGCGGGCCGGCGCATCAGCAGGCGCTGCACGTCCGGGCGCGGCCCCGGCAGGCCGCGCGCGCCGCTGGAGCTCATCACGCTCAGCAGGCTCGCGACGCGTTCGGGCGCCGTCGCGGCCACGCGCTGGGCGATCATCCCGCCCATCGAGGCGCCCATCACGTGCGCGCAGCGGATGCCCAGCGCGTCGAGCACGCCCAGCGAATCGCCGGCCATGTCCTGCAGCGTGTAGGCCGAGCGGACCTGCAGGCCCAGCCGGTAGCGCAGGCCCTGCCACAGCAGGTTGCCGGTGCCGAGTTCGTCGAAGGCCTGGCTCAGGCCGGCGTCGCGGTTGTCGTGGCGCACCACGCGGTAGCCGGCGTCGACCAGCCAGCGCACCAGGTTGTCGGGCCAGGCGACGAGTTGCATGCCCAGGCCCATGATCAGCAGCATCACCGGGCGGCCCGCGCCGCCGGTGTCCTCGACCTCGATGTCGATGCCGTTGGCGCGCACCTTCATGCGAACTCCCGCTCGCGCAGCCACTTGGTCGCGACCCATTTCTCGCCCGCGAGCACCGGCGCGCCGCCGTGCAGGGTGTGGGTGGCGGGGTCGGGACGGTCGTAGCTGAAGAACACCCCCGTCCCGCGCCGGGGCGCGATCTCCAGGCCGATGTCGGGGAAGGTGGTGGCGCCGCCCCGTTCCGGCTCCTGCAGGTACATCACCAGCGTGGCGACGCGCTGGCCGCCGCGGCGCAGGATGGTCGGCGTGCCAGGCTCGCCGGGGTCGAAGTAGTCGTAGTGCGGCCGGTACTGCGCCCCGGGCGCGTAGCGCAGCACCTGCAGGCCCTCCCCGTACGCGACCGGCCAGCGCAGCAGCGTGGCGATGCGCCGCTCGACGCGCGCGACGACCTCGTTCTCGCCGCGCTCGAAGAACATGCCCTCGCTGGTGCGGTCGACGTTGAGCGCTTCGCCGCCGGTCTTCGTCTCGACGGTGAGCGAGCGCGCCAGACGCTGCGCGGCGGCGGCCACCAGGGCGGCGCACTCGTCGTCGGAGAGCAGGTCGCCGAAGACGATCACGCGCGGATGGCGCACGGTCTGCAGCACCTGGACGCGGCGGTCGCCGGCGTCGAGATGGAGCGGCGCCGCGGTGAGGTCGGGACCGGGCATCGCGCCGCGCGGCGCCTGCGCGGCGTCGGCGCCGGCCGGGCGGATCGGCGCCAGCCCGAGCCCGGCCAGCATGGCGTCGGCCGAGGCGTCGTCCCAGCCGGCCTCGCGCATCGAGCGGCGCAGCGCCGCCGCGTCGTGGCCGGCGGCGCGCTGCGCTTCGGCCCAGGCGCGCAGTTCGGGCGTGAGGGCGACCGTCATGCGGCGCTCCGGCGGCGGAACACCAGCCGCTCGGGGGCCGAGGCCGCGCCGTCGAAGCGGTAGCCGTCGAGGTCGAAGGCCTCCAGCCGCCGCGGCGTGACGGCCTCGTGCAACACGGCCCAGCGCGCCATCAGGCCGCGGGCGCGCTTGGCGTGGAAGCTCACGACCCTGTGCTGCCCGCCGCCGCGCGCGTCGGCCTTCCAGTCCTCGAACACGCACTCCACCACCCGCGCCTTGAGCACGCGCCGATCGACCGCCTTGAAGTACTCCTGCGAGGCCAGGTTCACGACCACCGGCGTGGCGTCGGCCGCGAGGCGGGCGTTGAGGTGCTCGGCGATGCGCGGACCCCAGAAGGCGTAGAGGTCCTTGCCGCGCGGGTTGGCGAGTTTCGTGCCCATCTCCAGGCGATAGGGCTGCAGGCGGTCGAGCGGCCGCAGCACGCCGTAGAGACCGCTCAGGATGGTCACGTGCGCCTGCGCCCAGGCGAGCTGCGCGGCGTCGAGGCTGCGGGCGTCGAGGCCGGCGTAGACGTCGCCGTCGAAGGCCAGCGCGGCCGGTCGCGCGTTGGCGTCCGTGCCGCGCGGCGACCAGGCGGCGTAGCGCGCGAAGTTGAGCGCGGCGAGCTTGTCCGACAGGCTCATCAGCGTGGCGATCTGCTGCGGCGACTGCGCGCGCAGCAGCGCGGCGAGTTCGGCGGCGGGACCGCGCGGGCCCTCGAACGCCGGCGGGGTGGCGGCGGGCACGTGGGCGGGAAGCGGGGTTTCGTAGTCGAGCGACTTGGCTGGCGAGAGCAGGAACAGCATGGTCGGAATTATGGGTGCGCCCCGTGGCACGCACGGCCGCGGCCGGGGGATGGCACCCGGGAGGCCCCGGCTAAAATCGCGCCTTCCCCGTCACCCCCATCCCGTCGACGACGGTGCCCGCAGGCACCGTTCGCCGTCCGCCACGCCATGAGCGACACCCTCCACACCTCCCCCGCCCAGCCCGGCCTCGACAGCCTCGCCAAATCCTTCGAGCCCACCGCCATCGAGGCGCACTGGGGTCCGGAATGGGAGCGCCGCGGCTATGCCGCCGCCGGCTTCCGCGGCACCGGCGCGCCCCGGGACGACGCCGGCGCCTTCGCCATCCAGCTGCCGCCGCCCAACGTCACGGGCACGCTGCACATGGGCCACGCGTTCAACCAGACCATCATGGACAGCCTGGCGCGCTATCACCGCATGAAGGGCGACAACACGCTGTGGGTGCCGGGCACCGACCACGCCGGCATCGCCACCCAGATCGTGGTGGAGCGCCAGCTGCAGGCACAGGGGATCAGCCGCCACGACATGGGGCCGACGCCGGCGGAGGCGCGCAGGAACTTCGTCGCCAAGGTGTGGGAGTGGAAGGAGCAGTCCGGCAGCACCATCACGCGCCAGATGCGCCGCATGGGCGACACGGTCGACTGGAGCCGCGAGTACTTCACCATGGACGAGGACCTGTCGCAGGTCGTGACGCAGACCTTCGTCGCGCTCTACGACGAAGGCCTCATCTACCGCGGCAAGCGCCTGGGCAACTGGGACCCGGTGCTCAAGACCTCGGTGAGCGACCTGGAGGTCGAGAGCGAAGAGGAGGACGGCTTCCTCTGGCACATCGCCTACCCGCTCGCGGACGGCAGCGGCACGCTGACCGTGGCCACCACCCGGCCCGAGACCCTGCTGGGCGACACCGCCGTGATGGTCCACCCCGAGGACGAGCGCTACGCGCACCTCGTCGGCAAAAACGTGAAGCTGCCGCTGGTGGACCGCCTCATCCCGGTCATCGCCGACGACTACGTCGACAAGGCCTTCGGCACCGGCGTCGTGAAGGTCACGCCGGCGCACGACTACAACGACTACGCCGTCGGCCAGCGCCACAGGCTGCCGATGATCGGCGTGCTCGCGCTGGATGCGACCGTCAACGCCAACGCGCCCGAGAAGTACCGCGGTCTCGACCGCTTCGTCGCCCGCAAGGCCGTCGTCGCCGACCTCGAGGCGCAGGGCCTGCTGGTCGAGGTCAAGAAGCACCGGCTGATGGTGCCGCGCTGCGCGCGCTCGGGCGCCGTGGTCGAGCCGATGCTCACCGACCAGTGGTACGTCGCCATGAAGAAGCCCGGCGCCGACGGCCAGTCGATCGCGCAGAAGGCGATCGACGTGGTGAAGTCCGGCGAGGTGCGCTTCGTGCCGGAGAGCTGGGTCAACACCTACGACCACTGGATGGAGAACATCCAGGACTGGACCATCTCGCGCCAGCTCTGGTGGGGCCACCAGATCCCGGCGTGGTACGACGAGGACGGGCGGGTCTACGTCGCGGTCGACGAGGCCGCGGCGCAGGCCCAGGCGCCGGGCAAGGTCCTGCGCCGCGACGAGGACGTGCTCGACACCTGGTACTCGTCGGCGCTGGTGCCCTTCTCGTCGCTCGGCTGGCCGGAGAAGACCGACGACCTCGCGCGCTACCTGCCCTCCTCCGTGCTGGTCACGGGCTACGACATCATCTTCTTCTGGGTCGCCCGGATGATCATGATGACCAAGCACTTCACCGGCAAGGTGCCCTTCCGCGACGTCTACATCCACGGCCTGGTGCGCGACGCGCAGGGCAAGAAGATGAGCAAGTCCGAAGGCAACGTGCTCGACCCGGTCGACCTGATCGACGGCATCGCGTTGCCCGAGCTGCTCGACAAGCGCACCCAGGGCCTGCGCAAGCCGGAGACCGCGCCCGTGGTGCGCAAGAACACGCAGAAGGAGTTCCCCGAGGGCATCCCGGCCTTCGGCGCCGACGCCCTGCGCTTCACCTTCGCCTCGCTCGCCTCGCTGGGCCGCAGCATCAACTTCGACAGCAAGCGCTGCGAGGGCTACCGCAACTTCTGCAACAAGCTCTGGAACGCGACGCGCTTCGTGCTGATGAACTGCGAGGGCCAGGACTGCGGCCTGATGGAGCACACCCAGGCCGATTGCGCGCCCGGCGGCGCGGCGCACGGCCACCTGCGCTTCAGCCAGGCCGACCGCTGGATCGTCTCGCGCCTGCAGCGCGTCGAGGCCGACGTCGCCAAGGGCTTCGAGGACTACCGGCTCGACAACGTCGCCACGGCGGTCTACCAGTTTGCCTGGGACGAGTTCTGCGACTGGTACCTGGAGATCGCCAAGGTGCAGATCCAGACCGGCGACGCGGCGCAGCAGCGCGCCACCCGGCGCACGCTGATCCGCACGCTGGAGACCCTGCTGCGGCTGGCCCATCCGGTGATCCCGTTCATCACCGAGGCGTTGTGGCAGAAGGTGGCGCCGGTGGCCGGCCGCGCGGGTGAATCGATCATGATCGCCGCCTACCCGCAGAGCCAGCCCGAGCGCATCGACGAGGCCGCCGAGGCGCACGTCGCACGCCTGAAGTCGCTGGTCGACGCCTGCCGCACCCTGCGCGGCGAGATGAACGTCTCGCCCGCCACGCGCCTGCCGCTGTTCGCAGTGGCCGACGGCGCCGACGACGCCGCGTTCCTGCGCGCCGCCGCGCCCGTCCTGCAGGCGCTCGCCAAGCTCAAGGAAGTGCGCGTGTTCGACGACGAGGCCGCCTGGGCGGACGCGGCCGGTGCCGCGCCGGTCGCGCTGGTCGGCGCGGTACGCCTGTGCCTGCACATGGAGGTCGACAAGGCGGCCGAGAAGCTGCGCATCGGCAAGGAACTGGCCCGCGTCGAGGGCGAGATCGCCAAGGTCAACGGCAAGCTCGGCAACGAGGCCTTCGTCGCCAAGGCACCGGCGGCCGTCATCGAGCAGGAGCGCAAGCGACTGGCCGATTTCGGTGCCGCCGTCGTGCGCTTGAAGGATCAGCTCTCCCGCTTGGGCTAAACGGACTTTCTGCACGTTAACTGACAGACGAATGTATTAATCGCCCGTTAACATCAAAAACATTCGTAGTTTCCCCTTACAGACCTCAATGTCCAATTCCACGCGCATCCGCAAGGCCGTCTTTCCCGTGGCCGGCTTCGGCACCCGTTTCCTGCCGGCCACCAAAGCCCAGCCCAAGGAGATGCTGCCGGTCGTCGACAAGCCGCTGATCCAGTACGCCGTCGAGGAGGCGTATGCCGCCGGCATCCGCGACATGATCTTCGTCACCGGGCGCAACAAGCGCGCCATCGAGGACCACTACGACACCGCCTACGAACTGGAGAGCCAGCTCGAATCCAGCGGCAAGACCGCGCTGCTCAACATCGCCCGTTCGGTGATGCCCGACGACATGACGGTCTCCTACGTGCGCCAGCCGCGCATGCTGGGCCTGGGCCACGCCGTGCTGTGCGCCGAGCACCTGGTGGGCAACGAGCCCTTCGCCGTGCTGCTGGCCGACGACCTGATGGTCGGTCCCACCGACGGCCAACCGGTCCTGGCACAGATGACCGCCGCCTTCGCGCAGCTCGGCCGCTCGCTGCTGGCGGTGCAGGAAGTGCCGCTCGACCAAGTCAAGCGTTACGGCATCGTGGCCGGCGACCAGATCGAGGACGGCCTGGTCAAGGTCAACCGCATGGTCGAGAAGCCCTCGCCCGAATCGGCGCCCTCGCGCCTGGGCGTGGCCGGCCGCTACGTGCTCACGCCCGGCGTGTTCGCCGAGATCCGCAACCAGCCCAAGGGCGCCGGCGGCGAGATCCAGCTGACCGACGGCATCGCCGCGCTGATGAAGAAGGAAGCCGTCTACGCCTATGCCTACAAGGGCACGCGCTACGACTGCGGCAGCAAGGAAGGCTTCCTGCAGGCCACCGTCGAACTGGCCCTGGCCCATCCGGAAGTGGGCGACCAGTTCCGCGAGTACCTCAAGTCCCTGACGCTCTGAGTTCGTTCACGGCGTCGGGGCCTTGGGTGGCGACTTCGCCACCAGCGCTCCGACGAAGCGGGCGACCTCCTCGTCGCCGATCGGCGTGAGGGGCAGGCCGAAGCCCTCGCGCAGGCGCTCGACGAAGGACTGCGTCCACAGCGTGTTGTAGACCAGGCCCGAGTGGTGATCGGCCAGGACGGCGTGTTCGGGCGCATCGCCCGTGGTGTTGGTCACGCGCAGCGCGGGGCCGACGGACACCGTCTTGTAGGCCGGCCGGCCCTCGGCGTCGCGCGATCCCCAGGTCCTTCGCACCCAGGCGTCGTCGTCGAAGAAGACGGTGCGGGGCGTGGTCTCGGCCAGTTTCCGGATCGCCTCGTTGAAGCGTTTCAGGGCCATGTCGATGCGGCCGATCGCGGTGCGACTCCTCCATTGGCCGAAGGTCTCCGGATCGGCCGCCTCGTTGGCCACGCCGACGAGCACGATGCGCACCTCGGGCTGCACGGCACGCACCTGCCGGATGGCCTCGGCCATGTGATCGGTGCAGCGCGCGATGGTGTCGCGCGTCTCGGGCGCGTCGGCCGCGTCGGGCGTGCGGGACTGCGCGTCCATGAGACCGGCCCAGTCGTTCAGGCCGATGCGGATCACCACCACGCCGCGCCGCCAGCGTTCGGCGTCGTCGGCCATCAGCGCGGCCAGCCGTCGCGCCTGGCGTTGCGTGCCTTCGGTCAGGTGGCTGCAGACGGCGCCCGAGACGGCGAAGTTGTGGAGATGGTCCTGCTTGCGCGGCACGCGGCCCAGCGGCAGCCCCAGCACCGTGCCGGCCTGGGCCAGGATGCCGGAGCGCCCCCACTCGACCCACGGCCCCGGATCGATCTCGTCGCCACGCAGGCGCGCCAGCACCTCGGTCCATTGCAACGTCGTCGCGTGGAACTCGCCGCCACGCGCGCCCGAACCGGGAGGGAACGCGATCCCGTCCTGGTAGGCATGGCTGTTGGAGTCGCCCAGCACCGCGAAAGGGATGCCGGAGGTCGAAGCGGCCTCGTCGGCGGGCATGGCGGGCCTCGTCTCCGTCACGGACATCACGACGGCGGCGACCGCGATCCCGACCGCCAGCACCGCCACGGCGGCCGCGACCGATCGACGGCGCGTCGTGGCACGGCGCGACGGGTCGCGGAGGGGTCGCCCGCTCGGCATCGGCGTACGGCGGGCCTCAGCGGCGCCGCAGGACGTGGACGAACTCGTCGCCCTGCGTCTGCTGCTCGACCAGCTCGTTGCCGGTCTGGCGCGCGAAGGCCTCGAAGTCGCGCAGTGAGCCCGGGTCGGTCGAGATCACGCGCAGCAGCTGGCCGCTCGCCATGTCGTTCAGCGAGCGCTTGGCCTTGAGGATGGGCAGCGGACAGCGCAGGCCGCGCGTGTCGATCTCGCGGTCGACGGTGACGGGCGTCGGAATGGGTACGGAATTCATTTGGGTCGATCGCCTTCGCCGGGCTGCGCGTCGAGGCCGCGACGGCGCTCCTCGTTCTCCTCGGCGGTGAAATAGACCGGCTCGTGCCCGCGCGAGCGCAGCCAGTCGGCCAGCGCATGGCCCGTGCCCGCCGGCCAGCACTTCAGGTCGGCGAGGTCGTGGAGCCGCCAGTCCAACAGCTCCGGCGACAGGCGCACCTCGCCGTCGGCCACCACGTGGTAGGCGATGATCACCTGGTTCATGCGCTGGAAGTCGTAGACGCCCACCAGGTGGACTTCGCTCGCGTCGAGGTTGGTTTCCTCCTTGACCTCGCGCGCGATGCCCTCCTGCGGCGTCTCCCCGGCCTCCATGAAGCCGGTGATCAGCGCGAACATCTTCGGCGGCCAGGCCGCGTTGCGCGCCAGCAGCACCTGGCCGCGGTACTCGACGATGGCGGCGAGCACCGGCGTCGGGTTGTTCCAGTGGGTGTAGTCGCAGGCCGGGCAGCGCAGGCGGGCCTTGGGACCGCCGTCCTCGGGCTGCTCGATCCATTCGAGCGGGGTGGCGCAGGCCGGGCAGAACTTGGGGGCTTGCATGGCGCGGCGGCTCAGGCGGGGAACACGCCGGTCGACAGGTACCGGTCGCCCCGGTCGCAGACGATGAACACGATGGTGGCGTTCTCCACCGTGCGCGAGATCTGCAGCGCCGCCCACAGGGCGCCGGCCGCCGAGATGCCGCCGAAGACGCCCTCCTCGCGCGCCAGCCGGCGGCACATCTCCTCGGCGTCGTCCTGGCTCACGTTGATAAGCTGGTCGACGTGGCTCGGGTCGTAGATGCGCGGCATGTACTCCTGCGGCCACTTGCGGATGCCCGGGATGCGCGAGCCGTCCTCGGGCTGCGCGCCGATGATACGCACCGCCGGGTTCTTCTCCTTCAGGTAACGCGACACGCCGGTGATGGTGCCGGTGGTGCCCATCGCGCTCACGAAATGGGTCACGCGGCCCTGGGTGTCGTTCCAGATCTCCGGACCGGTGGTCTCGTAGTGGATGCGCGGGTTGTCCGGATTGGCGAACTGGTCGAGCACGCGGCCCTTGCCCTGGCGCACCATCTGGTCGGCCAGGTCGCGCGCGTACTCCATGCCGCCGCTCTTGGGCGTGAGCATCAGTTCGGCACCGAACGCCTTCATGGTCTGGGCGCGCTCGATCGACAGGTCCTCCGGCATGATCAGGATCATCCGGTAGCCCTTGATCGCCGCGGCCATCGCCAGCGCGATGCCGGTGTTGCCGGACGTGGCCTCAATGAGCGTGTCGCCCGGTCGGATCTCGCCGCGCTCCTCCGCCCGCCGGATCATCGACAGCGCCGGCCGGTCCTTCACCGAGCCGGCCGGGTTGTTGCCCTCCAGCTTGCCGAGGATCACGTTGCCGCGCCGGGCGCTCTCCTCGGCGTCGATGCGTTGCAGCGCCACCAGCGGCGTCTTGCCGATGGCGTCTTCGATCGTGGGGTAGCTCATCTCGTCGTCCGTTCGAAAAATCGGGGAGAAGTGGCCGCGCGTCGTGAATGCGATGCGCCGGCACGGGAAATTCAACTTCGCGCCGGAGCACTGTGCCATAATTTTCGGCTGCGCTTCGCTCGGCCGGATATCCGTATCGGGTTCGATCGAAGCGTGGTGAAACAGAAGGATTGCGTTCCAGCCCGAGTGGTGAAATTGGTAGACGCAGGGGACTCAGACCAAATTTGAGCCCTCCTGGAGAAATCCGGGAGGTGAAGCCCGTCAAACTCGGCGAAGGCCCTGGACGCGAGTCCGAGCTAATACCGAGCCAAGCCTCGGACCGAAAGGCCCGGGGAAGGTGTAGAGAGCAGACGGCGGGCACCTAAAGTCGAAAGACCAAGGTGAAGGCGTGCTCCAGACCACGAACCCGTCACCGGGGCGGCGAAAGCCGAAGTGGTAAGAAAATCCCCCGCCGCAAGGCGTGCCGGTTCGATTCCGGCCTCGGGCACCAAGACGAAAAAAGCCCCCAGGACATGTCGCCACGACGGCGACGGTTCCTGGGGGCTTTTTGCTGGGCGGGCCGATCGCATCGAACGATGCGACCGACCCGTTTCAGCCGACGTTCAACGCACCTTGCCGCGACGGAAGAAGTTGACGATCGCCAGCAGGATGACCGCGCCGATCAGCGAGGACAGCAGGCCCATGATGCTGAAGTCGTTCTGGTTGACGGTCGCCGAACCGAGCAGCGGCGCGACGAGCCAGCCGCCGAGCATCGAACCGACGATGCCCACCACGATGTTCAGGAAGATGCCCTGTTGCGCGTCGGTGTTCATGATCTTGCTCGCCACCCAACCGATGAGACCACCGACCACGAGCCAAATGATGAAGTTCATGCTGCTTACCCCTTGAGAAAATTGGAAGAACGTCAGCATGTGTCCCCACAGACGGAAGGCCTATAGGACAACGCCACCTGTCCATGAGGCCGGATCGGCCCAACGCGCCCCGTTCGACAGGCCCTTCCTCACGACCTGCTGACCGGGATGTTCGCGACGGAGAGTTGACGGAATATTGCGTAGCGCGTCTCCCGCAGGCCTTCGGACTCACAGGAGATCTCCGAGTCCTTGACGATCATGCGGAACCCCACGTCTTCCATCCGGTTCTTGAATTCCGAAAATATCGCCTTCGGAACCACCCTCTCGGAATTCGAATAGAGCACCGCGGCGGTTCCCCAGCCGATTCTTCTGCGGGCCTTCGCCATATCTTTGACCAGCGCACCCACATCGACCGGAGAGCCTGAAAGCAGATAGGGAAGAACGAAAACGATCAATTCCTCCGACGGCTTCGGATCGAAATCCATCTCGTCGAGCGATGCGTGGAAATCGATTTCGGTGCGGGGGTCCAGATGACTCAGCGCCTTCACCTCCCGGGCAATCGCAGCACCCAGCGCGCGCATCGCGTCTGTCTGCTCGATGCCGAAATAACGAAATTTCGCTTCGTCTCCGATCATCTTCGCGAGGGCCAAGCCGGCGGTGAAAGGGCCGCCTCCGACATCCACCACGGTGGTACCGGGTGCCATGCTCAGGAATGAAGAAAACTTGGCGAACGCGTTGACCAGATCGTCCACATAGCCTTTGCGGCGCATGCACGCGGCGAGCACCGCCCGATCGCGAGCCGAGAGGTCCTGCAATCGGTCCCCGATCTCGCCCTGATCGCGTTCATTCGAACCTTCTGGCAGGACGGCGAAGGCGGGGCTCGACGCAAGCAGCCGACACCGCATGTCTTCGAACCATGACTTTCCGGTTTTCACCTGGGTCTGCCTGTGCATCAGTCCACCACCACCGTCATGCGCACGTCGCCCGTGGCGCTCGGGGCGAGCACGCCGTCGAAGATCCAGCGCACCGAGCCCGAACCACCCGTGGCCTGCACGGTCGAGCACGCCACCTGCGCGGCGGGCGCCACGTTCTGCGGTGTCGCCTTCTTGCAGTTGCCCAGCGCCGCGGGCGTCGTGCCCGCCACCGCCGACTGGAACGTCGTGTACTGCGGCGTCGCGTCGTTGACGGCGAACGCGCTCATCGTCGCCAGGCTGTTGTTCGTGTAGGTGGCTTGGTATTCGATGACGTCGTTGGGCTTGGCGCTGTCCGCATCGACCAGACGCTCCGCGCCTTTGTCCCCGCTCACGACCTTCTTCTGCACCAGCTTCACTTCGACGACCGGCTTGGAAATCACGGCCTCGGAAGCACGGGCGGACCCCTTCTCGGGTGCGAACTGCGCGAAGGCGGACATGGCCACCGACAAGCAGATCGCCAAAACAATCGACTTCTTGTTCATTTCATGATCCTCTTGAGATTTGATGTGCGTGTTCTGAAAGATGGACAAAAGATTTCCCTGAATTCCGGTCGATGCGTTCGAATACCCGCCATCTCGAACGAAGGCGACGGTCTTTTTCGCTCTTCTTTTTTGTTTTTCAATGTCTAGATACCGCTCTCTCGCACGACGACCGGCGTGGTGAATCTTCTTGAATCGCTTCGAGAGAAACTGGACCGCGGATCCGGCATTTCTTCAGCAACGCGTCGAATTCCGGGCCGATCACGGTTGCTTGCACAGGGAGTCCTTCTCGCCACGAAGGCTCAGAGATAACGTGTCGAAGATGTCTTCCACGGGATGAAGAGAGGAAGCGGTCTTCGAATGACTTCACCAAGAATTCACAGAGGCCATCAAGCAGCTGTGTTTTCTGCATATCCACAAAATCTCTACGGACCGCGCCATGCGTTCCTTGGTCTCGGTGGCGATGAACCGATGATCACAAAACACGCCTTCATTCCGTCTCAAATTGAAACAATTATTCAAACTTGATTTTTTGTATTGTTGAATAATTTCTAATTACTTCTTCTTACGCTTCAGCAATCCTGCGTCGAACGCAATTGGATTCTTCTTAATTTCCAAATTAATATGTCAACTAATCTGAACGAATCTTTCTTTTGAAAGATCGGAACCCCCGAGCAAGACGAATACAGCGTTTTGAACTCAATGAAAGTTCGTCGTGGTTCCGTGCGATCGACGACACAACTCCTGACGAGTACTTGCGTATCGGTTGCATCAGTCATCGATGTGGCACGTCCGATGTGTCCTGAAGTCCGAGCGATGACGTCGACGGCAACGCGAGGCATCGCGTCGGCGACGGCATCGCTGGCCGGTGGAATTCGGGCGATTGAACCGACGATTCGATGAATGCGCTGCCAGTCGCATCGCCGCGGCTGGCGTGCCGGATCGGCGGTCGAAGATGGAGGGATGGAGGCGCAGACGGAGCGCTCGTCGGCCCGGTCTGGCTCGGCTGGCTTTAAGTTGCCGAGAGCGTCAAGGTGATGCTGAAGAACTCATCGAAGACGGGTTTTGAAGAGGCGGCAGGCTCTTGTGACGGCACCGGCCTCGCCTGCGTTTCCGTGACCCGCACGCCCATCGAACGTCAGAAAACGCAAAAAAGCCCCTGAGTCTCGAATGACTCAGGGGCTTGGATGGTTTTGAAACTTTACTGAACCGCTTGGATGGGGTTCTTGGGGTGGCTGATGGGACTCGAACCCACGACGACCAGAATCACAATCTGGGACTCTACCAGCTGAGCTACAGCCACCGTTAGAGCCTGCGATTGTAGCGCGAAAATCGCCCCGTCACCGATTTACATGGCGTCGGCGGGCTTGGGCACCAGGATTTCCGCCTTGAAGCGCTGCTTGAGGAGGTCGTAGTAGGCCGCGTTCTCGGCTGTCGAGATGGCCTGCGCGACCTGCTCGGTTTCCTGCTTGGCCGTTTCGGCGCTGGGTGTGGTGCGTGGCACCGACTTCACCGTCCGCAGCACGACGTAACCCTGCTGGCCGAGGTCGACGCCGGTGAGCGCCGGCAGCTTGGAAGCGTCGGTGCGCAGGGCGGCGTCGATCACCGCCGGCGACTGGGACTGGGTCTCCAGCCGCGAGACCGTGACCGCCGCACCGAACGGCGCGCCGGACGCGTCGGCCTTCCAGGCGGCGAGCTTGGCTTCGCCCTCGGCCTTGGCGAGGGCCGCCGCACGCTCGGCGACGAGTTGGCTGCGCACCTGCTCCTTCACTTCGGCCAGTGGCACGACGCGCGCGGGCGAATACTGGACGACGCGGCCGACGGCGAGCTGGCTGGATCCGATCTCGACGGCCTCGGTGTTGTGCTTGCGCTCCAGGGATTCGGGCGCGAAGAGCGCCGTCAGGAAATTGCGGTTGGCGAGGGCGCCGGTGGCACCGGCAGCCGGCACGCGCGCGACGTTCGCCGCCTTCTGCACGGTGAGCTTGAGGCGGTCCGCCGCGGGCTGCAGGCTGTCGGGCTGCTGGTAGACGGCATCGGACAGCGCCTCGGCCGCCTTGGCGAACTCCTGCGTTGCCTGCTGGCCGCGGATGTCGTTCTCGATGGTGGCGCGCACCTGCTCGAAGGGCTGCACCACGCTCGGCTTGATGTCGTCGAGTTGGATGACGTGGAAGCCGAACTCGCTCTCGACGACGTCGCTGATGTCGCCTTTCTTCAGGGCGAACATGGCGTCCTCGAACGGCTTGACCATGGCACCGCGCGCGACGAAGCCGAGGTCGCCGCCCTTCTCCGCCGAGCCCGGGTCCTGCGAGTTCTTGCGTGCGACGGCGGCGAAGGTCGCCGGCGCCTTGTGGACCTCGGCGAGGAGTTCGGTCGCGCGGGCGCGCGCCTTGTCGCGTTCGGCCGCCGGCGCGCCGGCCGGCGAGGTGATCAGGATGTGGCTGGCACGGCGTTCCTCGGGCGTTCCGAAGCGGGCCTTGTTCTGCTCGTAGTAGCTGCGCAGGTCGGCATCGCTGACCGCGATGTTCTTCTTGACCGCGTCCATGTCGAGCACGACGTACTCGACGCTGGCCTGTTCGGGCGCCTGGAACTGCGTGGCATGGGCCTTGTAGTAGGTCTCGAGGGCGGCATCGTCGACGCTGACCTTGGTGCGGAAGTCGGCCGGATCGAAGCGCACGGTCTGGATCTCGCGGCGATCGTAGAAGGCGTCGAGCGCCAGGCGCGCCTGCGCCGGCGTCGCGAACGCGGTGCCCGAGACGCCCAGCATGACCTGCTGCGTCGCCAGCTGCGCGCGCACGGAGGCTTCGTACTGCTCGGGCGTGCTGCCGGTGGCGAGCATGAAGCGCTGGCGGTCGAACTTGCCGTCGGCGGTGCGGAACGAGGCCAGGCCGGTGTCCTCGGCGAACAGGCGCGCGAGCCGCTCCTCGGACACCGCCATGTGCGCCTTCTCGGCGGCGGCGGCCAGCACGCGGTCGCGCACCATGCGCTCGAGCGTCGCGTAGCGCGAGGCGTCGGAGTCGAGCAGCGCCGGGTCGACATTGGTCATCTGCTGGCGGATGCGGTCGACCTCGTTGCGGTGCTGGGCGTCCCACTGGGGCCGCGTGATGTCGTGGCCGTCGACGCGGGCCACCTTCTCGCCCTTCTGGTCGCCGTCGTAGCGGTCGACGCCGAACAGCACGAACGACGGGATGATCAACAAGAACAAGAATCCCATGACGATCTTGTTGTACTTGCGGAAGAACTCAAACATGCTTGAACACTCTCTGTGACGGTGCCGGGAGCCAACAAAAAAGGCGAACGTCGCGTTCGCCTTCTTGGCCGGGGTGGTGGGTGCTGAGGGGCTCGAACCCCCGACCTACGCCGTGTAAAGGCGCCGCTCTACCAACTGAGCTAAGCACCCCCGAGAAACTGCGCCTCAGTTCAACGCGTCCTTCAGGGCCTTGCCGGGCCGGAACTTCGGAATCTTGGCGGCCTTGATCTTAATCGCCTCGCCGGTGCGTGGATTGCGGCCGGTGCGTGCGGCGCGTTTTCCGACTGCGAACGTTCCGAAACCGACCAGCGACACCGAGCCGCCTTTCTTGAGCGTGGTGCGAACGGCGCCGATGGTGGATTCCAGTGCGCGGGTGGCGGCGGCTTTCGAGATGTCGGCGTTCTTTGCGATGTGCTCAATCAGTTCGGTCTTGTTCACGAGGGCCTCGTTGGAAAAGGTGGACGATGGTCGTCGGCTGCAGGTTCGCGGTCGTGGTGGACGGGCGATCCGGCCTGAGGAAGGTGGTTTCGATGCGCGGGTGGCGCGCCACCGGCGACGACGATTACAACCAGGGGGCTGCGGGGTGTCAACACGGCTCCTGCCGCTCTATCCCTTGGCGAAGGGGGCGATTCTAGGGGCTTCGGCACCCTCGGCCCGCGCATCGGCGGCTGCCGCGGAAGTCAGCGGGTCCGGGCCCGGATCTCGGGAATGGCCTTCTGCAGGTAATAGATCATCGACCAGACCGTGAGCACGGCCGAGACCCAGATCAGCCACCGGCCCCAGAGGCCGGTGTCGATCGCGCCGAAGAGCGTGCCTTCGTAGAGCAGGAAGGGGATCGCCACCATCTGCACCACGGTCTTGACCTTGCCGAGCATGTGCACCGCCACGCTCTTGCCCGCGCCGATCTGGGCCATCCACTCGCGCAGCGCCGAGATCGCGATCTCGCGGCCGATGATGATGAGGGCGACGAAGACGTCGGTGCGCTGCAGATGCACCAGCACCAGCAGCGAGGCGCACACCAGGAACTTGTCCGCCACCGGATCGAGGAAGGCGCCGAAGGCCGACGTCTGGTTGAGCTTGCGCGCGAGGAAGCCGTCGAGCCAGTCGGTGGCGGCGAAGACGATGAACATGACCGTGGCGGTCAGGTTGCGCATCGGCTCGGGAAAGGGCAGATAGAAGACGCCGACGATCAGGGGGATCGCGACGATGCGCGTCCAGGTCATGATGGTCGGAAGGGTCCAGAACATGCGCTCGATTGTGCATGAGCCCGACGACCCGGCCGGGGCGCCGCGCCTCAATGCAGTGCGCGGTAGATCTCCTCGGCCAGTTCCGACGCGATGCCCTCGACGGAGGCGATGTCCTCCACGCTGGCGGCCGCCACGCCACGGATGCCGCCGAAGCGCTGCAGCAGGCGCGCCCGACGCTTCGGGCCGATGCCGGGGATGTCCTCGAGCTGGCTGCCGCCCACGCGCACCTTGGCGCGCTTGGCGCGCATGCCGGTGATGGCGAAGCGGTGCGCCTCGTCGCGGATCTGCGCGACGAGCATCAGCGCCGCCGAATCGCGCCCGAGGTAGACCTTCTCGCGCCCGTCGGCGAAGACCAGCTCCTCCAGGCCGACCTTGCGGCCCTCGCCCTTCTCGACGCCGACGATCAGCGACAGCGGCAGGCCGAGTTCGGCGAACACCTCGCGCGCCATCGAGACCTGGCCCTTGCCGCCGTCGACCAGCACCAGGTCGGGCATGCGCGCCGCGCGGGTGGCGGGGGGCGCGTCGCTGCCCGCGCCGGCCGCGTCGCCCGCCGGCGGGGCGTCGCTCTCGGCGGTCATCGCCTCGGCCAGCTTGGCGTAACGGCGGCGCAGCACCTGGCGCATGGCGGCGTAGTCGTCGCCCGGCGTGATGCCCTCGATGTTGTAGCGGCGGTAGTCGCGGTTCTGCATCGCGTGGTGCTCGAACACCACGCACGAGGCCTGCGTCGCCTCGCCAGCGGTGTGCGAGATGTCGAAGCACTCGACGCGGAAGTTGTCGAGGTCGTCCGGCGCGAGTTCGAGCGCGTCGACCAGCGCGCGCGTGCGCGACTGCTGCGAGCCCTCCTCGGCCAGCAGCCGCGCGAGCTGCAGGCCGGCGTTCTTCTGCGCCATCTCCAGCCACAGGCGGCGCTGCTCGCGCGGCTGGAACACCGCCGTGACGCGGGTGCCGGACTGCTGCACCACCGCCTCGATCAGCTCGCGGCCGACCGGCTCGCTCAGCACCAGGATGCCGGGCACCGGCACGTCGATGTAGTGCTGGGCGATGAAGGCCTCCAGCACCCGGGTCTCGACCGAGGCCGGCGCCGCCGCGCCTTCGGCCTCGAGCTCGTCGTGGTCCATCTGCGCGGCGTCCTCGACGTGCACCGGGAAGTAGGCGCGGTCGCCCAGGTGCCGGCCGCCGCGCACCATCGCCAGATTGACGCAGGCGCGGCCGCCCTGCACCTGCACGGCCAGCACGTCGACGTCCTTGTCGGAGGCGATCTCGATGGACTGCTGGTGCAGCACGCGCGACAGCGCCGTCATCTGGTTGCGCAGCTCGGCGGCCTGCTCGAACTCCAGGCGCTCGGCGTGCGTCGTCATGCGCGACTCCAGCTGGCCCAGCACGGCCTGCGTGTCGCCCAGCAGGAAGGCCTCGGCGTTGGCGACGTCCTGCGCGTAGGCCTCGGGCGTGACGTGGCCGACGCACGGCGCGGTGCAGCGCTTGATCTGGTAGAGCAGGCAGGGCCGCGTGCGGTTGGCGTAGACGGTGTCCTCGCAGGTGCGCAGCTTGAAGACCTTCTGCAGCAGCTGGATCGACTCCTTCACCGCCCAGGCGCTCGGGTAGGGACCGAAGTAGCGATGGCGGCGGTCGGTGGCGCCGCGGTAGTAGGCCAGGCGCGGGAAGGCGTGCGAGGCGATCTTCAGGTAGGGGTAGCTCTTGTCGTCGCGAAACAGGATGTTGTAGCGCGGCTTGAGGCTCTTGATGAGGTTGTTCTCCAGCAGCAGCGCCTCGGCCTCGGAGCGCACCACGGTGGTCTCCATGCGCGCGATCTTGCCGATCATGTGGCCGATGCGCGTGCCGCCGTGGTTCTTCTGGAAGTAGTTGGCCACGCGCCGCTTGAGGTTGCGCGCCTTGCCCACGTAGAGCACGGCGCCGGCGGCGTCGAAATAGCGGTAGACGCCCGGGAGCTGCGGCAGGGCCGCGACTTCGCTGAGCAATTGATCGGAGTGCACGTCGGACATGCAGGTATTGTGGCGTCCGGGCCGGGTCGCCGCCTGCGGCTGGCGCGGTTCCTGCACGCACCGCTCCGGGCATTCGCCTGCCCGGCCTCCCTGCCGTTCTCCAACTTCGCATCGCTTCCGATGCACGGACATCCGCCCATGAAAAACCATCCGACGACCTGGCGCGAGCCCGCCGCCCTCGCCCTGACCGTGTCGCTGTCGCTGGCCCTTGCGGGCTGCGGCGGCAGCTCCGACGACGCCCCCGTCGCGCCGGTCGCTGACAACGGCTGCCTGACCACCACCGGCAGCACGCCCGTGGTGGTCGGCTCCGGGCTCGCCGGCGACCCGGCCGCGCCGGAGCCGGCCTCGGGCTACGTGGTCGGCCACAAGCTCGTGACCGCGAAGAGCTACATGGTCGTCGCCAACCACCCGCTGGCCACCAAGGCGGGCTGCGACATCCTGAAGGCCGGCGGCAGCGCGGTCGACGCGGCCGTCGCCGTGCAGGCCGTGCTGGGCCTGGTCGAGCCGCAGTCGAGCAGCCTGGCCGGCGGCGCCTTCATGCTGCACTACGACGCGCGGACGAAGAAGGTGCAGGCCTACGACGGCCGCGAGACCGCGCCGGCCGCCGCCACGGCCAACTACCTGCGCTACATCGACGACGCCGGCAACCTGAACCCGCCCGTGCCCAGCGCGCGCGCGAGCGGCCGCTCCATCGGCACGCCCGGCGTGATGCGGATGCTCGAGCTGGCCCACGGCGACCATGGCGCCCTGCCCTGGAACGCCCTGTTCGGCCAGGGCACCGATCTGGCGGCCAACGGCTTCCGGATCGGCGGCCGTCTGGCCGCGGCCATCGCCTCGTCGGCCTCCAACCTCAAGAACGACGCCGAAGCCGCCGCCTACTTCCTCGACGCCGCCGGCAATCCCAAGCCGCTGGGCACCACGCTGACCAACCCGGCCTATGCCGAGGTGCTGCGCGCGCTCGCGAGCCAGGGCGCCGACGCGCTCTACACCGGCCCGATCGCCGCCGACATCGTCGCCAAGATCCAGATCACGACCGGCGCCAACGGCTCGGCCATCACGCCCGGCAAGACCACGCTGGCCGACCTGCGGGCCTACAAGGCGGTGCGCCGCGAGCCGGTCTGCACCACCTACCGCGCCTATTACGTCTGCAGCATGTCGCCGCCGTCGTCCGGCGGCATCGGCGTGCTGTCGTCGCTGGGCATCCTGGAGAACTTCGACATGGCGCGCAACGCGCCCACGGCCATCGACCTCGAAGGCGGCAAGCCGACCGTGCAGGGCGTCCATCTGGTGGCCGAGGCCGAGCGCCTGGCCTATGCCGACCGCGACAAGTACGTGGCCGACACCGACTACGTGCCGCTGCCCGGCGGCAGCGCCGACACGCTGCTCAACAAGGCCTACATGCGCACGCGCGCCAGCCTCGTCAGCACGACCCGCAGCATGGGCGTGGCGCAGGCGGGCAACCTGGGCGCCGTACCGCAGGGCATCGACACCACGGTCGAGCGCGGCACCACGCACCTGAGCATCGTCGACCGCGACGGCAACGTCGTGACCATGACGACGACGGTCGAGTCCACGCTCGGGTCCTACCACATGAGCCGCGGCATCATGCTCAACAACCAGCTGACCGACTTCAGCGCCTCGCCCGTCGACAGCGCCGGCCTGCCGGTGGCCAACCGCGTCGCGCCGGGCAAGCGCCCGCGCAGCACGATGGCGCCGACGATGGTCTTCAACGGCAGCGGCCCCGGCGACTTCCTGATGGCCACCGGCTCGCCCGGCGGCGGCACCATCATCCAGTACGTCGTGAAGACGGTGGTCGGCGCGCTCGACTGGGGTCTGGACGCCCAGCAGGCCACCTCGCTGGTCGACTTCGGCGCCGCCAACAGCGCGACGACCAACGTCGGCGGCGAGCATCCGAACGTCAACGCGACGAACAACGGCAACGACGATCCGCTGGTCACCGGTCTGCGCGCCCTGGGTCACACGGTGTCCGTCGCCGCGCAGTCCAGCGGCATCAGCACGATCATCCGCCGGCAGGTCGGCGGCACCACCGTGCTGACCGGCGGCGCCGATCCGCGTCGCGAAGGCATCGTGCTGGGCGACACGTCCACGCCCTGACGCGCGCGCCCGGCCACGCCGGCGTCACCGCAGGCCCCCGCCGTCGATCGAGACCGCGGGGGCCTTCTTCCATCGGCGGCAGCCAGAATCGAACCATGCACACGCACAAGCACATGCACTGGGACCTGTTCTGCACGGTCGTCGACAACTACGGCGACGCCGGCGTCTGCTGGCGCCTGGCCTGCGGACTGGCCCGGGCCGGCGCGGCCGTCCGGCTCTGGATCGACGATCCGGCGCTGGTCGCCTGGATGGCGCCCGGGGGCGAGCCGGGCGTCGAGGTGATCGACGCCTCGGACCCGGCCGCCGTGCGCCCGGCCGTGGCGGCGAGCGCGCCGGACGTGCTGGTCGAGGCCTTCGGCTGCGATCCGGCGCCGGAACGGGTCGCGCGCTTCGCGGCGGACATCGCGGCCTCGGGGCGCGCGCGGCCGTGGATCAACCTCGAATACCTCTCGGCCGAGCCCTACGTCGAACGGCTGCACACCCTGCCCTCGCCGGTCTTCCGGGGACCGGGCGCCGGGCTGACGAAGCACTTCTTCTATCCCGGCTTCACGCCCGCGACCGGCGGCCTGCTGCGCGAGCCCGACCTGGCCGCGCGGCGCGGTGCCTTCGACCGCGCCGCCTGGCTGGCCGCGCAGGGCATCGCGTGGCGGGGCGAGTCGGTGGTGACGCTGTTCTGCTACGAGCCCCGCGCGCTGCCGGCCTTGCTGGCGGCGTGGGCCGGCGGCACGGAACCGATCCGGTTGCTGGTGACCGCCGGACGCGCCGCGCGGGCGGTGCGCGCCGCGCTGCCCGCGCTGGGCGTCGGCACGTCACCGGTGCGCGGGGGGCTGGAGGTCGGCGCGCAGGCGACGACCGATCCGGGTCCGGCGCCGACGGCGGACATGGCCACGGAGGTCGTCGCGGGCCGGCTCGCCGTCACCTTCCTCCCCCTGCTGACCCAGGCCGCCTTCGACGAACTGCTGTGGGCCGGCGACTTCAACTTCGTGCGCGGCGAGGATTCGCTGGTGCGCGCGATCTGGGCCGGCGCGCCGTTCGCCTGGCAGATCTATCCGCAGGACGACGACGCCCATCACGTCAAGCTCGAGGCGCTGCTCGACGCCGTCGCCGCGCCGGCCGCGCTGCGCCGCTTCCACGCGGCGTGGAACGGGGTCGAGGACGCGTCCGTCGTCTGGCCCGACGCGGCGACGCGGGGCGAATGGGCGGCCGCGGCACGGGCCGCGCGGCTGCGCCTGGCCGCGCAGGACGACCTCGTCACGCAACTCCTGAGGTTCACCGCGACGGCCCGCGACGCGTGATCCACGGCGGGGCTCGCGAGCTCTCGCCGGCCGGGCGCGGAGCGCCGCCGCCGGGCGCGCACGCCGACCGGCAGGGGCCGGTCGGCGCGAAACCCGCTAAAATCCCGGGTTCCCCAACATGTGCCGCCCGCTGTTCGGCCCGGATGCCTTCCGGGTGCCGCGATGGCCCCCGGCCTGCCGCGCCTCGCGGCCAACCAGCCAGACAACCTATGAAAATCGCTCAAGAAATCCGTGCCGGCAACGTCATCATGCACGGCAAGGACCCGATGGTCGTGCTCAAGACCGAGTACAGCCGCGGCGGCCGCAACTCCGCCACCGTGCGCATGAAGATGAAGAGCCTGGTGGCCAACTTCAACACCGAAGTGGTCTTCAAGGCCGACGACAAGATCGACCAGATCGTGCTGGAGAAGAAGGAGTGCACCTATTCCTACTTCGCCGACCCGCTCTACGTCTGCATGGACACCGAGTACAACCAGTACGAGGTCGAGGCCGAGAACATGGGCGACGCCCTGAACTACCTGGAAGACGGCATGGCCGTCGAGGTGGTGTTCTACGAAGGCAAGGCCATCTCGGTCGAACTGCCCACCAGCGTCGAGCGCGAGATCACCTGGACCGAACCCGCCGTCAAGGGCGACACCTCCGGCAAGGTGCTCAAGCCGGCCAAGATCGCGACCGGCTTCGAAGTGCCCGTGCCGCTGTTCGTGGCGCAGGGCGACAAGATCGAAATCGACACCCGCACGGGCGAATACCGCAAGCGCGTCTGAACTTCTGCGTACCATCCACAAGGCTCCCTCGGGAGCCTTTTTTCATGGCCTTCCCGCAGGCCCAGCACCCGCCCCGACCGGCGGCGACACGGAGCACCGCATGAGCGACAAGACGCACGACCTTCACGACAAACGCCTCGCCGACGCCTGGGCCACGCTCCAGGCCCATTCCAACGAAGGACTGCCGCTGGACAACGATCCCGCGCGCCTGGCCTTCGCCGACCCCGAATTCCTGCTGCGCCGCGAGACGCGCGGCATCCGCATGCAGCTCGAGCTGATGAAGCCCGACCTGCAGATGCGCGAGCACGGCATCCAGAACACGGTGGTGGTCTTCGGCAGCGCGCGCTTCCGCAGCCAGGAAGAGTCGGATGCGCTGATCGCCCAGGCCGACGCCGCGGGCGACGCCAAGGCCGCCGCGCGCTGGCGCAAGCTCGCGCACAACGCGCACTACTACGAGGAGGCACGCGCCTTCGGCAAGATCGTCGCCCGGTACAGCGCCGACAAGGAAGCCGCCGACAAGCTCTTCATCTGCACCGGCGGCGGCCCCGGCATCATGCAGGCGGCCAACCGCGGCTCCCACGAGGGCGGCGGCCTGAACATCGGCCTGGCGATCGCGCTGCCGATGGAGGAGGAGCCCAACCCCTACGTCACGCCGGCGCTGAGCTTCAAGTTCCACTACTTCGCCATCCGCAAGATGCATTTCATGATGCGGGCCAAGGCGCTGGTGGCCTTTCCCGGCGGCTTCGGCACGCTCGACGAGCTGTTCGAGGTCGTCACGCTGGTGCAGACGCGCAAGGCCAAGCCGGTGCCGATCGTGCTGTTCGGCTCGGACTACTGGAAGCGCCTGATCGACTTCGACTTCCTGGCCGAGGAAGGCGTGATCTCGCCCGAGGACGTGAAGCTGTTCGAGTACGTCGACGCGCCGGCCGATGCCTGGGACGCGATCAAGCGCTTCTACAAGCTCTGAGTCCGGGAGTCCGCCTCGGGGGTCGCCGATGGCGGCGGCACCCGTAATCCGCCGACCGCGCGCGTGCCCAGCGCCACCACGCCGCCCACGACCCAGAACACCCCGGCCACGCCGATGAGTGCGCCGGCCGCGCCGAAGAGCATCGGCATGGCCACGCTCGACGCGTTGAGCGTGAGCACGCGCAGCCCCAGCGCCTCGCCGTGGCGCGCGTGGGGCGTGATCTGGTGCAGCATGCTCATCACCATCGGCTGCACGGCGCCCAGCGCGATGCCCAGCACCACCGAGCACACCCCCATGCCGAGCGCCGACCCCGTCAGCGGATAGACCGCGAACACCACCGCCGTCACCACGTTGGACGCCGTGATCACCTGCCGCTCGCTCAGTCGCGAGGCCACCAGCGGCAGCACCACGCGGATGCCGGCCGCGGCGATGGCGAAGGCGCCCAGCAGCGCGCCGATGACCGAGGCGCTCAGGCCGCGCTCGTGGCCGAGGATCGGCAGCACGAAGGTGTGCACGTCCCAGGCGGCCGACTGCAGCCAGTTGACGAACAGCAGGCGGCGGAACATCGGTTGGCCCAGCAGGTCGAGCGCGCGCGGCTTGGGCGAGCCCGGCGGCGGGCGCGGGCTCGGACGCTCGCGCGTACCGCGCGCGAGCAGCCAGCAGGCCAGCGGCAGCAGCGCCAGCACGCCGAAGGCGATGCGGAAACCCGGCAGGTCCGCCGGCGCGCGGCCCGCGTGGTCGATCAGCAGGCCGGCGGCGAACGGCCCGACGAAGTTGGCCGCCGCCGGCGAGATCGCCAGCCAGCTGAAGACTTGGCGCAGCTGCGTCGGGTTCTGCGCCACCCGCCCGACGTGGCGCTGCAACGCGATCACGGCGATGCCGGTGGCCCCGCCGGTCAGCAGCGCCGCCAGGCACAGCACCGGAAAGACCGGCAACGCCGCCGCCAGCGCGGCGCCCAGCACGGCCGACGTCACCGCGATGGCCAGCGGCCGCCGCAGCCCGTGGCGGTCGGCATAGCGGCCGGCCGGCAGCGCCAGGAACACCTGCGTCAGCGCGAACAGCGCCAGCAGCACGCCCACCGCCGCCGCGCTGTGGCCCTGCTGCAGCGCCAGCAACGGCGCGGCCAGGCGCGTGCCGGTCATGGCGGCGTGCAGGCAGACCTGCGCGGCGATCAGCCGGAGCAGCTCGGGCGTCACGGCGCGCGCGCGCCCTCGCGCTCGTCGGCATCGGCGTCGCCCTCGCCCACTGGCAGCAGGGCCTGCGACTGCAGCTCGGGCAGCGCCTCGACGCCCTTGAGCACGCGGCGCATCTGGCGCGCGCGCATGTCGGCCTTGTCCAGCGTGTCCGAGGCCTTGGCGACCTGCTCCTTGATGCGCGCCACCCAGTCGCCGAAGCGCTCGAACTCGGTCTTGACCGCGCCCAGCGTCTTCCAGACCTCCGAGGCCTGCTGCTCCAGCGCCAATGTGCGGAAGCCCATGTGCAGGCTGTTGAGCATGGCCAGCAGCGTGGTCGGGCCGGCCAACGTCACGCGGTGCTGGCGCTGCACGGCGTCCATCAGGCCGGGGCGGCGCAGCACCTCGGCGTAGAGGCTCTCCACCGGCAGGAACAGGATCGCGAAGTCGGTGGTGTGCGGCGCGCAGAGGTAGTTGTCGGCGATGGACCTGGCCTCGGCGCGGATGCGCGCCTCCAGCGCCTTGCCGGCCAGCTCGACCGCCACCGCGTCGGCGCGCTCGTGGGCCTCGATCAGGCGTTCGTAGTCGTCGCGCGGGAACTTGGCGTCGATGGGCAGCCACACCGGCGCGCCGTCGGCGCTGCGGCCGGGGAAGCGCACCGCGAAGTCGACGCGCTGGCCGCTGCGCGGGCGTGTCTCGACCTGGCGCGCGTACTGCTCGGTCGTGAGCACCTGCTCGAGCAGGGCTTCCAGCTGCACCTCGCCGAAGATGCCGCGCGTCTTCACGTTGGTCAGCACGCGCTGCAGGCTGCCCACGCCGACGGCCAGGCTCTGCATCTCGCCCAGGCCCTTGTGGACCTGGTCGAGGCGGTCGGCCACCTGCCGGAAGCTCTCGCCGATGCGCGCCTCCAGCGTGCTCTGGAGCTTCTCGTCGACGGTGCGGCGCATCTCGTCGAGCTTGGCGGAATTGGTCTGCTGCAGCTGCGCGAGCTGGGTCTCCATGGTCGAGCGCACCTCCGCCAGACGCCGCGCGTTCGACTCCGACAGGCCCTGGAGCTGCGTGTGCAGCGTGTCGGCCAGCGACTTCTGCATCAGCGCGAGCTGCTGCGCGAAGGCGTCGATCTGCGCGTTCTGCGTGCGGGTGGATTCGGCGCCCTGCTGCACCAGCGCGGCCTGGAAGCTCGCGAGGTGGTGGCCGAGTTCCTGCCGCGTGCCGCGCGCCGACTCGGCGATCTCGTGGCGCAGCGAGCGCTCGGTGCGCTCGCTGGAGGCAGCCAGCGCGTCGACCACCTGGTCGGACAGCGCGTCGTCCGGCGGCACGGGCTTGGGCGGCCGGCGCAGGAACAGCGCGACCAGCACGCCCAGGTTCAGGAGCGCGAGGCCGGCGAGCAGCCAGAGGCCGATGCCGGACCCGGCGGCGGCGGTGGCGGCGGTGGACGCCTCCACGTCAGCGTGCCGCGCCCGTGCCCGCGGGCGCCGGGGTCGGCTGCACGGGCGTGAGCGCGCCCCGACCTTCGAGGAAGGAGATCAGGTTGTCGGCCGCCAGATCGGCCATCGCGCGGCGCGTGGGGATCGAGGCGCTGGCGATGTGCGGCGTCAGCACGACGTTGGGCACCGTGAGCAAGGCCGGATGCACCGAGGGCTCGCCCTCGAACACGTCCAGCCCGGCGGCCGAGATGGTGCGCGCGCGCAGGGCCTCGGCCAATGCCGCGTCGTCGACGATGCCGCCGCGCGCGAGGTTGACCAGCGTCGCGGTCGGCTTCATGCGCGCCAGCTCGGCCGCGCCGATGGCGTGGTGCGACGAGGCCGAGTACGGCAGCACCAGCACCAGGTGGTCGGCCTGGGCCAGCAGTTCGTCCTTGTCCACGTAGCGCGCGCCCAGTTCGGCCTCGACCTCCGCCGGCAGGCGCGAACGGTTGTGATAGATCACCTTCATGCCGAAGCCGAGCGCGCCGCGCCGCGCGATGCCCTGCCCGATGCGGCCCATGCCCAGGATGCCGAGCGTCGCGCCGTGGATGTCGGAGCCGGCGAACATGTCGTAGCTCCACTTCTTCCACTCGCCCCGGCGCAGGAAATGCTCGCTCTCGGTGAGGCGGCGCGCGGTCGCCATCAGCAGGGCGAAGCCGAAGTCGGCGGTGGTCTCGGTCAGCACGTCGGGCGTATTGGTGGCGGTGACGCCGTGGCGCGCCATGGCGTCGACGTCGAAGTTGTTGTAGCCCACGGCCATGTTGGCGCAGATCCTCAGGTCCGGGCAGGCCGCGAGCAGCGGCTCGTCGATCTTCACGCTGCCGGTGGTGAAGGCGCCCTGGCAGCCCTGCAGCCGGGCGATCAGGTCGTCGCGCGACCAGTCGGCGTCGTCGGGGTTGGACTCGACGTCGAAGTGCCGTTCGAGCCTGGCGACGACCTCGGGGAACACGGCGCGCGTGACGAGGATGCGGGGGCGTTGGGGGGTGGCTGCGTTGGACATGGCTGTGGGTGGAGGGTCAGGTTGACGAAGGAGCCGGCCGACCGGCTCAGCGGATGAAAAGGAAGGTGACGAGGACGAACAGCGGGATCAGGCAGACGCCCGACCACGCCATGAAGCCGAAGAAGCCCGGCATGCGCACGCCCCGGCTCTCGGCGATGGCCTTGACCATGAGGTTGGGCGCGTTGCCGATGTAGGTGTTGGCGCCCATGAACACGGCGCCGGCGGAGATCGCGGCCAGCGTGGCGGCGTGCGTGGTCATGAGCGTGGCCGCGTCGCCGCCGGCGGTGTTGAAGAAGACCAGGTAGGTCGGCGCGTTGTCGAGGAACGAACTCAGCAGGCCCGTGGCCCAGAAGTACATCGCCGGATCGGGCTGGCCGTCGGCGCGCGTGACGGCCGACACCACGGCGCCGAACGGTCCGGCCGCGCCGGCCTTGAGCATGGCGATGACCGGCACGATGGTCAGGAAGATGCCGGCGAACAGCGTCGCCACCTCGGCCATCGGTGCCCAGCCGAACCGGTTGGCCGCATGCACGCGGCGCGGCGTCAGCACCAGCGACAGCACCGTCAGCGCGACCAGGCCCAGGTCGCGCAGCAGGCCCGGCAGGCCGACCGGCGTGCCCATGACGTCGAATGCGACCGGCGACTTCCAGGTGCCGCTCATCAGCACCAGACCGATCACGCCGGCCAGCAGCCAGAGGTTGTGCGCGCCGTCGATGCCGATCGGCCACCGGCCGGCGGCGACGGCCGGCGCCACCGTGTCGGGCGTCGGGTCGACCGGTCGCACGCCATCGATCGCGAAGAGGCGCCGATCGACGACCCAGAACAGCGCCAGCAGCGCGCCCACGAGGCATAGGGTCGCCGGCAGCAGATGGCGCGCGGTCCAGAAGAAGTCGACGCCTTTGAGGAAACCCAGGAACAGCGGCGGGTCGCCCAAGGGCGTGAGCGCGCCGCCGACGTTGGAGACGATGAAGATGAAGAACACCACCACGTGGGCCTGGCGGACGCGGTCGTCGTTGGCGCGGATCAGCGGGCGGATCAGCAGCATCGAGGCGCCGGTGGTGCCCATCACGCTCGCCAGCACCGCGCCGAGGGCCAGGATCGCCACGTTGAGCCCCGGCGAACCGCGCAGGTTGCCGCTCACGTGGATGCCGCCGGCCACCGTGAACAGCGCCGTGAGCAGGACGATGAAGGGGACGTACTCGGCGACGGCCGCGTGGACGAGCTGCCCGATCGCCATCGGCGCGCCGAAGACGACCGTGAACGGCACCATGAAGGCCAGCGCCCAGGCCAGCGCGACCTTGCCGTCGTGGCGGTGCCAGAAGGCCGGCGCGAACAGCGGCACCAGCGCGATCGACAGCAGCAGCCCGGCGAAGGGCACGCCCCACAGCGGCGACAGCGCGCCGCCGTCGAGCACCGCCGCGTGTCCTCCTGCCATCAGGCCGGCTGCTCGATCTGGAAGACCTGGCGCAGGTAGCCGAGGTAGCGCTCGTCGTCGCACATGTTCTTCGAGGGCGTGTCCGAGAGCTTGGCCACCGGCTGGCCGTTGCAGCGCAGCATCTTGATGACGATCTGCAGCGGCTCGCAGCCGAGGTCGTTGGTGAGGTTGGTGCCGATGCCGAACGCCAGCTGGCAGCGGCCGCGGAACTGGTGATAGAGCTCGATGGTGCGCGGCACTGTCAGGCCGTCGCTGAAGATCAGGGTCTTGGTGCGCGGGTCGACACGGTTGGCGACGTAGTGCGCCAGCATGCGCTCGCCCCACTGGAACGGATCGCCGCTGTCGTGCCGCGCGCCGTCGAAGAGCTTGCAGAAGTAGAGGTCGAAGTCGCGCAGGAAGGCGGTCATGCCGTAGACGTCCGACAGCGCGATGCCGAGGTCGCCCCGGTATTCGCGCGCCCACGACTCGAAACCGAAGATCTGGCTGTCGCGCAGGCGCGGGCCGAGCGCCTGGCAGGCCTGCAGGTACTCGTGCGCCATGGTGCCCAGCGGGATGAGGCCGAGCTTCATCGCGAACAGCACGTTGCTCGTGCCCGCGAGCTGCGCCGCGCGGCCGGTCGCCGGCGTGGGCACCGGGATCTGCACCGGCACCGAGGTCGGCGGCGGCGCCGGCGCCGCGACCACGCCCAGGCGCGCGGTGAGCGTCTGCAGCACCTCCTCGTGCCAGCCCTTGGCGAAGCGGCGGCGCGTGCCGTAGTCGGCGATCTTCAGGTCCGACAGCCCGGCCGCCTGGAGCTGGCCGATCTTGGTCTCCAGCCGGCGCCGGCCCTCGGCGAAATCGGGATTCGGCTGCGTGTTGCGGAAGTAGACCTCGTTGACGATCGCCAGCACCGGGATCTCGAACAGGATCGTGTGCAGCCACGGCCCTTCGATGCCGATCTCCAGTTCGCCCGATGGCTGCGGAACGATGCGGATGTACTTCTCGTTGAGCCGGAACAGGCCGAGGAAATCGACGAAGTCGCTCTTGATGAAGCGCATCGAACTCAGGTAGGCGAGTTCGGTGTCCGTGAACTGCAGCGAACAGAGATGGCGCACCTCGGCACGGATCTCGTCGGCGAAGCGCGCGAGGTCGACCCCGGGATTGCGGCACTTGAAGCGGTACTCGACGCGTGCGCCGGGGAAGTGGTGCAGCACGACCTGCATCATCGTGAACTTGTAGAGGTCGGTGTCGAGCAGGCTCTGGATGATCATGGTGCGGTGCGCAGGCTGGGGAGGAATCGCGGACGTCTCGTCGTCCTTGCATTAGGCCGCGAAAAAGAGGCGGTCTCGGCCCTCCGCGCGGCGTGCGCCCGATTATCACGACCCCCGTCGGCTTGTGCCTACGGTCGGCTCGACGGAAGTCCTACCACGTTCCGAATATCGGTGCTTCTACATTCCCATTACGCCATTGAAGAGGACGTCGGTGGTTTCCAAAGACCCCGTCGTTCCCCGCAAGACGTTTTGTTCGGCATGAACGCATAAGGAGAAGCGCAATGAACAAGGACACCCTCGAAGGGAACTGGAAGCAGTTGAAGGGCAAGGTCAAGGAGCAATGGGGCAAGCTGACCGACGACGACTTCGACGTCATCGCCGGCAAGCGCGACCAGCTGCTCGGCCGCATCCAGGAGCGCCATGGCATCAGCCGCGACGAAGCCGAGACGCAGGTGGCCGACTGGGAAAGCCGCGACGGCCGCACGCCGGCCGCCCTGTGGATGGAAAAGATCTGAGGACCGCGTCCGCCGCCGTCGCGGTGGATCCGGGCAATTCGACGATTCGACAAACGAAAAATTACAGAAGCACCAAGGAAATCATCATGAAGAAACAACTCCTCGCCCTCGCCATCGTGTCCTCCTTCTTCGTCGCCGGTGGTGCCAACGCACTGACCAAGGACGAGTACAAGGTCGCCAAGGAAAAGATCGAAGCCGATTACAAGGTCGCCAAGGCCCAGTGCGACACGATGAAGGACAACGCCAAGGACGTCTGCCAGAAGGAGGCATCGGGCACCGAGAAGGTCGCCAAGGCCGATCTGGAGAACCAGTACAAGCCGAGCGCCTCGCACGCCCGCAAGGTCGCCGAAGAGAAGGTCAGCATGGCCTACGAGGTCGCCAAGGAGAAGTGCGACGACCAGTCGGGTGCCGCCAAGGACGCCTGCGTGAAGCAGGCCAAGGCCGACGAAGCCAAGGGAAAGGCCGACGTCAAGAAGATGAAGATGTAAGACCGGTCATTCCGGCATCGCAGCGAAACGGCGCCCTCGGGCGCCGTTTTTCATGGCCAGACGAGCCGCTGCAGCAACGTCGCCAGGTCGCCCGCGATCGGGACCGGCCGCTGAGTGGCGCGATCGACGTAGACATGCACGAAATGGCCCTGGGCGCAGGCCCGGTCGTCGTCCTCCGGGAACACCGCCAATTCGTAGCGCACGCTGGACGTACCGATGCGGCCCACGCGGATGCCGATGTCCACGATCTGGGGATAGGACACCGGTGCGATGTAGTTGCAATGCGTCTCGACCACGAATCCCACCGTCGAACCATGCTGGATGTCGAGCACGCCCTCCTCGATCAGGAGGGAATTGATCGCCGTGTCGAACCACGTGTAATAGACGACGTTGTTGACGTGACCATACAGATCGTTGTCGGCCCAGCGCGTCGGAATGCGCTTGAACGAGCGGAATTCGGTGCGCTGGCTGGCGGGGATGCGGGAGGTGGTCATGTGGGGAAATTCTGCCATTCGCTTGTGGAACCCTTCGAAGTGCCACGTTTTAGTAAGCCCTTTCTAAAAGCATTGGATGTAGGCCGAAACGCTTGCCGCAGTCCTGCATCGGCCTATACTTCCGTCCATGCTGCAGCGCAACATAACGATGTAGAAGCAGCGCAAGCCGATCCACTCAATCAACTTCTGGAGTTCCACCATGGCACTGACCGCTGACCAAATCCTCGCCGCACAAAAAGCCAACCTCGAAACGCTGTTCGGCCTGACCACCAAGGCCTTCGAAGGCGTCGAGAAGCTCGTCGAGCTGAACGTCACCGCGTCCAAGGCTGCCCTGAGCGAAGCTGCGAGCACCACGCAAGCCATGCTCAGCGTCAAGGACGCCCAGGAACTGCTGACGCTGCAAGCCAGCCTGTTCCAGCCCCTGGCCGAGAAGACCGCTGCCTACAGCCGTCACCTGTACGACATCGCCCAGGGCACGGGCGCCGAGTTCGGCAAGGCCTTCGAATCGAAGGCCGCCGAAGCCCAGCAGAACTTCGCCGGCCTGGTCGACAGCGCCGCCAAGAACGCTCCCGCCGGTTCGGAGACCGCCGTCGCCGTGATGAAGAGCGCCGTGGCCGCCGCCAACAACGCGTTCGAATCGGTGCAGAAGGCCGTCAAGCAGGCGTCCGACGTCGCCGAAGCCAACTTCCAGGCCGTCCAGAACACGGCCGTCAACGCCGCCAAGACGACCACGCAGACCGCTTCGCGCAAGCGCTGAACGACGGTGGCGGGTCCGTCCCGCCGCTGATCGCGAGCCGCACGTCCTTCGGGACGCGCCACGGGCCCCGACTTCGGTCGGGGCCTTCGTCGTTCTGGATCCGGCTTTTCCGGCGGCCTCATGGGATGCGCTTCGATAATCGCCCTTCGAACCACCTATCAGGAGACAGACAGATGCAGATCGACGGCAAGGTATTTCTCGTCACCGGCGGCGCCTCGGGCCTCGGCGAAGGCACGGCGCGCATGTTGGCCGCGAACGGCGCGACGGTGGTGATCGCCGACATGCAGGCCGACAAGGGCGAGGCCGTGGCGCGCGAGATCGGCGGCGTCTTCGTGAAGTGCGACGTGACCCAGGAAGCCGACGGCCAGGCCGCCGTGGCGGCGGCGCAGCAGCGCGGCAAGCTGGTCGGTCTCGTCAACTGCGCCGGCGTCGCGCCGGCCGAGAAGGTCGTCGGCAAGAACGGGCCGCACGCCCTCGCCTCCTTCGCCCGGACCGTGACGATCAACCTGATCGGCAGCTTCAACATGATCCGCCTGGCCGCCGACGCGATGGCGAAGAACGAGCCCGAGTCGACCGGCGAGCGCGGCGTGCTGATCTCCACCGCCTCGGTGGCGGCCTACGACGGCCAGATCGGCCAGGCGGCGTACAGCGCCTCCAAGGGCGGCATCGTGGGCATGACCCTGCCCATCGCGCGCGACCTGGCGCGCAGCGGCATCCGCAACATGACGATCGCGCCGGGCATCTTCGGCACGCCGATGCTCTTCGGCATGCCCCAGGAGGTGCAGGACGCGCTGGCCGCGGGCGTGCCCTTCCCGTCGCGCCTGGGCACGCCCGAGGACTACGCCAAGCTGGCCCGCCACATCATCGAGAACGAGATGCTCAACGGCGAGGTGATCCGCCTCGACGGCGCGATCCGCCTGGCGCCGCGCTGAGGCGCGGAGCACCGCCCGGGACCGCCAGGCCCGGGCTCAGACTGGCGCCGTGCCCCGTCGGGCGGCGGCGAGCTGCTGGCGGTCCATGCGTTCGTACTGGGCGATGACCTGGGCGCCGAAGAGCACCAGCGTGGCGGCGATCTCCAGGCTCAGCAGCACGACGATCGCGGTCGTGAGCGAGCCGTAGACCACGTTGACCTGCGAGAGCGTCGAGAAGTACCACACCAGCACCCGGCGCGTGACCTCCCACAGCAGCGTGGCGGTGATGCCGCCGACCAGTGCGTGGCGCAGCGACAGGCGCCCCACCGGCATCACCATGTAGAGCGAGGTCAGCAGGAAGATCTCGCCGCCCAGGCCCAGCAGGTAGAGCAACAGGCCCGACACGCCCGACATCGACCAGCTGTAGCCCAGCAGTTCCACGCGCTCCTGGCCGATGATCTGCAGCGCGCCCGACACCAGCGTCACCAGCAGCAGGCCGACGCACAGGCTCAGGATGTAGAGGTAGGGCATCACCGCCGAGATCAGGAAGTGCCTCGACCGGTCGGCCTTGCGGTGTTTGAAGATCACCGACATCGCGCTCTCCAGCACCGTGAAGGCCAGCGAGCTGAAGAAGATCATCGTCACCAGCAGCACCGGGCCGAGCACGTCGCGATGCGCGAGGAAGTTCGACAGCTCGGCGATGATGGCGCGCGACTGGCCCGGCAGCAGCCACTCGAGGTAGCGCCCGATGGTGACCAGCAGCTCGCGCTGCTCGATGAAATGGGACAGCGCGATCACGCTGACGATGAGCAGCGGCACCATCGACAGCAGCGCGTAGTAGGCGACCGCGCCGGCCAGCAGCAGCCCTTGGTTGGCGCGGAAGCCCTTGAGCGCTTCCCACAGGAATCGCAGCGGATGGCGCAACAGCGGATCGTCGAGGCGGAGGAATCTGCGGATCATGCGGTGCGCAGGTGGGCGGTTGAGGACAATGTCGGGCCGCGCCAGTATGCCGCCCGGTCGTGTCGGCACGGTGGCTTGCGTATGATTTGCCGCTCCGCGCCTACATGTCCATCCCCCAAGCATTCATCCAGGAACTCATCGCGCGCGCGGACGTGGTGGAGATCGTCGGGCGCTACGTGCAGCTGCGCAAGGCCGGCGCCAACTTCATGGGCCTGTGCCCGTTCCACGGCGAGAAGTCGCCCTCGTTCTCGGTCAGTCCGACCAAGCAGTTCTATCACTGCTTCGGCTGCGGCGCGCACGGCAACGCCATCGGCTTCCTGATGGAGCACGCGGGCATGGGCTTCGTCGAGGCGGTGCACGACCTGGCCGGCCAGTACGGCCTGCAGGTGCCCGAGGACGACGCCTCGCCCGAGGAGCGCGCCCGCGCCGCCGGCCAGCGCGAGAAACAGGCCACGCTGACCGACGTGCTGGAGAAGGCCGGCGACGCCTACCGCAAGCACCTGCGCCAGTCCCCCGGCGCCATCGACTACCTCAAGGGCCGCGGCGTCTCCGGCGAGGTCGCCAAGCAGTTCGGCATCGGCTACGCGCCCGCGGGCTGGCGCAGCCTGGCGAGCGTGTTCCCCAGCTACGACGACCCGCTGCTGGCCGAGAGCGGCCTGGTGATCGTCGGCGAGGAGGAGGACGGCAAGCGCTACGACCGCTTCCGCGACCGCGTGATGTTCCCTATCCGCAACGTCAAGGGCGAGACCATCGGCTTCGGCGGCCGCGTGCTGGGCGACGAGAAACCCAAGTACCTGAACTCGCCCGAGACGCCGGTCTTCAGCAAGGGCCGCGAGCTCTACGGCCTGTACGAGGCGCGCACCGCCTTCCGCCAGCTCGGCTACGCCCTCGTCACCGAGGGCTACATGGACGTCGTGGCGCTGGCGCAGCTGGGCTTCCCGAACGCGGTGGCCACGCTGGGCACCGCCTGCACGCCCGAGCACGTGCAGAAACTGTTCCGCTTCACCGACTCGGTGGTCTTCAGCTTCGACGGCGATGCCGCCGGCCGGCGCGCGGCGCGCAAGGCGCTCGACGGCGCCCTGCCCTATGCCAGCGACGTGCGCAGCATCAAGTTCCTGTTCCTGCCGGCCGAGCACGATCCCGACAGCTACATCCGCGAGTTCGGCGCCGAGGCCTTCGCCGGCGTCGTCGCCGAGGCCACGCCGCTGAGCCGCTTCATGCTGGAGGCGGCGCGCGAGGGCTGCGACCTCGGCAGCGCCGAGGGCCGCGCCCGCATGACGAGCCATGCCCGCCCCCTGTGGAGCGCACTGCCCGACGGCGCGCTCAAGCGCCAGCTGCTCGGCGAGATCGCCGAGACGGTGCAGCTCGGCACGGCGGAGCTGACCGAACTGTGGGGCGCCGCCGCCGCGTCGCGCCGGGGTTCGGCGTCGTCCCGGTCGGCCCCGCGACGCGACGACGGTCCCGGCCCGGACGCGTTCGACGGCCACGACTTCCGCGACGACCGCGACGACCGCGAGCCCGTCGGCTGGGACGAGCCGGGCGAGCGCCGCGCCGCGCCGCGCCGGTCCGGCGGTCGGGGCGCGCCGCCGCCCCGAGCGCCGTCGCGCACCCGCACCCTGCCGCCGAGCCGGCCCGACGTCGCGGCGCGCCGCCTGCTGTCGAACATGGCCGAGTGGGAAGCCCTGCCGCACGAGCTGCACGACCTGCTGTGCGCGCTGCCCGGCGAGCACGGCCTGCTGTTCCGCTGGCTCGACAGCCAGCTGCACGAGCACGGCGTGCAGGCCTGGGCCGCCCTGCGCGAGGGCCTGCGCGGCCAGTCCTTCGAAGGCCTGGCCGAGCGCCTCATGAGCCATCCCGACAGCGATCCGGGCCGCGACCCGGAGGCCGACTCGGCCGCCGATGCGGTGCGGGAGCTGCGCAACGTGCTGGACTTCATGCTCGACGACGCGCTCAAGGCGCGCCAGAGCGAGGCCATCGCCGCGGCCGAGACCGACCCGTCGGCCCTGGAGCGCTACCGGGCGCTGGAGAAGCGCCGCCTCGAGCTGCGCCAGCGCCTGAAACCCGCCACCGGCGGGATGTAACGATGCGTAGCCGGCACCTTCCGGGTGCCTTGAAATTGGGCAGCTCGCTATAATGTGTGGCTTCGCTGATCGCGAAACCAGGCAAGAGCGACAGCAGCACCTCCGGACCCGGCCCCATGCGCAATGCACTTCCCACAGGGAAACGGGCTCATACACCGCAAGGACTGCATCCCAAATGTTCGCCCGACATCTTGCCGTTGGCCGTCGATGGCCCGAGGAACGCGTCGTCCCGCGTTCGCTCGTGTTTCCTCGCTCTCCGTGTCCGTTCCCGCGTCGGGAGCGTGACGCCTGATTCCGCTCGTCCATTCTTTTCGCACGAGGTTTTATGACCAGTCCAAAGAAGCCTGCCGCGTCCGTCGTCCCGCCCACCGCCGCGGCCCCACCGTTGAAAGCAGCCGCAGCGGCAGCACCTGTGAAGGGTGCCTCCGCAACGAAGGCGAATGCGACAACCCAAGTGAAAACCGTGCCCACCAAAAACCCGTCCGCCGATCTCCCGAAAGCCGCCGCCAAGGCCGCCACCGTCGCCTCCGACACCGCCACCGCCGCCGTGCCGGCCAAGAAGGTCGGCCGTCCGCCCAAGGCCGCCACGACCGCCGCCGCCGGTGCCGCCGCGCCCGCCGCCGGCGCCAAGCGCGGCCGCAAGCCCAAGGCGGCCTCCGAGCCGTCGAGCGACGTCGACCTGTCCGACATCGAGGACGAGTTCGTCGGCGACGAGCCGGCCGCCACCGGCACGCCCGGCTCGACCGAGGAGAAGGTCAAGCCGCTGCGCATGAAGATCAGCAAGGCGAAGGAACGCGCGCTGATGAAGGAATTCGGTCTCGACGAGACCGTGCTGTCCGAAGAGGACATGGCCAAGCGCCGCTCGCGCCTGAAGACCCTGATCACGCTGGGCAAGACCCGCGGCTACCTGACCCAGGGCGAGATCTCCGACCACCTGCCCGACAAGCTGGTCGACGCCGAGACCATGGAAGTCGTGGTCACCATGCTCAACGACCTGGGCGTGGCGGTCTACGAACAGACGCCCGACGCCGAGACGCTGCTGCTCAACAACACCGCTCCCACCGCGACCACCGTCGAGGAAGCGGAAGAGGAGGCCGAGGCCGCCCTGTCCACCGTCGACAGCGAGTTCGGACGCACGACCGACCCGGTGCGCATGTACATGCGCGAGATGGGCACGGTCGAGCTGCTCACGCGCGAGGGCGAGATCGAGATCGCCAAGCGCATCGAGGGCGGCCTGATGGCCATGATGGAGGCGATCTCCGCCTCGCCCGCGACCATCGCCGCCATCCTGGAGATGGCCGGCACCATCCGTGACGGCAAGGTCGTCATCTCGACCATCGTCGACGGCTTCTCCAACCCCAACGAGGCCGACGACTACGTGGCCGAGGAGGACTTCGACGAGTTCGACGAGGAGGACGACGACGACGGCAAGGGCGGCTCCAAGGCGCTGACCAAGAAGCTCGAGGAACTCAAGCGCGACGCGCTGGAGCGCTTCGACCGCATCGCCTCCATGTTCGAGAAGATCCACCAGATCTACGAGAAGGAAGGCTACGGCACGCCGGCGTACCTCAAGGCCCAGGAAGCCATGTCCGAGGAGCTGATGACCATCCGCTTCACGGCCAAGACCATCGAGAAGCTGTGCGACCTGGTGCGCACGCAGGTCGACGACGTGCGCAAGAAGGAGCGCGAGCTGCGCCGCATCATCGTGGACAAGTGCGGCTTCCCGCAGGAGGACTTCATCCGCGACTTCAGCGGCTTCGACAAGAACGGCAACCGCGTCGCGTCGAACCTGCTCAACCTGAAGTGGGTCGAGAAGCAGGCCGCCTCGGGCAAGCCGTGGAGCACGGTGCTCGCGCGCAACATCCCGCCGGTGCAGGAACTGCAGCAGAAGCTCGCCGACATCCAGTCGAGCGTGGTGGTGCCGCTGACCCAGCTCAAGGACATCAACAAGCGCATGAACGACGGCGAGCGCTCGTCGCGCGATGCCAAGAAGGAGATGATCGAGGCCAACCTGCGCCTGGTGATCTCCATCGCCAAGAAGTACACCAACCGCGGCCTGCAGTTCCTGGACCTGATCCAGGAAGGCAACATCGGCCTGATGAAGGCGGTGGACAAGTTCGAATACCGCCGCGGCTACAAGTTCTCGACCTACGCCACGTGGTGGATCCGCCAGGCCATCACCCGCTCGATCGCCGACCAGGCACGCACCATCCGCATCCCGGTCCACATGATCGAGACGATCAACAAGATGAACCGCATCTCGCGCCAGCATCTGCAGGAGTTCGGCTTCGAGCCCGATGCCGGCATCCTGGCGGCGAAGATGGAGATCCCGGAAGACAAGATCCGCAAGATCATGAAGATCGCCAAGGAGCCGATCTCCATGGAGACGCCGATCGGCGACGACGACGATTCGCACCTGGGCGACTTCATCGAGGACAGCAGCAACACGGCGCCCATCGAGGCGGCGATGCAGGCCGGCCTGCGCGACGTGGTCAAGGACATCCTGGACTCGCTCACGCCGCGCGAGGCCAAGGTGTTGCGCATGCGCTTCGGCATCGAGATGTCGACCGACCACACGCTGGAGGAAGTGGGCAAGCAGTTCGACGTGACGCGCGAGCGCATCCGCCAGATCGAGGCCAAGGCGCTGCGCAAGCTCAAGCACCCGAGCCGTTCGGACAAGCTGCGGTCCTTCATCGATACGCTTTGACCACCCCCAGGCTTGCTCGCTTCGCGTAGCAGCGCCTCCCCCCTTCGAGGGGGCGACACCTGCGGCCCGGCGGAGCCGGTTCCGCGGTGTCCACGAACATGCAGCAAAGCGCCTACGGGCGCTTTGCTGCTTTTGGGCGACGCTGAGTCCCCATTCAACCCAAAGACAGACAGGAAGACGACCCATGAATCCGGATGCCCAGACCCTCTGGAAGGCGCCGCGCTGGGCGTTGGCGGTGCTGCTGGCGGTGCTGGGCATGCTGGGGCCGTTCTCGATCGACACCTACATCCCGGCGTTCTCGGGCATCGCGGCGTCGATCGGGGCGACGCCGGTGGAGATGCAGCAGACGCTCTCGGCCTACCTGTTCGGCTTCGCGTTCATGAACCTGTTCCACGGCGCCCTGTCGGACAGCTTCGGGCGCCGGCCGGTGGTGCTGGCGGGGCTGGCGGTGTTCACGCTGGCGTCGCTGGGCTGCGCGCTGTCGCAGACCATCGGCCAGCTGGTGTTCTTCCGGGCCATGCAGGGGCTGTCGACCGGTGCCGGCATCGTGGTCTCTCGCGCGGTGATCCGCGACATGTTCCCGCCGGCCGAGGCGCAGAAGGTGATGAGCCAGGTCACGATCTACTTCGGCGTCGCGCCGGCGATCGCGCCGATCGTCGGCGGCTTCCTGTTCGTGCACGCGGGCTGGCACGCGGTGTTCTGGTTCCTGGTGGCCGTCGGCGTGGTGCTGTTCGCGGCCAACTGGAAGCTGCTGCCGGAGACCCTGCACGTCGACCAGCGCCAGCCCTTCGCCCCGCGCCCGCTGCTGCGCGGGTATCGCGAGCTGTGCTCGGACCCCCGCTTCCTGCTGCTGGCGCTGGCGAGCGGCGTGCCCTTCAACGGCATGTTCCTCTACGTGCTGTCGGCGCCGGCGTTCCTGGGCGATCTGCTGGGCCTGCCACCCACGCGCTTCTTCTGGTTCTTCCTGCTGACCATCGGCGGCATCATGGCCGGCGCCTGGATCAGCGGCCGCATGGCCGGCCGGGTGCCGCCCAAGCGCCAGATCCGGCACGGCTTCCTGATCATGGCGATCGTGTCGCTCGTCAACATCGCGATCCACCTCGTCTTTCCGGCGCACCCGGTCTGGTCGCTGCCGCCGGTGGCGATCTTCGCCTTCGGCTGGGCGCTGATGGTGCCGGCCGTCACGCTGCTGGTGCTCGACCTGCACCCGGAACGGCGCGGCATGGCGTCGTCGCTGCAGGCCGTGATCGGCTCGACCGCCAACGGCCTGGTGGCCGGCGCCATCGCGCCGCTGGTGATGCATTCGGCGATCGCGCTGGCGCTGACGTCGGCGCTGATGCTGGGCATCGGTCTCGCGGCCTGGTCCTGGCTGCACCGGCGGTGGCCGGACATCGGGAGGTGAAGCTCACCCCCAGGCTTCGCGCACTGCGTGTCGCTTCGCCAACCCCCTTCCGGGGGCGACACCGGCGGCCCGGCGAAGCCGGTTCCGCGGTGTCCCCGGGCTGATGCCTGCTACGCCTGCGCTTGCGCCTTGATCGGGTGGCGCTTGGCCGCGTGGTAGCGGCCGGTGCCGCGGGTGACGACGCGGTCCTCGGGGAGCACGTCGCCGGGCTGGTGGTCACTCTGGCGAGCGATGCGCTCGTACAGCGGCGCGAAGTCGATGCGGGCGAGTTCGAGCAGCTGGGCGAGGCTGTCGACGACGAAGTAGCTCTCCTGGAAGTCGTCGATGCGGTAGTTGGTGCGCATGACGCGTTCGAGGTCGAAGGCGATGCGGTTGGGCGAGGGGTCGTCGAGGGCGAAGACGCTCTCGGTGTACGAGGAAGCGATGCCGGCGCCATAGATGCGCAGGCCGCCGGACTGCCGCACGAGGCCGAACTCGACCGTGTACCAGTAGGCGCGCGCCAACTTGTCGAGCACGCCGAGTTCCTTGGCCCGCAGGCCGCCGACGCCGTAGGCCTGGATGTAGTCGGCGATCGACGGGTCCATGAGCATCGGCACGTGGCCGAAGACGTCGTGGAAGACGTCGGGCTCCTCCAGGTAGTCGAGCTGGTGCGCGCCGCGGATGAAGTTGCCGGCCGGGAAGCGCCGGTTGGCCAGGTGCTCGAAGAACACCTCGTCGGGCACCAGCCCCGGCACGGCCACCACCTGCCAGCCGGTGCGCCGCATGAGGACTTCGCTGAGCTCGACGAAATCCGGGATGCGGTCGGCGCGCATCGGCAGCTGGGCCATGCCGGCGACGAACTCTTCGCAGGCGCGCCCCGGCAGCAGCGTCGACTGGCGCTCGAACAGCGTCTGCCAGACCGCGTGGTCGGCCGGCGTGTAGCGCTCCCAGCCCTGGTCAATGGTCCAGTCGGGCCGCTCCGGCGCGGCCGCGTCACCCGCCGCGAGGCCGTGCTTCACCGGCGCCTCGCCTCGATCGATCACCGGTGTGTCCATGACGAACTCCTTTCGACGCGAGGTCAGACGGGGTCGGCTTCGAGGACGCCGCGGCGGATCTGGTCGCGTTCGAGCGATTCGAACAGCGCCTTGAAGTTGCCCTCGCCGAAGCCTTCGCGGTAGTCGCCGCGACGCTCGATGAACTCGAAGAACACCGGACCCAGCGCCGGTGTGGAGAAGATCTGCAGCAGCAGGCGCGGTTCGCCGCCCTCGGTGGTGCCGTCCATCAGGATGCCCCGGGACTGCAGCTCGGGCACGTTCTGGCCGTGGCCCGGCAGCCGGCTGTCGAGCATCTCGTAGTAGTAGTCGTTGGGCGCGGTGGCCGTCTGCACGCCGGCCAGGGCCAGTCGGTCGACCGTGTCCTTGAGGTCGTCGCAGATCAGGGCGATGTGCTGGATGCCCTCGCCGTTGAACTGCATGAGGAACTCCTCGATCTGGCCGCCGCCCTTCTTGGCCTCTTCGTTGAGCGGGATGCGGATCTGGCCGTCCGGCGCCGTCATGGCCTTGGAGGTCAGGCCGGTGTACTCGCCCGAGATGTCGAAGTAGCGGATCTCGCGGAAGTTGAACAGCCGCTCGTAGAAGTCGGCCCAGAAGGCCATGCGGCCGCGGTAGACGTTGTGCGTCAGATGGTCGATGAGCTTCAGGCCGTGGCCGGGCGGATGGCGGTCGACGCCCTCGACGAACTCGAAGTCGATGTCGTAGATCGACTTGCCGTCCTCGAAGCGGTCGATCAGGTAGAGCGGCGCGCCGCCGATGCCCTTGATGGCCGGCAGGCGCAGTTCCATCGGGCCGGTGGCGATCTCCACCGGCTGGGCGCCGAGTTCGAGGGCGCGGTTGTAGGCCTTGTGGGCGTCCTTGACGCGGAACGCCAGGCCGCAGGCCGACGGGCCGTGCTCGGCCGCGAAGTAGGCCGCCGGGCTCTTGGGCTCGCGGTTGATGATGAAGTTGATGTCGCCCTGGCGGTAGAGCACCACGTCCTTGGAACGGTGCCTGGCCACGAGCGTGAAGCCGAGGGTCTCGAAGACCGGTTCCAGCAGGCCGGGCGTCGGCGAGGCGAACTCGACGAATTCGAAGCCTTGCAGGCCCATGGGGTTGTCGAACAGATCGGCCATCGTCGTCTCCAGAAGTGGTGTGCTCATCGGGTGGGGGATGTCTTCGGATGCTAGGCGCTCTCGGCACACGATTCCTGCAACTTGCGGTACCGACGATCGAGGAACGCAGGATTCCTGCAAAATCGACGGCATGAACGCTCCGGTCGAACTCGATGCCATCGATCTGCGCGTGCTTCGCGCGCTGCAGGTTCACGGCCGCGCCACCTACGACGAGCTGGCCGCGCAGGTCAGCCTGTCGGCCTCGGCCACGCTGCGGCGCGTCAAGCGACTGGAGGAGGCCGACGTGATCCAGGGCTACGTCGCCCTGCTGCGGCCCGAGCGGGTCGGCCTGCCGCTGATGGCCTACATCAACGTGCGCCTGGAAAAGCACACCGAGAGCCACAAGCGCAACCCGATGGACGCCTTCCGCGCCTCCGTCCAGGCCTGGCCGGAGGTGGTCGAGTGCGCCTCGCTCACCGGCGACATGGACTACCTGCTGCGCGTGGTCGTGGCCGACATGGCGCACTACTCCCGCTTCGTGATGGACACGCTGCTCCGACACCCCAGCGTGCAGGACTGCAAGACCAGCTTCGTGCTCGACCGCGTCAAGACGACGACCGCGCTGCCGATCTGAGGCGGTCGTGGCGGGCGGCCCGGGCGCAGGACCTGCGGCGCGCGCGTTAACCTCGCGGCCGATGACCCCCTTGTTCCTCGCCTGGCTGCCCTCGCCCTCGCAGCACTTCCTCGTCGTCTCGATCGCGCTGCTGGTGTACGTCGTGACGACGCGGGCGCGCCGCGAACAGCGCCCGCCGACGACGGCCATCGCCTGGGTCATGGGACTGGTGCTGATGCCCTACGTCGCGTTGCCCGGCTACCTGCTGTTCGGCCAGCGCAAGCTGCGGCCCGTCGGCCTGCCGCGGCCGCCGCGCACCCACGTGGTCGCGCACTGGGCGGCCGAGCTGATCGAGAGCTTCGGGCTGCCCGCGCCCTCGCCCTGCCGCACGCGCTTCCACGCCGACGGCGCCGCCGCGCGCGAGGCGCTCTGGCGCGTGATCGACGGCGCGCGCGCGCGCATCGACGTATGCACCTTCATCATCGGCGACGACGCGCTGGGCGCCGAGGCGGTCGAGCGGCTGGCCCGGCGCGCGCGCGAGGGCGTGTGCGTGCGGCTGCTGCTCGACGGCTTCGGCGCGCTCACGCTGCCGCGCCAGCGGCTCGACGCCCTGCGCGCGGCCGGCGCCGAGGTGGCCGTCTTCCGCCCGCTGCTGAGCCTGCGGCGCAGCGGCCCGCGCAACCTGCGCAACCACCGCAAGATGCTGATCGCCGACGACGCCCGGCTCTGGGCGGGCGGCCGCAACCTGGCCGGCGAGTACTTCACCGGCAACGACGCCCATCCGCAGCCCTGGCGCGACCTGTCCTTCGACCTCGACGGCGGCGTCGCGCACGCGGCGGCCCAGCAGTTCGACCACGACTGGCGCTCGGTGCGGCAGGACGCGCCGCGCGAGATCCCGGTGCCGCCGGCCGCGCCCGAGGACGGCGCCGGATCGCCGCTGCCGCTCGCGCAGTTCCTGCCCAGCGGCCCCGACCAGACCGAGGACACCGCCAACGCGCTGCTCATCGACGCCTGCTTCCGCGCCGAGCACCGGGTGCTCGCCATCACGCCCTACTTCGTGCCCGACGACGGCCTGCGCAACGCCCTGCGCCTGGCGGCCCGGCGCGGGGTGCAGGTGACCGTGGCGATCCCGCGGCGCTCCAACCACCGGCTGGCGGATTTCGTGCGCGCCCGCGCCATGCGCGACTTGGCCGCGGCGGGGGTGATCTTCCGCCTGCTGCCCTTCATGGCGCACGCCAAGGCGGTGGTGGTCGACGACACGCTGGCGCTGTGCGGCTCGATCAACCTCGACCTGCGCAGCCTGCTGCTCAACCACGAGGCCGCCGTCGTGTTCTACGGCGCCGGCGACATCGACTGGCTGGCGCAATGGATCGAGACCACCGCCTCGGCCGGCGAGCCCTACCGCGCGCGCCGGCCGGGCGTGGTGCGCGATCTGGCCGAGGGGCTGCTGCTGACGATCGCCTTCCAGCTCTGACCCGGGGGCGGGGTCGGCGGTCGGCGCCGCCGCGCTACGACCTGCCCGCCTTCGCGGCCTTCTTCTCCGCCTTTTCCTTCTCCGCCTTCTCCTTCTTCCTGGCGGCCTTCTCCTTCGCCTCCCGCTGCTTCCTCCTCGCCTTGCGCGCCTTCCTCGCCTCCTCCTCCGGGTCCTCGGGCGGTTCGGGCTTGTTGGCGTAGCTCACGTTGCCCAGGCCGGTGCCGATGGTCAGGATGGCCCAGCGCTTGACGTCGCGCATCAGCGGCAGCTCGCTCAGGCCCTGCACCACGGCGTCGTTGTGCAGGCGCACCATGGTCGGGATGCCGCCGACGGTCGGCAGCTTCTTCTGCAGCTCGCTGGGCAGGTGGAAGGTGTCGCTCTCCCAGTCGCCCGGCAGGTTCTGCGTGCCGCGCGCGATGGAGCCGTCCTTGCGGACCTGGCCCGGGCAGGCGATGCCGATGAAGGGCGCCAGGCTCAGGCCTTCCTCGTCGCAGTGGTCGATGAGTTCCTGCAGCATCGACGCCAGCCGCTCGACCAGCGCGCTGCGCGTGGGCTTGTCGTCGGCGTGGCGCCACTTCTGGCGCTCCAGCACCTTGGCCTTCGAGAGGTCCTCGGCGCGCTTCCTGCGCAACTTGACGATGCCGCAGCGCAGGTTGGTGCCGCCGATGTCGACGGCCAGGATGGCGTCGTGATGGCGCAGCATCGTCGGCGGCACCAGGTGCACCCAGCCGATCAGCCCGCCGTCGTCGACCTCGTGCGACAGGCGCCCGAGCGGCACGTGGATGCGCTGCGACCGCAGGATCACCGAGGCCTGCAGGATCGCCCGCTCGCCGACGTCGCTCTCCGGGAAGCCGCCGCCGATCACCACGCGCTCGACGCCCTTCCACGACGGCTCGCGCAGGAACTGCCGCGTCACGTGCGCGAGTTCGACGGCGAAGGTCTCGATCACGCCGTGCAGCATCGCCGCCGCCGCCGGGGGCTCGTCGTCGGCCAGGATGGCGTCGAGCTCCTTCTTCGTGAAGTTGCGCGAGTGCTTGCGGCCGAACGGATCGGGGGTTCCCTCCGGCCGCGCCTTGCGTGCCTGCTGCAGCAGTTCGCGGAACGCCGTCTGGCTGGCGCCGTCGCCGATGAAGCCGTCCTTGTCGCGCAGCTGCAGGCTGTAGCCCTCGACCGTCACCAGGGGGAGTTCACGCGCGCCGTGGACGTCGACGAGGGTGGCGTGGTCGGGATCGTGGGAGGCCATGGCGGGGATGTCTTTCGTCGTGGATGGTTCGAAACAGGCGATCGTGCGGACCGGCCGTGGCCGTCGCGCGGGCGCCGCGCGGCGGCCTTTCGAGTGTCGCGGCGCCGCCCCGTCGCGGCGCATCGGCCTCGCGCACGACCGCCTGTAGGAAGCCGACGTGAACGGCCGGCCGCCCCCGGTGCCGCCCCTACACTGCCGCGATGTCCGCACCGTCGCCCTCCCCGTCCCGCCCGGTGTCCGGCGCCTTTCGCGACCCATGGCGATCGACGGCGGGCCGGTTCGCGCGCCGGGTGCTGGCGTGGCTGCTGATCGGGTCCGGCCTGTCGTGCCTCGCGCAGACCCCGGCCCCCGCCTCCGACGCCCTGCGCATCGGCTCCAAGCGTTTCACCGAGTCGTACATCCTGGCCGAGGTGATGGCGCAGACCGCCGCCGCGCGCGCGCCGGTGCCGCCGGTGCTGCGCCAGGGCCTGGGCAACACGGCCATCGTCCAGGAGGCGCTGCGCTCGGGCGCCATCGACGTCTACGCCGAGTACACCGGCACCATCGCGCTGGAGATCCTCAAGGGCGGCGCGACGGACGCGTCGGCCCTCGCGCCCGAGGCGCTCAACGCCGCGCTCGCGCCGCTGGGCCTGGCCGTCGCGGTGCCGCTGGGCTTCAACGACGGCTACGCCCTGGCGATGCGCGCGGCCGATGCCGACCGCCTGGGCGTGCGCACGCTGTCCGACCTCGCGGCGCACCCGGCGCTGCGCCTGGGCCTGTCCAACGAGTTCATCGGCCGCGCCGACGGCTGGCGCGGCCTGGCCGCGCGCTACGGCCTGGCCCAGCGGCCCACCGGCATCGACCACGGCTTGGCCTACGACGCCATCGCCGCCGGGCAGATCGACGTCATCGACATCTACACCACCGACGCGCGCATCGACCACCTGGGCCTGCGCGTGCTGCGGGACGACCGGGCCTACTTCCCGCGCTACGACGCCGTGCTGCTGCACCGGCTGGACCTGCCCGCGCGCCAGCCGGCCGCCTGGGCCGCATTGCGCACGCTCGAGGGCCGCATCGACGAGCGCGCCATGATCGCCATGAACGCGCGCGCCGAGCTGCAGGGCGTGGCCTTCGACACCATCGCGCGCGACTTCCTCGCCGGCGGCGCGGTGTCGGAAGCACCACGCGGCTTCGCGGCCAAGCTGTTCGGCGCCGACCTCGGTCGGCTCGCGCGCGAGCACCTGCTGCTGGTGGCCGTCGCCGTCGGGCTGGCGATCCTGATCGGGGTGCCGGTGGCGGTGGCGGTGTCCGCGCACGCGCGCTGGCGGGCGCTGGCACTGGGCGTCGCCAGCCTGCTGCAGACGGTGCCCTCGCTCGCATTGCTGGCGGTGCTGATCTCGGCGCTGGGCGCCATCGGCACATGGCCGGCGCTGATCGCGCTCACGCTCTACGCGCTGCTGCCCATCATGCGCAACACCGTCACCGGCCTGGGCGAGGTGCCCGCGGGCGTGCGGCAGGCCGGCACCGCCCTGGGCCTGACGCGTGGGCAGAACCTGCGCTTCGTGCTGCTGCCGATCGCCCTGCCGACGCTGGTGGCGGGCGTGCGCACGGCGACGGCGATCGCCATCGGCACGGCGACCATCGCCGCCTTCATCGGCGCGGGCGGCTTCGGCGAGCGCATCGTCACGGGACTGGCGCTCAACGACCGCCAGCTGCTGATGGCCGGCGCGCTGCCGGCCGCGGCGCTGGCGATCGCGAGCGAGCTGCTGTTCGAGGGCGGCGCGTGGCTCGCCGCCCGGCGCCGGCGTCAGACCGGCGGGCGCACCGCCTGACGCGCCAGCAGGCGCCAGGCGCCGTCGGCCTGCCGCTGCCAGACGCCGAGCACCTTGATCGCCACCTTGCCGGGCTTGCCGGCGTCGTTGGTGTCGGCCGTCAGGGTGTGGCGCACGACGGCCGTGTCGCCCGTCACCTTCACGGTCTGGTCGGTGACGACCAGCGTGACGAAATCGGACTTGCCGTCCATCAGGTCGGCGATGAAGCTGGCCTTGGTGTCGACCTTGCCGCCGGAGTGACCGTAGCTCAGGTCGTCGGCCACCAGCGCGCCGAGCGCGGCGGGCGTGGGGTCGATCATCGCCACGCGCAGGCGCTCGGCGGCCGCCGTCACGGCCATCGTGGCGGCCGGCATGTCGGCGCTGGCCATGGCCGGTCCCGCCATCGGCGGGCGCGGCATGTTGGCGCAGCCGCTCACGGCGGCGATCGCCAGCGCGGCGGCGGCGATGAGGGTGGTCTTGCGGGTCATGTCTTCGTCTCCTGTCGTTGTCGGATTTCTTTCGGTGCCGCGGCCCGGATCAGTCGAGCCGGATGTCGGCCTGCTTCACGACCGCCGCCCAGCGCGCGCGCTCCTTGTTGAAGAACTGCTCCTCCTCCTGCGGCGTCATGGTCACGACCTCGGCGCCCTGCCCGGCCAGGCGCGAGCGGATGTCGGCCGAGCGGATGACGGCGACGAGCTCCTTGTTAAGGCGGTTGACGATGGCGTCGGGCGTGCCGCGCGCCATCACCACGCCCTGCCAGGTGCCGGACTCGAAGCCGGTGGCGCCCTGCTCGGCCAGCGTGGGCACGTCGCCGATGAGCGGCATGCGGGTCGGTTTGGAGACGCCCAGCACCTTCAGCCGGCCGGCCTGCACCTGCGGCAGCGTGGCGAGCATGCCGTTCATGAGCACCTGGGTCTGGCCGGAGACGGTGTCCTGGATCGCCTGCACGCCGCCCTTGTAGGGCACGTAGGTCCACTTGGCGCCGCTGGCGCGCTCGAGCGCCACGCCCGCGAGGTGCGGCGCGCTGCCCGAGGCCGTGACGGCGAAGTTCAGGTCGGCGGTCTTGGACAGCGCGACCAGTTCCTTGAGGTTGTTCGCCTTGACCGACGGATGCACCACCAGCAGGTGCGGCGAGTACGCCAGCATGGTCACGCCGCGCAGGTCCTTCGACGGGTCGAAGGCCAGCTTGGTGTAGACCGACGGGCTGATCGCCAGCGCGCCGACGTCGCACAGCAGGATCGTGTAGCCGTCCGGCGCGGACTTGGCGACGTAGTCGGCGCCGAGGTTGCCGTTGGCGCCGGGCTTGTTCTCCACCAGCACCGTCGTCTTGAGCGCCTCGGCCAATGGCTGCGAGATGGCGCGCGCGATGATGTCGGACGAGCCGCCCGGCGGGTAGGGCACGACGATGCGCAGCGGCTTCGAGGGCCAGGGCGCGGGTTGGGCCAACGTGGCGAACGGCGCGGCGAGGCACGCGGCGGCGAGGCAGCTGGCGCCGAAGTGGCGGCGGGAAGGCGTCATGGTCGGTCTCCTGGAAGGTTCTGGGGTGCGCGAAGCACCCATCGGCAGTGGTCAGTCATCGTATGACTGAAGGAAATTCGCTCCGCAACAGGGCTTTCCCTGAGCGGCGCGACGGCTCAGTCGCTCCAGTCGGGCGCGACGGCGGCGTCCGGATCGGCCGCGTCGGCGGTCCGCGCCGCCTGCTGGGACAGCCGCAGGCGCTCCCGGCTGTTGGTCAGGTGGATGCGCATGGCGGCGCGGGCCGACTCGGCGTCGCGGCGCGCGATGGCGGCGTGGATCTCCTCGTGCTCGCGGTTGACGCGGCTGAGGTAGGCGCCGCCGCGCACGTGGTCGCGGATCGCCTTGATGCGCGTGCGCGGGATGATGGTGCGGCCGAGGTGCGACAGGATGTCGGCGAAGTACGGGTTGCCGGTCGCCTGCGCGATCTGCAGGTGGAAGCGGAAGTCGGCCTCGACCGTGTCGTGCCCGAGCGTCACGTTGCGCTCGAACTCGTCGAGCGCCGCGCGCAGGGCCTGGAGCTGCTCGGGACTGCGCCGCACGGCGGCCAGGCCGGCGGCCTCGGTCTCCAGGCTGATGCGCAGTTCCAGCACCGCCAGCACGTCGACCGAGGTCGCGATGTCGCCGGCGTCGAGCCGGAACACGCTGCCCGCGCGCGGGTGCAGCACGAAGGTGCCGATGCCGTGGCGCGTCTCGACCAGGCCGCCGGCCTGCAGCTTCGACAGCGCCTCGCGCACCACCGTCCGGCTGACGCCGAAGGCCTGCATGATCTCCGACTCGGTGGGCAGCTTGTCGCCCGGGCGCAGCACGGCGTCGCGGATGCGGACGCTGAAATCGTCGACCAGGCTGTGCGCCAGACCGCGGCCACGGGGCCGCGGGCGCGGTGGCGGCGGACCCGCCGGGACGGCCGGCGCCGGGTCCGCGGCGGAGGCCTCGGACATGCTGGGAAGTTCTGTTGACACGCTCGCCATCGGCTCATGATAATCGGCGCACAGGTTGTATGACAACCGATAACTTACAAGAGACGACGCAGATGACCGATGCCGGCGCCCCCGCTCCTTCCGGACCTTCCCAGGCCTCCCCCGCACCGCGCCACGACCGTTTCGCGCGCCTGCTGCTGACCGGCGCCGCCGGCGGCCTCGGCAAGGTGCTGCGCGAGCGGCTGCTGCCCTTCGCGCAGACGCTGCGCCTGTCGGACATCGCGGCGCTGGCCCCGGGAGCGCATGCACACGAGGAGATCGTGACCTGCGACCTCGCCGACAAGCAGGCCGTCGACGCGCTGGTCGCGGGCTGCGACGCCATCGTCCACCTCGGCGGCATCTCGGTGGAGCGGCCGTTCGAGGAGATCATCGAGGCCAACATCCGTGGCGTGTTCAACGTCTACGAGGCGGCGCGCCGCCACGGCGTCAAGCGCGTGGTGTTCGCCAGTTCCAACCACGCCATCGGTTTCTACCGGCAGGACCAGACCATCGACGCCGATGCCCGGCGCCGGCCCGACGGCTACTACGGCCTGTCGAAGTCCTTCGGCGAGGACATGGCCCAGTTCTACTTCGACCGCTACGGCATCGAGACCGTCAGCATCCGCATCGGCTCCTCGTTCCCGGAGCCGCTCAACCGCCGGATGATGAGCACCTGGCTGAGCTACGACGACCTGACCGCACTGATCGAGCGCGCCCTGTTCACGCCGGACGTGGGACACACGGTGGTCTACGGCATGTCGGCCAACCGCGACGTCTGGTGGGACAACGCGAAGGCGGCGCACCTGGGCTTCGTCGCCCGGGACAGCTCGGAGCCCTTCCGCGCCAAGGTCGAGGCCCAGCCGCCGGTGGCGGCGGACGACCCCAACGCCCTCTACCAGGGCGGCGCGTTCACGGCCCAGGGTCCGTTCTGACCATGGCGCACGTCATGCCGACCGGTTCCGGCTCGGACGCCGAGCTCGTCCTCGACGCGCGCTGCGCCACCGGCGAGAGCCCGGTCTGGCGGGCCGACGAACGGGCGCTCTACTGGGTCGACATCCCGGCGCGGCGGCTGCACCGGCTCGATCCCGCGACCGGCGCCCACGCCACCTGGACCGGCGACGAGATGCTGGCCTGCATCGCTCCGCGCGCGGGCCGGCCGGGCCAGTGGATCGCCGGCATGGAGAGCGGCCTGTTCGCCATCGCCGCGCGCGACGACGGCACGCTGGGCAGCACGCTGCTGGCGAGCGCCGCGCACGCCGCGCCGGGCATGCGCTTCAACGACGGCCGCTGCGACCGCCAGGGCCGCTTCCGCGCCGGCACGATGCTCATGGACATGGCCGCCGGCCGCGACGTCGGCCGCGTCTACCGCTACCAGGCCGACGTCAACGCCGAGGCCGCGCTGCGGCTGGAGCTCGACGCGCTCGTCGTGCCCAACGGCCTCGCCTTCAGTCCCGACGGCGCCACGATGTACCTGTCCGACTCGCACCCCGACGTGCAGGCGATCTGGGCCTTCGACTACGACACCGACACCGGCACGCCGCACGGGCGGCGCCTGTTCGTCGACATGAAGTCGCTGCCGGGCCGACCCGACGGCGCGGCCGTGGATGCCGAAGGCTGCTACTGGATCTGCGGCAACGACGCCGGCCGGGTGCATCGCTTCACGCCCGACGGCCGGCTCGACCGCTCGCTCGCCGTGCCGGTGAAGAAGCCCGCGATGTGCGCCTTCGGCGGCGAGCGGCTCGACACGCTGTTCGTCACCTCCATCCGCCCGGGCGGCGACCTGTCGGACCAGCCGCTCGCCGGCGGCGTGTTCGCGCTGCGCCCCGGCGTCGCCGGCCTGCCCGAGCCGGCCTGCGTCTTTTGAAGATTCCCGGACAAATCCAACCAAACCACCACCCGCAGAGGAAGACAAATGAAATCGCATCGACGCACCCTGACCGCGCTGGCCGCCTGTGCCTGCGCCGCTCTCACCGCATTCGCCAGCCTGAGCGCGCAGGCCACGGAGTTCCGCTCGGCGGACATCCACCCGGACGACTACCCGACGGTGACGGCGGTGAAGTTCATGGGCGAGCGGCTCAAGGCGCTGTCCGGGGGCAAGCACACGATCAAGGTGTTCAACAACTCCTCGCTCGGCCAGGAGAAGGACACCATCGAGCAGACCAAGATCGGAGCGCTGCAGATGGTGCGTGTGAACATCGCGCCGATGAACAACATCTGCGCGGAGACCCAGGTGCCCACGATGCCGTTCCTCTTCCGCTCGGTGGACCACCTGCACAAGGTGCTCGACGGCCCGATCGGCGAGGAGATCCTCAAGAGCTGCGAGAAGCAGGGCTTCGTCGGGCTGGCCTACTACGACAGCGGCGCGCGCTCGATGTTCACGGCCAAGAAGCCCGTGCGCACCTTCGCCGACATGAAGGGCCTGAAGGTGCGGGTGCAGCAGTCGGACCTGTGGGTGACGATGCTCGAGGCCATGGGCGCGAACGCCACGCCCATGCCCATGGGGGAGGTCTACACGGGCCTGAAGACCGGGCTGATCGACGCGGCGGAGAACAACTACCCGACCTACGAGAGCGCGCGCGCCTTCGAGGTGGCCAAGTACTACACCAAGACCGAGCACTCGATGGCCCCGGAGATGCTCTTGTTCTCCAAGCGCGCCTGGGACAAGCTCTCGGCCGAGGAGCAGGGCTGGATCCGCCAGGCGGCCAAGGAGTCGGTGCCCTACATGCGCAAGCAGTGGGAGGCGCGCGAGGTGAAGTCGCTGGCCACCGTGAAGGCCGGGGGCGCGGAGATCATCGAGATCGACAAGGCGCCGTTCCAGGCGGCGATGAAGCCGGTGTACGACAAGTTCATCACCGACGACAAGCTCAAGGACCTGGTCAAGCGCGTCCAAGAAACCAAGTAAGCCGGCCGCGCGCCGCCGCGTCGTCCTGTCTTGCTCCTTCCCCCACCGGGGGAAGGTGGGGATGGGGGCCGACGGCGCCAGCGAAGCTCGCCGCTTTGGCGGTGGACCGGCCCCCGGCCCCCACCCCCGCCCTCCCCCGCAAGGGGAGGGAGTCATACCTCCCCAAGGATCAACCATCATGTACACCACCCTGTGCCGCACGCTCGCGCGGCTTTGCATGTGGCTGGGCATCGTCGGACTCGTCGCGGTGATCTGCGCGGTGAGCTGGCAGGTGTTCGGCCGCTAC